>NZ_JBHTRZ010000009.1:0-96780 GCF_042795335.1 Streptomyces sp. NPDC056479 | reverse complement strand
CCACGAACCCCGCCACCGACAGCACACTCTCCAGCACGGTCCACGTCTTCAACGTGTCCCGCTCGGTGATGCCGAAGTACTTGGCGACGATCCAGAAGCCGCCGTCGTTGACGTGTGAGGCGAAGATCGAGCCGGCCGAGATGGCCATGATGACCAGGGCGATGAAGGCCTGGGAGTGGTCGCCCTCGGTGAGGAGGGGGGCGACGATGCCGGCCGTGGTGACGATGGCGACCGTCGCGGAGCCCTGGGCCACTCGCAGGACCAGCGAGATCAGGTACGACAGGACGAGCACCGGCAGGCCGACGTCGTTGAAGGTGTCGGAGAGGGCCTGGGCGACGCCGCTGGCCTTGAGGATGGCGCCGAAGACTCCGCCCGCGCCGACGACCAGGAGGATGTTGCCGACGGGCTTGAGGGAGGACGTCGACACCGTCTCCAGGGACTTGCGGGACCAGCCGCGGCGGATGCCCAGCAGGTAGTAGGCGAGCAGCAGGGCGAGGGTCAGGGCCACGAACGGGTTGCCGAAGAACTCGATCACCGAGCGCGTGGTGGAGGGGTCCAGGGCGATGGAGGAGAAGGTCGCCGCGAGGATCAGCACCAGCGGGGTGCCGATGATGCCGAGCACCGTGCCGAGCGGAACGGGAGTCTCCTGCGGCTCGACCCCGGCATTGCGCTGCTCGTTGATGACCGCCAGCTTCGCCTCGGCCGCCGCCTCGACCATGTCCTGCGGCACGGCGACGAAGATGCGCTTGCCGATCCAGGCCGAGAACACCCACGCGGCCAGCACCGCCGGGATACCGCAGACGATGCCCATGAGGATGACCCAGCCCAGCTCGACGTGGAGCAGGCCGGCCGCCGCGACCGGACCGGGGTGCGGGGGCAGGAAGGCGTGGGTCATCGACAGGCCCGCGAGCAGCGGCAGGCAGTAGAGCAGGACGGACTTGCCCGAGCGCTTGGCGGCGGCGTACACGAGCGGGGCGAGGACGAAGATGCCGACGTCGAAGAAGACGGGGATGCCGAAGATCAGGCCGGTGAGGCCCATCGCGAGGGGGGCGCGCTTCTCGCCGAAGAGGTTCAGGAGGCGGGAGGCCAGCACCTCCGCCCCGCCGCTGACTTCGAGGATCGCGCCGAGCATGGTGCCCAGGCCGATGATGATCGCGACATGGCCGAGGATGCCGCCCATACCGGACTCGATGGTGGACACGGCGTCCGACCGCTGGACGGTGCCGAAGAGTTCGGTGACCGACAGGCCGGCCATCAGGCCGACGGCTATGGAGACGGCGAGCAGAGCCACGAAGGGCTGCAGTCGCACCTTGATGATGAGGAAGAGCAGCAGAGCGATGCCGATGGCGGCGACCGTGAGCAGTCCGGCCGTTCCGTCGATGAGGAGGAGCAGTCCGCCGGTGTGGGGTGGGGTCTCGGCGGGGGCCGATGCGGCGAGAGGGAAGGATATCGGGGACAATTGGGGGTCCTCTGGGTAAGTACATACTGCTTTCGGGCAGGGAGGATCGCGGCATGGCGTCCCAGGGGATGGCGGACACCATGCCGTATGCGGCGTGCGGGGGTTGAGCAGGCGTCAGCCGAGCACGGCCAGCGCGTCGATCTCGATGAGCAGCCCCGCCGGCAGACCGACGTACACGGTGGTGCGGGCGGCGGGCGGCTGGGTCAGCCCCTGCTCCTCGAAGTAGGTGTTGTAGATCTCGTTCATCTCGGCGAAGTGCGCGACGTCCGTCAGATAGACGCGGATCATCATCACGTCGTCCCAGGAGGCGCCGCCCTCCTCCAGGATCGCCTTGACGTTGGCGAGGGTCTGGAGGGTCTGCTCACGCAGGCTCGGTCCGGCGGGCGTCGGGGGCTGTCCCTCCACCGCCGGGAGGAAGCCGACCTGCCCCGCCACCTGAAGGATGTTCCCCTTCTTCACCCCGTGGGAGAACTTCGCCGGAGGGGTGGTGTGGGTCTTGGGGGTGAGTGCGATCTTGTCGGTCATACGGTGCCCTTCGCTGAGGTTCTGCCGGAGTACTCGCCGCTGATGTCGTCCGCCGTACGGCGCACCAGCGGGAGCAGGGTGAGGAGTTCGTCGGCGGTGACGACGACGTTCGGCGCGGAGACCGACATCGCGGCGACGACGCGGCCGTCGGCACCGCGGATCGGTGCGGCCACGCAGTTGATGGACTCCTCGTGGCCACCGAGGTCGGTGGCCCAGCCCTGTTCGCGCACCTTGGCCAGTTCCCTGAGGAACGCATCCGGGTTCGGTGTCGAACGGGACGTGTACATGGGGTAGTCGAGCTTCTCGGCGAGGACGCGGCGCTCGTGCTCGGGCCGATCGGCGAGGAGGAGCTTCGCCACGGCGGCCACGGTGATGGCGACGGGCTTGCCGATCCGCGAGTACATCCGCACGGGGTAGCGGCTCTCGACCTTGTCGATGTACAGCACCTCGTCCTCCTCGTACACGGCGAGGTGGACGGTGTGCCCGCACTGCTCGTTCAGGCGTGCGAGGTGGGGATGTGCGATCTCGCGGATGTCGAGGTTCTCCATCGCCTCCTGGGCGAGGGCGATGAGGCGGGCGCCGAGGCGGTAGCGCTGGTCGGACTGGCGGTAGACGAGGCCGTGCTCGTGCAGGGTGCGCAGCAGCCGCAGGGCGGTGGACTTGTGGACGCCGAGGCGGTCGGCGACCTGGCCCAGGTCGGCGGGGCCCTCGGCGAGCAGCGGCAGGATGCTGAGCGCACGGTCGACGGTCTGGCTCATGGCGTACGTACCTCCTCGTCGGCCCGCTCGGTGGCTTGCGTCCAGCCGGGGCCGAGTCGAAGTTTCTCCCACGCGGCGGCGTCCAGGGCGACCAGGCGGTCGGCGGTGTCGCGGGAGGGGGGTGCGGCCAGGTCGCCGGGGGCGGTGAGGGTGGCGGCGGCCCAGAGGTGGCCGTGGCGGAGGCGGGCGGGGAGGGGGAGGTCGCGGAGCGTGGCGGAGAGGAAGCCGGCGGCGAAGGCGTCGCCGGCGCCGGTGGCGGCGACGACGTCCACGTCGAGGGCCGGCACGAAGGCGGCCGGGGTCGCGGCCGAGGCGAACACGCTCGCCCCACGGCCCCCTTCCTTCACCACCAGCACCCTCGGCTCCGGCAACAGCGCCCGGATCGCCTCGGGCCCTCCGGTGACCCCCCAGGCATGCTCGGCCTCGTCGGCGCCCACGAACACCACATCGCAGGCACGCGCAAGCTCCAGCAGCACGCCCGGACCGTCGGCGTCCCGCCACAGTCCCGGGCGGAAGTTGACGTCGAAGGAGACGAGCGGGCCGCCGCCCGTTCGCGGGGTGACGAGTTCTCTCAGCAGCCCCAGGCAGGTGTCCGACAGGGCCGCCGTGATTCCCGAAAGATGCAGCATCCGCCCCGAACGCACCGCCCCCAGGTCCGTGTTCGCCGCGGACATCGCCGAAGCCGCGGAACCCGCCCGGTAGTACGCCACCTCGTGCGCGTCCGTGGCCCTGTCACCGGCCGTACGGAAGTACACCCCCGTCGGCCGCGCCGGATCCCGGGCCACGGCCGAGACATCGACGCCGTACCCCCCGATCGCCTCCACGAGATGGTCGCCGAACCCGTCGGCCCCCACCCGGCTCACCCAGCGCACCGCGTGCCCCGCGGCGGCGAGCCCGCACACGACGTTGGACTCGGCGCCCCCGATCCCCCGCTCGAAGGACGGCACATCGGCGAGGCGCCCGGGGCGAGTGGGCAGGAACGTGACCATGGACTCGCCGAGCGCGACGACGTCCACGACGTCGGGGGCATTGCAGGGTCCGGTGATGGTCACGATCGTCGTAGCTCCAGGCCTTGTGCGGGTGGATCGGCGGCTCCGTTGACCCGCGGTTGGCCGAGATGTTAGACAGCGGTAAGCGATATACGCAATGAGTGTTGCAGTGAATGCAACGCACCAGATCAGGGAGGTTCCATGAGCAACGAGGCGCTCGCCCGCCTGGCCGAGGAACGCGTCGACCACCGCTTCAAGGGCCTCCCCCCGGACGCCGACGGTCTCACCGTCGCCGAGCTGACGGCCCAGCGCCGCAACCTCTTCACCGACGGCTTCGCCACTCCCGTGCTCGCGCTCTCCGCCGAGCGCCTGGAGCACAACCTCGACCTCATGGAGACGTACGCCGCCCGCCACGGCCTCGCCTTCGCCCCGCACGGCAAGACCTCCATGGCGCCCCAGCTGTTCCAGCGGCAGATCGAGCACGGGGCGTGGGGCATCACACTCGCGGTGCCGCATCAGGTGCGGGTGGCACGGGCGTACGGCACCGAGCGGATCTTCCTCGCGAACGAACTGGTGGACGCCGCCGCCCTGCGCTGGATCGCCGCCGAGATGACCGCCGATCCGGCCTTCCGTCTCATCTGTTACGTCGACTCCGTGCGCGGGGTCGGGCAGATGGACGCGGCTCTGAAGGCCGCCGGGGCCACCCGGCCGCTGGACGTCGTCGTCGAGCTGGCGGCCGGCGAAGGGGCCCGTACCGGCGTCCGCACGGAGGCCGAGTGCGCCGCCGTGGCGGACGCGGTGGCCGCCGTGTCCACGCTGCGGCTGGCCGGGGTCGCGGGGTACGAGGGCGAGGTGCCGCAGGCCGACCCCGAGCGTGTGCACGCCTGGCTGCGCCGGCTGGTCACGCTGGCCGTCGAGTTCGACAAGGCGGGCCGGTTCGCGGGGCTGGACGAGATCGTCGTCAGCGCGGGCGGCAGCGCGTGGTTCGACGCCGTCGCGGATGTGTTCGCCGAGATCCCCGCACTCTCCGTCCCCGTACTGAAGCTGCTGCGCTCCGGTGCGTACGTCTCGCACGACGACGGCCACTACCGCAAGCTGACCCCCTTCAACCGGGTCCCGCAGGAGGGCGCCCTCGAGCCCGCCTTCCGGCTCTGGGCCCAGGTCGTCTCCCGCCCCTCCCCCGAGCAGGCCTTCGTCAACGCGGGCAAGCGGGACGCCGCGTACGACCTCGATCTGCCGTTCGCCCAGGTGGTCCGTCGCGACGGTGCCGAGCGCCCGGCCACCGGCGTCTCGGTGACCGCACTGTCCGACCAGCACGCGTGGCTGGCGACGACCGGGGAGGCGGACCTGGAGGTCGGGGACTGGCTCGGGATGGGGCTGTCCCACCCGTGCACGTCCTTCGACAAGTGGCAGCTGATCCCGGTCGCCGAGGCGGACGGGACGGTCGTCGACTACATCCGTACGTTCTTCTAGGAGGGGGGCGGTCGTGGAAGAGCTCGTCATCCGGGACGCGGAGGTCGTGGACGGCAGCGGCGGCCCGTCCTTCCGCGCCGATGTCGTCGTGGACGGCGGCAGGATCGTGTCGATCGTGCAGGAGGCCGCCGCGGCCGGCTGCCAGCGCCCCGAGGCGCGCCGGGAGCTGGACGCCGAGGGCCTGGTCCTCGCCCCCGGCTTCATCGACATGCACGCGCACAGCGACCTGGCGCTGCTCCGGGACCCCGACCACAGCGCGAAGGCGGCCCAGGGCGTCACCCTCGAAGTGATCGGCCAGGACGGCCTGTCGTACGCGCCGGTCGACGACCGCACCCTCGCCGAGGTGCGCCGGGCGATCACCGGCTGGAACGGCTCCGGCGACGACATCGACTTCGACTGGCGGACGGTGGGTGAGTACCTGGACCGCTTGGATCGCGGCATTGCCGTGAACGCCGCCTACCTCATCCCCCAGGGCACGGTCCGCGCGCTCGCCGTCGGCTGGGAGGACCGGGAGGCGACGCCGGACGAGCTCGACCGGATGCGGCAGTTGGTCGCTCAGGGCCTGGAGCAGGGCGCGGTCGGCCTGTCGTCGGGGCTGACGTACACGCCCGGCATGTACGCCAAGGACGGGGAACTGACCGAGCTCTGCCGGGTGGTGGCGTCATACGGCGGCTACTACTGCCCGCACCACCGCTCCTACGGGGCCGGGGCGCTTCAGGCGTACGAGGAGATGGTGGCCCTGACGAGGGAGGCGGGCTGCGCGCTCCATCTCGCCCACGCCACCATGAACTTCGGTGTGAACGAGGGCCGGGCGCCGGAGCTGCTGTCCCTGCTGGACAAGGCGCTCGCCGAGGGGGCCGACATCAGCCTGGACACCTACCCCTACACGCCCGGCTGCACGACCCTCGTCGCCATGCTGCCGAGCTGGGCGAGCGAGGGCGGTCCGGAGGCGATCCTGGCCCGGCTGTCGGACGACGACACCGCCGAACGCATCCGCCACCACATGGAGGTCATCGGCGCCGACGGCTGCCACGGTGTGCCCATCGAGTGGGACACGATCGAGATCTCGGGCGTGAGCGACCCGGCCCTGGGCGACTTCGTCGGCCGTACGATCCGGCAGTCGGCTCACGCGCGGGGCGAGGCCCCTTGGGTGACCGCGCGCGGACTGCTCCTTCAGGACCGGCTGGGCTCGACGATCCTCCAGCACGTCGGCCACGAGGAGAACGTGCGCACGATCATGCGGCACCGCGTCCACACGGGCGGCTCGGACGGCATCCTGCAGGGCACGAAGCCGCATCCACGGGCGTACGGCACGTTCCCGCACTACCTCGGCCACTACGTGCGGGAGTTGGGAGTGCTGTCCCTGGAGGAGTGCGTGGCCCATCTGACCTCGCGCCCGGCGGCGCGGCTGCGGCTGCCGGACCGGGGCCTGGTCCGCGAGGGCTACCGGGCGGACCTGGTGCTGTTCGACGCAGCGACGGTGGCGGCGGGTTCGACGTTCGAGGAACCGAGGAAGCTCCCCACCGGCATTCCGTACGTCCTCGTCGACGGCCGTTTCGTGATCGAGGACGGGCGCAGGACGGACGTACTGGCGGGGCGGGCGGTCCGCCGGACGACTCGGTGACTGGGGGACCGCCCGCCGCGAGGTGTTACGGCTTGGGCAGCACGCACCCGCTCGCGCTCAGGTCGAGCTTGTTGTCGACGCCGAAGCAGGCGGGGATCTGGTAGGTCTCCTGGGCGTAGTTGATGCCCTGTCGAACGGTGACGTTGCCGCTCTCGTCGACCTCGCACGGGTTGTTGACCGTGCAGCGCTGGCCGTCCTCGTTGCCGGTGTTGTTGACGGCGACGACCTTGTTGGTGGCCTGGTCGATGACGGGGGAGCCGGAGGTGCCGCCGATGGTGTTGCAGGCGGAGGTGTAGCGGACCGAGTCCTTGAAGGTCCAGTCGCCTTCCTTGAGGCGGTAGGCGAACCCGTCGATGTTGCAGCTGTACAGCCGCTTCCAGTAGCCGGAGGCGACCGTGATGGCCGTGCCGGCGGTCGGGTGGGAGTCGGCCACGGTCAGCGCGTTGATCCCGTACGAGCTCTTGATCTGCGCGTACGTGGTGGTGAGCTGATAGATCGACACATCCGTGTCGGTCATCGTGCCGTAGGCGATCTTGCTGGCGCGCAGCGTGGCGACCCGGCTGCCGTTTGCGTTGAGCAGACCGAACGTCCGGCTGGAGGCCCGGTCGACGACGACCTCACCGGGTCCCGGCATGCCGGTCTCCAGACAGTGGCCGTTGGACATCACCAGCGCCGGGTCGTTGTCCTCCGAGGCCGGGAAACGGACGACCGAGCCGGAGCAGTTGCTGAGCGCGACGGTACCCGCGAAGTTGACGGCCTTGGCCTTGGGGTTCAGGACCTGGCCGAGGCTGTCCGCGGCGGAGTTGACGGTGTCCTGGACCACCGAGGTGACCGAGGTCGTGTCGACACCCTTGCCGAAGGACTGAGCCGTGTCCACGTCAGCCGCGGCCGCGGGTGCGGCGCCGGCCCCGGCTATCGCCAGGGCGAGGAGGGCGGCGCCGAGAGGTTTTCTCATGTGGGGGTCCCCTCATACGGAGAAGGTGACCGGAAAATCTCCGGTCACCCACGTATTTGTCATGCGCATTGTCACGCACGAGGGGGGTGCGGACAAGGAGTTGGTTACCCGCGAGTTCGGGCCATAGGGGTGGCCGTAGGGGTTTCCCTATCACGGTGAGTGAGGGCGCGGGCCCTACGGCGCAGGACGTTCACGAGAGGGTGATGAGATCACCACAGTGGCCTCACCGCCCCCGTCCGCCCGGCCTTCAGCCGGGCTTCTTGGTGCCGCCCTGCCCTCGTCCCGGATTGTTGCCCGAGTTGCCCGGCGCGGTAGCGGTCGGGGTGGCGGCGGGCTCGGAGGGGGCCGTGCCGGCGGCAGTCGGATCCGCCGACGGCTCAACGGTCTTGCCATCGGAGCCGCCGTCGTCCGACGAGGAGGGGCTCGCCGGGTCACTCGGCGAGGGGCTTTGCGACGGGCCGGCGCCCTCGGGCGCGCGGGCACCTGCCGACACGCCCGGGGAGGGCTCTCCCGGCGTCACCGCGTCGCCGGACGTCGCGCCCGTCCGGTCGTCCTTGGTCCGCGTGCCGCCCTCCGAGGAGGATCCGGACAGGGAGAACCCGGCTATCAGCGCCGCCGCCGACAGTGCCCCCACCGCACCGGCCGCCACCGCGAAACGTGGCGAACGCCAGACGCCGGGCTTGCGTCGGGCTCGGCGGCGGCCGCGGCCCCTGCCGGATTCGCCGGCGTAGGCGTCGGCGTAGTCGTAGCCGTCCTCGTAGACGTAGTCGTAGCCACCGCCGGCACCGTGGACGCCGTCGGCACGCGGGTCCTCACGAGCACCGTCCGCCCCGTCGGCCACCGGAGGCATCTCGGTCGTCTCGTCGTAGGCGTTCTGCCAGCCGTGGGCGGCCGCGGGGTCGGAGTACTCCTCGTACACCGGAGCCGGCTCGACCTGCGGGTGGTACACGTTCGGGGGCACCTGGGTTCCATCACTTTCCCAGTGCGCACCATGGACGCCGGGTGCGGCGGCGGAGTGGTTCACGCCGTTCGCCCCGTACATCCCGTTTTCCTGCTCAGGCGGCCTGGACATGACCGCGCATTGTAGAGACCAGAGAGGTTCCTGTGACAGCTACCGGCGATAACAGCCCAAACCACCGCGTCTCACGTGTCGGAAAACACCGCCCAAGCGGCGTTACCGAGCCGTAAGCTCCTGGACATGCAGGTGATCCAGTCGACCAAGCTCGCCAACGTCTGTTACGAGATCCGGGGCCCGGTGCTCGAGGAGGCGATGCGGCTCGAGTCGGCGGGGCATCGGATCCTCAAGCTGAACACCGGCAACCCGGCCGCGTTCGGCTTCGAGTGTCCGCCCGAGATCCTGGAGGACATCCTCCGCAACGTGTCGTCGGCCCATGGCTACGGCGACGCGAAGGGCCTGCTCGCGGCGCGCCGTGCCGTCGTCATGCACAACCAGACGCTGGGCATCGAGACCGACGTCGAGCACGTCTTCATCGGCAACGGCGTCTCCGAGCTGATCGTCATGGCGATGCAGGGCCTGCTCGACGACGGGGACGAGGTGCTGGTCCCGGCGCCCGACTATCCGCTGTGGACCGCCGCCGTGTCGCTCTCCGGCGGTACCGCCGTCCACTACCGGTGCGACGAGCAGTCCGACTGGATGCCCGACCTCGCCGACATCGAGCGCAAGGTCACCGACCGCACCAAGGCCATCGTCATCATCAACCCCAACAACCCGACGGGGGCCGTGTACGACAAGGCCATGCTCCGGGGGCTGACGGACATCGCCCGGCGGCACAACCTCCTCGTCTGCTCCGACGAGATCTACGACAAGATCCTGTACGACGGCGCCACCCACACCCCCACCGCGGCCGTCGCCCCCGATCTGCTCACCCTCACCTTCAACGGCATGTCGAAGGCGTACCGCGTCGCCGGTTACCGGGTGGGCTGGATGTCGATCTCGGGCCCGCGCGCCCACGCAGACTCCTACATCGAGGGCCTCACCATCCTCGCGAACATGCGGCTGTGCGCGAACATGCCCGGCCAGCACGGCGTCGTGGCCGCGCTCAGCGGGCGGCAGACCATCAATGACCTGGTGCTGCCCGGCGGGCGGCTGAAGGAGCAGATGGATGTCGCCTACGAGCTGCTGACCCAGATCCCCGGCGTGACATGCGTACGGCCGAAGGGGGCGCTGTATCTCTTCCCGCGCCTGGACCCCAAGGTGTTCAAGATCAAGGACGACCGGCAGATGGTCCTGGACCTGCTGCGGCGCGAGAAGATCATGGTCGTGCAGGGCAGCGGGTTCAACTGGCCCGAGTCGGATCACTTCCGGGTGGTGACCCTGCCGACGGTCACGGACCTGCGGGACGCGATGGGGCGGATCGGGCGGTTCCTCGACGGCTACGGCCAGCCGTGACCGTGTGTGTACCGGTGGTCCGCTTTTGTGAACGGCTCAACTTTAGACAGAATCTAAGCTAGGATGGTTTCCTGTCAGCGCACAGGAGGCCATCCCCATGTACGAACCGATCCGAACCAAGTCGGTCCACAGCACGATGGCCGGCAACACCACCGACTTCCCCCACCGCTCCCGCGAGGAGGAGTTGGACATCCAGCTCGCCGGCCACCTCGCCGCGCTGCTCGCCGTCACGGACGAGCTGCGTGCGACGGCACCCTCGGCGGACCTGGACACCGCGGCCGACCGGCTGGCGGACCAGGTGGCCCGGCTGCGGGAGGGACACAGGCCGGCCCGCGCGGTGGTCTCCGGCGGCCGGCCCAAGCTCGCGGCACTGCATCGGCGTGCGCATGCCCTTGCCGGGCGGGCGCTGGTCGTCGCCGCGTCTCGGGCGGATACGGCGGCGGCGATTCTGGCCGCCGAGCGGATGGACGCGCATGCTGCTGCGCAGGCTGAGCCGCAGGAGTTGACCGGCGTCGGCTGACACCCCTTGAACGGCCCCGGTCCGCGTGCACCCGCAGCGACGCGCGGACCGGGTGCCACAGTTGGTTGTTCGGCGGCTGACGGTTGTCGGTGGCTTGTCGCGCAGTTCCCCGCGCCCCTTAGGGCGTTGCAGTCCCCCGTGTCGTAACGGGACCGGCATGACACCCGCCGTTCATCCCCATTGACCGGGAACGTTGGATTCCGGGAGCACTCTCCCCGGCGTGAGACGAATCGCTGGAATCATCCTCGCGGTGGTGCTGATCGGTGGCGTGGTGGCCGCCGTCGTCGCGGGCCGCAGCAATGGGGACAACGGCACGGCAACGAAGACCGTGCAGGCGGTGATCGGGTCGGAGAAGGCAGAGTTCTTCGCCGATCCCGACGTGGTGAAGGCCCTCGCCGCCAAGGGCTACACCGTGAAGGCCGAGACCTCCGGGTCCTGGGCCATGGAGGGGTTGGACCTCAAGGGGTACGACCTCGCACTCCCGTCGAGCCAGGCGCCGGCCGTCGCGCTGGCGGCGAAGTACAAGGTGACGGGGACACTCCCCCGCCCCTTCTACTCGCCCCTCGTGGTCGTGGCGCACAAGAACGCCGCCGAGGTGCTCGCGGCGAACGGGCTCGCCACCCTGGACGAACCCCACCGCGGCACCCTGAAGATGGCCGCCTATCTGGACGCCGCCCGCGACGACCGCACCTGGCAGCAGCTCAAGGGCGCCCAGAAGTACGGTGAGTTGACGGGCACGCTCTACCTGTCCAGCACCGACCCCGAGACCTCCAACTCCGGCGCCCTCTATCTGGCCGCCGCCTCCTACGTCGAGAACGGCGGCAAGGTCGTCGCCGACGACGCCGGGATCGACCGGGCCACCCCGCTGCTGCACAAGCTGATCAGCGTGCAGGGCGCCCAGCAGTCCAGCAGTGACGCCGTCTTCCGGGACTTCGTCAGCGGTGCCGGCAACCCGCTCGTCGTGGTCTACGAGTCCCAGGTCGCCTCGCTGCTGGCGGAGGGGCAGCAGCCCGGCGACCTGGTCGTCCTCTACCCGGACACCACGGTCAACAGCGACCACACGGTCGTACCGATGACCGAGAACGGCAAGGCCGTCGCCGAACTGCTCTCCTCGGACCCGAAGTTGCGCGACCTGGAGGCCCGGCACGGGTTCCGTCCGCAGGGCGAGGCCAGTGAGTTCGCCTCGGACACCACCTACCTCAAGCAGGAACTGACCGGCGTCCACCAGGCGGCCGTGCCCACCTCCGAGGTGCTGCACGAGCTGGCGCGACGGGCGCGCGGATAAGGGGGCAACAGCACATGAGCATCAACGACGACACCTTCGTCCTCACCCCGCCCGAGCCCGTGGCCGCCGTGCCGCGCGAGAAGGCCGGCGGACTCGTCCCGGTCGACGACGGCGTCCGAACCGACATGGCGAACAAGGCCAACGCCTACATCGAGGGGCTCGCGGCGCTCGACGCCCGCTCCCCCGAGTTCGCCGGCAAGGTCGGCGAGATCACCGGCCTCGGCGCCGGTGAGATGCGTACCGCCGCCGCCCAGTCCAACCGCATGCTGGAGCGGACCATCCGCAGCCTGCCCGACAAGGGCGGGGACGCCCAGTCGCAGGTCGCGGGCTCGCTCGTCGAACTGCGGAGGGTGGTCGAAGACCTGGACCCGCGGGACCTGCCCGCGTCCAAGGGGCGCAAGTTCCTCTCCAGGCTTCCCGGTGGCAACAAGCTGCGCGACCACGTCGCCAAGTACGCCTCCGCGCAGGGGACCCTGAACAAGATCGTGGGTTCGCTGCGGGGCGGGCAGGACGAGCTGCGGCGGGACAACGCCGCCCTGCAGACCGAGCGGACGCGGCTGTGGGAGACCATGGGCAAGCTCCAGGAGTACGTCGTGCTGACGGAAGCCCTGGACACGGCCGTGGAGCAGCACATCGGCCAGGTCGCCGATCCCCAGCAGGCCGACACTCTGCGCGCCGACATCCTCTTCCCGGTCCGGCAGAAGCACCAGGACCTGCTGACCCAGCTCGCGGTGTGCGCGCAGGGCTACCTCGCCATGGACGTCGTACGGCGCAACAACGAGGAACTCATCAAGGGCGTCGACCGGGCCGCGACCACGACCGTCTCGGCGCTGCGCATCTCCGTGATGCTGGCCTCCGCGCTCGACAACCAGAAGAAGGTCATCGAGCAGGTCAACGCCCTGCGCGGGACCACCGAGGACCTCATTCGCGGCAACGCCGAGATGCTCGCCACGCAGAGCGGCGAGATCCAGCGCATCGCCGCCGACCCGGCCGTCGGCGCGGAGACCCTGCGCTCGGCCTTCCAGCAGATCTACCGCACGCTCGACACCATCGACAGCTACAAGGTCCAGGCGACCGAGGCGATGGCGGCCACGGTGGAGAGCCTGACGGCCGAACTGCAGCACGCGAGCGGCTACCTGGAGCGCAGCCGTTCCCAGGGCGCGTTGGAGGGCGGTCTCGGATGAGAGCACGACTTCTCGCCGCCGCGCTCGCCGCGGTGGCCCTGCTGACCTCCTGCACCTCGCAGAAGGCGACCGACAAGCCCCAGGACGGCCCGCAGCCCGGCACTCTCAGGGTCCTCGCCTCCAGCGAGCTCAGCGACATGACCCCGGTCCTCGACCGGATCGCCGACGACACCGGCATCGAGGTGCGGCCCACCTACATGGGCACCCTCGACGCCGTGGAACTGCTGGCGAAGGGCAAGGCGGACGGGCAGTACGACGCGGTGTGGCTGTCCTCCAACGACTATCTGCGGCTGCGGCCGGAAGCGGCGAAGAAGGTCGTGTCGGAGACGCCGGTGATGTCGAGCCCGGTCGCCGTCGGCGTCAGGTCCGCGACCCTCGGCAAGCTGGGCTGGCGGCCCGAGGACGTCACCTGGTCGCAGATCGAGCGGGCCGTCCAGGACGGCAGGCTCACCTACGGCATGACGGACCCGGCCCGCTCCAACTCCGGCTTCGCCACCCTGGTCTCGGTCGCCTCGGCCCTCTCCGGCGCCCAGTCCGCGCTCACCGACGCGGACGTCACGAAGGCCACGCCCCGGCTGAAGGAGTTCTTCACGGGGCAGAAGCTGACGTCGGGTTCGTCGGGCTGGCTGGCGACGGCGTACAAGCGGCGCGGGAACGTCGACGCGCTGCTCAACTACGAGTCCGTCCTCAAGGGCATCCCGGGCCTGACGGTGATCCGCCCCAAGGACGGCGTCGTCACCGCCGACTACCCGCTCTCTTCCCTCGCGTCGACGAGTGCCGCGACCCGGGACGACGTCCGCCGCCTCACCGAGGCCCTGCGCACCGAGGACATCCAGCGGATGATCACGGAGCGCACCCATCGCCGCCCGGTCGTCCCCTCCGTCGATCCGGCGCCCGGCCTCGACACCGGACGGCGGCGCGAACTGCCCTTCCCGGGCAGCCGTTCCGTCGCCGACGGACTGCTCGACGCGTACGAGAACGAGCTGCGCCGCCCGTCCAGGACGGTCTACGTCCTCGACACCTCGGGCTCGATGAAGGGCGATCGCCTGGCGCAGCTGAAGCGGGCGCTCACCGACCTCACCGGTGACTTCCGCGAGCGCGAGGAGGTCACGCTGATGCCGTTCGGATCGGGCGTGAAGAGCGTGCGCACGCATGTCGTGGAGCCGGCCGACCCGAAGACCGGTCTGGACGGAATCCGCAAGGACACCGAGGCGCTCACCGCCGAGGGCGACACCGCGATCTACACGTCGCTGGAGGCGGCCTACGACCATCTGGGCTCCGGACGCGACACCTTCACGTCGATCGTGCTGATGACGGACGGCGAGAACACCGCGGGCACCGATTCGGCCGGCTTCCACGCCTTCTACATCGGACTGGACCGTGAGCGGCGGGCGACGCCCGTCTTCCCGATCCTCTTCGGCGACTCCAGCAAGTCCGAGCTGGAGAACATCGCCGAGCTGACCGGCGGCCGCCTCTTCGACGCCCAGGAGGGCTCTCTGGACGGCGCCTTCGAGGAGATCCGTGGCTACCAGTAGAACGGCTCCGGGCAGGGCGCTGGCATACCTGGAGTCCCGCAAGAACATCGCCGGGAGCGCGTGCGGGCTGGTCGGCGTGGTGCTGACCTTCACCGGGGTGGCGGGACCGTACTGGCCTGTCGTGGTCGCCGGGCTGTACGGCGCGGGCGCGCTGATCGCCCCGCCGGAGCGGCCCGCCCTGCCCGACTTCCCGGACCCGTCGGCCCAGCTGGACGAGCTGCGGGGTGACTTCGAGAAGCTGCGCGGCTATCTGACGGACATCGAGCTGTCGGTCACGGCCGCCGCCCGGCTGCGTGAACTGAAGGAGCTGCTGGCCGCGTTGCTCGAGAAGGGCTGGGCGACCGAGCTGCTCGCCCATGATCCGGAGGGCGTCCACGTGCTGTCCCGGATCGTGCGGCGCGACCTTCCCGAGGCCGTCGACAGTTTCGTACGGACGCGGTGGTGGACGCGGATGTCGCCCGGCACCGACTCCCCGGAACTGCATCTGGAGCGGCAGCTGGGCCTGCTGAAGAAGGACGCCGAGCAGCTGGCGGCGGGCCTGCGCGAGGTGGAGGCCCGCCGACAGGAGTCGCACACCCGGTATCTGGAGGACCGGGGCGGGACCGGGTGATCGGGCCGCCTGGCGCGTGACGAACACCGTCGCGGAGCCCTGTTCACGAAGATACGGGCGAGGGCCTGCCGCGGCCTTCCCGTCGGGGCGGACGGAATGACCACGACAGGCCCAGAGCCCCGTACGCCGTTGTACGGAACCTCGCCGGTCTGGGGTGCTGTCACCGCGGCCGGCCGTGACGATGTAGCTGGTCAGGGCACGATCGGAGCCGGCCGCGGCGTCTTGGGGGGCTGTGCTCAGCCCAGGCGCTGCACCAGCGCGTTGTACTCGTCCCACAGCTCCTTCGGCGTGTGGTCGCCGAAGGTGTTGAGGTGGTCGGGGACGAGCGCGGCCTCCTCGCGCCAGATCTCCTTGTCGACGGTGAGGAGGAAGTCGAGGTCGGAGTCGGCCAGTTCGAGGCCCTTGGTGTCCAGCGCGCCCTTGGCCGGCAGGATGCCGATCGGGGTCTCGACGCCCTCGGCCTTGCCGTCGAGGCGCTCGACGATCCACTTCAGGACGCGGCTGTTCTCGCCGAAGCCGGGCCAGACGAACTTGCCCTCGTCGTTCTTGCGGAACCAGTTGACGTAGTAGATCTTCGGGAGCTTCGCCTGGTCCTTGTCCTTGGCCACGTCGACCCAGTGGGCCATGTAGTCGCCCATGTTGTAGCCGCAGAAGGGCAGCATCGCGAACGGGTCGCGGCGCAGCTCGCCGACCTTGCCCTCGGCGGCCGCGGTCTTCTCGCTCGCCACGTTGGCACCGAGGAACACGCCGTGGTTCCAGTCGAAGGACTCCGTCACCAGCGGTACGGCGGTGGCGCGGCGGCCGCCGAACAGGATCGCCGAGATAGGCACGCCCTTGGGGTCCTCCCACTCGGGCGCGATGATCGGGCACTGCGAGGCGGGGACGGTGAAGCGGGCGTTGGGGTGGGCGGCCGGGACCTCCGACCGGGGCGTCCAGTCGTTGCCCCTCCAGTCGGTGAGGTGAGCCGGGGTCTCCTCCGTCATGCCCTCCCACCAGATGTCGTTGTCGTCGGTGAGGGCGACGTTGGTGAAGACGGAGTTGCCCCACAGGGTCTTCATCGCGTTGGCGTTGGTGTGCTCACCGGTGCCGGGCGCGACGCCGAAGAAGCCGGCCTCGGGGTTGATGGCGTACAGGCGGCCGTCCTCGCCGAAGCGCATCCAGGCGATGTCGTCGCCGATCGTCTCGACCGTCCAGCCGGAGATCGTGGGCTCCAGCATGGCGAGGTTGGTCTTGCCGCAGGCCGACGGGAAGGCGGCGGCGACGTACTTGGCCTCGCCCTGCGGCGGGGTGAGCTTGAGGACCAGCATGTGCTCGGCCAGCCAGCCCTCGTCGCGGGCCATCACGGAGGCGATGCGCAGGGCGTAGCACTTCTTGCCGAGCAGGGCGTTGCCGCCGTAGCCGGAGCCGTAGGACCAGATCTCGCGGGTCTCGGGGAAGTGGGAGATGTACTTGGTGCTGTTGCACGGCCAGGGCACGTCCTGCTCGCCCGCCTCCAGCGGCGCTCCGAGCGTGTGCACGGCACGCACGAAGAAGCCGTCGGAGCCGAGCTCGTCCAGGACGGGCTGTCCCATGCGGGTCATGGTGCGCATGGAGACGGCGACGTAGGCGGAGTCGGTGATCTCGACGCCGATCGCGGAGAGGTCCGAGCCGAGGGGGCCCATGCAGAACGGGACGACGTACATGGTCCGGCCGCGCATCGAGCCACGGAAGACGCCCTTGTCACCGGCGAAGATCTCCCGCATCTCGGCGGGGTCCTTCCAGTGGTTGGTCGGGCCGGCGTCCTCCTCCTTCTCGGAGCAGATGAAGGTCCGGTCCTCGACGCGGGCGACGTCGGTCGGGTCGGAGGCCGCGTAGTACGAGTTGGGGCGCTTGATCGGGTCGAGCTTCTTGAAGGTGCCCTTCGCGACGAGCTCCTCGCTGAGCCGGTCGTACTCGGCCTCGGATCCGTCACACCAGACCACGCTGTCCGGCTGCGTCAGTTCAGCGATCTCGTTGACCCACGAGATCAGCTCCTGGTGGTTGGTGGGGACGACGGGGGGAGCCGCGATGTCGCGCGCCACGGTTGCTCCTAAGTGAGGGATTTTGTCCTGAATATGCCCTTGTACGCCCCGTGGGGGCCGCGACCCGGATGCTTCGCGGGCTGGATCCGTTTTTCGATCTCCGCGCTCATCCGGTGCCGACCGCACTCATTTGATCATCCGACGGGTCTGCCCATATGTCCAGAGGGCGTCACAGGTGAGCGGCGTGAGCATCGCCACTCATCGAGATGTTTTCGATGCGTCACCACCGCTTCACCCCTGGTGCGCCCTGCCGGGTACCCCGTGAGACGATGGCCACTAATGGGTGCCCATCTGGCCGCCCTGATACGTAACTTACGGTTCCGTAGGTACGATGCAGGGCATGACTGCGCCCGTCCCCGACGCACCTTCGGACACGCCGGCCGCCGGCCGCGGCTCCGGCGCGCCCTCGCTGCCGCATCAGATCGCGCACCACGCCCAGCAGCTCTCGGAGGAGATCAAGCCCAAGCTCCGGGGCTGGCTGCATCTCGGCATGTTCCCGGCGGTGCTCGTCGCCGGCCTGGTGCTCACGGCCCTCGCGGACTCACCCCGGGGCAGACTCGCCTGCGGGATCTACGTCCTCACGGCCTGCCTGCTGTTCGGCGTGAGCGCGCTGTACCACCGGGGCAACTGGAGTCCGCGCATGGACGGCATCCTGCGCCGGCTGGATCACGCCAACATCTTCCTGATCATCGCGGGCACCTACACGCCGCTGACGATGCTGCTCCTGCCGGGGGCCAAGGGCCAGTGGCTGCTGTGGGGCATCTGGGCGGCCGCGCTGGCCGGCATCGTCTTCCGGGTCTTCTGGGTCGGCGCCCCGCGCTGGCTGTACACGCCCTGCTACATCGCGATGGGCTGGGCGGCCGTCTTCTTCCTGCCCGACTTCATGCGCTCCGGCGGCATCGCGGTGCTGGTCCTGGTGATCGTCGGCGGCCTCCTGTACAGCGCGGGTGGCGTGATCTACGGCATCAAGCGCCCCAACCCGTCACCGCGCTGGTTCGGCTTCCACGAGGTGTTCCACTCCCTCACCCTCGCCGCGTTCGTCGTGCACTACGTGGGGATCTCCCTGGTGGCGTACCAGCACGGGTAACCGCTCCAGCACACCAAGGGCCACGGCTTCGAGCCGTGGCCCTTTTCGTATGCCCGCAGTGGATCCACCATGCCGACAGCGGATACCCATTGGCAGTGACTATATTTTGAGAGTTACTTCCATTTCATGGAAACTGTCACTCCAGACCCTCGCCGTTGGTGGGCCTTCGCCGCGCTGGGGTCCCCCCAGGCGTTTAGCACTGGGGGAGGATGGCGGACGCGTACCTCGTCGTCTTCGCCGCTCCGATGCTTCCCGCTGGCCTGCTCGGCGACTGGTTCGGGCGCCGGCGGATGCTGATCACCGGGCTCGGGATCTTCCTCGCCGGGTCGCTGGCCGGTGTGCTGGCCGGCGACGTGAACGCGATGATCGCCGCACGAGCGGTGATGGGCGTCGGCGCGGCCCTGGTCACCCCGCTCTCACTGTCGGCGCTCCCCACGCTGTTCGGCCCTCAGGAGCGCACCAAGGCCGTCGGCATCACCTCCGCCGCCTCCGCGATCGGCATCGCCGCCTGCCTCTTCCTGCTCCCCGAGACGAAGGATCCCGCCTCCCCCAAGGTCGACACCCTCTCGACGGCACTCGCCGCGTCCGGGCTCGGCGCCCTCGTCTACGGGATCACCGAGGCGCCCACCCGGGGCTGGGGCGACCCGCTGGTACTGGGCATGCTCGGGGCGGCCGTGCTCCTGATCGCCACGCTGGTGATACGCGAACGCAGGTTCGAGCGCCCCATGCTGGACATGACCCTGCTCGCCCACCTCGGCTTCCTGTTCAACACCATCGCCGCGACCCTGGTGACGTTCGTCCTGACCGGCCTGCTGTTCGTGCTGCCCCCTACCTCCAGGCCGTCCTCGGCCACGATGCCCTGGGCACCGGCGTGCGGCTGCTGCCGATGATGGGCGGACTGCTTCTCGCCTCCCGCCTCGCGCCGCGGGTCGTCGCCCGCTTCGGTGCGCGTGCCGCGGTGAGCGCGGGCCTGGTGGTACTGGCCTTCGCCGGGCTCCTCGGCAGCCGTACGACCGTGGACTCCGGCTACGGATTCGTCGCGCTGTGGCTCACCATCACCGGCCTCGGCTTCGGCCTCTCGCTCATCCCCGCCATGAACGGCGGCCTGAGCGCCCTGCCCCGCGACCGCGCCGGCTGGGGGTCCCCCCACGCCATTCAGGCAGTGGGGGAGGCGGAGGCCTGCTGATGACCTTGCGTCAGGTCGGCGGCGCGATCGGCATCGGCATCGCGCTGCTCGGCAACCTGCTTTCCGGTGTCTTCCGGGACCGGCTCGACGTCACCGGACTGCCCGCGCGTGCCGCCGACACCGCCGGGGAGTCCGTGGTCGCGGCGCACCTCGTCGCCGAACGGGCGGGCTCCGCACAGCTCGCGGCCTCCGCCAACAGCGCGTACGTCCACGGCATGGGCGTCGTCCTGGTGGTGTGCGGCATCGCCGCCCTCGTCGTCGCGCTGCTGGCCGCCGCGTTCCTGCCGGGCACCCCCGATGCGGAGCGCCGGGGGACCCCGGACATGGCTGCGCAGCGGGCCGATGCCGGACAATGACCTCCATGACCCCCGCACGCCGCTCTTCCCTGCCCGACCGTCCCCAGCCGGGGCTTCGTGAACGGAAGAAGATCAAGACCCGGACGGCGATCCGCGACGCGACGTACGCGCTCATCGAGGAGCAGGGCTACGACGCCACCACGATCGAGCAGATCGCCGAGCGCGCCGAGGTGTCGCCGTCCACGGTCTTCCGCTACTTCCCCACCAAGGAGGACATCGTCCTCACGGACGAGTACGACCCGATCCTGCTTCAGGAGCTGCGCAAGCGGCCGGCGGACGAGCCGTGGATGGAGTCCCTGCGGTACGTCATGAAGCTGGCCATCGGCGCCGCGACGGAAGAGGATCCCGAGGCCGTGCGGCTGCGCTCGCACCTGATGGTCCAGGTCCCCGCGGTGCGGTCGCGGATGCTGGAGAGCATGTCGGTCACCGGCCGGATGCTCGGCGACGCCATCGCCGAGCGCACCGGCCGGGCACGGGACAGCTTCGAGGTGCGGGTCTTCACGATGTCCCTCATCGGCGGCCTCGTGGAGATCACCCTGTACTGGGCCGAGAACGACTTCGAGGACGACCTCCACGACCTGCTCGACCGCGCCCTGGATGTCATCGAACACGGCCTTCCCGCGAAAAACACCTGAAACGCGGACCCCGGGCCGTGACATGCTGACCAGGTGAACGGTCCCGAGATCCACGTGGAGTTCGCCCCCGAACTCCGCCAGTTCCTGCCCAACGGCCGACGCGAGGGCGGTACCGCCCAGGTCACCACCGACGGTGTCTCGACCCTCGGCCATGTCGTCGAGTCCCTCGGCGTCCCGCTGACCGAGGTCGGCGCGCTGGTCGTGGACGGCCAAGCGGTACGGGTGTCGCACATCCCGGCGGCGGCCGAGTCCGTCTCGGTACTGCCCGTCGAGCGCCCCCAGCAGGTGCCCGGCGCTCCCCTGCGCTTCCTGCTCGACGTCCACCTCGGCACCCTCGCCCGGCGGATGCGTCTGCTCGGCGTGGACACCGACTACGAGTCGACGGACATCGGCGACCCGGCGCTCGCCGCCCGCTCGGCCGCCCAGCAGCGGGTCATGGTGAGCCGTGACCGCGGTCTGCTGCGGCGCCGCGAGCTGTGGGCCGGCGCGTATGTCTACAGCACCCGTCCCGACGACCAACTCCGCGACATCCTCGACCGGTTCCGCCCCGAGCTGCGCCCCTGGACCCGCTGCACCGCCTGCAACGGCCTGCTCAAGGAGGCCACCAAGGAGGAGGTCGCCGACCAGCTGGAGGGCGGGACACAGCGGTCGTACGACGTGTTCGCGCAGTGCACCCGGTGCAAGCGGGCGTACTGGAAGGGCGCGCACCACGAACAGCTGGTGGCCATCGTGGAGCGCGCCCTCGCCGACTACGCGAGCTGAGACTAACGCTTGCTCACATCACCCTTCCCACAGGCGATCCCGTCCCGGTTCGGGTCCAGCCGCAGCGGGTCGTCCTTGCCGTTGACCTTCAGACGGCCGTAGTCGTTCTTCTTCAGCCAGTCGCAGCGGGACTTCGTCGTCGCCTTCACGGTCGGCGGGAAGTCCGTCGGGACGCAGACGTTGACGGAGCCGTAGTGCCGGTCGCAGCCGGAGACGGTCGGGCTGACCTTCTGCGAGGTGCGCTTCTTGCCCGGGCCCGTGACCTTGCCCTTGAGGTTGTCGGCGAAGTCGTGGACATGCGCGGAGGAGTCCGTGGCGCTGAGCGCCTGCGGGCCCTCAAGGTGCACCCACTTGGCCACCGACGGCACGCCGTTGGCATCGACCGCGAAGAGCATGTACCAGCCGGGAGGGGCCAGGTTGGGGTTGCTCGTCACGTTCAGGTCGATGTTGTTGCCGTCCACCGACAGCGGCAGGTCCACGAACCGCTGGTTCGGGTCGGAGGAGTGGGTGACGGCGGCCGGGCGGATCAGCTCGGCCTTGGCGATGGGCCGGTCGACGGTGATCCGCTGGGTGTCGCCGTACGTCCACTCCGTGTCGATCACCGAAGTGATCGTCGGGCGCTCGCCCTTGAGGAGATAGGGCGGGGTGTAGATCGACACGTCGTGGTTCCAGCTGCCGTTGCCCGGGTTGTCGCCGGTGGCCATCACGCGTCCGTCGGGCAGCAGGAACGCCGAGGAGTGGTAGCCGCGCTCCTCCGGGTCGGCCGCCACCGGGTCGAAGGTGTTGGTCGCCGGGTCGTAGAGCGACGACTCGTACACCGGGTCGGCCCGGTTGTGCAGCGCGCCGCCCGTCTCCAGGACCTTGCCGTCGGGCAGCAGCACCGCGGAGACGTACATCTTGCCCTGGTTGCCGGTCTGCGGGACCTTGCCGTTCCCGAGGTCGACGGTGCCCTGCGGGAGCGGCGGTCCCGCGACATAGGACGGGTTGGGCTGCTTGAGGTCGATGACGTCGGTGAGACGGTTCGCGTTCGGGTTGGAGTCGATGTTGCCGCCGCCGATGGTGAGGACCTTCTGGTCCTGGGCCGGGGGCAGCAGCACGCTCGCGGACTGGTCGCGCTCGTCCTTGTTCTGCAGTCCGGGGACCTGCGTGACCGTGTTCGCGCCGTAGTCGTAGACCGCCGAGCCGGTGCCCGGGATGTTGTTGCCGAAGACATGGCTGCCGGAGTAGAAGAGGCGGCCGTCCTGCATCAGGATCATCGACGGGTACAGACCCCAGTACGACCAGGTCTGGTTGACCTTCCAGAGCTCCAGCCACTTCTGCTCGGCGTCCGACCACAGCTCCGCGGTGACCGAACCGGACGAGTCCTCCTTCAGACCGCCGAAGGAGATCACGTCACCGTTGCCGAGGATGGTGGCCGACGGATACCAGTGACCGTCGTTCATGTCGTTGGTCTTGCTGTAGGTCTCGGTGACCGGGTCGAAGATGTACGAGTCCTTGTAGCCCTCGTAGCCGTGCCCTCCCGGCACCGGATACGCCTTGTTGCCGCTCATCACGAGCACACGCCCGTCCTCGAGCTGGACGTGGCCGGCGCAGAACATGTCCTTGGGCGTGGGGATCTGCTTGTACGTGCCGTTCTGCGGGTCGTAGACCGCGCTGGTGAACGTGCCCGCCTCGAACATCTCCTCGCTGTTGCCGGAGCCGGCGATCAACAGCACCTTGCCGTTGTTCAGGACGACGGAGTGCATGGAGCGCACCGGGTTCTGGGTGGGCAGCACGTCCCAGCGGCCGTTCGCACACTGCTCCGCCGTGCCCGTGCACACCGGGTCGGGGACGATGTCGGCGACCTGGTCCATCGTGTAGTCGTCGGTGGTGACCGAGCCGGTGCCGTAGACGGAGACGCCCCAGGCGATCCGGTCGGTGCCGGCGGGCACCTCGGGGGTGCGGACCGTCGCCTCGGTCCAGCCGGCCGCCATCTCCAGCGTTTTGAGGTCGGTCCAGTACTGCCAGCCCGCCGTGGCGTCGTGCCGGAAGAGGGTGACCGAGGTGTCGGGGGTGGTCGACTTGTACCAGAGCCCCAGGTCGTACTGCTTGCCCGGCGTGACGACCGGCGCGCACTCGGCGGACTCGGTGATGAGCGCCTTGCGGTCGCCCTCGACGCGGCGGGTGAGTGACACCTTCATCGCCTTGGAGCCGCTGTGGGCGTCCGTCGTCGTCTCGAAGGTGAAGTCGTTGTCGCCCCAGCCGGACTTCTTCCAGCAGTAGGGCATGTCGTCGCCGCCGGCCGTCTCGAAGCCGGGGTTCTTGATGAGGTTGGCGGCGGAGGCGGACTGGGGCGAGGTGAGGAGCAGACCGGCGGTCAGGGCGCCCACCCCGACCAGTGCGGTCCTTCTTCGGTGTTTGCTGACGAGGCGCTTTGTCATGCGGCTCTCCTTGCGGTGCGGCTCCCGGGCCGCCGACCTGAACGACGGCTCGGCAGATAGACCAGCGCCTCGGTTCCGACGAAGCGCAGGACGAAGGTGACGACCAGGGCCAGTGCCGTGGCGGGCAGCACGGCCAGCCCGAACTGCCCGACGAGCAGCGCGATCAGCGGGATGCGCAGCACCAGGTCGGCGTTGGCGAGCAGCGCGAACCGGACGGTGCGGTCGGCCCAGTGCCGGTGCTGGCGCCGGTCGCGGAACAGCAGCTTCTCGATGAGCAGGAAGTTCCAGGCCACGCCGAACTGATTGGCGACGATCTCCGCGGGCAGGTAGTGCAGCCCCGCCTCGGTCATCGCCCACAGCGCGGCCAGGTTCGGCACGAACCCGGTGAGCCCGATCAGCCCGAACACCACCATCCGGGACAGCGGGTCGGCCGTACGCAGCCCGGCGAGGTGACGCAGGAAGCGCCGGCCCTCCGCCGCCGTGGACTTGGACTCCCCCGCGAACCGCTCCTGGAAGACGAACGGCACCTCGGTGACCGTGCGCGGGCGGCTGCGGACCGCCAGCTCCAGCAGGATCTTGTAGCCGAGCGGCTTGAGCGCCTCCGCGGTGATGTCGCTGCGGCGGATCGCGAAGAAACCGCTCATCGGGTCGCTGATGCCGTGCAGCCGGCGCGGGAAGAGCGACTTGGTCAGCCAGGTCGCCATCCGCGACACGGCCACCCGGTAGCTGCCCGCGAGCCCGGCCCGGCTGCCGCCCTTGATGTACCGGGAGGCGACCACGAGTCCGGCGTTCGCCCGCTCGCCCGTGGCGACCAGGTCCGGGACCAGGGACGGCGGGTGCTGGCAGTCGCCGTCCATGACGACGATCCAGTCCGAGCCTGCCGCCTTCATCCCCTCGACGACGGCGCCGCCCAGCCCGCCGACCGGTTCGTCGCGGTGGATGACGGTGACGGGGAACGGGCAGTCCTGCGCGGCCTCCTTGATGACCTGCGGGGTGTCGTCGGTGGAGTCGTCCACGAAGACGACCTCGCAGGGCAGCCGGGACGGCACCGACTCGGTGATCTGATGCAGCAACTGCCGTACGTTCGCCGACTCGTTGAAGGTCGGTACGACGATGGTGACGGCCCCCGGCTCGGCCACCTCGGCGGCCTCCACGGCCGGATCGCCCAGCTCCTCGGGGGCGGTGTATTCCTGGGTCATCGCACGCCTCCGGCGGCTGTCTGGATCTGGCGGATCTCGATGCGGTCCTCGCCGCTGCCGAAGACCGCGACCGGCTTCGAGTGCTCGATGGCCGCCTTGACGTTGGGCAGGTCGACCGCGTCGCGCCGGACCGTCGGCGAGGCGACCACGTAGTCGAGGTCCTTCCAGCCGCGCGGCATCGTCTTGGTCACGGCGGGGTCGAGGTCCGCCTTGTAGAACCAGATGACGCCGCGTCCCGGCTCGTACCCGGCGTGCACCAGGTCCAGCCACAGCGCGTCGTCGACGAGAACGCGGGTGTCCTCGGGGTCCTCCACCTCGTCGGCCAGCCACTTCGAGGCCGCCTGGTAGGGCGCGTTGGCGTCGGCGGTCACGGCGGTGCGGTCGCCGTCGTACCAGCGCGGCACGACATAGGCGCCGGCGGAGATCGCAAGCACGGCCGCGAGGGCGTACCGTCCGCCCGTCAGATACCGGTGCTCGGCATCGGACCGCCATCGCCGCAGCACGGCGTGGGCGACGGAGGCCGTTCCTCCGGCGAGGACGAGGGCCAGGAACGGCAGTGCCTGGATGACGTACATGGCGGGCAGGTAGCCGCTCGGGCGCATCGCCACCAGGGCGAGGATCGCCACCGCGAACGACGGCCCGGCCAGGGCACGGGCGGTGACCGACCAGCGCCAGGTGAACAGGAGCAGCAACGCGCCCGCGAGGCCGCCGACGATCAGGACGCGGTCGTAGTAGAGCCACGACTGCAGGACGCCCCAGGAGCCGGAACCCTGGTCGAGGATGAAGCCCGAACCGGGCCTGGTCATCTGGTACTTGATGCCGTCCCACAGCGAGACATGCCCGCTGCCCGGGAACAACTCGCCCTTCAGCAGGGCGAACAGGGGGTAGGACAGGCCGATCAGCACGCACGCGGTGACGGCGCCGGTCAGGGCGAACTTGCGGGTGTCGCGGTGGCTGTGCCGCCACATGGTGACGAGGACCGCGGGGAGGACGAAGAGCATCGTCTCCTTGGTCAGTACGGCCGTGGCGGCCGCGATCCCGGCGCCGAAGTGATGCCAGAGGTGACGGCTCGGCGAGGCGGCGAGGGCGAACGCGAGCAGCGTCCACATCACCGCGAGGTTGTCGAGGAAGATCTCCCGCTGGAGCACGACCGACAGCGGCGAGAGCCCGAACAGCACCATGCCGAGCCCGGCCGCCCAGCGCGGCAGGGACAGCCGCCGCCCCAGCACATAGACGAGGACCGCGCTGATCGCGCTGATGACGAGCATCGCGGCGCGCATGGTGCCGACGGTCATCGACTCGGGGCTGAGCGCGGCCGGTATCCAGGTCAGCAGCGCGAGCTGGATCCAGCCGAGGGGCGGGTGGTCGTACCAGTACGTGTAGTGGGCGAGACCCCGTCCCTCCTGGACGGACCAGGCCTGGGCGAGGTAGGTGCCCTCGTCGTCGCTGAGGGTGGGGTAGTCGGCGATGTTCCAGCCCTGTACGACGAGGATCGCGACGAGGAGTACGCCGCACAGGATGAGGTCGGGCCGGGACGAACGGAGCCGTACCGGCGGGGTCGTTCGACCGGTCGGACGCGCGATGGGCGCAGGTTGGCGCTGCGCGGGGACCTTCGGAGTGGTCACCGCGGGAAGTGTGGAGGTCACGCGGGGACGTCCTCTCGGAGGTCTCGGGTCACTTCGGCGTCGGCGAGATGCGCGCCTACGTGGGTGGTCAGCTCCCAGTCGTTCTGGCCGCGCTGCTCACGCCATACGGCGCGGAGGGCGGCTCCGGCGAGGAGCACCTGGTAGAAGGGGCCGCCCACGATCAGCTTCACGTAGTGGCCGAAGCGGACGCGAAGCCCGTACTGCTTGCCGAAGTCGTGCAGTCCGACGACCTCGAAGACGAAGGTGACGAGCGCGGTGACGGCCGGCAGGAAGGTGATGAAGGCGACGCTCACCGGCACGTCGAGGAAGAGCGCGATGGCCACGTTCAGCGGAATGATCAGGCCGGTGAATGCCTGAAGGAACGGTGTGGTGAGCGTGTAGCGGGCGAGCAACCGCTGCCCGAACGTGGGCAGTTGCTTCCAGTCCTTCTTCCGGTACACCTGAAGGAAGCCCTGGTTCCAGCGGGTGCGCTGCTTGAGCAGCGACATGAGGCTGCCGGGCGTCTCCTCCTTGGTCACCATGTCGGAGTCGTAGGCGACGACGACCTTCTTGCCGACGCTGGACAGCCGTACGCCCAGGTCGCAGTCCTCGGCGAGACAGTTGGGGTCCCAGCCGTCGGCTTCCCTGAGTACATCCGTCCGTACGAAGACGGTGTTGCCGCCCAGCGGGATGAACCCCTTCTGCGCGTGCAGATGCAGCCGGGAACGGAACCAGAAGAAGTACTCCAGGCAGTTGCGCAGGCTGTACCAGCTGGAGTGGAAATTGATCAGCTGGACCCCGCCCTGGACCACGTGCGCGCCGGTGGTGCGGAAGGCATGGTCCACATGCGCGAGCAGCTCGGGATGGACCTGGTCCTCGGCGTCGAAGACCCCTACGACATCGCCGCGGCAGTGCGGCAGCGCCGTGTTCATGGCCTTCGGCTTGTTCTTCTTCTCGTGGGTGTCGACGACGACGCGGACGCGCGGGTCACGTGCCGCGGCCTTCTCGGCCACCTCCGTGGTCTCCGGGTCGTCGTGCCCGACGATGACGATGATCTCGAAGTCGGTGTGTGTGGACTCCAGCAGTCGCTGGATGGTGTGGTCCAGCACGGCTTGCTCGTGCCGGGCCGGCAACAGCAGCGAGAACGACACATGCTCGCCGCCGTCCGGTCTGCTGAACCGGGTGGAAGCGAGCACCTCGGGCGTACGCCACGCGTGCATCTGCCACCACAAGGTGAAAGCCGCCATCCAGAACAAGGCCAGCGAGACGACGGCTATGAAGACAGACGTCAGCAACAGATCCCCCCAGATCCCCAATGCCCCCTGTCGCGACGGTGAGTCACACCAGTCGCGTCACTGTGGAGAGATTAGGGGGGAACTGTGAAGCGTGAGGGCTGTTCCGATAAATAGCTTGTTTCGGAACGGTGCGGCGGAAAGCGCGAACTATCCGAACACACACCCAATTTGGGCACACGAAATGACGCCCTCCGCTTCCGTTTCGCCTCGTCAGCTCCGCAGAGCCGCCTGCAGTCGCTCCGGATCGGTCGTCGGGGCGTCACATGTGAAGTTACGGCAGACGTACGCGGCCGGTTCACCGCCGACGAGAGGCCGGTCGGCGAGGAGCGGAAGTTCGTCACTGTCCGCAGTCCCCACCGCCACGACCGCTCCGGGGGCCGTGCCCAGAAGTGCCGTACGGTGCAAGGCCTTTGTCGCCTTGTCGTCGGGGCCCGCTCCGACGATCGCGATCTCGCGCGGCCCGTCGAGGTTGGCCTCGGCGACCGCCAGACCCCAGCCGATGAAGCGGGGGACGCGCGGGCCGAGGGCCTTGACGACACCCAGCGCCCGTTCGGCGGCGGTGCGATGGGGTTCGGAACCGGTCTGCGCGGCGTAGCTCAGCAGGGCGCCGGCCGCCGCGGTCCAGCCGGAGGGGGCGGCGTTGTCGGTGGGGTCCTGCGGCCGGCGGATCAGCCGCTCGGCGTCGGCGGCGGTGTCGTAGAGGGCACCGGACTCCTCGTCGACGAAGCGGGCGAGCACGTGATCGAGCAGGAACCCGGCGAAGTCCAGCCAGACGCCCTCGCCGGTGACGGAGGCGAGCGCCAGGAAGCCCTCGGCGACATCGGCGTAGTCCTCCAGCACGCCCGCGTTGGCGCCGAGCCGGCCGTCCTTGCTGGTACGGGCGATCCGGGCGTGGTCGTCGAGATGCAACCGGACGAGGAGATCGGCGGCGCCGAGCGCGGCGTCCACCAGGTCGGGGCGGTCGAAGTACGCGCCGGTCTCGGCGAGGGCGGCGACGGCCAGGCCGTTCCAGGCGGCGACGACCTTGTCGTCACGGCCGGGGGCGGGGCGGGTGGCGCGCTCCCCGAGGAGGCGCTCCCGGATCGAGGCGATCTTCTCGGCGTCGAACAGCCCGTCCTGCTGCGGGAGCTGGAGAACGGAGGCCCCTTGCTCGAAGGTCCCCTCCTCGGTGACGCCGAAGTAACGGGCGGCGAGCTCGGCGTCGTCGTCACCGAGGACTTCGCGCAGCTGCTGCGGGGTCCAGACGTAGTACACGCCCTCGACGTGCTTGCCGGTCCCGTCGTCACTGTCGGCGTCCAGCGCGGAGGCGAAGCCGCCCTCGGGGGTGCGTAGTTCGTTCACCATGAAGTCGGCGGTCTCCAGCGCGACCCGCCGGGCCGACTCCGAGCCGGTGGCGCGCCAGAGGTGGGCGTAGGCGCGGCAGAGCAGGGCGTTGTCATACAGCATCTTCTCGAAGTGCGGCACGGTCCACTCCCGGTCGACGGAGTACCGCGCGAAGCCGCCGCCGAGCTGGTCGTAGATGCCGCCCCGCGCCATCCGCTCACAGGTGTCCTGCGCCATCTGCAGAGCACCCTCGGCCCCGGTCCGCGCATGGTGCCGCAGCAGGAACTCGATGACCATGGACGGCGGGAACTTGGGCGCCCCTCCGAACCCACCCCGCTGCGCGTCGTACTCCCGGGTGAGCCCGAGCAGCGCCTGCGCCAGCTCCTGCTCACCGGGCGCCTCGGGCCCGCCGTAGGAGATCTCCCGCCCGGCGAGATCCCGCACGATCTTCCCCGCCACATCGGCGACCTCGTCCCGCCGATCGGTCCAGGCACTGCGC
The DNA here is from genome assembly GCF_042795335.1 of Streptomyces sp. NPDC056479. Lineage (NCBI taxonomy): Bacteria > Bacillati > Actinomycetota > Actinomycetes > Kitasatosporales > Streptomycetaceae > Streptomyces > Streptomyces sp. NPDC056479. Next base: position 67,006 of record NZ_JBHTRZ010000009.1, on the reverse strand, counting down.
ACACCCTCCAGCACCTGCCGGAAGGACGGCATGCCCTGGCGGGGGGCGGGCGGGAAGTAGGTGCCGAAGTAGAAGGGCTCGGCGTCCGCGGTGAGGAAGACGGTCATGGGCCAGCCGCCCTGGCCGGTGGCCGCCTGGACGGCTTCCATGTAGACGGCGTCCACGTCGGGGCGTTCTTCGCGGTCGACCTTGATGTTGACGAAATGCTCGTTCATGTAGGCAGCGACTGCTTCGTCCTCGAAGCTTTCGCGAGCCAGGACATGACACCAATGACAGCTGGAATACCCGACGCTCAGGTGTACGGGAACCCCTCGCCGCCGTGCCTCCGCGAAGGCCCCTTCCGACCAAGGCCACCAGTCGACGGGGTTGTCGGCGTGCTGAAGGAGATACGGCGAGGTCTCATGGGCCAGTCGGTTCGGCATACTCCCATCCTGCCTGACCGGGGTGCTCCGACAGTGGTTCCACCCGCGAGTGATCCCAGGAAGCGGCTCCCTTCGTCCCGGGGCGGACGATGCAGCGCGTGATGACGGACGCGACGACCTGCCTCTTCTCGTCGAGCCCCATCTCCCCGGACCTCCACCGGTCCCACACGAGCTGTGACGGCCCCGCCACTCCTCGATGCTCGGAGAAGACCAGCCGTTCAAGAGCCTCGTCAGCCAGCGGCCCGCTGATGCTGCATCGACCACAGTTTCGGCACGTGTAGACGTACGGGCTCTTCTTGCTCCTCCCTTTCTGGGCGCACAGCGCACCGCGGCACATCGAGCCGTCGCGTCGTTGTGCCCCACAGCGAAGAAAGCCGGTAGCCAGGTGGCGGGGGGCCGTCCGCTTCTGCCCCGTCCGTCCGGGAGCGCCACTTCCCCTGTGGAGATACAGGCTCCCGGGCGAGAAAGTGGCGCACACCGCGCGCCACTGATCCGGCATCACCAAGGGTTCCCACTGCCCCCGCACGGGCTGCCCCGTCTCCGGGATCAACAGCAACTCGCCTCGGTTGGCCCGATAGCCGCAGACCCTCGGCGCGGTGATGATCTGCGTGACGGTCTGCGCGCTGGGTCTGCCGCCACGGGTGCCCGTGATCCCGAGATCACACCAGTCCGCCGCGATGGCCCCCGCTTTCCCCGCGATGCGGTCGCTGATCGCCTGCACAGCGAGCTGCGCCTCTTCGGGATGCAGTGTGATCCTGTCCGCCCGCCAGCCGAAGGGCCTCGGCCCGCTGTGCGGTACACCTTCGGCGGCACGCGCCCAGTGCCAGTCCGCCACCCGTCGGCTCCTGGCTCGTGATTCCGTCGCCGCCGCGTCCAGTGATCGCACCGCCTGCAAGAGCCCCTCCTGCGAGTACGGATTCCGAATACCCCGCGGATCGACGTGGATGCGCCCTGGCCGACTGGTCAACGCGGCGAAGAACCGGGCCAGATCCTCCGGGCGGCGATACAGCCGGTCGTCCGCGACACAGACGACACCTTCCATCCGCTGCCCGCTGTCGGTATGCCCAAGCGCCAGGTCCGCGACCAACCGGTCGAATCCAGGCCGTGCCACACCCGCCTTGGATGCGCTGCGACCGTTGTCGCTGTACGCGGCGATGACGATGCAACCCTGTTCATGAGCGGTCCGCTCGTTGATCCGCAACTGATAGCGCACACCGTGCCCATCACGCTGCCGGGAGTCCTCCGACGTACGCGCGTAGGACACAACCGGAATCAATCCACTCGAGTCTCGTGCGGCATGGTGGCTCACAACGCCCCCCGTAATCGACAATTCGCTCGACACTCACAGAAACGAGCGATCCACTCTCGAGGTCACGGAACCCGGTTCGATGATCGTCGCCCCTCTCGCGCTCAGGCCTCCCCCGAAGGACACTCATAGGCAAAGGAGTTGCCGCCGGAGGGGGACGTGACATGCGGGACAGCCATCGGACTGAGGCCGAGCGGCTGTTGGCTCGGGCCGTGGAGGAGGAGGTGCGGCGTTCGGGTGGTCGCATCGACGGGCAGGTGCTGTTGTCGCGGGCGCGCGGCGCGCTGGATGCCATGGCGCAGGCGGCGGCCGAGGAGTACGAGGCGTATACGCGGGCGTTGGACGAGGCGGACGCCGGTCGGCTGACGTTCGGGCAGCGGTTCGCCCGCGAGGGCGGTGCCACGCCGCTGATGGTCGCCGGCGTCGCCGCACTCGCGGCCGTCGTGTCCGACCTGGCGCTCGGCACCGGCGCGACCACCGCGGTGGGCGCGGGCGTCACCGTGGGCGTCGTCGGCGCGGCGGCCACCGTCGTGAAGGTGGCCGGCACGCATCTGCCCGCCGCGCACCACCGCGCGGGCGCCGTCGGCCAGCCCGGCGGCCCGGAACAGCTGCGTCTGCAGTGGCTGACGGCGCTGGAGGTACGTGGTATCCGCCCCTTCCTCGACCAGCAGCGCGTACTGAGCGCGTCCACCGGCCCGAAGAAGACGTCGCCCCGGCTGCGGGGCGCCGACAAGAGCGCCGCGGCCCGTGGGCGGAGTGTGCTGGAGCAGTCGTTCGGTCAACTCCCCGAGCCGATGGGCCCGTTCGCCGGCCGTCGGCAGGAGATGGGCCGTATCCGGCAGTGGGTGCAGGCGGCCCGGGCGAGTACGGAGACCAAGCCGACGGTGGTCGTCCTGCACGGCGCGCCCGGCAGCGGCCGTACGGCACTGGCGATCCGCGCGGCGCACGATCTGAAGGACCAGTTCCGCGGGGCGTGCGTGGTGGACCTGCGCGGCGACACCACCGAGGAGCCGCCGCTGTCGACGCGAGACGCGCTGCTGCATCTGCTGAACCGTTTGGGCGCCCCGCGCGAGCAACTCCTGTTCCGTGAGCGCTCGTCGGCGGACCAGCAGGTCAAGCGGCTGAGCGAGCTCTACCACCAGCACCTCACCGGCCTGCCGGTCACGGTCGTACTGGACGACGCCTTGGACGCCCAGCAGGTCCGCACCCTCGTCCCCGAGCGCTCCGACAGCCTGGTCCTGGTCACCGCCCGCGAGCCCCTCGAGCTGCCGGCGGAGCTGGCCGCCTGGGTGCACCAGCTGCCGGTGGAGGCACTGGACTCGGCGGGCGCGGAGGAGCTGCTGACCGCGGCGGCGCAGGATTCCTCGGGGCCCTACGACGCCGAATCCGCGGACGAGATAAGGGAGTTGTGCGGAGGGCTGCCGCTGGCGCTGCGCATCGCGGGCTCTTCACTGGGCCCGCGTTCACCGCGCACGCTGGCGACCGATCTGGGTGCGTACGGTCCGGTGGAGCCGATCGAGCGGGTGCTGTGGCTGCGCTACACGGACCAGTCGGACACGGCGCGGCGGCTGCTGCGCCGGCTGGCCCTCGCGGGCCGGGCGTCGCTGGGCGCCGCGGCGGCGGCCTCGCTGCTGGCCACGGACGAGGCGGAGGCGACCCGTCATCTGGTGGCGTTGTCCGAGGCGGGCCTGGTCGACCACGTGCGCGGCAACCGTTACCGCCTGCACGACCTGGTCCGCGGCTTCGCCCAGGCCCGCCTTCTCGACGAGGAGGAGCCCGCGGAGCGTACGGCGGCGCAGGAGCGGCTGATCGTGAACTACGCCGATCTCGCCGAATCGGTCCTGCGCCTGGTCGACGGCAATATGTCGACCCGCTCGGACCGCTTCAGTCCGCACGGCTTCACCTCGCTGGACGACGCGCTGCGCTGGCTGGACGACGAGTCGAGCTTCATCACGGCGGCACTGCGGCACGCGGAGGACGCGAACCAGGCGGCGGTGCTGAACCTGCTGGGCGCCCTGTGCGACTACTGCCTGCTGCGCGGCGACCTCTACCGGCTGGGCGAGATCAGCGAGCTGGCGCAGGCGGTCGACAAGGGGCTGCTGGTCCGCTCCGTGCAGTGGCGCACCGGCATCGCGGCCCGTCAGCTGGGCGAGCTGGACAAGGCCCGCACGACTCTGACCTCGGTGGTCGAGCTCTATATGGAGGCCCAGCACGACGCGGGCGCGGCCCGTGCCCTGTGTTCCCTCGGCATCACGCTGCATCATCAGGGCAACCTGACGGAGGCGGCGACGAAGCTCCGCGAGGCCCTGGATCTGCAGTCGGCGCCCCAGCTGGCGACGGACCGTGCCTGGACCATGCACGCGCTGGCGGCGGTGGAACGGGACCGGGGCCGGATCGCCGAGTCCCTGGACCTGCTGACCGAGTCCCTGTCGCTGCACCGGGCCGGTGAGTCGATCCACGGCGAGGCCTGGGCCCATTTCCAGCTGGGCCAGCTCGGGCTGCGGATGGGCGATGTGCCGCGGGCGGAGACGGAGCTGCGGACGGCCCTGGAGCTGTACGGCCGTACCCGCGACGCCCGTGGCGAGGCGTGGGCCATGACCCAGCTGTCCCGGGCCCGTCTGGTCGCCGGTGATCCCTCCCCGGCGGTGGACGGTCTGCGCCAGGCGGCCGCCCGTCATCGCGACAACGAGGACGCGCGCGGCGAGGCCTGGTCGCTCTACTACCTGGGCCAGTCCTTGGAGGAGACGGGCAATCTGGATCTCGCGGTACGGGAGCTGGAGCGGTCGCGGACGATGTTCTCCCGTATGCGTGACGTGTACGGGCTGGCGTGCGCCCGGCACCACTCGGCGCGGGTGACGCGCGACCAGCGGGCGGCCCAGACGGGATCCCTGCGCAACTCCGGTTTCGCGCGCCAGCTCCTGGTGGACGCCCGTGCCGACTTCCAGCGCATCGGTGTCGCGCACGGCGAGGCGTGGACGTGCCTGGAGCTGGTGGTGGTGGACGCCGGGAACACGCGTACCCAGCAGGCGCTGACGCTGTGCGACGACGCGGTCGCTCTGTTCGCCTCCTACGGCGACCGGCGCGGCGAGGACTGGGCCCGCTTCCTGCGCGGCACCCTGCTGCCGTACGCCGCTCCCGGCGGCGTGGAGGTCGGCACGGCGGTGGCCCAGGAGGAACTGGCCCAGCTGTCCCGCACCGGCCATCCGCTTCGGGACGCGAAGCTGGACGACTACGTAGAGGCGTACCTGCTGTTGCTGGAACGGGGCGTGAACCTGGAAGCCGGATGGCAGGCTTGGCGGTTGGGGATGGTGCCGAACCGGCATGCGCGGGAAGTCATGGGCGTGTCGATCGCGGCTTCGCCTCGGTGAGCGGGTCCGGTTTTCGGCGCGGAGCGTGCGAGGTGCGGCGCGAAGCGCGTGCGGCGGGGGGACCGAGATGAATGGACCTGGGTCAGGACGGGGTCGGACCGCGCCATGGAACCGGCGGCGACGCCGATCGACCGTGCTGCGCAAGATACTGCTCACCGCGTCGGCGATGGCGGGCGGTTTCTTCCTGACGGTCGTCCTGGCCCAGGACGCGAGCCGGGCGTGGGCGTGGACGGCGTCCGCCGCCATCGGCGGCGCGGCACTGGTCGTGCAGTACCTGGTGGACTTCGGCAAGCGGTTGGAGCAGGTCGAACAGCGCCCCGCCGAAGTCCTCACGGCGACGGAGCTGTTCCGCGCGGCCCACCCCTTGCCGGTCCGCTCCGACGAAATGTCCCGGCTGGTCCTCGGGTACACGAGGATCCGTGAACGGGGCGGCGACCTCGCGCAGGCCTTCGCCGGGAGGCGGCTGGCCCGGCTGGCCGATCTGCTGGTGAGCCTCGGCAGTGGGAGCGCGCAGCGGCCGGGCGAGGACCATGAGTGGCTGATCTCCCTCACCGAGTGCGCCAGGATGACCGTCGACGCCGTCACCACCGTGGCGGACCGGGACTTCTGGTTCGGCGGGCCCGGGGACCGGTATCTCGCCGCCCAGGAGAGGGCCGTCAAGAGACGGGGCGTGGAGATCCGGCGCCTGTTCGTCGTGCGGCATCCGGACGAGGTCACACCCGAGCTCAGAGCACTCTGCGAGACACACCTTCGGTGTGGCATATCAGTGCGCATCGCGGTGCGCTCACAGCTGCCGTCGATGCCCCGGGTGAGAGACCTGGTCATCTTCGACGGGGCACTGTGCCTGGAGACCGAGTGGGGTCCGTGGTCCCAACCGGCCGGCACCTGGCTGAAGGCCGAGTCGGCGCATGTCGAGGACCGCGCCGCCGAGTTCCACGAGCTGTGGGTGATGGCGGAGCGGCCCCAGCTCATGAGTCCCATCAGGTCCTTCCCCGAAGAGCTCGCCCCCGATGCCTGCCGGCTTCTGCTGGTCCTCATGGACGACAACCCGGCCTCGGGGATTCCCGCGGAAATCGAGCTTCGGGTGCAGCCGGGTCCGCTGCACCGGTGGTCGGAGCCGGGGGCCGCCCGTCCCCACCTCGTCGCCACGGCGACCCCGCTCACCCAGGCGCTGATCGAGCCGGTCAGCGTCGAGCTCCGGCCTCCCCAGTGGGGGGACGCCGGCGCGGGCCAGGTCCTCTTCACCCCCGAGCGGTCCGGAACGCACCGGATCGCCGTCACCGTCCACGACGCGGCGACCGGCACCGTCCTCCAGCGGGTCAAGACCACGGTCCACGTCACCGACGGGCCGGCCGGAGACGCGCCGGCCACCCCCGTCGCCCTGTACGCGGAGGTGGGGTGACCGCATGCCCCGCGCCCTCGACGCACACGTCGTCCGGAACCCGAGCCACGACTTCACCCGCAACCCCCCTCCCACCGCGAGACATCCGGACGTGGTCGTCGCCTTCGACCAGTACGGCGGAGACCGGCTCCGCGTCCGCGTGTACGGGCCCCAGGTGCCGCCCGGGCGGTACGGCGAGGTCCTGGCGATCCTGGACGTGCGGCCCGAGAAGGTACAGCGGCTCGGCCTGAACCTGCGCCGGCGCTGGCAGGCCGAGTTCGTCTCCGCCCGGCCGTGGACGCCGGACGGGGTACCGGACCCGGGGCGCCCCGACCACCCGTACGCCACGCAGGTCGACCTCACCGGCAAGGATGAGGAACTGCGCCCGGTGCTGGACGAGTTGGCCACGCAGGGCGCCCATCTCCTGTTCGACGTGCTCCTCGCCGATTTCAACCTGCGCGCCTTATGGGTACGCCAGGTGCTGATCGAGGTACTCGGCCGTGAGGACCTGCGCGTCCGCTTCGACTCGGACGTGCTGTTCCTGCCGTGGCCGCTGCTGTGCCTGCCGCGGGACCCGGCCGCGGGCAGTGACCTCGATGCCCTCTTCCTGCGCTTCCTCGGGCACCGCCACCAGATCGAGCAGACGGGCGGGTACTACCCCGAACTCCCCGACCCCCAGGAGCCCATGCTCCCCCTCGCCTCGCCGTCCGTGAGCCTGAACCACGACACCGGAGTCGACGCCGCGGGGCGGACCAAGGCCGCCGAGGTCGCGGCCGTACTGCGCACGGACACCACGTTCGTGGAACGCCGCACCCGTCAGGACCTGCTGGACGACATCGTGGCGGGGAAACTGGACGAGCAGTTCATGTACTTCTGGTGCCACGGGCGGTTCCGGAGCGCGGAAACCGAAGCTCCGCTCCTCGTGGTGCAGTTGAGCGACGGACGCGACATCGACGCGCACACGCTGCTGGCCCGCCAGGGCGCCGCCGACGGCACCCTGCTCCGCCGCAACCCGCTCGTGCTGCTCAATGCCTGCTACGCCGGAATCCCGGGCGACGCCGGACTGGCGTATCTGGGCGGGGCGCTCATCCAGGCCGGTGCCGCCGGAGTGCTGGGACCGCAGATAGAGATGCCCCAGCTCTTCGCGGCCGAGTACGCGTTGCTGTACGTGACCCGCTACCTGTCCGGCAAGGAAACCGCGGGGACGATCGCCCACGACCTGGCGCGGCACTTCGCCAGAGTCCATCGCAATCCACTGGGCCTCGCCTACGCCCTGCACTGCGGGATGGACAATCGCCTGGAGCGGGAACTGTGACCCTGACGGTGATCGATCTGGACCCCACCGGCTGGCTCGTGGAGGAGACGCCGACGGGAGCGCGCCCCGTGCCCGCCCACCGGCTCACCACCCACTTCGTCGAACGGCTGTCCCCACCCGCCTGGGCGACCGACCTGCTGGTCTACGTGCACGGCTGGCAGACCTCGCCCGACTCGGCGCTAGCCACGACCCGGCGGCTGCTGGACCTGACCACAGCCCAGCACGAGCGACGACCGGCCCTGTATCCCGGCCTGCGGCCCTGGCGGCCCTGGACCGTGCTGATCCGCTGGCCGTCACGTTCCCTGCCGTCCCTCGGCGGCTACCGCCGGATCCGTGACCGCGCACACGCCATGAGTACGCGGGGCCACGCCGCCCGCGTCATCGGCGGCCTGCTCGGCTACCTGGACGGCCGGCGCCCCGATCCGGCGGCCCCGCCCGTGCTCGCCAACCGGGAAGGCCAGTACCTCCACCTGGTCGGCCACTCCTTCGGCTGTCGCCTCCTGTGCGAGGCGGTGCAGTGGGCGGCGGGCGAGGAGCCGGCCACCTTGGGGTGGAGCACGCCGCAGCCGCATGGGCGGCCCTTCACCGTGGACTCGATGCTGCTGTTGCAGATGGCGGCCCCGCGCGACGCCTTCGCCACGAGCTTCACCAGCCTCCCCGAGGCGCCCCTGCGCGGACCGGTCGTCGCGACTTACTCCCAGCACGACAGGGCCACCGGCTTCTGGCATCTACGGGCGGAGCGGCGGGCCGGCATCGGGTACGCGGGCATAGGGACCGCACCCGAGCCGGTTTCGTCGATCCGGATGCTGCCGCCCGACGAGCGGTATCCGCTCCGCGCCCTCGACCACCCGTTCGTCAGCGTCGATGCCGGTGAGGTCTTCGTCCGGGGCTTCGGCCCCGCCGGCGCGCACTCGGACCATCTGCGGCCGGAGTCCGCGCATCTGCTGCTGTCCCTGGCCGACCACTCCCGGTGACGGAGCGGACGGACGGTGGAGCATGACTTCATGACACCAACACGGTGTCATGAAGTCATGGCGCCGACGCACCGCGACCGAGGGGTCAGCTCTTCGCGTCCGCGTCCCCGGAGTCTGCCTTCGGATCCGGGGCCTCCATGAACTCGACCCTGTTCATGTGGCGGTTCATGGACTTCATCAGGGCCCACACCGCCAGGGCCATCACCGCGAAGACGATGAAGCCGAGGACGCCGGGGGTGACCTTGTCCTCGTCCACCTCCTTGGCGAGGGTGGCGAGCTGTGTCATTGCCAGGCTTGCGCTTGCGCTCATGTCAGGCATTGTCGCGGATGCCCGCAAAGAGGTCGTCCTCGGGGAGGGAGGTATCGACGAGGGCCTTCGCGAGCTCGTACTCCTCGGTCGGCCAGACCTCCTTCTGAAGGTCCAGCGGGACGCGGAACCAGCCGCCGTCGGGGTCGATCTGCGTGGCGTGCGCGATCAGGGCCTTGTCGCGGATCTCGTAGAAGTCGCCGCACGGGACATGCGTGGTGAGCGTGCGCTGCTTCATGCCGAACTCGTCCCAGCGCTTGAGCCAGTCCCCGTAGGGGGACTCCAGGCCGCGGTCGAGCATGGCCTGGTGCAGCGCCTCGGTGCGGGGGCGGTTGAAGCCCTGGTTGTAGTACAGCTTCTGCGGCTGGTACGCCGGGCCGTACTCCCCCTCCGGGTACTTCTCGGTGTCCGCCGCGCCCTCGAAGGCCACCATCGAGATCTTGTGGGTCATGATGTGGTCGGGGTGCGGGTAGCCGCCGTTCTCGTCGTAGGTGGTGATCACCTGGGGACGGAACGAGCGGATCTGCTTCACCAGCTCGCCGGCCGCCTTGTCGACGTCCTCCAGGGCGAAGCAGCCCTCGGGAAGGGGCGGCAGCGGGTCGCCCTCGGGCAGGCCGGAGTCGATGAAGCCGAGCCACTCCTGCTTGATGCCGAGGATCTCGCGGGCCTCGTCCATCTCCTTCTTGCGCACCTCGTGGATGTGCTCCTCGATGTACTTGTCGCCCTGCAGCTTGGGATTGAGGATGGAGCCGCGCTCCCCGCCCGTGCAGGTCACCACCAGCACGTCCACCCCCTCGGACACGTACTTCGCCATGGTGGCCGCGCCCTTGCTCGACTCGTCGTCGGGGTGGGCGTGCACGGCCATCAGTCGCAGCTGGTCAGTCAAGACTCAATCCTCGTAGTCGGCGCCCGGTGTGAACCGGCGCGATCGGCGGCTTCTATAGTGACCGAATCGGGGGGCGGATAATTCCGCGGTAGGCACCGCGGGCCCCCTTTCGGGACATCCGTCCCGCCCCTGCGGAGAGGACGATCATGAGTACCGCGAGTACGCGGCGTCCCGAGGGCCGCTACGGCCGCTCCTCGGACGCCCGCGCCGACCGCACGCTCAAGGTCGTCGGCGCCGTCCTCGGGGCGCTGCTGCTGGCGGTGATCGGCTACTTCGCCTATTACTACGTGGGCCAGAACAAGATCAGCGCCGAGGTGATCGAGTTCGACGCCACGAAGGACGCGGTGAAGGTGCATCTGGAGGTCCGCAAGGACGCCGGCGCCTCCGGCTACTGCACGCTGCGCTCCCAGGCGGAGAGCGGCGCCGAGGTGGGCCGGGCCGACTTCCGCTTCGACGGCGACGCCACCCGCATCGACAAGGTCGTCACGCTCCGTACGACGTCCGAGGGGACGACGGCCGAGCTGCTCGGCTGCCACGCCGGCTGATCCGGTCGACCGAATCCGACCGCCCTTGGCCGACAGAGACCGAATGGGTCCTGAATACGTAGGCGCTGACCTGCGTTGATGAGATTCTGATGGCTTATGTCCTCCCCCTTCGGCCATTGAATTGTTAGGCTCGTGGTTTCGCCCATCCATGAAGGAACATCCTTCTGGGTAGGGCGATGCTTTGTATTCCCAGTACCTACGAGGAGCACCTGTGACCCAGACCAGCGAGAACGTCACCTGGCTGACCCAGGAGGCGTACAACCAGCTCAGGGCCGAGCTGGAGCACCTGTCTGGTCCTGCGCGCACGGAGATCGCCGCCAAGATCGCGGCCGCGCGCGAGGAGGGCGACCTGCGCGAGAACGGCGGGTACCACGCGGCCAAGGAGGAGCAGGGCAAGCAGGAGCTCCGTGTGCGCCAGCTGACCCAGCTCCTGGAGAACGCCAAGGTCGGCGAGGCGCCGGCGTCGGCGGACGGTGCGGTGGCTCCCGGCATGGTCGTGACGATCGCCTTCGACGGTGACGAGGACGACACCACGACCTTCCTGCTCGCCTCGCGCGAGTACGCGAGCTCGGACATCGAGACCTACTCGCCCCAGTCCCCGCTGGGCTCCGGTGTGATCGGCCACAAGGTCGGCGAGGACGCCGAGTACGAGCTGCCCAACGGCAAGACGGCCTCGGTGAAGATCCTGAAGGCCGAGCCCTACAACGGCTGACCTCACCGTCGGACCGGCAGGTCAGCGAGCCCGCCCTTTTGTGACGAACCCCCGGCCGCCCCTCGGCGCCGGGGGTTCTGTCATGCGGTCGCGGAGCGGTACTTCCGAACCGCCAGCGTGCGGAAGACAATGATGATCAGGACCGAGTAGATCAGCGAGGCCCACACCGGGTGCTGCATGGGCCAGGCGTCCGACTGCGACTGCCCGGGGTTGGCGAACAGCACTCGGCAGGCCTGCACGGTGGCGCTGAAGGGATTCCACTCGGCGATGTGCCGCAGCCACGGGGTCATATGGCTGGTGTCCACGAACGCGTTCGAGATGAAGGTGACCGGGAAGAGCCAGATCAGTCCGCTGGACGTGGCCGCCTCGGGGGTCTTCACGGACATACCGATCAGGGCGCCGATCCAGGTGAACGCATAGCCGAGCAGGAGCAGCAGACCGAAGGCGCCCAGGACCCTGCCCGCGTTCGTGTCGCCGTTCGAGCCCACCCGCCAGCCGACCATCAGGGCGACTGCCGCCAGCACGACAAGCGTCAGCGCTGTCTGGACGGAGTCGGCGAAGGTACGCCCGGTCAGCACCGCGCCGCGCGCCATGGGCAGCGAGCGGAAGCGGTCGATGAGTCCCTTGTGCATGTCGTCGGCGATGCCCGCGCCGGAGCTGGCGGTGGCGAAGGTGACGGTCTGCGCGAAGATGCCCGCCATCAGGAAGTTCTTGTAGTCGGCGGCGCTGGTGCTGTTGCCGATCTGCATCGATCCGCCGAAGACGCTTGTTCGCCTCTCCAGGCGAGGTTGCAACTCGGGGTGCCTCCCGCTTCCCCCACCCCACTGCCGTCGCAGACATGGTCGTGCTCGGTCGCGACCTGAGCAGCGGTGAACTTCGGGGCAACCGCACCCATGACCAGCATCCGAGGCAGCACGTACGAGGGCGGCACACGAACCGCTGGATAGGCCCTCAGAGCCTTCAGTACGGCCTGATACTCCTCAGAATCGAACCAGTGATGGACGCGCCGATACAGCGACGCATAGGCCCGTCCCCCGATTCGCTCGCATCCGCTGTACTCGTTCCACGGTTTCCCCGTGCGTAGCTTCTCCAACATCACGTCGAACGCACCGCGCACGTCCTTCCACTGCCGGGTGCCCGACAGGAGGTCCTTGGCCTTGTCCCACATCTCGTCCGTCAGCTGAGCCGGGACCGGGACGTCGTTCTCTCGGTGCCACTCGGTGATGGGGTCAACCAGCCCCTTGTGCCGAGGGACCCCCTTGTCCATGATCTGGACCTGCACGTCGAGCAGCTCCAGAAGATCCAACTTCTGCTCCAGGGTGAAGTTCTCCGCCGACGTGTCGATGCTGTCCACCGCGTGGAGCAGCTCCCTCGCCCGCTCCTCCTGAGCCTCGGCATCGGCCAGCCAATCAGCGACCCGACTGCGCTCCTGAAGCAGCTCCTGCTCTTGCTGCCTCAGCTCCGCCTTCAGCTCTTCAATCAGGGCAACGTCATGGTCATCGTCCTCGGCGGAAGCCAGAAGCAATGCGATCTTGCTCTTGCGGCTCGACCGCTTCTTCTCAAGCTGCTCGTCCAGCTCGGCCAGTCGGCGCCGGTAGGAGGCAGCCCTCTCCGGAACGGTGCCCAGCCACTTGGCAATAAGGCCGTGCAGCTTCGTCTTGTCTTCCAACAGGCCGTCGATCTCGGACCAGACAGCCGCGTCGACATCCTCAACCGGGAGCTCCCAGCAATCCTCATGACTCCCAGGCGTACCCCTTCCGACGCGACCTCCCATACAGCGGTAATAGCGGCCGGTGGCGGTACTGCCGCCGGTCCGGTGAGCTCCGCACGAGCTGATGAGACGGTTGGACAGCAGGTATCGCGAGTGCTTGCCCTTGATGCGCTTGCCCCGGTTGATGGCAGCGCGCAATTGCTCGACGCGATCGTCAGGCAGTGGCTTCGGAACGTCGATTCGGAAGGTCGTCGTTATCGGATCGCCGTCCTCGTTCTCGCCCGCGAAAACGAACTCCACATAGCCGCGAAGACTGGCCTCGATCCGCCGGCCGAGATTGCCACCGACCCACGGTCTGCCATTGCGCTGGGTGTAACCCAGGGCGTTGAGGTGACGGGCTCCGTCCTCCTGCGTCACAGGTTCGGGCGAGTCAATCATGAAGTCGGCGTACGCCTCGATCTGCCTGACCTCATCAGGGTTGAGCACGGGGTTTCCGTCGGCGTCCAGCATGATGCCAAAGGGCGGCTCCCCCAGCGGCCAACCCCCAGCGGCAGCCTTCTGCATCCGACCGCCCATGGTGCGCTCCAGAATCAGGGCGTGCTCGACCTCGGCCATGTAGGCGAGGAGAGAGAGTTGGATGCCGAACATCTCGTCGTCGGAGTCGATACGGCCGTCAGCAGTGGCGACGCGAACGCCGTAGTCAGTGACGTCGTAGACCCAACGGTGGATGTTCTTCATCGTGCGGCCGATGCGGTCGAGCTTGCCGAAGACGACCAAGTCCAACTTCCCGCCCATGATGTCGGCGGTCAGACGGTCAAGATCGTCACGCTTGGCAAGCTTTCCGGAAACGCCACCATCCACGTACACATCGACAACGACGTGTTCCTGTCCGCGCAGAGCGTATGCAAGCCAGGCCCGGCATTGATCTTCCTGAACCTTAAGGCCGTACCCTTCCAACTGCTGCATCGTAGAGACGCGCAGGTAGATAGCAACGCGGACAACGCCCGCACTCCGGCGCCCGCGCATGACGGTACCCTTCCCCATGTCAGTCCCTCCGTGACTGGCAGGCTGGTCCACGACCGGCCTGACCCCAGGGGGCGGCAACCCCCTGGGGTCTCCATGTGTTGCCTCCAGATTAGCCGCCCTATCTGCTACTCGACAGTCGGTCTCTGACAACTACCCCTGTTTTTACGGCCGTTTATGAAATGCCCAAACAAAGGTCGTCTAGACACTGTGCGGGACTGCACAAGGCCGACCTAGGAGGCGAGACGCCGCCTTACGTCGATGACGAACCGGTCCCACAGCTTGGAGGCATGTGCGTGCCTCTACTGAGTGCGAGTGACGAGAAGAATCTGATTGGACTCCTGCCGGTTCGGAGAAGATCGGTCTTGCGCGATGAGGCTCTGCAATGCCCGACACAGGGCTTGGGCTGCGTCGTGTTGATCCGATGCTTGTAGGGAAGCGGCCATGGCCAGGAGGCCCGTGCGGGCACAAGCCAGAGTCAGGTCGGTGGAAGGAAGCCTCCGGTCGCGCATTGCGTTCAGTAGTTCCAATGCGCTCTCTGCAGAGCGTCGTACGTGAAGGGGTATCGACGCGCTACTCGCACCAGTCAACAGCGAATCGCTTACATTACGCACGGCATTCAGTGGATCTTCTGGACCTCTCTCAGCGGCAGACGCTTCACCCGCAACACCTACCAGGAAATCGTCCAAATTCGTGAGAGCTGAGTTCAGCTCCATATCGGCAGGTGATTCCCAGGTCGCGACTAGTGACTGGCACGCGGCGAGGGCAGCTTTAGGGACTCCCGGAAAGGAAAATTGATCAAGGGCGATATCGACGGCCAGAGTCAACCTCTCAGGGGTACTGAGATGGAGGCTGAGCGAATCTGGGAACTCGACGCTGTCGACGTTGATGTCAAGGTCGACACCGATGTCGGGATCAAGATTGCGCGCGCGGGTAAAAGCGAAGGTAAGAGCGTCGGCGATGACTTCGGCAGTTCCAGCGACGTGAAGGCGACTTGCGTCAGGGCTATTGAGGGAACGAAGGCGGTTGAGGGCGTCCACGAGGTCACTATTGAGGGGCAGAGTGAGCCCCTCCGCGTGGCTGAGGGTGTGATTCACGGAGAGACAGAGGGCTTGTCTGAGAGCATGAGCACGGCTCGGGCCATCACCCGGCTCTCGTGCGGAGCCGTAGGTGAACTGATCACGGATGGTGTCGAGGGCCGGGTCGAGAGCCAGCGCTGCGCCGACGGAGTCAAGCGTGCCGATGTCAACGTGGTCGTGAAAATGGTCGCGGTTAAGAACGTCAGAGAGTGCACGAGCACGGTCGATAGCTCGGGCATGATTGACAGCTTGAGTGCGATTTCTGGGCCGATAGTAGACGTTAGGGTGCATTTCATCGGTGTAGCCGTAACCACCAAATGCGTCAGTTAGGACGAGGCTTAGTGAGAGGTCGAGGGTGAGGTCGAACGTGAGGTCAAGGACGAGATTCAGCGAGTCGAGATTAGGGCCATGGCGGAATTCAGAAGTACGCATGAAGGCAACACTGAGCACTCTGGCCCAGGCCAACACTTGCCTGCGTTGCCCGGCGGAGGTGGCCAGCATTCGCAGATAGCTGGTGATTTGTTGGCGGTCGTTTGCAACGGAGGACCTAGTGGGAGCTGTGCGGGACCGCATGGTGACAGGCACTGGCGTGTACGGCCATGGCACTTGCGGTGGCTGATACAGGACAGTGCGGGTGCCCTCTTGGGCCCAAACAGTGTGACCCCTCAGAACGGTCGCAATCGCTGCCGGCTGTTCCATAAGTTCGCTGGGCGTGGGTAGACGATACGTTGCTTCGCTTGTGATTCCGTTGAGCCAAACAGTGAAGCGTTCGGCATCACCAGCATGCATTCCTACTGCTGCTGCACTGTTGCTACTACTGGCAATATCTGGGTGATGCCGCCCGCTAGTTCTTTCCTCACGAATGAACATGTTGTACAGCGCTTGAGGTATGGGTCGCGCGCACAAGGCAGCGGAATCGTTGAGTTGTACGGTCTCGCGCAGAGTGCGAGTAGCCATGACTCCAGCTAAGACACGCTGTAGGGCTGGATCTGCAACCTGACTGCGGACAGACTCAGTGAGCAAGGCCTCCAGTCGACTCCGGACGGCAGGGTCGACGATCTGTGCCTGGTCAGCGCAGTCGAAGGCCAGGGCCAGGGCACGCACGGTGCCGCAATCTAGGCAGGCACTGATGACCCCGGTTGCATCGTTGCCTGCGGCCCACAGCAGGATCGCCTCGCGCCACCATGGGTCATCGACACTCCCCGTCAAGATTGTCGTATCAGCACGAGGGGTGCTGAGCTGAGCAGCTGCCAGGTACTCCTGCAGCGTCAGGTGGGCGAAACCGTGGAAGCCGTGTTCGCGTTCGACGAGAAGGCCGCTCTTTCGAGCCTCTTCGAGAAAGACTTCGGAGGTGACGTTGCCGGGCACTTGCTGCAGTGGCTGGTGAATCGCTCGAGCCGCGTCGTCCACCGGCCAGTCACGCACCTTGGCCTGCATCATGACCAGGGCGAGATGTTGGGTGACGTGCTGCTTATGCTGACCGCTCAAGCCGGTGGCGTCCGAAAGACCGCGAGCCTCGTAGCGTCGGTGCAGCAGCACGTCACACATCTCGGCATAGAGTTCCGCACGGCTCCCCGGGAGCTGCCCGCGGTAGCGATGCACGTTCGCGATCATTGTTAGTAGTAGTGGATTGGCTGCCAGGTCGTACAGCGCTGGCTGGTTCCGAAGCCGGGCCATCAGATCCTCTGCGTTTCTGGCGCCAGCAGTCCGCAGCTCATGCCGACTGCTTGCCCGAGTCCGCAGCCGCACAACGAAGTTGTCTGTGGCCGCGTGAACCTCGCGCCTTGTATGCGCCCGGGCTCGGCTTTCGATGGCGTATGACCACTGATGCAGGAATTGAGAAATCTGCTCCCCCGTGAAGCGCCGCACTTGCAACACCTCGGCACCGGGCAGCGGGTTCGATTGATAGCCGTGCGGCCGCGAGGTCACCACATAGACATTGCGAGGATGTCGCTCCGTCTGCCGCACGACCCAGGCCACAACTCGACTTCGCTCGGTAGGGTCGGCTACCTCATCCAGCCCGTCCAGTAGCACCACGCAGCCGCCGCGATCGAGCCTTCGCTCCAACCAGCCCTCCGAGACCTTCCCCTCTAACCAGCCAGACGAGACCGCAACTTCCCCAAGCGTGGGTGCCTCACCGGCGAGGAGCCTGGCGGAATGGTCACGCAAGTAGAGCAAGACTGGAAGCCGCCGCCTCCAGGGCCACCAGCGGTGCTCGCACAGTGCGAGGGCCGTATTGCGGGCCAGCGTCGTCTTCCCTGATCCTGGTCCGCCGATCACCGCAAGAACTCGAGCAGCAGCGTTTCGCTCAACATCTCTCAGCACGGATTCCAGGCTGCGGCGTCGGGCCAGTCCTCCAGCCTCACCGCCAGACACAGCGCCCAGATGTGGCTCTCCAGCAACGGCATGCAATACCTGCGGTGCCAGGCTGACATCTACGTATACCTGGTGCATTCGGAGCACAAACTCGCCTTGCGTGGCGACGCCTACAGTCTCCATATCCCGTACGGTCGCCCGCAGCTGTCGCAGGTACACAGCACGTCCACCCCGCGCCGTGTTTCGTGCACCGTTGGCCCCGGCGCCTCCCGCTGTTTCGTCACCACCAGGAGCCGCCCAGACCTCCGTGTACAGGAGCATCAGCACCGCAATCCCAAAGGATGCATACAGCCATGTCCAGCTAAGGCCTTTGTCGGACAAGACTTGATTCGTAGCCATTCCGCCCGTGACCAGCAGCCCTGCCCCGCCCATGACTCGGAGTACGCTCCGCACCCTTGCTGTCCCCCCTGAGCAAACCAACCGGCTTGGATCTTGCCGACGCGATGCCGGTGCCAAGCTCCGATCACACCAGCCAATCGTGCAGGGGCCCTCGGAGCAGCACAGTTGACCGTTTTGAGACCTCTTCGGCCTACGTCCGAAGCCGCCTGACACACGACGACTGCGAGTGATCCTCGCGTACCTCGACAAACAGTTCGCAAGACACAAGACCATCGACATCAAGGGTTCCAGCGCGAAGCCGTCCGGGCGACACTCGCCATTGCCGAGACCATCACGACTGACGGCCGGCCTCGCCGTAGGGATGAGCAACTTTGGTGCCTTGGTGGGTCCTCAGCTTGGGAGGCTCGGCTTGTACATGGCTGGTTGCCGGGCTGGCCTGTGGCGGAGCGCCTATGACGCATTTGGGACTGGTTCGGGAAGACCTGGTGAACGGTTGAATCGCGGCGTCGTCCAGTGGGCCACGTGCCCCGTAGACGACATCCGTCAAAGCAAGCCGCGACGGCGAACGCGCGGCAGTCTGGCTTTCGCCCATGATCTCTTCGCCCCGGATCTCGACTGCGAGCCCACAGCTCGTGCCCACGAAGGTCGATGCACACCGCAATGCCCAATATCGGCGACCAGGTAGCGAGCAGGCGAACTGCCTCGGCCGATACCGCTCCGAGTCGCATGCCACTTCAGGTGCCACAACGATTACGCAGGCGATGGCACGGCCGCCCAACGGCTCATACGCGCAGCAAGAAGGCCCCTCCGCGTGGAGGAGCCTTCGTTGCGGGTCGCTTCCTTGCCCAGAGCAGCATGCACGCCAGCCCACCGACGAACAGGATCCGGAAGCCGTCAGCCGGTCGCTCGGCGGTACTTGCGGACCGCGAGTGTGCGGAAGAGCAGGATGATCAGGACCGACCAGATCAGCGAGGCCCACACGGGATGTTGCATGGGCCAGGCGTCGGGCGTCTTGAAGCCTGGGGGAAGGTTGCCGAACAGCTCTCGGCAGGCCTGCACGGTGGCACTGAACGGGTTCCACTCCGCGATGTGCCGCAGGAAGGTGGGCATCTGGTTGGCATCCACGAAGGCGTTCGAGATGAACGTCAGCGGAAACAGCCAGATCAGGCCGCCCGAGGTCGCTGCTTCAGGAGTGCGTACGGACAGGCCGATGAGCGCACCGATCCACGAGAAGGCGTATCCGAGAAGCAGGAGCAGCCCGAAGCCGGCGAGCACCTTGCCGATGTTCTCGTGTGTGCGCCAGCCGACGATCATGGCCACGACCGCCAGGACGACAAGGGTGAGCGCCGTCTGCACCAGGTCGGCGAAGGTGCGCCCGGTCAGCACCGCGCCGCGTGCCATCGGCAGGGAGCGGAAGCGGTCGATGAGGCCCTTGTGCATGTCGTCGGCGATGCCCGCACCCGCGCCCGCCGTAGCGAACGTGACAGTTTGGGCGAAGATGCCGGCCATCAAGAACTCGCGGTAGGCCTGGGTGGAGCTGGACGAGCCAACCTGGATTGAGCCACCGAACACGTAGGTGAACAGCACGACGAACATAATTGGCTGGATCAGCCCAAAAATGAGCATCTCTGGAATCCGGCCCATACGAATCAAGTTCCTGCGGGCGATCACCGCGGAATCGTTGATGGCGCTCACTTCACCTGCTCCTTCAAGGCGTCAGTCCGTCGGTCTCTGATGTGCGGCGAGACGGATCCTGGCCGATACGCGCGAAGAGAGTCCCGGACGGACTGGCTGAACGGGTTCGTGGCCGGCGCGACCCGCACGGCGTCGGTGACGGCGCTCACTTCGCGGCCTCCTTCTTGTCGTTCTCCTCGTTCTTGACCTCCGCGATGTGGCCCGTCAGGGACAGGAACACATCGTCGAGGGTGGGGCGGCGCAGCCCGATGTCGTCGATCTCGATGCCGCGGGTGTCGAGCTCGCGGATGACCTCGGCGAGCAGCTTGGCGCCGCCGGTCACGGGCACGGTGAGCTTGCGCATGTGGTCCTCGACGGTGGTGTCGCCCTTGCCGAAGCCGCGCAGCACCTCCGAAGCGGTCTGTATGTCGTCGCGCTCGTGCACCACGACCTCGACGCGCTCGCCGCCGGTGCGGGCCTTGAGCTGGTCGGAGGTGCCCGTGGCGATGACATGGCCGTGGTCGACGACGGCGATGTCATGGGCCAGGTGGTCGGCCTCCTCCAGGTACTGGGTGGTCAGCAGCAGCGTCGTACCGCCCGAGACCAGCTGCTTGATGACCTCCCACAGCAGCTGGCGGTTGCGCGGGTCGAGGCCGGTGGTGGGTTCGTCCATGAACATCACGGGCGGTGAGACCACCAGGGCCGCCGCGAGGTCGAGACGGCGGCGCATGCCTCCGGAGTAGGTCTTCGTGGGCCGGTCCGCGGCGTCGGCGAGATCGAACTGCTCCAGCAGCTCGCCCGCGCGGGCCTTCGCCGCCTTGGCCTTCATCTGGTAGAGCTGGCCGACCATCTGGAGGTTCTCGCGGCCGGTGAGGTACTCGTCGACCGCGGCGAACTGGCCGGACAGACCGATGGAGCGGCGGACGGCGTCGGGATTCTTCAGAACATCGATGCCGGCGACGACCGCCGAGCCGCTGTCCGGCCGCAACAGGGTCGTCAGACAGCGGACGGCCGTCGTCTTGCCCGCGCCATTCGGCCCGAGCAGACCCAGGACGGTGCCTTCGGGGACATCGAGGTCCACGCCGTCCAGAGCCCTTACGTCGCCGAAGGTCTTCACCAGGCCTTCGGCATAGATGGCGCCTGGCATATGAGTCTCCACGTCATCGGGGAAGCTTCGGAAAAAAACTAGGTTGGCACTTTTCATTCGTCTGAGCAGTGGATTTACGCGACACACCATAACGCGATGTATCGCGTCTCTCAATGGACTTACCCGAATGAGTGACAAAGAGCCTCCGACCTGGGCTTCAGCCCGCCCAGCGCCCCCTTCGCGGCTCAGCCGATGACGGTGTAGCCCGCCTCGCGCAGGGCCTGGCCGACCTCGACGCAGTGCGCACGGCCCTTCGTCTCCAGGTGCAGCTCGACCTCCGCCTCCGCGAGCCCGAGCCGGGGGTCGGTCCGTACGTGACTCACATCGAGCACGTTAGCGTCCACCACTGACAACGCCCCGAGAAGCGTGGCGAGCGCACCCGGCCGGTCGGTGAGCCGCAGCCGTACGGCCAGGTAGCGGCCCTGCGCGGCCATGCCGTGCCGCAGGACGCGCTCGAGCAGCACCGGGTCGACGTTCCCGCCGGACAGCACCGCGACGACCGGGCCCTCGAAGGCGTCCGGGTCGCTCAGCAGCGCCGCGACCGGGCTCGCCCCGGCCGGCTCGACGACCAGCTTGGCCCGCTCCAGACACAGCAGCAGGGCCGTGGCCAGCTCGTCCTCGGAAACCGTGCGGACCTCGTCCACCAGGTCGCCGATGATCCGGAACGGCACGTCACCGGGCCGGCCGACCTTGATGCCGTCGGCCATCGTCGCCGGGTTGTCGACCGCGAGCGGGCGCCCGGCCGCCAGCGAGGGCGGGTACGCCGCCGCGCCCTCCGCCTGCACGCCCACGATCCGCACATCGGGGCGCAGCGACTTCACCGCCATCGCGATACCCGCCGCGAGCCCTCCCCCGCCGATGCCGACGACGATCGTGCGCACCTCCGGGCACTGTTCGAGGATCTCCAGTCCGACCGTGCCCTGACCTGCGATGATGTCGGGGTGGTCGAAGGGGTGGATGAACACCGCGCCCGTCTCGTCCGCGTACTCCTGGGCCGCGGCGAGCGTCTCGTCGACCACCTGTCCGTGCAGGCGCACCTCGGCGCCGTAATCCTGGGTCGCGCTGATCTTCGGCAGCGGCGCGCCCTTCGGCATGAACACCGTCGAGCGCACTCCGAGCAGCGACGACGCCAGCGCGACACCCTGCGCGTGGTTGCCGGCGCTGGCCGCCACGACCCCCGCCGCGCGCTCCTCCGGGATCAGCCCGGCGATACGGACGTAGGCGCCGCGCAGCTTGAACGATCCGGTCCGCTGGAGGTTCTCGCACTTGAGGTGCACCGGCGCGCCCACCAGCTGGGACAGGTGCCTGCTGCCCTCCATCGCCGTCACCCGCGCCACGCCCGTCAGCATCTTCTGGGCGCCGCGTACGTCGTCGAGCGTGACGGGAGGCAAGGAGTCAGCCTTGCTGTAGCTCATGACACAAGTCTCGCAGTTCACAGGCGCGACGCCCTGGTGTGACCAAGCACCGACATGGGTTTGCGCAGCGCCGGTACACCCCGCCTCCCGGCCGCGTACCCTGTCCCCCAACCCAGCACCCCCTTCATGAAGTGAGCCTCCGGCCATGCCCACAACACCTGACATGTCGATGGACATGACGACCGTCGCTGACAGCGGTCTTCTCGACACGCTTCAGCACGAGGTGGCGGTGTTCGCCCGTCGTGCCGAACAGACCCGGCTCGGTGGGGTCGGGCAGGTGCGCAACTCCATGGACCGCGCCGCATACCTGCTGCTCAACCGCCTCGACAAGGAAGGCCCCATGGGCGTCAAGGCGCTCGCGGCAAGCATGGGAATCGACTCGTCGACGGTCACCCGGCAGGTGGCACCGCTGGTCGACACGGGGCTCGTCAAGCGGACCTCGCATCCCGAGGACGGCCGGGCGGTGGTGCTCCAGCTGTCGCCGCGCGGGCAGTCCCGGCTGGAGGAAGTGCGCTCGTCCCGGCGTCAGTTGATGGCCGAGCTGACGCACGACTGGGCACCCGAGGAGCGTGAGTCGTTCTGCACGCTGCTCACCCGCTTCAACACCGCGCTCTCCACCCGCATGGCGGCCCAGGGGATCTCGGGCACGGAGACGAACACGGCCTCCTGACCCTTCCGAAGGGTCACCCCCCCTGCGTTCGCCGTTCCCCGGCTCGCGACCTGCTCGCGCGCGTGCGCGCGTGATCCGCTCCCGACTCTTGACCCCGGGCCGTCGCTGGCCTCATATGAAACCGGGTCCTCCTCGTGCGCGACCGGCGCTTCACGTGCGGGGGACGGACCGGTTCCTGTAGGACGCGGCGAGGCGGGAGGGGCGGTGGGACGACGCAGGGCGGTCCAGGACGCCCGCCGGGACCGGGAGTTCGAGGCGTTCGTCTCGGGCGCGGCCGGGCGGCTGCTGCATGCCGCCACGCTGCTCACGGCCGAGCCGCGGGACGACAATCCGCGCGCGAAGCGCCTGCTGACGCTGTCCCTCGCGCACACGTACGCATGCTGGGACCGCCTGCACGGCGAGGACCCGTACGACCGCACCCGCCAGTACCTGGCCACCCGCTTCTCCCGGGCCGCCTGGCACCAGTACGGCGGCCTGGGCGTCCTCGGCCGGGTCCGCCCGCACGCCGCAGGCCCGCTGGCCCGGCTCTCCCCGCAGGAACGGCTGATCCTGGTGCTGCGGCTGTACGAGGGGGTGGCCGAGGAGCAGGTGGCGGCCCTGCTGGGCCTGCCGAGGGAGCGCGTCCACGCGATCTGCGACCGGGCGACGGCGACCCTGCTGCATCCGCCCCGGGAGCCCGCGCCGACGGTGCTGGGAGCGAAGGTGGTGTCGCCATGAACCGCGTCCAGCGGGAAGCGGCCGCACGCCGGATCATGGAGCGCACCCCGCCGCCCGTGCCGCCGGATCTGTACCCGGAGGTCGTGCGGCGCGGCGGCCGCATGCTGCGCCACCGGAAGATCGCCGTGGGGCTGACGTGGCTGCTGCTGTTCGCGGCGACGGTGGCGTTCACGGTGTGGGCGCTGACGGCCCACCCGTGGGTGGAGCCGCCGTCGGAGACGACTCCACCGCTGACGGGCTGGTGAGCCCTTCCACCGGGGTCTAGCCGAGCGCCTGCTGCAGGTCCTCGAGTAGGTCGTCGACGTTCTCGATACCGACGGAGAGCCGGACGAGATCGGCGGGCACCTCCAGAGCCGAGCCGGTCACCGAGGCGTGGGTCATCCGTCCCGGGTGCTCGATGAGGGACTCGACGCCGCCGAGGGATTCGCCGAGCGTGAAGATCTTGGCGCGGTTGCAGACGTCGACGGCCGCCTCCTCGCCGCCCTCGACCCGGAAGGAGACCATGCCGCCGAACGTCTTCATCTGCTTGGCGGCGACCTCGTGCCCGGGGTGCTCGGGCAGACCCGGGTACAGAACGCGCGTCACGCGCGCGTGCCGGGTCAGCATGTCGGCGATCTTCGTGGCGTTCTCGCTGTGCCGGTCCATGCGCACCGACAGCGTCTTCGTGCCGCGCAGCACCAGCCAGGAGTCGAAGGGGCCGGCGACGGCGCCCATGGCGTTCTGGTGGAAGGCCAGCTCGTCGCCCAGGTCCGAGTCGCTGACGATCAGCGCACCGCCGACGACGTCCGAGTGCCCGCCCATGTACTTGGTCAGGGAGTGCACGACGACGTCCGCGCCCAGCGACAGCGGCTGCTGGAGGTACGGCGTGGCGAAGGTGTTGTCGACGACGAGCTTCGCGCCGGCGTCCCGGGCGATCTGCGCGACGGCGGGGATGTCGGTGATGCCGAGCAGCGGGTTGGAGGGGGTCTCCACCCAGACGACCTTGGTCTTCGGGGTGATGGCGGCCCGCACGGAGGACGGATCACTGGTGTCGGCGACCGACCACTCCACCCCCCACCGCGCGACGACCTTCGCGAACAGCCGGAACGTGCCGCCGTACGCGTCGTTGGGGATCACCACGTGGTCGCCCGGGCTGAGCAGCGTACGCAACAGGCAGTCCTCGGCCGCCAGTCCGGACGCGAACGCGAGCCCGCGACGACCGCCCTCCAGGGCGGCGAGGTTCTCCTCCAGGGCGGTCCTGGTCGGATTGGCGCTACGGCTGTACTCGTAGCCGCCACGCAGGCCGCCGACGCCGTCCTGCTTGTAGGTCGAGACCTGATAGATCGGCGGGACGACCGCACCGGTAAGGGGGTCCGCGGTGTTACCGGCGTGGATCGCGAGAGTCTCGAAGTGCTGACTGATGTGCCTGTCGCTCATGGGCACCGAGCGTAGTGCGCGAACGGCGCGGATGCCGTACGACCGGGTTTCCCGAGGTGAACCCTTTCTCCACAGAACCCTTTCTCCACAGGGCCCCCGACCTCGTTGGCCAATTGTCGGCAGCGTCTGGAACGCTGGAGGCATGGAAATTCTCTGGGTCCTGATCGCAGCGCTCATGATCGGCTTCGTGCTGGTGCCGTTCATGCGGCGCAGGCGGGGCATGATCGAGCAGGTCCCGCCGGGCCACCCGGACGCCGCGGACCCGGCGAACTACGGCTTCGTACGGCAGGAGGAGCTGGACATCCGCATGCCGGGCCCCGACCAGGACCTGCTGGACGTCCTGGACCTGGTGCAGCGCACCCAGGACTACCGCGCGGCCTCGCAACTGCTGGCCGGCACGGAGGCGGAGGGCGAGCTGCGCTGGCAGCGCGTGCAGGCCTTCGCCGGGGCCGCGGCGCTGGAGCTGCAGCAGCGACCGGGCGGTGTCAGCGAGACGCCCGGCGGCCAGTGGCTGCGGGTCTGGCGGACGGAGCAGCCCAAGGACGCCGGCGGGGCGGCCGTGCATGCGGAGTTCCTGGTACAGCAGGCGTGGCGTACGGCGACACCCGGCACGGACGAGTTCCGGATCATCATGGAGGAGGCGAGGTCGGCGTGCGGCGAGGCGGCTCTGCTGGCTCCCGGTGACCCGATCCCGTACATCGTCGAGCTGTCGGTGGCCCGTGGACTCGCCTACCCCCGCCCGGAGTTCGAGCAGCTCTGGCTGAAGATCCTGGACCGCGCCCCGGCCCACATGGGCGCACACCTGGCGGCCCTGCACTACTGGTGCGAGAAGTGGCACGGCTCGCGCGAGCTGGCGTACGACTTCGCGGAAGCGGCGGCGGCCCGCGCCCCGCAGGGCTCCCTCCTGGCCTCCATGCCGCTCTTCGCGGTGTTCGAGCATCTGCCCGAGGTGAACCTGGTCAGCGGCTTCTACCAGAGCGAGGTCGTGACGAAGGCGATCCACGGCGCGCTGTACGCGGCGCACGCGGCCCGCCCCGACGACCCGATGCTGGCTCACGTGCGCCACCTGCTGATCTTCTTCCTGGTCCGCGGCGAGCGCTGGGCGGAGGCCATGGACCAGCTGATACACGTCGACGGCCATGTCGGTGCCCTGCCCTGGACGCTGTCGGCCGACCCGGCCGCGGAGTTCGCGGTCTACCGGGCACTCGCGGTGGCGGGCTACGAGGCGAACGGCGGAAACCCGGCGACGCTGCCGCACTGAGCGGCCCTGGGGGAGGGCGGTGGCCGCTGTCAGTCGCTGGGCGCCGGAAGCACCTGCACGCTGTCGCCGACCGCGCGCTCGCCGGTCGCGTCCGATGGGTGGTTGACCAGGGTGCCGCGGACGGCCATCGCGGTGGAGCCGCCGCCGTCGAGGTTCAGCGCCTGCACGGCGCCGAGCGAGCGCATGAACTCGGCTGCCTCGTGGAGGGTGAAGCCCTCGCTGCCGCCGGTCTGCCGCCCGTCGACCGTCGCGAGGATCAGCCGCCCCTTGCTGTCGACACCCGCCATGGTGCGCGGCTGGCGCACGTTGGCCCAGGCGTATCCGAAGGACAGGTCCTGCGGGTCGACCACGCCCTCGGCCGCCGCGTCGATGTCGATCCGGCCGTCCTTCACCAGGGTGGGAGCGGCACTCACGATGGAGTCGTCACCGTCGAGTTCGATGCGCCGGCCGCCGGTGTCACGGACGACCTCGCCGACCCGGATGCGGTCACCGGGCTCGGCGTTCGCGGTCAGCCAGTCGGCAGCGCCGCCGATGGCCTGCAGGACGCGCCCGCCCGCCGGCACCCGGCCACCACGCACTCCCAGCGTCACGACCCGGCCGGAGGCGTCCAGCACCGCCTGGACGCCTGGCCCGGTGGGCAGGTCGGCGCCGAACGCGGGGGTGAACTGGACCAGGTCGTCGGTCAGTCGGCAGGTGACGTCCTGCCAGGGCAGGGCGCTGGGTGTGGCGCCGGGGCGGCCGCAGTCGCGCACCAGCCCCGGCACCCGGTTGATGCCCTGGATCCGATACGAGGAGTTCCTCGCCTGGGCCGTGACCGTGGTGGTCAGGTCGGCCACCCGGATGTGGCGGCCGTCGTCGCCGAGGATCAGCGCGGCCCGCGCGCCGGCCGCCATCGACCCCAGCCGCCCGTCGTAGGCGCCCAGGCCGGACATCGTGCCCTGGACGCCGTCGGCGTCCGAGGTCACGAAGAAGCCACCGTTGACGGCGACCAGTGAGTGCAGCCGGGCAGCGACCGACGACGTGGTCCTGCGCTGCGCGAGACTGCCGTCATGGGTGCCCTCGACGGTGCCGTCGAAGACCCGCGGGTCGATCACCGCGACATGCACGTTCTCCCGGTCGGCCGGCTGCTGAATGTCGTAGCCGGTCCAGGCGACCGAGGTGCGGAACCCGGCCGCGGTGATCGCCGCCGCCGCGGACTGGGCGGCGGCCTGGGTGGAGAAGGAGCCGACCCGTACCCGAAGTCCCATCACCCCGTGCGGGGTGTCGGAGTAGTCGGGCCACCGGACGGTCTCGACGCGCGGCTGGAATTCCGCGTCGCGCAGTTTCGCCGCCGTGGTGTCGGCCCAGTTCCGGGTGCCGACCTCGGACCAGGTCGCGGCCCCGGTCAGCCGGCTGATGCCCGGGGACTGAACGGCGACCGTCCAGCTGTGCGTGACGTCGGGGTGCGTGATGGTTCCGGTCCGTACCTCCAGGCCGGGTGCGAGCGTCTCGGTCGACCACTGAGTGGTCGCCACGTGGCTCGCGGGGTCGGCCTGCGCCTGGGTCGGCATCAGGGAGGGAACGGCTACGGCGAGTACGGCGGCGATGCCGAGGCACGCGCGGACGCGCGCGGTGCCTCGGGCGGATCTGCCGAGGGCATTGTGATCCATGGCTTCCTCACGGCTGGAGCGCGGTGGCGGCCGTCGGGGCGATGTGCGGGTGGGCGCAATGGGGGCGGCCGTGTGCGCTGTCCATCCCAGACAACCGCCACGACTCCCGTGGCTCCGGCACGTGAAGAGCAGGAAAGAGGGCGGGAAACAACGGCGGTGCTGAGTCAGCGTGGGCTCGGGCCGTGGTTGCCGTGGTTGCCGTCGTTGCGGGCACGGCGGAGCGTGAAGGCGTCGACCGGCTCGGCCTGGCCGTAGGAGCCGGTGACGGCGTAGTAGGTCACGGACATCGTCGTGGTTCCGCCGGCATGGGTGCCGGGATCGACGGAGAAGGCGACGAAGCCATAGGGGTTGACGCGGTCTCTGACCGCCGACCAGGGTGCCGCTTCGGACACGTAGACGGGCGTCTTCCTGCCGTTCGCCCCAGCGGGACCGACGCCGGTGATGACGTTGCACTGTGGGATGTCGAACAGCACGTCCATGGACGGGATCGAGGTGCCGCCTCCGCCGATGACCATGTGGACGGTGCCCTCGGTGGTGTCGACGAGGTCGGTGCGGGTGGCCGCCGGAGTGGGCGTCATCGTGTCGTTGGGTTGGCGGCCCCGGATCGGATGCGATCGCTCGTAGTGGTGTTCATGACCGCAAACGACCACGTCGACACCGTACTGATCGAACAACGGCAGCCATTCCTGACGTATGCCGAGGTCTGCGCCGTTGCCCGGGTGGTCGGCGGTGGAGATGACGACCTGGTGCATGACCACGACGATCCAGTCGATGGCCCGGTCGGCCCGGGTGTGTGCGAGTTCCGCCTCCAGCCACCGCCGCTGGGCGCCTCCGGAATAGCCCCGGATATAGGAGTTGCCGCCGTCCTGGTAGGCGACGTCGTCGTTGGCGAGGCTGATCACCCGCACGGATCCGACGGTGAAGGCGTACCACAGCCCTCTGGTCACCCGTGCGCTGATCCGGGCGCAGGTCACCTACTGTGTCCCGCCACCGGCGCCCTTCGCCGGCGGCGGGACACCGCCTGCTCCGTCGGAGCAGGCATGGCCTCGCTCGGTCAGCCCTCCGCGCGGGCGGGCAGCCGCCATCCCGGGCGCGGGAAGTGGCAGGTGTAGCCGTCCGGGTAACGCTCCAGGTAGTCCTGATGCTCGGGCTCGGCCTCCCAGAAGGGGCCGACCGGCTCCACCTCGGTGACGACCTTGCCGGGCCACAGGCCGGAGGCGTCCACATCCGCGATCGTGTCCTCGGCGATCCGCTTCTGCTCGTCGTCCACGTAGTAGATCGCCGAGCGGTAGCTGAGGCCGATGTCGTTGCCCTGGCGGTTCTTGGTGCTGGGGTCGTGGATCTGGAAGAAGAGCTCCAGGATCGCGCGGAAGTCGGTCTTCTCAGGGTCGAAAAGGATCTCGATGGCCTCCGCGTGCGTGCCGTGATTCCGGTACGTCGCGTTCGGCACGTCACCGCCGGTGTATCCGACGCGGGTCGCCGTCACGCCCGGGAGCCGACGGATCAGGTCCTGCATTCCCCAGAAACATCCGCCCGCCAGCACGGCCCTCTGCGTCTGCGCAGCCATTGCGGCCCTCCTATACGTGTCGCTCGGTCACTAGGGCCACTCGGCGCGCACACCACCGCCATCCGATGCCCACCCTGCTCAACGCATGAGGGCTCCGGGCGATTCCTTGCCCGTCCAGCGGCCCTCGCCCTGCGATCGCAGGCGAGGGCCGGGCACTCTGGACGACGCGGGATGGCTACACGGTGATCGTCACCTCAGTCGGCAGCCTTGAGCTCACCTCGGGTCTCCACCCAGTGCAGAAAGCCCGCCCAGTTGAGATGGAGGTCGACGCCCTCTGTGCCCAGGCGAGAACCGATCCACTGTTTGTGTGCCTCGATGGCCGCCAGGATGAGGGGGCCGTAGAGGGGAACGGTGAGAACGAGCAGCTCGCCCGCGACCGGAATCCCCGTGGCCGCGAAATCACCTTCTGACCGGTCGAGGGAGACGACCAGCCCCCACCATCGGGTCTGCACTTCCGCCATGACGTCCCCCTCAAATTCCTGTGTTTCCTGCGTTGACCGCCTGGCCGTTCTCCTGAGCCTCGGCGATCTTCTTGATCGCTTCCCAGACGAACTCCGCGACATCGATCAGGATGTCCACGAGATTTACTTTCGGGTCCCAGTAGTGCGAGACGAGGATGGAGGCAGTCCGGTCCGCGACATCCTGCGGGATCTGAACGACTTCGGTCTCGTCCCGTCGCCCGGATCCGAAGGCCCGACCGTCGCAGCCGTACCGGTAGCGGATGATTTCGTGCTGGATCGCCCGGCCCTCGGCGTCGTAGAGATTGAACCTGACGCCGCCGGTATAGCCACCGAACCAGGTGACGCTTTCTGTGACCGTGCGAGTCGTGAGAGCGGTGCCCTGGAGCCAGGCCCAGCTCTGCATGAAGTGTCCGGCGCGGAGGTCGCTCCAGAGATATGTGGTCACTTCCTGGCCGACGGCCCGCAAGGGGGCTGTATCGAGAGGAATGGCCAACAGTGTGGCGGGGTCGAGCTGCTGGATGTCGCTCTGCGTGAGTCCCTCGCGCGTGATGACGTCGGGCGTGACACGCTGTCGACGTCGGTTGCTGATCACGTACAGATCATTTGATTTCGTCGTCGAGGTGACATACGTGCCTTCGGGCAGAACCGCCTCGTCGGAGAAGGCTATGCTTCCGTCCGAAGCCAGATCCAAGAGCCCTGCCTGGAGCTTGTTGTTGAGTTCCTGGACCGAGGCGCTCAAATATCGGGCAAGCTCGTCGGGAATATCGGCCGGGGCCGTCCATTCGACTCGGTCACCGTCGATGAAGGACTCTCCGAGACCGGTGAGGAGTTCGTCGACGCTCTGCGTGCCCCGAGTACCGTCCGAGTCGGCGAGAAGCTCCTCCAGCGTCAGGGTGACGGCGGGGATCACCAGGCTGCCGGGGATGGCCGGCTCGCGGCCGGGATCGGATCGATCCTGCTTGCCGGGGGAGCCGAATCCGTAAGCGCGTCGAGGGCCCGGCTCCACGGGCCGGCGACCGTTCGAGCTCCGTGCGCCCGTGCCCTTGTCCGAGGACTGGGGGAGGCCCCACTTCCAGGGGGTTGAGCCAACGGTGGGTCCAGGATTGACGGCCGGGGCTGAGCCCGAGGGCGACTGTGACATGGATGTCCGTCCTCCGATGGAGAAAGGGGCCTCGTTCAGGAGCGCCTCGCTCCCCTCGCCGAAATGGTTGAGTTCTGGGTTCTGGTCGTACCGTGCCGGAATCAGCACTTGGACTGCCCGGTGGAAGTGTGAGTAATTCCCCTTGAAGCTCCCGCTGTTCCATGCCCTGAGGACGGATTCAGTGAAAAGCCCGTTGGTGCTTCCGTCCCGGGCGAGCTGAGAGTCTCTGCAGGCAGAGAGAGTGACGACCGGCGTCCGCAGATCTTCGCGGCGTACACCGGCAGTACGGCGTGCCGTGCGGTCGTAAAAGGACTTGTTCGCGGCGTAGATCTCGTCCGACAGGTCCTGTGGAATTGCTCGATACTGCGAGGGATTGCGCTGCATCCGGCGGTTGCGATAGTCGCGTGCCCCGGTGCCGCTGTGGCAGCAGTCCAGCATGATGACGGCCCGCACACCCGGCTGGAAACGCTGCAAGTACAGGACTGTCTCATCGTCTCGCCATTCGCCGTCGAAGAGGCATTGCGTCTCGTCGAGCCGGTCCGCTTCCTCCCCGCTGATGTCCTGCAACTGGCCGCCGTGACTCGAGATGGTCATCAGGAATGTGTCACCTGCGCGCAGCGTGAGTGTGGCTTCCTGAAGAGCGGAGGCGAGAGCGGCGCGGGTGGCATTCCGCGTCAGAAACGTACGGGTGTCGAATCCTGCACTCCGAGCGAGGCGCTCCATGTCCCGGGCGTCGTTTTCGCACCCACGCAGCAGACCCTGCCATCCCTGATAGTGCTGGGGGTCCACTGCATTGAGGCCGAAGTGGATCGATTTCGCTCTTCTCACCGCAGCATCCCCCTTTGGGAGAGGTCGGGGCATCCCTCCAAGAGAGGAGAATCGTGCGAAACGAAGAAGGCGTCAAGGAGTACCCGTGACTCCGTTTATTGCAGCCGATTTTGTTCAAAAACGGTCAGGACGAAGCACGGTCTGGCACACCACAGTTTCCCAAGCCCATGACCTGGATGTCAGAGGCGGGTGCTAGCTTCCGCTGTCCATGGGAAAGCAGGAAAGCAGGAAGGGGATGTGGGCCGTGGGGGCATCGGGGTGGGACTACTACGTGCCGTACCAGGAGAACCTGAACGCCGCGCTTCAGGAGCTGCGGCGTGCGGTGTTCGAGGCCGGCGACTACTACTGGGTCAACGGCGACGACTGGCGGCCGGAGGAGGAGCGGGAGCCTCGGCCGCAGTCGCTGGAGGCGCTGTGGGAGGACGAGTTGGTCCAGGAGGCCGGTACGCACTCGATTCTCGACATCTTCCGGGTGGTGGGGCCTGACGACACCCCGGACTACAACACCGTCGAGCCCGTGACCGCCGAGGAAGCGCGCGAGCTGCTGGGTACCGACAAGCTGACGCGTGCGCACGTCAAGGACTTCGACGTCTTCCCCCGGTCACGATGGATCGGGCGATGCGCAGTACTGCACGACGAGCAGGGCAGCCCTCAAGAGATCCACTTCTGGGGGCACTCGGGCGACTGAGACGAAGGCCGGGAGGGCAACGGATTCACCCCGCCCCGGGCCCCGCGATCGCAAGCACCCGATCCCGCAGCACAGGAAGCTCGCCGCGGATCCGGGCGACCTCGGTCATGTTCAGGTCCGCCGTCAGGGTCTCCTCGCCGGTGGCGGCCTCGGCGAGGACCGTTCCCCAGGGGTCGATGATCGCGCTGTGGCCCGCCTGGTGCATGTCGGCGTGGGTGCCTGTCGCGCAGCAGGCGAGGAGGAAGACCTGTTCCTCAAGGGCACGGGTGCGGGTGAGGAGTTGCCAGTGGGTGAGGCGGGCCGCGGGCCAGGCGGCGGGGATCGCGATGAGTTCCGCGCCCGCGTCCAGCAGGCCCCGGAAGAGTTCCGGGAAGCGGAGGTCGTAGCAGATGGCCAGGCCGATCACGCCGAAGTCGGCGGGCACGGTGACGATGTCGTGGCCGCCGCCCATCAAGGTCGCCTCGCCGGTGTCGAAGCCGTATCGGTGGATCTTGCGGTAGATGCCTTTCAGGTCACCGGTGCGGTCGAAGAGGAGCGCGGTGTTGTACAGGGTTCCGTCCGCGTCCCGTTCGACGATCGATCCGGCGTGGAGCCACGTCCCGGCCTGCCGGGCGGCGGCCGACATGACCTCGGCGGTGGGGCCGTCGATCTTCTCGGCGTCGTCGTCCCAGCGGTCGTACGACCAGGCGCCGGCCGTCCACAGCTCCGGCAGCACCACGAGATCGTCGCCCGCCCGGTCGCGGACCAGCGCGGCCGCTCTGTGGCGGCGCTCCTCGGCGGTCTCCGACGCGTCGACGGACAGCTGGATGAGTGAGGCACGCATGGCTGTCACCTCCCACCTCCAGCGTAGGGAGACCGGCTCGGGCAGCCACTTGTCGGCCCGTGCTTCAGCCGTCGGAGCTGTCCGAGCCGTCGGGCCGTTGTCGGTGGCTGCTGGTTTCATGAAGGCATGACCAGCAAAAGTGTCGTGGTGGAGCGGAGTGTCGCGGCAGGTCAGGGGCCGGTCTGGGAGGCCCTGACGGACCTGGCCGGGATGGAGCGCGTGCTCAGCGGGGTGACCCGCGTCGAGGTGCTCACGGGTGGCGCCTTCGGCGTGGGGACGCGGTGGCGGGAGACCCGGCGGATGTTCGGCAAGGAGGCCACCGAGGAGATGTGGGTGACCGTCTGCGAGCCGCCCGAGCGCTATGTCGTGGAGGCCGAGTCGCATGGCACGCACTACGTCACGGAGTGGCAGGTGCGCGCGGACGGACCGTCGGCGTCGACCGTCCGGATGACGTTCACGGCCGTGGCCGGCGGCGTCGCGGGGCTGCTCGCGAAGATCCTCGGCGGCCTGGGCACCCGGGCGGTGACCAAGGCCATCGCCAAGGACCTGGACGACATCGCCCGGGCGGTCGAGGGCCGGAGCCAAGGCGGCTGAGGCAGGTCACAGCGGGGCGGGTCACGCCTTCGGCGCCGACGCCCCCGTTCCCGCCTTCGTCGCGTCCGTCCCCCAGCTGGCCAGCAGCCGCAGCGCCTCCGCCGACGGCGAGCCCGGTTCCGGGTGGTAGGTGATCAAGGTCTGTTCCGTGCCGTCGGTCAGGCGGAACGACTCGAAGTTCAGGGTCAGCTCGCCGACCAGAGGATGCCGCAGCCGCTTGACGCCGTAGCCCTTCTCCTTGACGTCGTGGATGGCCCACAGCCGGCGGAACTCCTCGCTCTTGACGGAGAGTTCGCCGACGAGGGCGGACAGCCGAGGGTCGTCCGGGTGGCAGCCCGCGTCCATGCGCAGGAAGGCGACCATGTCGGACGCCTTCTGGTCCCACTCCACGAACAGATCGCGGTACTCGGGCCGCAGGAACACCAGCCGCGCCCAGTTCCGCTCCTGCGCCGGCAGCTCCGCCCAGTCGCCGAAGACCGCCGCCGCCATCCGGTTCCAGGCGAGGATGTCCGAGCGCCGGCCCGAGACGTACGCCGGGACGGATTCGATCGAGTCCAGCAGCTGCCCCAGCGCCGGCCGCACCTGTTCCGTGCGGGCCGCCGGCTTCTTCTTGTGCTGCTTCGGCTTCGCCAGATGCATGAGATGCGCGTGCTCGGCGTCGCTCAGGCGCAGCGCCCGCGCGATGGCGTCGAGGACCTCGGCCGAGACATTGCGCCCGTTGCCCTGCTCCAGGCGCGTGTAGTAGGCCACGGACACCCCGGCCAGCTGCGCCAGCTCCTCGCGCCGCAGCCCCGGCACCCTGCGGTGCCGCCCGAAGTCCGGCAACCCCACGTCCTCCGGCTTCAGCCGGGCCCGTCGGGTGCGCAGGAACTCGCTGAGCTCGGCGCGCCGGTCCAGCCCGGCCCGCCGCCCGGCGGCCGGGTCGGCGGTGGGTCCTGTCATGGATCGGGGCTGTTCATCCATGCCTCAAGTATTCCCGGTCGTACGCGTACGAGCCTGTCCCCGCCAGTGGTAGGCACAGCGAACGTACGTACGACCGAGGTCTGGGTGACCGGCGCTCGAATCGGCAGGCTGAATGCGTGCCCGGACGAGCAGGACCAGAAGGCAGCCGGGCGCGAATCCCCCGCTAGGAGAACCCCGGCATGACCACCGTTGCCGCATACGCAGCACCCGCCGCCAAGGCTCCGCTGGAGCGCACCACCATCGAGCGCCGTGCGGTCGGCGAGTTCGACGTCCTGATCGACATCGAGTTCGCCGGTATCTGCCACTCCGACATCCACCAGGCCCGTGAGGGCTGGGGCGAGGCGATCTTCCCGATGGTCCCCGGC
Source organism: Streptomyces sp. NPDC056479 (assembly GCF_042795335.1). Taxonomy (NCBI): domain Bacteria; kingdom Bacillati; phylum Actinomycetota; class Actinomycetes; order Kitasatosporales; family Streptomycetaceae; genus Streptomyces; species Streptomyces sp. NPDC056479. The sequence goes on along the minus strand of NZ_JBHTRZ010000009.1, from coordinate 31,883 downwards.
CACGAGATCGCCGGCGTCGTCTCCGAGGTCGGCCCGGGTGTGACGAAGTACAAGGCCGGCGACCGCGTGGGCGTCGGCTGCATGGTCGACTCCTGCCGTGAGTGCGAGAACTGCAAGGCCGGTCTGGAGCAGTACTGCCTCAAGGGCCAGATCGGCACGTACAACGCCCTCGACAAGAACGGCGAGCCGACCTACGGCGGCTACTCGGAGAAGATCGTCGTCGACGAGAGCTTCGTCGTCCGCATCCCCGACGGCCTGTCCCTGGACGTCGCCGCGCCGCTGCTCTGCGCCGGCATCACCACCTACTCCCCGCTCAGGCACTGGAACGCCGGCCCCGGCAAGAAGGTCGCGATCCTCGGCATGGGCGGCCTCGGCCACATGGGCGTGAAGATCGCGCACGCGCTCGGCGCCGAGGTGACCGTGCTGTCGCAGTCCCTGCGCAAGAAGGACGACGGTCTGAGGCTGGGCGCGGACCACTACTACGCCACCAGCGACCCGCAGACCTTCAAGGACCTGTACGGCAGCTTCGACCTGATCCTGTCCACGGTGTCGGCCCCGCTGAACCTGGACCAGTACCTGTCCCTGCTGAAGACGGACGGTGCCTTCGTGAACGTCGGCGCCCCCGAGGAGCCCGTCTCCCTCAACCTCTTCTCCGTGATCGCCGGTCGCAAGACCCTCGCCGGCTCCGGTATCGGCGGCATCCGGGAGACCCAGGAGATGCTCGACTTCTGCGCGGAGCACGGCATCGGCGCCGAGATCGAGCTGATCGACGCGGACCAGATCAACGACGCGTACGAGCGGGTGCTCAGCAGCGATGTGCGGTACCGGTTCGTGATCGACACCTCGACGATCTGATACGGCGAGGACCTGGAACGGCGATTCCTCGTCGCTGACCACCGAGGGCCCCGGAGCCACCCCCGCTCCGGGGCCCTCGGCATGCGCGACGGCCGTAGGTCGGAGTACCGGAGGAGTACCCCGACCCCCTCCCTGCGACCGATGTGCCGCGGGACGGCGCTGCCTAGCGTGAAAGGCGAAGGAGCCCGTCCGATCCGTGCACACGAGGAGGCAGCCCCGATGACCGTCCAGCTCAACCACACCATCGTCGCCGCGCACGACAAGAAGGAGTCGGCCCGTTTCCTCGCCGACCTCCTGGGCCTGGAAGTGAGCCCGCAGTACGGCCCCTTCATCCCGGTCGAGATCCCCAACGGTGTGACCCTGGACTACCTGGACTCCACCGGCGCGATCACCCCGCAGCACTACGCGTTCCTGGTGTCGGAGGACGACTTCGACACGATCTTCGGCCGGATACGGGACGCAGGTCTGACGTACTGGGCCGACCCGTACCACCGCCGGCCCGGCGAGATCAACCACAACGACGGCGGCCGCGGCACGTACTTCGACGACCCGAACGGCCACAACCTGGAGATCCTCACAAGGCCGTACGGCAGCGGCGGCTGACCGCTCCCGCCCGCCCGTCACATCCGCGCTCCGCCCGGCGTCATACCGGCGCAGGCACACCCGAGCACGATGGAAGCGGAGCGGTCATGACATCGACGATCCTGGTCACCGGCGGTACGGGCACCCTGGGCGGCCACGTGGTCCCGCTGCTGCGGGCGGCGGGCCATGAGGTACGCGTCCTCAGCCGCCGCGAGCGCGCACCCGAGCCCGGCCTCACCCACGTCACCGGCGACCTGATGAAGGACGAGGGCGTCGAGGCGGCCGTCGCGGGAGCCGGGACGGTGCTGCATCTGGCGGGCGGCCCGAAGGGCGACGACGTGGCGACACGCAACCTGGTGCGCGCCGCGGCGCGGGCCGGCGTCGGCCACCTCGTGTACATCTCCGTCGTCGGCGCGGACCGGGTCCCGTTGGCCTGGCTCCGGATGAAGCTGGCGGCGGAGCGGACGGTGGCCGACTCCGGGATCCCGTGGACGACCCTGCGGGCGGCCCAGTTCCACGAGCTGACGCTGAAGACGGTGCGGCAGATGACGAGGCTGCCGGTCCTGCCGTCACCCGGCGGTCTGCGCCTCCAGCCGGTCGACTCCCGTGAAGTAGCCGCCCGCCTGGCCGAGTTGACGCTCGGCGCCCCCTCCGGGCTGGTCCCCGACATCACCGGCCCCAAGCTCTACGACCTCCCCTCCCTGGTCCGGCCGTATCTGGACCTCAGCGGAAGGCGCCACCGCCCGTCCCTGCCGATCCGTATCCCCGGCAGGGCGGGGCGCGCGTACCGGGCGGGGGCGAACCTCACGCTGGAGGGGGCCGAGGTGGGGAAGCGGACGTGGGAGGAGTTCCTCGAGGAGACGGTGAAGCACTAGGGCCCGCCGCCCTCCCCCGTCATCCCTGATACGGCGGCGCGGACCCCCAGTTCCACCTCGGCACCGGCTGCTCCGCCGGCGGCACCGCGTCCGGGCCGGAGAAGTACACCGCGAGCCGCGTGCCCCACTCCACATAGGCGACGAACGCCGAGCGGAACTCCGCGTCCGTCGGCAGGCCCGCCTCGTCGGCCGCGTCCTGGATGAGGTTGACCCAGCGGCGGCGCTGGGGCTCGGTGATCCCGCGGCCCAGATGCTTGGCGACCATATGGCCGTGGCCGCCCTGGGTCTCGGAGTAGGCGGGCGGGCCGCCGAAGACCTCGCTGAGCCAGAGCGCCACGTGTTCGGCGTGGTCCGGGTCCAGGTGCGCGAACAGCGGGGCGAGCACGTCGTCCTTGACCACCTTGTCGTAGAAGACCGAGGTCAGACGGGAGAACGCCTCCGCCCCGCCCGCCCAGGCGTACAGCGTCGGCACCGACGCGCCCGCGCCGCGGACCACCGTCGGCTTGTAGTGGCGCATCTCCTCTATGTGCGTGACGTACGGGCGGATCTCCGCGAAGAAGTCGGCGAACAGCTCCGACTTGCGGAAGCCCTCCAGGTGATCCTCCGTCGACGTCCAGGTGATGCGCAGGACGTAGTGCTCGAAGTCCTCCTCGCACCGGGCGAGTTCGTAATCGACGCAGTGGGGCGACGCGGCAAGCTGGGCCGCGGCTCGGGTGTAGGCGGCGAGGAACTCCGCCGACTTCTGCTCGGGGATGCGGTACCGGATGTATTCGACCGTGTGAGCCGTCATGGCCACACGGAAACACGAAATCCGACCGGACGCTCGTCCTCCGGCAACTCAACGTCGACGGGTCGCCGCGACGTCGAGCTCCAGCGCCACCTTCTCGCTGATCAGGAGCCCGCCCCAGCTGACACCCCAGTCCTTGCGGTTGATGATCGCGCGGCCCCGGAAAGCGGCGCGGGGGCCGCCGTGTGGATCGTTCCCGGCGCCGGTCAGCTCGAAGTGCACGGTGGCGGGCCCGGTCACGCCGTGGACGGTCAGGTCACCGGTGACCTCGAACCGGGTCTCGCCGACCTGCCGCACCTTCGTCGAGGTGAAGGTGATCGTCGGGTGCCGGCCGACGTCCAGGAAGTCGGCGCTGCGCAGATGGTCGTCGCGCTTCTGCTTGCCGGTGCTGATACTGCCCGCCCGGATCACGATCCGGACCCCGGACCTCGACGGGTCGTCGCCGTCCAGGTGTGCGGTCCCCTCGAAGTCGTCGAACCGTCCGCGCACCTTGCTGATCATCGCGGCCCGGGCCACGAAGCCGATCCGGGTGCGGGCGCTGTCGAGGACGTGGTCGCCGGTCAGCTCGCCGAGCGTGGTGGTGGTCGTCATGGTGGGTCACTCCTTGGCATCCGTCTCACCGGTACGACGGTTCAGGCCCGCGGAATGTGAGGCGCGGCTTTCGACGTCACATTCCGGCGGGCCGCGTCGTCGAAGTGGTGAAGGCAGTCGTGAGCGAGGGAGCGGGCCGCACCATGACCGATCCGGAGCTGGACGCGATCATGAACGAGCGCCGTCAGCTGATCAATGTCGCCTACCGGCAGAAGCTGCGGCCCTGGACGACGGGCTGACACCGGCCGCGCACGGGAAAGCCCCGCCGGAGGTACCACCTCCGGCGGGGCTTTCGCTCAGCGCCTCCTACTTGCCGTAGTAGGCGTTGTAGATCGAGATCGTCGACTTGTTGCCCTTCTTGTCGGCGATCTTGGCGTGGAAGGAGATGCCCTTCCCCTTCGCCGGGTTCTTCACGGTGATCCTGCCGTCCTTGACCTCGAGCTTCTTCCAGGTCTGGCCGTAGTCGTACGACACGTAGACGTGCAGCGACTTGAGGTTGGCGCCCGCCGCCGCACCGACGACGGTGACCGGGAACGTCACCTTCTTGTCGGCCTCGACCCGGCTGTCCAGCCCGGTCTTGGCGTCGAAGCGGGCCGTGGAGGCCGGGAGCGTGACCCGGTCGGCGGCCGACTTCTTGGAGCGGAAGGTCCAGCTCGCGTCGACCCGCGTGGAGGCGGCCGCGACCTTGACGCTGCGCTTGACCGAGGTCGTCAGCTTGTACTCGGCCTCGGCGGCCGGGACCCGGAACATCTTCTCGCCGAACAGCGGGTCGTCGTTGGTGGCGAGCCGGGTGCCGTTGCGGTACAGGCTCGTGGTCACCGCGGTGAAGTCGGACGAGCCGGCGTGCTTGTTGCCGTCGGCGAACAGCGGCAGCAGGCCGTAGATGTCGTTGCCCTCACGGAACAGGCCGAAGTCCTTGTTGACGTGCGGGCCGAAGACCGCCGTGTTGAAGGTCTTCGAGTAGCTCTGGCCCGCCTTGAAGGTCTGCGGAAGGCCCAGCGTGTAGTACGCGTCCGGGATCGGGAAGCCGTCCGCGTCCTTGCCGCCGTACTGCTCGAAGTCGAACGTCCACTGGATCTTGTCGGACGTCGACAGGTACAGCGTCCGCGAGCCCGGCAGCTTCTGCTCGATCGGCATGCCGATCGCGACGTCCTCGGGGAAGACGCCCAGGGGCAGCAGCCCACCGGTCTTGTTGGCGGACGAGGCACCCAGGTGGTTCGTCACCTTGGCGAGCTCGCCCGCCTTGAAGTGACGGACCTTCTTGCCCTGGATCTTCTTGACCTTGGCGGTCGTGGCCACGTCGTACTCGGCCGTGGCGCCCTTGGTCCACTGGCCGCTCCAGGTCTGGGTCAGACCGCTCGGGACCTCCGGTCCGAGGTGCGCCATGCGCAGGTTGGCGAAGGAGTCGAGACCGACGCCCAGGCCGATTCCGGCCGCCTCGTAGAAGTAGTTGCTGCCGACGAGGACCGGCTTGGCCTGCGCGTCCGGGACGGTGATGTCGGCCGACTTCGCCGTCCGGGCGTCGACCGTCACGGAGGTGTTCTTGGTGAGGTTGAGCTTCGGCTGGATCACCCAGTCGAGGCCGCCCTCCAGGTTCACCCAGTCCTTGGCGATCCAGGCGTCCATCAGATACGTGCCCTTGGGCAGCCGCATCTTGGTGACGCCGGACTCGACGACCGGCACCTGGAAGCCCCGGTTCGTCGCCAGGCCCGCGTAGCCGAGGAAGGCGGTGTTGTACTCGGGGGCAGGCTTGCCGTCCTTGTCGATGTGCTTGACGGTGACGTCGTACGACTCCACCTCACGCTGCACCGCGGCGCCGGTACGGACGTTCTGCCCGTCGCCCGTCGCCGTGACATACGCGGAGTAGGCGCCGTCGAGCGTGCCGCCCAGCTTGGTGTTCACGGTGAGGCCGACGGAGGCCTTGCCGCCCGCCGGTACGGTCACCTTCGTCGCGCCGAGCTTGAAGAAGCCCGCCGGGGCCGCCTGGCCCTTGGGGTCGGTGGCCGTCGCGGAGAGCTGGAGCGTGACGTCCTTCGTACCGAGGTTGCGGTACGTCAGCTCCTCGGTGGCCGGCTTGTCGTCGGTGTGCGGCCACGCCTGCGTGCCGAAGCTCACCGACACCGGGTCGGCGATCACGGTCTGCTTGATGGCCTTGTCGACCTGGATCCGGCCCGAACCCTGCTGGAAGGGCGTGTACTTGCCGCCCTTCGTGGAACCGGTCAGGGCGCCCTTGAGCTCGGTGTACTTCCAGTCCGGGTGCTGCTGCTTGAGGATCGCCGCGGCGCCCGCGACATGCGGGGTCGCCATGGACGTGCCGTCGATCGTCAGATAGCCGGGCGGGTTCTCGCCGACCTCCTGCTCGATGAGGCTGCCCTTGGCGGACGCGGCGGTGATGGCCACACCCGGAGCGGTCACATCCGGCTTGATGCCGCCGTCGCCGACCCGCGGGCCGGTGCTGGACCAGGGCGCGAGCGCGTCCTTGTCGTCGACCGCGCCGACCGTGAGCGCGGCCTCGGCACTGCCGGGCGAACCGACCGTCTCCGGGCCGGAGTTGCCGGCCGCGATGGCGAAGAGGACGCCCTTCTCGGCGGACAGCTTGTTGACCGCCGCCTCCATCGGATCGATCTCGGGCGTGTCCGGCCCGCCGAGGCTGAGGTTGATGACGTCGGCGCCCTGTTCGGCGGCCCACTCCATGCCCGCCACGATGCTGGAGTCGTCGCCGAAGCCCTCGTCGTCGAGGACCTTGCCGTTGAGGAGGTCGGCGCCCGGTGCGACGCCCTTGTACTTGCCGCCGGACTTGGCGCCGGTGCCCGCCGCGATGGACGCGACGTGTGTGCCGTGGCCGACCTTGTCGGTGGCGTCGGCGGCCGGGCTGAAGTTCTTGGCCGCGACCACCTGGTCCTTGAGGTCCGGGTGGGTGGCGTCGACGCCGGTGTCCAGGACGGCGATCTTGACGCCCTTGCCGTCGTAGCCGGCCGCCCATGCCTTGGGAGCGCCGATCTGTGCCACCGACTTGTCGAGGCTGGCCTTGCGGACGCCGTCGAGCCAGACGTGCGCGATGCCGGAGGCCGTCTTGTCCCCGTTGGTGAGCGCGTCCCACAGCTCGGCCGCGTCCTGGTGCGTGGTCTGCACCGCGTCCGCGTTCAGGGACTTCAGGGTCAGCCGGAGCCGGCCCGCGTCCCGGACGTCCGCCTTGGCGCCGGCGGCCGCGCCCTGGTAGCCGACGATGACCTTGGGGCCCTTGGCCTGGGAGGTGCGGGTGGCCGACTTGCTCAGCTCGGTGACGTCGAACAGCCGCTGGTCGACCTTGCCGGTGGCGACCAGCCGGGCCGCGTCGGCCGGGATCACCAGGGTGTGCCCGTGGGCCTTGCGTATCTGTACGGGTATGTGCTCGCGCCCCTTCGCCCGCTCCAGGCCGACCACACGGCCCTTGGAGTCGACGGAGATCCGGTCACCCGTGATCAGGGTGATGCGGTGGGGGGACGTGAACGAGGCGGCGCCGGAGGGGCGCTGCTCGGGTTCCGCCGACGCCGGGCTGGTCATGCCCGCGGCGAGGGCGACGGCGGCGGCCGTGGCGACAGCGGCCGTGCCCACTCTTTTGACTTGTCTGCGCAAGTTTCCCCCTTGCAGATGGTCCGGGTGAGTTTTCCCCGTTCACCCGGCCGGGGGAGGTCCCGTACGCATGCGCGTCGCCCCCCGGAATACGCAGTATGCCGAGGGGCGATCAGACGCCTCAATAGATGAGAAGAAGATGAGAAGCACACCCGCCGACTGTTACGCGACGGCGCGAACTCCGTTACCCAGTCGCGCGGTTACGCCCCCGCGTTCTCCTTGACACTGATGCGTCCCTTGCGGATGGTCGCCAGCCGCGGGGCCTTCTTCGCGATCGCCGAGTCGTGGGTGACCATGATGAAGGTCAACCCGAGCTCCTTCCACATGCGTTCGAGTACGTCCATGATCTCGTCGCGCATCGACTCGTCGAGGTTTCCGGTGGGTTCGTCGGCCAGCAGCACCTTCGGCTCCTTGACCAGCGCGCGGGCGATGGCGACGCGCTGCTGCTGTCCTCCGGACATCTCGGACGGCAGGTGACCGAGCCGCTCTCCCAGGCCTACGGAGGTCAGGGCCTCGGCGGCCCGTTCGCGCCGTTCCTTCGTCTTGACGCCGAGGGGGACGAGGGCGGTCTCGACGTTCTCCTGTGCGGTGAGGGTCGGGATCAGGTTGAAGGACTGGAAGACGAAGCCGATGTTCTCGCTGCGGACCTTGGTGAGCCGGGTCTCGGAGAGCCTGGCCAAGTCGGTGCCGTCGAGGACGACTTCACCGGAGGTCGGACGGTCCAGACCGCCGAGCATCTGGAGGAGGGTGGACTTGCCGCCGCCGGTGGGGCCCTGGATGACGAGGCGGTCGCCGTCCGCGATGGTGAGGTCGACGCCGTCGAGGGCGTGGACGGTGTCCTTGCCCCGGGTGTAGCGCTTGGTGACGTTTCTGAGTTCGTACATGGTGGGTGGCTCCTGGGTGGGAGGGGGTTCGGGGGTGGTCCGATTCGTTGTTCGCGGCGGGTGAGTGGGGGCTGATCGCGCATTCCCCCGCGCCCCTAGGGCGTGCAGTCCCGTCGGCTGGCAAGGACCCAGACCGCGGGCGGGCGTGCCGCCTGGGGCGGCACGGGTGGGCGCGGGCGGCGACCCGTTCGCGCCGGGCCGCGCGACCCACCCCCGCCCAGCCCCGGCGCGGCGCCTGCTACTCGACACGGCGCAGTGCGTCCGCCGGCCGCAGCCTCGACGCACGCCAGCCGCCGAACGCGCCGGCGATCAGGCCACCGGCGACCGCGAGCCCCACCGCGAGCGCAACCGTCGTCAGGCTGACCGGCGCCGTCAGGGCCACGTCCAGTGTCGAGGCGGCCGTCTGCCGTCCCGGACCGCCGCCCCCGAAACCGCCGCCACCGGGGCCGGCGCCCAGGCCGCCGCCACCACTACCGCCGCCCAGCTGCGCCTCCAGCGTCGGGCTGATCGCCGTCACCGCGTAGGCGCCCGCGAGGCCGATCGCGATGCCCAGCGCCCCGCCGAGCAGCCCGTTGACGACCGCCTCGCCGACCACCTGGCGGGTCACCCGCCCCGACTTCCAGCCCAGCGCCTTCAGCGTGCCGAACTCCCGCACCCGGCGGGAGACGGCCGAGGAGGTGAGCAGACCGGCGACCAGGAACGCGGCCACGAGCACCGCGATCGACAGCCACTTGCCCACATTCGTCGCCAGCGACGACGCCGTGGACAGCGAGCCGGACACCGTGTCCGCGAGGTCCGCGGAGGTGGTCACCGTCGTACCGGAGATGTTCTTCTGGATGGCCGACTTGACGGAGTCGATCCGCTGGGAGTCGGTCGCCTTGACGTAGATCGTGGTGACCTTGTCCTTCGCGTCGGCGAGCGTCTGCGCCTGCTTCAGCGGGATGTAGAGATTGGCGGCCGCGTCCCCGCTGTCGGGCGTGGCGATGCCGATCACCTTGAACTTGGTGCCCTTGACGGTGACGGTCGAGCCGACCTTGAGCTTCTTCTCCTTGGCGTACGAGGTGTCGGCGACGACGACCTTGGCGTTGGTCTCCGTCGACTTGAACGTACGCCCGCTGGTGATCTTCGAGGAGGTCAGCGGGCCGAGCGCCGGGTTGGTGACGTCGGCGCCGTAGACGGAGTAGTTGTTGACGTCGAAGTCGGCGCCGCCGCCGCGCACCTCGCCCTGCGGCTGCCCGGTGCCGCCGGTGCCCTGCCCGGGCCCGCCCTGCTGGCCGCCGCCGCTCTGGTCCTGCTGGAACTGGCCGCGGGTGAACTGCCCGCTGACCTTGATGACCTGGAGGCTCAGCCCGCCGACTACGTCGGAGACACCGCTCTGCGAGCCGACCCTGGTGACGGTCGAGGCCGACAGCGTCTGGAAGCCCTGGACCATGACGCGGTCGGTGGACTGCTCCTCGTCGGAGCCGTCCTCCTGCGCGTCGAACTGGAAGCGCGGGCGCTCCGAGCTGCTCGCCGCGGGCTCGGCGGCCTTGGTGACGGTCATGTCCGTGCCCAGGCCGTACAGCGACTGCAGGACCTTGTCCTGGGCCTGGCTCATGCCGGAGGACACGGAGTTGACCACGATGACCAGCGCGATGCCCAGCGCGAGTCCGGAGGCGACGACGAGGGCCGCCTTTCTGCGGCGGCGCAGCTCGCGCCTCAGGTAGGTGAAGAACATGGGCCGCAAATTAAGGACGGCTCGTGATGAAGGGATAAGGCCGAAATAAGAGATGGATGAGAAGGCTGGGATGGCCCCCGGAAACGCCGATGCCGCCCCTGGGGGCGGCATCGGTTACTCATGCGGGAGCTGTGGGGCGGCTGTGCGCCCGAGGTCGGTCAGACGGCCGAACCGGCCTTCCACTGCGCCCAGTCCATGTTCCAGCCGTTGAGGCCGTTGTCCGGCGCGATCGTCTTGTCGCCGGTGTTCTGGACGACCACGACGTCACCGACGATCGAGTTGTTGTAGAACCAGTAGCCCGCGACGCCCTTGTCGTTGGCGCCCTTGGTGTCGGACAGGCCCACACAGCCGTGGCTGGTGTTCACGCTGCCGAAGATGGACTTGGCGCCCCAGTAGTTGCCGTGGATGAAGGTGCCGGAGCTGGACAGCCGGATGGCGTGCGGCACGTCCTTGATGTCGTACTCGCCCTTGCCGTCGTCGTCCGTGAAGCCCACGGTCGCGCCGTTCATGCGCGTCTCCTTGAACTTCTCGGACATGACCATGGTGCCTTCGTAGGTCTTGTTCTCCGGGGAGCCGGCGGAGATCGGGATGGTCTTGATCGTCTTGCCGTCCTGCGTGACCTTCATCTGCTTGGTCTTCGCGTCGACGTACGAGACCTGGTTGCGGCCGATCGTGAAGGTGACCGTCTTCTCCTGGACGCCGTAGACACCGTTGGAGCCCTCGACGCCGTCCAGGGCCATCTTCATGGTGACGGTCGAGCCCTCCTTCCAGTAGTCGTCGGGCCGGCAGTCCATGCGGGTGTCGTTGAACCAGTGGCAGACGACTTCCTGGCCGCTGGTGCTGGAGACGGTGATGCCCTTCTGGACGGCCGCCTTGTTGCTGATCGACTTGTCGAAGTTGATCGAGACCGGCATGCCCACGCCGACCGTGGAGCCGTCCTCCGGCGTGAAGTAGCCGAGGAAGCTGTTGTCCGGGGAGACCGTGGTGAAGGAGGCGTTCTCATGCGCCTCCAGGCCCTTGGAGTCCTTCGCGGTCACCGCGATCTTGTAGGTCGTGGAGCGCTCCAGCTGGGCGCTGGGCTTCCAGCTGGTCTTGTCCGCGGATATCTCGCCCTCGACCGCGGCGCCCTCGGCGGTCGTCATCGTCACCTCGGTGAGCGAGCCCTTGCTCACGGTGACGGCGGCGGAGCTGTTGATGGAGGCGTTGTCGGTGCCGTCCTCTGGCGTGATCTTGATCTGGGCCTCGGAGGTCTTCTTCGCGGCCGCCTCGTCGACCTTGGCCTGCGAGGTGTCGCCGTCGCTCGCGGAGGCGTCGTCGCCGCCGGAGCAGGCCGAGAGCACCAGGACACCGCCGAGCAGTGCGGACGCGACCGTCAGGCCCTTGCGCCGCCTACTGTTCGTCATCACACGCTTCTCCATCTTTCCCGAATCCCCAAAACGCCCGAGAGTCCCCGTAAGATCTTCAACGCTACGACCGGTTCGTCCCGTTCCACATTCCATGGATGTGTGGGGCACACCACGTTCGCCGGGGCAGGTGGTGCGGATCTCGGTCAGCGCTTCCCATGAGACGACGAAACCCCGGGCAGTGGTTGCCGCCCGGGGTCACGATTCTCCCAAGACGCCTCAGCCGGCCCGCACGGCCCCCTCGCCGTCGAAGTCCTCCTCACCATCATCCTCGTCGAGGTCCCAGTCCGGCGAATCCGGGTCGTACTCGATGCGCTCGCTGGACCAGGAGGCCTGGGCGAGCTCGACCCCTGGTACCTCACTGACCAGGTCGAACGGATCGACGAGATACGCGACGGCCTCCGCAGTGTCTTCCGTCACAGCGCTCTCCGCGTGGGCCCGCTCGTCGACCGGCACGGTGCTGTCGTCGGCGATCCGCCGCAGGGCGGCCTTGGTCACGGCGTCCGCGTCGTCCACTTCGAGGACGAGTTCCACGCGAAGCCGTACAAAACGTGATGTTTCTGGAGTACTCATGCCCGGAGCGTACGGCTCATTTCTCCCGTGACTTTCCCGTGACCCGCGACTTTCACTAACATCGCCCCACACGGCCAATTCGCCAGCGCCACAAGGGGATCGATATTCCGTGTCCGCCGCTCACCGATCGTCGTCCACCGCTCGCCGATCGCTGCTGACCGCCACCGCCGCGGGGGCCCTGCTGGGCGCCCTGTGGTTCGTGCCCTCCGCGAACGCGACAGGCGACGAGCCGGCGAGAACGGACCCTGCGGCGACCCCGACGACGCAGGTCACCCAGCAGGCGCGGGCCGCCTCCGAGAGTACGGACGGCACCACGGCGGACGACACCCGGCTCGCCGACACCGGAAGCTTCGACACCACTCCGTACGTCATCGGCGGAACGCTGTTCCTCACCCTGGGCGCGGGCTTCATCACCTACTCGGTCCGCCGCGAACGCCTGGGCTTCTAAATTGGCTTGACGTCTCTTTGACCTGCGCTTCATAGTCCGCCCATGAAGAGATCATCGGGCGTACGTGTAGCCGCCACGGTTGCCGTGAGCGCGCTGTCGCTCGCCCTTGTCACGGGTTGCGGTGGGGAGTCCGGCACTTCGGACGCGAAGGCGCTCAGCGCCGCGGAGTTGAAGAAGGCGATCATCGCCGACGGCGATGTCGAGGGTTACAAGGTGGACGGGTCGGGCAAGCAGCTGCCGTCCAAGGACCAGATCAAGAGCACCGACGAGCAGTGCCGGCCGCTCGCCTACGCCATGGGCGGTCTGCCGCCGGGGGACGCCGCCGCCGGCGCGGCCGCGATGGCGAAGCAGGAGACGAAGCGGCCCACCGCCAACGCCTCCAAGCCCGTGGACGAGTTGAGCGAGTCCGAGATCGAGGACTCGATCACCGACGCGATGGACATGACCCTGACGGTCGTCGGGCTCTCCTCGTACGACGGTGCCGGCGCCGAGGAGACCTTCAAGTCCGTGTCGGACGCGGTGAAGAACTGCTCCGAGGGCTTCCCGCTCGTCATGCAGGGCGAGGACCAGAAGCCCACCGCGGTCACCCCGGAGAAGGGGTCCGGCACCGGTGACGAGTCGATCGCGTTCGTCGTGAAGAGCGACCTGGAGGACGGCGACGTCGGCACCACGCACGTCGAGGTGGTGCGTCACGGCAGCACCATCGCCACGTACTACACGATGAACCTCGGCCTGATGATGACGGACAAGGCGTACAAGGTCCCGGCCGCCGTCATCGACGCTCAGGCGGCGAAGCTGAAGTAACCCGTCCACGCCGTCGTACCGGGGCCCTGTCGAGTCGACAGGGCCCCTTGCCGGGTCACTGGAGCGGGCCGGTGACCTTCTCGGCCGCCGTGACCAGCTCGCCACCGCGCACGAACGCGTCGGCCGCGGCGAGGTCGGGCGCCAGGAACCGGTCCGGTCCCGTGCCCTGCACACCGGCGGCCCGTACGGCGTCGATGACCGCCTGCGAGGCCGGGGCGGGGGCGAGGCCCTCCCTCAGTTCTATGGCGCGCGTGGCGGCGTACAGCTCGACGGCGAGGACGCGCGTGAGGTTGTCCACGGCCGTGCGCAGCTTGCGGGCGGCGGACCAGCCCATGGAGACGTGGTCCTCCTGCATGGCGGACGACGGAATGGAGTCCGCGGAGGCGGGGACGGCCAGCCGCTTCAGCTCGCTCACCAGCGCCGCCTGCGTGTACTGGGCGATCATCAGCCCCGAGTCGACACCCGCGTCGTCGGCCAGGAACGGCGGCAGCCCGTGGCTGCGGTTCTTGTCCAGCAGCCGGTCGGTGCGGCGCTCGGCGATGGAGGCCAGGTCGGCGACGGCGATGGCGAGGAAGTCGAGGACGTAGGCGACGGGCGCCCCGTGGAAGTTGCCGTTGGACTCGACGCGTCCTCCCCCAGAGCCAAAAGCCTGGGAGGTGCCCCCAGGCAGGACGACCGGGTTGTCGACGGCGGACGCGAGCTCCCGCTCGGCGACGAGCCGCGCGTGCGCCATGGTGTCCCGCCCGGCGCCGGCGACCTGCGGGGCGCAGCGCACCGAGTAGGCGTCCTGCACGCGGGGGGCGTCGTCCTGGTGATGCCCGGTCAGCTCCGAACCGCTCAGCACGGCCAGCATGTTGGCGGCGGAGGCGCCCTGCCCGGGATGCGGGCGGATGGCGTGCAGTTCGGGGGCGAGGACCTTGTCGGTCCCGAGCAGCGCTTCGAGGCTGAGGGCGGCGGTGACATCGGCCGACTTGTAGAGGGTGTCGAGGTCGGCGAGGGCCATGACCAGCATGCCGAGCATGCCGTCGGTGCCGTTGAGGAGGGCGAGGCCCTCCTTCTCGCGCAGCTCGACGGGGGCGATGCCGTGCGCGGCGAGCAGCTCGCCGGCGGGCCGCACGACACCGTCCGGGCCCTCGGCGTCCCCCTCCCCCATCAGGGTGAGCGCGCAGTGCGACAGCGGAGCGAGGTCGCCGGAGCAGCCGAGGGAGCCGTACTCGTGGACGACGGGCGTGATCCCGGCGTTGAGGACGTCGGCCATGGTCTGCGCGACCTCGGGCCGGACGCCCGTGTGCCCCGAGCAGACGGTCTTGAGCCGCAGGAACATCAACGCCCGTACGACCTCACGCTCCACGTGCGGCCCCATCCCCGCGGCGTGCGAGCGGACGATGTTGCGCTGCAGCTGGGCCCGCAGCTCCTGGCTGATGTGCCGGGTCGCCAGGGCGCCGAACCCGGTGGAGACGCCGTAGACGGGCTCGGGCTTGGCCGCCAGGGCCTCCACGATCTCCCGGGCCGCGGCAAGGGCCGCGAGCGCCTCGGCCGACAGCTCGACGCGCGCACCGCCACGCGCCACGGCAAGGACGTCGGACGCGGTGACCCCGGACGTCCCCACCACCACAGTGTGCATATCCATATTCAGGAGCGTACGCAGTGAAGACGAAGATGTCACTAGTGGATGGGGAGTACACCCCTTACCCCGCGCGTGGGTGGCGTCACGTCGGACGCCCGCGGAAGCGCCTGCGCTCCGCCGTTCCCTCCCCGAAGGGCTCGTCGGCGAGCCGCACCACCGGATCGTCCGGGCCCTCCCGCCCCGCGACGACCGGCCGGTCGGCCCGGGACGCCTTGGCCTGGTACTGCGCCGCGTCGGCGAGCCGGAACAACCGCCGGGCCGAGCGCACGGCCCCGATCGGGTCCTCGGTCGAGGCGACCCCGCAGGCGACTCCCTCCCCCAGCTCCAACCCACCGGCCCGACGGCACAGTTCGTCGGCCGCCTTCACCACCTCGTCGGCCGGCGACCCGACCGCCAGCAGACAGAACTCGTCACCGCCGAGCCGCGCCGCGAGCGCCCCGGGCAGCATCGCCCCGCACAACGACAGCACCGACCCGAACCGTTCGAGCAGCCGGTCCCCCACGGCATGCCCGCGCGTGTCATTGACCCGCTTGAGCCCGTTGAGGTCACAGACGACGAGGCTGACGACGACACCGTCCCGGCGATGCCGCTCGATCGCCTCCTCCAACCGCACATCGACGGCCCGCCGGTTCGCGAGCCCGGTGAGCGCGTCGGTGAACGCCAGCCGCCGGGCCTCCTCCAGCCGCTCGCTCTGCGCGAGTCCGGCGGCCACGACGGAGGCGAGCACGGTGGCGAAGTCGGCGTCCCCCCGGTCGAAGACCGGTGCCCCGACCGACCTGGCGACGTACAGCTCCCCCCAGGCCCGCCCGTTCAGGATGACCGGCGCCACGACACAGCACCCCCGCCCGCGACGCCGCAGGGCGGCGACCCGCTGATGGATGTACTCGGGATGCCCGGCGGCGGGCCCCTCGGCCGTCTCCACCCAGGCATCGGGCTCGCCCCCGGCGACCCAGCGCTCGTGCAGGAACTCGGTGATCTCCGGGAACTGATGCACGGGATACGCCTCGTCACCCGGGAACTCCTCCTCCCCCCGGGTGCGCTCCCCCACGTTCACCAGCACCCGCAGCCGGCCGAGCTCCCGCTCCCACACCGACAGCGCGGCAAAGCTCCCGGCGAGCGCCCGACACGCCCCGAGCGCCGCCGCCCGCCAGGACTCGCGCGGGGTGTGCGCCGCCGCCATCCCCTGCGCCAGCGCCACCACGGCCGCGAGCCGTGCGTCCTCACCCATCACCCCAGGTTAGGGAGGTTTGCACCGATTTGGGACTCTGGCGTGGCGAACGGGGAGGCCACCGGGCTGGGCCGTGTCCGCAAGTCCCGTCGTCCGCCCGGAGGGCGGGCCCCGCAGCGGCGATGAGGGAGCGTGCTCTCGGCGTGCCGGGCGGGAGCCCTCGTAGCGGACGCATTCGGGCTTTCGCCCGGTGCGGCGAGCGGGGTCCCCCTCTGGGGGTGCGTGCCAGGCGTCACGGGGCAGGCGGGACTTTGCGGACACGGCCTACGAGCCCCGCCTCACTCCCCCGGCCACTCCGGCTTCCGCTTCTCGTTGAAGGCCGCGACGCCCTCCGCCCGGTCCCCCGAGAACGCCACCGACCGCCACGCCGCGTCCTCGACCTCCAGCCCGGCCCGCAGATCCAGCCCGTGCCCCACCCGCAACGCCCGCTTGGCGGCGCGCAGCCCCACCGGCGAGTTCGCCGCCATCCGCGCACCCAGCGCCAGCGCCTCCTCCCGATCGCGCCCGTCCTCCACCAGCACATCCACCAGCCCCAGCGCACGGGCCTCGGCGGCCTCGACCCGCCGGGCCGTGAAGATCAGCTCCGCCGCACGGGCCGCCCCCACCCGCCGGGGCAGCAACTGCGTGCCCCCACCGCCGGGAATCACCCCGACGGACACCTCGGGCAGCCCCACCACGGCCGTGCCGTCGGCCACGATCACATCGCACGACAACGCCAGCTCGAAGCCACCGCCCAGCGCGAAGCCGTGCACGGCCGCGATCGTCGGCACCGGCAGCTCCAGCACCCCGGTATAGGCACCCCGCGCCACCGGCCGCTGCCGCACCAGCTCCGCGTCGCTGAAGGAGTTCCGCTCCTTCAGATCGGCCCCGACACAGAACGCTCGCTCATGCGTCGAGGTCAGCACCACCACCCGTACGTCCCGGTCCGCGCCCAGCGCCTCGCACGCCCGCGCGATCGAGCGGGCCATCTCCGTGGAGACCGCGTTCATGGCCTTGGGCCGGTCGAGGGCGAGCTCCGCGACATGCCCGGCGTCCCCGTGCCGCCTTACCAGCACGAACTCCCCGTACCGCTCCTCACTCATGACACCCTCCGGTTAACGCGGGTTAACAACATTCGCCCCGATCATCGCAGCCGGACCCGGCCGGCGAAAGGCCCACCACGACCGGTTCCCGAGTCCAGTCCCGACACCCCGTTCGAGTGACATCCCGCCCAACCCCCGCCCTACCGCCCACGGCAGCGCATAGCGTGCGCGACACCACGGCGCATTGGGGGCGCGAGCGCATGGGGAGGGGTCGCGATGAGCATGACGGTGGACGGGCCGAAGGCACGAGGGACGGCAAAAGAAGCCGCGGTGACGGAGCCGCCGGCACCCGACGCCCCCACCAACCGCCTCTTCGGCGCCCGCGGCCGCCATCGCCGCCCTCGTCCGCGCAAGGTCCTCCTCGCGGCCGGAGGCCTGGCCCTGGCCGCCGGCGCCCTGAGCCTCGTACGCCTCACTCCGGACTCGGGCGTCACCGGCCTCGCCGCACCGGAGTCCGACCCCGCCCCGGCCCCCGGCACTAACTCGGAACCGGACCGCGCGACGAACGCCGCGGCCACCTTCCCGACGACCCGGCCGACGGCGACCCCGACGGCCACCTCCGCCATGGGCGGCCTGGGCACGACACCGACCGCCACGACGATCGCCGTACCGACCGGGACCACTGCGGCCACTCCACCACCGAGCTCCGCGATCCCCACCTCGGCCGACACCCCGCCGCCCGCGTCCCCCGCACCGGCCACGACCGGCGCCGCGCCTCGGCCGACCCCGCCGCCCGCACGGCCGACGCCCGGCCGGCCCGCGACGAGCCCCCCGCCGGCCCAGCCGACCCACCCGGACGAGAACGCCGTCTGCATCCCGGTCATCGGCCTGTGCGTGGACCCCCTGGCCGCGGACGACTGAGGCGACCGGCCCTGCCACGCCCCGAAACCGCGGTCGAACGCCACTCCACCGGCGTTCACTCGCCCCCGGCGGGCGCCCTCCGTGTCAAGAGCCAGGGCTCGACCACACCAAGTCCTCGCACCGGCCGCTGCCACATCGGCTGCAGCGCGAAGCGGTACACCGGCGGCTCCTCGCCCTCCTTCTCGGCGGCGGCCGCGGCCTCCGCCGCCTCCGCCTCCGACGCCGGCGCTTCGCCCGTTCGGATCAGCTCCTCCGCGAGCGCGCTGTCGACGAGCACGGCGTCACGCGGAGCTATCGACGTCAGCCGGGAGGCGAGATTCACGGTCGTGCCGAACACATCGCCCATCCGGGTGGTCACCGTGCCGAACGCGATGCCGACCCGCAGCTCGGGCATCGTCTCGTCGTGGGCCATCGTCTCGATGAGCCGCAGCGCGATCTCGGCGGCGACCCCCGCGTCGTCGGCCGCGTACAGCACCTCGTCACCGAGGGTCTTGATCAGCCGCCCGCCGCGCGCGGCCACCAGGTCGGCGGCGGTGGTCTCGAAGGCCTCGACGAGTTCGCCGAGTTCCTCCTCCTCCATGCGCCGGGTCAGCCGGGTGAATCCGACCAGGTCGGCGAAGCCCACGGCGAGGCGCCGGTCGACCATCTCCTCGTCGTCGGCGGCCTGGATGACCCGGCCGGCCGAGGCGGCGAGCTGACGGCGCCAGACGTAGACGAGGAACTCCTCCAGCTCGGGCAGGAGCAGCTCGATGATCGGGTACGTCACCTCGGTGCGCGTCATCCCGGGCTCGGGAGGCTCGGTCAGGCCCTCCAGGAACGAGTCGATCTGCCACTCGGCGAGCCGGGCGGTGGTCTGCCCGGTGGACCGGGCCACCTGCACGGCCATGGCCTCGCTGAGCAGCCCCGCCTCGACGAGACCGGCGAGGCGCCTGAGCGCCAGCACATCGGCCTCGGTCAGCGCCTTGGCCTGCCCGATGTCGGCGAAGCCCATGGCCCGCCAGAAGCGGGACGCCAGCTCCATCGAGACACCGGCGCTGCGGGCGGCCTGAAACGGGGTGTAGCGCCGCTCGGCGCCGAGGATGAGCTGTTCCAGACGCAGCGCGAGCGGATCCTCGCCGGGGTCGGCGGCGTGGGGGTCCACCCGGCCGTCCGCGCCCGCGCCGGAGCCCGTGTCGTCGACGGTCACGCCTGCTGCCCTTCCGATCTGCCGCGGTCAGTAATCGACCGGCCTTCACTTTACGGCAGGTGTGCGCCAGCTCACTCCGTAAGAGAAAGCCGACGTGCCCTGTCGGAACCGGTGCGATGTCCGGTGCCTTTCATGGCCCGTCCGCTGGGCCGATGTGCTCAGGCCGGCCTCAGGTGCACGATGTCGCCCGCGCCCACGGGCTCCTGCACCCCCTCCTGCGTCGCCAGCACCAGCCGCCCGTCACCGTCGATGGCGACCGCCTCGCCGGTGATCGCCCGGTCGCCCGGCAACTCGGCCCGTACGACTCTGCCCAGCGTGGCGCACCCCGCCGCGTACGTCTCCTGGAGCCCGCTGACCAACGGGTCCCCCACCGCGGCCCGCCAGCGTCCGTACCAGTCCTCCAGGGACCGCAGGATGGCCCGCAGCAGGGGGTCCCGGTCCGTGCTCACCGCCCCGGCCAGCGCCAGCGAGCCCGCCTGGGGCACCGGCAGCTCGTCCGCGCGCAGGGTGACGTTGATGCCGACGCCGATGACCACACCGGCGTCCCCGGCGCGCTCGGCGAGGATGCCGCCGGCCTTGCGCTCCTCGCCGCCGACGGTCACCAGCAGGTCGTTCGGCCACTTGAGTGCCGTGTCGACGCCCGCGGCCCGGGACAGCCCCGTCGCGACGGCGACGCCGGTGAGCAGCGGCAGCCAGCCCCATCGGGGCACCGGCACCTCCGCCGGGTTCAGCAGCACGGAGAAGAACAGGCCCGAGCGCGGCGGTGCCGTCCAGTTCCGGTCCAGCCGTCCCCGGCCGGCCGTCTGCTCCTCCGCGACCAGGACCGTGCCCTCGGCGGCCTTGCCCGCGGTGGCCAGGTCCACCAGGTCGGTGTTGGTGGAGCCGGTGCTCTGCACCACCTCCACGGCACTCCACAACCCGCCCTCCCGCAGCAGCCCGCGGCGCAGCGCGGCGGCGTTGAGCGGCGGGCGCTCCAGGTCGGACCAGCGACTGTCGTCTGATGCATCTCGCGGCGTCATGCAAGCCACCCTAGGTGTGGTAAACACCGCACTGCCGATTGGTAGGGCCCCCACTACTCTACGGATGAGTAACCGTCCCCCCTTTTGAGCAGGCAGGGAGCGCCATCCCGATGTCCGAGCCGGAAGAGCGTCACGAGATCCGAGAGACCCCTGGGATCGACATCCACACCACCGCGGGCAAGCTCGCGGATCTCCAGCGCCGCATTGAGGAAGCGACGCACGCCGGCTCCGCACGCGCCGTCGAAAAGCAGCACGCCAAGGGCAAGTTGACGGCCCGTGAGCGGGTGGAGCTGCTCCTCGACGAGGGGTCCTTCGTCGAGCTCGACGAGTTCGCCCGGCACCGCTCCACCAACTTCGGGCTGGAGCAGAACCGTCCCTACGGCGACGGTGTCGTCACCGGGTACGGCACCGTCGACGGCCGCCCGGTCGCGGTGTTCTCGCAGGACTTCACCGTCTTC
Organism: Streptomyces sp. NPDC056479; assembly: GCF_042795335.1. Lineage (NCBI taxonomy): Bacteria > Bacillati > Actinomycetota > Actinomycetes > Kitasatosporales > Streptomycetaceae > Streptomyces > Streptomyces sp. NPDC056479. The sequence continues at coordinate 11,291 of NZ_JBHTRZ010000009.1, read as the reverse complement.
GGCGGTGCGCTGGGCGAGGTCTACGGCCAGAAGATCGTCAAGGTCATGGACTTCGCGCTGAAGACCGGCTGCCCGGTCATCGGCATCAACGACTCCGGCGGCGCCCGCATCCAGGAGGGTGTGGCCTCGCTGGGCGCGTACGGCGAGATCTTCCGCCGCAACACCCACGCCTCCGGTGTCATCCCGCAGATCAGCCTGGTCGTCGGCCCCTGTGCGGGCGGCGCGGTCTACTCGCCGGCCATCACCGACTTCACGGTCATGGTCGACCAGACCTCGCACATGTTCATCACCGGCCCCGACGTCATCAAGACGGTCACCGGTGAGGACGTCGGCTTCGAGGAACTGGGCGGCGCCCGCACCCACAACTCGACCTCCGGCGTGGCGCACCACATGGCCGGGGACGAGAAGGACGCCATCGAGTACGTCAAGCAGCTGCTGTCGTACCTGCCGTCCAACAACCTCAGCGAGCCCCCGGCGTTCCCGGAGGAGGCGGACCTCGACCTCACCGACGAGGACCGCGAGCTGGACACCATCGTGCCGGACAGCGCGAACCAGCCGTACGACATGCACGCGGTGATCGAACACATCCTGGACGACGCCGAGTTCTTCGAGACGCAGGCGCTGTTCGCACCGAACATCGTCACCGGCTTCGGCCGGGTCGAGGGCCGCCCGGTCGGCATCGTCGCCAACCAGCCGATGCAGTTCGCCGGCTGTCTCGACATCGACGCGAGCGAGAAGGCCGCGCGGTTCGTGCGCACCTGCGACGCCTTCAACGTCCCGGTGATCACCTTCGTCGACGTCCCCGGCTTCCTGCCGGGCGTCGACCAGGAGCACACGGGCATCATCCGCCGCGGCGCCAAGCTGATCTACGCCTACGCCGAGGCGACGGTCCCGCTGATCACGGTCATCACCCGCAAGGCCTTCGGCGGCGCCTACGACGTCATGGGCTCCAAGCACCTCGGCGCCGACCTCAACCTCGCCTGGCCGACCGCCCAGATCGCCGTCATGGGCGCCCAGGGCGCGGTCAACATCCTGCACCGGCGGACCATCGCCGAGGCCGAGGCGAGCGGCGAGGACCTGGAGGCGGTGCGGGCGCGGCTGATCCAGGAGTACGAGGACGCTCTCCTCAACCCGTATGTGGCGGCCGAGCGCGGTTACGTCGACGCGGTGATCATGCCGTCCGAGACCCGCCGCCATGTCGTACGCGGTCTGCGCCAGCTGCGCACCAAGCGGGAATCCCTGCCTCCGAAGAAGCACGGCAACATCCCCCTCTAGGCCTGCTGGGAGCCGCCATGAACATCAAGGTCCTACGGGGCAACCCGACACCGGAGGAGCTGGCCGCCGCACTGGCGGTGGTCCGCGCCCACGCCGCGGCGGCAGCCGCGGCGCCGGCCGGCACCCCCGAGCCGCGGGACGGGTGGTCGGACCCGTCCCGCATCGCGGCGCACCGCCTGCCTCAGCCGGGCCCGGCCACCTGGGCCCGTACCTTCTGGCCTGGTTAAAGGTGCGCTGAGACGACTTCGGCCATCACCTCGTACCCCGCGTCGTTCGGGTGCAGGTGATCGCCGAAGTCGTACGAGGGCCTGAGCCGATCCGGATCCGCCGGATCGGCCAGCGCCCGGTTCAGGTCCACCACCGCGTCGTACTGCCCCGAGCACCGGATCCACTCGTTCAGCTCGTGGCTCACCTTGGCCGCGCGCTCGCCCCAGTGGTCCGAGCCCCCGAACGGCAGCAGAGTCGCGCCGATCATCCTCAGCCCCGCCGCCCTGCCCTGTCGTATCAACTCCCGGTGCCCGGCGATCAGTTCCTCCGCCTCCAGCACCGGCGCCGGCTTGTACGTCGGCTGCTCGTCCGTCTCGCTGAAGCCGATGTCGTTGAGGCCGAGCAGGACCACGAGGGTGTCCACGCCGGGGTGGTCGAGGACGTCCCGGCGCAGCCGGTGGACGCCCTTCTCGCCGTACCAGGCCGAGTCGTTGAGCAGCAGGTTCCCGCCGATCCCCGCATTGAGCACGGGCCGCCCCGTGCGCCGGGCGAGCGCGTCCGACCACCGCCGGTGCGCGCCGACCGTCGAGCCGAAGCCGTCCGTGATCGAGTCGCCGAAGAGCGCCACGGCGTCCGCGCGGCCGGCGTCGACCTCCACCGCCGACAGGAAGTACCAGGACTCGGTCACGGCGTCGAAGCCCGGGCCGGCGCTCTCCGCCGTCAGGTCGCCCTCGCCGCGGTAGCCGGCCGTGAAGGCCTGGGCGTGGAAGGTGGCGGGGCCGGTCGTGGCGTCGAAGTACAGGGTGACGGTCACCGACTCCCCGGCGGCGACGGCGAGCCGGACGTCATCGCTGACGACCTCCCCGCGCGCGGGTATCCCGACCTGCGCGCCGCCCCCGAAGGTCAGCGGCGTGAGCGACCCGGGCCGTACGCCGGCCCCGGCGGCCGTACGCCCCACGCTCGCGCCCGCCACCCGGACCGGCGAGGTGCCGTAGGCGTTGGAGAGCCGCACCCGCACCCGGCCACCGCCCGCCGACAGCCGTACGACCTGCCGCACCGACTGACGCCAGAAGCCCTCACGGGACCAGTTGGGCGTGAAGCCCTCGCTCGGCGGCTGAGGTGCCGCGGTCCAGGAAGTGGTGAACATGATGCATCCCCCAAACAGAACCAGAATCCCTTTAGCTAATGGAACCGTAGCACCATTTGGAGAGAAGTTGAGTATGCGTACTCAGGCGCCGCCCCGAATCCGCGACCGACGATGGAAGGCATGCTGTGGTCCGACCCCGAGAACGAGCCGCCCAAAGAACTGCGCGACATGCAGGAGATGTTGCGGCGGCTGGGCGTTCTCATGGCGCTGGCCATGGTGCTGACGATGATCGTGCTCGGGCTGAGGTGAGTCCGGGCGGGCACGCCGATACGCTGACCGCATGACTGATCAGCCCCGCCGCCGGCTCGTCCTCGCCTCCCAGTCCCCCGCCCGCCTCAATCTGCTCCGCCAGGCAGGGCTGGCCCCCGAGGTCATCGTGAGCGGCGTCGACGAGGACGCCGTCAGCGCGCCCACCCCGGCCGAGCTGGCGCTGGCCCTGGCCGAGGCGAAGGCCTCCGTCGTGGCGGCGCGGCCCGAGGTCAAGGGCGCGATCGTGATCGGCTGCGACTCGGTCCTCGACCTGGACGGCGAGGCCCTGGGCAAGCCGGCCGACGCCGAGGAGGCCACCGCCCGCTGGAAGTCGATGCGCGGCCGGGCGGGCACCCTCCAGACCGGCCACTGCGTCTACGACACCGCGACCGGCCGGTACACCTCCGCCACCGCCTCCACGATCGTCCGCTTCGGCGAGCCGACCGACAAGGAGATCGCCGCCTACGTGGCCTCCGGCGAACCGCTCTACGTCGCCGGGGCGTTCACCCTCGACGGCCGCTCGGCCCCGTTCATCGACGGCATCGACGGCGACCACGGCAATGTGATCGGCATCAGCCTGCCGCTGGTGCGGCGGCTGCTGGGCCAACTGGGCATCGGCATCACGGAGTTGTGGGCGCCGGCGGAGGACTGATCGGGGAGCCCTCGGCCGGGGAGCCACCCTTGCCTCCGTCGGGAGCCGCGTCGACGGGCTCCTCCGGCGCGCTCTGACCGTCGTAGGTCATGAGCAGCAGCACTATCAGGCCGAGGACGACCATCATGAACAGGAACGCCGTCCAGCCCACCAGGCCCCAGGCGAACGCGCCCAGCAGGGCGTGCACCACGGCCGCGCTGATCAGCAGGATGCGGCCGAGGCCGGCCGGGGCGCGATCGCGCAGCGCCACGAGCAGGGCGACCAGTCCGCACAGCGCGAAGTAGCCGCCGAAGACGAGTCCGCCGATCTTCGAGGACAGCGACATCACGTCAGGATCCAGCCCCGCCAGGGACATGTCCTGGCGGTCGACGACGACCCCGAGGAACCAGTTCAGGCCCGCGATGCCGAGCGCCTCGACGAGAAGCACGACCGCCACGACCCATGCCACCGGCCTGCGCATCACCGGTCCCCACCCACTTCCGAGCTATTCGAGCGCCGCCACAGCTCAATCCGAGCGCGACGACGGTTACCCCAAGTACGTTCGAGACATCGCGAACGCTACTAACGGGTAAACCCCGGGACAAGGGTTCGGGAGATGGCAAAGATGCGTTGGGCCATTCGTAGGGATTCCACAAAGAAACCGAGTGGCCCGCAGCACGTGATGACAGAGACCTTGACCACAGGAGAGAGCTAGGGTTTCCCCGGAGAGACCTGCGTACCGTGGCGCGACAAGGGATTTCGCAGGTCGGGCGAGCCTGGAATCACGCTCCGTGTGGGCAAGCTCACCACTGGGGACGGGTCGAAGTGTCGTGTCGGCAGTCCCTAAACTCGGCTTGTTTCAAGGAGGGAGCCTCAATCGTGCGCAAGGTGCTCATCGCCAACCGTGGCGAAATCGCTGTCCGCGTGGCCCGGGCCTGCCGGGACGCCGGGATCGCGAGCGTGGCCGTCTACGCGGACCCGGACCGGGACGCATTGCATGTCCGCGCCGCGGATGAGGCGTTCGCCCTGGGCGGTGACACCCCGGCCACCAGCTACCTGGACATCGACAAGGTACTGAAGGCGGCACGCGAGTCGGGGGCGGACGCGATCCATCCGGGCTACGGCTTCCTGTCGGAGAACGCCGAATTCGCCCAGGCCGTACTCGATGCCGGGCTGGTCTGGATCGGCCCGCCGCCGCAGGCCATCCGCGACCTCGGTGACAAGGTCGCCGCCCGGCACATCGCCCAGCGTGCCGGCGCCCCGCTGGTCGCCGGCACCCCCGACCCGGTCTCCGGCGCCGACGAGGTCGTCGCGTTCGCCGAGGAACACGGTCTGCCGATCGCGATCAAGGCCGCCTTCGGTGGCGGCGGACGCGGCCTGAAGGTCGCCCGCACCCTCGAAGAGGTCCCGGAGCTGTATGACTCCGCGGTCCGCGAGGCGGTCGCCGCGTTCGGGCGCGGGGAGTGCTTCGTCGAGCGCTACCTCGACAAGCCCCGCCATGTCGAGACGCAGTGCCTGGCCGACACCCACGGCAACGTCGTGGTGGTCTCCACCCGTGACTGCTCCCTGCAGCGCCGCCACCAGAAGCTGGTGGAGGAGGCACCCGCGCCGTTCCTGTCCGAGGCGCAGGTCGCCGAGCTGTACTCCGCGTCCAAGGCCATCCTCAAGGAGGCCGGCTACGTCGGCGCGGGCACGGTGGAGTTCCTCGTCGGCAACGACGGCACGATCTCGTTCCTGGAGGTCAACACCCGTCTGCAGGTCGAGCACCCGGTCACCGAAGAGGTCACCGGCATCGACCTGGTCCGCGAGATGTTCCGCATCGCCGACGGCGAGGAACTCGGCTACGACGACCCCGCCCTGCGCGGCCACTCCTTCGAGTTCCGCATCAACGGCGAGGACCCGGGCCGGGGCTTCCTGCCCGCCCCCGGCACCGTGACCGTCTTCAACCCGCCCACCGGTCCCGGCGTCCGCCTGGACGCGGGGGTGGAGTCCGGCAGCGTGATCGGCCCGGCGTGGGACTCACTGCTCGCCAAGCTGATCGTCACCGGCGCCACCCGCGAGCAGGCGTTGCAGCGCGCGGCGCGTGCGCTGGAGGAGTTCCAGGTCGAGGGCATGGCCACCGCCATCCCCTTCCACCGCGCGGTCGTCGTCGATCCGGCCTTCGGTCCGGAGCTGACCGGCTCCAGCGACCCGTTCACGGTCCACACCCGTTGGATCGAGACCGAGTTCGTCAACGAGATCAAGCCCTTCGCCGCCCCGGCCGACGCCGACGCGGAGGAGGAGACCGGCCGTGAGACGGTCGTCGTCGAGGTCGGCGGCAAGCGCCTGGAGGTCTCCCTGCCGGCCTCGCTCGGCATGACCCTGGCCCGCACCGGACTGGCCGCCGGCGCCAAGCCCAAGCGCCGCGCGGCGAAGAAGTCCGGCCCGGCCGCCTCCGGCGACACCCTCGCCTCCCCGATGCAGGGCACCATCGTCAAGGTCGCCGTCGAGGAAGGCCAGGAGGTCAAGGAAGGCGACCTCGTCGTCGTACTCGAAGCGATGAAGATGGAGCAGCCGCTCAACGCGCACAAGGCCGGCACCATCAAGGGCCTGTCCGCCGAGGTCGGCGCCTCCCTCACCTCCGGTGCGGCGATCTGCGAGATCAAGGACTGACGCACACGGCACAAGCCATACGGCACCCGGGGCGCCCGGCGGACTGGAGCAGACAGTCCGCCGGGCGCCTCGTTTTTCCCTCAGTGGCATTCTGGATGCACACCGGGCGGGCGAGAGGGCAGGTGAGAGCCATGGTGAGCGCGACTTCGAGCGAGGCCGCGGGGAACCGGAGCGCGGCGGCAGCGCCGGCCCCGCCGCGCGCCATGCGCGCCGACGCCCGCCGCAATCACGAGCGCCTGCTCACCGAGGCCCGTGCCGCCTTCGCCGAGCACGGCACGGACGCATCGCTCGAGGACGTGGCGCGCCGGGCGGGCGTGGGCATCGGCACGCTCTACCGCCACTTCCCCAACCGCGACGCCCTGTTGAGCGCCGTCTTCGAGGACGCGGCCGGCGACCTGCTGGCCCGCTCCCGGGAACTCCTGAACGCCCCCGAGCCCTGCACGGCACTGGTGACATGGCTACGCGAGATGGTCACGCACGCGGGCGAGTACCGCGGACTGGCGCGCTCCCTGATGTCCGTCTCACACGACAACACCTCGGCCCTGGCCCGTTGCAGCGGCCCGATCAGGGATGCGGGCGGCGCGCTACTGGCGCGTGCTCAGGAGGCGGGGTCCGTCCGCCCTGACGTGGCGATCGGTGATCTTCTTCAGCTGACCCACGCCATCGCACTGGCGGCAGGGGAGACCCCGGAGGACCCGGAACTGGCGGACAGGCTGTTGCACTTGACACTCCGGGGACTGAAGCCCGCCTAGGGGCGCGGGGCCCCGACGTCGAATCGGCGAATCTAGCGCCGCCGCAGATCCGCGACGCGAGCCCGCTCCCGCTCAGCCCCCTGCTCCCCGAGCACCGTGGCGGCCGTCCGCAACCCCGGCCCACCCCCCGGAGGGACCTGCCCCCGCCTCGGTCCCGGCAGCGCACGCTGCTGCCGCCGCGCCGGGACCTCGTCACCCCCCGGCGCGCCGCTCGCCCCGGCCACGGCGATCTGCACCCCCTGATCGGCAAGGGCCTGCAACTCGGTGTGGGCACGGTCGTCATGGGCCGGCGGATCGTCGGTGACGAGCCGCGTGATGACATCCGTGGGCACGGTCTGGAACATCGTGTCCGTGCCGAGCTTCGTGTGGTCGGCGAGGACGACGACCTCCGCGGCGGCCTGGACGAGGGCCCGGTCGACGGACGCGGAGAGCATGTTGGACGTGGAGAGCCCACGCTCGGCGGTGAGCCCGCTCCCGGACAGGAAGGCCCGGGACACCCGCAGCCCCTGCAGGGACTGCTCGGCTCCGCTGCCCACCAGCGCGTAGTTCGACCCGCGGAGCGTCCCGCCGGTCATCACGACCTCGACCCGGTTGGCATGGGCCAACGCCTGCGCCACCAGCAGGGAGTTGGTGACGACGGTCAGTCCGGGCACCCGTGCGAGCCGGCGGGCCAGCTCCTGCGTGGTGGTTCCCGCCCCGACGACGATCGCCTCGCCCTCCTCCACGAAATTCGCGGCGAGGTCGGCGATGGCCGTCTTCTCGGCGGTCGCGAGATGTGATTTCTGCGGAAAGCCGGACTCCCGCGTGAACCCGCCCGGCAATACCGCACCGCCGTGCCGGCGGTCGAGGAGTCCTTCTGCCTCCAGTGCGCGCACGTCCCGCCGTACGGTCACTTCGGAGGTCTGGACGACGCGGGCGAGCTCACGGAGCGACACGGCCCCGTTCGCTCGCACCATTTCGAGGATCAATTGGCGACGTTCTGCAGCGAACACGAAACTGACAGTAACCCCAACGACCGTCTGGTTTCAGCAGTTTGCGCCGAATAACAGAAGTTGTTCGCACGCGAGGGCAAGGAGTGGTATAGGGCCTAGTCCCGTCGCCTATGCCGTACGCATGCTCGACAACTCCCCGTGACCAGCGGGGAGTCACTTCCGGCCGTCAGAGTTCGCCGCCGGACTTCCGCGTGTGCAGCTGCCGTGCCACCTCGGCGATCGAGCCCGAAAGGGAGGGGTACACGGTGAAGGCGTTCGCGATCTGTTCGACCGTCAGATTGTTGTCGACCGCGATCGAGATCGGATGGATCAGTTCCGAAGCGCGCGGCGACACGACCACACCGCCGACCACGATGCCCGTACCCGGCCGGCAGAAGATCTTGACGAAGCCGTCCCGGATGCCCTGCATCTTGGCGCGCGGGTTGCGCAGCAGCGGCAGCTTGACGACCCGGGCGTCGATCTTGCCCCCGTCCACATCGGCCTGGGAGTAGCCGACGGTGGCGATCTCGGGGTCGGTGAAGACGTTGGAGGACACGGTCTTCAGGTTGAGCGGGGCCACGGCATCGCCCAGGAAGTGGTACATGGCGATACGGCCCTGCATGGCGGCCACCGAGGCGAGCGCGAAGACACCGGTGACGTCACCGGCGGCGTACACACCCGGCGCGGTCGTCCTGGACACCTTGTCGGTCCAGATGTGCCCGGACTCGCGCAGCTTGACGCCGGCTTCCTCCAGACCCATGCCCTCGCTGTTCGGGATGGCGCCGACGGCCATGAGGCAGTGACTGCCGCTGATGACACGCCCGTCGGCGAGGGTGACCTCGACCCGGTCGCCGACGCGCTTGGCGGCGGCGGCGCGCGAGCGGGCCATGACGTTCATGCCGCGGCGCCGGAAGACGTCCTCCAGTACGGCGGCGGCGTCCGGGTCCTCACCCGGCAGCACCCGGTCCCGGGACGAGACGAGGGTGACCCGCGACCCGAGCGCCTGGTAGGCACCGGCGAACTCGGCTCCGGTGACACCGGAGCCGACCACGATGAGCTCCTCGGGGAGCTCGTTGAGGTCGTACACCTGGGTCCAGTTGAGAATCCGCTCGCCGTCGGGCTGGGCGTCCGGCAGCTCACGGGGGTGCCCGCCCGTGGCGATGAGCACGGCGTCGGCGCTGAGCGTCTCCTCGCTCCCGTCGGCGGCACGCACCACGACCTTGCGGGATCCGTCGAGGCCCTGCATGCCCTCCAGTCGCCCGCGGCCGCGCATGACCCGGGCGCCGGCACGTGTGACGGAGGCGGTGATGTCGTGCGACTGCGCGAGCGCGAGCCGCTTCACACGCCGGTTGACCTTGCCCAGGTCGACGCCCACGACACGCGCGGGCGTGTCGATGTGCGGAGTGTCGTCGGCGACGATGATCCCCAGCTCCTCGTAGGAGGAGTCGAAGGTGGTCATCACCTCGGCCGTGGCGATGAGGGTTTTGGACGGCACGCAGTCGGTGAGCACCGACGCCCCGCCCAGACCGTCGCAGTCGACGACGGTCACCTCCGCGCCGAGCTGGGCGGCCACCAGGGCCGCCTCGTATCCGCCGGGTCCGCCACCGATGATCACGATCCGAGTCACGTACTCCATTGTCCCGCACGCCTCACCGTGGTACCGCCTGGGGCCCCGCCCGAGACACCACCGTTACGGGAGGGGCACACGATTCGACTGCCGTACCCTCTCCCCATGTCGCTCTACGCCGCGTACGCCGGCAATCTCGACGCGCGGCTGATGACCCGCCGCGCCCCGCACTCGCCGCTGCGCGCCACCGGCTGGCTGAACGGATGGCGACTGACGTTCGGCGGCGAACAGCTGGGCTGGGAGGGCGCGCTCGCAACGCTCGTCGAGGACCCGATGGAACAGGTCTTCGTCTCCCTGTACGACGTCGCCCCGATGGACGAGGACTCCCTCGATCGCTGGGAGGGCGTGGGGCTGGGCATATACCGCCGCCTCCGGGTCCGCGTGCACACGCTGGAGGGCGAGGAGCAGGCCTGGGCGTACGTCCTGAACGCCTACGAGGGCGGCCTGCCGTCGGCTCGCTACCTGGGCGAGATCGCGGACGCGGCGGAGTCGGCCGGGGCACCCCACGACTACGTGATGGAGCTGCGCAAGCGCCCCTGCTGAGGCCCTCCGGCCTCATGCACCCCTCCAGCCCCTCCGGTCGCTCTTTTCGTTGGAAACGACAAGACAACGATCGCCATCCCGTGAGCTCTGTCATCTACGCGCGTAGGCCCAAACCGGCTACCCTCAGTCGCGTGAACGCATCTCTTCTTCCGGACGACATCCAGGGCGACCCCCACGCCGCCGCCGACGCCGCCGCCGCGCGCCTGCGCGAACTCACCGGCGCCGAGACCCACGACGTCGCCCTCGTGATGGGCTCCGGCTGGGCTCCGGCCGTGGACGCCCTCGGCGCACCCGAGGCCGAGTTCCAGGTCACCGAGCTGCCCGGGTTCCCCCCGCCGGCGGTGGAAGGGCACGGCGGCAAGATCCGTTCCTACCGGATCGGCGACAAGCGCGCCCTGGTCTTCCTCGGGCGCACCCACTACTACGAGGGCCGCGGAGTGGCCGCCGTGGCGCACGGCGTCCGCACGGCCGTGGCGGCGGGCTGCAAGACGATGGTCCTGACCAACGGCTGCGGCGGCCTGCGCGAGGGCATGCGCCCCGGCCAGCCGGTCCTGATCAGCGACCACATCAACCTCACGGCCACCTCCCCCATCATCGGCGCCAACTTCGTCGACCTCACCGACCTCTACTCCCCCCGCCTGCGCGCCCTGTGCAAGGAGATCGACTCCACGCTGGAGGAGGGCGTCTACGCCCAGTTCCCCGGCCCGCACTACGAGACGCCGGCCGAGATCCGTATGGCCCGCGTGATCGGTGCGGACCTGGTGGGCATGTCGACGGTCCTCGAGGCGATCGCCGCGCGCGAGGCGGGCGCGGAGGTGCTGGGCATCTCCCTGGTCACCAACCTCGCGGCAGGCATGACGGGCGAGCCCCTCAACCACGAGGAGGTCCTCCAGGCCGGTCGGGACAGTGCGACGCGGATGGGTTCCCTGCTGGCGCAGGTTCTCGACCGCCTGTAGAGGGCCGTTCGCAGCTGCGGGTCCATCGTGGCTGGTCGCGCAGTTCCCCGCGCCCCCAGCAAGTTTTGTGTCGCCTGCACCGCGAGGTGGACGGACTCGCAGTCGCGTACGGCGGCAAGGGGCCGGGGTGGGGGGTGTCCGCCCGCAGCGGCGGGCGTCAACAAACGCCCACTCCCTGCCCGACGGCAACCGCCCGACCGAGGACGGACACCCCCCACCCCGGCCCCGACCCAGAACGCACCCGCAGGCGCTACAGGCACCCCCACCGCCCCCGCACAGGC
>NZ_JBHTRZ010000008.1:0-549475 GCF_042795335.1 Streptomyces sp. NPDC056479 | reverse complement strand
GCGGGGGCGGGGGCCGGGGCAGCCGGGGCCGGGGCGGCCGCCGGAGCGGCACCCGCGACGCCGATGACGGCCAGCTTGGCGCCGACCTCGGCCGTCTCGTCCTCGCCGACCACGATCTCCAGCAGCGTGCCGGAGGTGGGGGCGGGGATCTCGGTGTCGACCTTGTCCGTCGACACCTCCAGCAGCGGCTCGTCGGCCTCGACGCTGTCACCGACCGACTTCAGCCAGCGGGTGACGGTGCCCTCGGTGACGGACTCGCCGAGCGCGGGCAGGACCACGTCCGTGCCCTCGGCGGAGCCGGCACCGGCGGCGGCCTCGGCGGTGGGCGCCGGGGCGGGAGCGGCCTGCTCGGTGGACGGAGCAGCGGCGGCCGGGGCCGGGGCGGGAGCCGCGGCGGGCTCGGGCTCGGCGGCGGGGGCCGGGGCGGCAGCGGGCGCGCCCGTGCCATCGTCGATCACGGCCAGCTCGGCGCCGACCTCGACCGTCTCGTCCTCGGCCACCTTGATGGAGGCCAGGACGCCGGCGGCCGGCGAGGGGATCTCTGTGTCGACCTTGTCGGTGGAGACCTCGAGCAGCGGCTCGTCGGCCTCGACGCGCTCACCCTCGGCCTTCAGCCAGCGGGTGACGGTGCCCTCGGTGACGCTCTCGCCGAGCGCCGGAAGGGTTACGGAAACCGCCATGGTTTCGGTTGCTCCTTACGAATTGCGGAAGTCTGAGTCGTCGCTTCGTCGACCGAGGGTCAGTCGTGCGCGTGCAGCGGCTTGCCGGCCAGGGCCAGGTGGGCCTCGCCGAGCGCCTCGTTCTGCGTCGGGTGGGCGTGGATGAGCTGGGCGACCTCGGCCGGCAGCGCCTCCCAGTTATAGATCAGCTGGGCTTCGCCGACCTGCTCGCCCATGCGGTCGCCGACCATGTGGACGCCGACCACGGCACCGTCCTTCACCTGGACGAGCTTGATCTCGCCCGCGGTGTTGAGGATCTTGCTCTTGCCGTTGCCCGCGAGGTTGTACTTCAGAGCGACGACCTTGTCCGCACCGTAGATCTCCTTGGCCTTGGCCTCGGTGATCCCGACGGAGGCGACCTCGGGGTGGCAGTACGTCACCCGCGGGACACCGTCGTAGTCGATCGGAACGGTCTTCAGACCGGCCAGACGCTCCGCAACCAGGATGCCCTCGGCGAAGCCGACGTGCGCGAGCTGGAGCGTCGGGACCAGGTCACCGACGGCGGAGATGGTCGGGACGTTGGTCCGCATGTACTCGTCGACGAGGACGTAGCCGCGGTCCATGGCGACGCTGGCCTCCTCGTAGCCGAGGCCGGCGGAGACCGGGCCACGGCCGACGGCGACCAGCAGGACCTCGGCCTCGAACTCCTTGCCGTCGGCGAGGGTGATCTTGACGCCGTCGGCGGTGTACTCGGCCTTCTGGAAGAAGGTGCCCAGGTTGAACTTGATGCCGCGCTTGCGGAACGCGCGCTCAAGAAGCTTCGAGGAGTTCTCGTCCTCGACCGGGACGAGGTGCTTCAGACCCTCGACGACGGTGACGTCCGCACCGAAGGACTTCCAGGCGGAGGCGAACTCGACGCCGATGACGCCGCCGCCCAGGATGATCGCGGACTTGGGCACACGGTCCAGGACGAGGGCGTGGTCCGAGGAGATGATCCGGTTGCCGTCGATCTCCAGGCCCGGCAGCGACTTCGGCACGGAGCCGGTCGCCAGCAGGACGTGGCGGCCCTGGACACGCCGGCCGTTCACGTCGACGGAGGTGGGGGAGGACAGGCGGCCCTCACCCTCGATGTACGTCACCTTGCGGGAGGCGACGAGACCCTGCAGGCCCTTGTACAGACCGGCGATCACGCCGTCCTTGTACTTGTGGACCCCGGCGATGTCGATGCCCTCGAATGAGGCCTTCACACCGAACTGCTCGCTCTCGCGGGCCTGGTCGGCGATCTCGCCCGCGTGGAGCAGGGCCTTGGTGGGGATGCAACCCCGGTGCAGGCAGGTGCCGCCGACCTTGTCCTTCTCGATCAGGGCGACGTCCAGGCCCAGCTGCGCCCCGCGCAGGGCCGCGGCGTAACCACCGCTACCACCGCCGAGGATCACTAGGTCGAAAACGGTGCTGGCGTCGTTCGCCACGTCACGTCCTCCATGCATGTGCGCCGTACGCCGGTCAGCGTTGACCGGGCGGCGGCTGGTGTCCGGCCGCTCTTTCTTCGGCCCTGTGGTGGGGGCCCTGTCCTGCCGAGCCCCATCTTCGCACTTGTCCACACCGAACGAGACGCCGGGCCGGTGTGTGAGACGTCCCACGTTCGGCGGAGCGGGCATGGAAGAGGGGGCTCCGCCCTACCCGCGCGCGGAGCCCCCTCACTCGGAATCGACGTCAGCCCAGGTCCCCGGCCGCCGTCAGTTCGGCCAGCCGCACCAGCGTTCGCACCGCGCTGCCGGTGCCGCCCTTCGGCGTGTACCCGAAGGCCCCGCTCTCGTTGAACGCGGGACCCGCGATGTCCAGGTGCGCCCAGGTGATCCCTTCGCCCACGAACTCCCGCAGGAAGAGACCGGCGACCAGCCCGCCGCCCATCCGCTCACCCATGTTCGCGATGTCGGCGGTCGGTGAGTCCATGCCCTTGCGCAGGTGCTCGGGCAGCGGCATCGGCCAGGACGCCTCGCCGACCTCCTCGGCCGCCTCCACCACCGCGGAGCGGAACGCGTCGTCGTTGGCCATCACACCGAACGTGCGGTTGCCGAGCGCCAGCACCATCGCCCCGGTCAGCGTCGCCACGTCCACGATGGCGTCCGGCTTCTCCTGGGAGGCCGCCCACAGGGCGTCCGCCAGCACCAGCCGCCCCTCGGCGTCGGTGTTGAGCACCTCCACGGTCTTGCCGCTGAGCATGTGCAGCACGTCGCCCGGGCGCACCGCGGACCCCGACGGCATGTTCTCGGCGAGCGCCAGCCAGCCGGTGATGTTCACCTGCAGCCCGAGCCGCGCGGCGGCGACGACGGCGGCGAACACGGCCGCCGCCCCGCTCATGTCGCACTTCATCGTCTCGTTGTGCCCGGCCGGCTTCAGCGAGATGCCGCCCGAGTCGTAGGTGATGCCCTTGCCGACCAGGGCGAGGTGCTTGTCCGCCTTGGAGTGCGTGTACGTCAGCTTCACCAGCCGCGGGCCCGCCGCCGAGCCGGAGCCGACGCCGAGGATGCCGCCGTAGCCGCCCTTGGTCAGCGCCTTCTCGTCGAGCACCTGCACCTTGATGCCGTGCTCCTTGCCGGCCGCCGTGGCGATCGCGGCGAAGGACTCGGGGTTGAGGTCGTTGGGCGGGGTGTTGATCAGGTCGCGGGCGCGGTTGAGCTCCTCGGAGACGGCGGTGGCGCGCTCGATCGCGGCCTTGTGCTCCTTGTCGCGGGGCTTGGTGCCGAGCAGCGCGGCCTCGGCGAGGGGAGCCTTGCCGTTCTTCTTGCCCTGGGCGCCGCGGCCGGACTGGGCGTCCTTGCCGTTGTCCTTGTAGACGTCGAAGGAGTACGCCCCGAGCAGCACGCCCTCGGCGACGGCACCGATGTCACCGGAGTCGCCCAGCGGCAGCGCGAACGCGGCCTTCTTGGAGCCGGAGAGGGCGCGGGCGGCGACACCGGCGGCCTTGCGCAGCGCCTCGCCGTCCCAGGCTCCGTCCTTGGTGTCCTCGGGCGCGGCGCCCAGCCCCACCGCCACCACGAGCGGGGTCTTGAAGCCGGCGGGTGCGGGGAGCTTCGTCACCTCGCCCTCGGCGCCGGAGGCACCGAGGGTCTCCAGGACGCCGGCGAGCTTGCCGTCGTAGGCCTTGTCCACGGCTTCGGCGCCGGGCGCGACGACCAGTCCGCCGGACTTGGACACGGCGCCCTTGGCGACACCGATCACGATCGCGTCGGCTCGCAGGCCGGGCGCCGCGGCGGTGCTGAGAGTGAGAGCAGTCACGGTGGTGAAATCTCGCTTCCGATGTGAAGTTGCGATGGCCGAATAGTGTGGGTCGACCGGGCCCGACGGCCGACCCTAGTTCCGACCTATGGGTGCGGTGGCAGCGGGGCCTTCCCCGGTACGGCGAACACTCGGGATGAGCCTACGCTCGCGTGAGCGTTCGCTCATTCTTTCGGGCGTTCACCTGTCGGTGGCGTCGCGGCCATTTCTTGATTCCCGCCCCCGGTGAGCTGAGTCACACTCGTCTGGTTCCGGCGAGCTTCCCGCTTGCCGCTTTGCATGATTTCCACGGATCCTCCGCCGATTCACCACATGCGGTCACAAGAGGATCTTCTGGGGGGAAGGGACAACCAATGGCGCACACCGCGCACAGACGGAGAAACCACAGAAACGCGGCCGCCGTACTGGCGGCCGCCGGTCTGCTGACACTGGGCCTGTCGGTGCCCGGCGCCGCGGCCGCCGAGGAACCGCGCGTCGATCTCAGGGTGCTGGTGGTGGACAACGGCGACGGCCCCGTCCAGGCCATCACCGCTCAGTTGCGGAGCACCGGCATCCCGTACACCACCGTCGACCTGAACGACGCGAACCGCCCGGCCATCACGTCCGCGTTCCTCAGCGACACCGTGGGCGGCAGGCCCCGAGCCAGGTTCCAGGGCGTCGTCCTGCCCAACGAGGCGCCCTTCGGCGCGGGTTCGGCCGAGCAGACCGCGCTGGAGGGCTACGAGCGGACCTACGGCATCCCGCAGGTCGACGCCTACACCTGGGCCCACCCGGGCGTCGGCCTCGACTACACCAGCGAGGGCGGCTGGGCGGGCACCCTGGACGGGCAGGAGCCCTCGGTCACCACCCAGGGCAGGGCCGGGTACTTCGGCTATCTCGACGGCGCCTTCGACTTCGAGGACAACGACCCGTCCGTATCGGAGAGTTACGGCTACATCGCCCGGCCCCGCACGGGCTTCACCAGCTACGTCGACGTCCCCGTGCCGGGCGGCTCCGGGCGTGGCAGCCTGGTCGGCGAGTACAGCCACGACGGGCGCCGCGAGCTGGTGGTGACCTTCGCGTACAACCAGTACCAGCAGCAGTTCCGCGTCCTCGCCCGCGGCATCGTCGAATGGCTGACCCAGGGCATCCACCTCGGTCAGGCCCGCAACTACTTCGCGGTGCACGTCGACGACGTCTTCGCGCCCGACGCCCGCTGGGACACCGAGCGCAACTGCACGCCCGGCGACATCGACTGCGTGGGCGGCGGCGGCGAGGAGGCCGCGCCGATCCGGATGACCGCCGCGGACGCGGTGTACGCCGCCCAGTGGCAGCGGGACCACGGCTTCAAGCTGGACATGGTCTACAACGCCGGCTCCGGCGAGGAGTGGAAGAGCGAGAACGGCGGCACCGACGCCCTCACCGACCGGCTGCTCGCGGACCGCACGCAGTACCGCTGGATCAACCACACCTACACGCACCCGTTCCTCGGCTGTGTCCAGGACACCTCGACCGTGCCATGGAGCTGCGCGAAGAACGCAGGCGGCTCGACGCAGTACATGAGCCGCTCGGAGATCTCGGCGCAGATCAGGAACAACCACAACTGGGGTGTGAGCAAGGGGCTCCCGCTCGACCGCACGGAACTCGTGACCGGCGAGCACTCGGGCCTGAAGACCCTGCCGCAGCAGCCGGCCGACAACCCCAACCTGGCCGGCGCCCTCGCCGACAACGGGGTCAAGTGGATCGCCTCGGACAACTCCCGTGAGCCCGCGCAGCGTTCGGCCGGCGCCGCGCTCACCGTGCCCCGGTACCCGATGAACGTGTACTACAACACGGGCACCGAGGCGGAGATGGCCGACGAGTACAACTGGATCTACACCTCGACGGCCGACGGCGGCAGCGGGATCTGCGCGACCAACCCCGCCTCCACCTGCCTGGACGAACCGCTGGACACCGCCACCGGATACGACGACCACATCGTGCCGCAGGAGGCCCGCATCGCCCTCGGGCACGCCGTCTCCAACGACCCGCGTCCGCACTACGCCCACCAGTCCAACCTGGCCGAGGACCGCATCCTCTACCCGGTGCTGGACAAGGTGCTCGCCGACTACCAGGCCCTCTTCGCCGCCGACACGCCGGTGGAGAACCTCGCGCAGAGCGCCATCGGCACCGAGCTCCAGCGCCGTACCGCCTGGCAGAACGCCGTCGCGAACGGCTCCGTCACGGCGTACCGCATCGGCAGGACCGTCACCGTCAACGCCCCCTCCGGGACACAGATCCCGGTGACCGCACCGGAAGGCACCGTCAAGCAACTCCTGCTCGGCACCTCCGCGTTCGGGACGCCGTACGCGGGCAAGCGCTCGGGGTGGACCACGCCGGGGCTGCTGCAGTCGGCGGTCACGCTCAGGCTGCCGTAGCAACAACGCCTTGAGGGGCGCGGGGCTGTATTTGATCTGCGGCTGCCGCCGCGTGGGCGCGACCAGCCACGACGCGGCGGCAGCCGGGGTCGGACGGCAGTTCCCCGCACATCATCCGCACATCAGGGGGGAGCCGCGCAGCGATGCGCACGGGCCGTCGTGTCACCATGCTCACAGAAGGCACCTATCCGCATGTCCACGGCGGCGTCAGCACCTGGTGCGACCAGCTCGTCAAGGGCATGCCGGAGGTCGACTTCCATATCGTCTCGCTCACCGGAACGGGCCGCGAACCCGTCACCTGGGAGCTGCCGCCGAATGTCCAGCGGCACACCTCCGTACCCACCTGGGGTCCGCGTCCGGGTCGCAAACGAGCGCCGTACGGCCGGGCCCGTCGCCGTTTCACCGACTCCTACGAACGTTTCCTGCTCTCCTTCCTGGACCCCGAGGCCCACTGCGACTTCGGCGAGGCGCTGGACGAGCTGACCGAACTCGCCCGCGACGGACGTCTGCCGGCGGCGCTGCGCACCGAGTCGGCGCTCAGGTCGCTGATGTGGATCTGGACGATGCCGCATCTGCCGACCGCGGCCGCCCGCCCCACCGTGCACGACGCCCTGACCGCGACCGACCTGCTGGAACACGCGCTGCGTCCCCTCGGGATCCGCGTCCCCGAGGACTCCGTCGTCCACGCCGTCAGCAGCGGCCTCGCGACCCTCCCGGCGCTGGCCGCCCGCAGGCTGGACGGCGTCCCCTTCCTCCTCACCGAGCACGGCATCTACCTGCGCGAGCGCTACCTCGGCTATCGCGGCGAGGCCCAGCGCTGGCCCGTGAAGGCGTTCATGCTCGGCTTCTACCGCGCGCTGAACTCGCACGGGTACCGCACCGCCGACCTGATCACCCCGTGCAACCAGTACAACCGCCGCTGGGAGGAGCGCGGCGGCGCCGACGCCGACAAGATCCGCACCGTCTACAACGGCGTCGACCCGCATGCCTTCCCGCACGCCGGGCCCGAGCCCGACGTCCCCACCCTCACCTGGTGCGGCCGCGTCGACCCCATCAAGGACCTGGAGACCCTGCTGCGGGCCTACGCCATGATCCGCGCCGAACTCCCCGAGACCAGGCTGCGGTTGTTCGGCCCGGTCCCGCCCGGCGGCGAGGCCTACCGCACCAGGCTGGAGAAGCTCGCCGCCGAACTCGGCGTGACGGACGGCCTGACCTTCGAGGGCCGGATCAGCGAGGTCTGGCGCGCCTACGGCGCCGGTCACCTCGTGATGCTGTCGTCGATCTCCGAGGGCTTCCCCTTCTCCATCATCGAGGCCATGTCCTGCGGCCGTACGACGGTCTCGACGGACGTCGGGGGAGTGCGCGAGGCCGTCGGCGACACCGGCCTCGTCGTCCCGCCGCGCGAACCGGAGAAGATGGCCGCGGCCGCCCTGACCCTCCTCCGCGACGACGAACGGCGTCTGGAACTGGGCGAGTTGTCCCGTCAGCGGGTGATCGACCGGTTCACGCTGCGCCGCTCCGTGGACAATTTCCGGACGATCTACCAGGAGCTCGCGGGCAGCTCCGAGGTGTACGAGCCCACGCTGGAGACGGTCACCGACTGGACCGTCGAACTGCGCGACCCCTGGTACGAGAAGGTCGCGACGGACGGAACGGGCTGGTGAGCGGAAGCATCCGGATGCCGCCCGGCTCCCGCCCGGACACCCTGCCCGCGATCCCGCGCCCGCGCACCAGACCCGGCTGGGCCCAGGCCGACCCCATCGACGAACTCGCCGCCCGCCTCGACGACTTCACGGCCGCCGCCGTCCACCCGGACGAGATAGCCGCGCTGCTGGAGTCCGACGGCTTGTCGGACGACCAGATACGCGAGCGCTACGGCGTGAAGAACTCCTTCGCCCTCGCCGAGGAGTTGTACGAACGGGTCGAGCGCCGCCACCCGGAACCGGACGGCCCGGTCCACGACCCGTGGCGGGTGGGTCTGCTGGGCTGTCTGCTGCGCGGCGTGGTCTTCGCGCTCCCGGGCCTCGGCTACGTCCTCGGCGCTCCCCTGCTCGCCGGCCCGAGGGACGACTTCGGCCTCCCGGCGGGCACGGTCCCCATGCTGGCCGGAGCCCTGGTCGGCTGGACCTGGAATCAAGGGCTCGCGCATCGGGCGTACTCCTGGCTGGGGTTGGGTGATCGATCGGCGGCCCGCCGCTCACTTCTGTTCGGCGCACCGCTGGGTGCCCTGCTGGGGTCCCTGGTCGCGTTCGCCGTGGCCGGCCCCGGCCATCCGGCGGCCCCGGCCTTCGCCGCCGGTCAGTCCTGCTACCTGGGCGCGGCCACGGTCCTGTTGGTCATGGGCCGGGAACGGGCCCTACTGGTGGCTCTGCTGCCCATGGCGGCGGGCGCGGTCGTGGCGTTGGCCCACTCCGTACCGGACGCTGTGCGACTGACCCTGCTGTTGGGGTCACTGACGGTGGTGGCCGTCCTCGGCCTACGCGAGGTAGCGCCGCGCAAGGGGCGCGGGGCCGCACACGGAACCCGCAGCCGATCGGCCACAAGCGGCCCCCCACTCATCGGCTCCCTCCCGCACGCCCTCTTCGGCCTGGCCACCGGCGTCCTCGTCCTGTACACCGCCCTCGGGGACTCGCTCACCGACGACGGGACCGGCCTGGTCGCCCTCACCCTCAGCATGGGCCCCGCCGAATGGCTGCTGTACCGCTTCCGCAGCGACAGCCTCGCGGGCCTGCGCTCCAGCAGCACAACGAGGGCGTTCCGGCGGACGACGCTGCTCACGGTCGTGAAGTGCCTCGCCGGCTACCTGGCCGCCCTGCTCGCGCTCGGCCTCGCCCCGGCGGCCCTGTGGCCCCAGGGCCCCGGAATCTCCGGCGTCCGCCTCGCCGGGCTGCTCCTGCTGGGTGTGGTCCTGTGGACGGGCCTGCTGCTCCAGTCCTTCGGCGCGGTGCTCGGTGCGACGACGGTCTGCTGTGTGGCGGCCCTCGCCCAGACCTTGGCCCTGGTGACCCACACCGGCAGCCCGCACTGGATCGGCCCGATCGTCCAGGGGACTGCGGCCGTGGCCCTGGCCGCCCTGGTCTGCGGCCTGTTGGGGAGAGCGACCGCCCACCGATGACCGACCTGCTGATCCCCTACTACGAGCACCCGTCCGTCCGCCCCGCCGAATGGAACGCGATCATCGCGGCCGCGCCCTGCCTGTACGGAGTCGTACTGAACCCGGCCGGCGGCCCCGGCGAGACGCCCGACCCGGCGTTCGCCGAGGTCGCGGCCCGGCTGCGGAACGCCGAGGTGAGGGTGCTCGGCTATACCGACACCGACTACGGCCGCCGACCGTACGCAGACGTCGTACGCGACATCGCGCGGCACCGCCACTGGTACCGCGCGGACGGCGTCTTCCTCGACCAGGTCGCCGCGAACCGCGAGGAGTTCGCGCACTGCCAACGGCTCGCGACGGCGGCGTGGGGCGCCGGCTGCGGCACCCTCGCGCTGAACCACGGCACGACCCCCGACCCGTGTTACGCCAGGATCGCGGACCTGCTGGTCACCTTCGAGGGAACCTGGAAGTCGTACAGAACCCTCGCCCCGCGGGAGTGGCGCGGCGCCGGGGGAGTGCGACTGTGCCACCTGGTGTACGGCGTCCCGGCAGGCGTAGACCTGACGGAGCAGGCGCGGTCGCGCGGCGCCTCGGTGCACTGCGCGGTACCGGGCACGGGCGCTCATCCGTGGGGCACGCTGCCGTACGGCGTGGAGCCCCTGCGGTGAGTCGGTTCGCTCCGGTCAGCCCAGGGCCAGCACGACGAGCGCGGTCGTCGCCGACGTCTCCGCGAGGCCGCCGAAGACATCACCGGTGACACCGCCGAAGCGGCGGACGCAGTGCCGCAGGAGCAGTTCGGCGACGGCGAGCGCGGCGAGCACCGCGAGGGCGGTGCGGACGATGTCGTCCGTCCCGAGCGGCGCCCCCGCCGCGGCGGCGACGCCGGTCACGGTCAGCGCGACGGCCAGCGCGCCCCGTACCGGAACCACCCCGGCCACTGCGGCTCCCAGCCCCTCCGGCCGGGCCGCGGGCACGCCGGTCCGGGCGGCGAGGGTGAGGGCGAGGCGGGCGGCGACGGCCGAGACGAGCGTCGCGAGCGCGCCCCGGGCCCAAGAGTCGTCGTACAGCTGCGACAGCGCCGCCACCTGCGCGAGCAGGACGAACAACAGGGTGATCACGCCGAACGGCCCGATGTCCGACTGCTTCATGATCCGCAGCGCGTCCTCGGCGGGCTTGCCGCTGCCGAGCCCGTCGGCGGTGTCGGCGAGCCCGTCGAGATGCAGCCCCCGGGTGAGCACGGCGGGGACGGCGGCGGCCGCGACGGCGGCGAGCAGGGAACCGGCACCGAGGACGAGCAGGACCAGGGCGAGGGCGGCGGCACCGCAGCCCAGCACCACCCCCACGAGCGGGGCACACAGCATCCCGCCGCGCGCTGCCTGCCGGTCCCAGCGGCTCACCTTGACGGGGAGGACGCTCAGGGTGCCGAAGGCGAAGCGGAGGCCGTGCAGCGGCGGCGGGGTCATGGACACGGCGGCAGACTAGCTCGGACGTCGTACCCGCCAGGCAGCCCACCCCCGTCGGGAACACACTGAGAACATGGGTGACTGGTGGCAGCGCAACATCATCGAACCGGGCAAACTCCCGCTGCTCCTGGCCCTGGCCGCCTTCGTGGTCACGTTCGTGGTCACCCGCGTCATCACCCGCCTCATCCGGGCCGGCAAAGGGCCCTTCCGCAACATCGAGACCGGCTCCGTCCACATCCACCATGTCGTCCCCGGGATCGTCCTCACGATCATCGGCGGCTTCTGCGCGGTCGCCGGCGGGCAGCGCGGCTTCGGCTCGGCCACGGCCGCCGTGATCTTCGGGGTCGGGGCGGGCCTGGTCATGGACGAGTTCGCACTGATCCTGCATCTCGACGACGTCTACTGGACCGAGGCCGGCCGCAAGAGCGTCGAGGTCGTCGTGCTCACCGCCGCCCTCGTCGGCCTGCTCCTCCTCGGCTACGCGCCCTTCGGGGTGAACGACCTGAACGACAACGAGATGCAGAACCGCGGGACGGTGCTCGCCACGATCGCCGGAAACTTCCTCCTGGCCCTGATCGCCCTCGCCAAGGGCAAGGCCCGCGTCGCGATCTTCGGGGTGATCATCCCCTTCATCGCCCTGTTCGGTGCGATCCGGCTGGCCCGCCCCACCTCGCCCTGGGCGAAACGCTTCTACCGTCGCCGCCCGCGTGCCCGAGCCAAGGCCCAGTTGCGCGCCTACCACCACGACCGGCGCTGGGTCGGCCCCAGCCGCAAATTTCAGGACTGGATCGGCGGCGCGCCCGACGTGGCCCCGGACCGGGCCCTGGAACGCCGCTGACGCACCGCAGCCAGCGCGCACAGCACCAGTACCGCCGCGATGGCCGCCAGGTGCTCCTTGCCGGCGAGGTTCCCCTTCAGCGCGACCTCGAGCACCATCGCCACGATCACCACTGCGGCCGTGACATACGCGCCGTAGCGCCAGCCGAGGAAGACGGCGAGGCCCACCACCGCGGCCGACGGCCCCGTGTCCACGACCCGCGCGTCGGAGGCGGGCAGCCCGAAGGGGTTGTCCGGGCCGAGCGCGATGCCCACGCGTGCGTAGAGGGTTCCGGCGAGGGTGGCGACATAGGCGATGAGGAGCGTCCGCCACCAGCCGAGGCACATCTCGGCGATCCCGAACACGAGCAGGATCTGCGCCAGCGCACCCCACACCGGCAGATCGAGGGCGGGCACGAACAGGGAGAGCGGCGTGCGCAGGAGCGCCAGCCACAGGGGGTCCTCGGCGCGCACGGCCCCGAGGTCCTGGACGACCGGGTATCCCCAGGACTGGTTCTGCACGGCCTGCGTGAGCCCGGTCAGGCAGACGGCCCCGACGGTCATGGGCGCGGCCCGCCACCGCCGCGTCACCAACGCCTCTCGCACGGCGAGATACAACGCCCCCCACTCGGCACGGGCCCAGCGGCCGAGGGTGTCAACGCTCACGAAGGTTGATCTTATGGGCGTATGTCCGTATTTTCCCGCCGTGACGGTGTAGTCCGGCGGCGCCGAACCACCCGCGCCCCCTACTCGGCCTCGGCCGCCCCCGTCGGCTCCGCCGTCTCCACCGTCTCGGTGTCGTTCGGCTCCTCCGGCTTCTCCGGCTCCTCCGGCTTCTCCGGCTCCTGCGGCTTCTCCGTCAGCTCCGCGGCCAGTGCCGCGGCCGCCTGTACCAGCGGCAGGGCCAGCAGCCCCCCGGCGCCTTCGCCGACCCTCACGCCCTGGTCGAGCACCGGCTCCAGGGCCATCCGGTCCAGCGCCTTCGCCTGGCCCGGCTCCCCGCTGTCGTGCGCCGCCAGCCACCAGTCCGGCGCCCGGAACGCGACCCGCTGGCCCACCAGCGCACAGGCGGCGACCACGACCCCGTCCAGTACGACCGGCATCTTCCGCACCGCACTCTGCAGCAGGAACCCGGTGATCGCGGCGAGGTCGGCACCGCCCACCGTCGCGAGCAGCTGCAGCTGGTCGCCGAGTACGGGCCGGGCCCGACGCAGCGCGTCCCGGATCGCCGCGCACTTGCGCATCCACGTCAGGTCGTCGATGGCCAGGCCGCCCCGCCCGGTCACCACGGACGCGTCCGTACCGCACAGCGCCGCGACCAGTACCCCCGCCGCCGTGGTCCCTCCGACGCTCACATCGCCGAGCACCACCAGATCCGTACCGGAGTCGGCCTCCTCGTCGGCCACCGCCACGCCGGTCCGGAAAGCGGCCTCGGCCTCCTCGGCCGTCAGTGCGTCCTCGACGTCGATACGACCGCTGCCGCGCCGCACCCGATGCCGTACCACCGTCTCCGGCAGTGACTCCGGGTCGCAGTCCAGCGCCATGTCGACCACCCGCACCGGGATCCCGAGCCGCCGCGCGAGCACGGACACGGGCCGGCCGCCCTCGAGGATCTCCCGCACCAACTCCCCGGCACCGCCCGCGGGCCGCGCCGACACGCCCAGCTCGGCAATGCCGTGGTCACCGGCGAACAGGACGACCCGCGGCTGTTCGATCGGCCGCACCGGAACCGCGGACTGCGCCGCCGCCAGCCACTCGCCCAGTTCGTCGAGGCGGCCCAGCGCCCCGGGCGGCACGATCTGACGCTCACGGCGCGCCTCGGCATCGCGGCGCACCCCACCGTCGGGGCGCTCGATCAGATCAGTGAAGTCGTCGAGATTAAGCGAGCTCATTCGCCGAACAGTACCGGCACCGGTCGAACAGAGCGGCGCCACATGGCCACCACCGGCTGCGCCACGTCACCCCCGTTTCCATGCGACGTCGTTGCACCCAAGATCGCCATCCCATACGTTCCGTTTTGCAGTGGATTGTCGGGGCATGCTCGCACCGTCTCGCACCGCCATCGCCGTACGCCCCAGCCGTACGCCCCCACGCCCGGGAGCCGCCCATGACCGCGACCGCATCCTCCGAACGCCCGCACGCCGTCTGCGCGTTCACCCTCACCCCGTGCCGGGAGCACACCTACGTCCCCCGTCACCTGGGGCTCACCCGGCGGGGGCCACGCCGGCTCAGAGCCGCGGCCCGCACGGCGCTCGCCTTCCCGGAGCCGGAGAGCTGGCTGGATGTGGGCACGGGATACGCCCGCTTCCCGGAGACGGCGAAGGAGCTCTTCCCGTACACGTCGTTCGACGGCCTGGACCCGACCTACCGCGTCCTGCACGGGCGCGTGGCCGAGCGCGTGGAGGAGGCCCATGTCGGCGGCCTCAGCGACCGGCGCATCACGGCCCGGCTGCGCGGCCGCTACGACATCGTCAGCATGTTCCGCCACCTGGAACACGCCCGCGACCCCCGCGAGGAACTCCGCGCCGCCCTCACCGTCCTGCGCCCGGGCGGCCACCTCCTGCTCGAACTGCCCGACCCCCACTGCCTGTTCGCCGCACTGCTCGGCAGACTGTGGGTCCCGCACAGCCCTCCGGGCCATCTGCACCTGCTGCCCATGGACACCCTGTGCGAGGAACTGCGGGCCCAGGGCTGCACGATCGTCTCGACGGACCGCCGGGCCGCGCACATCCCCTACGACATCGCGGCCGCGACCTCACTGGTGGTGTCACACCTGCTGCCGTCCCTGCTGTCGAGCCTGGGCGCGCCCCTGGTGGCCGTGGCCTGGGCGCTGGACCACCTCCTGGCCCCGTTCCTCCGCCACACCCGCTTCTCCAACGCCTACAGAGTCATCGCCCGCAAGGAACCGGCCTGAGGTTCGGCGCGGCACTCTCATCCGCGAAGCACCAGCGCCTGCCCCGCCACAACGAGAACCACCTGCTCGCACTCATTCGCGAACGCGGCGTTCAACCGCCCGAGCTCATCGCGGTACCGCCGTCCCGAAGCTGTGGCAGGCACAATCCCCGACCCCACCTCGTTGGACACGGCGACCACGGTCCGCCGCGTCTGACGGACCGCCTCCGTCAGCTCCCGCACCCGCTCCCGCAGCGCCTTCTCCCCGCCGTCGGCCCACACCGCGTCGTCCCACGCCCCGACGGAGTCCATCGCGTCCGTCAGCCACAAGGACAGACAGTCGATCAGCAACGGCGCCCCACCCTCGGAGAGAAGCGGCACCAGGTCGCACGTCTCGGTCGTACGCCATGACCCCGGCCGCCGCTCCCGGTGCAGGGCGACCCGCGCCGCCCACTCGCTGTCGCCGCCCCGCGTGCCTCCGGTCGCGACGTACAGCACGTCCGGAAAGGCCTCCAGCCGCCGCTCCGCCTCGACCGACTTCCCGGACCGGGCGCCGCCCAGCACCAGGGTCCGCCGCGGCACGTCCGGCACGTCCTCGTACGCCCCCACCACCAGCGTCGTCCCGTCCGGCACCGCCCGCGCGCCCGCCGCGGCCAGCCGCCGCCGCAATTCGCCGCCCGGCGGCGCGTCATGGTCCAGATGGACGGCGATGACATCCGTAGTCGGCCCGACGGCCCCGACCGCCCGCAGCTTGGCCACGGCGTCCGGCCGCCCCACGACGTCGGCGACCACCATGTCGTACATCCCGACGGCCCCGTTCTCCAGCCCGGCCGGCGCACCCCCCGGCGGCAGATAGAGCAGCCGCTGCCCGTCCGGCCCGGTCACCGCGTACCCCGTGCCCGGCGCGTCCATCGCCACCGCCCGCACCCGGTGTCCCGTCAGCAGCGCCAACTCCCGCCCGTCCGGCACCCGCCCGGGCTGCGGCACCCCCGCCGGCACCTCCACGGCGGGCCCGTTGTGCGGATGCGACAGCAGCACCTGCTGTACGGCCCCCAGCGAACGCCCGGCCCGCGCCGCGGCGAACGCCGCCCCGGGCGTCAGATCGAGCAGCAGCGCCCCGTCCACGAGCAACGCGGTCGCCGCCCGCGCCTCGTCACCGAGGGCACTGGCACACGCCGCGCAGGGACAGTCGGGGCGGGGGAGTCCCGCGGGGGCACCGGTGCCGAGGAGAGTAAGTTCCACGGGACCGATTTTCGCGTGTCCTGCAGGTCTCGCGCTCCCCCACTCCCGACTTCGTTCGAGCGGAGGGACCCCCGCGACTAGGCTCAGGAGAGGAGCCGGACCTCGATCCGGCTTTCACTGTGCATGTGCTGAGACCTTGGAGGCGTACATGGCGGCATGGACGTGGCGGTTCGAGAAGGCCGACGGGGCGGAGGTCCAGCCCGCGGTGCAGCCCGAGGAGTTCACCACCCAGGGCGACGCCGAGTCCTGGATCGGGGAGCACTGGAAGGCGCTGCTCGAGGGCGGTGTGGACCAGGTACGGCTGTTCGAGGACGCCGCGGAGAT
Source organism: Streptomyces sp. NPDC056479 (assembly GCF_042795335.1). Lineage (NCBI taxonomy): Bacteria > Bacillati > Actinomycetota > Actinomycetes > Kitasatosporales > Streptomycetaceae > Streptomyces > Streptomyces sp. NPDC056479. The sequence goes on along the minus strand of NZ_JBHTRZ010000008.1, from coordinate 533,310 downwards.
CTATGGGCCGATGAGCCTGAGCGCCGCGGAGGCGTAGTCACCCGGGCGAGGGTCGACCGGCCCTCGCCCGCCCCCGTCACTGCTCACCCAGCGTCACATCAGCCTTCTTCTCACTGCCGTCGCGGGTGTACGTCACCGTCGTCCGGTCCCCCGGCTTGTCGGCGGCCAGCGCCTCGGACAACGAGGTGATGGTGGTGATGTCCGTGTCCCCCAGTCGGGTGATGATGTCCCCGGACTCCAGACCGGCCTTGTCGGCCGCCCCGCCCGACTGCACCTCGACCACGGCCACACCCGCGGCCCGGAGGTCGTCGTTCACGACCGTACGGCCGGTGATGCCCAGCGCCGCCCGACCCGAGTCGGTCACTCTGCCGTCCTGGACGATCTGGTCGGCGATCGTCTTCACCGTCGACGCGGGGATCGCGAACCCGATGCCGGGCGCCGCGCTGCCGCCCAGGTCGGGGTCGGTGGCGGCGAGAGTCGGCACGCCGATCACCTCGCTGTCGAGGTTCACCAGTGCGCCGCCGCTGTTGCCGGGGTTGATGGCCGCCGAGGTCTGCACCATGTTGGCGATCGTCGCGCCCGTACCGCCGTCGTCACTGCCCTCGGTGACGGTCCGTCCGGTCGCCGAGACGATGCCCTGCGTCACGCTGGACGACAGCCCGAGCGGCGAGCCCATCGCCAGCACGATCTGCCCGACCTCGGCCTTCGAGGAGTCCCCGAACTTCGCCGCCCGCAGCCCGTCCGGCGGGTCGGCCAGCTTGATGACGGCGAGGTCCTGCTGCGGGTAGGAGGAGACGAGGTCGGCGGTGAACTGTTTCTCGCTGTTGGCGGTCGTCACGGTGAAGGTCTTCTCGTCACCGACGACATGCGCGTTGGTGACGATGTGCCCCTGGTCGTCGTAGACCACGCCCGAACCCAGGTCGCTCTGGCCCTGGATCTGCACGACCGACGGCAGCACGTCCTTGATCACCTTCAGATAGCCGTCCTGAAGATCGTCGGCCGCTCCGACCGTCCTCGGCACGACGGCCTGCGTCGTCGCGTCCTCCTTCTCGCGCGTGGACGAGGAGGACGAACAGGCGCAGAGGAGGCCGAGGCAGCAGACGAGGGCGATGGCCGTGACGGCCGAACACCGGGCACGCAAGCGGCGAGCATCCATGCCCCGAGTCTCGCCGCGGGGCCGGGGGTCCGGCGCGTACTGCTCACCCGAACGGGATCAGCCGCGCACCCCGCACAGATGCAGCAGCGCCGCCACGCTGCGATAGGGGTCCGTCTTCCCGGCGCGCTCCTCGACGGCCAGCAAAGCCTCGAGGTCCGCCGGGATCTCCGCCCCGTCGGCCGCCGTGTCGGTGAACGCCCGCACCCCGTACCAGGCGTGCAGGGGCGCCCCGATCCCCGCGAGGGTCGCGGTCAGGTCGGACAACCGGTCGGCCCGTACGTCCAGGCCCAGCCGGTTGCGATAGGCGGTCGTGTCGAAGGCCGACAGAGCCGCCACCCAGTCCCCGGACAGTCCGGGCCGCATGGCGAGCGCGTCGCCGTTGCGGACGAGGAGGGAGAGCAGTCCGCCCGGGGCGAGCATCCGGGCCAGCCCGGCCAGCATCGGATCGGGCTCGTCGATGTACATCAGCACCCCGTGGCACAGCACGAGGTCGAAGCTGCCCGGCAGAAAATGGACGCCGGTGTCCCGCCCGTCGCTCTGGACCAGGCGCACCCGCTCCCGGATCCCCTCCGGCTCGGCGGCCAGCTCCTCGCGGGCCGCCGCGATCATTCTGGGGTCCTGCTCGACACCGGTCACCTGGTGCCCGGCCCGGGCCAGGCGCAGCGCCTGGGTGCCCTGGCCCATCCCCACGTCGAGCACACGCAACCGCTGCCCGACCGGGAACCGCCCGGCTATCTGCTCGTCGAGCTGGCGGGCCACCAGCTCCTGCCGTACGACATCACGCAACCCACCCAGCCTGCTGAGCCACGCGTCGGCCGCACCCCCGGAGAAAGCCGCAGCGCTCAGGGCCGCTCTCCACGCTTGACCTGCGGCTTGGGCAGCCGGAGCCGGCGCATCTGGAGGGAACGCATCAGCGCGTAGGCGACGGCGCCGCGCTTGTTGTCGTCGGGGAAGCGCTCGGCGAGCCGCTTCTTCAGGCGGACACCGGTGACGACCGAGTCGAGCACGATGAGCACGATCACGATCAGCCACAGCAGCAGCGCGATGTTCTGCAACGCAGGCACCTGCACCATGCTCAGCACGAGGATGACCACGGCCATCGGCAGGAAGAACTCCGCGATGTTGAAGCGCGAGTCGATGAAGTCACGCGCGAACTTGCGGGCCGGACCCTTGTCACGGGCCGGCAGATACCGCTCGTCGCCCCCGGCGAGTGCCTTGCGCTGACGCTCCAGGGCGGCCCGGCGCTCCTCTCGCCCGCGCTTGGCGGCATCCTTGCGCGTCGTCGACGTGTTGGCCACGCTGCGACGCTGCGACTGGGCCTCACTGCGCTTGGGCGTGGGGCGGCCCTTCGGGGCCTCGGGGTGACGGGTCTGAGTGGAGTCGGTCACCAGCGCCTTGTCGGCGGCCTGGGCCTTCTCTTCCTTGGCACGGCTACGGAACACAAAACCCAAGGGTACGGGGTGCCAGGGGTTGGACCCCAGCCCCGTGGGGAACGATCCGGCAACACCAGTCGTCGTAGGGGGACAGAGGGGACGTTGCAGACGGTTCGTCCGGCGGTCACGGGGGAGGCACTCGGGCGGCACCGGGTGGTCACCATGAGCTCACCCATGAGCTCGCTCATGAGGCCCCCGGGAGTCACCTACTCCTTACGCCGGAGCGGGAACGTCAGCAGTCGTCCTTGGGGATGAGCGCATCCGTCCCCGAACAGTGCGTCAATGGATGCAGGGCCCGTACTGTGGGTTCTGTCGCAGGTGCTGGAGTGGAGTCCGTCAGAAGGGGGCGCGCGAAGCCCATGAGCGGTGTCATGAAGCGTATGGGGATGATCTTCCGCGCGAAGGCGAACAAGGCCCTTGACCGGGCCGAGGACCCGCGCGAGACCCTCGATTACTCGTACCAGAAGCAGCTGGAGCTGCTCCAGAAGGTCCGCCGCGGAGTGGCCGACGTGGCCACCTCCCGCAAGCGCCTGGAGCTCCAGCTCAACCAGCTCCAGTCGCAGTCGTCCAAGCTGGAGGACCAGGGCCGCAAGGCGCTCGCGCTCGGTCGCGAGGACCTGGCCCGCGAGGCGCTGTCGCGCCGCGCCGCCCTCCAGCAGCAGGTGACCGACCTGGAGACCCAGCACGCGACCCTGCAGGGCGAGGAGGAGAAGCTCACCCTCGCGGCGCAGCGCCTCCAGGCCAAGGTCGACGCCTTCCGCACCAAGAAGGAGACGATCAAGGCCACGTACACCGCGGCCCAGGCCCAGACCCGGATCGGCGAGGCCTTCTCCGGCATCTCCGAGGAGATGGGCGACGTCGGCCTGGCGATCCAGCGGGCGGAGGACAAGACGGCCCAGCTCCAGGCCCGTGCGGGAGCCATCGACGAGCTCCTCGCCTCCGGCGCCCTGGACGACCAGTCCGGCATGCACAAGGACGACATCCAGGCCGAGCTGGACCGGCTCTCCGGTGGTACGGATGTAGAGCTGGAGCTGCAGCGCATGAAGGCGGAGCTGGCGGGAGGCTCCTCGTCGCAGCAGGCGATCGAGGGCGGCTCCGGTGAGCCCAAGTCCCAGCAGCAGCCGCAGGACACCCCGCGCTTCGACAAGCAGTAGCCGACGGGCCGGGGCCCACGCCTAGGAGGGCGCGATGGGCGACATGATCGTCCGGATCATGGGTGAGGGGCAGGTGAAGCTGTCCGACAGCCACCTGCCCGAGCTGAACAAGCTCGACGACGAGTTCCTCGCGGAAATGGAGAACGGCGACGGCCCCGGCTTCCGCCGCACCCTCACCGCTCTCCTGTCCAAGGTCCGCGACCTGGGCGAGCCGCTGCCGGACGACTCCCTGGAACCGTCGGAACTGATCCTGCCGTCGCCGGACGCCACCTTGGAGGAGGTCCGGGAGCTGCTGAGAGACGACGGCCTGATCCCGGGGTGAGCCCTGCCGACACCGGGCACCCGACGTGAGAAACCTCCAGTTCGACCCCGTTCCAAGCCCCGCGGGTACGCCGTACCGTAATCAACCGTGAGCACCCTCGAACGCGCCCGGCGACACCTCAAGGCGCACCCCCTGGCGCTGGACGCGGCATTGGCGGTGGGTGTGCTCGCCTGCATGGTGGCCGGCTCGTTCGTCGACCCGCACGGGAAGAACGGGGTCACCTGGGCCCTGCGCACCCCGGACGTGCTCAGCCTTGTGCTCATCACCCTCGGCTCCGCCGCCCTGGTCTTCCGCCGCCGCGCTCCCATCACGGTGCTCGCCCTCACCGGCGCCGTCTCCCTCGTGGAGTCCGTCACCGGGGACCCCCGCGCCCCCGTCGCCATGTCCGCGGTGATCGCCCTCTACACCGTCGCCTCCACCACCGACCGCACCACCACCTGGCGGGTCGGCCTGCTCACCATCACCGTCCTGACCGGCTCCGCGATGCTCGCCGGCCCCCTGCCCTGGTACGCCCAGGAGAACCTCGCCATCTTCGCCTGGACCGGCATCGGCGCCACCGCCGGTGACGCGGTCCGCAGCCGCCGGGCCGTCGTCCAGGCCATCCGCGAGCGTGCCGAGCGAGCCGAGCGCACCCGCGAGGAGGAGGCCCGGCGCCGCGTCGCCGAGGAGCGCCTGCGGATCGCCCGGGACCTGCACGACGTCGTCGCCCACCACATCGCCCTGGTCAATGTGCAGGCCGGCGTCGCCGCCCACGTCATGGACAAGCGCCCCGACCAGGCCAAGGAAGCCCTCGCCCACGTACGCGAGGCCAGTCGCTCCGCGCTCAACGAACTGCGCGCCACCGTCGGCCTGCTCCGCCAGTCCGGCGACCCCGAGGCCCCCACCGAACCGGCCCCCGGCCTCGAGCGCCTCGACGAACTCGCGGGCACCTTCCGCAGCGCCGGCCTGCAGGTCCAGGTCGCCCGCGCCGACCAGGGCGCCACGCTCCCCGCCGCAGTCGACCTGGCCGCCTACCGGGTCATCCAGGAGGCCCTCACCAATGTGCAGAAGCACGCGGGCCCGGAGGCCAAGGCCGAGGTCAGCGTCGTCCGGGTGGGCCCGAACGTCGAGATCACCGTCCTCGACGACGGCGCCGGCGAGGACGACACGATCGACGGCGGCGGCCACGGCCTGCTCGGCATGCGCGAGCGCGTCACCGCCCTGCGCGGCACCCTCACCACCGGCCCCCGCTACGGAGGCGGCTTCCGCGTCCATGCGATCCTGCCGCTCAAGAGCCGCACGCGTGCCGCTGAGGAAGCCGTCTGACGGCCGAGGACGCGGTACGCCCATGACAGACGAGGACCCCGCATGACCATCCGCGTCCTGCTCGCCGACGACCAGGCCCTCCTGCGCAGCGCCTTCCGGGTGCTGGTCGACTCCGAGTCCGACATGGAGGTCGTGGGCGAGGCGTCCGACGGGGCGGAGGCGGTGCGGCTGGCCAAGGAGCAGCGCGCGGACGTCGTGCTGATGGACATCCGGATGCCCGGTACCGACGGCCTCGCCGCGACCCGCATGATCAGCGCCGACCCGGCCCTCGCCTATGTCCGCGTCGTCATACTGACCACCTTCGAGGTCGACGACTACGTCGTGCAGTCGCTGCGCGCCGGTGCCTCCGGCTTCCTCGGCAAGGGCTCCGAACCCGACGAACTCCTCAGCGCCATCCGCATCGCGGCCGGCGGCGAAGCGCTGCTGTCCCCGGCCGCCACCAAGGGGCTGATCGCGCGTTTCCTCGCCCAGGGCGACGGCGCGGACGACGACCGGGACCCGGCCCGCGCCGAGCGGCTCGGCGCCCTCACCGGCCGGGAGCGCGAGGTCCTGGTCCAGGTCGCCGGCGGGCACTCCAACGACGAGATCGCCGAGCGCCTGGAGGTCAGCCCGCTGACCGTGAAGACGCACGTCAACCGGGCCATGTCCAAGCTCGGCGCCCGTGACCGGGCCCAGCTCGTGGTGATCGCGTACGAGTCCGGCCTGGTACGTCCAAGGGTGGAGTGAGCTCGACCGCGTGTACTGCGCCCGGAGTATGCGCCGTATAAGGAAATGGTCCTGGGGCCTGGGAAAAACGGCTCTCCGATGGCTCAGGGTGTAGGGGCGGGCGCTCACTTGTGCGCCACAGACGCCCCTGCCACGTCCGCTGCCCACTTCTGCCGCTCCAGAAGAGAGACCCTGACCCATGTCCTGGCTGTCCCGAATCAGCCTCGCCCAACGTGCCCTGATAGGCCTGATGTCGATCATCGCGATCGCCTTCGGTGCCATCGCGATACCTCAGCTCAAGCAGCAGCTGCTGCCCTCCATCGAACTGCCCATGGTGTCCGTGCTGGCGCCGTACCAGGGCGCCTCGCCGGACGTGGTCGAGAAGCAGGTCGTCGAGCCGATCGAGGACAGCCTCGAGGCCGTCGACGGCATCACCGGCGTCACCTCCACGGCCAGCGAGGGCAATGCCGTGATCATGGCGTCCTTCGACTACGGCCCCGACACCCAGCAGCTCGTCTCCGACGTCCAGCAGGCCGTCAACCGGGCCCGAGTCCAGCTGCCGGACGATGTGGACCCGCAGGTCATCGCCGGTTCCACGGACGACATCCCGACCGTCGTCCTCGCCGTCACCTCCGGCAAGGACCAGCAGGCCCTCGCCGACCGGATCGACCGGACCATCGTCCCGGACCTGAAGGACATCGACGGCGTCGGCCAGGTCACCGTCGACGGCGTACGCGACCTCCAGGTCACCGTCACTCCGAACGACGCGAAGCTGGCGGACGCGGGCCTGACCTCGGCTGCGATCTCCCAGGCCCTCCAGGCGGGCGGCGCCACCGTCCCGGCGGGCTCCTTCGACGAGGACGGCGACAACCGCACCGTCCAGGTCGGCGGCGGATTCACCTCGGTCCAGCAGATCGAGGACCTCATGATCACCGGCGAGGGCGCTTCCGCGAAGAAGCCGGTCCGCCTCGGTGCCGTCGCCACGGTCGAGCAGGAGCAGGCCCCGGCCGACTCCATCACCCGCACCGACGGCAAGCCGTCCCTCGCGGTCGCGGTCACGATGGACCGTGACGGCAGTGCGGTCGCCATCTCGGACGCCGTCGAGGACAAGCTCGCGGAGATGCGGAGGGATCTCGGCTCGGACGCCACGGTCACCGTGGTCAGCGACCAGGGCCCGGCGGTGAAGAAGTCCATCGACGGTCTGACGACGGAGGGCGCGCTCGGTCTGCTCTTCGCGGTGCTGATCATCCTGGTCTTCCTCGCGTCGATCCGCTCGACGCTGGTGACGGCGGTCAGCATCCCGCTCTCCGTCGTGCTGGCCCTGATCGTGCTGTGGACGCGGGACCTCTCGCTCAACATGCTCACGCTCGGCGCCCTCACCATCGCCATCGGCCGGGTCGTCGACGACTCGATCGTGGTCCTGGAGAACATCAAGCGGCACCTCGGCTACGGCGAGGAGCGCGAGGACGCCATCCTCAAGGCGGTCCGCGAGGTGGCCGGCGCGGTGACGTCGTCGACACTCACCACGGTGGCCGTGTTCCTGCCGATCGGCCTGGTCGGTGGCATGGTGGGCCAGCTGTTCGGCTCGTTCAGCCTGACGGTGACGGCCGCGCTGCTGGCGTCGCTGCTGGTGTCCCTGACGGTCGTACCGGTGCTGTCGTACTGGTTCCTGCGCGCGCCGAAGGGCACCCCCGAGGACGCCGACGAGGCTCGCCGGATCGCCGAGGAGAAGGAGGCGAAGAGCAGGCTTCAGCGCATCTACGTCCCCGTCCTGCGGTTCGCGACGCGCCGCCGGCTGACCAGTGTGCTGCTCGCGATCGTCATCCTCGTCGGCACGTTCGGCATGGCGCCGCTGCTGAAGACGAACTTCTTCGACCAGGGCGAGCAGGAAGTCCTCACGGTCAAGCAGGAGTTGAAGCCGGGCACCAGCCTCGCGGCGACCGACGAGCAGGCGAAGAAGGTCGAGCAGCTGCTCGCCGGCACCAAGGGCGTGAAGGACTACCAGGTCACGATCGGCTCGTCCGGTTTCATGGCGGCCTTCGGCGGCGGTACCGACACCAACCAGGCGTCGTACCAGGTGATGCTGGAGGACTCGGCGTCCTACGACGACGTCCAGGACCGTATCGAGTCCGGCCTGAAGAAGCTGGACGGCATCGGCACCACCACGATCGCCGCCGGTGACGGCTTCGGCGCCCAGGACCTGAGCGTCGTCGTGAAGGCGGCCGACGGGGACGTGCTGCGCAAGGCGTCCGAGCAGGTCCGCGAGGCGGTGGCCGGACTGGACGACGTCACCGACGTCACCAGCGACCTGGCGCAGAGCGTGCCGCGCATCTCGGTCAGGGCCAACGACAAGGCGGCCGCGGCCGGCTTCAACGACCAGACGCTCGGCCTGGCGGTGGCCCAGGCGGTCCGTGGCAACACGGCGGCCCAGGCGACCCTCGACGACACCGAGCGGGACGTCGTCATCAAGTCGGCGAAGCCGGCGACGACCCTGAAGCAGCTTCAGGACCTGCGGCTGGGCCCGGTGAAGCTGGGTGACATCGCGGACGTGAAGCTGGTGGACGGCCCGGTCTCGATGACCCGGATCGACGGTCAGCGGGCGGCCACGATCAGCGCGAAGCCGACCGGTGACAACACCGGCGCGGTGAGCGCGGACCTCCAGTCCAAGATCAACCAGCTGACGCTCCCGGCGGGTGCTACGGCCTCGATCGGCGGTGTCTCCGAGGACCAGGACGAGGCGTTCGTCAACCTGGGCCTGGCGATGCTGGCGGCCATCGCCATCGTCTTCATGCTGCTGGTGGCGACGTTCCGCTCCCTGGTCCAGCCGCTGATCCTGCTCGTCTCGATCCCGTTCGCGGCGACGGGCGCGATCGGCCTCCTGATCGCGACCGGCACCCCGATGGGCGTCCCCGCGATGATCGGCATGCTGATGCTGATCGGCATCGTGGTGACGAACGCGATCGTGCTGATCGACCTGATCAACCAGTACCGCAAGCAGGGTTACGGCGTCGTGGAGGCGGTGATCGAGGGCGGCCGGCACCGTCTGCGCCCCATCCTGATGACCGCACTGGCGACGATCTTCGCCCTGCTGCCCATGGCGCTGGGAGTCACCGGCGAGGGCGGCTTCATCGCCCAGCCACTGGCCGTGGTGGTGATCGGCGGTCTGATCACCTCGACCCTGCTGACCCTGCTCCTCGTCCCGACGCTCTACGCGATGCTGGAGCTCCGCAAGGAGCGCCGGGCGAAGAAGCGGGCGGCCAAGCGGGCGAAGAAGGCCGGCACCCAGGCCGAGCCGACGCCGGCATCGGACGAGCCGGAACCCGCGTCGGTCTGAATCGCGCCACCCGTGGCCGATTGACCCACCACGGCCGGGTCCCGAACCGCGAAGCGCGGTTCGGGACCCGGCCGTCGCCGTTTCCCCGTTACGTATCCTGAGCCTCCAGAGGCATCACGGGGGAGGGGATTCGGGCGTGCCGCTGCACAAGGACGACCCGAGGTCGATCGGCGGCTACAAGCTGGTCGACCGGCTCGGGTCCGGGGGGATGGGGATCGTCTACCGGAGCAGGGCCCGCTCGGGGCGCGAGGTCGCCGTCAAGGTGGTGCACGCCCAGTACGCCGAGGACGCCGTCTTCCGGGCCCGCTTCCGCCAGGAGATCGAGGCCGTCCGCAAGGTCAGCGGTGCCTTCACCGCGCCGGTCGTGGACGCCGACCCGGAGGCGGTACGGCCCTGGATGGCGACGCAGTACGTGGCCGGGCCCTCGCTCGCCGCGCTGATCCGCGACCAGGGCCCGCTGCGGGGTGCCGAACTGCGGCGGCTGGCGCTCGGGTTGGTGGAGGCGCTGCGGGACATCCACCGGGCGGGGGTCGTGCACCGCGACCTCAAGCCCGCCAACGTCCTGATGGCCGAGGACGGTCCCCGCGTCATCGACTTCGGCATCTCCCGCGCGGCCGAGAACCACAACACCCTGACCGAGACCGGCCAGATGATCGGCACCCCACCGTTCATGTCCCCGGAACAGCTCACCGACGCCCGCTCGGTGGGAGCGGCCTCCGACGTCTTCTCCGTGGGCGCCCTGCTGGTCTACACGATCACGGGCCGGGGTCCCTTCGACGCCGACAGCCCCTACCTCACGGCCTACCGGGTGGTCCACGACGCCCCCTTCCTGGACGGCGTGGCCCAGCCGCTGCGTGCGATCCTGGAGCGCTGCCTCGCCAAGGAGCCCGCGGAACGGCCCGAACTGGACGCACTGGCACACGAGTTCGTGGCCGCACTGCCGGAGCCGGACGCGGACGACCGGCCCACCGTGACACTGCGCTCGGACGAGGTGGCCGTGGTCCGGACCCGGCCCGCCCCGGCGGCCCCCGTCCGGCGCCGGAGCCGGGTACGCCCGCTGTGGGCCACGGCCGGAACCGTCGGCGCCCTCGCGCTCGGCCTGGCGGGATACCTGCTGCTGGGACCCGGGCTCGCGGACGACGACGCCCGTTCGAGGGCCGACACCGCCGCCCCCTCCCGGTGGACGGCCGTGCCGCCCGGCTGGAAGCCCTGGCAGACGACGGTGGACGCCATCGCCGCGCAGGGCGTGAAGGACGCGACCGACGTCGCCGGCTTCGGCCCGGGGGGCACCCCCGGGTGCGAGGTGTACGAGAGCGCGGTCCACTGCGCGGGCGACGGGGTCCTGCCCATGCGCATCGACGCCCTGACCGGCCGGGTCGTCTGGCGAGCCGACGGGGTGCCGTCCGCCGTGGGCAACGGGACGTATGTCTTCTCGGTCCTCGGTGTCGTGGACGACACCATGGTCGTCGAACAGGAGTACCGCCCCGAGCAGGGGGACGACGCCGAATTCTCGGTGACCGCACTCGACACGGGGACCGGAAAAAGGCTCTGGCATCGCACGGTGAACACCCGCCAGGTCCGCCCGCACCTCTCCGGCGACCTCGTGATCGTCCCTGACGACAGCGGCCGTTCGGTGATCGCGCGCTCACCGCGCACAGGCGCCGAACGCTGGACGGCACCGCTGCCGGCGGGGCAGTACTGCGACTGGGCGGACACCGGCGAGGATCCCTATGTCCAGTGCGCCCCGGGCCTGACCGGCAGCAAGGACTCACTGCTGCTGGGATGGGACCGGGCCGACGGCTCGGCTCGGCGCTTGACGGTGCCCCGGCGCGGAACTCTGGTCGGGACGTTCGACGGTCGCCTGCTCTTCCTCGACCCGGTCGAGGACGTGGAAGTGGAGTCCTTCTCCCGGATCCGGCTGCTGGATCCGGTCACGGGCAAGGACAGTTCGACGAAGCTGGCGGAGGAGTTCGAGGGCAACGCGACCCTGTCGGACGGAACCCTGTGGTTCGCCACCTCCTCCGGCCAGGTGACCGCCGTGTCGGCCCGGACGGGCGAGCGGCTGTGGCAGACCCGGACGAGCCTGGAGCAGCCGAGCGACGTCACCTACGACCCGCGCGCCCATGTGGTCTACCTGGCCAGCGCGAGCGGCCGGGTCGCCGCGCTCGAGTCCAGGAAGGGCACGCCGCTGTGGGAGACCCTGCCGCGTACCCAGCGGCTGACGAACCAGGGTTGGTCGGAGTCCGAGGTGTTGTCCCACAAGGGCGCCCTGGTCGTCGCCACCTCGGAAGGCGACATCTTCACCCTCGACCCCGCCCACCCCGACCGGAAACCCGTGCCGGGGTGAGCATCCGAAGCACGGCCTACGGCAGCGCCAGCATCCGCTCCAGCGCCAGCTTCGCGAACGCCTCGGTCTCCTTGTCGACCTCGATGCGGTTGACCAGGTTGCCCTCGGCCAGCGACTCCAGGGTCCAGACCAGGTGGGGCAGGTCGATCCGGTTCATGGTCGAGCAGAAGCAGACCGTCTTGTCGAGGAAGACGATCTCCTTGCCCTCCGGCGCGAAACGGTTCGCCAGCCGGCGGACCAGGTTCAGCTCGGTGCCGATCGCCCACTTGGAGCCGGCCGGCGCGGCCTCCAGGGCCTTGATGATGTACTCCGTCGAGCCGACGTAGTCCGCCGCGGCCACGACCTCGTGCTTGCACTCGGGGTGCACCAGGACGTTCACGCCCGGGATGCGCTCGCGCACGTCGTTCACCGAGTCGAGGCTGAAGCGGCCGTGCACCGAGCAGTGGCCGCGCCACAGGATCATCTTCGCGGCCCGCAGCTCCTCGGCGGTGAGCCCGCCGTTGGGCTTGTGCGGGTTGTAGACGACGCAGTCCTCCAGGGACATGCCCATGTCGCGGACGGCGGTGTTGCGGCCGAGGTGCTGGTCGGGCAGGAAGAGCACCTTCTCGCCCTGCTCGAACGCCCAGTCCAGCGCGCGCTTGGCGTTGGAGGAGGTGCAGATCGTGCCGCCGTGCTTGCCCGTGAACGCCTTGATGTCCGCGGAGGAGTTCATGTACGACACCGGCACGACCTGCTCGGCTATCCCGGCCTCGGTCAGCACGTCCCAGCACTCGGCGACCTGCTCGGCCGTCGCCATGTCGGCCATCGAGCAGCCGGCGGCGAGGTCGGGCAGGACCACCTTCTGGTCCTCGGAGGTCAGGATGTCCGCCGACTCGGCCATGAAGTGCACACCGCAGAACACGATGTACTCGGCCTCCGGGCGCGCGGCCGCGTCCCGGGCCAGCTTGAACGAGTCACCGGTCACGTCCGCGAACCGGATGACCTCGTCGCGCTGGTAGTGGTGGCCGAGCACGAAGACCTTGCTGCCGAGCTTCTCCTTGGCCGCGCGGGCGCGCTCGACCAGGTCCGGGTCGGACGGCGAGGGAAGGTCACCGGGGCACTCGACGCCACGCTCGCTCCTCGGGTCGGCCTCACGGCCGAGGAGCAGCAGGGCGAGGGGCGTCGGCTGTACGTCGAGCTCCTGGGTCTGGGCGGTGGTCACGACACGCACCCTTTCTGTTCTGCGGCTCGCCGGCACCGGGAAAACCGGATCCGGCGGGTCAAACGGGACACCTTCTTCGACTTCTCGTCGAATTGACGTTATCTATCATAACCGGTTCACGTCAGTTTGACGATGGCCATCATGTCGATGTGACGTGAATCCCTGCGCCGGGCTCGCATATTCCCGAATCAGGCGTTTTCCGCTGAGCGCACCGTGTGCGAGCATGAAGAGGACCGAAAGACAAGCGCCCGGCCCGGAATGAATCCGCGGCCCCGCCGGTTGCAACCGTCGGCAAGCAGTCTCCGTACAACCCGGGAGAGATGTAGATGTCCGTATCGGACGAGACCAGCACCGCCACCGACGGCATCATCCTCAGTGACGCCGCCGCGGCCAAGGTCAAGGCCCTGCTCGACCAGGAAGGCCGCGAAGACCTCGCGCTGCGTGTCGCCGTTCAGCCCGGTGGCTGCTCCGGCCTGCGCTACCAGCTCTTCTTCGACGAGCGCTCGCTCGACGGCGACGTCGTCAAGGACTTCGGTGGGGTCAAGGTCGTCACCGACCGCATGAGCGCCCCGTACCTGGGTGGCGCGTCCATCGACTTCGTGGACACGATCGAGAAGCAGGGCTTCACGATCGACAACCCGAACGCGACGGGCTCCTGCGCCTGCGGCGACTCCTTCAGCTGAGTCCCGCCCACACGCAGAAAGGCGGCGACCCCCTCCGACGGGGCCGCCGCCTTCCCGTGTCCGTGGGCCTTACCGGGCCCCGGACGTCTGCGGTGCGTCCGGGAGCTGCGTCCCGGGCTTCTCCGTCTGGATCTTCTGACCGTCCGAGCCCACGACCTCGCGGTCACCGAGCGGCTCGTCCAGCTGCACGGTCTTGTGGAACACCTTGGCGATCATGATGCAGATCTTCTCCGGCTGCGTGGTCGAGGTCACCCGGACCGTCACCTGATCCCCGCTCTCGCTCGCCACCACCTCGTACTCCGAGCACACACCGCCCGTGAAGGCCACGGTCAGCTCCTTGCCGTCGGCGGTGTAGCCGTTCACCGGCACGTCATCGATGACCGGCGCCGAGGTCGGCTCGTCCTTCGGATCGCTCGGCCGCGGGGTCGGCTGCCCCGACGGCTCCTGTGAGGGCGTGGACGAGGCCAGATACTTCGGGTCGATCGCCGGATGCGTCACCGTGAAGCTGTCCTGCGCGCCCGGCGTCCGCACCTCGAACAGCCAGGACGGCACCAGCGTCTGCCGCGCGTTCACATAGTGCGCGGCCAGCCCGAACACCGCCTTCTCGACCGTGATGATCTCCCGGGCCGGCGCGCTCGCCGAGGCCGCCGTGTCCGGCGAGCTCTCCGCCCCGCAGGGCGCCTCCAGACGGTCCTTCAGCGGTACGGGACTGGCGCAGCCGCCGATGCCCATCCGGCCGTCGGTCCCCGGCGCCGCGTTCATCAGCCCGAGCGTCTTCTCGGCGTCCAGCACGGGGTACGTGTCCCCCTTCGCCGGCGCCTTCAACTGGCCGCTTCCGCCCACCACTTCACCCTGGGCGTTCACGGTCACCCCGGTCGTCCAGCCGTAGGTGGGCAGTCCGCCGACCACGGGGTTGGCGTTCACCGCCCGCTGGGCACCCATGACCTGGCTCGCGTCGAGCTTCGCGTCGTCCTGACCCACCGCCTTGAGCACCGGCGCGGCGGCCTTCTTCGCCACGGCCTCGCTCACCGGGTCGCCGGACGGGTCGGCGGGGGCCTCCGCGCACACGGTGGTGCTCTGGCAGTTGTCCGTGCCGGGGGCGTACCGGTAGAAGGTCCAGGTCCCCGGCGCCTGCTTGTTCACCTGCAGACTGGGCCCCGACCCGTCCGTCACCCCGACCCTCCAGGTCTGCCCCTGCGCGACCGGCTTCCCGTCCACCCCGAGCGCCTCGGCCAGCCGGGCCACCTCGTCCGCGCCGACCTCGCCGCCGGCCCGGTAGACCGGCGCCGATCCGGGCCCGTCCGGCAGTTCGCCGTCGGCCTTGTAGGTGACGCCGTAGGGGTTGGGCTCCCCGGGCGCGATGCCTGTCCTGCCACCCTCGCTGTAGCCGTCGAGGTGGAGCGGCGGGGGAGTGTCGTCGCCGGCCGCCCCGGACGACGTGCCGCCGTCCGACCCGCCGGAGGTACTGGCGGCGAGATAGGCCCCGCCGCCCCCGACGAGCAGCACCGCCGCGGCAACGGACGCGATGATCGCGGGGGAGCGGCGGCGGGAGCCGTCGCGGAGGTCGTCGTGTTCGGCGTCGGGAGTGGGGACGACGCCGGAGTCCTCGGAGCCGGGAGCGGGGGCCGCGCCGGAGTCCGCTGTGGCGGAAGCGGCGGGAGCCTCCGAGGACCCCTCGGTCTCCGCTCCGCCCTCAGCGGCCTCGCCGGCCTCCTGCGCCGCCACGGCGTCTTCGGCCCCGGTGGCCTCCTCGGCCCCGGAGCCAGGAGCTCCGCCTGTCTCCCCGTCCTTGGCGGCGAGCCCCTCAGCACCGACGGCGCCCTGCTGCGCCCGTGCTTCCTCCGCGTCCTTGCCGGAGGCGCCCGCGTCGTCGTTGTCGGGTCGCTCGGTGTTCACCGCATCGCTCCTTCGGCTGCGCACATGTCCCATGACCCTGACCCGGCCCTGTCAAAAAGGTCGGTCCATCGGGTCGTATCCCGCATCCCCTTTACGGGGGACAGCGATGGGACGCAGCGGGGGAGCGCACGGTTCCCTGAACTCGCGCCGAAGCGGCCGAACCGCGCCGATTCGGCCGCCAAATGCCGACCGGTCGCCCGATCGGCCCCGCCCGATCAGTCCCCGTAGTCGGACATCGCGTCCAGCAGTCGCGCCGACCTCGGCGGCACGCTCACCCCGTGAATGCGTGACGGGGAGACCGGACGGGAAAGAACACGGTCGGGAACGGCCCAGTGCGGAGCCATCCGCGCACAGTCACCCAGCAGTGACGCCAGGTCGACCTCCAGGTCGGCCGGGGCGGGGGCGCGGACCTCGAATTTCGTCATAGCCGCACCGTATGCACGCTCGAGCCCGCGAAGAAAGATCTACTATCGGGTAGTTTTGGCTGCTTCTGCGTCACGGTCACGAACGGTAGCGTGGAATGTCAATCCCACCTCCCCACAGGAGACTCCACGCCGTGCGCATCGCAGTCACCGGCTCCATCGCCACCGACCACCTGATGACCTTCCCCGGCCGCTTCGCCGACCAGCTCGTCGCGGACCAGCTGCACACGGTCTCGCTCTCCTTCCTGGTCGACAACCTGGACGTACGCCGGGGCGGCGTAGGCGCGAACATCGCCTTCGGCATGGGCCAGCTGGGCACGAACCCGATCCTGGTCGGCGCCGCCGGTGCCGACTTCGACGAGTACCGGGCCTGGCTGGACCGGCACGGCGTCGACACCGGCTCGGTCCGTATCTCCGAGACCCTGCACACCGCCCGCTTCGTCTGCACCACCGACGCCGACCACAACCAGATCGGCTCCTTCTACACGGGCGCGATGAGCGAGGCCCGGCTGATCGAGCTGAAGACCGTCGCGGACCGCGTGGGCGGCCTCGACCTGGTCCTCATCGGCGCCGACGACCCCGAGGGCATGCTCCGCCACACCGAGGAGTGCCGCTCGCGCGCGATCCCCTTCGCGGCCGACTTCTCCCAGCAGATCGCCCGGATGAACGGCGACGAGATCCGGATACTGCTGGACGGGGCGACCTACCTCTTCTCGAACGAGTACGAGAAGGGGCTCATCGAGTCCAAGACCGGCTGGACGGACGAGGAGATCCTGGCCAAGGTCGGCCACCGGGTCACCACCCTCGGCTCACGGGGCGTACGCATCGAGCGCCAGGGCGAGGACCCGATCGAGGTCGGCTGCGCCGAGGAGGAGCGCAAGGCCGACCCGACCGGTGTCGGCGACGCCTTCCGCGCCGGGTTCCTGTCCGGGCTGGCCTGGGGCGTCTCCCTGGAGCGGGCCGCGCAGGTCGGCTGCATGCTGGCGACGCTCGTCATCGAGACGGTCGGCACGCAGGAGTACCAGCTACGGCGCGCGCACTTCATGGACAGGTTCACCAAGGCGTACGGGCATGACGCGGGCGAGGAGGTCCGGGCGCACCTCGGCTGAGTCGTCGGCTGAACGCCCCTGAGAAGGGGCGTTCAGCTGGCCCGGCGCACGATGTACGCGGTCCCCCGCTCCGCCGGTTCCTCGCCCACGTACTCCTGGCCCCGCATCTCGCACCACGCCGGGATGTCCAGTCGGGCGGCCTCGTCGTCGGCGAGCACGCGGACCAGGCCGCCGACCGGCACCTCGCCGATGACCTTGGCGAGCTCGATGACGGGGAGCGGGCACAGCTTGCCGAGGGAGTCCACGACCAGTACGTCGTCCCGTACGACCGTCTCGGTGACGGGCGCGCCCAGCTTCTCCCGCACCCCGGCCACCGCCCCCGGCAGCACCTCAAGGAACCGTTCGACGTCCTCCGCCGCCGTCCCGAAGGGGAGGGACACCCGCACGTTCCCCTCGCTCAGCACTCCCATCGCCTTCAGCACATGGCTGGGCGTCAGCGTGCTGCTCGTACAGGATGAACCGGACGAAACCGAGAACCCCGCACGATCCAGCTCGTGCAGCAATGTCTCCCCGTCGACATAGAGACAGGAGAAGGTGACGATGCCGGGGAGCCGGCGCACCGGATCGCCGACCACCTCCACGTCCGGCACCAGCTGCGGCACCCGCGCCCGGATCCGCTCCGTCAGCTCCCGCAGTCGTACGGCCTCTTGGGCCGCCTCGGCCTGTGCGGCCCGCAGCGAGGCCGCCGCGGCGACGATCGCCGGGATGTTCTCGAACCCGGCGGCCCGCCCCGACTCCCGTTCGTCCGAGGGCCCTTGCGCGGCGAACCGCACCCCCTTGCGCACGACGAGCAGCCCGACCCCCGAGGGACCACCCCACTTGTGGGCACTCCCGGTCAACACCGACCAGTCCCCGTCGACCCGCCCCCACCCGAGCGACTGCGCCGCGTCCACCAGCAACGGCACCCCGGCCTCCCGGCACACGCCTGCCACTTCCGCCACCGGCTGCTCGGTCCCCACCTCGTGGTTGGCCGACTGAAGACACGCGAGCGCGGTGTCCGGACGCAGGGTCTCCCCGTACGCCTCCACGCCCACCGCCCCGCTCCGGCCCACCGCCACCTGAGTGACCGAACCCCCGTCGGCCTCGTGTGCGTCAGCCGCATGGAGCACAGAGGAGTGTTCGACGGCAGACACAATCAGGTGACGCCCGACCCGCCGCCGCCCGGCCAACACCCCGGCGACACCCGAGTGGACGGCTTTCGCCCCCGATGAGCTGAACACCAACTCGTCGGCCCGGCACCCTACGGCCTCGGCAGCGGCCTCCCGAGCCGCGTCCAACAGCATCCGCGCCCGCCGTCCTTCCCGATACAGACGTGCGGGATCGGCCCACCCCTCATCAAGGGAGGCCAGAAGCGCCTGCCGAGCGACAGGGTGAAGGGGAGCACTGGAAGCAGCATCGAAGTAGGCCACACAGCAACGCTAGAACGTCCGGCAACAGGGGCGCCCCTCAGGGGCGCGGCCGGCCGCGAACAACCCGCAGCCGCCAATCAAGCGAACCCCCCACTCCAGTAGGCCCCCCTCCCCGCGAACCCTCCGAGAGCGTCGGCTAGGGTTTGGTCCGCATAAACATCCAAACCCCTGCCCGACGCAGGGCGGCGACCGACCAGCGAGAAGGCCAGGCCGCAGCCGATCCGCGCGGGCGAGACTCTCGGGAAGGCGCTACGTGAGTCCCAACGGCTCCGACCGCTCGCCGCGGCGCCCGATGCGGCGGAAGCTGCTGCAAGGCATGACCGCGGGCCTGGTCCTGGCGACAGCGACCGGTTGCTCGTACAACTGGGAAGACTTCCCTCGCCTTGGTATGCCCACCCCGACCACGGAAGAGGCTCCGCGGATCCTCTCCCTCTGGCAGGGTTCCTGGGCGGCTGCGCTCGCCGTCGGCGTGCTGGTGTGGGGTCTGATCCTGTGGAGCGCCATGTTCCACCGGCGCAGCCGCACCAAGGTCGAGGTACCTCCGCAGACCCGGTACAACATGCCGATCGAGGCGCTGTACACGGTGGTCCCGCTCATCATCGTCTCGGTCCTGTTCTACTTCACGGCCCGCGACGAGTCGAAGATCCTCAGCCTCAAGGACAAGCCCGACGTCACCGTCAACGTCGTCGGCTTCCAGTGGAGCTGGTGCTTCAACATGATCGCGGATGTCGAAGGTTCCACCGGCGACGCCAAGACGTCCAAGGAACTGGCCGCGATCCCGAACCGGTTCAAGGAAGACTTCCCGGCGAACGCCGGCGGTGTCTACGACTGCGGCACCCCGGGCACCCGGAACCCGCAGACGGGCAACCCGGGCCCCACCCTGTGGCTGCCCAAGGGCAAGACGGTCCGCTTCGTCCTCACCTCGCGTGACGTCATCCACTCCTTCTGGGTGGTGCCGTTCCTGATGAAGCAGGACGTCATTCCGGGCCACACCAACGCCTTCGAGGTGACCCCCAACAAGGAGGGCACCTTCCTGGGCAAGTGCGCCGAGCTGTGCGGCGTCGACCACTCCCGGATGCTGTTCAACGTGAAGGTCGTCTCCCCCGAGCGGTACGAGCAGCACCTCAAGGACCTCGCCAAGAAGGGGCAGACCGGTTACGTTCCCGCCGGCATCGCGCAGACGAGCCACGAGAAGAACCGGGAGACGACAAACCTGTGAGCATCCTCAACGAACCCCAGGGTGCCGCGGCAGCTGAGGACTCGTACGAGAACGAGCTGCCGGTCCGGCGCAGGCAACCCGGCAACGTCGTGGTCAAGTGGCTCACCACCACCGACCACAAGACGATCGGAACGCTGTACCTCGTCACCTCGTTCGCGTTCTTCGTGATCGGTGGTGTGATGGCGCTGCTGATGCGCGCCGAGCTCGCCCGGCCCGGTCTTCAGATCATGTCGAACGAGCAGTTCAACCAGGCGTTCACGATGCACGGCACGATCATGCTGTTGATGTTCGCGACGCCGCTGTTCGCCGGCTTCACGAACTGGATCATGCCGCTGCAGATCGGCGCGCCGGACGTGGCCTTCCCCCGGCTGAACATGTTCGCCTACTGGCTCTACCTGTTCGGCTCGCTCATCGCGGTCGGTGGCTTCCTCACCCCGGACGGCGCGGCCGACTTCGGCTGGTTCGCCTACAGCCCGCTGTCGGACGCGGTCCGCAGCCCGGGCGTCGGCGCCGACCTGTGGATCATGGGCCTGGCCTTCTCCGGCTTCGGCACCATCCTCGGCTCGGTCAACTTCATCACCACCATCATCTGCATGCGCGCCCCCGGCATGACCATGTTCCGCATGCCGATCTTCGTGTGGAACGTGCTGCTGACCGCGGTGCTGGTCCTGCTCGCCTTCCCCGTCCTCGCGGCGGCGCTCTTCGCGCTGGAGGCGGACCGCAAGTTCGGCGCCCATGTCTTCGATGCCGCGAACGGAGGGGCGTTGCTATGGCAACACCTGTTCTGGTTCTTCGGGCATCCAGAGGTGTACATCATCGCGTTGCCGTTCTTCGGCATCATCAGTGAGGTCATCCCGGTCTTCTCCCGCAAGCCGATGTTCGGCTACATGGGTCTGATCGCGGCGACCATCGCCATCGCGGGCCTGTCCGTGACCGTGTGGGCCCACCACATGTACGTCACCGGCGGCGTCCTCCTACCGTTCTTCTCCTTCATGACGTTCCTCATCGCCGTACCAACGGGCGTGAAGTTCTTCAACTGGATCGGAACGATGTGGAAGGGCTCGTTGTCCTTCGAGACACCGATGCTCTGGGCGGTCGGCTTCCTCATCACGTTCACCTTCGGTGGTCTGACGGGTGTCATCCTGGCCTCGCCGCCGATGGACTTCCACGTGTCCGACTCGTACTTCGTGGTGGCGCACTTCCACTACGTCGTCTTCGGCACGGTCGTGTTCGCGATGTTCGCCGGCTTCCACTTCTGGTGGCCGAAGTTCACCGGCAAGATGCTCGACGAGCGGCTCGGCAAGATGACGTTCTGGACGCTGTTCGTCGGCTTCCACGGCACCTTCCTGGTCCAGCACTGGCTGGGTGCCGAGGGCATGCCGCGTCGTTACGCCGACTACCTCGCGGCCGACGGCTTCACCGCCCTGAACACGATCTCGACGATCAGCTCGTTCGTGCTCGGCGCGTCGCTGCTGCCGTTCTTCTACAACGTGTGGAAGACCGCCAAGTACGGCAAGAAGATCGAGGTCGACGACCCGTGGGGCTACGGCCGCTCGCTGGAGTGGGCGACGTCCTGCCCGCCGCCGCGGCACAACTTCCTCACGCTGCCGCGGATCCGTTCCGAATCCCCGGCGTTCGACCTGCACCACCCTGAGATCGCCGCGCTCGACCAGCTCGAGAACGCCCCTCACGGTGACAAGGCCCTCGCTGGTGGCAAGGAGGCCGGCAAGTGAAGATCCAGGGCAGGATGTTCATGTGGCTGGGCGTCTTCGTCCTCGCCATGGCGGTTGTCTACGGCGTCTGGTCGAAGGAGCCGGCCGGTACCACGGCCCTCTTCCTGGCCTTCGCTCTGTGCGTCATGATCGGCTTCTACCTGGGCTTCACCGCCCGGCGGGTCGACGCGGGCGCGCAGGACAACAAGGAAGCGGACGTCGCGGACGACGCCGGCGAGGTCGGGTTCTTCAGCCCGCACAGCTGGCAGCCGCTCTCCCTCGGGATCGGAGGCGCCCTCGCCTTCCTGTCGATCGCGATCGGCTGGTGGCTGATGTACTTCTCCATCCCGGTGATCCTGGTCGGCATCTGGGGCTGGGTCTTCGAGTACTACCGCGGTGAGAACCGCACCCAGTAGCACGAGCTGAGCTCAAAGGGGCCCGGACACTCCGCCAGGAGGGTCCGGGCTCCTTCGTTTGCAGCAATCGATGTCACCCGTACGAGTCACTCGGCGCGCCGCCATTGACGCTGCTTCCTAGCGTGAAGCCATGAGCAAAACAACGCCCACGAGCACCGTCATAGGCTGCACGCTGCTGCTGATCGCGCTCGGCGCGAGCGCCGCCGGCTGCAGCAGCGACGGCAACCCGCTGTCCGCCGAGCCGTACGACGCGGCGGGCCAGATCGCCTTCAACGGCCCGGGCGATGGCGAGAAGGCCGACCCCGACAAGCCCCTGGAGGTCACCGCGGCGAACTCCGACGGCCGGATCACGGACGTCACCGCCAAGGACGCCGCAGGACGCCATGTCGCGGGCGAACTCTCCGCCGACGGCACCCGGTGGCACAGCACCTCTCCGCTCGCCGCCAACGCCCGTTACACGGTGCGCGTGAGCACCGAGGACGAGGACGGGGCCCCCGGCCGCAAGGTCCTCACCTTCGACACCAGCAAGCCCACGTCCAAGAAGCACCTGACGGTGAAGTTCGGCCCCAAGGCGGGCAAGTACGGCGTCGGCCAGCCCATCACGGCCGAACTGAGCCGACCGGTCAAGGACAAGAACCAGCGCGCCATCGTCGAGCGGGCCCTCAGGGTCGACTCCATCCCGGCCGTGGACGGCGCCTGGCACTGGGTGGGCGACAAGGAACTCCACTACCGCCCCAAGGAGTACTGGCCCGCCGGGGCGACCATTCAGGCCCGCAGCGACCTGGAGGGCATCAAGGTCAGCGACCGCCTCTGGGGCGGCAGGGCCAAGCCCTTGAGGATCACCATCGGCGACCAGGTCATCGCCGTCACGGACGCCTCGACCCACCAGCTGACGCTCTACCGCAACGGCGAGGAGGTCAAGTCCGTCCCGGTCACGACCGGCAAGGCGGGCTTCGAGACCCGCAACGGCGTCAAGGTCGTGCTCGGCAAGGAGTACTTCGTACGCATGCGCGGCACGAGCATCGGCATAGCCGAGGGCTCCTCCGAGTCGTACGACCTGCCGGTCTACTACGCCACCCGGGTGACCTGGAGCGGCGAATACGTCCACGCGGCCCCCTGGTCGGTCGGCTCCCAGGGTTCCGCCAACGTCAGCCACGGCTGCACCGGCATGAGCACCGCCAACGCCGAGTGGTTCTTCGACAACGTCCGCGAGGGCGACATCGTCAAGGTCGTCAACTCGTACGGCAACACGATGGAACCGTTCGGCAACGGCTTCGGCGACTGGAACCTCGACTGGACGAAGTGGCGTGACGGCAGCGCCCTGGTGGCCGGGACCCCCGACGCCCCGAGCCCGGCGGAACGCGCAAGGCTCAGGCCGCAGAACGTCTGAACGCCCCAGGGCGGCGCCCTAGGCGCTCTGGAGCCTCTTCGTCCGCAGCAGGGAGGCCAGCGCCTGAGCGAACTCCACGGGCTCCACAGGCAGCGTCACAGCCGCCTCGGCCCGGCTCCAGGTGGCCAGCCACGCATCCTGCGGCCGCCCGATGAGCAGCAGCACCGGCGGGCAGTTGAACACCTCGTCCTTGATCTGCCGGCAGACCCCCATGCCCCCCATGGGCACGGCCTCACCGTCCAGCACACAGACGTCGATCCCGCCCCTGTCCAGCTCCTTGATGACAGCGGCAGGCGTCGCGCACTCCACGAACTCCACCACAGGCACGTCCGGAGCAGGCCGGCGCCCGGTGGCCAACCTCACCTGCTCGCGGGTGTTGGAGTCGTCGCTGTAGACCAGCACCGTGGCGGTCGGCTGCATTGTTCCTCCGTGACGTCAGCGTCGTAAGGACAGGCCCGTTGGGCCGGATGCTACTCCCTTGAACACCACGTCAACACCGGTTTGAACGGGCAAGACACTCCGAACGGCACCCCCCGGAGTGAGGGCGGGATAAGCGACCGACATAATGTCGGTCGTGGCGACAGCAACGACAGTAGAAACCGGGCACGCGCACCCGTCGGTCAACCGGCCGAACCTCACCAGCGTCGGAACCATCATCTGGTTGAGTTCCGAGCTGATGTTCTTCGCGGCCCTCTTCGCGATGTACTTCACCCTGCGATCGGTGACGGGCCCCGAGTTCTGGAGTGAGAAGGCCGAGGCCTTGAACTTCCCGTTCTCGGCGACGAACACCACGATCCTGGTGCTCTCCTCACTCACATGCCAGCTCGGCGTCTTCGCCGCCGAGCGCGGTGACGTGAAGAAGCTCCGGGGCTGGTTCATCGTCACCTTCATCATGGGTTCGATCTTCATCGGCGGTCAGGTGTACGAGTACACCGAGCTGGTCAAGAAGGACGGGCTCTCGCTCTCCTCCGACCCGTACGGCTCGGTGTTCTACCTGACCACCGGCTTCCATGGCCTGCATGTGACGGGCGGTCTGATCGCCTTCCTCTTCGTCCTCGGGCGTACCTATGCGGCGAAGAGGTTCACGCACGAGCAGGCGACCGCCGCGATCGTCGTGTCCTACTACTGGCACTTTGTCGATGTCGTCTGGATCGGCCTCTTCGCCACGATCTACATGATCAAGTAGTCGGGCCCGATCCCGCGCGCGTTCAACAAACGCACTTACCAGAAGCATCGACGCAGAAGATCCTGACACCGGGGTAATCCGTGAAAAAGCTCTCCGCACGACGACGCCATCCGCTGGCGGCGGTCGTCGTCCTACTCCTCGCGCTGGCGTGCACGGGGGGGCTGTACGCCGTGTTCGCTCCCGCGGACAAGGCGCAGGCCGAGGAATCCGCCCAGTCCCTCACCATCGAGGAGGGCAAGAAGCTCTACACCGTCGGCTGCGCCAGCTGCCACGGAACCGATGGTCAGGGCACCTCTGACGGTCCGAGCCTGGTAGGCGTCGGCGCCGCCGCCGTCGACTTCCAGGTCTCGACGGGCCGCATGCCTGCCGCCACCTCCCAGGGCGCCCAGGTCCCGGCGAAGAAGAACATCTACTCCCAGGCCGAGATCGACCAGCTCGCGGCGTACATCGCCTCGCTGGGCGCCGGCCCGACCGTCCCGACCGAGGAGCAGTACGGCCCCGAGGGAGCGGACATCGGTAAGGGCGGCGAGCTCTTCCGCAACAACTGCGCCCAGTGCCACAACTTCACCGGCAAGGGCGGCGCGCTGACGAAGGGCAAGTACGCACCGAGTCTCGAGGGTGTCGACCCCAAGCACATCTACGAGGCCATGCAGACCGGCCCGCAGAACATGCCGTCCTTCCCCGACACCACGCTGTCGGAGCAGAACAAGAAGGACATCATCGCGTACCTGCATGCGGTCAACAGTGACGAGACGGTCAACCCGGGTGGTCTGGAGCTGGGCGGCCTCGGGCCGGTCACTGAGGGCCTCTTCTCCTGGGTCTTCGGTCTCGGCGCCCTGATCGCGGTCGCCATCTGGGTCGCCGCTCGGACCGCAAAGGCCAAGAAGTCATGAGTAGCCAAGACATTCCAGAAGAGAACCTGCCCGCTGAGCAGGACGCCCGCGTAGCGGTCGCCGACGAGAAGCACCCCTTCGCGGACCCCGGCCTGCCGCCCCACGAGCACCGGGTCCAGGACATCGACGAGCGGGCCGCCCGGCGGTCCGAGCGCACGGTGGCCATGCTGTTCACCCTGTCGATGCTGGCCACCGTCGGCTTCATCGCCTCGTACGTCGCGATCCCGCACGACAAGTCGATCTTCGTCTTCCCGATCGGTCACCTCAACGCGCTGAACTTCGCGCTGGGTCTGACCCTCGGCGCGGCGCTGTTCTGCATCGGCGCGGGCGCGGTCCACTGGGCCCGCACCCTGATGTCCGACGCGGAGGTCGCGGACGACCGGCACGCGATCGCGGCGGAGCCCGAGGTCAAGGCCAAGGTCATGGCCGACTTCAAGCAGGGCGCCAAGGAGTCCGCGCTGGGTCGCCGCAAGCTGATCCGCAACACGATGTTCGGCGCGCTGGCCCTGTTCCCGCTCTCCGGCGTCGTCCTGCTGCGTGACCTCGGCCCGCTGCCCGGGACCAAGCTGCGCCACACGCTGTGGTCCAAGGGCAAGCTGCTCGTCAACATGAACACCAACGAGCCGCTGCGTCCCTCGGACGTCGCGGTCGGCTCCCTCACCTTCGCCAAGCCGGAGGGCCTCGAGGAGCACGACCACGACTTCCAGAACGAGATCGCCAAGGCCGCCCTGATGATCGTCCGGCTCCAGCCCGACGACATCAAGGACAAGCAAGAGCTCGACTGGTCCTACCAGGGCATCGTCGCGTACTCGAAGATCTGCACCCACGTCGGTTGCCCGATCTCCCTGTACGAGCAGCAGACGCACCACGTGCTCTGCCCCTGCCACCAGTCCACCTTCGACCTCGCCGACGGTGCCCGAGTGATCTTCGGCCCGGCCGGGCACGCCCTGCCGCAGCTGCGCATCGGCGTGAACGACGAGGGCTACCTCGAGGCGCTCGGCGACTTCGATGAGCCCGTCGGTCCTGCATTCTGGGAGCGCGGATGAGCACCACTGAGACCACCGAGTCCCGCTCGCGCGGGAAGGCACCGGCCGGCGAGCGCGTCGCCGACTGGGCGGACGGCCGGCTGGGGATCTACTCCCTGGCCAAGACCAACATGCGCAAGATCTTCCCCGACCACTGGTCGTTCATGTTGGGTGAGGTCTGCCTCTACAGCTTCATCATCATCATCCTCACGGGTGTGTATCTGACGCTGTTCTTCCACCCGTCGATGAACGAGGTGGAGTACCACGGCAGCTACGTCCCGCTGCAGGGACAGCTGATGTCGGAGGCGTTCAGCTCGACGCTGCACATCTCCTTCGACGTGCGCGGCGGTCTGCTCGTCCGGCAGATCCACCACTGGGCGGCGCTGATCTTCCTCGCCGGCATGTTCGTGCACATGATGCGTGTGTTCTTCACGGGCGCGTTCCGCAAGCCGCGTGAGATCAACTGGCTGTTCGGCTTCCTGCTGTTCGTCCTGGGCATGTTCACCGGGTTCACCGGCTACTCGCTCCCGGACGACCTGCTCTCCGGCACCGGTGTCCGCTTCACCGAGGGCGCGATCCTGTCCATGCCGATCGTCGGCACGTACATCTCGTTCTTCCTCTTCGGCGGCGAGTTCCCGGGCGTCGACTTCGTGGCCCGCTTCTACTCGATCCACATCCTGCTGCTGCCGGGCATCATGCTCGGCCTGGTGGTCGGCCACCTGATCCTGGTCTTCTACCACAAGCACACGCAGTTCGCGGGCCCCGGAAAGACCAACAAGAACGTCGTCGGCATGCCGCTGCTGCCGGTCTACATGGCCAAGGCCGGAGGCTTCTTCTTCCTGGTCTTCGGTGTCATCGCGGTGATCGCGGCGATCGCGCAGATCAACCCGATCTGGGCCATGGGCCCCTACCGGCCGGACCAGGTGTCCACGGGCGCCCAGCCCGACTGGTACATGGGCTTCGCCGAGGGTCTGGTCCGGTACATGCCGGGCTGGGAGGTCAACTTCTGGGGTCACACGCTCGTCCTGGGCGTGTTCATCCCGCTGGTGCTCTTCGGCCTGGTGCTGATGGCGATCGCGGTCTACCCGTTCATCGAGTCCTGGGTCACCGGCGACAAGCGCGAGCACCACATCCTGGACCGCCCGCGCAACGCCCCGACGCGTACCGCGTTCGGCGTCGCCTGGGTCACGGTGTACATGATCGGCCTGGTCGGCGGTGGCAACGACCTGTGGGCCACCCACTTCCACCTGTCGATCAACGCGGTCACCTGGTTCGTCCGGATCGGGTTCTTCGCCGGACCGGTCATCGCGTTCATCGTCACCAAGCGGATCTGCCTCGGCCTGCAGCGCCGGGACAAGGACAAGGTGCTGCACGGCCGTGAGTCCGGCATCATCAAGCGCCTGCCGCACGGTGAGTTCATCGAGGTCCACGAGCCGCTCAGCCAGGACGCGCTGTACACGCTCACCGCGCACGAGCAGTACCAGCCGGCCGAGATCGGCCCGACGGTCGACGAGAACGGCGTCGAGCGCAAGGTGAAGGGCTCCGAGAAGCTGCGCGCCAAGCTCAGCAAGTCGTACTTCAGCGAGGACGGCCAGATCCCCAAGCCGACCGTCGAGGAGTACAAGGAGATCACGAGCGGCCACGGCCACCACTGATCGCCTGCCACGCCACGGTTGAGGGCCCCGTCCGTTGTACGGACGGGGCCCTTCGCCGTGCCCCGCGGCTGGATAGGGTGGACCTCGTTGAGACTCATGTCCCGCAGTGCGGGACATCTGACCCTGGAGCGGCTTATGAGCGCTGTGACCCCCGCCGGAGGCGACACCGCGGCGGCCCGCTCCTGGCCCCTGCTGCTGAACGGTCTGCTGAACGGCTCCGACCTGGCCGCCGACGACACCGCGTGGGCGATGGACCTGATCATGCGCGGCGAGGCGACGGACGCGCAGATCGCCGGCTTCGTCGTGGCACTGCGCGCCAAGGGCGAGACGGTTCAGGAGATCACCGGGCTCGTCCGGACGATGTACGAGCACGCGAACGTGATCGAGGTGCCGGGGCGGACCGTCGACATCGTCGGCACCGGCGGCGACGGCGCGAAGACCGTCAACATCTCCACCATGTCGGCGATCGTCATCGCCGGCACGGGCGCGAAGGTCGTCAAGCACGGCAACCGGGCGGCCTCGTCGGCGTCGGGTGCCTCGGACGTGCTGGAGAAGCTCGGCGTCAATCTGGAACTGCCGGTCGGGCGGGTGGCCGAGGTCGCCGAGCAGGCCGGGATCACCTTCTGCTTCGCGGTGAAGTTCCATCCGTCGCTGCGGCATGTGGCCGCGGCCCGCGGCCAGTTGGGCATCCGGACGACCTTCAACGTGCTCGGTCCGCTGACCAACCCGGCGAAGGTGAAGGCGCAGGCGGTCGGCGTGGCGGACCCGCGCATGGCACCGATCGTCGCGGGCGTCTTCGCCGAGCGCGGCAACTCCTCGCTGGTGTTCCGCGGTGACGACGGCCTCGACGAGCTCACCACCACGGCCACCTCCCGGGTGTGGGTCGTACGCGACGGCAAGGTGACCGAGGAGACCTTCGACCCGCGCGACGTCGGCATCGAACTGGTGCCGGTGGAGGCGCTGCGCGGTGCCGACGCGTCCTACAACGCCGAGGTCGCCCGGCGCCTGCTGGATGGCGAGACGGGGCCGGTGCGGGACGCCGTACTGCTGAACGCGGCGGCGGCGCTGGTGGCGCTGGAGCCGGGCGACGGGCCGCTGACGGAACAGATCCGCGCCGGCATGGCGAAGGCGGCGGAGGCGATCGATTCGGGAGCGGCGAAGCGGACGCTCGACCGCTGGGTCGCCGCGAGCAACAGCTAGGCAGTGAGGTCGTCCCGCGATCCGGACACGGGTTGCGGGACGACGATCATTTCACGTACGTTCCTGTACCAGGTCATGAGTGACAGTCATGAGGCCCCGGCCGACTGTCCGGCAACCCTCCGTCCGTGGCGGGGTGCCCCGGGTGAAGACCAGGCCGTAGGCAGCGAGGTCTACGGCAAGCGCGGGCCCCTCTCGAAACCAGGGGTCCTGGTCGTTCGAGGGAGTCTTCCGTGAGCAAGCGAATGCGATAGGGCCGCTGAGCCCCGCCTCCGCACACCCTTTTTCTCTTCTCCGCATGCCCTCAACTCGCATGCCGCTCACGGGAGTTCGCCATGTCTGTCTCCACCGCTGCCACCGTTCAGTCCGTTTGTGCCCCGCTGCCCGTTCTGGGCCGTGATGTCACCGTCCCGCTCGTCACGGGCGGCGAGGTCAGCTATGCCGCGCTCGACTACGCCGCCAGCGCCCCCGCCCTCCAGCGCGTCTGGGACGACGTCGCCGCCTACGCGCCGTACTACGGCAGCGTCCACCGCGGTGCCGGGTACCTCTCGCAGCTCTCCACCGACCTGTTCGAGAACGCCCGCAGGACCGTCGTCGAGTTCCTGGACTGCCGAGCCGACGACCAGCTGGTCTTCACCCGGTCCACCACCGACTCGCTCAACCTCCTGGCCGCCGCCCTTCCCGCCGACTGCCAGGTCTTCGTCTTCGAGACCGAGCACCACGCCTCCCTGCTGCCCTGGCGGGACGCCCGTGTCACCTACCTCAACGCGCCCCGCACCCCCCGCCAGGCCGTCGAGACCCTGGAGCGCGCCCTCGCCGACCGTACTGTGTCGATTGAAGGGGGCCACGGCCCGGCCCTGGTCTGTGTCACCGGCGCCTCGAACGTCACCGGCGAGCTGTGGCCCGTGCGGGAGCTGGCGGCCGCCGCCCACGCCCACGGCGCCCGGATCGTGCTCGACGCCGCCCAGCTCGCCCCGCACCACCCGGTGAGCGTCCGTGATCTGGACGTCGACTGGATCGCCTTCTCCGGGCACAAGCTGTACGCCCCCTTCGGCTCCGGCGTCCTCGCCGGCCGCGCCGACTGGCTGCGCGAGGCCGAGCCGTACCTCGCGGGCGGCGGCGCCAGCCGCAAGGTCACCCGGCGTGCGGACGGGGGAGTGGACGTCGACTGGCACGAGAGCGCCGCCCGTCACGAGGCCGGCTCCCCGAACGTCATCGGCGCCTACTCCATCGCCTCCGCCTGCAAGGCCCTCACCGAGGCCGGCTTCGACACACTCGTCGCCCGTGAGCAGCACCTGATCGAGAAGGTGCGTGCGGGCCTCGCCGAGGTTCCCGAGGTCCGGGTCCTCTCGCTCTTCGGCGACGACGCCCCCCGCGTCGGCGTCATCTCCTTCGTCGTCGAGGGCTGGAACAGCTCCCACTTCGCCGCCGCCCTCTCCGCCGAGTACGGCATCGGGGTGCGGGACGGGCTGTTCTGCGCCCACCCGCTGGTGCGGACGCTGCTGGGCAGCGACCCGCAGGCCCAGGGCGAGTGCGGTGCGCCCGAGGCCGCTCCGGGCGAGAAGTCCCTCAACGCGATCCGGGTGAGCTTCGGGGCCGGTACGCCCGACGAGCACGTCGAGCGGTTCGTGAACGCCGTGAGGGAGCTCGTCACGGACGGCGCCCGCTGGAACTACCGCACCGAGGACGGCCGTTGCGTCCCGGACACCTCCGCGTGAGCCGGTAGCCGGGCGCCCAGCAGGATCATCCGCAGGGCGCGTTCGGTCGCGTCCGTGAGGAGTTCGGAGGCCCGCACCAGGGCCTCCGCCAGGGCCATCGGCGCCGGCAGGATGCCGCTGAACGCGTCGACCCCGGGCACCTCGTGCGCGCCCTCGCCCAGCGTGCCCGCCAGCACGAGCACCGGGCGGCCGTACAGCTTGGCCCGGCGGGCCACCTCGGCCGGGACCTTGCCCTTGGGCGTCTGGTGGTCCAGGGCGCCTTCGGCGGTGACGACCAGGTCGGCGCGGGCGAGGCGGGTGTCGAGGTCGAGGTGGTCCAGGAGGACGTCGAAGCGGGGGAGGAGGCGGGCGCCCAGGGCGGCGAGGCCCGCGCCCAGACCGCCGGAGGCTCCGGTGCCGGGGCCGAGGTGCAAGACGGTGCCCGCAGCGCCGAGGTCGCGGGTGAGGACGTCCGCCCAGTTCTCCAGGCCGGCCGACAGATGCTCGACCTGTGCGCTCTTCATCCGAGTGAGCGTGAGCGCGGGACCCTCAGCTGTCCAGGCCGATGGCGAAAGCGGCCTCGATGTCGTGCTGGGAGTACGTACGGAACGCCACGTGCGTGTCCGTCCCCTCGACGCCGGGGATCTTGCTGATCCGCCCGGGGATGACCTCGGCCAGGTCCTCGTGCTCCTTCACCCGCACCATCGCGATCAGGTCGTAGGTGCCGGTGACGGAGAAGACCTCGGTCACGCTCTCCAGCGAAGCGATCCGCTCCGCGATCTCGGGGATCCGGTCCACGCTGGTCTTGATCAGGACGATCGCGGTGATCACGGCTGGTTCTCTCCCTCGGGGGCCGGAGCTGGGGCGGCCTTCACTCTAGTCGGCCGCCCGAACCGGGCCCACGCGTAGCCGAAGCCCAGCCCGAAGCCCACCAGATGCGCCAGATACGCCACCCCCGGGCCCTGGGCCGCCCGACCCGCGGCCACCCACTGGAGGGCCACCCAGAAGGGCAGTACCACCCAGGCAGGGAAGCGCAGCGGCAGGAACAGCAGGAACGGCAGCAGGCTTGTCACCCGCGCTCCGGGGAAGAGGAACAGGAGAGCGCCGAGGACGGCCGAGATCGCGCCCGACGCGCCGACCAGGGACTGGGTGGAGTCGTCGTTGGCGGCGGCATAGCCCAGCAGGGCCAGATAGCCGCAGCCCAGGTAGAAGAGAGTGAACTGGATGCGGCCCATCCGTTCCTCGGTCATCACGCCGAACACAAAGAGGAAGAGCATGTTGCCGAGCAGGTGCACCCAGCTGCCGTGCACGAAGAGGGCCGTCGCGGGAGTGAGGGCGGCCCGGGGCGAGCCCTCGAACAGCTCCGCGGGCACCACGCCCCAGTGGTGGAAGTAGGCCCGCTGCGCCGTCAGCAGTCCCTCGCCCGAGCCGTACACCGGATTGAGCCCCGCCGCCGGTCCCACCAGGAACAACAGGCAGCACAGGGCGATCAGCCCGTAGGTCACCGGCGCGGAGGAGCCGAAGGCGGAACGGACCGATCGGCCCGCCCTGCCGAACCGAGCTCCGAAACGCGCCACGCTCCAGTTGCCGATCATGAATACAGAGCATGACGTAACGGGACGCAGCCGCACAGAGCGCCTCGCCGCCTGGTACGGACGGGCGACGAGTACCCGCCAGGCCGTAGGGTTACGAGCCACACGCACCGAGCACGACGCGTCACGGACAATAGAAGGCCTGGAAGAAAAGAGCGCAGTCACGATGACGGTTCCCCTGCCGACCGCCACGACGCGGTGGCGCTGCACCCTCTGCGGCAACCTCACGCGTTTCGACGTGACGCGCTCGTCCAAGGTCGTGGAGTACATGCACCTCGATCTGGCCGGTGAGCCGAAGGTCGAGGAGCGTGAGGTGCTCAGTGAGACGATCGAATCGGTGCGCTGCCGCTGGTGCAACGCGGTCGACAAGGTGGAACTCGTGGACAGGCCGGGCGCCGGCTCCTGACGACGGGGGTCCGGGAGGGCCCCGCACAGATAGTGGGGTGTGACGGATGGTGGAGACACAAGGCGGGGGGCCGGGCGACGGCGCCGCCGAGGTGCTCGACCGTCCGCTGCCCGACGGTGTGCGACGCAAGGTCGTACAGATCGTGTCCGACGGCTTCGGCGGGCTGACCGTCGGCGAACTGCCCGCGCAGCTTCGGCAGTACGCCAGATTCGCACCGAACCGGCGGGCCAAGTTCGCCGGCAACGCGATGGCCGCCGCGCTGGAGACCGATCCGCTGTTCCGCCAGCGCATCGGCGAGAAGCTCAGAGAGGCCCAGCCGGAGCTCACCGGCGCCCTCGACACAGGCTCGGCGCCCCCGGCCGCGGACCCGCTCGACGTGGCGGCCGCGGCCTATGTTCTGCGGCCCACCGGCTGGGTCAAGCTGGTCACCGCGGCCGGCGAGGAGGCCCAGCGCGCGGACGCCGAGCGCGCCGACGAGGAGACCCGGGCCGAGCTGGACCGGCTGCGCGAGGAGCTCGCCCAGGCCCGCGAGCACACCCGGCACGAGAACGAGCGGCTGCGCGCCGAGCTGGACGCGGCGAAGAAGGAAGCCGAATCGCTTCACCGCAAGCTGCGCTCCGCCCTCAGTGACGTCAAGCGCGGCGACGCCGCCCTGCGCAAGATCCAGGGCGAGATCGAGGCCGTGCGCGCCGAGGGGCACGCGCAGGTCTCCTCGGCCGAGAGTGAGACCCGTCGGCTCAAGGCGCGGCTCGGAGAGGCCGAGTCGGCCCTGGAGGCCACGCGCAGAGCGGCACGCGAGGGGCGCAGCGTCGAGGACATGCGCGTACGGCTGCTCCTCGACACCCTGCTGGACGCCGCTCAAGGGCTGCGCCGGGAACTGGCGTTGCCGCCGGTCTCCGTACGGCCCGCCGAGACCGTGGACGCGGTCGAACCGGGACGAATGACCCCGAAGGACATCGCCGCCCGGGCCCTGTCCGAGAACGACCCCGCGATCCTCGACCAGCTCCTCGCCCTGCCGCAGGCGCACTTGGTGGTCGACGGCTACAACGTCACCAAGACCGGCTATCCCCAGATGCCGCTGGAGAAGCAGCGCCTCCGGCTCCTCGGTCAGCTCTCCCAGCTCGCCGCGCAGACCGGCGCCGAGGTGACCTGTGTCTTCGACGGGGCCGAGCTGGCCGCGCCGGTGCTGCTGGCTCCGCCGCGCGGGGTGCGGGTGCTGTTCTCCAAGCCCGGCGTGACCGCGGACGAGTTGATCCGCCAGCTGGTGCGCGCCGAGCCGCCGGGCCGTCCGGTCATCGTCGCCTCCACCGACCGCGAGGTCGCCGACGGGGTGGCACGCGCCGGCGCGCGACCGGTGGCTTCTGCGGTGCTTCTGAAGCGACTGTCCTGAATCGGCCAACGTACGGACGCAATGCCCGAATTGGTGGGACCGTCACGCAACGTAGCGTCAACCGCGCATCACACCATGTGAGTTGTGTGTAAAGAATGATGTGTGTGACGAGATTTTTCCTGTGAGGATTTGATCTGATCACAAGAGGGTCACTAGGGTCTGGCGTCGAACCTCCGAGCGGGTGATCACTCACAAGAAGGGTTTCACCTCAGTGGCTTCCCACCGTCGACCCAAGCAGCCGAGCCGAGCACGCGTGACCGTGCTCACCACCGCGGCGGCTGCTGCCGTGGCCATCAGTTCGCAGGCGGCCAACGCGGCCCCCAGCGAGAAGCCGAGCAAGGACGAGGTCAAGGCCAAGGTCGACAAGCTCTACGAGCAGGCCGAGCAGGCCACCGAGAAGTACAACGGGGCCAAGGAGAAGCAGGAGAAGCTCCAGAAGGAGATCTCCACCATCCAGGACAACGTGGCCCGCGGTCAGGAAGACCTGAACGAGCTGCGTGACTCGATGGGCCTCGCGGCCGCCTCCCAGTACCGCACGGGCAGCATCGACTCCTCGATCCAGCTGTTCCTGTCGTCCGACCCGGACGACTACCTGGACAAGGCGTCCACGATGGACCAGCTGAGCGCTCAGCAGGTCGAGTCGCTGAAGAAGGTCCAGGAGAAGCAGCGCGAGCTCGCCCAGCAGCGCGCCGAGGCCGCCGAGAAGCTCAAGGACCTCTCCTCCACCCGCACCGAACTGGGCAAGAAGAAGAAGGAAGTCCAGGGCAAGCTCGCCGAGGCGCAGAAGCTCCTCAACAGCCTGACGGCCGCCGAGAAGGCCGCCCTCGCCGCCCAGGAGGACCGCGCCAGCCGCTCCGCCGCCGACCGCGTCGACCTCGGGAACACCGGGTCCGCCTCCGGCCGTGCCATGGCCGCCTTCCAGGCCGCCCAGAGCCAGCTCGGCAAGCCGTACGTCTACGGCGCCACCGGCACCGCCTCCTACGACTGCTCGGGCCTGACCTCCTGGGCCTACGCCCAGGCCGGCGTCGGCATCCCCCGCACCTCGCAGGCCCAGGCCGGGGCCGGGACGCACCTCTCGATGAGCGAACTCAAGGTCGGCGACCTGGTCATCTTCTACGGCGACCTGCACCACGTCGGCCTCTATGCCGGCAACGGCCAGGTCATCCACGCCCCGCGCAGCGGCACGGTCGTCCGCTACGAGTCGATCAACAACATGCCGTTCCAGTTCGGCGTCCGCATCTGATCCCGGCCCAGCGCCTGCAAGATCAACACAGAGTGCCGCCCGAACGAGCGAATTCCGGCATCGCCGACTGACCCCACGCCCCGCCGATGACCTGCGTCAGAGGCGGGGCGTCACTTTGCGTGTCCGGCGCGGTCGTTGGTCGCCGCCCCCGCACGGAGCTACTGTCTGCCGCGTTTCCCCGACGCCGGGGAAATGGTCCTGTCCGCCAGCGGAAGGAGAGCGGCTTCCCGTGGGGTCCCATCGTCGCCTTGCATCGCCCGGGTTCGACCGGGGCGCCAACGCAGCGCTCTGCGTCATGTCGGCCGCCGCCGCGGCCCTCGGGGTCACTCCGGCCACGGCCGCGCCACAGGACGACACCCGCGCCAAGGTGGACCGCCTCTACGAGGAGGCCGAGAAGGCCACCGAGGCCTACAACCAGGCGGACGAGCGCGCCGAGAAGCTCCATGAGCAGGTGGGCCGGGCGCAGGACCGGATCGCCCGCCAGCAGGAGCACATCAACTCCATGCGGGACGTGCTCGGTTCGCTGGCCGGCGCCCAGTACCGTTCCGGCGGCCTCGACCCCTCCCTCGCGCTGCTGCTCTCCGACGACCCCGAGGACTACCTCGACAGGGCCGCCGCGCTCGCCCGGATCAGCGCGCACCAGGCTGGCCAGCTCAGAAAGCTCCAGGGCGCCATGCGCGAACTCGCCCAGGAGCGCAGCGAGGCGACCGGCAAACTCCTCGAGCTGGAGAAGAGCCGCAAGGCCGTCGCCGCCCACAAGCGGACCGTCGAACGCAAGCTCGCCGAGGCCCGCAGACTCCTCAACTCCCTCACCGCCGGCGACCGCGCGGCCTACGAACGCGCCTCCCGCTCCGGTCGCGCCGGCATGCCGGGCTTCGACGGCTTCGGGGGAGCCCTGCCGGCCTCGGGCCGCGCGGCGGCCGCCGTCGCCGCCGCCCAGTCCGCGCTGGGCCGGCCGTACATCTGGGGTGCCAACGGGCCCTCCGGCTTCGACTGTTCGGGCCTGATCCAGTGGTCGTACGCCCAGGCCGGCGTCTCCCTGCCGCGCACCTCGCAGGGCCAGCGGTACGCCGGGCGGCAGGTCCCGCTCTCCGAGGCCCAGCCCGGCGACGTCGTCACCTACCGTTCCGACGCCAGCCATGTCGGGATGTACATGGGCAACGGCCAGGTGATCCACGCGCCCTACCCCGGCGCACCCGTGCGCTACGACCCGGTGGGCATGATCCCCGGGGCGACGGTCACCAGGGTCTGACCTTCGCGCCCCCGCCGCCGTACGATCGGGAAGTGGCTGGTCGAAGGCGGGCGTCGGGAACGCGAGTCGTCGTGGCGCTCTGTCTGCTTCTCATCCCTCTGGTGGGCTGCGGCGGGCGGACCACGACCGACAGCGCCAAGGCCGATGTGCAGAGCCTGCTCGACCGGCGGGCCGGCGCGATTCTCGACCACGACGAGACGGCGTACCTGCGCACGGGCGCGCGGGACCGGTTCGACAATCTGCGCGCGGTACCCCTGGCCGACTGGTCGTACCGGCTGACCGGCCTGCGCCGCACCGGCGACACCGCCGTCGCCGGCGCCGAGCTCCGCTATCGCGTCCAGGGCTACGACCGGGCCCCCGTCCGGGCCGGCCGCACCCTGAGCCTGGGGCTGGACGCGGCCGGCCGCTGGTACGTCGAGTCGGAGCGGCCCGCGAAGGGCTCCGCCGAGCAGCTGTGGGACCAGGGCGAGGTGAACGTCCTGCGCGGCGACGCCAGCCTCGTCCTGGGCGTCGGGCAGACCACCGCCCGGCTGCGGTCGTTCGCGGAGCTGGCCGACCACGCGGTGCCGGCCGTGGCCCAGGCCTGGGGCCCGAACTGGGCCCGGCATGTCGTCGTCCTCGTACCGAGGTCGCTGACCGCCATGGCGGCGCTGCTCGGCGCGCCCGCGTCCTCCTACCGCGGGATCGCCGCGGTCACCACCGGCGAGACCGGCGCCTCCGCGGGCGCCCCGGCGGACCGGATCATCCTCAACCCCGACGCGTACGGCGTCCTCGGCGCCACCGGCAAGCAGGTCGTCCTCACCCACGAGACCACCCACGTCGCCACCCGCGCCCACACCACCCCCGCCACCCCGCTGTGGCTCTCCGAGGGCTACGCCGACTGGATCGGCTACCTCGGCAGCGGCCGCTCGCCCTCCGAGGCGGCCCCCGAACTGCGCCGCGCGGTGGCGGAAGGCCGCACACCCGAGAGCCTCCCGACCGACCCGGACTTCGGCTTCGGGGGCGACGCGACCAGGCTGGCCCAGGCCTACGAGGGCGGCTGGATGGCCTGCCGCATGATCGCGAACCGCTGGGGCGAGGTCAGACTCGCCGAGTTCTACCGCGCCGTGGGTGCCCATGACCGCCGGGCGGGCGCGGTCGAGGCCGCGCTGAAGGACGTACTGGGGACTTCGCTGGAGGAGTTCACGCGGGAGTGGCGGGAGTATCTGCCGGCGCAGCTCGGCTGATCCGGCCGTGCCGCGGTGCGGCGCTCACGCCGGGCCGGTCGTCAGGAGGGCAGGGACGTTTCCTTGGCGCGGGTGGTCTGAGCCGGTACGGCGGCGGGGGTCGCCCGGATCGCCGTCGCGTGCCAGAGTTCGCGGGCCGCGAGGAGGGTGGCGACGACCAGCAGGCCGTTGCGGAGGAACAGCAGGGTGATGCCGAGCGAGTCGCTGGCGACGACGTGGGCGAACCAGACGGGGAACTCCAGGACCGTCACCAGCGAGGCCGCGAGCACCAGGGCGACCGGGCGCCGCATTTGGCTCTCCCGGAAGCACAGGCACACGGCCGCGAGGCCGACCAGCCACACCATGTACTGGGGGCTGATCACCCGGCTGGTCGTCGTGAACATCAGCACCGCCACGAAGGCCGCGTCCGCGAGCGTGTGCGCCTCGAACCGCCGGGCCCGCAGCCGCCACAGCAGCAGCCAGCCGAAGGCGAGCCCGCTCAGGGCCAGGGCGGCCGTACTGACGACGTCGACGTACGGGCCGAGGAACTCCACCGAGCCGTAGTTCAGCAGCACCTGGCCGTCCCAGCCGTGCTGCCGGGCCACATGGAAGACCAGCGCGCCCAGCGACTCCACCTCGGTGCCCCGGTCCCGCTGGAAGGTCAGGAAGGCGAAGGCGCCGGGCATGGCGAGGGCGAACACCGCGGACAGGACGCCGATGGTCAGCGCTGCCCAGCCCCAGGCGGCGCGTCCACGGGCCGCGAGCAGCAGCAGGACCGGCCACACCTTGACCATCGCGCCGAAGGCCGCCAGCGCGCCCATCAGCCGGGGACGCCGGGTGCCCGCGAGCAGCGCGGCCACGGCGACGGCGGTCACCATCACGTCGTAGCGCGCGTACACGGTGGGTCCGAGCAGCGGTACGCCCGCCACCCACACCCAGGTCCCGCGCAGGGTGCGGCCGGGGCGCAGGCCGGCGTACAGCAGGAGGAGCAGGACCACCAGGTCGGCGGTGAAGGCCAGGACGAAGAAGGCGGACGGGTAGTCCAGCCAGAACACCAGCGCGGGGGAGAGTATCGGCAGCGCCGCGGCGGGCGGGTACTGCCAGGTGACGTCGCCCAGGGGGAACGTTCCGGTGCGCAGCACGTCGTACCAGCCCTGGTAGATCACCGACACGTCGCTGGTGACGTCCGGCCCGGGGAAGACGTACACCTTGAACACGAACAGCAGCAGGACCACCCTGGTCAGACCCCAGACGCCCAGAAGCCACGCCATGGACCGCCGCGTGCCCGTCGTCTCCACCGGATCCCCTGCCGTTCGCTTCCGCCTTGAATGGAACATGATGTCGTGTCCGGCTGTGTGCGGGCCACAGGCGTGGCCGGGCCCCGGCTGTGAACAGCGGCTTCGGTAAGGTCGGCGGCGATGGACAAGACCCTGATCGTGACCAACGACTTCCCGCCCCGTCCCGGCGGTATCCAGGCGTTCCTGCACAACATGGCGCTGCGGCTGGACCCGGAGCGGCTGGTCGTCTACGCCTCCACCTGGAAGCGCGGCCGCGAGGGTGCCGAGGCCACGGCCGCCTTCGACGCCGAGCAGCCCTTCACGGTCGTACGGGACCGTACGACGATGCTGCTGCCGACGCCCGGGGCGACCCGGCGGGCGGTCGGGCTGCTGCGCGAGCACGGCTGTACGTCGGTGTGGTTCGGGGCGGCGGCCCCGCTCGGTCTGATGGCCCCCGCACTGCGCAAGGCGGGCGCCGAGCGCCTCGTGGCCACGACCCACGGTCATGAGGCGGGGTGGGCCCAGCTGCCCGCGGCCCGGCAGCTGCTGCGCCGGATCGGGGAGTCGACGGACACGATCACCTACCTCGGCGAGTACACGCGCTCGCGGATCGCGACCGCGCTGACGCCGGACGCGGCCTCGCGGATGGCGCAACTGCCGCCGGGGGTCGACGAGAAGACCTTCCATCCGGGGTCGGGCGGCGACGAGGTGCGGGCGCGGCTCGGGCTGACCGACCGGCCGGTGATCGTGTGTGTGTCCCGGCTGGTGCCGCGCAAGGGACAGGACACGCTGATCCTGGCCATGCCCCGCATTCTGGCCGCCGAGCCGGAGGCCGTGCTGCTGATCGTCGGCGGCGGGCCGTACGAGAACGACCTGCGCAAGCTGGCCGCCGAGACCCGGGTGACCGACTCGGTCCGCTTCACCGGCGCCGTGCCCTGGTCCGAGCTGCCCGCGCACTTCGGTGCCGGCGACGTCTTCGCGATGCCGTGCCGGACCCGCCGGGGCGGCCTCGACGTCGAGGGTCTCGGCATCGTCTACCTGGAGGCCTCGGCGACGGGACTGCCGGTCGTCGCCGGCGACTCGGGCGGGGCGCCGGACGCGGTGCTCGACGGGGAGACCGGCTGGGTGGTGCGGGGCGGCTCCGCCGAGGACACCGCCGAGCGCGTCGTCGCCCTCCTCGGCGACGCCGAGCTGCGCCGCAGGATGGGGGAGCGGGGCCGGGAGTGGGTCGAGGAGAAGTGGCGCTGGGACCTGCTGGCGGAGAAGCTCAAAGCCTTGCTGTGAGCGGGGCCGGCTCGCTCGCCGAACGCATCATGGCGCGGGTCCTCCTGGAGGACACCGCGCCATGAGCCGTCGTACGAAAGGGGCTTGCTACTTCTGGTAGATCGCCTCGATCTCGTCCGCGTAGTCCTTCGCCACGACGTTGCGCTTGAGCTTCAGCGACGGCGTCAGATGGCCCGAATCCTCAGTGAACTGGGCCGGCAGAATACGGAACTTCCGCACCGATTCCGCCTTCGACACCGCGGCGTTGCCATCGTCGATCGCCGACTGGATCGCGGCCAGCAGGTCCGGGTCCTCGCGCAGCGACACCGCGGTGGAGCCCGTCGGCTTGCCGTGGTCGGCGCACCAGCGGTCCAGGAACTCCTCGTCGATGGTGACCAGCGCGCCCACGAACGGCCGTCCGTCGCCGACCACCATGCACTCCGCGACCAGCGCGTGCGCCCGGATACGGTCCTCGATCACGGCCGGGGCGACGTTCTTGCCGCCCGCGGTGACGATGATCTCCTTCTTGCGGCCGGTGATCCTGAGGTAGCCGTCCTCGTCGAGGGTGCCGATGTCACCGGTGTGGAACCAGCCGTCGGCCAGCGCCTCCTCGGTCGCGCCCGGGTTGTTCCAGTACTCCTTGAACAGGTGCTCGCCGTGCAGCAGCACCTCCCCGTCGTCCGCGATCCGCACCACGGAACCCGGCAGCGGCTGACCGACCGTGCCGATCTTCTGCCGGTCCCAGGGGTTGAACGCGGTGGCGGCACAGGACTCGGTCAGGCCGTAGCCCTCCAGGACCGTGAAGCCGATGCCGCGGAAGAAGTGCCCGAGCCGCTCGCCCAGCGGGGCGCCGCCGGAGATGGCGTACTCGCCCTTGCCGCCGAGCACCGCGCGCAGCTTGCTGTAGACCAGCTTGTCGAAGACCTTGTGCTTGATCTTCAGACCGACGGCCGGGCCGGTCGGGGTGTCCAGCGCCTTGCTGTAGGCGATGGCGGTGTCCGCCGCCTTGTCGAAGATCTTGCCCTTGCCGTCGGCCTGCGCCTTGGCGCGCGCCGAGTTGTAGACCTTCTCGAAGACGCGCGGCACGCCGAGGATCAGCGTCGGCCGGAACGAGGCCAGCTCGTCGGTGAGGTTCTTGATGTCCGGGACGGTGCCCAGCTTGATCGGCGCCATCATCGGCGC
Organism: Streptomyces sp. NPDC056479; assembly: GCF_042795335.1. NCBI lineage: Bacteria > Bacillati > Actinomycetota > Actinomycetes > Kitasatosporales > Streptomycetaceae > Streptomyces > Streptomyces sp. NPDC056479. The sequence goes on along the minus strand of NZ_JBHTRZ010000008.1, from coordinate 491,634 downwards.
GACCTGCACCAGGCGGCCGAAGACGTGCGCCAGCGGCAGGAAGAGCAGGACCGAGCACTCGCCGGTGCGGAACAGGGGCCGCAGACGCTCGACGATGTTGCCGCACTCGGCGAAGAAGCTGCGGTGGGTCAGCACACAGCCCTTGGGACGGCCGGTCGTGCCCGAGGTGTAGACGATGGTCGCCGGGTCGTCGGCCTTGGCCAGCGAGCTGCGCTCCTCGACCGCCGCGTCGCTGATGTCCTGCCCGAGCCGGCCCAGCTCCTCGACGCCGCCGGCCTCGATCTGCCAGACGTGCTTGAGGGCGGGCAGCCGGTCGCGCACCGACTCGACGGCGGCGGTGTGGCCGTCCAGCTCCGTGACCATGGCGGTCGCGCCCGAGTCGCCGAGGATCCACTGCACCTGCTCCGGCGAGCTGGTCTCGTACACCGGCACGGTGACCGCGCCCGCGGACCAGATCGCGAAGTCGAGCAGGGTCCACTCGTAGCGGGTGCGGGACATCAGGCCCACCCGGTCGCCCGGCTGGACGCCGGCGGCGATGAGCCCCTTCGCGGCCGTGTGCACCTCGGTGAGGAAGGTGGTGGCCGAGACGTCCTGCCAGGCACCGCCGACCTTGCGGGCGATGACGGCCACGTCCGGGTGCTGCGCGGCGTTTCTGCGGACGATGTCGGTCAGATTGCCGTCCGCAGGGACCTCGTACAAAGCCGGAAGGCTGAACTCGCGCAAGACTGCTGCTCCTCATAGGGCGCCGGCGCCACGACGTTGTGTGATGCGACGGTGCGGTCCAAGGCTCGGGCAGGTGCTCAGGAATTCACATGTTGAAATCCTGAGCACGACTGGACTGCCCGGACGTTACCCGCCGGTATGGCGTCTTCGACAGGGGGGTCCGGCGAGATGTTCGCTGCGTCACACGGATTGGTGTTTCTGCGCGCACAGTAGTCGAGCGGTCTGACGACTGGCCAGTAACCGTCGATTCGGCTGCCACTGTTCACGTATGCCGCACACGCCTACCCTTGATCGCCATGGCACCGACACCGACGGGAAACCGCAGAACGCGCGTTCATGTGGTCAGCGATGTGCACGGCAACGCCCGCGACCTGGCCAGGGCCGGTGAGGGCGCGGACGCCCTGATCTGCCTCGGCGACCTGGTGCTGTTCCTGGACTACGCCGACCACTCGCGCGGCATCTTCCCCGACCTGTTCGGGGTGGAGAACGCCGACCGCATCGTGGAGCTGCGCACCGCGCGGCGCTTCGAGGAGGCGCGGGAGTTCGGGGCGCAGCTGTGGGCCGGGATCGGCTCGGACCGGCGGGCCGCGATCGAGAAGGCGGTGCGCAAGCAGTACGCCGAGTTGTTCGCGGCGTTCCCGACGCCGACGTACGCCACCTACGGCAATGTCGACATGCCGCCTCTGTGGCCGGAGTACGCCGGGCCGGGCACGACCGTGCTGGACGGAGAGCGGGTCGAGATCGGCGGCCGGGTCTTCGGCTTCGTCGGAGGCGGGCTGCGCACCCCCATGCGCACGCCGTACGAGATCAGTGACGAGGAGTACGCGGCGAAGATCGAGGCCGTCGGGGAGGTGGACGTGCTGTGCACGCACATCCCGCCCGAGGTCCCGGAACTGGTCTACGACACGGTCGCGCGGCGCTTCGAACGGGGAAGCAAGGCGCTGCTGGAGGCGATTCGCCGGACGCGTCCTCGTTACTCCCTCTTCGGACATGTGCATCAACCGCTGGTCCGGCGGATGCGGATCGGCGCCACGGAGTGCGTGAACGTGGGGCACTTCGCCGGCTCGGGGAAGCCGTGGGCGCTGGAATGGTGAGCGAATTCGGATGCGGTGGGCGGTTTCGCGACGATGGCGCAGGTGGGGGTGAAGTCGGCCGGTCGGGCGCGCGGTAGCCTTCACGCGGCACTTGCGTGCGCACCACGACTTCCTACCGGCCCGCATCTGGAGGAGCCACGGCGATGGCGGAACACACCAGCTCGAGCATCACGATCGAGGCGGCACCGGCCGATGTGATGGGGGTGATCGCGGACTTCGCCCGCTACCCGGACTGGACCGGCGAGGTGAAGGAGGCGGAGGTCCTCAAGTCCGACGACCAGGGCCGCGCCGAACAGGTCCGTCTCGTCATGGACGCCGGGGCGATCAAGGACGACCAGGTGCTGGGGTACACCTGGACCGGTGAGAACGAGGTGTCCTGGACGCTGGTGAAGTCCCAGATGCTGCGCTCCCTCGACGGCTCGTACATCCTCAAGCCGGCGGGCGCCGGGTCGACCGAGGTCACGTACCAGCTGACGGTGGACGTCAAGATCCCGATGCTCGGCATGATCAAGCGCAAGGCCGAGAAGGTCATCATCGACCGGGCGCTGGCGGGGCTGAAGAAGCGGGTCGAGTCGGGCAAGTAGGCGGTTCGCCGCGGGTGGGCGGGGGTACGCGATACGCGTTGTCCACCCGTCCGTCTGCCGGGCCCGCTGTCGGGCCCACCCACCTGCCATGACGCCGGGTGACGCGAAATCGGCCCGAACTCCGACGTCCGTTACGGTTCACCCCCATGCGCACCATCCTGATCACGGGCCCCGGCGGCAGCGGCCGTACCACCGTCGCCGCCGCCACCGCGCTCGCCGCCGCACGTGAGGGCACCCGCACCCTCGTCCTCAGCGCCGACCGCACCGACACCCTGGGCGCGGCACTCGGCGTGCGCACGGGAGCGGCGCCGACCCGGGTCGCCGAGGGCCTCACCGCCTGGCGCCCCGACGCCGACACCGGATTCCGGGACGACCTCGCCGCCTTCCAGGAGCGCGCCACCACCGCCCTCGACCTCCTCGGCGCCTCCCGGCTCGACCCGGAGGAGGTCACCCCCCTCCCCGGCGCCGAGGAACTCGCGCTGCTGCGGGCCCTGCGGGACGCCGCGCTCACCGAGGCCCACGACCTTCTCGTCGTCGATCTGCCCGCCACCCCGCACGCCCTCGCACTGCTCTCCCTCCCCGAGGAACTGCGCCGCTATCTGCGCCGGCTGCTGCCGCCCGAGCGGCAGGCGGCCCGTGCGCTGCGCCCCGTCCTCGGACGACTGGCCGGCGTGCCGATGCCCGCGGAGTGGCTGTATGAGACCACTGCCCGCTGGGACCTCGAGCTCGCCGCCGTGGAGGCCGTCGTCGCCGACCGCCACACCGTCGTACGACTGGTCGCCGAACCCGGACCGGGCGGCGCCGACGCCGTGCGTGCCGCCGGCCTCGCCCTCGCCCTGCGCGGTCTGCGCCCCGACGTGCTGATCGCCAACCGCGTCCTGCCGGAGACGGAGGCGGCGGCCGGCAGCTGGCTCGCCGGGCCCGTGGCCCAGCAGCGCAAGGTCCTGGAGGAGTGGCGCGAGGACGGCTACGACGTCCGGGGCGTCGCCCACCTCGGGCGGGACCCGCGCGGCACCGACGACCTCGCCGCGCTCGCCGTGCCCGCCGTCAACGACACGTCGTCCACCGTCGAGTGGCCCGTCACCGACCGGCTCGCCGAGGACGGCGTCCTCGTCTGGCACATCCCGCTGCCCGGCGCCGCACGCGACGAACTCGACCTCATCCGGCGCGGCGACGAACTCGTCGTCACCGCCGGGCAGTTCCGGCGCATCGTGCCCCTGCCGTCCGCCCTGCGCCGGTGCGCCGTGGACGGGGCCGCGCTGCGCGACGGCGAGCTGCGGATCCGGTTCGCGCCGGATCCGGGTCTGTGGCCACGGACCCGGTGAAGCAGGTACGCCCGTTCGGGTAACGTCGGAGAGACGAACCGTAGTCAGGAGTCCGTCATGAGCGAAGAGCTCCCCCCGTCCGAGGGCACCGAGCAGGAGGCCGTCGACGAGGTACGGGCGAGCGACGCCGACGCCTGGGCGACGGCGTGCGCCGAGGACCTCGCCGAGGAGAAGGCCCGCCGTCGCGCCGAGTACGGGGCGCCGCCCGGCTCGGCCGCCGAGGAACTGCGCAAGCTCGTCGACGCCGTCGCGGACAAGCTGTCGACCATCCAGTCCCCGCTGCTCGGCGCGGTCGCCGGACCCGCCGCCCAGCAGGTGGTCAAGCAGGTCGTGCAGCAGGCCAAGGCCGCCGTCGAGCCCGTCATCGACCGCAACCCGGACGTCTTCGACCACCTCGCCGCGGCCGGCAACGAACTCCTCGCCGCCTACCGCTCCGCGGTCCAGAACCAGGAACGGCGCTGGACGAGCGGCCCTGACGACGCCCAGGAACTGGACGAGCTCGACGACGACAAGCGCGACCCGGGCGAGGGCACCGGCCCCGGCCAGCGCATCGACTTGGACTGACGCGGCACGACTCCCTCCCGGGCCCGTCCCGCCGGGCGGACGACGGGAACCCGGCCTCAGGGCCTCGGGTACGGTTGGCCGTAGCGGGGCTCGACCGAAACTGAGGGATTCATGGGACTCACCATCGGCGTCGACATCGGCGGTACCAAGATCGCGGCCGGTGTGGTCGACGAGGAAGGCAACATCCTCTCGACCCACAAGGTGCCGACCCCGGGCACGCCCGACGGGATCGTGGACGCCATTGCCTCCGCCGTCGAGGGAGCGCGCGCCGGACACCAGATCGTCGGCGTGGGCATCGGTGCGGCCGGATATGTCAACCGTCAGCGTTCGGAGGTCTACTTCGCCCCCAACATCGACTGGCGCAACGAGCCGCTGAAGGAGAAGGTCGAGGCCCGCGTGGGCCTCCCCGTCGTCGTGGAGAACGACGCCAACGCGGCCGCCTGGGGCGAGTACAAGTTCGGCGCCGGCAAGGGCCACCGCAACGTCATCTGCATCACGCTGGGCACCGGCCTCGGCGGCGGCATCATCATCGGCAACAAGCTGCGCCGCGGACACTACGGGGTCGCCGCGGAGTTCGGCCACATCCGGATGGTCCCGGACGGGCTGCTGTGCGGCTGTGGCTCGCAGGGCTGCTGGGAGCAGTACGCCTCCGGCCGCGCCCTGGTGCGCTACGCCAAGCAGCGCGCCAACGCCACCCCGGAGAACGCCGAGATCCTGCTCGGCCTGGGCGACGGCAGCCCCGAGGGCATCGAGGGCAAGCACATCTCCATGGCCGCCCGCCAGGGCGACCCGGTCGCCGTCGACTCCTACCGCGAGCTCGCCCGCTGGGCCGGCGCGGGCCTCGCCGACCTGGCCTCCCTCTTCGACCCCTCCGCCTTCATCGTCGGCGGCGGCCTCTCGGACGAGGGCGAACTGGTCCTGGACCCCATCCGCAAGTCCTACAAGCGCTGGCTGGTGGGCGGCAACTGGCGCCCCGTGGCCGATGTCATCGCCGCCCAACTGGGCAACGAGGCGGGCCTGGTGGGCGCGGCGGACCTGGCCCGGGAGCCGGACCCGATCATGTAGCGCCGGCTTCTCGGGGTGCGCCCACAGTGCCGACCCAAGGGGCGCGGGGAACTGCGCGACAAGCCACAACGAACCGGCAGTCGCGAACAAACCTCGCGCCCCGAGGCACTGGGCGTAAATTGATCGACATGGCGCTGCTCCCCGAGTCCCGCACAAACCCTGACGGTTCAGCCCTCATCCGCGTCCTCAGCTACAACATCCGCTCCATGCGCGACGACACGACGGCCCTCGCCCGCGTCATCACCGCCTGCGACCCCGACGTGGTCCTCATCCAGGAAGCCCCCCGCTTCTTCCGCTGGCGCAAGAAACTCGCCCGCCTGGCCCGCGCGGCGAACCTCGTCATCCTCACCGGCGGCGCCACGGCCGCGGGCCCGGCGATCCTGTGCAACCTCAGGACCACCGTGGAGCGGACGCAGGACGTGCTCCTGCCGCTCACCCCCGGACTGCACCGGCGCGGCTTCGCCACGGCGGTGCTCCGCTTCGGCGGCGCCCGCCTCGGCGTCCTGTGCTGCCACCTCTCCCTGCAGAAGGACGAGCGCTACGCACAGGGCGGCATGCTGCTGGACCGCCTCGCCGGCCTGGGCGTGGAGCACGCGATCGCCGGCGGCGACCTCAACGACCGCCCCACCGGCCGCACCTTCCGCCGCCTCGCCGACAGCCTCCAGGACTGCTGGGCCACCGCCCCCTGGGGCAGCGAGTACACCTCGACCCCGCTCGACCCGCACCAGCGCATCGACGCGATCTTCGCCACCAAGGGCGTAGAGGTACTCGGCTGCGGAGTGCCCCTCGGGCAGCCCGGCATCACGCAGAAAGACCTGAGGGCGGCCACGGACCACCTTCCGGTCCTGGCCGCCCTCAGAATTCCCGCAGCTCAGTAGGTCAGACGACCGCGCCCCGCCCCGGATCGTCGTCCTCGTCGTCCGTCTTCATCCGCATCACCAGCGTGGCGAACCCGCCCAGGAACCCGCCGATGCCGAGCGTGGCCAGCCACCACGTCATGTCCCAGCCGAGCACGACGGCGAGCAGCAGCAGGATCGGTCCGCCGATCACCGCGAGCCAGGCGAACTTCGCGGTCGGGTCGGCGGCGGGCAGGGGCGGTGGCTCGGGCGGGACGAAGTGGCCCTCGTCCTCGGCGTCGAGGTCGTCCTCGGACGGCTCGGGCACGCTGTAGTCGCGGGGGCCGATGCCGGGAGCGAAGGACACCGAGCTGCCGAGCGGCTTGGCCGGCTTGGCCTCGCCGGGCTCCTCGTCCTGTTCGTCCTGCTCGCCCTGGTCGGTCTTCTCCGTCTTCGGTCCCGCGCCCGTCCCGCCGCTGGTCCCGTCGTTCGCGTCGGACTCGGGCAACGCCAGGTCCTCGATCGACTTGAACGGCTTCGCGCCCGGCGGGTCCGTGGGCTCGTCGCCGTACCCGGCGACGATCGCGGCCCAGGCGGCGTCCTCGTCGAACGGGACGTGCTGCTCTTCCGGCTCGCGGTCCTCGCGATCCTCGCGGTCGGAGTCGTGCTCAGCCACGTGCAGTCGTCCCTTCTCTGCCGACGCCGGTCGCGACCCGGCCGATGAATCCGAGGCTCTCCTCGAAGATCCGGTCCGCGTCATGGTCCAACGTCGCCACGTGATAACTCTGTTCCAGCACGATCTCCGTTACGTCCGTGGACGACACCCGGCTCAGGATCCGCGCCGAGTCCACCGCCGGCACGGTGTGGTCCTGCCGGCTGCGCAGAAGCAGCAGCGGCTGGGTGACCTGCGGCAGTTCGCCGTCGACCTGCCGGAAGAAGTTCCGCAGGGAGTGGGCCGCGTGCAGCGGCACCCGGTCGTACCCGATCTCGGCGCCGCCCTCCTTGGCGATGTCGCTGACGATCCCCGGCGCCGTACGGACGAAGTGGCGGGAGACCGGGAGGGTGTACGCGGGCAGGCCGTGGACCTTGTTCGCCGGATTGACGACCAGGACGCCGGCCACCTTCTCGCCGTGCTTCGCGGCGAGCCGCAGGGCCAGGGCGCCGCCCATGGACAGGCCGGCCACGAAGACCCGCTCGCAGCGGTCGCGCAGACCGCGCAGCTCGCGGTCCACCTCGGCGTACCAGTCCTGCCAGCCGGTGAGCTGCATGTCCTCCCAGCGCGTGCCGTGTCCCGGCAGCAGCGGCAGCGAGACGGTGAGCCCGCGCTCGGCGAGATACTCCGCCCAGGGGCGCAGCGACTGCGGGGAACCGGTGAAGCCATGGCAGAGGAGGACCCCGACCTCCCCGCCCTCGTGGCGGTACGGCTCGGCTCCAGGAAGGACCGGCACCTTACGGTCTCCCGTTCGTGAGAGGGACGGCATGGACGGGTGCGACGACATGAACCCGCGCTGCGGAGCCGCACATCGAAACAGCAGGTGTCCTTCACCGTACGCGACCGCACTGACACCGACCAGGGCCGTCGGGCTCATTGACAGCGCTCCGGGTTAAGGTCTGACCGACACAAACAGGAGGCACTCGGTTGTTGTACGGCGCGATGAAGGTGACCATCGGGGGACCGCTGAAGGTCGCCTTCAGGCCCTGGGTGGAAGGCCTGGAGAACGTCCCCGCCGAGGGCCCCGCGATCCTGGCGAGCAACCACCTCTCGTTCTCCGACTCGTTCTTCCTGCCCGCGGTCCTCGACCGCAAGGTGACCTTCATCGCGAAGGCCGAGTACTTCACCACCCCAGGCGTCAAGGGCAGATTGACGGCCGCCTTCTTCAAGGGCGTCGGCCAGCTGCCCGTGGACCGCTCCGGAGCGCGCGGCGCGGGTGAGGCCGCGGTCAAGAGCGGCATCGAGGTCCTGGAGCGCGGCGAGCTGTTCGGCATCTATCCCGAGGGCACCCGCTCGCCCGACGGCCGGCTCTACCGGGGCAAGCCCGGCGGCCTCGCGCGTGTGGCGCTCGCCAGCGGAGCGCCGGTCCTTCCGGTCGCCATGATCGACACGGAGAAGATCCAGCCGCCGGGGAAGGTCATGCCCAAGCTGATGCGCCCGGGCATCCGGATCGGCGAGCCGCTGGACTTCAGCCGGTACCAGGGCATGGAGCACGACCGTTTCGTGCTCCGCGCGGTGACCGACGAGGTCATGTACGAGATCATGAAGCTCTCCGGCCAGGAGTACGTCGACATGTACGCGACCGCCGCCAAGCGGCAGATCGCGGACGCGGCGAAGGCGGAGAAGGAACAGGCGAAGAAGGCTCAGCAGGAGAAGTAGCGGGCTCAGCAGAAGCAGGCGGACGAGGCGGAGCGGTCCGGGCCGGGACAGGGCAGTCTTGGCCGGGGCGATCCGACAACAAGGGGGGTGGGGGCGTGGCCGAGCGTGAGCGGGTCATGCGCATGTCCGTCGAGCAGCCGCTGTGGCGTGCGCTCACCGGCTACCGGGTGCTGACGATGGTGTACGCCATCGGACTCTTCGTCAGCGCCTACGACGAGGTCGCCCGCCCCTGGGTGGCCATCGCCTACTTCGCCGTACTGGCCGTGTGGACGCTGGCCACCCTGCCGCGCGTCGCCAACGCCGCGAACTGCACCAAGCGGTTCCTCACCGCGGACCTCACCATCGCGCTGGCCGGCATCCTGCTCACCCGCATCGCCGAGTCGCCCGAGCGGATCGCGGCCGGGGCCCCGACCCTGCCGTCGATATGGACGGCGGGCTCGGTCCTTGCGTTCGCCATCAAGGGCGGCTGGCGCTGGGCCGCCTTCGCCTCCACGCTGGTCGCCGCCGCCAACCTGATCCACCGCTCCGGGGTCCCGACCCGCGACACCGTCCACATGGTGCTGCTGGTCTGGATCGCCTCCATCGCCATCGGCTACGTCGTCGAGGTCGCCCGCGCCTCCGAGCGCACCCTCGCCCGCGCCCTGGAGATCGAGGCGGCGACCCGTGAGCGCGAGCGCCTCGCCCGCGACATCCACGACGGCGTCCTGCAGGTGCTGGCGATGGTGCAGCGGCGCGGTGCCGTCATCGGCGGTGAGGCGGCCGAGCTGGGCCGGATGGCCGGCGAGCAGGAGGTGGCGCTGCGCACGCTGGTCTCGGGCGGACTGGTGCCCGTGTCGCGGCTGTCGGAGGACGCCGCCGAAGGAGCCGTCGTACGCGCCGTGCAGGAGCCCGACGACTCCACCGCTCCCGTCGATCTGCGTGCGCTGCTCGCCCCCTACGCGGGCGCGAAGGTCAGCCTCGCCGAGCCGGGCGCGCCGGTGTCGCTGGCCGTGGACGCCGCACGGGAGCTGGCCGCCGCCGTGGGGGCCGCGCTGGACAACGTACGCAAGCACGCAGGCGAGCACGCGCGCGCGTGGATCCTCGTCGAGGACGAGCCCGGCGAAGTGATCGTCACCGTAAGGGACGACGGCCCCGGCATCCCCGAGGGCCGGCTCGCTCAGGCCGAGGGCGAGGGCCGGCTCGGCGTCGCCCTGTCGATCCGGGGGCGGCTGCGGGACCTCGGCGGCAGCGCCGAACTGATCTCGGTGCCGGGGCAGGGCACCGAGGTGGAACTGAAAGTACCGAAGGCCGGCAGCGCTTCACGGGGGAAGGCGGAGCAGCGATGACCGACACCGCGCACGGACGGCAGGACCCGATCAGGGTCATGGTCGTCGACGACCACCCGATGTGGCGCGACGCGGTCGCCCGCGACCTGGGCGAGTCCGGCTTCGACGTGGTCGCCACGGCGGGCGACGGCGACCAGGCGGTACGCCGCGCCAAGGCCGCCGCCCCCGACGTCCTGGTGCTCGACCTCAACCTGCCCGCCAAGCCCGGCGTCCAGGTCTGCAAGGAACTCGTCGGCCACAACCCGGCCCTGCGCGTCCTCGTCCTGTCCGCGAGCGGCGAGCACGCCGACGTCCTGGAGGCCGTGAAGTCCGGCGCGACCGGCTATCTGCTGAAGTCGGCGTCCACGGAGGAACTGCTGGACGCGGTGCGCCGTACGGCCGTCGGCGACCCGGTGTTCACGCCGGGCCTGGCCGGGCTGGTCCTCGGCGAGTACCGCCGTCTCGCCTCCGACCCGGCGCCCGCCGCCCAGGACGCCGACCAGCCGGGCGCCCCGCAGCTCACCGACCGCGAGACGGAGGTGCTGCGGCTCGTCGCCAAGGGTCTGAGCTACAAGCAGATCGCCGAACGCCTGGTCATCTCCCACCGCACGGTCCAGAACCACGTCCAGAACACCCTCGGCAAGCTCCAGCTGCACAACCGGGTGGAGCTGGTGCGATACGCGATAGAGCGCGGCCTCGACGACGAGTGACCCGCGGTTCGAGGCCGAGTGATCGTCGGCCGTCCGTTTGACGGCGCGTAAACCGAACACCCGGCGGTTCACCGGAATTGCCGGTCCGACCCATCCCGCTGTGACCTGGCTCACCATTAGCGTGGCCTCACCAGGCAACCGCGGCGAAGGGACATTTCCATGCGGGTCGGAGTACTGACCGGAGGCGGCGACTGCCCCGGTCTCAACGCCGTCATCCGGGCCGTCGTCCGCAAGGGCGTGCAGGAGTACGGCTACGACTTCGTCGGCTTCCGGGACGGCTGGCGAGGTCCGCTCGAGAACGACACCGTCCGTCTCGACATCCCCGCCGTGCGCGGCATCCTGCCGCGCGGCGGCACCATCCTCGGGTCCTCGCGCACCAACCCCCTCAAGCAGGAGGACGGCATCCGGCGCATCAAGGAGAACCTCGCCAAGCAGGAGGTCGAGGCGCTCATCGCCATCGGCGGCGAGGACACCCTCGGCGTCGCCGCCCGACTGTCCGACGAGTACGGCGTGCCCTGTGTGGGCGTGCCCAAGACGATCGACAACGACCTGTCCGCCACCGACTACACCTTCGGCTTCGACACCGCCGTCGGCATCGCGACGGAGGCCATCGACCGGCTGCACACCACCGCCGAGTCCCATATGCGGGTCCTGGTCTGCGAGGTGATGGGCCGTCACGCCGGCTGGATCGCCATCCACTCCGGGCTGGCCGGCGGCGCCAATGTCATCCTCATCCCCGAGCAGCGCTTCGACGTCGACAAGGTCTGCGCCTGGATCACCTCACGCTTCAAGGCGTCGTACGCCCCGATCGTGGTCGTCGCCGAGGGCGCCATGCCCAAGGACGGCGAAATGGTGCTGAAGGACGGGTCGCTGGACTCCTTCGGGCACGTCCGGCTGTCCGGGGTCGGCGAATGGCTGGCCAAGGAGATCGAGAAGCGCACGGGCAAGGAGGCCCGTACGACGGTCCTCGGACACATCCAGCGCGGCGGCACCCCGAGCGCCTTCGACCGCTGGCTGGCCACCCGCTTCGGGCTGCACGCCATCGAGGCGGTCCGTGACCGTGACTTCGGCAAGATGGTCGCGCTGCGCGGCACGGACATCGTCCGGGTCCCGATCGCGGAGGCCACGGCCAAGCTGAAGACCGTGGACCCGAAGCTCTACGACGAGGTCGGGGTCTTCTTCGGCTGAGCCCGGAGCCGTCACGGCGGTCGTATTCCGCCCGGCGGCATAGGGCTATGGGCCGTAATATTCGGCCCATAGCCCTATGAAACGGGAGCGGCCTTGGAGATTCTCGCCTTCGGCGTGCAGGCGGACGAGAGGCCGCTGATCGAGCGGGCCTTCCGGGGCCACCACGAGGTGCGCTGCCTGGACGTCTTCCTCAACGAGGACACCGCGCCCATCGCCACCGGCCACGAGATCGTCTGCACCAGCGTCAACTGCGACCTCGGCGACCGCGTCCTGGGGACCCTCGCGGCCGGCGGCACCAGGATGGTCGCCCAGCGCTCCACGGGCTTCAACAACATCGACCTCAAGGTCGCCGGGCGCCTCGCCATGACCGTCGCCCGGGTCTCGTACTACTCGCCGTACTCCGTGGCCGAGTTCGCCTGGACCCTCGCCATGGCGGTCAACCGCCGTATCGTGCGCGCCTCCACGCGCACACGTGACTTCGACTTCCGCCTCGACGGCCTGATGGGCCGCGACATGCACGGCCGCACCGCCGGAGTCCTCGGCACCGGAAAGATAGGCGAGGCCTTCGCCCGCATCGCCCACGGCTTCGGCATGAAACTGCTCGGCTGGGACGTCGCCGAGAACCCCGCCTGTATGCAACTCGGCATGCACTACGTCCCCAAGGAACGCCTCCTCGCCGAGTCCGACCTGGTCAGCCTGCACGTCCCCCTGATGCCGGAGACCAGCCGGCTGATCGACGCGGACGCCCTGAAGGCGATGAAGGACGACGCGATCCTGGTCAACTCCAGCCGGGGCGGCCTCATCGACACCGCGGCCCTCGTCGCCGAGCTGCGCGAGGGCCGCTTCACGGGGGTCGGTCTCGATGTGTACGAGGCGGAGGCCGGGCTCTTCTTCCTCGACAAGTCCCTCCAGGCCATCGAGGACGACACCCTGGCCCGGCTCGTCACCTTCCCCAACGTCCTGGTCACCTCGCACCAGGCGTACTACACCGAGGACGCCGTCGGCCAGATCGTCGAGACCACGCTGCGGAACGTCCTGGACTACACCGCGGGCCGCCGCTCCGAGAACGTGCTGGTCCCGCGCAACTGACCCAGCAGATCGCGTACGACGGCGGCGCCGTTCAGCGTCAGGACCGACTCGGGGTGGAACTGCACACCGGCGAAGCCTGGCCCGCGTGCGGCATGCACCTCCCCGTTGTCCGCCCGGGCGACCTCGACGCCGTGCGCGGCGAGCTCCCGCCGGGCCTCGTCGTCGCAGCGCGCCACGAAGCTGTTGTAGAAGCCGACCGTCTCCGGCCGCCCGAACAGGTCGATCGTCGTCTGCGCGCCCTGGTACGGCACTTCCTTGCGCACGATCTCCAGGCCCAGCTCGGCCGCGATCAGCTCATGGCCGAGGCAGACGCCGAGGACGCCGTGCGGGTGGTTCCGGATCACTTCGGCGGTGAGGTCGCGCAGCAGGCGCATCTTGGGGTCGGTGAGATCGGAGGGGTCACCCGGCCCGGGGCCGAGCACCACCGGCCCCTCGTGCGCGAGCACCGCCTCCCGCAGCCCGGGCTCGTCGTAGCGCCGCACGGTCACGTCGAGGCCGCTGGACCGCAGCACATGGGCCAGCATCGCCGTGAAGGTGTCCTCACCGTCGACGACCAGGGCGTGTCCGGCGAGCTCTTCGGACCGCTCCTGCATCCGCAGCCAGAACGGGGCCAGCGAGGAGCGGCGCCCGTCGAGGGCGGCACGCACGCGCGGGTCGTCGGCGAGACGTACGCGCGCGTGCTCGTCCCGGGGCCGGGACGGTCGTACGCCCAGGGCCGCCAGTACTCCCGCCGCCTTGGCGTGTGTCTCCGCGACCTCGCTCTCCGGGTCCGACCCGCGCACCAGCGTGGCGCCGACCGGCACCCGCAGCCCGCCGTCCGCGTCGATGTCGGCGGTGCGGATCAGGATGGGGGAGTCGAGGGTCTGGGCGCCGCCGGAATCCCGGCCGATCAGCGCCAGCGCCCCCGCGTAGTACCCGCGCCCGCCGACCTCGTGCCGCTCGATGACCCGGCAGGCGTTCTGCACCGGCGAGCCGGTGACGGTGGCCGCGAACATGGTCTCCTTGAGGACCTCCCGCACATCCAGGGAGGACTTCCCGCGCAGCTCGTACTCGGTGTGCGCGAGGTGCGCCATCTCCTTCAGCCGGGGCCCGACGACGACCCCGCCCATGTCGCCGACGGTGCACATCATCTTGAGCTCCTCGTCGACGACCATCGACAGCTCCTCGATCTCCTTGCCGTCGGCGAGGAAGCCGAGCAGATGCTCGGGCGTCGGGCCCTCGGCGAGATAGCGGTACGTCCCGCTGATCGGGTTCATGACGACGGTGCCGCCGGACATCCGGACATGCACCTCGGGGCTCGCCCCGACCAGCGTCCGCTCCCCGGTGTGCACCACGAACGTCCAGTACGCCCCCCGCTCACCCTCCAGCAGCCGTCTGAACAGCGCCAGCGCGTCGGCGCGGGAGAACCCCGGGATGTCACCCTCGTACGTCCGCCGGATCACGAAGTTCGCGCCCTCGCCCCGCCCGATCTCGTCCCGCAGCACCCGCCCGACGATCTCCGCGTACTCCTCGTCACCGACATCGAAGCCGCCCCCCTCCACGCGCACGTCGTGGGCCGGGAGCCGCTCCAGGGCCTCGGCCAGCGGGATGCCGTACGACTCCTCGGGGGTCAGCACCGTCAGGGGCGTGCCGTCGTCGCGGACGTCGAAGCCGCGCTCGCGGATCTGGCGGAAGGGGACCAGCGCCAGGCCCTCGTCGGGGAGGTCGGCGAGACGGTCGTATGTGGCGACCGGGCCGATCAGGACCTCGATCAGGTCGTGGCCGTGGCCCGGGGTGCGGCGGCGCAGCAGGGCGAAAGGGCGGGGGTCGTGCAGGAGCCGTGCCAGGTCCATGGTTCCTCTTCCGTCGATGTCGATCGATGCCGATCGATGCGGTCGATCTCGGTGAGGAACGGACCCCGGGAAACGCCGAAGGCCGCCCCTCGGGCGGCCTTCGCGAAGTCTTTCGTACGCGCAGTCAGTGGGCCGCCGGATGAGCGGTCCACCACCAGTTCTGGGTCGAGTGCGCGAACATGCGAGGCACCCTACCCCATGTCCGAGTCGTGTACCTCGTGTCTCAATTGCTGGGCATGGGGCAGGACGCCCGACACGACCCCGTAATGTTGAGGTCGTGACCGTGAACGCTAAGACCAGCGCGAGTGCTGGCAACACCTGGCGAAACCTGCCCGCGGCGCAGCAGCCCGAGTACCCCGACACCGAGGCTCTGCGCGCAGTCGTTGCGGAGCTGGAGTCGTATCCGCCGCTCGTCTTCGCGGGCGAGTGCGACCAGCTGCGCGCCCGGATGGCTGCCGTCGCCAAGGGAGAGGCGTTCCTCCTCCAGGGCGGCGACTGCGCCGAGGCATTCGACGCGGTGTCCGCCGACCAGATCCGCAACAAGCTCAAGACCCTGCTCCAGATGGGCGCCGTCCTGACGTACGCCGGCTCGGTGCCGGTCGTGAAGGTCGGCCGGATCGCCGGCCAGTACTCCAAGCCGCGTTCCAAGGGCACCGAGACCCGCGACGGCGTGACCCTGCCGACGTACCGCGGCGACTCGGTCAACGGCTTCGACTTCAACGAGGCCGCCCGCATCCCGGACCCCGAGCGCCTGAAGCGGATGTACAACGCCTCCGCCTCCACGCTCAACCTGGTGCGCGCCTTCACCACCGGCGGCTACGCCGACCTGCGCCAGGTGCACGCCTGGAACCAGGACTTCGTGAAGTCGTCCCCGTCCGGCCAGCGCTACGAGCAGCTGGCCCGCGAGATCGACCAGGCGCTGAACTTCATGCACGCCTGCGGGGCCGACCCGGAGGAGTTCAAGACCGTCGAGTTCTACTCCTCGCACGAGGCGCTGCTGCTCGACTACGAGTCCGCGCTGACCAGGGTCGACTCCCGCACCGGGCAGCTGTACGACGTCTCGGCGCACATGGTGTGGGTCGGTGAGCGCACCCGGCAGCTGGACCACGCGCACATCGAGTTCGCCTCGCGGATCCGCAACCCGATCGGCATCAAGCTCGGCCCGACGACGACGGCCGAGGAGGCGCTGCAGTACATCGAGCGCCTCGACCCCGACCGCGAGCCGGGCCGGCTGACCTTCATCGTCCGCATGGGCGCGGACAAGGTCCGTGACAAGCTCCCCGAGCTGATCGAGAAGGTCACGGCCTCCGGCGCCACGGTGGCCTGGGTGACCGACCCGATGCACGGCAACACCTTCGAGGCGGCCTCCGGTCACAAGACCCGCCGCTTCGACGACGTGCTCGACGAGGTCAAGGGCTTCTTCGAGGTCCACAAGGGCCTCGGCACCCACCCGGGCGGCATCCACGTCGAGCTCACCGGTGACGATGTCACCGAGTGCGTGGGCGGCGGCGACGAGATCTTCGTCGACGATCTGCACCAGCGCTACGAGACGGCCTGCGACCCGCGGCTCAACCGCAGCCAGTCCCTCGACCTGGCGTTCCTTGTCGCGGAGATGTACAGGGACCAGTGACGGGCTCGCCTGTTACAGAAGCATGAGTGGGGCGCGGATCACATTCGATCCGCGCCCCACAGCACTTTTACCGATCCTGTGAGCCGGGTAAGGTTAGGTTAGCCTCACCGATCAAGGGGATGGCACATCGATCCCGCCGGGAGGTGAACCGCGTGTACGTCTGCAGTTGCTTCGGCATCACCGAGCAGCAGGTCAAGAAGCACGCGGAGGACGGTGCCTGCACTCCCCGCCAGATAGCTTCGGCCTGCAAGGCGGGCACGGACTGCGGGTCGTGTGTACGGCGCATCCAGGCGCTCCTGGGCAGGGATGCGTGCCCTCGCCGTGAGATGGCCGACCAGGGCAAGCCGATGCTCACCGGCCTGGCGGACGCCGCCTAGCTCGGCTGCTCGATCTGCTGCGCGATGTAGAGCGCCTCGCCGAGCTTGTCGATGAGCTCCAGCTGTGTGTCCAGGTAGTCGATGTGGTGCTCCTCGTCCTCGAGGATCGACTCGAAGATGTTCGCCGACGTGATGTCGCCCTTGGTACGCATCACCTCGATGCCGCGCTTGAGGCGGTCGATCGCCTCGACCTCGACCTGCCGGTCGGCCTGGAACATCTCCGTGACCGTCTGGCCGACCCGCACATGGAACAGCCGCTGGTAGTTGGGCAGGCCGTCCAGCATGAGGATGCGCTCGGTGAGCTTGTCCGCGTGCTTCATCTCATCGATGGACTCTTCACGCGTGTACTTGGCGAGCTTCGTCCAGCCTTTGTTGTCCTGGATCCGGTAGTGCAGCCAGTACTGGTTGATCGCGGTGAGCTCGCCGGTGAGCTGCTCGTTCAGGAATTCGAGGACCTCGGGGTCGCCCTGCATCGCTTCGGGCTCCTTCCAAGCGGGGGAACTGCCAGGTTGCGCCGCATGATTGCACCGGCGGCGAAGATCGTCCAGTAAGTCTTCACTTAGTAAGTAAGTGCATGCTTAGTCCAGTTTGGACGGAATTACGGAGGGTGGGGTCAGGTGCACTGCTTCGGGTCTGTCAGGATGGAGTCATGGGTCAGCCGGTGGAGCGCGAAAGCGGAGCAGCAGCACACTCCGAGCTTCCGCCGGGGCAGCGATTGCAGCGCGGCTGGCCGGTGACGCACTACGGACCGGTCCCGAAGTTCCGTCCCGAACGCTGGGAGTTCAGGGTGTTCGGCGCCACCGCCGACGGCGAGAAGCGCTGCTGGACCCACGAGGAGTTCGCGGCCCTGCCGTACACCACCGTCGTCGCCGATCTGCACTGCGTCACGAAGTTCAGCATGCTCGGTGCGGAGTGGGGCGGCATCCCGGCCCGTACGATCCTGGAGATCGCCCCGCCCGCGCCGGCCGTCACCCATGTGATGGTCTGGGCGGAGTACGGCTTCAGCTCCAATCTCCGCCTGGACGACTTCGCCTCCGAGGGCGCGATCTTCGCCACCCACAAGGACGGCGAACTGCTGACGGCGGAGCACGGTTTCCCCCTCCGTCTGGTCGTCCCTCATCTGTACGCCTGGAAGGGGCCCAAGTGGGTCCGTGGCGTCGAGTACATGACCGCCGACCGCCGTGGCTTCTGGGAGGAGCGCGGCTATCACAACATCGGCGATCCCTGGAAGGAACAGCGGTACTCGTACCAGGAGGAGCCCGGGGACGGCCCCGAGCTCTGACTCCTGATCCCTGCCGTGGCCGTCAGTGGTACTGGTGCACCACTGCATGCCCCTTGCCGCGGCCGATCATCCACTTGTTGACCGGCGTCGTCAGGACGAAGGCGACGGCCAGTGCGATGGCCAGTACCCACCAGAACAGCGGGTCGGTGAGCTCGGCGTCCATGGCGCCCGGCCACAGCACGATCACGCCGTTGTCGACCAGCTCCATCACCGCGATGGACAGGGTGTCCGCGGCCAGCGCCACCTTGAGCGCGGTGCGCAGGCTCACGCCCGCCTTCAGGACTCCGCGCAGGGTGAGCGCGTAGCCGAAGAAGAAGGCCAGGACGATCGCCAGGATCAGGGTCGCCACGGTGCCCCAGCCGAGCGCGGTGCCGATCACCATGCCCAGCACCTCGCCGATGGCACAGCCGGTGAGGCAGTGCAGGGTGGCCTGGGCGGCCATCGCCCAGCTGCTGGTGGCGGTCGCCTCGTGGTGGTGACCGTGTGCCGCGTGCGCTTCGTGCCGCATGAGTGCCCCCAATGTCAGGTCACGGTTCCCGCATCGAGCAAGAACCGTATACCCCCCTGGGGTATTCCGTAACGGACTATGCGTCGCGAAGTTTCTTCAGCCGCTCCACGTCCGCCGCGTGCCCTTCCTTCCCGCCGGGCGTCTCGATGATCAGCGGTACGCCCTCGGTGGCAGGGTGCGTCATCAGCGCCCGGAACGGGTCCTCGCCGATGTGGCCCGCGCCGATGTTCTCGTGCCGGTCCTTGTGAGCGCCGACGACGTCCTTGGAGTCATTGGCGTGGATCAGCTTCAGCCGGCCCTCGCCGACGGTGTCCACCAGCAGGTCGAGCGTCTGGTGCATACCGGAGGGGCCGGTCAGGTCGTGCCCGGCGGCGAAGATGTGACAGGTGTCCAGGCACACGCCCAGCTTCGGGTGGGCGTCCAGCGCCTCGAAGTACGGCCCGAAGTCCCAGGTGCGCGAGCACAGCGAGAAGCCCTGGCCTGCCGTCGACTCCAGCAGCAGGAACGGGTCGTCGTCGTGGGTCAGCTCGTCCAGCAGCGGCAGCATGTGCTCCCGTACCTGCTTCAGTGCCACCGAGCGCTCCCGGCCGCCGGTCGCGCTGCCCGTGTGCACGACCACGCCGAGCGCGCCGATCTCCCGCCCGCGCCGCAGCGAGTGCCGCAGCGACTCCACCGACTTCTCGACGGTCGCCTCGGTGTGCGAGCCGAAGTTGATCAGGTACGGCGCGTGCACATACGCCGGGATCGACTCGGCCTCGCACACCGCGCGGAACTCCTCGTCCTGCCGCGGGTTCCCGGCCGGGGTGGCCCAGCCGCGCGGATTCGCGACGAAGACCTGGACCGTCTCGGCCTTGAGATCGTGGGCGTAGGCGAGCCCGACGGAGCTGAGGCCGCCGGCCACGGGGACATGGCCGCCGACGGGGTTGCGCTGAGTTGTCACCGGTCAAGGGTCCCATGGGGGTGGGGCGCTTTCCGCGGTCGGGTGACTGCACCCAGCCGGGGGCGCGGGGAACTGCGCGAGCAACTCCCACCGGCCCGCAGGCGCCCGACGGCATGACGTGGCATGTCCATCGGCGCCCGGCGCAGGCCCGGCGCAGCGTCCGTCACCGGATGGTGATCGTGATCGTCGATCCCTTCGGTGCCGTCTTCCCGCCCTTCACGGACTGCTTCTTGACCGTGTCGCCGAACAGGCCGAGCAGACCGCGGTCCTCGTCGACCTCGAAGCCGGCGCCCTGCAGCTCGGCCTTGGCGTCGTCGACGCTGTCGCCGACCACGTCCGGGACCTCGATCATCTCGGGGCCCTTGGACAGCGTGAGCGTCACGGTGTCGCCCTCGGCGGCCTGCTTGCCCTCCGTCCGCGACTGCTGGGCGACCTGGCCCGCGTCGAACTCGGAGTTGACCCGTGCGGCGGCGATCTTCACCTTCAGGCCTGCCTCCTCCAGGTCGGCCCTGGCGTCGGCCGGGTCCTCGCCGGTGACGTCCGGGACGTCCACCGGGCTGCCCTTGCTGACGGTCAGCGCGACCGCGGAGCCGGAGCGGACCTTGGTGCCGTCACCGGGGTCCGAGGAGATCACCGAGCCCCGGGTGACCTCGTCGTTGAACTCCCAGACCGCCATGCCCGGTTGGAGACCGCTCTCCTTCAGCTCGCTCCTGGCCTTGGCCAGCGGGTAGCCCTGGAGGTCGGGCACCTTCACCGTCTCCGGTCCGGCCGAGATGACCAGCGACACGGAGTCGTTGTGCCGTATGCGGGCGCCGGTCTCCGGGTCCGTACTGATGACGGTGCCGCGCTTGACGGTGTCGCTGTAGGACCGCTCCACCTTGCCGACATCCAGCCCGGCCTCCTCCAGCCGGTCCCGGGCCTGCGCCTCGGTCTTGGACAGCAGCGGCGGGACCTGGGTGAACTGGCCGGAGTTGATGTACCAGATGCCGACGCCCAGGCCGAGGGCCAGCAGGACGGCGGCGACGATGACGAACGGGCCGCGCGGCCGGCGCGAGGCGCGCGATCGGTGCGCGGGCGGTGGGGGCGGCGGGGTCTCCAGCCGGCTGGTCCGGTTGAAGACGGCCTCGGGCTCGTGGCCGTTCACGGGCAGCGGCCGCGATGGGGGTCCCCCCGCGTGAGCGGAGCCGAGAGCGGGGGAGTTGAGCGCGCGCGGGATGACGCTCGTACGGTCGTCGGCGTTGCCGTGCTGCGTCGAGAGTGCCTGCGGCGGCACCGCGTCCAGCTGGTCCGCGCTGAGCGCGGCGCGCGTCTCCCGGGTCTGCGCGAGCAGCGCCACGGCGTCGTACGGGCGGATGTCCGGGGTGCGCGCGGTGGCCGAGGCGACCAGCTCGTCGAGCTCGTACGCCAGTCCCGGCACGGCCGCCGAGGGCGGCGGGACGTCCTCGTGCAGGTGCTTGTAGAGCACCACGGCGGGGGAGTCCCCGTCGTGCGGCTTGTCGCCGGTGAGCATCTCGTAGAGGACGACACCGCACGCGTACACGTCGACGCGGGCGTCGGCGGTGCCGGGCTGCTCTATCTGCTCGGGCGCGAGATAGGAGACGGTGCCGAGCACGGCACCGGTGGTGCTGGTCACGGTGTCCACCGACCGCACGAGCCCGAAGTCGGCGACCTTGACCCGCCCGTCGTCCCCTATCAGGACGTTCTCCGGCTTCATGTCCCGGTGCACGAACCCGGCGCGGTGCGCGGCGCCGAGCGCGGCCAGGACCGGCTCCAGGATGTCCAGGGCCGCCCGGGGCTGCAGCGCCCCGCGGTCGCGCAGTACGTCGCGCAGGGTGCAGCCCGCGACGTACTCCATGGCGAGATAGACGTACGACCCGTCGGTGCCCTGGTCGAAGACCTGCACCACGTTCGGGTGCGCCAGCCGGGCGACGGACTTCGCCTCCCGGATGAACCGGTCGACGAACACTCCGTCCACCGCAAGCGCGGGGTGCATCACCTTGAGCGCGAGCACGCGGTCCAGGCGGGTGTCCAGGGCCCGGTAGACCGTGGCCATCCCGCCGACGGCGATCCGCGCGTCCACGCGGTACCGGCCGTCGAGCACCTGCCCGACCAGAGGGTCCTGAAGGGTCGTATCCACGCAGGCGAGTGTACGAGCCGTCACCGACAGCCCCGCCCGTTCGGGCGTGATCGGAGCGGGACTGGAGCCGACCTGTGACGGACGCCTCACTGGCTCAATACCTTCGTCGAACATACGTTCAGAATGCGGGCCGCTCCGGATCCAGCCGCGCCAGGCCCTCCGCCGGAGACGACGCCTCCGCGAAGTGCCGCCGCGGGATCCGCCCTGCCCGATACGCCAGCCGCCCCGCCTCCACCGCGTGCCGCATCGCGTCGGCCATCAGCACCGGCTCCTGCGCCCGCGTCACCGCCGAGGCGAGCATCACGCCCGCGCACCCCAGCTCCATCGCGAGCGCCGCGTCCGACGCCGTACCGGCACCCGCGTCCAGAATCACCGGCACGCGCGCGTGCTCCACGATCAGCTGGAAGTTGTGCGGATTGCGGATGCCGAGCCCCGACCCGATGGGCGAGCCCAGCGGCATGATCGCCGCACAGCCGACGTCCTCCAGCTTCCGCGCCAGCACGGGGTCGTCATTGGTGTACGGCAGCACCGTGAAACCGTCGTCCACCAGTGTCTCGGCGGCGTCCAGCAGCTCGATCGGATCCGGCAGCAGCGTCCGCTCGTCGGCGATGACCTCCAGCTTGATCAGCTCGCTGCCGAGCGCCTCGCGCGCGAGACGGGCCGTCAGTACGGCCTCACCCGCCGTGAAGCACCCCGCGGTGTTCGGCAGCACCCGGATCCCGAGCTTCTCCAGCACGGACAGCACCGAACCGTGCACCGACGGGTTCACCCGCCGCATCGCGACCGTCGTCAGCTCGGTCCCGGACGTCACCAGCGCCCGCTCCAGCACCTCCAGGCTGGGCGCCCCGCCCGTGCCCATGATCAGTCGGGACGTGAAGGACGTACCGCCGATGACAAAGGGATCGTCGGCCATGGGTCAGCCTCCTTGGACGGCGGTGAGGACCTCTACGCGATCGCCCTCGGAGAGGGGCGTCGAGGGCCACTGCGCGCGCGGGACGACGGTTTCGTTGAGGGCGGCCGCCACTCCGGAGGGCGCCGCGGTGAAGGACAGTACGAGCGTGTCGAGAGCCGTGCCCGGCTCGATCTGCCGACGCTCGCCGTTGACCGAGATGGTGACCGGGATGCTCATACGGGCTGCTCCGTGAGTGCGGCGGGACTGAAGCGCCTGGGCGTGAACGGACGGGCCTCGTCCGGGAGTTCACCGGTAGCCAGGACGTGCGCCATGGCGTCCCCGGTGACGGGCGTGAGCAGCACGCCGTTGCGGTAGTGCCCGGTCGCCAGCGACAGGCCCGCCAGCTCGGTCGGCCCGAGCAGCGGCGCGTTGTCGGGGGAGCCCGGGCGCAGGCCGGCCCGCGTCTCGGTGAGCGGCAGTTCCGTGATGCCCGGCACCAGCTCATGGGCGTCGCGCAGCAGTTCGTAGACGCCGCCCGCGGTCACCGTCGTGTCCCAGCCCAGCTCCTCGCTCGTCGCCCCGACGACCAGCTCCCCGCTCTCGCGCGGCACCAGATACACCTGGCTGCCGCGCACCACGGCCCGCACGGTCCGGCTCAGGAACGGCGCGTACCGCTTCGGCACCGTCAGCCGCAGCACCTGCCCCTTCACGGGCCGCACCGGCGGCAGTACGTCGTCCGGGACGCCCGCGAACTGCCCGCTGAGGCTGCCACCCGCGAGGACCACCTGGTCCGCGCCCAGCCCGGTGCCGTCCGTCGTGGTGACACCGGCCGCCCGGTCCCCTGCGACGTCGAGGCGCTCGGCCCAGGTGCGGTGGAAGAGCACGCCGGCCCGCTCGCACGCCACCACCAGGGCTCCCGCCAGCCGCCGCGGGTCGATCTGGTGGTCGCCGTCGACCCGCAGCCCGCCGCGCACCCCGGGCGCGAGCATCGGCTCCAGTCGCCGGCACTCCCGCCCCGACAGCCACTCGGAGTCCAGCCCCGACTGGCGCTGCAGGGCGTGCAGTTCGCGCAGATGCGTGCGGTCGTCGGCGTCCAGCGCCACGGCGAGCGTGCCGCACCGGCGGTAGCCGAGGTCGTGGCCGGTGAGGTCGGTGAGTTCGGCCGCGAAGTCAGGGTAGCGGCGGGCCGAGGCGAGGTTCAGGCCCAGCAGGGTCTGCTCGCCGTAGTGCAGTTCCGTGACGGCGGCCAGCATTCCCGCGGCCACCCGGGCGGCGCCGCCACCCGGCTCGGGGTCCACGACGGCCGTCGTGAACCCGCGCTGCGCGGCCCGCCACGCCGTGACCAGGCCGATGATTCCGCCCCCGATGACGAGGACGTCTGAAGTTCGCGTACGCGACATGGGCGTCCAGCCCCTCCCTTCGCCGGCATGACCCGGATCAGGTTCGTACGGTCGGAGGCCGCCAGCCTCCCTCTCAGCCCGGTGCGTCCGGGCTCCCGCGAGTGCTCTACGTTGGCCACCCTAGCCCGCCCCCGCACCTCTCAGTAAGGGAGCCCGTGTCCATGGCCCGCTCGCTCGACGGTCTCGTCCTCGCCCCCGTCGCGGACCAAGCCCCAGGTCAGGTGGGTACCCGCACCCGGTTCACGTACCACGAGAAGGACGGCGAGATCTGGGCCGAGTACGCGGGCGGGGACGTCGTACGCGGGCACCTGGTGGGCACCCGGGAAGGCGACCGGCTGGACTTCCGGTACGTCCAGCTGAAGCGGGACGGGACGACGTCGTCGGGGCACTGTGAGTCCACGGTGGCCGAGCTCGCCGACGGGCGGGTGCGGCTGGAGGAGAGCTGGGAGTGGGAGTCGCAGGCGGGCCGCGGCACCAGCGTTGTGGAGCAGGTCACTGAGCACGACTCCTGACTGACGAATTGTCAGTTGTCTATGGTGATCAGGTGAGCGAGCAGACGACGCAGTCGCAGCGGTCAGTGGTCGTCGCCGGCGCCGGCATGGCCGGAGTGCAGACGGCGGTCGCCCTGCGGGAACAGGGCTTCACCGGCACCGTCACCCTGATCGGCGCCGAGCCCCACCAGCCGTACGACCGGCCGCCCCTGTCCAAGGCCGTACTGCTCGGCAAGGCCGAGGGTTCCGCCTTCGACATCGACTTCGACGCGCTCGGCGTCGACCTGCGGCTGGGGCGCGAGGTGCAGGGCGTGCGCACCGCCGACCACGAACTGGACACCGAGGCCGGGCCCGTCCCGTACGACGTCCTCGTGCTCGCCACCGGCGCCGAACCGATCCGGCTGCCGGGCGCGGAGGGCGTACCCGGCGTGCATCTGCTGCGCACCCTGGACGACGCCGAGCGGCTGCGGCCGGTGCTCGCCCGGCAGCACGAGATCGTGGTCGTGGGGGCCGGCTGGATCGGTGCGGAGTTCGCCACGGCCGCGCGTGAGGCGGGCTGCGCGGTGACGGTCGTGGAGGCCGCCGACCGGCCGCTGGCGGGTGCGCTGCCCGCCGAGGTGGCCGCGCCGATGACCGCCTGGTACGAGGACAGCGGGACGGTGCTGCGCACGCACGCGCGCGTGGCGCGCGTCGAGCCCGGCGCGGTGATCCTCGACGACGGCTCGCGGCTGCCCGCGGGCGCCGTCGTGGTCGGCATCGGGGCCCGCCCCGCCACCGCCTGGCTGGCCGGCTCGGGCATCGAGCTCGGCGCGTACGGCGAGGTCGTCGCCGACGACCGGCTGCGCACGTCCGTGCCGGACGTCTACGCGGTCGGCGACTGCGCGTCCTTCCCCTCCGGGCGCTACGGCGAGCGGCTGCTGGTCCACCACTGGGACAACGCCCTCCAGGGCCCGCGCACGGTCGCCGCGAACATCCTCGGCGAGACCTCCGCCGTCTACGACCCGGTGCCGTACTTCTGGTCCGAGCAGTTCGGCCGCTTCGTCCAGTACGCCGGCCACCACGCCGCCGCCGACACCACCCTCTGGCGCGGCGACCCGTCGGGCCCGGCATGGACCGTCTGCTGGCTGCGGGGCGACCGCCTCGTCGCCCTTCTGGCGGTGGGCCGGCCGAGGGACCTCGCGCAGGGGCGACGGCTGATCGAGTCGGGCACGCCCATGAACGCACAGCTGCTGACGGACCCGGCGAGGCCGCTGAAGGGGGCGACGGCGTAGCGCGTTGAGGCGACAGCCCCTCCCTGGTGGACCGGCCTGACTTCCGACTGTCAGTGGCAGATGGCAGGCTTGTTTCCGTGACCGAGATTGACGCAAAGATCGATGCTCTCGTCCCCGCCTGGCTCACCCTGCCCGACATCGCCGAACAGTTCGATGTCGAGGTGACCCGCGTCCGGCAGTTGGTCAAGGAGGGCCAGCTCATCGCCGTACGCCGTGGTGAGAACCGCGCGCTGCACGTCCCTGCCGCCTTCATCGACGGTGACAAGGTCGTCAAGGGCCTGACCGGGACCCTGACGCTGCTGCGGGACGACGGCTTCACGGACGAAGAGATGCTGGAGTGGCTCTTCACCCCCGACGAGAGCCTGCCCGGCACCCCCGCGCAGGCCCTCAGTGAGAATCGCGGCACGGAGGTGAAGCGCCGCGCCCAGGCGCTCGCCGTCTGATCCGACCAGTACATCCGAACATCGTCCGGCGTACGGGCCGGGGCCTGCGGGCCACGGCCGCGGTCGACCGCGGCCGGGTGCGGGGTGTGCCGCCCATGTGGCGGAGCACCCGCCGCGCCGGGTCTCCGGGTCCTCGGACCCGGCCCGTACGCCATCGACAGACGGCACCGCCGCAGCCGCCGGCAGGTGCCGTCCGCGCGCTCCGCTGCGGCTACCGTGCCACCGTCCGGCACCCGCCCGACCCACCCGCCCGGCAACCCGAACACAGGGGGCACCCCATGTCCGACACCGTCACCGCAGGCAGCGTCCGCAGTCAGCTCGCCGACGCCCGGCTCTACCTCTGCACCGACGCCCGCAAGCGGCAGGGCGACCTCGCGGAGTTCCTGGACGTCGTGCTGGCCGGTGGGGTCGACATCGTGCAGTTGCGGGACAAGGGCATGGAGGCGGCCGAGGAGCTGGAGCATCTGAAGGTCTTTGCCGACGCCTGCGCCCGGCACGGCAAGCTTCTCGCGGTCAATGACCGTGCCGATGTGGCGCACGCCGCGGGCGCCGACGTCCTGCACCTGGGCCAGGGCGATCTCCCGGTCCCCGCCGCCCGCGCAGTCCTCGGGGACGACATCCTCATCGGCCGCTCCACGCACGCCGACGCCGAGGCCGACGCGGCCGCGGCCCAGGACGGCGTGGACTACTTCTGCACCGGCCCCTGCTGGCCGACCCCCACCAAGCCCGGCCGCCACGCCCCCGGCCTCGACCTGGTCCGGCACACCGCCGCCCTCGGCACGGACCGTCCCTGGTTCGCCATCGGCGGCATCGACCTCGGCAACCTCGACCAGGTGCTGGAGGCGGGCGCCCGCCGAGTCGTGGTCGTACGGGCGATCACGGAGGCCACGGACCCGGGTGCCGCTGCGGCGGAGTTCGCGAAGCGGCTGCGGCAGGCGTAGGTCCAGCGCGTCTCATCCAGTGGTCGCCGTGGCCGTGTTCCGGTGAACTTGGCGCCCTGTTCGGTCCTTGTTTGTCCAAGGAGTGGACAACAGGCCGACAAATCGGGCAAATGTCCGGTGTGCGGTTGGGGGACCGGGGCCCCCTGGCTAACCTGCGGGTATGGCCCTCGGCACCGCATCCACCAGATCGGACCACGCTCGTACCGTGCGCGAGATGCTCGCGACCGGCAAAACGACGTATTCCTTCGAGTTCTACGCCCCCAAGACCCCGAAGGGCGAGCGGAACCTGTGGAACGCGCTGCGCCGGGTCGAGGCCGTAGGACCCGACTTCGTCTCCGTGACCTACGGGGCGGGCGGTTCCACCCGCGCCGGCACCGTCAAGGCGACCGAGGCCATCGCCTCGGACACCACGCTCACGCCGATCGCCCACCTCACCGCCGTCGACCACTCGGTGGCCGACCTGCGCAACATCATCGGCCAGTACGCCGACGCCGGGATCCGCAACATGCTGGCGCTGCGCGGCGACCCGCCCGGTGACCCGCTGGGCGACTGGGTGCGGCATCCGCAGGGCCTCACCTACGCCGCCGAGCTCGTCGAGCTGATCAAGGCGTCCGGCGACTTCTGCGTGGGCGTCGCGGCCTTCCCCGCGATGCACCCGCGCTCCGCCGACTCGGAGACCGACGTCGGGCACTTCGTCGACAAGTGCCGCGCGGGCGCGGACTACGCGATCACGCAGATGTTCTTCGAACCGGAGGACTATCTGCGACTGCGTGACCGGGTGGCGGCCGCCGGCTGTGACACCCCGATCATCCCGGAGATCATGCCCATCGCCAGCACGAAGACGCTGGAGCGGATCCCGTCCCTCACCAACGCCGCGTTCCCCGACGCCCTGAAAGAGCGGATCCTCACAGCCAAGGACGATCCGGCGGCTGTACGCTCCATTGGCATCGAGTTCGCCACGGAGTTCTGCGCTCGGCTGCTGGCCGAGGAAGTGCCCGGACTGCACTTCATCACGCTCAACAACTCCACGGCTACGCTGGAAATCTACGAGAACCTGGGCCTGCACCACCCACCGCAGGCCTAGACCGGCCGTCCTGACATACGTCACACTGCGTAGGCGGCCACTGGGAGAGGGGCGTACATGGGCTGGACGGTCCTCTACATCGCGTTCGGCGTCGTCGCGCTGTGGCTGCTCGGCGAGGTGTTGCTGCAGTACAAGGCGCGGCTGCGCTGGCGGCTGCTCGCCTTCGTCGGCTTCCTCGGCGTCGTGGTCGGGGTGCTGATCCCGTCCGTCGTCGTCATCGGTCTGGGCGCGGCTGCCTTCGCGGTCGGCCAGACCTACGTCACGCTGTCGTTCCGCCGCGGCTTCTCAGCCGGCTGGGCTGTCTCCGCGCCCGCGCTGGGCCCCCTCGGCAGCAAGCGCCGCCGCGACGAGCCGGAGCGCCAGGAGCCGACCCTGGAGGTCTCCGACCTGGAGGCGTCCGAGAGCGCATTCGCGGGCGGCGAAGCCCAGTACGGCCGGGACGGCGCCGGCTACGGCGACGACTACGACCGCGACGACGTCTTCACCCCCTCGCGCGCACAGCCCACGGCAGCGGAGACCACCGCCGTCTACGAGCCGCAGCCCATGCCGGAGGACACCGGCTCGTACGGCATATACAACGGCGCCGCCTACGCCGCCGCCGACCAGAACTACGCAGCCACGGGCCAGCCCCAGGACCAGTACGCGACGGCCGACCAGGGCTACGCGTACGACGCCTACGCCGGCTACGACCAGCAGCAGTACGGCTACGACCCCAACGGCCAGCAGCAGTACGCCGCCTACTCCGACCCGTACATCGGCACCCAGACCTACGACGGCGCCTCCTACGACGCCTACGGCCAGCAGCAGTACGGCCAGCAGGGCTACGGCCAGGACCAGTACGCCACCGGCACCTACGGCGAGACCCCGTCCAACGGCGTCTGGGTCCCGCAGCAGCGCACCGACGAGACGTACGGCGGCGAACTCCCGCCGGAGCAGCAGTACCCCTACCAGGGCAACGGTCAGCAGCAGGGGCAGGGGCAGGGGTACGACGAGCAGTACCGTTTCTGACGGCCCCGTTTGCTGACGGCCCCGCGCGGCATGGCTCACGCGCGGGTCACTGAGAGCCGCGGAACTCCGGCCCTTCCACGATCAGCCCGGCGACCAGCGCGCCCGACATGCCGGCGTGCGGGAGCCCGCCGCCCGGGTGGGACCAGCCGCCCGCCGTGAACAGGCCCGATATCGCCGTGCTGTTGGACGGGTGCAGCAGTCGCCCCTCGGCCGCGGCCAACGCCGGTGCCGGAACCGCTCCGCCCTGCGCACCGGTCGTCTCCGCGATGTCGGCCGGGGTGCGCACCTCGTGCCAGAGAAGCCGGTCGCGCAGGTCCGGCACGGCACGCTCGGCGACGGCGATCAGGTGCTCCGCGTGCCGAACGAAGACCTCCGACTCCGCCCGGCCCGCGTCGGACTGCGCCGGCACCGTCGCGGTGAGGGTGATCGCCTCATGGCCGGCGTCCGGAACCAGCGCCGGGTCATCGGGCCGCAGCACCGTGACCGTGCCCCGTGCGGCCAGGCCGCCGGAGCCGCCGAACAGGGTGTCCAGCTCGGTCTGACGGTCCTGCGCATGCACCACCGCGCGGTGAGCCGTACCCTCCGGCCGGCCGCCGCGCAGTGCCAGCAGCACCGTCAGACGGCTCGCCGCCCCGTGCTGGGGCGCGACCTCGCCCTCGCCCCGGATCGCCGTCCCCCGGACGAGACGGTCCAGCATCCTCGGCGCGACGCCGGCGACCACGAAGTCGGCCTCCGTCACCGTCCCGTCGGCGAACTCCACCCCCGCCGCCCGGCCGTCCTTCTCCAGCACCCCGGTGACCTCCGCGCCGAAGCCGAACTCGACCTTGCGGGCCAGGCACCGCTCGTACACCGCCCGCGCCAACTCCCGCATGCCGCCCCGCACATACCAGGTCCCGAAGGCATGCTCCAGGTACGGCAGTACCGCAGCGCTCGCCGGGGCCGTGCCGGGGTCCAGGCCGTACGCCAGCGCGTGGCTCTCCAGCAGGGCGACGAGCCGGGGGTCGCGCAGCTCCCAGGCGCCGACCTCGGCGAGCGTGCCTGCCCTGCGGGTGCGCAGGAGTCGCTTGTGGGGGACCGACGGATAGGGCTCACGCCCGGCCAGCACCTGCCAGTTCGGCCACAGGGGCTCTTCCAGCAGTGGTCTGCGGGTGCGGTCCCAGGCCTCGCGGGCGCGGACCAGGAAGTCACCCCAGCGCCCGCCCGTGCCGGCGCCCAGCGCCTCGTCCAGGGCGGTGACGACACCCGCGCGCGAGGCGTTCGGCAGCGAGACCTCGGTGTCGTCCGCGAAGACGTGCCGCGCGGACGGGTCGACCTGGACCAGCTCGACGCACGCCTCCAGCGGCTCCTTGCCGGTCTTGATGAACAGATCGCGGTACACGGCGGGGAGGGGGAGCAGGCCCGGGCCCGTGTCGAAGCCGAAGCCGTCGCGCTCGAAGCGGCGCACCGCTCCGCCGTATGTCTCCGTGCGCTCGTACACCGCCACCCGGTGGCCCGCGACGGCCAGCCGGGCAGCGGCCGCCATGGCGCCCATGCCGGCGCCGATCACCGCAATCCTTGCCATGCCTGGGACTTTATCGGCCGGCACCGACAACGGCCCACTGACCTCGCAGAACGGCTCAGCCGGGCCGCTGCGTCACCGCATGCGCGAGCCGTTTCTCCGCCCGCCGCTCGGCCCGGCGGCGCAGGAAGCGGCGGATCCGCGAGACCAGGAAGTAGAGCAGGAACATCCCGGCCAGCAGCAGGGCACCCGCGACCACGGCCGCCGCCACGGGATGGAAGATCGCGAAGGTGATGATCGCGGCCACCCCGAGATCCTCGGCGAGGCTCACCACGACGTTGCTGAACGGCTCGGGCGAGGTGTTGACCGCCATCCGCGTCCCGGCCTTGACCAGGTGGCTGAGCAACGCCGTGGAACCGCCGACCGCGCCCGCCGCCAGCTCCGGCACCGACCCGCTCTGCCCGGCGAGCAGCGCGGCGACGACCGCGCCCGACACCGGCCGGATCACCGTGTGCACCGAGTCCCACGCCGAGTCGACGTAGGGGATCTTGTCGGCGACGGCCTCGCAGAGGAACAGCACGCCGGCGGCGATCAGGACGTCGGGCCGCTGCAGCGCCTCGGGCACCTCGTCGCTCAGCCCCGTCGCCCCGAATATGCCGAGCAGCAGCACCACGGCGTAGGCGTTGATGCCGCTGGCCCAGCCGCTTGTGAACACCAAAGGGAGTACAGACACGGGGGCGATCGTAGCCAGTCGGCGGCACCGGGTCCTGGGGGTGCGTGCGCAGCTCTGAGTACCCGTACCTAGCCGGTGAGATGAGTACGCGCGCGGATGGGGCGCGACCTGCGTCAACGAGAGAGTGGAGCCACGGAGAAGGGGAGCGGCTCCGGCACCGGCGACACGGGGCGCCGGAACGGAGCGTCCCCGGATCCGCTCCTTCCGCCGGCCCGGTGTCGGCGGGAGTGAGACCGGGGGACCCGGGGGAACGACCGAACGGGGGTCCAGGGGGACACGGGGGAGTACGGGGGAATCGGGGGAGCACGAGAGGGCGCCGGTTCGAGGTGGCCCGCGGGGGACGCGGCCACATCGAACCGGCGCTTTCGTGTGCGTGCGCCGGACGCCTCAGCGGCGTCCGCTCACCCGGCCCTGCAACAGCCGCGACAGCGCCGCGTGCACATCGTCCAGGGAGCGTTCCGGCTGGAAGGACTGCCAGTCCAGCGCGGCCACCAGGACCATGCCGACCAGGGCCGCCGCGGTCAGCGGAACGTCGATCTCCTCGCTGAACTCGCCGCTCTCCACGCCCTCGCGCAGCACGCCCTCGACGACGGCCACGGCCTGCTGCCGGACCACCATCAGCGTGGACTGCCAGGCCCGGTTCGTCCGCCACAACTCGGCGACGTACAGCTGGGTGAAGGACGGGTAGCGCTCGATGAAGACCAGCCCCGCGCGGATCATCGCGTCCAGGGCGTCGACCTTGCCGCCGCCTTCCCGGGCGGTCTGCTCGGCGGCCTCGCGCAGGGAGGCGGTGAGCAGGCCCACTCCGTGCCGCAGAAGCTCCTCGAAGAGGACCGACTTGCTCGCGAAGTTGTAGTAGACCGTGCCCTTCGCCACCCCGGCCCGCTCGGCGATCTCGTCGACCGTGGTGGCGGAGAAGCCCTGCTCGGCGATGAGTGTGACGGCCGCCTCGTAGAGCTTCTGCCGGGTGGCCTCACGGCGCGTGCTGCCGCCCGACGCGGCGTTGCTGCTTTCCATGCGCCTGATTGTCCCGCGCGCGCTCACAGGCTCAGCTCCGGGTGCAGCCGGTCGAGCGTCCAGACCTGGCGGCGACGGGCCGACAGCGCGGTCAGCGCGAGCGCGCCCGCGGTGAAGGCGACGAGCACCAGACACGCCTGCCACACCGGTCCCAGGCCGCCGCCCGTGATGAGCCTCCGCAGGGCCTCCACGACGTAGCTCATCGGGAGGAAGGGGTGCAGCGCGTTGAAGAAGCCCGGGCTGGTCTGCACGGGGTAGGTGCCGCCCGCGGAGGTCAACTGGAGCATCAGGAGGGCCAGGACGAGGATCCGGCCCGCCGCACCGAAGCGTGCGTTGAGCCACTGCACGATCGCCGCGAAGCACGCCGTCACCAGGAACAGGAAGCCCACCGTCCCGGCCGCCCGCACCATCTGCAGCCCGACGGCCCAGTGCAGCACCGACATCAGGGCGATGGTCTGCAGCACCCCGATCGCCACCACGGGCAGCCATCCGGCCAGCGCGATCCGCCACGCCGGGGCGCCCGCGGCGAGCGCGCGCCGGTTCATCGGCGCGATCAGCATGTACGCCACCATCGCGCCCACCCACAGGGACAGCGGGATGAAGTACGGGGCGAATCCGGTGCCGTAGTTGGGCGCCTTGTGCAGGTCCTTGGAGAGCAGCTGGACCGGGTCGGCCATCACCTCGGTGCGCTGGTCGCGGGCCTTCTTGTCGTAGTCGGGGATCTGCCCCGCACCGTCGTGCAGCCCGTCGGAGAGCTTCCCGGAGCCGTCGACGAGCTTGTAGATACCGCCGTTGAGGTCGTACGCGCCGGTCTTCAGTTCGCCCAGGCCGGTGTCCAGGTCGGCCGCGCCGGTCCGGGCGTCGCCCAGCCCCGAGTGCAGCTTCTTGGCGCCCGCGGCGACCTTCGTGGCGCCCTGGTTGAGCTTGTTGATCCGGCCGACGGCGTCGTCGAGGTCCTCGGAGAGGCGGGGCGCGCGGTCGGCGAGACCCTGAGCCTGCTTCTGGAGCGTGGCGAGGTGCTTGTCGAGCTTCTTCAGATCGCCGTCCTGGTCGGCGATCAGCGTGTTGAGGTCGTCGGCGATCGTCGCCACGTCGGCGGCCGACTGCTTCGCCTTCTTCAGGTCGGAGCAGGCCGGGTCGGGCAGCACGGCGTCCTCGCAGCGCGCTTTGTAGATCAGGGTCAGCGCGTCGGACGCCGTATGGGCGCCCTTGGCGGCGGCCGGGGCGCGCTCCACCAGGTCGTCGAGGTTGTTGCGGATCGCTCCCGAGGAGTCGGCGACCAGTTGGGCGGTGTCCCCGATGGTCTTCTCGTTGTCCTTCAGGAACGGGCCGATCTTCTTGTCGATCCCGTTGACCTTGTCGGCCAGCGTCCGCGTTCCCTCCGCGACCCGCCGGGAACCGTCCTCCAGATCGCCCGCGCCCTTGTTGAGCTTCTTCAGGCCGGTCGACAGCTTGCCGCTGCCCGCCTTGGCGTCCTTCATTCCGTCGGCGAGGTCCTTGGAGCCCTTCTCCGCCTTCCCGATGCCGCCTTCCAGCCTGTCGGCGCCGTTCGCGGCCTTGACCGTCGCGCCGTGGATGTCGGAGAACGACACGAAGATCCGGTCCAGGAACGAGCGCGACGCCTTCGTCGACGCGGCCTCGCGCACCTCGCTGAAGACCGTCCGTGAGATCTGCCCGACGATGTAGTTGTTCGCGTCGTTCGTACGCACCTGAAGGGCGCCCGTCTCCGGCGAGTCGCCCGCGCTGGAGGCGATCCGCTCACTGAAGTCGGAGGGCATGGTCAGCGACAGGTAGTAAGTGCCGTTCTCGACGCCCTTCTTGGCCTCGGCGGCACCGACCTCGCGCCAGTCGAAGACGTCGCTCTCGCGCAGCCCCTTGGTGATGTCGTCGCCGGCGGTGAGCTTCTTCTCCCCGACGGACGCCCCCTTGTCGTCGTTCACGAGCGCCACGGGGATCTTGTCGAGCCGGCCGTACGGGTCCCAGAACGACCACAGGTACAGGGCGCCGTACAGCAGGGGCAGCACCAGCAGCGCGACCAGGGCGGCGCGCGGCAGCTTCCCCCGGCCGAAGCGCCTCAGCTCAAGCGCGGCCAGCCTCGGCGAGCGCATCGGCGGCCTCCTTTCCGTCGGAATCCGCATCGTCCTGCGTCTCTTCGGCGCTGTCGGTCGCCGCCTGCGTGGACACCTTGACGGTGCCGTCCGGGGCTTCGCTGCACACCGCCACGACCGTGGTCCCGGCCTCGGCGATGGACTTCAACAGCGCCCAGACCTCGGCCCGTTCGGCGTCCGAGAGCTTGAGGTCGGTGTCGTCGACACCGAGCAGCCGGGGACGCCCGATCAGGGCCAGCGCGACGGACAGCCGCAGCGCCTCCGAACGCTCCAGATCCCGTACGGCCGTACGGGAGCCCTTCGGCAGCGAGTCCAGGTCGAGGCCCGCAGCCTTCAGGGCGGCGTCGACCCGAAGCCGTTCCGCCGCCTTCCGCTCGGCACGCGGGCGCACCAGCCCGCGCAGCGAATCGCCGAACCGCCGCTGGAGCAGCGCCCGTTCGTGGAGGTGCTCGGCGACGGTCAGGGCCGGGTCCAGGTCGGTCACACCCGGAACGTGGGCCAGGGCGCTGACGCGCCGTACCGCCGCCAGGCGCTTGGGCACTGTCGCCCCGTCCACCGTGGCGCTTCCCTCGGTGGGCTTCATCCGCCCGGTGAGCGCCATCAGCAGGCACGTACGGCCGGTGCCCGACGGCCCCTCGATCGTGATCAGCGAGCCGGGCTCCGCCTCGAAGGAGACCCCGCGGAACGCCCATCCGCGGGGCCCTTCGAGCCCGAGGCCCTGGGCCGTGACGCCGGCTCCGGTCACGGTTCCCCCCATCCCTGCCCCCATTCCCCAATTTGAACTGACTGGTCAGTGCAAAACTTAGTCCGAACTTTCGCTCGAAGCAAAAGCGCAGGTCAGAACGGATTGTCAGTGCCATACCTCACGATGGGCACATACGGCATCCCGTATCGGGCATGCCGTCACACAGACGACCAGGAGGTTCGTCATGGCCAGCTATAACGCAGCCGCCGCCCGCCGGCGCCGCGCCACCGGCCCTGCCCCCTCACTGACCGGCCCGGCGAGCGACGTGCACCCCGTGCTCCGCCGGACCACGGCCCCGCCCGCCGCCCTCGACCTGCTCGCCCAGGCCCGTGCCGGACTGGACGAGGCCACCGTTCTGGAAACGCCGAACGAGCGCTATGCCACGGCCCACCTGGCCGCCCTGCGCATCGCCGCCGCCGTGCTCGCCGCGCGCGGGCGCCCGGAGCCCACGTCCAGGCGGCGGCCCCGCATCAGGAGCGCTTGGGAAGTGCTCCCCGAGATCGTGCCCGAACTCACCGAGTGGAGCGCCCTGTTCGCCTCGGGCGCCCGGCGCCGCGCCCGTGCCGAGGCAGGCATACAAGGCGCGGCGAGCCGCCGGGACGCCGACGACCTGATACGCGACGTGGCGATGTTCCTGCGCCTCGTCGAGCGGATGCTGGTGCTCCAGCCGGTCCTGCCCCAGCCGCGCCCGGACGCGGACGAGGAGGGGGCGGGCAGCACGGGTCACGGGCGCGACGACATCCCGGACGCGGGCTGACACGGACCGGCGGGCGTCGTGCCGCACCCGGCCCTGCGCCCGGTCGTGGCCCTTGACCGCCGCCCGGCCGTCCGTCGGGCGAGACGCACGGCGTCGCGCGGCACCGCGATGGCGGGGTGGGACGTCGCAGGCAATAGGGTGGAGGGCGCCTGAAGCCTTCCCGTCCCCGTGACCCGGGCCCGGGAAGGCAGCCCGTTCGCTCCGCCGTGCAGACGGCGGTGCCGCTCCGAGGAGCCAAACGCCGTGTCGGACCCGATGCGCCCGCCCGTCTCCCACCACCACCCTCAAGCGACGTCGCTGCGCTCCGGTACCTCTCGACCCCGCGCAGCTCTCCGTACCGCCGTGGTCTGGGAGGTCCTTCAGGACGCCCTGGACCGCCGCGTGAAGGCCACGGGTCGCCAGGCGCTGGACGTCCTCGACACCGGCGGCGGCAGCGGCAACTTCGCCGTGCCCCTGGCCCGCCTCGGCCACCGCGTCACCGTCGTCGACCCCAGCCCGAACGCGCTCTTCGCCCTGGAGCGGCGCGCCGCCGAGGCCGAGGTCGCCGACCGGGTGCAGGGCGTGCAGGGCGACGCCCACGGCCTGTTCGACGTGGTCGAGCGCGGCGGGTACGACGTCGTGCTGTGCCACGGCGTCCTGGAGTACGTCGACGACCCCGCCGAGGGCGTCCGCAACGCCGTGGCCGCCCTGCGCTCCGAGGGCGTGCTCAGCCTGCTCGCCGCCGGTCTCGGCGGTGCCGTGCTGGCGCGGGCCCTCGCCGGCCACTTCAAGGAGGCCAAGCAGGCCCTTCAGGACCCGGACGGCCGCTGGGGCCAGGGCGACCCCATGCCGCGCCGTTTCACCGCCGAGCAGCTCACCGGACTGGTCGAGCGGGCCGGGCTGAGGGTCGGTGCCGTGCACGGGGTGCGGGTCTTCGCCGACCTGGTTCCCGGGGTGCTCGTGGACACCGAGCCCGGGGCGCTGGAGGCGCTGCTGAAGCTGGAGGAGGCGGCGGCCGAGCTGTCCGCCTTCCACTCGGTGGCCACCCAGCTGCATGTGCTCGGCGAGACGGGGGAGACCCCTCGGGCCTGAGCCGTCCGCTGTGAGCATGCCGCAGGGGAGCGCCTTGATCAGGGACTTGGCTGCACATGGAGTACGCCACAGGCCCCCCGATCGGGCGCGCGTCGCCGTATGATCGAGGGAGACCGTTCCGGCATGACGGGTCGGCCGCTGGGGAATGAAGATCTCAGCGAGCCGGGTTGTCCATGCCGGAGCCCGGTTGGCCAATTGGCGTAGAGGGGCGGGTTTCACGGGGGCGATTCCCTGCCTATCCTGAAGGGACCCCCCGGGTCGCCCCGGCGACTGCACGATGAGGAGGACTCCGTGCCGCTCTCGGAGCACGAGCAGCGAATGCTCGAGCAGATGGAGCGAGCGCTGTACGCCGAAGATCCCAAGTTCGCGACAGCGCTTGAGGGAAGCGGGCTGCGTACGTATACCCGGCGACGGGTCTACCAGGCGGTCGCGGGCTTCCTCGTAGGTATCGCGCTCCTCATGGCTGGAATGGTCGCCAAGCAGGTGTGGCTGAGCGTGGTGGGCTTCCTCGTCATGCTGGGCTGTGCGGTACTCGCGGTGACCGGCTGGCGCAAGGCCCCCAAGCCGGGCGAACAGGCCTCCGGCGGCCCCCAGGCCCGCCGTCAGCCACGTCAGAAGCGCTCCGTGATGGACCGTATCGAACAGCGCTGGCAGCGCCGCCGTGACGAACAGGGCGGCCATTAGCTCGACGAGCAGCTCCTAGGCAGGCGCAGGGGGTGACCACCGGTCGGGTGGTCACCCCCTCCCGCGTGTCCGCACAGCTCCCCTTGCGGCTCCCTGGCGAGGGGGGTGTGCCGGCACCCGTCCGGGCGCCGGCACACCCCCTCGGCTCAGCTCGGCTTCAGCGAACCGTCACCCTTGGTTCTGCCCGGGCGCCGAGGGCCTGCGCAGCGTCGGTCGGGCCGCGGCGGCGCGCCGCTTGATGTCGGTCCACCACTCGGTCAGTGTCCACACCACCCGCGCGCTGGACCGTGGCG
The DNA here is from genome assembly GCF_042795335.1 of Streptomyces sp. NPDC056479. Taxonomy (NCBI): domain Bacteria; kingdom Bacillati; phylum Actinomycetota; class Actinomycetes; order Kitasatosporales; family Streptomycetaceae; genus Streptomyces; species Streptomyces sp. NPDC056479. The sequence goes on along the minus strand of NZ_JBHTRZ010000008.1, from coordinate 453,639 downwards.
CCAGCTGGGCGCGCAGGTTGGTCGTCCAGCCGGCCTTGGACCGCAGGTCCGACCGGGCGCGGCGCACGTCCTCCGCGAGACCGGCCGTCGGCCGGGGGCTCGGGGCGTAGAGGACCTGCTCCACCGCGTCGGCGACCCGGTGGACCGAGTCCGCGGCCTCCGGGTCGAGCCGGCCCAGGCGGACGATGCGGGCGGCCGTCTTGCGGGGCGTCTGGGAGTCGTCCGGCGGGATGCCGAAGTCCCAGGCGGTGTCCGTCAGTTCCTGCCACACCGCCAGTGTGTGGAGCGAAACCTCCGACTCCGTGCGACCATGCCCTCCCAGCCGTACGGCTCTTGTCCGCAGCCGCCACAGCATGGGCGCCAACGGGATCAGCAGCGCCGCGGCTCCGCCGAGCACCCACGCCAGGAGGACGTACCACCTCGGGCCGTCACCGCCGGCCGCGATCGCGGCCTCCGGGGACTCGCTGGCGCACAGTTCGGGCTTCTGCCCCGCGCAGCTCTCGCTCGTCGAGGGAGTCGCGGACGGCCCCGCGCTCGTCGACTGCGAGGGCCGCGCCACGTCCGGGAGCGTGGAGCCCGGGATGTCCGACTGGGTGTACGAGGGCACCGAGCCACGGGTCGGCGTCGGTTCGAAGCGGGTCCAGCCCACGCCCTCGAAGTAAAGCTCGGGCCAGGCGTGCGCGTCCCGCAGCCCGACCGAGACGGAGTTGTCGCCCTGCGGGGTGCCGGGCGCGAAGCCCACCGCGACCCGGGCCGGTATGTCCAGCGAGCGGGCCATCGCCGCCATCGCGAAGGAGAAGTGCACGCAGAAGCCCTGCTTGTCCCGCAGGAAGCGGGCGATGGCCTGGGGGCCGCTGCCGACCTTCACGTTGGTGTCGTACTGGAACCCGCCCGCGCTGGCGAAGTACTCCTGAAGCTTGACCGCCTGGTCGTAGTGGCTGTTCGCACCCTCGGTGACCTGGCGCGCGGTACGGGCGACCACCGCGGGCAGCGAGTCGGGCAGTTTGGTGAACTCACGCTTCAGCGCGGCCGGCGGCTCCGGAGCGCCCGCGAGCTGCTCCGCCGTCGGCTGCACATCGAGGCTGCGCACGCTGTACGTGACCCCGCGTGTGGTCTGGCGGCGGTCGCCGACGACCGTCATGCCCAGCGGTTCGTACCGCCACCGGCCGTCGACGTCCACGCCGCTCGGCGGGTACGGCATCGGCAGCCAGTTCTGGGCGTACCAGTCCGCGGCCGAGACGGTCGTCTCGATCTCCGCGCGCCGGACGTCGGGGCCGAGGCCGAAGGGGGTGGGGAACTTGTCCGGCACGGCCTCGATGTTGCGCTTGGAGGGCTGCCAGGTCGTGCCGTCGAAGTCGTCCAGGGACACGATCCGCAGGTACAGGTTCGACAGGTCCGACGTGTTGGTCTTGACGGACAGGACCTCGCGGTCCTCGTCCACATTCAGACTGTCGCGCAGCGACACCAGCGGATTCACCGCGGATATGGTGCCCCCGCTCCCGCTGCCGGAGCCCACCCCGGTGCCCGCGGCGTCCAGCAGGCCGCCGTTCATCGAGGGCAGGGCGAGCGGCACCGCCAGGGCGATGCCCAGCGCGACCACGCCGATACGCCGCCCGGTGCGGACCGGCGCCACCGCGCCGGCCGGCTCCCCGTCCGGTGTCCTGGGCGCCCCGCCGAAGACCCGGCCCCACTGCGAGAGCCGGTCGCGGCCCTCGGCCAGGAGCAGCATCAGATAGCCCATGGCGGCGACCAGGAACCACAGCCAGTCCGCGCCGCCGTCCGACAGCCCGGCGGCGACGGAGTAGAGCGCCAGCAGGGGCAGCCCGGCCGGCGCGGCGCTGCGGAAGGTCACCGCGAGGGTGTCCACCGCCAGGCCGATGATCAGGACGCCGCCGATGAGCATCAGCCGGATGCCGTCGGAGAGCGGCGCCGGGATCGAGTACCGGCTGACGTCGTCCGCGCCGCTCTGCAACAGGTCGCCGAAGTGGGCGAACGCCTCCGGGCCGGGGAGCACGCCGATGATCGCCTGCTGGTTGGCGAAGGTCAGGGTCAGCAGCATCAGCCCGGTCAGGGCCTGTGCCGCCACTGTCAGCGGCCGGGCCAGCGGCACCCGCCGGGTCGCCATGCCCACGCCGGTCTGGATCGCCAGCAGGAAGATCGCCTGCAGCAGCCAGGTGACCGGGGAGACCAGCGGCAGCAGGGCGCACGCGGCCATCAGCGTGGCCGCCGCGGCGCACAGCGCCATTCGTGTCCGCCCGCTCATGCCGCTCCCCCCTCGCCGCGCACGCCACCGGCCGCCGCGGCGTCCGTACGCGCTCGGTCGGCCTGGCGCCACAGGTCGTTCAGCGAAGCGCCCCGCGGCACGCTCAGGGCCGTCCAGCCCGCCTCCCGCAGCAGCCGCAGGCGCTCCTCGCTTCTGTCCAACGCGCCGGGCACATCGGCCGGTTCCCGCACCCAGGTCCCGCTGTCCAGGACGAACGCCACCGCGCCGCCACTGCGCTGACGCATCTTGGCGGCCACCGTCGCCTGCTCCTCGTCGAGGTCGCCGAAGAAGGCGACCAGCAGCCCCTCGTTGCCGCCGCGCAGCACGTCGTACGCCCGCGACAGGCCCGTACCGTCGGAGTGGTCGATCACCGCGAGGGTGTCCATCATCAGCCCGGCCGCGTCCGCCGACTCCTGGCTCGCGCCCGCGAACCCGTCGGTGCCCTCGCCGGGCACCGAGCTGCCGGTGTCGGTCAGCAGCCGGACGGAGAAGCCCCGCTCCAGCATGTGGACCAGCGCGGACGCCGTGCCCGAGACGGCCCACTCGAAGGCCGAGTCCGGGCCCGCGCCCTGGAAGGCGGCGCCCCGGGTGTCCAGCAGCACCGTGCAGCGGGAGCGCTGCGGCTGCTCCTCGCGGCGCACCATCAGCTCGCCGTAGCGCGCGGTGGAGCGCCAGTGGACGCGGCGCAGGTCGTCGCCGTAGCGGTAGCCGCGCGGGATCACGTCGTCCTCGCCGGCCAGCGCCAGCGAACGCTGCCGCCCGTCGCCGTACCCCTTGGCCTCCCCGCTGAAGCGCACCGGCGGCAGCGGCTCCACGCGCGGGATGACCGTGAGGGTGTCGTGCGTCGAGAAGGAGCGGGTCAGCTCGCACATGCCGAACGGGTCGCTCAGGCGCAGCTGCAACGGCCCCAGCGGATAGCGGCCCCGCAGGTCGGAGCGCACCCGGTAGGACACCTCGCGGCGGCCGCCCGGCTCGACCCGGTCCAGCACGAAGCGGGGGCGCGGGCCGAGGACGTAGGGCACCCGGTCCTGGAGCATCAGCAGGCCCGTGGGCAGCCGGGAGACGTTGTCCATCCGCAGGTGCACACGGGCCTCGCTGCCGGCGGGCACGCGCGCGGGGGAGAGCCGGCGGCTGCCCGCGACCCGGTAGCGGGTGCGGTACAGCACCGCCGCGCAGACCAGCGGGAGCACCGCGAGCAGCAGGCCCACGCGCAGCAGGTCGCTCTGGCCCAGGACATAGGCGCAGATGGCGGCCGCGATGCCGGCGGCCAGGAACGAGCGGCCGCGCGTGGTCAGACCGGCCAGTGCCGTGCGGAGGCCGCTCTTCTCACCGCGGTCCGCCTCGGCCTGGCCCGTACTGCCGGAGGTCATCCCAGCCTCCGCGGCGGCTGCTGGCCGTACGCCGCGGTGCCGCGGCCGAGGCCACCGAAGCCGCTCTGCTGCTGCGGTGCGGCGGGCACCGAGGTCCGCTGGAGGATCTCCTGGACGACCTGCTCGGCCGTGCGGCGGTTCAGCTGGGCCTGCGCGGTGGGCAGCAGGCGGTGTGCCAGAACGGCCACGGCGAGGGCCTGCACGTCGTCCGGGAGCGCGTACTCCCGGCCGCTGAGGGCCGCCGACGCCTTCGCCGCGCGCAGCAGATGCAGCGTCGCGCGCGGGGAGGCGCCGAGTCTGAGGTCGGGGTGGGTGCGCGTGGCCGCGACCAGGTCCACCGCGTACCGGCGGACCGGCTCGGCCACGTGCACACCGCGCACCGCGTCGATCAGCTTCACGATGTCGTGCGCGTGGGCCACCGGCTGCATGTCCTCCAGCGGTGAGGCACCGCCGTGCACGTCCAGCATCTGCAGCTCGGCCTCCACGCTGGGGTAGCCGACGGAGACACGGGCCATGAAACGGTCGCGCTGCGCCTCGGGCAGCGGGTAGGTGCCCTCCATCTCGACCGGGTTCTGCGTGGCCACCACCATGAAGGGGCTCGGCAGCTCGTAGGTCGTCCCGTCGATCGTGACCTGGCGCTCCTCCATGGACTCCAGGAGCGCGGACTGCGTCTTCGGCGACGCGCGGTTGATCTCGTCGCCGATCACGATCTGCGCGAAGATCGCGCCGGGCTTGAACTCGAAGTCCTTGCGCTGCTGGTCCCAGATGGACACACCCGTGATGTCCGACGGCAGCAGGTCAGGCGTGAACTGGATGCGTCGCACCGTGCAGTCGATGGACCGTGCCAGCGCCTTCGCGAGCATGGTCTTGCCCACGCCCGGAACATCCTCGATCAGAAGATGTCCCTCTGCGAGCAGTACGGTCAGCGAAAGCCGTACGACCTCGGGCTTGCCCTCGATCACACCCTCCACGGAACTGCGGACACGCTCCACAGTCGCGGTCAGATCAGTGAGGCTCGCTCGATCGTCATAGGTCGTCACCCGGCCCTCCTCGGCCCGTTCTTTCCGGGCCGACGCTCTATCACGCGGACCGGCCCACCCCTGGAACACGGACACCACGCGTGAAACGTTCCGCGTGTTGCCACACTCGCATTCTTGCTGCCGTTACCGATTCGTGTCACTCGCCTGTGGACAACTGCCTGCGTTATGTCGCGTCTTACGGCCTTTTGGGCACGCCCGAGCGCAAATTGACAGGCGAACGACAGCTACGGCGGAAGGTTACGCGGGGTCCGTGGCGCCGCTACGCGGGGTCGATCTCCCGCAGCAGACCCGTCTTCACATCGAAGACAAAGCCCCGCACGTCATCGGTGTGCAGCAGGAACGGCGAGGTGCGCACGCGCTGCATCGACTGCCGTACGTCCTGGTCGACGTCCCGGAACGCCTCCACCGCCCATGCGGGACGCTGGCCGACGTCCAGCTCCAGCTCGTTGCGGAAGTCCTCGGTGATGCTCTCCAGGCCGCAGCCGGTGTGGTGGATCAGGACGACGCTGCGGGTGCCGAGCTTGCGCTGGCTGATCGTCAGCGAGCGGATCACGTCGTCCGTGACGACCCCGCCGGCGTTGCGGATGGTGTGGCAGTCGCCGAGCTCCAGGCCGAGCGCGGCGTGCAGGTCGAGGCGGGCGTCCATGCAGGCCACGACGGCTACGTGCAGGACGGGACGCGCGTCCATGCCCGGGTCGCTGAAGGCGGCGGCGTAGTGCTCATTGGCGTCGACGAGACGGTCGGTGACCGTGCCGCGGTGGACTATCGCACTGTCGGGGCCTGTGGGAACCGATGCAGAAGTCGTCATAGCCATGACGTTACTGGTCACGTCCAGACCGGGCCTGTTGTGAGAGGGGACAAAGAACGCCATCGAGGCTTGTTGTGAGCTAACCCACAGGGGTGGTGTGACTACGCCCGTACGAGCCAATTTCGGCGCCGGACGCCTCCGGCGGAACCCGAAGCGGCGACGCGCAGGCCGGTTGATTGACCGCGCGACACCGTGGACTAAAGTGACGCGAAGCGGGAGGCGAGTCTCCCTGCTGGACTGTTTTCCCCGGAGACCCCGGCGATTTTTCCGGAGATCTCCCCGCGTGCGCGGCGCGTACGTACGGCTCGGCCTCCTCCCGCTCCCGGTCGGCTGACGCTTCCGGCGCCGGCAGGCCTCCCTTTCACTGGGGGTCCCCCAGTTTGTCGGGGGAGGGTGGGGACCCGGCGGTGCGTACGGCGCCGGATCAGAGAGGGTCCCTTGAGTCAGAGTCGACATGTCCCGGTGATGCTCCAGCGGTGCCTGGACCTGTTGGCCCCCGCCCTCAGGCGGCCGGGAGCGGTCGTCGTCGACTGCACGCTCGGGCTCGGCGGCCACAGCGCGGCGCTCCTCGATCAGTTCCCCGAGGCCCGGCTCGTCGCCCTCGACCGCGACAAGGAGGCCCTGCGCCTGTCCGGTGAGCGGCTCGCCCCGTACGGAGAGCGCGCGACCCTCGTGCACGCCGTCTACGACGAACTGCCGGACGTCCTGGCAAGGCTCGGCCTCCCGCGCGTGCAGGGCGTCCTGTTCGACCTCGGCGTCTCCTCCATGCAGCTCGACGAGGCCGACCGGGGGTTCGCGTACGCCCAGGACGCCCCGCTCGACATGCGCATGGACCAGACCACCGGGATGAGCGCCGCCGAGGTCCTCAACACCTACCCGCCCGGCGAGCTGGTCCGCATCCTGCGCGCGTACGGCGAGGAGAAGCAGGCCAAGCGGATCGTCTCGGCGGTCGTCCGGGAGCGCGAGAAGGAGCCCTTCAGCAACAGCGCCCGGCTGGTCGAGCTGATCCGCGACGCGCTCCCGCAGGCCGCCAAGCGCACCGGCGGCAACCCGGCCAAGCGCACCTTCCAGGCGCTGCGCATCGAGGTCAACGGCGAGCTCTCCGTGCTGGAGCGGGCGATCCCGGCCGCCGTGGCGGCACTCGACGTCGGCGGGCGGATCGCCGTCCTGTCGTACCACTCGCTGGAGGACCGGCTGGTCAAGCAGGTGTTCGCGGCCGGCGCCGCCAACACCGCGCCGCCCGGACTGCCGGTCGTGCCCGAGCAGTACCAGCCCCGGCTCAAGCTGCTGACGCGCGGTGCCGAACTTCCCACCGAGGAAGAGGTCGCCGAGAACCGGCGCGCGGCACCGGCGCGCCTGCGCGGTGCCGAGCGCATCAGGGAGTCCATCGAATGAGGGACGTGAGGCAGGGGCGGGCGTCCCGGTCCGGGATTCGAACCCGTGAGTTGGAGAACCGGACTCTGGGGAGGGTGAGTGAGTAGGAAACCCGAACTGAGGGGGCGGGCCGCCCGGCTCGCGCGGCTCTTCCCCCCGGGCGCCGGGCAGGCCGCCCGTGCCCCCTTCGTCCTCCTCGTCGTCCTGCTGCTCGGAGGCGGCCTCATCGGGCTCCTCGTGCTGAACTCGGCTCTCAGCGAGGGCGCGTTCCAACTCGACGACATCAAGCGGGAGACGAAGTCCCTCACCGACGAGGAACAGTCCCTCCAGCGGGACATCGACGCCTACTCCGCACCCGACGCCCTCCAGCGCCGGGCCCGTGAACTGGGCATGGTCCCGGGCGGTGACCCCGCCTTCCTGAACCCGGACGGCACGGTCAAGGGCGTCCCCAGTGCCGCGCCCACCGGGCAGCTCCTCGGGCGCAGCCCTCTCGTCCTCGCCCCCGAAGCCCTCGCAGGCGAGCCCGCGACAGCGACGGCGCCCAGCCCGACGTCCACCACGCCGGCCGCCGCGACCACGCCGGACGCGTCCCAGCCCACGGCCACCCAGGGCACCTCCCGGTCCGCGCCCGAGTACGCGCCCCCCGTCCAGCAGTCCGCCCCGTCCGCCCAGTCCTCCACGTACCCGACCCCCGGCAGGTGACGGAAGTGTCCGACAGGGAACCGCCGCGCCGCCGCGTGCCCGGACCCGCCAAGCCCGCCCGCTCCGGCGGCGGTGCCCAGCGGCGCCCGGGTCCCGGCGCACGCCCGGCCCGCCGCCCGGCACGACCCCGCCCCGGTGCCACCGGCACCCTCCGGCTCGGCAGTCCGCGTCCCCGGCTGCGGATGGTCGGCCTGGCCCTGACCCTCGTCCTGAGCGCCTTCGTCGTACGGCTGCTCCAGGTGCAGGGCGTCGACGCGAGCACCTATGCCGCCAAGGCCCAGAAGAACCGCTACGTCGGATACACCCTGGCCGCCGAGCGCGGCGGTATCACCGACCGCAACGGCGTGGCGCTCGCGGCCAGCGTGGACGCGTACGACATCACCGCGGACCCCACGCTCTTCTCCCGCGAGCAGCTGAAGATCGACGACGGCCCCGAGCAGGCGGCCGCCCTCCTCGCGCCGATCCTCGGCCAGGAGCAGGAGGCGATCGCCAAGAAGCTCCGGCCCGCGAACAAGAACCTGCGCTACACCCTGCTGGCCAGCCGCCAGACCCCGCAGGTCTGGAAGCAGATCAAGGACCTGAAGAGCGCGCTGGCCACCAAGGCCGAGACGGACAAGGGCACGGTCAACGTCCTCGGGGGCGTCCTGTCCGTCGCCAGCAGCAAGCGCGTGTACCCGAACGGCGATCTCGCCGCCGGGATACTGGGCTGGGTCAACGCGGACGGCAAGGGCGGCGGCGGGATCGAGCAGCAGCTGAACAAGGAGCTGTCCGGCAAGGACGGTGAGATCCGCTACGCCCAGTCCGGCGGCCGTCAGGTCCCCACCGTGGGCTCCACCGAGACGCCCGCCGTGCCCGGCAGCGACGTCGAGCTCACCATCGACCGCGACATCCAGTGGGCCGCGCAGAACGCGATCACCAAGCAGGTGGAGGAGTCCCGGGCGGACCGCGGCTACGTGATCGTCCAGGACACCCGCACCGGCGAGATCCTCGCCATGGCCAACTCACCCGGCTTCGACCCGAACGACCTCTCCGAGGCCAGCAGCGCCAACATGGGCAACGCGGCCCTCCAGGACGCCTACGAGCCCGGCTCCACCGCGAAGGTCATGTCGATGGCCGCCGTACTGGAGGAGGGCGTGGCCTCGCCCGGCACGCATGTCATCGTGCCCAACCGGCTGCACCGCGGCGACCGGCTCTTCAAGGACGACATCGACCACGACACCTGGTACCTCACGCTCAACGGCGTGCTCGCCAAGTCCAGCAACATCGGCACCATCCTCGCCACCGGCCAGCTCGGCAAGACCCAGCCGTCGTCCAACAAGGTCCTCTACGACTACCTGCGCAAGTTCGGTCTCGGCAGCTACACCGGCCTCGGCTTCCCCGGCGAGACGCGCGGCATCCTGGCCGCCCCGGACAAGTGGTCGACGTCGCAGCAGTACACGATTCCTTTCGGCCAGGGCCTGTCCCTCAACGCGCTGCAGGCGGCCTCGATCTACTCGACCATCGCCAACGGCGGCGTACGGATCGAACCCACGCTCGTGCGCGGGACCGAGGGGCCCGACGGGCAGTTCACCGAGACGGCGAAGCCCAAGAAGACGCGGGTCGTCAGCGCCGGGACGGCGAGAACCCTCGCCCAGATGCTGGAGTCGGTCGTGGACGACCGGGAGGGCACCGGCACCAAGGCGCGCATCCCCGGCTACCGAGTCGCGGGCAAGACGGGTACGGCGAACCGCGTGGATCCGGCCACCGGGAAGTACCGCGGCTACACGTCGTCGTTCGCCGGCTTCGCGCCCGCCGACAACCCCAGGGTCACGGTCTACTGCGCCATCCAGAACGCCACCCAGGGCAACTACTTCGGCGGCCAGATCTGTGGCCCGATCTACAAGCAGGTGATGGAGTTCGCGCTGAAGACCCTCCAGGTCCCGCCGACCGGGGCCAAGGCCGCCAAGCTCCCGGTCGCCTACAAACCCTGACCCCCCTGATCAGCACCGAGCAGCCAGGAACCACCTCGTGACAACGATCACCCCCGACTCCGGGAACCAGGGCGAGCCCCGCCCCTCACTTCGCTCTCATGCCGGTGCGCCCGGTACGCTCACCGCCGTGCCACACGCTGATCAGTCCCAAACCACCCAGAAGGGGCACCCCGTGACATATCCGGGACCGCCCAGGCCGGCCCAGGTCTCCGCCACACCCCTCGCGGAGCTCGCCGACCAGCTGGGTGCCCCCGCGCCTGCGGGCACCTACGGCTCCGCCGAGGTCACGGGCATCACCCATGACTCGCGCGCCGTCCGCCCCGGCGACCTGTACGCCGCCCTCCCGGGCGCCCGCCTGCACGGCGCCGACTTCGTCACGCAGGCCGCCGGCCTCGGCGCGGCCGCGGTGCTGACCGACCCGACCGGCGCCGAACGCGCCGCGGAGACCGGCCTGCCGGTCCTGGTCGTCGAGGACCCGCGCGGGCAGATGGGCGAACTGGCGGCCACGATCTACGGCCATCCCGGCCGCGATCTGCTCCAGATCGGCATCACCGGCACCTCCGGCAAGACCACCACCGCCTACCTCGTCGAGGGCGGCCTGAAGACCCTCAGGTCGACCGGCCTGATCGGCACCGTCGAGATGCGCATCGGCGACGAGCGCATCAAGTCCGAGCGCACCACGCCCGAAGCGACCGACCTGCAGGCCCTGTTCGCCGTCATGCGCGAACGCGGCGTCGACGCGGTCGCCATGGAGGTCTCCAGCCACGCGCTGGTCCTCGGCCGGGTCGACGGCTGCGTCTTCGACATCGCCGTGTTCACCAACCTCAGCCCGGAGCACATGGAGTTCCACTCCGACATGGAGGACTACTTCGGGGCCAAGGCGCAGCTGTTCACGCCGAACCGCAGCAGACTCGGCGTCGTCAACCTCGACGACGAGTACGGCCGCAGGCTCGCCGAGGAGGCCACCGTCCCGGTCGTCACCTTCTCCGCCGAGGGCCACCCCGACGCCGACTGGCGCGCCGAGGACGTCCAGGTCGGACCGATGGACGCCACGTTCACGGTGATCGGCCCCAAGGGCGAGCGGATCGCCGCCACTTCGCCGCTGCCGGGTCCCTTCAACGTGGCGAACACCCTCGCCGCCATCACCGCCCTGGCCGCCGCCGGCCTCGACGCCCAGACCGCCGCCGACGGCGTCGCCGCCGTGCCGGGTGTGCCGGGCCGCCTGGAGCGCGTGGACGCCGGGCAGCCGTATCTCGCGGTCGTGGACTACGCCCACAAGACCGACGCCGTCGAGTCGGTCCTCAAGGCGCTGCGCAAGGTCACCGAGGGCAAGGTGCACGTGGTGCTCGGCTGCGGAGGGGACCGCGACAAGACCAAGCGGGAGCCGATGGGCGCCGCCGCGGCGCGGCTCGCCGACACCGCCGTACTGACCTCCGACAACCCCCGCTCCGAGGACCCCCTCGCGATCCTTGCAACCATGCTCCAGGGCGCGGCGTCCGTGCCGGTACACGAGCGTGGCGAGGTCCAGGTCTTCGAGGACCGGGCCGCCGCGATCGCCGCCGCCGTCGCGCGCGCACAGCCCGGGGACACCGTGCTGGTCGCGGGCAAGGGCCATGAGCAGGGCCAGGACATCGCCGGAGTGGTCCGTCCCTTCGACGACCGCCAGGTACTTCGCGAAGCTATCCAGAAGACCCAGGGATGAACTTGTGATCGCCCTCTCTCTCGCCGAGATCGCAGAAGTCGTCGGCGGGCAGACGCACGACATACCGGATCCGTCGGTCCAGGTCACCGGATCCGTCGTCCGGGACTCCCGTGAGGTGGAACCCGGCAGCCTCTTCGTCGCCTTCGTCGGTGAGCGCGTGGACGGCCACGACTTCGCCGAGGCCGTCGTGGCGGCCGGCGCGGTAGCCGTCCTGGGCTCGCGTCCCGCGGGTGTCCCCACGATCGTCGTGGCGGACGTCCAGAAGGCCCTCGGCGCCCTCGCCCGGCATGTGGTCCAGCGGCTCGGCGCGACCCTCGTGGCCCTGACCGGCTCGGCGGGCAAGACCAGCACCAAGGACCTGATCGCCCAGGTGCTCCAGCGCAAGGCACCTACCGTCTGGACGCCGGGCTCGTTCAACAACGAGATCGGACTGCCGCTCACCGCCCTCAGCGCCACCGACGAGACGGGGTTCCTCGTCCTGGAGATGGGCGCCCGGGGTATCGGCCACATCCGCTACCTCACCGATCTGACGCCCCCGAAGATCGGCCTCGTGCTCAACGTCGGCACCGCCCACATCGGCGAGTTCGGCGGCCGTGAGCAGATCGCACAGGCCAAGGGCGAGCTGGTGGAGAGCCTTCCGGAGGACGGCGCGGCCATCCTCAACGCCGACGATCCCCTCGTACGGGCCATGGCGTCCCGTACGAAGGCGAAGGTGATCCTTTTCGGAGAGTCCGGCGAAGCGGACGTTCGCGCCGAGAACGTGCGACTCACGGACAGCGGACAGCCTTCCTTCATGCTTCACACACCCTCCGGGTGCAGCGATGTGACCATGCGCCTGTACGGTGAGCACCACGTGTCGAACGCGCTCGCCGCGGCCGCCGTCGCCCATGAGCTGGGCATGTCCGCAAGTGAGATCGCCACAGCGCTCTCCGAGGCGGGCTCCCTCTCCCGCTGGCGTATGGAGGTCACTGAGCGCCCGGACGGCGTGACCGTCGTCAACGACGCCTACAACGCGAACCCCGAGTCCATGCGGGCCGCCCTCAGGGCGCTGGCGGCCATGGGCAAGGGACGTCGCACGTGGGCGGTGCTCGGCAAGATGGCCGAGCTCGGGGACGAGGCGCTCGCCGAGCACGACGCGGTCGGACGGCTCGCCGTCCGGCTCAATGTCGGCAAGCTCGTCGCGGTCGGGGGCAGGGAAGCGTCCTGGCTGCAACTGGGCGCATATAACGAGGGTTCGTGGGGTGAGGAGTCGGTGCACGTGTCCGACGCACAGGCGGCGGTCGACCTGTTGCGCAGCGAGTTGCGCCCAGGGGACGTCGTGCTCGTGAAGGCGTCCCGTTCTGTCGGTCTGGAGGGCGTCGCCGAGGCGCTGCTCGCGGGCGGTACCGAGGGTGAGGTTGCCGCCCGATGATGAATCAGATCCTGTTCTCAGGAGTCATTGGCCTCTTCCTGACCCTGATCGGCACTCCGCTGCTGATCAAGCTGCTGGCCCGCAAGGGCTACGGCCAGTACATCCGTGACGACGGCCCGCGCGAGCACCATGCCAAGCGCGGTACGCCGACGATGGGCGGTATCGCCTTCATCCTGGCGACGATCGCCGCGTACTTCCTGTCCAAGCTGATCACCGGCAAGCCGCCGACGTTCTCCGGCGTCCTGGTCATCGGGCTGATGGCCGGCATGGGCCTGGTCGGCTTCCTGGACGACTACATCAAGATCGTCAAGCGCCGCTCGCTGGGTCTGCGGGCCAAGGCCAAGATGGCCGGCCAGCTGTTCGGCGGTATCGCCTTCGCGGTGCTCTCGCTCCAGTTCGCGGACAACCGTGGCAACACCCCGGCGTCCACGAAGCTCTCCTTCGTGCAGGACTTCGGCTGGTCCATCGGCCCGGTGCTGTTCGTGGTCTGGGCGCTGTTCATGATCCTCGCCATGTCGAACGGCGTGAACCTGACGGACGGTCTGGACGGCCTCGCCACCGGCGCCTCCGTGCTGGTCTTCGGCGCCTACACCTTCATCGGCGTGTGGCAGTTCCAGGAGTCCTGCGCCAACGCGCAGACGCTGACCAACCCGGGCGCCTGTTACGAGGTACGAGATCCACTCGACCTCGCCGTCGTCTCCTCGGCGCTGATGGGCGCCTGCCTCGGCTTCCTGTGGTGGAACACCTCGCCCGCCAAGATCTTCATGGGCGACACCGGTTCACTGGCCCTCGGCGGCGCGCTGGCCGGTCTCGCCATCTGCTCGCGCACCGAGCTGCTGCTCGCCATCCTCGGCGGCCTGTTCGTGCTGATCACCATGTCGGTGGTCATCCAGGTCGGCTCCTTCCGGCTCACCGGGAAGCGCGTCTTCCGCATGGCGCCACTCCAGCACCACTTCGAACTCAAGGGCTGGTCAGAAGTGCTCGTAGTGGTCCGCTTCTGGATCATTCAGGGCATCTGTGTGATCGTCGGACTGGGCCTCTTCTACGCGGGATGGGCAGCGGACAAGTGACCGACTGGCAGGGGAAGAACGTCACCGTCGCCGGGCTCGGCGTCTCCGGGATCCCGGCGGCCAAGGTGCTGCACGGCCTCGGCGCGAAGATCACCGTCGTCAACGACGGCGACGACGCAAGCGCGCGTGCCCAGGCCGCGGAACTGGAGGCGCTCGGTATCACCGTCCGCCTCGGCGACGGGGCGACCCTGCCCGAAGGCACCGAACTGATCGTCACCGCGCCCGGCTGGAAGCCGGACAAGCCGCTCTTCGCGGCGGCCCGGGAAGCGGGCCTCGAGATCTGGGGCGACGTCGAGCTCGCCTGGCGGCTGCGCGGCCCCGACGCCGCGCCCTGGCTCGCCGTCACCGGCACCAACGGCAAGACCACGACCGTCCAGATGCTGGCCTCGATCCTCAAGGCGGCGGGCCTGCGCACCGCCGCCGTAGGCAACATCGGCGTCTCGCTGCTCGACGCGGTGCTCGGCGAGGAGCAGTACGACGTCCTCGCCGTCGAGTTGTCCAGCTACCAGCTCCACTGGGCGCCTTCGCTGCGCGCCCACTCGGCCGCCGTGCTCAACCTCGCGCCCGACCACCTCGACTGGCACGGCTCCATGGAGGCGTACGCCGCCGACAAGGGCCGTATCTACGAGGGCAATCACGTCGCCTGTGTCTACAACGTCGCCGACAAGGCCACCGAGGACCTGGTGCGCGAGGCGGACGTCGAGGAGGGCTGCCGGGCCATCGGCTTCACGCTGGGCGCCCCGGCCCCGTCCCAACTCGGTGTCGTCGACGGCATCCTCGTCGACCGCGCATTCGTCGAGAACCGGCAGAAGAGCGCCCAGGAGCTCGCCGAGGTCTCCGACGTCAACCCGCCGGCCCCGCACAACATCGCCAACGCCCTTGCGGCGGCGGCCCTCGCCCGCGCCTACGGGGTGCCCCCCACGGCCGTACGGGACGGGCTGCGTGCCTTCACGCCGGACGCCCACCGCATCGCGCACGTGGCGGACGTGGACGGGGTCGCGTACGTCGACGACTCCAAGGCCACCAACACGCACGCGGCGGAAGCGTCGTTGGCTGCGTACGAGTCCATCGTGTGGATCGCGGGCGGGCTCGCCAAGGGTGCCGTCTTCGAGGAGCTGGTCGCCAAGTCGGCCGAGCGGCTGCGCGCGGTCGTCCTGATCGGCGCCGATCGTGGCCTGATCCGTGAAGCCCTGGCGCGACACGCGCCGGAAGTACCCGTCGTCGACCTCGACCGGACCGACACTGGGGCGATGCTCGCGGCAGTCCAGGAGGCCCGGCGACTCGCTGTTGCCGGAGACACGGTGCTCTTGGCACCTGCTTGTGCCTCGATGGACATGTTCGCCAACTACAACCAGCGCGGTGACGCGTTCGCGGAGGCGGTTCGCGAACTCGGCGCGGGCGCCTGACGGCGGGTCTCGGCCACAGCGGGTGCTTCGGGACCCTTGGAGGGACGCGTGACTCGGATGTGGCCGGACGGTTCGTACGCCCACGGCGAAGCGGTGAGCGCCGATGCCCGGTAGCCGTACAGGACGGCCGCCCGTTCAGCGAGCCGTTCGCCGGCCCGTCACTCCGGGGCCGTCGCGCGAGAACGCCGTACGACGGCTCCACACGCGTCTGCAGCGAGCCTGGGACCGGCCGCTGACCGCGTACTACCTCATCCTCGGCGGCAGTCTGCTGATCACGGTGCTCGGTCTGGTGATGGTCTACTCGGCCTCACAGATCACCGCGCTCCAGCTGTCCAAGCCGGGGTCGTACTTCTTCCGCAAGCAGCTCCTGGCGGCCGTGATCGGCAGCGTGCTGATGTTCGTGGCCTCGCGCATGCCGGTGAAGCTGCACCGTGCGCTGGCCTACCCGATCATCGCGGGCGCCGTCTTCCTGATGGCGCTGGTGCAGGTGCCCGGGATAGGAGTCGCGGTCAACGGCAACCAGAACTGGATCGCCCTCGGCGGCTCCTTTCAGATCCAGCCCAGTGAGTTCGGCAAGCTCGCGCTGGTGCTGTGGGGCGCCGACCTGATGGCCCGCAAACATGACAAGAAGCTGCTGACCCAGTGGAAGCACATGCTGGTGCCGCTGGTGCCGGTCGCCTTCATGCTGCTCGGGCTGATCATGCTCGGCGGTGACATGGGTACGGCGATCATCCTGTCGGCGATCCTGTTCGGCCTGTTGTGGCTGGCGGGGGCGCCGACCCGGCTGTTCGTGGGCGTGCTGTCGGTCGCCGGTCTGATCGGCCTGGTGCTGATCAAGACCAGCGCGAACCGGATGGCCCGCCTCCAGTGCCTCGGTGCCACCGAACCGCGCAGCGGCGCCGTCGACTGCTGGCAGGCCGTGCACGGCATCTACGCGCTCGCCTCCGGCGGAATTTTCGGTTCCGGGCTGGGTGCGAGTGTGGAGAAATGGGGCCAACTCCCCGAAGCCCATACCGACTTCATCTTCGCCGTCACCGGTGAGGAACTGGGCCTGTCAGGGACGCTGTCGGTGCTCGCCCTCTTCGCGGCTCTAGGCTATGCGGGTATCCGCGTGGCCGGACGCACGGAGGACCCCTTCGTGAGGTATGCCGCGGGAGGCGTGACCACCTGGATCACCGCGCAAGCAGTGATCAACATCGGTGCGGTGCTCGGTCTGCTGCCGATCGCCGGGGTCCCCCTCCCGCTGTTCTCATACGGAGGGTCAGCCCTGCTGCCGACCATGTTCGCCATCGGGCTGCTGATCGCCTTCGCACGCGACGAGCCCTCTGCGCGGGCAGCGCTTTCCGTGCGGCAACCCCGCTTTGGTAGAAAGCGTGCGGGAGGCGCCGCGCGAGACCGGGGGCCTCGGAGATGGAACACGATGCGACGGCGTGCCTCGGTGGCGCGCTCGTCCGGAGAGCGGTGAATTTCGGTGCATGTCGTACTCGCCGGTGGGGGGACCGCCGGCCACATCGAGCCCGCGCTCGCCCTCGCGGACGCCCTGCGCAGGCAGGATCCGACCGTGGGGATCACGGCCCTGGGCACGGAACGCGGCCTGGAGACCAAGCTCGTTCCACAGCGGGGTTATGAGCTCGCGCTGATCCCGGCGGTACCGCTGCCGCGCAAGCCCACCCCCGAACTGATCACCGTCCCGGGCCGGCTGCGCGGCACGATCAAGGCGACCGAGCAGATCCTGGAGCGGACCAAGGCGGACGCCGTCGTCGGCTTCGGCGGCTATGTCGCCCTGCCCGGCTACCTGGCCGCCAAGCGCCTGGGCGTGCCGATCATCATCCACGAGGCCAACGCCCGTCCGGGCCTGGCCAACAAGATCGGTTCGCGATACGCCAGCCAGGTCGCCGTCTCCACGCCGGACAGCAAGCTGCGCAACGCGCGTTACATCGGCATCCCGCTGCGCCGCACCATCGCCACCCTCGACCGGGCCGCCGCCCGCCCCGAGGCCCGCGCGATGTTCGGGCTCGACCCGAACCTGCCGACGCTGCTGGTCTCCGGCGGCTCGCAGGGCGCCCGCCGCCTCAACGAGGTCGTCCAGCAGGTCGCGCCCTGGCTCCAGCAGGCCGGGATCCAGATCCTGCACGCGGTCGGTCCGAAGAACGAACTGCCGCAGGTGCAGCAGATGCCGGGAATGCCCCCGTACATCCCGGTACCGTACGTGGACCGGATGGACCTCGCGTACGCCGCGGCCGACATGATGCTCTGCCGCGCGGGCGCGATGACCGTCGCCGAACTCTCCGCCGTCGGACTCCCGGCCGCCTATGTCCCGCTGCCCATCGGCAACGGCGAACAGCGGCTGAACGCCCAGCCGGTGGTCAAGGCCGGCGGCGGACTGCTCGTCGACGACGCGGAACTGACGCCCGACTGGGTGCGGACGAATGTCCTGCCCGTGCTCGCCGACCCGCACCGGCTGTACGAGATGTCCCGCGCCGCCGCCGAGTTCGGCCGCCGGGACGCCGACGACCTGCTCGTCGGCATGGTGTACGAGGCGATCGCCTCGCAGCGCCGTTAGGAACCGTATGACGGAGGGCAGGGAGCGTGGCCGGACCGACGACCGCCGAGCGCGGTGAACGCCAGCAGGAGTCGTCCGACCCGCCCCTCGCCCGGCGGAGGTTGAGACTGCGCCGTCTTCGTACGATGATCATTCTTCTCGGGGTCCTCGTACTCCTCGGCGCCGGCACCGTCTGGGCGCTCTACGGCTCCCAATGGCTGCGCGTCGAGCGCGTATCGGTCGCCGGGACCCGGGTTCTGACGCCGGAGCAGGTCCTCGAGGCGGCCGACGTCCCCGTCGGGGCACCGCTGATTTCCGTCGACACCGGTGCGATTGAAGCCCGACTGGGCCGGAAATTGCCGCGAATTGACGAGGTCGACGTCGTCCGCTCCTGGCCTCATGGAATCAGCCTGAAAGTGATGGAGCGTACTCCGGTTCTGGTCGTTCAAAACGGCGGAAAGTTCATCGAAGTAGACGATGAAGGTGTCCGTTTCGCCACGGTTTCTGCGGCCCCGAAAGGCGTTCCGTCACTGGAATTGACGGTGTCCCGGTCGAGCTCCGCCGCCGCGAGCCTGCGTCGTTTCGGCGAGGCCCGTCTGGTGCGCGAGGCCGTGCGGGTCGCCGACGCCCTTCCGGCCGCCGTCGCGCGAGGCACCCAGGTCGTCAAGGTCCGTTCCTACGACGACATCTCGCTGGTGTTGAGCGGTGGCACGACCGTCGACTGGGGAAGCGGGGAGAAGGGCGCCGCGAAAGCTCGCGCACTCAACGCTCTCATGAAAGCCTCGCCGGATGCTCGGCACTTCGACGTGAGCGTTCCCACCGCCCCTGCGTCAGCAGGGAGTTGACGCACATTCGCGCAGGCCAGCACCCTGGTTGGGCAGCGACATGGCTGATCACATAGGGTGAAAAGAAAAACGGGAGGTTCGGCGTGTTCGTTGAACGTGCGCCACTTGTCGACTTAGTGTCCTGTTCAGAAGACTTCAAGGAACAGACACACTGGTAACCCTAAACTTCAGGGTTAGGGTTCGGGTCGGCGCTACGGACCGTCCCATTCGGCATCAGTCGCCGGTTCGCGAAGCACATCGCTCCCCGCGTTCCGACGACCCGTAACTCGAGGCGAGAGGCCTTCGACGTGGCAGCACCGCAGAACTACCTCGCAGTCATCAAAGTCATCGGTGTCGGCGGCGGTGGTGTCAATGCCATCAACCGGATGATCGAGGTCGGTCTCAAGGGTGTCGAGTTCATCGCCATCAACACTGACGCGCAGGCGCTGTTGATGAGCGACGCCGACGTCAAGCTCGACGTCGGCCGCGAACTCACCCGCGGACTCGGCGCCGGAGCCAACCCGGCCGTCGGCCGCAAGGCCGCCGAGGACCACCGCGAGGAGATCGAGGAGGTCCTCAAGGGGGCCGACATGGTCTTCGTGACGGCCGGTGAAGGCGGCGGCACCGGCACCGGCGGCGCGCCCGTCGTGGCCAACATCGCCCGCTCCCTGGGTGCCCTCACCATCGGTGTGGTCACGCGGCCGTTCACCTTCGAGGGACGGCGCCGCGCCAACCAGGCCGAGGACGGCATCGCCGAGCTCCGCGAAGAGGTCGACACCCTCATCGTCATCCCGAACGACCGGCTGCTGTCCATCTCGGACCGCCAGGTCTCGGTCCTCGACGCCTTCAAGTCGGCCGACCAGGTCCTCCTCTCGGGTGTCCAGGGCATCACCGACCTCATCACCACCCCTGGCCTCATCAACCTCGACTTCGCCGACGTCAAGTCGGTCATGTCCGAGGCCGGTTCGGCGCTGATGGGCATCGGCTCGGCCCGCGGCGACGACCGCGCGGTGGCCGCGGCCGAGATGGCGATCTCCTCGCCGCTGCTGGAAGCCTCCATCGACGGCGCCCGGGGCGTGCTGCTCTCCATCTCCGGTGGCTCGGACCTCGGTCTGTTCGAGATCAACGAGGCCGCCCAGCTGGTCAGCGAGGCCGCCCACCCCGAGGCCAACATCATCTTCGGCGCCGTCATCGACGACGCCCTCGGCGACGAGGTCCGGGTCACGGTGATCGCGGCCGGCTTCGACGGCGGCCAGCCGCCGGCCCGCCGGGACACCGTCCTCGGCTCCACCTCGTCCTCGGCCCGCCGCGAGGAGCCCACTCCGGTACGGCAGCCCGAGAGCCGCCCGTCCTTCGGCTCGCTCGGAAGCGTCACGCCGAAGGAGGAGCCGGAGCCCGCGCCCGAGCCGGTGGCCGACATCCCGGTCGCCCCGCCGGTCCCGCCGTCGCGGAGCTACGCCGACAGCGCGGCCGAGGAACTGGACGTCCCGGACTTCCTTAAGTGATCCTTCAGACGTGATAGGACAGCGCGACACCGTGAGCGGCGCGCACTTCGCTTTCACCGACCGGTGGGGCGGGGTGAGCGCCGCTCCGTATGAGGAGCTCAACCTCGGCGGTGCGGTCGGCGACGACCCCGAGACGGTACGGACCAACCGCGAGCTGGCCGCCAAGTCGCTCGGGCTCGCTCCGGGCGACGTCGTCTGGATGAACCAGGTGCATGGCGACGACGTCGTCGTGGTCGACGAACCGTGGCGGGATCGTCCGGTGCCCGAAGTCGACGCGATCGTCACGGCGCGGCGGGGTCTCGCCCTCGCCGTTCTCACGGCCGACTGTGTGCCGGTCCTGCTGGCCGACCCGGTCGCCGGGATCGCCGCGGCGGCCCACGCGGGACGGCCCGGCATGATCGCCGGGGTCGTCCCGGCCGCGCTACGCGCGATGACCGAACTCGGCGCCGACCCGGCCCGGATCGTCGCCCGCACCGGCCCGGCCGTCTGCGGCCGGTGCTACGAGGTGCCGGAGGCGATGCGCGCCGAGGTGGCCGCCGTGGAGCCGACGGCGTACGCCGAGACGAGTTGGGGCACGCCCGCGGTGGACGTGGTCGCCGGTGTGCACGCCCAACTCGCGCGCCTCGGAGTGCACGACCGGGCACAGTCCCCGGTGTGCACCCTGGAGTCGAGCGATCACTTCTCGTACCGCCGCGAGCGCACCACAGGGCGACTCGCGGGATATGTCTGGTTGGACTGAGAGAGCATGACGGACCGCAAGGGCGAAATCGCCGCAAACCTGGCGAGGGTGGAGGAACGAATCGCCGCCGCGTGCACCGCCGCCGGGCGCAAGCGCGAGGAGGTGACCCTCATCGTGGTCACCAAGACCTACCCGGCGAGCGATGTACGGATCCTGTCGGAGCTCGGTGTGCGCCACGTCGCCGAGAACCGCGACCAGGACGCGGCACCGAAGGCCGCCGTCTGCTCGGATCTGCCCCTCGTCTGGCACTTCGTCGGCCAGCTGCAGACCAACAAGGTGCGATCCGTGGTCGGTTACGCGGGTCTCGTGCAGTCCGTCGACCGTTCCAAGCTGGTGACGGCCCTGTCGAAGGAGGCCGTGCGGCAGGAGCGTGAGCTGGGCTGCCTCCTCCAGGTGGCCCTGGACGCGGGAGCGAGCGAGCGGGGCGAGAGGGGCGGCGTGGCGCCCGGAGGCATCGAAGAGTTGGCCGACGTCGTCGCGTCGGCTCCGGGGCTGCGGCTCGACGGGCTGATGACCGTCGCTCCGCTCGCCGGGGAGTACGCGGGGCGCCAACAGGCGGCGTTCGAGCGGTTGATGGATTTGTCGACGGACCTGCGCCGGGGCCATCCGGCTGCGAACATGGTGTCGGCAGGAATGAGTGCGGATCTCGAAGAGGCGGTGGCGGCGGGTGCGACACATGTGCGCGTCGGCACTGCGGTACTCGGAGTCCGCCCCAGCCTCCGGTAACGTCGCCAAGAAGTCGGACCACAGCAGAAAATATGGTCAATGTCGCCGAAAGGCGGGCGTAACGACCGTGTGGATCACAGGCACTTGGCAGTCGCCGATCCACCACAGAGCGGAGGACTCAGAGCATGGCCGGCGCGATGCGCAAGATGGCGGTCTACCTCGGCCTCGTGGAGGACGATGGGTACGACGGCCGGGGGTTCGACCCCGATGACGACTTCGAGCCCGAACTGGACCCGGAGCCCGAGCGGGACCACCGACGGCACGAGCCGTCGCATCAGTCACACAGTGCACATCAGTCCCAAAGGGACGAAGACGTGCGAATCGTTCAGCCGCCCGCGCAGCGCGAACCGCTGGCTCGTGCGACTTCGCTACCCGCGGAATCCGGCCGCCCGGCGCGTATTGCGCCCGTGGCGTCCATCACACAAGAACGCGCAAGCCTGGAGAAGAACGCACCGGTGATCATGCCCAAGGTCGTGTCTGAACGAGAGCCGTACCGGATCACCACACTTCACCCGCGGACCTACAACGAGGCCCGTACCATCGGGGAACACTTCCGTGAAGGCACCCCGGTGATCATGAATCTGACTGAGATGGATGACACAGACGCGAAGCGACTTGTCGACTTTGCGGCCGGTTTGGTGTTTGGTCTTCACGGCAGCATCGAGCGGGTGACCCAGAAGGTGTTCCTGTTGTCTCCTGCTAACGTCGATGTCACGGCGGAGGACAAGGCCCGCATCGCAGAGGGCGGGTTCTTCAACCAGAGCTGAGACGCACCACCGGAAGAACAGCACGGAACTGGGAACAGGGGAGAGGGAAGCACCAGTCATGAGCGTGGTCATGCAAGTTCTCTATATCGCGCTGATGGTGTTCCTCATCGTGCTCATCTTCCGGTTGGTCATGGACTACGTCTTCCAGTTCGCCCGCTCATGGCAACCCGGCAAGCCGATGGTGGTCGTTCTTGAGGCCACCTACACTGTCACTGATCCACCGTTGAAGCTTCTGCGGCGGTTCATCCCGCCGCTGCGTCTCGGGGGCGTGGCGCTCGACCTGTCCTTCTTCGTACTGATGATCATCGTCTACATCCTGATCACCGTTGTACGGAGCGCGATGTGAACGATGTGACAGATACGGTCTTGCCGACTGCCGACGACTACGTTGAGGTGAAGAGATGCCGTTGACCCCCGAGGACGTGCGGAACAAGCAGTTCACGACCGTCCGCCTCCGAGAAGGCTATGACGAGGACGAGGTCGATGCCTTCCTCGATGAGGTCGAAGCCGAACTGACGCGCCTGCTCCGCGAGAACGAGGACCTGCGCGCCAAGCTGGCCGCGGCCACGCGTGCTGCTGCCCAGAACCAGCAGAACATGCGCAAGCCTCCGGAGGGTCCCGGCGGTCCGCAGGACCAGCAGCAGGGCGGCATGCCCCAGCAGGGCGGCATGCCCCAGGGCGGAATGCCTCAGCAGGGCGGTATGCCCCAGCAGGGCATGCGCGGTCCCGGGGCTCCCGTACCCGCCGGCATATCGGGCCCGCCGCAGCAGCAGATGGGTGGCCCCATGGGTGGTCCGCCCCAGCTGCCGAGCGGTGCCCCGCAGCTGCCCGCCGGTCCCGGCGGTCAGGGTGGCCATCAGGGTCCCGGTCCGATGGGCCAGGGTCCGGGGCCGATGGGCCAGCCCCCCATGCAGCAGATGGGCGGCCCCATGGGCGGTCCTATGGGTGGCCCGATGGGCGGTCCCGGTCAGGGCGGCCCCGGCGGCGACAGCGCCGCGCGCGTTCTGTCGCTCGCGCAGCAGACCGCCGACCAGGCGATCGCCGAGGCCCGTTCCGAGGCCAACAAGATCGTCGGCGAAGCGCGTTCGCGTGCCGAGGGTCTTGAGCGTGATGCCCGTGCCAAGGCCGACGCCCTGGAGCGGGACGCGCAGGAGAAGCACCGCGTCGCGATGGGCTCCCTGGAGTCCGCCCGCGCCACGCTGGAGCGCAAGGTCGAGGACCTGCGTGGCTTCGAGCGCGAGTACCGCACGCGGCTGAAGTCCTACCTCGAGTCCCAGCTGCGCCAGCTGGAGACCCAGGCGGACGACTCGCTCGCCCCGCCGCGCAACCCGGCCGCCGCGTCTCTCCCGCCGTCCCCGGCGCCCTCCATGGCACCGGCCGGCGCGAGCGCCCCGTCCTACGGTGGCGGCCAGACGATGGGCGGCGCCCCGTCCCCGGCTGCTCCGTCCTACGGCGGTCAGCAGCAGATGTCCCCGGCGATGACCCAGCCGATGGCTCCGGTCCGGCCGCAGGGTCCGGGCCCCATGGGTCAGGCCCCGTCGCCGATGCGCGGGTTCCTCATCGACGAGGACGACAACTGACGGTTGGTAGTACGCCTCAGGCGTCGGCAGCGTTCAGGGCGGGGCCCCGGATTTCGATCCGGGGCCCCGCCCTTTTGCCACGCGTGTGCACGGCGTCTGCGGTGTTTGTTCGGCGTTGAGTGGGGTGTCCGACGTACACAACGCCGAAGGCCCGGGACCACCAAGATTCTTTGGTGGTCCCGGGCCTTCGGTCGTCCGGCTGAGGCTCGCTACTGCTTGCGCAGGCGGAACGTCAGGGTCAGGCCCTCGTCCGTGAACGGGGAGCCGTAGCTGTCGTCCGCCTCGCCCTGGGCGAAGTCCGTCGCCAGGACCTCGTCGGCGATGAGCTCGGCGTGCTCGGTGAGCGCCGCGATCGTCGCCGGGTCCGTCGCCGTCCAGCGCAGGGCGATCCGGTCGGCCACGTCCAGGCCGCTGTTCTTGCGGGCCTCCTGGATCAGGCGGATCGCGTCACGGGCGAGGCCCGCCCGGCGGAGCTCCTCCGTGATCTCCAGGTCGAGGGCGACCGTCGCGCCGGCGTCCGACGCCACGGACCAGCCCTCGCGCGGGGTCTCGGTGATGATCACCTCGTCCGGAGCGAGGGTGACCGTCTCACCGTCGACCTCCACCGACGCCGTGCCCTCGCGCAGGGCCAGGGACAGCGCGGCCGCGTCCGCGTTCGCCACAGCCTTCGCCACGTCCTGGACGCGCTTGCCGAACCGCTTGCCCAGGGCACGGAAGTTGGCCTTGGCGGTGGTGTCCACCAGGCTGCCGCCGACCTCGGAGAGCGACGCGAGCGAACTCACGTTCAGCTCCTCCGTGATCTGTGCGTGCAGCTCACGGTCGAGGGCGCCGAAGCCCGTCGCCGCGATGAGCGCCCGGGACAGCGGCTGGCGGGTCTTCACGCCCGACTCCGCGCGGGTGGCGCGGCCCAGCTCGACCAGCCGGCGGACCAGGACCATCTGCTTGGACAGCTCCGGGTCGATCGCCGTCAGGTCGGCCTCCGGCCAGGAGGAGAGGTGAACCGACTCCGGGGCGCCGGGGGTCACGGGGACGATCAGGTCCTGCCACACCCGCTCGGTGATGAACGGGGTCAGCGGGGCCATCAGCTTCGTGACCGTCTCGACGACCTCGTGCAGCGTGCGCAGCGCCGCCTTGTCGCCCTGCCAGAAGCGGCGACGCGAGCGGCGTACGTACCAGTTCGAAAGATCGTCGACGAACGCCGAGAGGAGCTTGCCGGCGCGCTGGGTGTCGTACGCGTCCAGGGACTGGGTCATCTGGTCGACCAGCGCGTGCAGTTCGGACAGCAGCCAGCGGTCCAGGACCGGACGGTCGGCCGGGGCCGGGTCGGCCGCGGACGGCGCCCAGTTCGACGTGCGGGCGTACAGGGCCTGGAAGGCGACCGTGTTCCAGTACGTCAGGAGCGTCTTGCGGACGACCTCCTGGATGGTGCCGTGGCCCACGCGGCGTGCCGCCCACGGGGAGCCGCCGGCCGCCATGAACCAGCGCACCGCGTCAGCGCCGTGCTGATCCATCAGCGGGATCGGCTGCAGGATGTTGCCCAGGTGCTTGGACATCTTGCGGCCGTCCTCGGCGAGGATGTGGCCTAGGCAGACGACGTTCTCGTAAGAGGACTTGTCGAAGACCAGAGTGCCGATCGCCATCAGCGTGTAGAACCAGCCGCGGGTCTGGTCGATGGCCTCGCAGATGAACTGCGCCGGGTAGCGGGCCTCGAACAGCTCCTTGTTCTTGTACGGGTAGCCCCACTGCGCGAACGGCATGGAACCCGAGTCGTACCAGGCGTCGATGACCTCCGGCACGCGCGTGGCCGTCTTGGCGCACTGCGGGCAGGCGAAGGTGACGTCGTCGATGAACGGGCGGTGCGGGTCGAGGCCGGACTGGTCGGTGCCGGTCAGCTCGGTGAGCTCCGCGCGGGAGCCGACGACCGTGAGGTGGTCGTCCTCGCAGCGCCAGATCGGCAGCGGGGTGCCCCAGTAGCGGTTGCGGGACAGCGCCCAGTCGATGTTGTTGTTGAGCCAGTCGCCGTAGCGGCCGTTCTTGACCGTCTCCGGGAACCAGTTGGTGTCCTCGTTCTCCTGGAGGAGGCGGTCCTTGATGGCGGTGGTGCGGATGTACCAGGACGGCTGCGCGTAGTAGAGCAGCGCGGTGTGGCAGCGCCAGCAGTGCGGGTAGCTGTGCTCGTACGGGATGTGCTTGAAGAGGAGGCCGCGCTGCTGGAGGTCCTCGGTGAGCTTTTCGTCCGCCTTCTTGAAGAAGACGCCGCCGACCAGCGGGACGTCCTCCTCGAAGGTGCCGTCCGGGCGGACCGGGTTCACCACCGGCAGGCCGTACGCGCGGCAGACCTTGAGGTCGTCCTCACCGAAGGCGGGGGACTGGTGGACCAGACCCGTACCGTCCTCGGTCGTGACGTACTCGGCGTTGACCACGTAGTGGGCCTCGGCCGGGAACTCGACCAGCTCGAAGGGTCGTTGGTACGTCCAGCGCTCCATCTCGGCGCCCGTGAAGGACTGGCCGGTGGTCTCCCAGCCCTCGCCGAGCGCCTTGGCGACGAGCGGTTCGGCGACGACGAACTTCTCCTCGCCGTTCGTGGCGACGACGTAAGTGACCTCGGGGTGCGCGGCCACGGCCGTGTTGGAGACGAGCGTCCAGGGCGTGGTCGTCCACACCAGGAGCGCGGCCTCGCCGGCGAGCGGACCGGAGGTGAGCGGGAAGCGGACGAACACCGAGGGGTCGACGACCGTCTCGTAGCCCTGCGCCAGCTCGTGGTCGGACAGGCCGGTGCCGCAGCGCGGGCACCAGGGGGCGACGCGGTGGTCCTGGACCAGCAGGCCCTTGTTGAAGATCTCCTTCAGCGACCACCAGACGGACTCGATGTACTCGGGCTCCATCGTGACGTAGGCGTCGTCGAGGTCGACCCAGTAGCCCATGCGCGTCGTCAGGTCGGAGAAGGCGTCCGTGTGGCGCAGCACGGAGTCGCGGCACTTGGCGTTGAACTCGGCGATGCCGTACGCCTCGATGTCCTTCTTGCCGGAGAAGCCGAGCTCCTTCTCGACCGCCAGCTCCACCGGCAGACCGTGGCAGTCCCAGCCGGCCTTGCGGGCCACGTGGTAGCCGCGCATGGTGCGGAAGCGGGGGAAGACGTCCTTGAAGACGCGGGCCTCGATGTGGTGGGCGCCGGGCATGCCGTTGGCGGTGGGCGGGCCCTCGTAGAACACCCATTCGGGGCGGCCCTCGGACTGCTCCAGGCTCTTGGCGAAGATCTTCTGCTCGCGCCAGAAGTCGAGCACCGCGTGCTCGAGTGCGGGCAGGTCGACCTGGGCGGGCACCTGGCGGTACGTCGGCGTTGTCATCAGCGAGCTTCCTCCGGCGGACTTGCTGCCTTCCGTCCGGAGGGACGAGAGCCGAGTCATTCCCTACGCCGGTTTCGGCGCGCTCCCGCGGTACCACCCTCCTTGGCCCTCCGACGCGGGGTGTGCGTCGGCGAGCCCCCTCATTGGGGTCGCGATACCGGCTCTACTTGCCTGGAGCCTGTGGGCGGGGCCCACGGTCCAAGGCGTTCTTCCGGCGGCTCCGGGGTGATCTTCACGTCGCGCTCGCCCCCGGGCTTCCACCGTCCCCGGGTCGCTCTGGGCTGCGTACGTCGCTACTCGTCCCCATCCACGCTTTTCGCTCCGCCCAGTGTACGGCTCCCCACGGACAGCGGCCGACCGGATTTCCGGGGCCGTGCGGGCGGGGCGGGGCTTCGGGCTGCGGTGACCCGAATGGTGCGGTACGCCTGTTCGGATTCTGGGACGTCCGGCTCGGCGGCATACCCGGCGGGGAGCTGGGCACAACGCATGCAGGTCTGTCGCGCGACATGCGCGAGGCGGGCGAATCGGGCGGTGTGCCCCGTTGCCGCGGGACTCAAGTCGATTTATCGTCCCAGCACGATTCGCGAGCAAGATCACAATATGTGAAGGGGCCGCGGCATGGTGGCGAAGAAGACCGCCGTACAGCAGTCGGCGTCGAGCAGATCCACACATGCGCGTGCGGATGCCTCCGGCGGGGCGGCCAAGGATGCGGGTGCGAAGAAGGGCGCGCAGGGGGGTACGGAAGGGGCGCGGGACGGGAAGCCGGTGAAGACGGTCCAGCGGGCTGTCGTGGGCGGGACGGCCGGGAAGGGGGCCGCGAAGCCCTCCGGGAAGGCGGCTGGGAAGAAAGCGGTCGCTGCCGAGGCGGAGGCCGGCAAGGGGGCAGGGAGGAAGAAGGCCGCCGGATCGAAGAGCGCTTCCGGGGAAGCCCCTGCCGGGAAGGGCGGTGCCGAGAAGGCCGCCAAGAAGGCGACTGTGGCCAAGGGCGCTGCCAAGGACAAGGCGGCCGAGCCGGACAAGGAGAGCGTCGCCAAGAAGACGGCCGGCAAGAGGGCCTCCGGTGAAGAGGGCGCCGGCGCCTCCAAGCCGAGCGCAGCCAAGCAGAGCGCCTCCAAGCCGAGCGCGGCCAAGAAGAGCGTGGCCAAGAAGAGCGCCTCGAAGAAGAGCGCGGCCAGGAAGAGCGTGGGCGGGCACCAGGCGGCCGGGTCCGGTGCGGTCGCCGAGAGCAGGGTCAAGAAGGTGGGCGCGGCGCAGGCCGCGGAGCAGACAGGAGCCACGACCGTGGTTGCGAAGAAGACCCCTGGCACGGCCACGGCGGCGAAGACCGCTGTTCCCAAGGCACGCCTCGCCGCGGCGGTGGAGCCCGGCGAGCTCGCGGTGCGCCCCGGTGAGGACCCCTGGACCCCGGAGGAGGTCGAGGAGGCACGCGCCGAGCTGATGGCCGAGGTGATGCGGCTCCGCGAAGAGATCACGTCCTCCGAGCAGTCCCTGGTCGGCCTGATGCGGGATTCCGGGGACGGCGCGGGCGACGACCAGGCCGACACCGGCGCCAAGAACATCACGCGCGAGCACGAGCTGGCGCTCGCCGCCAATGCGCAGGAGATGCTCACCCAGACCGAGCGGGCCCTGGAGCGGCTGGACGCGGGCACCTACGGACTGTGCGAGAACTGCGGCAACCCGATCGGCAAGGCCCGGATGCAGGCCTTCCCGCGCGCGACCCTGTGCGTGGAGTGCAAGCAGAAGCAGGAGCGGCGGTACTGACCGGTACCCGTGTGCCGCGGGACGTGTCGTACTCTCGTCCTCAGTCAGGTACCTAGGTTGAGGGACTCACGTGGCAGAGGCGGAGCGCATCATCGGTACGCCGGATACCCCAGAGCCGGCGGGAGCCGAGCCGGAGCAGTCCGACGCGGGCGCGAAGGCCGACGGTGACGCCGCGCAGGCCGCTCCGGACGAGCGGCCCCGTGGCAAGCGCCGGATCGCAGTGCTGTTCTGGGTCGCCGTGTTCGCGTACGCCCTCGACCTGGTCAGCAAGATGATCGTGGTCGCCAAGCTGGAGCACCACCCGCCGATCGAGATCATCGGGGACTGGCTCCAGTTCGAGGCGATCCGCAACGCGGGCGCGGCCTTCGGCTTCGGCGAGGCCTTCACCGTGATCTTCACGGTGATCGCGGCGGCCGTGATCGTGGTGATCGCCCGGCTCGCCCGCAAGCTGTACAGCCTGCCCTGGGCCATCGCGCTCGGCCTGCTGCTGGGCGGCGCGCTCGGCAATCTCACCGACCGGATCTTCCGTTCGCCGGGTGTCTTCGAGGGCGCTGTCGTGGACTTCATCGCGCCCAAGCACTTCGCCGTGTTCAACCTCGCCGACTCGGCGATCGTGTGCGGCGGCATCCTGATCGTGCTGCTGTCGTTCCGGGGGCTGGACCCCGACGGCACCGTGCACAAGGACTGAGCGCACAGGCTGGCGTACGGCGTTGTCGGACCCGTCCGGCATACTCGTCGGGTGAGTACGATTCCCGAGATCCGCACCCTGCCCGTGCCCGACGGCCTGGAGGGCGAGCGCGTCGACGCCGCCATTTCCCGGATGTTCGGCTTCTCCCGTACGAAGGCCGCGGAGCTTGCCGCTGCGGGGAAGGTCACGGTCGACGGCTCGGTGGTCGGCAAGTCCGAGCGGGTGCACGGCGGGGCCTGGCTGGAGGTCGAGATGCCGGGCGCGCCCGCGCCGGTGCAGATCGTCGCCGAGCCGGTCGAGGGCATGGAGATCGTGCATGACGACGATGACGTGGTCGTGATCGTCAAGCCGGTCGGCGTCGCGGCCCACCCGAGCCCCGGCTGGTCCGGGCCGACGGTCATCGGCGGGCTGGCAGCTGCCGGGTACCGGATCTCGACGTCCGGGGCCGCCGAGCGCCAGGGCATCGTGCACCGGCTCGACGTGGGCACCTCCGGGCTGATGGCCGTCGCCAAGTCCGAGCGCGCGTACACCTCGCTCAAGCGCCAGTTCAAGGAGCGCACGGTCGACAAGCGGTACCACACGCTCGTCCAGGGCCACCCCGACCCGACCAGCGGCACCATCGACGCACCGATCGGCCGCCACCCCAACCACGACTACAAGTGGGCTGTCACGGCCGACGGCAAGCCGTCGATCACGCACTACGACCTCATCGAGGCCTTCCGCGCGGCCTCCCTGCTCGACGTGAAGCTGGAGACGGGCCGCACCCACCAGATCCGCGTCCACATGGCAGCCCACCGCCACCCCTGCGTCGGCGACCTGACCTACGGCGCCGACCCCACGCTCGCCAAGCGGCTCCGGCTGACCCGCCAGTGGCTGCACGCCGTGCGGCTCGGCTTCGAGCACCCGGGGGACGGGACATGGGTCGAGTTCGAGAGCGACTACCCGGCCGATCTCCAGAAGGCCCTGGACCAGGTCCGCGAGGAGACGTGGGCATGACCTCCGCGCCGAAGGTCCCGTCGTACGCCGTGCGGGTCGCCGAGGACCCGACCGACCGTGAGGCGTGCTTCGCCGTGCGCAAGGAGGTCTTCGTCGTCGAGCAGGGCGTCCCGCAGGAGATCGAGTACGACGCCCATGACGCCGATGCCGTGCATGTGCTGGCGGTCCGGGAGGACGGGCTGCCGCTCGGGACCGGACGGCTGCTGTACGGCGAGGCCGCCGCGGCCAAGGTCAACGGCGACCCGTCGGTCGGCTCGCTGGGCCGGCTCGCGGTGAACCAGGCCGCCCGTGGGCTCGGCGTCGGGGCGGCCCTGGTGCGGGCGATCGAGGAGGCGGCGCACGCGCGCGGCCTGAGGGCCGTGGATCTGCACGCGCAGACGCATGCGCTGGGGTTCTACGAGCGCCTGGGGTACGTGGCGTACGGGCCGGAGTTCCCCGACGCGGGGATGCCGCACCGGGCGATGCGGCGCGCTCTGTAGCCGAGGGGCCCGTACCCGTTGGTGAGAAGGGCGGCGTGGCAGGCTTGAGGCCTGCCTTGTGGATGCCGATGTCACCGGAGCGCTGACCGTGGATCAGTTGGCCCTGCTGTTCGTGCTGTTGCTCGGGGCCGTGGTGAGTGTCCCGGTGGGGGATCGGTTCGGGTTGCCCGCGCCGGTGTTGATGACCCTGCTCGGGATCGTCCTCGCGCTGCTCGACTTCGTGCCGAACGTCGACGTACCACCGGATCTGATCCTCCCGCTGCTGTTGCCGCCGTTGCTGTACGCGGCCGTGCGGCGGACCTCGTGGCGGCAGTTCGCGGCGAACGTACGGCCCATCTTCCTGCTGGCCGTGGCGCTGGTGTTCGTCACGACGCTGTGCGTGGCCGCGGTCGCCCATGCGATCGTGCCGGGGCTGCCGGTCGCCGCCGCGGTGGCGCTGGGCGCGCTCGTCGCGCCGCCCGATCCGGTCGCCGCGACCGCCGTCGCCGGGCAACTCGGGCTGCCCAGGCGCCTGGTGTCCATCCTGGAGGGCGAGGGGCTCTTCAACGACGTGACGGCCATCGTGCTGTACCACGTGGCCATCGCCGCAGCCGTCAGTGGCAGCTTCACCGCGTGGGAGGCGGGACTCGACCTCGTGCTGTCCGCCGTCGTCGCGCTGGCCGTCGGGCTCGCCCTCGGCTGGGGCGCCTACAAGCTGATGGACCTGCTGGGGGACGCCACCCTCCAGATCGGGCTCTCGCTGCTGGTGCCGTACGCCTCGTATGTGCTGGCGGAGGAACTGCACGGCTCCGGTGTGCTCGCCGTGCTCGTCACCGCCATGTTCCTCGCCGAGTACGCCACCGACGCCGACGACGTGATGACACGGCTCGCCGGGCACACCTTCTGGGACATCGTCGACACGCTGGTCACCGGCGTCGCGTTCGGGCTGATCGGGCTCGAACTGCACATCGCGCTGGGCACGGCGGCGGGGCGCTGGCAGGAGATGCTCGGGTGGGCGGCCACGGTGGTCGGGGTCGTCGTGGTGGTACGGCTGCTGTGGCTGCTGCCGGCCACCTGGCTCACCAAGCGGCTGCACGCCAAGCGGGACGTCGACGAGGAGATCCCGGTGAGCTGGCGCGAGACCGTCGTGATGTGGTGGTCGGGGATGCGCGGCGTGGCGTCCGTGGCCCTGGCGCTGGCCATCCCCCTGGAGACCGACTCGGGTGCCCCCTTCCCCGACCGGAACGAGATCGTGTTCATCGCGTTCGGGGTGATCATGGCGACGCTGGTGGTGCAGGGACTGACCTTGCCGTGGCTGGTGAAACGGCTCGGGGTGCGCGCCGACAGCGAGCGGGAGAAGGAGTTCGAGAAGCAGCTGGCGGTGCGCGCGGCCAAGGCGGCGAAGCGGAGGCTGCGGGAGATCGAGGCCGTCGAGGATCTGTCGGAGGAACTGTCCGAGCAGATGCTGCGGCGGGCGTTCGACATCGGGCTGCGGATCAGCCCGGACATGGGCGAGGACGAGCGGCGCGAGGCGCATCAGCAGCGGGCGCGGCGGCTGAAGCGGGTGCGGCGGATCCAGGGCGAGCTGCTGAGCGCGGCACGCCACGAGGTGCTGGCGGCGCGCAGCGAGCCGGGGGCCGACCCCGAGGTGGTGGACCGGGTGCTGCGGCATTTGGACGTGCGCAGCCTGAGGTGATCGCGCTGCCGGTGCCGCCCTTTCGTAGGATCTGATCATGGCTCGCAACGTGGTGATCAGTGGAGGCGGTACGGGAATCGGGCTCGCGGCGGCGCAGCTGTTCGCGGCGGACGGGGACCGGGTGCTGCTGCTCGGCAGACGTGCCGAGGTGCTGGAGCAGGCCGGCGTGCCGGGTGCCCTCATCTACGCGGCGGATCTGAGCAGGCCGCGTGGTGCGCGGGGCGTGGAGCGGTTCGTGGCGTCGGAGTTGGGCACCGTGGACGTACTGATCCACAGCGCGGGCGGTTCCGGATACCTGGAGCCCAAGGTGGACAGCGACGAACCCCTCGACGTCGTCCTGCACAACTGGACCCTGAACTTCGGTCTCAACACCCTGACGGCGGCCCTGCTCACCGAGGCCCTGAAGGACCGGCTCGCCGACCCCGGCGGGCGGGTGCTGTTCCTCAGCTCCATCGCCGCCTTCCGGGGGTCCGGCAGCGGGGCGTACGCGGCGTCCAAGGCGGCCCTGCATCCGTACGCCCATGATCTGGCCCGGCAGTTGGGGCCGCGCGGCATCACCGTGAACGTGGTCGCGCCCGGCTATGTCGAGGACACCGAGTTCTTCGGCGACGGCATGGACGAGGAGCGGCAGGCACGGCTCGTCGCGGAGACCTCGACCGGGCGGGCCGCTGCGCCGGGGGACGTCGCCGCGACTCTGCACTGGCTGGCGTCCCACGGCGCCGGGCACATCACCTCGCAGATCATCCAGGTCAACGGTGGGGCCGAGCGCGGCCACTGACTCGGTCGGAGGCGGTCAGGGGCGCTCCGGGCGGGCCACCGGCTGATGGTCGTGCTGATGGGTGCGGCGGGCCGTCGGTATCCGCCCGGGGACGGGGAAGCCCGGCGGCAGGGCCGCGTCCGTGGCGTTGACGCGCGGCAGCGCGTAGGGGTGCTTCTCGGTCAGCCAGCGGATCAGCTGCTCGCGCACCGCGACCCGCACGGTCCACAGGTCGTCCGCGTCCTTGGCGGTGACCAGCGCCCGCACCTCCATGGTGCTCGGCGTGGAGTCGGTGACGACCAGGCCGTAGTCGCGGCCGTCCCACGCCGGGCACTCGCGCAGGATGTCGCGCAGCTGCTCGCGCATCGCCTCCATCGGGGCCGAGTGGTCGACGTGGAGGAAGACGGTGCCGGTCATCTGGGCGCCGCCGCGCGACCAGTTCTCGAAGGCCTTCGACGTGAAGTACGACACGGGCATCGTGATCCGGCGCTCGTCCCACGTCCGCACGGTCAGGAACGTCAGCGTGATCTCCTCGACGGTGCCCCACTCGCCGTCCACCACGACCGTGTCCCCGATGCGCACCATGTCGCCGAAGGCGATCTGCAGCCCGGCGAACATGTTGCTCAGCGTGGACTGGGCCGCCACACCGGCGACGATGCCGAGGATGCCGGCCGAGGCCAGCAGCGAGGCGCCGGCCGCGCGCATCGCCGGGAACGTCAGCAGCATCGCCGCGACGGCCACCACGCCGACCACCGCCGACACGACGCGCATGATCAACGTCACCTGGGTGCGCACCCGTCGCACCCGCGCGGGATCCCGGTGAACACGGGCGTAGCGGCTGTACGTCGTCTCCACGATCGCCGCGGCGATGGCGATCGCCAGCCAGGCGGCCGCCCCGATCAGCACCAGCGTCAGCACCCGGCCGATCGCGACCCGGGACTCCTGGAACAGCTGGGCCTCGTCGTAGGACCCTCTGAGCAGGGCCGTGCACAGCACGAGCTGGTAGGGGACGCGGCCGCGGCGCAGCAGATCCCACAGCGGGGTCTCGCCGTGCCGTTCGTCGGCCTTGCGCAGCAGGCGGTCGGTGGCCCACCCGATGATCAGGGTGAGCAGGACCGAGCCGCCGATCACGATCAGCGGGCGGAGTATGTTCTCCATGCCTCCGAAAGTAACCACTCGAGAGGGGTCATGAACATCCGCGCTCGTGAGGCGGTGGTCACGGTGTTGTCGTACCCGGCTGGCACCATGGCCTCATGAACATCATGTTGTTTCACTCGACCTTCGGACTCAGGCCCGCGGTGCGCCAGGCCGCGGACCGGCTGCGCGCCGCCGGACACGAGGTGTGGACGCCGGACCTCTTCGAGGGGCGCACGTTCGAGACGGTCGAGGATGGCATGGAGTTCAACGAGTGGATCGGCAAGGACGAGCTGCTGAAGCGGGCGGTGCTCGCCGCCGCTCCCTACTCCGAGCGAGGCCTTGTGTACGCCGGGTTCTCGCTCGGCGCGTCCGTCGCCCAGACCCTCGCGCTCGGCGACGACAAGGCGCGCGGGCTGCTGCTCCTGCACGGCACTTCGGACATCGCGGCGAGCGCCTCGGTGGACGATCTGCCGGTGCAGTTGCATGTCGCCGAGCCGGACCCGTTCGAGACGGACGACTGGCTGAGCGCCTGGTATCTCCAGATGGGGAAAGCAGGCGCCGATGTCGAGGTGTACCGATACGCCGGGGCGGGCCACCTCTACACGGACCCCGATCTGCCGGACTACGACGAGGAGGCCGCCGAGGCCACCTGGCGGGTGGCGCTCGGCTTCCTCGAGACCCTGTAGATCCGAGGAGGGCTCCAGGGGAGCCCTCAGACGGGGTCGTACGTCCGCTCCACCTTCTGCGTGCCGCTGCGCGTGCGGTAGGAACGCGCCCAGGACGCGGTGGCGGTCTGCTTCGTCTTGTCGGACAGGACGTAGTAGTCCATCTGCGCGCGGTCGGCCGTGATGTCCAGGATGCCGTAGCCGTGGCGGTCGGTGTCGACCCAGTGGACGTGCCGGTTCGCGGCCCGGATGATCGGCGACGCGAGGGCGGAGACCGTGCCCTCGGGGAGCTTCACGATGTCGTCGAGGTTGTCGGAGGTGACCGACGTGACGACGAACTCCGTGGCGGCGGAGGCCGACAGCGGGTAGGTACCGGCGTCCACGGGCACGTCGTTGGCCCACGCCATGTGGATGTCGCCGGTCAGGAAGACGGTGTTGCGGATCGCGTTCGAGCGCAGGTGCGCCAGCAGCTCACGGCGGTCGTCCGTGTAGCCGTCCCACTGGTCGGGGTTGAGGGCGAGACCCTCCTGCGGCAGGCCCAGCAGCTTGGCGAGCGGCTTCAGCAGGTCCGCGGTGAGGGAGCCGACGGCGAACGGCGAGATCATCACCGAGTTGCCGACCAGCCGCCAGGTGGT
Organism: Streptomyces sp. NPDC056479; assembly: GCF_042795335.1. Lineage (NCBI taxonomy): Bacteria > Bacillati > Actinomycetota > Actinomycetes > Kitasatosporales > Streptomycetaceae > Streptomyces > Streptomyces sp. NPDC056479. The sequence goes on along the minus strand of NZ_JBHTRZ010000008.1, from coordinate 417,700 downwards.
GTCGGAGGACGTCAGCCCGGCCTTCAGCCAGTCGAGTTGGGCGCGGCCGGTGAGCGTACGGTTCGGGTCGTCGACGTCGCCGTTGCCGACGGACACCTGCTGCGAGCGGAACGAGCGCAGGTCGAGCAGGGAGAGGTCGGCGAGCTTGCCGAAGCGCAGGCGGCGGTAGGTGGTGCCGGCGATCGCCGGGCGCACCGGCATCCACTCGAAGTAGGCCTGCTTCGCGGCGGCCTGACGTGCGGCCCAGGCACCCTCGGCGCCCTCGGTGTGGTTCTCGGCGCCGCCCGACCAGGCGTCGTTGGCCACCTCGTGGTCGTCCCAGATCGCGATGGTGGGCGCCTTGGCGTGCAGGGCCTGCAGATCCGGGTCCGTCTTGTACTGGCCGTGCCGGATGCGGTAGTCGGCGAGCGTGAGGATCTCGTGGGCCGGCGAGGTCTGCCGTACGGACTTGCCGCGCGTGCCGTACTGGCCGGCGCCGTACTCGTAGATGTAGTCGCCGAGGTGCAGCCAGGCGTCCAGGTCGCCGCGGGCGGCGAGATGACGGTACGAGGCGAAGTAGCCGGCCTCCCAGTTGGCGCAGGAGACCACGCCGAAGCGCAGTCCCGCGACGGACGCGCTCGCCGCCGGCGCGGTGCGGGTGCGCGCCACCGGGGAGTCCGTGCCGCCGGCCGAGAAGCGGAACCAGTAGTCCGTGGCCGGTTCCAGGCCGCGTATGTCCGCCTTGACGGTGTGGTCGGAGGCGGCGGTCGCGGTGGTCGAGCCTTTGGCGACGATGTTCGTCAGCGCCTTGTCCCGGGCCACGATCCAGCTGACCTCGGTGTTCGGCCCGAGCCCGGAGCCGGGCGTCGCCTCGGCGCTCGGCGTCACCCGGGTCCACAGCAGGACGCCGTCGGGCAGCGGGTCACCGGAGGCGATGCCGTGCAGGAAGGCGGGAGCCGCTTCGGCGGCGCCGGCGGGCAGCGCGGCGGCGAGCGGACCGGCCAGGACAGCCGTCGCCGCCGCGGCCTTGACGACCGTACGGCGGCGCGGGGTAAGGGAGTTGTGCTGCTCGGATGATCTGTATCGACTGGTCACAGCCGATCAGGTTACTGACTGGTATGAACAAGAGCGGGCGAACTGGCAAAAGTTCGCCCGCTCTTCACGCGGTCGCTGGGTTCCCGGCCGGGGTCAGCCCTTGAGGGCCGCGTCGACCACCTGGTTGTACTCGGCCACCGTCATCGGCTGGCGGTCCTCGGAGGTCTTGAGGATCTTGCCGTCCATGACGAAGCTCGGGGTGCCCGTCACGCCGTCCTTGTTGGTGTCGAAGAGCTTCGACATGGACAGCGCCCAGGCGTCGTAGGTGCCCTTCTTCACGGCGTTCTCGAACTTGGCGTTGTTCTTCAGCGCGGGGACGGTGTTCGCGACCTCGATCAGGAAGCTGTCGTCCTTGAACTTGTCCTCCGTCTCCGCCGGGTGGTACTTCGCCGAGTAGAGCGCGCTCTTGTACTCCAGGAACGCCTCGGGGCTCACGTTCAGCGCGGCGCCCATGGCGCTCATCGCGTTCTTGGAACCCTCGCCGTTGGCGCCGATCTTGCCGTCCTTCAGCTGATCGCCGTCGATGAACGTGCCGCCGATGTACTCGAGCTTGTACTTGCCGTCCTCGACGTCCTTGTCGACGGTCGAACCGACGGCCTGCTCGAACGAGGCACAGACGGGGCAGCGCGGGTCCTCGTAGATCTTGAGGGTCTTCTTGGCGCTGCTCTTGCCGATGACGACGGTCGTGCCGTTGGTGCCGGTGGTGTTGGCCGGCGTGACGACCTTGTCGTCCTTCGCCGACTCCCAGTGGGTGGGCTTGTTGGCCTGGACGACGGCGTAGCCGATACCGCCGGCCGCCGCCAGGACGCCGACGACCGAGGCGGCGACGATGATCTGCCGCCTCGCCTTCGCCCGCTTCGCCTCGCGCTCGCGTTCGACGCGCAGCCGCTCTCGGGCCGCCGACTTCGCGGCCTGGCTGTTCCGCTTGCTCATGCTGATGATCTCCATGGGGACGCGCACAGGTCGTGTGCGCAATACGTACAGGTGGGCTGTGGTGCTCAGATGCTGTTCACGCGCCGGTGAAGGCGGGCGAGCACGGCGGTCCACGGCGTCCCAGGGAGTGCACGAGGAGGCGGCTGCGGGCGGAGGTCGTACGGCGGGCGGGGCGCAGCAGACGGCGGGCCGGCGCGGCCGTACGCACCGTCACCGCCGCGACCGCCAGCAGCAGCGGCCGGAACGTGGTGGCCGCGACCGCGCGCAGCAGTTGGGCCAGGGCCCGCTCGCCGCGGCGCAGCCAGGCGGCGGCGAGGAGGCCGACGCCGATGTGGGCGCCGAGCAGGAGCCAGGCGGTGACCGGGTCGACATGGGCGAGGAGACCGCCGAGCCGGTCGGGGTCGGTGCCGGTGACCTGGGCGAGCGGGGCGCCGACCTGGGTGCCGTCGCCGCACAGCACGTCCCAGCCGACGGAGGCCAGCGGGCCGGCCACCGGTCCGCCCGCCCTGCCGTAACAGACGTGCTGGCCCGTGGTGAGGATCGTGTCGGCGGCCAGCTCCAGCGGGATCAGCAGGGCGGCGATCCGCCCGAAGCTCCGCTCACGGCCGGCCAGGGCGTACGCGAGGGCGAACACGGCGGCCGTGAGCAGGGCCACCGTGTTCAGCGGCAGGGGCGCGCGGGACAGCAGCACGTGCGACGCGGTGCTGAGCGTCACGACGAGTGACGTGAACAGCGCCGCGCGTACGGCGCGCAGCTGGGTCCCGGATATGTCCATAGCGGTGAGAGTGTGTCACGTGCTCCTGTAAGAGACCCCTAAAGGTTGTCTGTGAGCGGACCAGGAGCGCCGGTGAGCGGCCCTTTCGTCACAGGCCCGGGATCCGGCCGTTGCGGAACAGGTCCACGAAGGTGTGGTGGTCGGCACGCGCGCGTGCGCCGTACTCGTGCGCGAAGTCGACCAGGAGCTCGGCGAAGCCGTCCTCGTCGGCCGCGATGGCCGCGTCGATGGCGCGCTCGGTGGAGAACGGCACCAGGGACTCGCCGGAGGTGTCGTCCGCCGCCGCGTGCATCGTGGCCGTGGCCCGGCCGAGGTCGGCGACGACCGCCGCGATCTCCTCAGGGTCGTCGATGTCGCCCCAGTCCAGGTCCACCGCGTACGGCGAGACCTCGGCGACCAGCTGGCCCGCGCCGTCCAGCTCGGTCCAGCCCAGCCACGGGTCGGCGTGGGCCTGGAGGGCGCGCTGCGAGATCACCGTGCGGTGGCCCTCGTGCTGGAAGTAGTCGCGGATCGCCTGGTCGGTGAGGTGGCGGGAGACGGCCGGGGTCTGGGCCTGCTTGATGTAGATCACGACGTCGTTCTCAAGAGCGTCGGTGTGGCCCTCCAGCAGGATGTTGTACGACGGCAGCCCGGCCGAGCCGATGCCGATGCCGCGGCGGCCGACGACGTCCTTCACGCGGTAGGAGTCCGGGCGGGCCAGGGACGCGTCCGGCAGCGTCTCCAGGTAGCCGTCGAAGGCCGCGAGCACCTTGTAGCGGGTGGCCGCGTCCAGCTCGATGGAGCCGCCGCCGGGGGCGAAGCGGCGCTCGAAGTCGCGGATCTCCGTCATCGAGTCCAGCAGCCCGAAGCGGGTCAGCGCGCGGGCGTCCCGCAGCGCGTCCAGGAGCGGGCCCTGAGCGCTGTCCAGCGTGAAGGGCGGCACCTCGTCGCTCTTGGCGCCGGTCGCCAGCGCGTGCACGCGCTCGCGGTACGCGCCGGCGTAGATCCGCACCAGCTCGGTGATCTGCTCGTCGCTGAACGCCTTGGCGTACCCGATGAGGGCGACGGAGGCGGCGAAGCGCTTGAGGTCCCAGGTGAAGGGGCCGACGTAGGCCTCGTCGAAGTCGTTGACGTTGAAGACCAGGCGGCCGTTGGCGTCCATGTACGTGCCGAAGTTCTCCGCGTGCAGGTCGCCGTGGATCCACACGCGCGAGGTGCGCTCGTCGAGGTACGGTCCGCCGCGCTTCTCGGCGTCGAGGTCGTGGTAGAAGAGGCACGCCGTGCCGCGGTAGAACGCGAACGCCGAGGCCGCCATCTTCCGGAACTTCACGCGGAACGCGGCCGGATCGGCGGCCAGGAGCTCGCCGAAGGCGGTGTCGAAGACGGCGAGGATCTCGTCGCCGCGCTGCTCGTCGTTGAGCTGGGGGACCGACATCGCTGGGTGCCTCCTGGTGCATGTGTACGACAGCGTTTCTGTCGTATTCAACGGGCGGGCCCGCGGGAAAGTGCCCGTGGCCCTCGCTGTGAAGGTACGCGGGGGAGCCCCGCGAGTGTCAGTACCGAGGCATAGACTTCGACGCTGTCCCCAGAAGTGTCCGTCCACCTGTCACCGAGCGTTTTCCATGGAGGCCAAGCCGTGTCAAAGCCGCCGTTCACGCACTTGCACGTCCACACCCAGTACTCCCTGCTGGACGGCGCCGCGCGGCTGAAGGACATGTTCGACGCGTGCAACGAGATGGGCATGACGCACATCGCCATGTCCGACCACGGCAACCTCCACGGGGCGTACGACTTCTTCCACACCGCGAAGAAGGCCGGGGTCACCCCGATCATCGGGATCGAGGCGTATGTCGCCCCCGAGTCCCGGCGCAACAAGCGCAAGATCCAGTGGGGCCAGCCGCACCAGAAGCGGGACGACGTCTCCGGTTCCGGTGGTTACACCCACAAGACGATGTGGGCGGTGAACAAGACGGGCCTGCACAACCTCTTCCGGCTGTCCTCGGACGCGTACGCCGAGGGCTGGCTCCAGAAGTGGCCCCGGATGGACAAGGAGACGATCTCCCAGTGGTCCGAGGGGATCGTCGCCTCGACCGGCTGCCCCTCCGGCGAGGTGCAGACCCGGCTGCGGCTCGGCCAGGAGGAGGAGGCCCTCAAGGCCGCCGCCGACTACCAGGACATCTTCGGCAAGGACCGCTACTTCCTGGAGCTGATGGACCACGGGATCGAGATCGAGCACCGGGTGCGCAAGGGCCTCCTGGAGATCGGCAAGAAGCTCGGCATCCCGCCGCTGGTCACCAACGACTCGCACTACACGTACGCGCACGAGGCGACCGCCCATGACGCGCTGCTGTGCATCCAGACCGGCAAGAACCTCTCCGACCCGGACCGCTTCAGGTTCGACGGCACCGGCTACTACCTGAAGTCCACGGACGAGATGTATGCCGTCGACTCCTCGGACGCCTGGCAGGAGGGGTGCGCCAACACGCTCCTGGTGGCGGAGATGGTCGACACCACCGGCATGTTCGAGGCGAAGAACCTCATGCCGAAGTTCGACATCCCCGACGGCTACACCGAGGTCACCTGGTTCAAGGAGGAGGTCCGGGTCGGCATGGAGCGCCGCTTCCCGGGCGGCGTCCCCGACGACCGCCAGAAGCAGGCGGACTACGAGATGGACGTCATCATCCAGATGGGGTTCCCGGGCTACTTCCTCGTCGTCGCCGACTTCATCATGTGGGCCAAGAACAACGGCATCGCGGTCGGCCCCGGCCGAGGCTCCGCGGCCGGCTCGATCGTCGCCTACGCGATGGGCATCACCGACCTCGACCCGATCCCGCACGGCCTGATCTTCGAGCGGTTCCTCAACCCCGAGCGCGTCTCCATGCCCGACGTCGACATCGACTTCGACGAGCGCAGGCGCGTCGAGGTGATCAGGTACGTGACGGAGAAGTACGGCGCCGACAAGGTCGCCATGATCGGCACCTACGGCAAGATCAAGGCGAAGAACGCCATCAAGGACTCCGCGCGCGTGCTGGGCTACCCGTACGCGATGGGCGACCGCCTCACCAAGGCGATGCCCGCCGACGTCCTCGGCAAGGGCATCGACCTCGACGGCATCACCAACCCCTCGCACCCGCGCTACAGCGAGGCCGGCGAGATCCGCGGGATGTACGAGAACGAGCCGGACGTCAAGAAGGTCATCGACACCGCGAAGGGCGTCGAGGGCCTGGTCAGGCAGATGGGCGTGCACGCCGCCGGCGTGATCATGTCCAGCGAGCCCATCGTCGACCACGCCCCGATCTGGGTGCGGCACACGGACGGCGTGACCATCACGCAGTGGGACTACCCGCAGTGCGAGTCGCTCGGCCTGCTGAAGATGGACTTCCTCGGCCTGCGCAACCTGACGATCATGGACGACGCCAACAAGATGGTGAAGTCCAACAAGGGCATCGATCTCGACCTGCTGTCCCTGCCGCTCGACGACCCGACGACCTTCGAACTCCTCCAGCGCGGCGACACCCTGGGCGTCTTCCAGTTCGACGGCGGTCCGATGCGTTCGCTGCTGCGGCTGATGAAGCCCGACAACTTCGAAGACATCTCCGCCGTGTCGGCGCTGTACCGTCCGGGCCCGATGGGCATGGACTCGCACACCAACTACGCCCTGCGCAAGAACAAGCTCCAGGAGATCACCCCGATCCACAAGGAGCTGGAGGAGCCCCTCGAAGAGGTCCTGGCCGTCACCTACGGCCTGATCGTCTACCAGGAGCAGGTGCAGAAGGCCGCCCAGATCATCGCCGGGTACTCGCTCGGCGAGGCCGACATCCTCCGCCGCGTGATGGGCAAGAAGAAGCCCGACGAGCTGGCGAAGAACTTCGTCCTCTTCCAGAAGGGCGCCCGCGACAAGGGCTACAGCGACGAGGCCATCCAGTCCCTGTGGGACGTGCTGGTCCCGTTCGCCGGCTACGCGTTCAACAAGGCGCACTCCGCCGCGTACGGCCTGGTGTCGTACTGGACCGCCTACCTCAAGGCGAACCACCCCGCCGAGTACATGGCCGCCCTTCTGACCTCCGTCAAGGACGACAAGGACAAGTCGGCCGTCTACCTCAACGAGTGCCGCCGCATGGGCATCCGGGTGCTCCCGCCGAACGTCAACGAGTCGGTGCACAACTTCGCCGCCCAGGGCGACGACGTGATCCTCTTCGGCCTCGAGGCCGTGCGCAACGTCGGCACGAACGTGGTCGAGTCGATCATCAAGAGCCGCAAGGCCAAGGGCAAGTACGGCTCCTTCCCCGACTACCTCGACAAGGTCGACGCGACCGCGTGCAACAAGCGCACCACGGAATCGCTGATCAAGGCGGGCGCGTTCGACAGCCTCGGACACACCCGCAAGGGCCTCACCGCGCACTTCGAGCCGATGATCGACAACGTGGTCGCGGTCAAGCGCAAGGAGGCCGAGGGCCAGTTCGACCTCTTCGGCGGCATGGGCGAGGAGGAGAGCGACGAGCCCGGCTTCGGACTCGACGTCGTCTTCACCGACGAGGAGTGGGACAAGACCTATCTGCTCGCCCAGGAGCGGGAGATGCTCGGTCTGTACGTCTCCGACCACCCGCTCTTCGGTCTGGAGCACGTGCTGTCCGACAAGGCGGACGCGGGTATCGCCCAGCTCACCGGCGGTGAGCACGCGGACGGCGCGGTCGTCACCATCGGCGGCATCATCTCGGGCCTGCAGCGCAAGATGACCAAGCAGGGCAACGCCTGGGCCATCGCCACCGTCGAGGACCTCGCCGGTTCCATCGAGTGCATGTTCTTCCCGGCGACGTACCAGCTCGTGTCGACCCAACTCGTCGAGGACGCCGTCGTGTTCGTCAAGGGCCGCCTCGACAAGCGCGAGGACGTGCCGCGGCTGGTCGCGATGGAGCTCCAGGTCCCCGACCTGTCCAACGCGGGCACCAACGCGCCCGTGATCCTCACGATCCCGGCCACCCGGGTCACCCCGCCGATGGTCAGCCGCCTCGGCGAGATCCTCACCCATCACAAGGGCGAGAGCGAGGTCCGCATCAAGCTCCAGGGCCCGACCAGGACGACGGTGCTCCGGCTGGACCGGCACCGGGTGAAGCCCGACCCGGCGCTGTTCGGTGACCTGAAGGTGCTGCTCGGACCGTCCTGCCTGGCCGGCTGAGCCAAGTCGTGCGAGAGGGGCGCACCCCGCGCGTCGGGTGCGCCCCTCTTCGTGTGCCTGGGCTGCAACAGCCCGTATGCAGATGTCAGTTGTGGCCGAAGCGCTTCTGCTTGCCCTTGCGTGCCATGTCGGCGGGAGTCACCTGCGGCATGTGCTGCTCGGTCTGCGCCTCCATCGAGGAGCGCTGCGCCTGCTGCTGAGCACGCTCGGACTGCGGCTGCTTCCGGTCCTGCTTCTTGTTCTTGGCCATGGTGATCTGCCTCCTGTGGGGGATCTAGGGGCCAGGGCCGCGACCAGACTCACATAGGCTGATAAAGAACGCATTTCGGATAATTACCGTGTGTGACAGCGGTTGTCGGGGCGTGAGGCGCGGCGCGCCGTCGAGCCGATACCCCGAAACGCCACGCCGAAGATCGAGTTCGGCCCGTTAACCCCCGTGCGGTCGGGCAGACTCGAAGGAAGCCTGAAGCAAACCTCCCGGGAAGAGGGTGAGTCGTGTGGACCGCTGCATCGTCCTGGTGGACGCCGGGTATCTGCTGGGGGCCGCCGCCAGCCTGCTCGCCGGGGAACCCTCCCGGTCCCGGATCACCGTCGATCACACCGCCCTCATCCAGGGGCTGCGCGAGCGCGCCGAGTCCGACACGGAACGGCCCCTGCTGCGCATCTACTGGTTCGACGGCGCCCCCGACCGCGTCCCGCAGCCCGAGCACCGCAGGCTGCGCGTCATGCCCCGGGTCACCGTCCGGCTCGGCGCGCTGACCCGGAGCGACGGCCGCTGGGCGCAGAAGGGCGTGGACGCCGCGATGCACGCCGAGCTGACCGAGCTGGCCCGCAACCGCGCCTGCTCCGACATCGTGCTGGTGACCGGCGACGGCGATCTGCTGCCGGGCATGATGGCCGCCAAGGAGCACGGGGTCGCCGTACACCTGTGGGCGGTGCAGGCCGCCGACGGCGACTACAACCAGTCCGAGGACCTGGTCGCCGAGGCCGACGAACGACGCGTGCTCGACCGTACGTGGATCACCAAGGCCGTACGCGCCAAGGAGCTCACCGGGGTGTGCGCGCCGCCTCCGGTGCCCCGGCCCGAGATCGCCGCGATCCTTTCCGCGCCGCTGCCCGACTCCGCGCTGGGCGCCACCGCCCAGCGGCCCCCCGAGGAGCGCGAGCACGCGCAGGCGGGCACCGCCTCGGAGAACGGCACACAGGAACGGGTGCCGGCACCCAAGGGCGTGCCCACGCCGAAGGACCTCGCCGCACTGCGCCCGCCCGGCGTCCAGCCGGCCCAGCACCCGGCGAGCGCGACGCTGCGGTGGTCCTCCGACAAGGGCTGGGTCGACCGGCCCGGGGCCACCGCCGAGGCGCCCGACGCCGCCTCCATGCCGACGCTCGCGCAACTGACCACGGCGGAGCAGCGATGGGCCGACCGGGAGGAGGACATCACCACGGTCGGCGGGGATCCGTACGAGGTGGGACAGGTGTTCGCGCGGCGGTGGATGGGGCGGCTGGGGGACCAGAGCCATCTGCACAAGCTGTCCGGGATGTACCCGCGGATTCCGCATCGGATCGACGGTGAGCTGCTGCGGTACGCGGCCCGGTTCGGGTTGCTCGCGCACAAGGACGATCAGATCGACGAGCACGACCGGTATGCGATCCGGGCCGGCTTCTGGCGCGAGATCGATGTGCGGACGGCCGCGGAACACGCTCCCGCGGGAGAGTGACCCCGTCACGCGCCGTCGTGCTTGAGCGTCGTTGCGGTGGATTTACCGGGACCGGGAGTTTTACGGCCACCAGCAGTCGGTTTGTACCGAGTGGCCGACCCGAGGACGGGAGCAGGGTCCGGACCCCGTAGTCTCGTCCCTTGTGAGTACGCGCGCGGCACAGGTATTTCGGCACGGTGGTGACGTCGTGTGTGCCGTGCGCGGGCTGACCAAGACCTATCCGGCCGTACGCGGGCGGCGCGGGACCCCCGGCACCCCCGAGGTGCGCGCCACCGACGACGTACGGCTGGACATCCGGCGCGGCGAGATCTTCGGACTGCTCGGTCCGAACGGCGCCGGCAAGACCACTCTCGTACGACAGCTCACCGGGCTGATGCGGCCCGACACCGGCAGCGTGGAGATCCTCGGGCACGACGTCGTGCGGCACCCGGAGCGGGCCGCGCGGATCCTCGCCTACCTGGGGCAGGAGTCGACCGCCCTCGACGAGCTGACCGTGTCGCTCGCCGCCGAGACCACCGGGCGGCTGCGCGGTCTGGAGGCCCGGCAGGCGCGGGACGAGCGGGACGCCGTACTCGACGAGCTGGGCCTCGGGCCGCTCGCCGGGCGGCCGATCAAGAAGCTGTCCGGCGGGCAGCGGCGGCTGGCCTGCTTCGCCGCGGCGCTCGTGGGGGAGCGGCCGCTGCTCGTGCTGGACGAGCCGACCACCGCGATGGACCCGGTGGCGCGGCGGGCCGTGTGGTCGGCCGTGGACCGGCGGCGGGCCGAGCGCGGGACGACCGTCCTGCTCGTCACCCACAACGTCATCGAGGCCGAGACCGTGCTCGACCGGGTCGCCGTGCTCGACCGGGGGCGCGTGATCGCCTGTGACACACCGTCCGGGCTCAAGGAGCGGGTCGCCGGCGAGGTACGGGTCGAGCTGCTGTGGCGGGAGCGGGCGCCGCTGGACGTGCCCGAGGTCGCCGCGCTGCAGGACCGGGTCGTGGAGTCCGGGCGGCGCTGGACGCTGCGGCTGGCCCCCGAGGAGGCCCGAGCGGTCGTCGCCACCGTCACCGGCGGGGCCGCGTTCGCCGCGCTGGACGACTTCACGCTTGCCACGCCGAGCCTGGAGGACGTGTATCTGGCGCTGGGCGGCGCCGCACAGCAGGGGCTGGTGAAGGCTTGAGCACGCAGACCGCCGTATCCGTATCCGTATGCGTACGGAACAGGGCCACCTCCCGAGTGATCCCCAGTGCGAAAGGGAGCAGCGCCACGTGAGTGTCGTACCCGCCGAGGTTCTGCCGGGCAGCGCCCTGGCCGTGGACGAGACGGCCGGACCGGTCGCGGCCGAGCTCGGGCCGCGTGCGCGGCTGTGGCCGTCGCTGTGCGCCGTGTACCGGGCGCAACTGTCCCGGGCGCGGGTCGCGCGCATCCCGCTGCTGTTCGTGGCGACCTTCCAGTCGGTCGGGATCATGATCCTGATGCGCGGGGTCGTGGACGGCGGGGCCGAGGCCCAGGCCGTGGTGGCCGGGTCGGCGGTGCTCGTGGTCGCCTTCGTCGCGCTGAACCTGCTCGCGCAGTACTTCGGACAGCTGCGGGCCAGCGGTGGGCTCGACCACTACGCCACGCTGCCGGTGCCGCCCGCCGCGGTGGTGCTCGGGGCGGCGGGGGCGTACGCCTCCTTCACCGTGCCGGGGACCGTGGTGACGGCCGTGTTCGGGTGCGTGCTGTTCGGGCTGCCGATGGCGCATCTGTGGGTGCTCGTCGCGGTGATCCCGCTGGCGGGGGCCGCGCTCGCCGGGCTGGGCGCGGCGCTCGGGCTGCTCGCGCCGCGGCCCGAACTGGCCACGCTGCTCGGTCAGTTGGGGATGTCCGCGGCGCTGCTGCTGGGGGTGCTGCCCGCCGACCGGATGCCGGAGGCGGTGCGGTTCGCGCGGGATCTGGTGCCCTCGACGTACGGGGTGGAGGCCTTCGCGCGCACCTTCGAGGAGCGTCCGGACTGGGCGTTCGTGCTCGGGGACCTGGCCGTGTGCGCTGTCGTCGGCGTCGTCTCGCTGGGTGTCGCCACCTGGGCGTACCGTCGGGCGGCCGTCCGGTGACGCGCCGCACAGGTCGGCCTGGCACGATGGCAGTGTGACCGCTCCGCTGACTCCGCCACCGCCGCCGCGTGAACCGTCCCCCAACGGGGGGTGGCAGCCGCCCGCTGCCGGGCACGCGGCCGCTCTTCCGCATGACGCCATATCCGAGGCCCCGCCCGGGGCACAGGGGCCGTACGGCTCTCCCGGTCCGTACGGCATGTATGGCTCGTACGAACAGGACGGTCCTGGAATGAAGACCGAAGTGCGAGAGGCCGGCCTGGTCGCGGTGGTGGTGGCGCTCTTCGGTGCGCTGCTCGGGGTGCTGTGGTGGTGGCTGGCGCCGAGTGTGCCGCTGGTCGGGGATGTCGTCGACAACGGGTGGGTCGTCTACTTCAAGGACTCCGAGGGGGAGCAGGCCGTCGGGGTCGACGGAACGTTCACTCTGCTAGCGCTCGCGTTCGGGCTGGTCAGTGCCGTTGCCGTGTTTCTGTGGCGGCGGCGTGGAGGCGTGCCGCTGGTGGTCGCGCTGGCCGTCGGGGGGTTTCTGGGGTCGCTGCTGGCCTGGCGGGTCGGGGTGTGGCTCGGGCCCACGGACGATGTGATCGCCCACGCGAAGGAAGCGGGCAAGGGGGTCGCCTTCTCGGCGCCGTTGAAGTTGGGGGCGAAGGGGGCGTGGCTGGCGTGGCCGTTGGCCGCGTTGGTGGTGCATCTGGGGCTGACGGCGTTGTTCGGGCCCCGGGATGCGGATCCGTATCAGCAGGATCCGGCCGGGGGGCATGGCTCGGGGCCTCATGGGGTGCCGCCGGCGTAGGCGTGCCCTTCCGGGGGCTGCCGCCCCCGGACCCACGCCGTCGGCCCTGAACCTCTATGCCGGGCGGCGTCCGTGGTTCGAACGGCCCTTCTTGACGCGCCACTTTCGTTTCCGCGTTTTCTTCGACATGTTCCTCGTACTTAACCGAGGACATCGCCGCCGTCGAGAGGTCACGCACGCCCGATGGAGGCGAGGACCGCCTGGGTGAGGCTGGTGAGGTCCTCGGGGGAGAGTTCGACCTCCAGGCCGCGGCGGCCCGCCGAGACGCAGATCGTGGGGTGGGCGGAGGCCGAGGCGTCCAGGACCGTGGGGAGCTTCTTGCGCTGGCCCAGGGGGGAGATGCCGCCCCGGACGTAGCCCGTGGTGCGTTCCGCCAGAGCCGGGTCGGCCATCGTCGCGCGCTTGCCGCCGACCGCCGATGCCAGGGCCTTGAGGTCCAGCTGGCCCGCCACCGGCACCACCGCCACCGTGAGGCTGCCGTCCACGTCCGCCACCAGGGTCTTGAAGACCCGCTCCGGTGACACACCCATCGCCTCCGCGGCCTCCTCGCCGTAGGAGGGGTGGGAGGGGTCGTGGTCGTAGGAGTGGATCGTGTACGTGATGCCGGCCGCCGTGAGCGACACCGTCGCGGGTGTGCCGCCGGATTGCTGGTTCTTCTTCGGCTTCTTCGCCATGGTGGCCGGTTCCCCAGAGTCGTGCGTCGTGTGGCGTGCGTCAGTTCAGGCTCGTCGGGCCGCGCGTCAGGTCCGACGCCGGCAGCGACGGCAGCGTACGGATGATCGAGGTCTCGGCGCGAAGGAGTTTCAGCTCGTCGCGCAGCCGGGACGCGGTGTCCGGGGCCTGGAGCAGGCGCTGCTTGGTCGGGGTGTCCAGCATCATCGCGGCCGCCACCAGGTAGGAGACCACGGAGGGCTGGTCCGGCAGGTCGGCCGTCGTGGACAGGGAACGTTCACGGGCGCCCGCCAGACGCTTCTGGTACTGCCGGAACGCGCGTAGCACCCCCTCCGCCAGCGCGCCCGCCTCGTCGCCCGGCTCCTCGGTGAGTTCCTCCAGTTCCGCCGTCAGGAACGGCCCTGAAGTGTCCACCGACACCAGCCGCACCCGCGTCGTCCCCGTCGCCAGCACCTCGAAGGTGCCGTCGGCCCGCTCCCGGATCGTCGCCGCGTCCGCCACACAGCCCACGCCGTGGAAGGACTTCGCCGGGTCGGGGCCGAAGCCCGCCGCCGGCCCGCGGTCGGGCTCGGCCGTCGGGTCCGGCATGCCGGGTGCGCTCGGGGCCACCTCGTGGCCGTCGCGGATGGCCAGGACGGCGAAACGGCGCGGCTCCTCCTCGGGAGTCTTGAGCAGCTCGCGCATCATGGCGCGGTAGCGCTCCTCGAAGACGTTGAGCGGCAGCACGAGGCCCGGGAAGAGCACCGAGTTCAGGGGGAAGAGCGGAAGACGGACGGTCACGGCGTCAAAGCCTAATGGTCACCGGAGTGAACGCGTTCCGCCCGCCCACTCCGTGGATGGCCACCGCGCGCATCCCGCTCGACGCCGGCCGTCCGCAGCCGGACCTCTTCGCGCACTTCGAGGAACCGGCCCAGCGGATCTTCCGAGCTCCGGCTCCACGGGAAGGACGTGGCGTACGGCCCGATCAGACGCAGCTGCCCCAGGGCGTCCTCCCAGCGGCCCAGCCGCACCAGGACGTACGTCAGCTTGTTGCGGATCGCGGCCGGCCACAGGTCGGCCGCCGGGAACCGGGCGGACAGCGCGAGGGCCCGGTCGGCCGCCGCGTCGAGCCGGGCGCGCGGCACGCCCGGACCGCAGTCGTCGTCGAGGTAGGCGAGGGCGGCCCGGGTCGGCAGCGCCTGGACCAGGGAGCCGGCCGGAGCGTCCTGTGCCGCCCGGTCGGCGAAGTCGAGGCACTCCCGGTGCGAGCCGTGCCAGGCGGAGCCCAGATAGCGCAGGGCGGCCACATGGCAGCCGTAGTGGCGCGGGGCGCGGCGCAGTGCCGCCTCCCACAGTTCCCCGAAGTAGGTGTGCCCGGCGCGGGAGCCGCGCGCGTGGTCCAGGGCGATCCGCCACGGCACCGGGTCGCGGTCGTCGGCCCGCGCGGCGGCGGTGATCATCGGGCTCACCCCGCGCAGCACCTCGGCGCGCGCCGGTGAGCGCCAGGCGTGGTCCACCGCGACCTGGGCCCTGATCAGCAGCGCGTCCGGATCGTGCGGGGCCGCCGCGTACCAGGCCTCCAGCCACTCCGGGCGGGAGCGCGCGAAGGCCGCGAGGTGCAGGGCGTATCTGTCGCGGTACTCCCACTGCGCCTGCTGCCGCGTGACGGCGAGCAGTGCAGCGGCCGGCTCGTACGCGCCCCGCCCGGCCGCGACCAGCGCGGGGCCCAGGCGGTCGTCGGGCGCGTCGAGAAGCACCTCGTCGTCGGAGGGGAGACCGACGGCGGGGCGCTGCGCGGTCCTTGCCGACCGGGACGCCCGGCCGAACGGCAGCATGAGAGCCATGGTGTCGACCATTGAAGGACCGCTGGTCACGCCCGCGCCAGAGGGAACGGGCAAGACGTGGAAAGTTGTACGCGGATCGGTCAAGAACGGGTAAAGGTCCACTGTTCAACAACTGTCGGATATCCATGAAATCGACTCAGTTGTCACATGATCCTCACCGGTCTCGACGGCCTCAGCTCCGGCGCAGCATGCGCGTCGCCCCGGTGGCCACCGTCGTCGCCAGGATCCAGCCCAGCAGGATCATCGCCGCGGCCAGCCACTGCCAGGCGCCGCTGAGCTGCCAGAACCCGACCTGGCCCAGATCGATGACCGGCAGCAGCAGGTCGAGGGCGAACAGGGGCGGGTTCCAGGTCGGATGCTCGGTCCCCTTGAGCGGCGGCGGGTCGGCGTACGCGAAGGCCACCGAGCTCGCCGCCCACAGCACCGCCATCCACACGGCCGCCCGGCCCGGCCGGTAGCCGTAGGCGACCATCCAGTCCTGTGCGTAACCCCACATCTTGGCCGCCGGCGGCAGGGTCTCGCGACGCCGGCGCTGTTTGGCGAGCAGCACCTCGCGCGCGTCCTCGTCCTCACCTCCGTTGCGCAGGACGGCGGCCAGCCGCTCGTACGGCTCCGGGTTGTACTCGGCGGTCGCGGCCGCCACCCACTCCAGCCGGCGCTCCAGCGGGAACGGCCCGCGCGGCACGAGGTTCTCGTAGGTGAACCCGCCCATGTGCAGCAGCCCGGGGTCCGGCCAGGCGTCCGCCCGGTCCATCAGGTTGACGACCCGCGCCCCCGAGAGCACCACCCCGCCGCGCTCCGGCCGCTCCCCGAGGAAGCGCAGCTCGGGCGTCTGGATGCGGCGCAGCGACAGCTCCTGATCGTCCGTGAAGGCGAACCGGGCCCGCTCCAGGTCGACCGCGTCCCCGAACCGCCCGTCGTCCAGCCGTACCCCGCCCTGGCACGCGAACCGCTGGATGCGCGTCCCGCGTGCGGGAGTACGGCCGCTCAGCATCGGGCTCCCGACGCCCGCCGGGGTCAGGTAGAGGGTGCGCCCGACGGTCAGCTGGGGCGCGTTCAGCGCGAGCCGCGTGTACGGGTTGACCAGCCGTGCGCCCCGCAGACTCAGCGACACGCCGATGCTGGCACCGCGCAGACTCAGCTCGCCGTGCGACTCCAGCATCTCGGCCTGGAGGTCCTGGCCGACGCTGATGCCGTCCGCCGCGATCGAGCGGCCGCTGCGGTCCCGGTAGACGATCGCCTGGTTGAGCAGCAGATCCGTGCCGATGTGGGCGTCGGTGAGCCGTACGCCGTTGTGGAACCGGCAGCGCGGCAGATGCAGATCGCCCTCGGTGTGCACCCGGGCGGCCTCCAGGCGCGGCACCGCGCAGTCCACCAGCCGCAGGGTCGTGAAGCGGGCCTCCGGCAGCCGGACCTCCCGGTCGAAGCGGCAGCCGCGCAGCTCGACGTACGGCACCACCGTGCCGCCCGCCAGGTCCATCGTGTCGCTGATGCGCACGCCGACCAGCTTCAGTGAGGACACCCGGCCCGCGAGCGCGGGCGGCCCGTCCAGCAGCAGCCAGCAGACGATGCGCGCGCGTACGGTCCGCTCCTCGTCCCAGGGGTGCCCGCCGTGCGGATCGTCGACGACGGTGTCGCCGCTGCTCAGGTCGTACACGCTGCCGTTGCGGAAGGCCTGCCACATGCCTATCTCGGCGGCGGTCAGATCGTCCGGCGGGTCCCCGTCCCGGATGCCGGCCCCCTCGGTCACGTCTCTTTCATCCCTCTCAACTACTCGCGGGTTTAGTACAACCGTTCATGCCCGCTGAGTGACGCCCCGAACGCTAGACGTGAAGGTGATCTTCCGGGTTCCCGCAGGGTTCTGTATCAGCCATTGATACGCGCGAACGACGCCGGACCCGGGTCTGAGAGAATTGAGCCCGTGATCTCCCGAATCGATCTGCGCGGCGACGCCCTTCCCGAGGGCCCCGCCCTGCGCGACCTGCTGCCCCGAGCCGACTTCGACGTCTCGGCCGCCCTGGAGAAGGTGCGTCCGATCTGCGAGGCCGTGCATCATCGGGGCGACGCGGCGCTGATCGACTTCGCCGAGAAGTTCGACGGGGTCAGGCTGGACCAGGTGCGGGTGCCGGCCGAGGCGCTGGAAAAGGCCCTCGCCGAGCTGGACCCGGCCGTGCGCGCGGCCCTGGAGGAGTCCATCCGCCGCGCCCGTCTCGTCCACCGCGCGCAGCGCCGTACGACGCACACGACCCAGGTCGTGCCGGGCGGTTCCGTGACCGAGAAGTGGGTGGCGGTCGACCGCGTCGGGCTGTACGCGCCCGGCGGCCGGTCCGTCTACCCGTCCTCCGTGATCATGAACGTGGTGCCCGCCCAGGAGGCCGGCGTCGAGTCGATCGCGCTCGCCTCCCCGGCCCAGGCCGAGTTCGGGGGCCTCCCGCACCCGACGATCCTCGCCGCGTGCGCGCTGCTCGGCGTCGACGAGGTGTACGCCGCCGGAGGCGCGACCGCCGTCGCGATGTTCGCGTACGGCACCGAGTCCTGCCCGCCCGCCAACATGGTCACCGGCCCCGGCAACATCTGGGTCGCCGCCGCCAAGCGCTACTTCACCGGCAAGATCGGCATCGACGCCGAGGCGGGCCCGACCGAGATCGCGGTCCTGGCCGACTCCACCGCCGACCCGGTGCACGTCGCCGCCGACCTGATCAGCCAGGCCGAGCACGACCCGCTCGCGGCAGCCGTGCTCGTCACCGACTCCGTGGAGCTCGCGGACGCCGTGGAGAAGGAGCTGGAACCGCAGGTCGCGGCCACCAAGCACATCGAGGACCGGATCGTGCCCGCCCTGAAGGGCCGGCAGTCCGCGATCGTCCTGGTCGACGGTGTCGACGAGGGCCTGAAGGTCGTCGACGCATACGGCGCCGAGCACCTGGAGATCCAGACGGCCGACGCGGCCGCCGTGGCCGACCGGGTACGCAACGCCGGCGCGATCTTCATCGGCCCCTGGGCGCCGGTCTCGCTCGGCGACTACGCCGCCGGGTCCAACCACGTGCTGCCCACCGGCGGCTGCGCCTGCCACTCCTCGGGTCTGTCCGTCCAGTCCTTCCTGCGCGGCATCCACATCGTCGACTACACGAAGGACGCGCTGGCCGAGGTCGCGCATCACGTGGTGACGCTGGCGGAGGCGGAGGACCTGCCCGCGCACGGCGCGGCGGTCAAGGCGAGGTTCGGTTGGAAGGTTCCAGAAGGCAAGTGACAGGCATCGACGATCTCCCCGTACGGGACGAGCTGCGCGGCAAGTCCCCCTACGGCGCGCCCCAGTTGGACGTCCCCGTACGGCTGAACACCAACGAGAACCCCTACCCGCTGCCCGAGCCGCTGGTCGAGCGGATCGCCGAGCGCGTCCGTGCGGCGGCCCGCAACCTCAACCGCTACCCGGACCGGGACGCGGTGGAGCTGCGCACCCAGCTCGCGAAGTACCTGACGGACACCTCCGGCCACGAGGTGGGCCTCGCCAACGTCTGGGCGGCGAACGGCTCCAACGAGGTCATCCAGCAGCTGCTGCAGACCTTCGGCGGTCCTGGCCGCACGGCGATCGGCTTCGAGCCGTCGTACTCGATGCACGGACTCATCTCGCGCGGCACCGGCACCGGCTGGATCTCCGGCCCCCGCAACGACGACTTCACCATCGACGCCGTGGCCGCCGAGAAGGCGATCGCCGAGCACCGGCCGGACGTCGTGTTCATCACCACGCCCAACAACCCCACGGGCAACGCCGTCCCGCCCGAGACCGTTCTCGCGCTGTACGAGGCCGCGCAGGCGGCGAAGCCGTCGATGGTCGTGGTCGACGAGGCGTACATCGAGTTCAGCCACGGCGACTCGCTGCTGCCGCTGCTCGAAGGTCGGCCGAATCTCGTCGTCTCCCGGACGATGTCGAAGGCCTTCGGCGCCGCCGGCCTGCGCCTCGGCTATCTCGCCGCGGACCCGGCGGTGGTGGACGCCGTCCAGCTCGTACGGCTGCCCTACCACTTGTCGGCCGTCACCCAGGCGACCGCCCTGGCCGCCCTGGAGCACACCGACACGCTGCTGAAGTACGTCGAGCAGCTGAAGTCGGAGCGGGACCGGCTGGTGGGCGAGTTGCGCGCGGTCGGCTACGACGTCGTCGAGTCCGACGCGAACTTCGTGCAGTTCGGCCGGTTCGAGGACTCGCACACCGCCTGGCAGAAGATCCTCGACCGAGGTGTCCTGGTCCGGGACAACGGCATCCCCGGGTGGCTGCGGGTGTCCGCCGGAACCCCCGAAGAGAACGACGCGTTCCTCGACGCGGTACGTGAGTTGCAGTGTCTTGTGGGGGGCGCCCCCACACCCCCGAAGGAGCAGAGCGCATGAGCCGCGTAGGCCGCATAGAGCGGGTGACGAAGGAGACCTCGGTCCTCGTCGAGATCGATCTCGACGGGTCCGGGAAGGTCGATGTGTCGACAGGCGTCGGCTTCTACGACCACATGCTCGACCAGCTCGGCCGGCACGGTCTGTTCGACCTGACCGTGAAGACCGAGGGCGATCTGCACATCGACTCCCACCACACCATCGAGGACACCGCCCTCGCGCTCGGCGCCGCCTTCAAGCAGGCGCTCGGCGACAAGGTGGGGATCTACCGCTTCGGCAACTGCACGGTCCCGCTGGACGAGTCGCTCGCCCAGGTCACCGTCGACCTCTCCGGCCGCCCCTACCTGGTGCACACCGAGCCCGAGAAGATGGCGCCGATGATCGGCGAGTACGACACCACGATGACCCGGCACATCCTGGAGTCCTTCGTCGCCCAGGCCCAGATCGCGCTGCACGTGCACGTGCCGTACGGGCGCAACGCCCACCACATCGTGGAGTGCCAGTTCAAGGCGCTGGCGCGGGCCCTGCGCTACGCCTCCGAGCGCGACCCGCGCGCGGCGGGCATTCTTCCCTCGACGAAGGGTGCCCTGTAACCCATGAACGGGCTGTCCACCGTCCTGATCGTCGTCGGCCTCTTCCTCGTCGGCGGCATCATCTCCTTCGCCAAGCAGCAGATGCCGAAGAGCCTCATCGTGCTGCTGTCGATAGGCGCCGCGATGTGTCTCGTCGCGGGCGTCCTGAGGCTGGAGGTGTGGAATTGACCGACTCCAAGAAGGTCGTGGTCTTCGACTACGGCTTCGGCAATGTGAGGTCCGCCGAACGCGCCCTCGCGCGCGCGGGCGCCGACGTCGAGATCACGCGTGACTACGACAAGGCCATGAACGCCGACGGCCTGCTGGTACCGGGCGTCGGCGCGTTCGCCGCCTGTATGCAGGGACTGAAGGAGGCCCGCGGCGACTGGATCGTCGAGCGCCGGCTGTCCGGCGGGCGCCCCGTGATGGGCATCTGCGTCGGCATGCAGATCCTGTTCGCGCGCGGCATCGAGCACGGGGTCGAGACCGAGGGCCTCGGCGAGTGGCCCGGCTCGGTCGAGCCGCTGCAGGCCGAAATCGTGCCTCACATGGGCTGGAACACCGTGGACGCGGCGCCCGGCTCCGAGCTGTTCGCCGGCCTGGACGCGGACGCGCGCTTCTACTTCGTGCACTCCTACGCCGTCCACGACTGGACCCTGGAGACCGAGAACCCGCTGATGACCGCGCCGCAGGTCACCTGGTCGACGCATGGCAAGCCCTTCGTGGCCGCCGTGGAGAACGGCGCCCTGTGGGCCACGCAGTTCCACCCCGAGAAGTCCGGCGACGCCGGAGCGCAGCTGCTCACCAACTGGATCGGAACCCTGTAGAGACATGGCCAAGCTCGAACTCCTCCCCGCCGTAGACGTCCGCGACGGCCAGGCCGTCCGCCTCGTGCACGGCGAGTCCGGCACCGAGACGTCCTACGGCTCCCCGCTGGAGGCCGCCCTGGCGTGGCAGCGTTCCGGCGCCGAGTGGCTGCACCTGGTCGACCTGGACGCCGCCTTCGGCACCGGCGACAACCGCGACCTGATCGCCGAGGTCGCGAAGGCGATGGACATCAAGGTCGAGCTGTCCGGAGGCATCCGCGACGACGCCTCCCTCGCCGCCGCGCTCGCCACCGGCTGCACCCGTGTGAACCTCGGCACGGCCGCCCTGGAGACCCCGGACTGGGTCGCCAAGGTCATCGCCGAGCACGGCGACAAGATCGCCGTCGGCCTCGACGTACGGGGCACGACCCTGCGCGGCCGTGGCTGGACCCGTGACGGCGGCGACCTCTACGAGACGCTGGAGCGCCTCAACAACGAGGGCTGCGCCCGCTATGTCGTCACCGACATCGCCAAGGACGGCACGCTCCAGGGCCCGAACCTGGAACTGCTGCGGAACGTCTGCGCGGCGACGGACCGCCCGGTCGTGGCCTCCGGCGGCGTGTCGTCGCTGGACGACCTGCGGGCCATCGCCGAGCTGGTCCCGCTCGGTGTCGAAGGCTCCATCGTCGGGAAGGCCCTGTACGCGAAGGCGTTCACCCTTGAAGAGGCCTTGGAGGCCACATCTTGAAAAAGGACACGGTGCGATGACGTCCGATGCCGTACGGCGCTCGCAGAGCGGTAGTCCCTGGGAAGAGTCCTTCGGGTTCGCGCGCGCCGTCGCGGCGGGCGATCGTGTGCTGGTGGCGGGCACGACGTCCTTCAAGGGCGATGTGCTGTACGGCGAGGGCGACCCGTACGAGCAGGCCAAGGTGGCCTTCACCAGCGCGATCGAGGCGATCGGCGAGTTCGGGCTGGACGTCGGGTCCGTGGTCCGGACGCGGATGTACCTGACCCATGCGCGGGACGTGGACGCCGTGGGCCGGGCCCACAAGGAACTCTTCGACGCGGTGCGCCCGGTCTCGACGTTGCTCGTCGTGGAGGGCTTCGTGGACTCGCGCATCCTGGTCGAAGTGGAAATAGAAGCATTCACAGGACGTTAGAGGAGCCGGTTTCATGACCCTGGCGGTCCGAGTCATCCCCTGCCTGGACGTGGACAACGGCCGGGTCGTCAAGGGCGTCAACTTCCAGAACCTGCGCGACGCGGGCGACCCCGTCGAGATGGCCAAGGTGTACGACGCCGAGGGCGCCGACGAACTGACGTTCCTGGACATCACCGCCTCGTCGGGCAACCGCGAGACGACGTACGACGTGGTGCGCCGCACCGCCGAGCAGGTGTTCATCCCGCTGACCGTCGGCGGCGGCGTCCGCACGGCCGAGGACGTGGACAAGCTGCTGCGCGCCGGCGCCGACAAGGTGGGCGTCAACACGGCGGCCATCGCGCGCCCGGACCTCATCCGGGAGATCGCCGAGCGCTTCGGCCGGCAGGTGCTGGTCCTCTCGGTGGACGCGCGGCGTACCGCCGAAGGCACCTTCGAGGTCACCACCCACGGCGGCCGCAAGGGCACCGGCATCGACGCCGTGGAGTGGGCGCACCGCGCGGCCGAGCTGGGTGCGGGCGAGATCCTGCTCAACTCGATGGACGCGGACGGCACGAAGGACGGCTACGACCTGGAGATGATCCAGGCCGTACGCAAGCACGTGACGGTCCCGGTGATCGCCTCCGGCGGCGCGGGCAAGCTCGCCGACTTCTCGCCGGCCATCGGGGCGGGAGCGGACGCGGTGCTCGCCGCGTCGGTGTTCCACTTCGGGGATCTGCGGATCGGCGAGGTGAAGGACGCGTTGCGGGGGGCGGGCCACCCCGTCCGCTGACACCGGACCGGGCCCCGGTCGCCCTTGCGGTGGCCGGGGCTTTCTCATGGGCAGATGCAAAAGAGAAGTTGCGCAAAATATGTTGCGCAATTTTTCTTTCGTATCTACGGTCAAGGCATGACGGACAAGGAGAGGGACCGCAGGATCACGGACCTGGGCACGCTCAAGGCGCTCGCCCACCCCCTGCGGATGCGGCTGCTGCGAGGGCTGACGATCGCCCAGGTCGCCACCGCCTCACAGCTGGCGGAACAGGTCGACGAAGCGGTGTCGCTGGTCAGCTACCACCTGCGCAAGCTCGCCGAACACGGACTCATCGAGGAGGCCGAGCCGCGCAGCGCGGACGGCCGGGAACGCTGGTGGCGGCCCGCCTCGGACGGGGTGAGGATCCGCGACGAGGACTTCCGCGACGCGCCCGAGAAGGCGGCCGCGCACACGGCGGCGAGCAGGCTCTTCGCCGAGCAGCGCACGGACATGTACCGGCGCTGGCTCGACGAGCGCGCCCACTGGGGCCCCGAGTGGAACCGGGCGGCCGAGTCCTCGGAGTCCGCCCTGCGGCTCACGGCGGACGAACTGGCGGAGCTGAACAAGGAGTTGCTCGCTCTGCTCCGCCGCTACGACGAGCAGGGCCGTGCCGCCGAAGCCGCAGGAGAGACCGAGGGACGCGAGAACGTCGCGGTGCACACGTACGCCTTCCCGTTCCGGCCCTGAGAGGACCGACGTGACATCGACGCAGACCGGCTCCGCGAACGCCGCCGTCACGGAGCGCGCCGCCCACCGCGACCCCAACGTGCTGCGCTGGCTCGGCGCGTACGCCTCGTCGGCCGTCGGCGACAACGTCTACTACCTCGCCCTGTCCTGGGCCGCCGTCCAGGCCGGAACGCCCGCCCAGGCCGGGCTGGTCACCGCCCTGAGCGCGGTCCCGCGGGCCGTACTGATGCTGGGCGGGGGAGTGGTCGCCGACCGCCTCGGCCCCCGCAGGGTGCTGATCGGCAGTGACGCCGTGCGCTGCGCGGCCGTCCTCGGGGTCGCCGGGCTGCTGCTCGTCGGCCGTCCCGGACTGTGGCCACTGGCGGTGCTGGCGCTGGTCTTCGGGGCCGTCGACGCCGTCATGATGCCCGCCCTCGGCGCGCTGCCGAGCCGGATCACCGGGCGCGGACAGCTCGCCCGCGTGCACGGCATGCGGGGCCTCGCCGTCCGGCTGGCCAATGTCGTCGGGGCCCCGCTCGGCGGCCTCGGCGTCGCGCTCGGGGGCACCGCGGCGGCGTTCGGGCTGGCCGGGCTGCTGTTCGCGGCCTCCCTGCCGCTTCTCATCGCCCTACGCGTGGGACGGCTGCCCGCGGACGACGCACGCGCGCGTGGCAGCGCGTGGAGCGATCTGACCGGCGGCCTGCGCTATCTGCGCGGCCACCGCATCCTGGCGCCGCTGATCGTCGTCATCGCGCTCAGCGACCTCGGTTTCGTCGGCCCCCTCAACGTCGGCCTGGCCCTGCTCGCCGACGAGCGCGGCTGGGGAGCGGGCGGCGTCGGATGGGTGCTCGCCGGCTTCGGCACCGGGGCCGGGGCGGCCTCGCTGCTGCTCACCGCCCGTGGCCGCGTCCCGCGCGCGGGGCTCGTGCTGTCCCTGTCCGGCGTGGTCAGCGCGGTCGCGATCGGCGCCCTCGCGTATGTGCCGCATCTCGCGGTCGCCGTCGCCGTGGCCCTGTCCGTCGGGCTGATCTCGGGGCTGAACGGCGTCCTGTGCGGGGCGCTGCTCCAGGCCGAGTCCGACCGGGCCTACGTCGGCCGTGTCACGTCCGTGTCCACCTTCTTCAGCCTCGGCGTCGCCCCGCTCACCTTCCCGCTGACCGGCGCCGCGATCGGCCTGTGGGGCACCGGCCCGGTCTTCGCCGCCAGCGCGGCCGTCTGCGGCCTGGCCGGGGTGGTCGGCCTGTGCGCGCGGGACCTGCGCCGGGCGGAACTGCCGGGCTGAGCTCAGATGCCGAGCTGCTTCGACTCGTGCAGCTTGGCGATGGCGTTCTCGTCGCCATCCAGCTCGACCTTGGCGGCGCTCTGCCGGCCGTAGGAGAACATCAGCAGCTCCGACGGCTCGCCGGTCACCGTGACCACCGGCGCGCCCTTGTGGGCCACCGCCGTCTGGCCGTCGGGACGGCGCAGCACCAGGCCGGTGGGGGCGCTGCGGCCCATCAGCCGGGCGGAGCGCTCCAGGCGGGACCACAGGGCGTCCTGGAAGACCGAATCGAGTTCACGGGGTGTCCAGTCCGGCTGGGCGCGACGGACGTCCTCCGTGTGGACGTAGAACTCGATCGTGTTCGACGCCTCGTCGATCTGCTTGAGCTGGAAGGGCGAGAAGCGCGGCGGACCGGTGCGGATGAGCTGGATCAGCTCCTCGTACGGCTTCGCCGCGAACTCCTGCATCGCCTTGTCCAGGCGCGACGCGAGCTGCTTGATCAGCAGACCGGCGGCCGCGTCCGCACGCCGCTCGCGCACCACCACGTGTGCGGCGAGCTCACGGGTCCGCCAGCCCTCGCAGAGGGTGGGGGCTTCGGGGCCCTCGGCCTCCAAGAGGTCGGCGAGGAGAAGTCGTTCACGCTGCGCGAAGGTCGACATACAGTCAGCCTAAGGCCACCCTCGAAGTCCGCCCAGTGGACATCGAACCGTCACTGTCAGTGGCAGGCGGCACAATGGCAGGCATGACCACGAGCACGCCCCGGCCCGGCCGACTGGACCCCGAGATCGCCGCGCGCCTCAAGCGCAGCGCGGACGGGCTCCTGCCCGCCATCGCCCAGCAGTACGACACCAAAGAGGTGCTCATGCTCGGCTGGATGGACGACGAGGCGCTGCATCGCACGCTCACCACCGGCCGCTGCACCTACTGGTCGCGCAGCCGCCAGGAGTACTGGGTCAAGGGCGACACCTCCGGCCACTTCCAGTGGGTGAAGTCCGTCGCCCTGGACTGCGACGCCGACACCCTGCTCGTCCAGGTCGACCAGGTCGGCGCCGCCTGCCACACGGGCGCGCGCACCTGCTTCGACGAGGACGTGCTGCTCAAGGACGGCGCCGATTCCGGCGTACCGGCCGCGGATCAGTAGGGTCAGCCGCCATGGACCTCGAGACCTTCCGCAAGCTCGCCACCGACCGGCGCGTCATCCCGGTCACGCGCAAGCTCCTCGCCGACGGCGACACCCCGGTCGCCCTCTACCGCAAGCTCGCCGCCGAGCGCCCCGGCACCTTCCTGCTGGAGTCCGCGGAGAACGGCCGCTCCTGGTCCCGTTACTCGTTCGTGGGCGTACGCTCCGCGGCGACGCTCACCGAGCGCGACGGACAGGCCCACTGGCTAGGCGCCCCGCCCGTCGGCGTCCCCGTCGAGGGCGACCCGCTCGCCGCCCTGCGCGCCACCATCGAGGCGCTGCACACTCCGCGTGACCTCGCCCACGACCTGGGCCTGCCGCCCTTCACCGGCGGCATGGTCGGCTATCTCGGCTACGACATCGTGCGCCGCCTGGAGAATATCGGCCCCGGCGAGCGGGACGACCTGAAGCTGCCCGAGCTGACCATGCTGCTCACCAGCGACCTCGCCGTCATGGACCACTGGGAGGGCTCCGTCCTGCTGATCGCCAACGCGATCAACCACAACGACCTCGACACCGGTGTCGACGAGGCCTACGCCGACGCGGTCGCCCGCCTCGACGCCATGCAGGCCGACCTCTCCCGCGCGGTCGCCCAGCCCCCGGCGGTGCTGCCGCCCTCGGAGCTCCCCGAGTACTCCGCCCTGTGGGGCGGCGAGGACTTCCAGGAGGCCGTCGAGGACATCAAGGAGCGCATCCGGGCCGGCGAGGCCTTCCAGGTGGTCCCCTCCCAGCGCTTCGAGACGCCCTGCACGGCAAGCGCGTTGGACGTCTACCGCGTGCTCCGCGCGACCAACCCGTCGCCGTACATGTACCTGTTCCGCTTCGACGGCTTCGATGTCGTCGGCTCGTCCCCCGAAGCCCTGGTGAAGGTCGAGGACGGACAGGCCATGGTCCACCCCATCGCCGGGACCCGGTGGCGCGGGGCGACCCCGCAGGAGGACCAGGCCCTCGCCGACGAACTGCTCGCCGACCCCAAGGAGCGCGCCGAGCACCTGATGCTCGTCGACCTCGGCCGCAACGACCTGGGCCGGGTCTGCGAGCCGGGTTCCGTCGAGGTCGTGGACTTCATGTCCATCGAGCGCTACTCCCACGTGATGCACATCGTCTCCACGGTGACGGGAC
Source organism: Streptomyces sp. NPDC056479 (assembly GCF_042795335.1). NCBI lineage: Bacteria > Bacillati > Actinomycetota > Actinomycetes > Kitasatosporales > Streptomycetaceae > Streptomyces > Streptomyces sp. NPDC056479. The sequence continues at coordinate 390,751 of NZ_JBHTRZ010000008.1, read as the reverse complement.
GCGTCGCGCCGGGCCGCACGGCCTTCGACGTCCTGACGGCCTGTTTCCCGGCCGGCACCCTCTCCGGCGCCCCCAAGCCGCGCGCGATGCAGATCATCGACGAACTCGAACCGTCCCGGCGCGGGCTGTACGGCGGCTGCGTCGGCTACCTCGACTTCGCGGGCGACTCCGACACCGCCATCGCCATCCGTACGGCCCTGCTGCGGGAGGCCACGGCATACGTCCAGGCGGGCGCGGGCATCGTCGCCGACTCGGACCCGGTCGCCGAGGACACCGAGTGCCGTAACAAGGCGGCCGCGGTACTGCGTGCGGTGCACACGGCGAACCGGCTCGGCTGAACCGCACGGCCCTCTCACCTGAACCCCGGGTGACTGATCGTTCGGGGTTCGGGTGATAGTGGAGTGGTGACTGCTGTTCCGCACCCCCGTTCCGAAGCCCCCGCCGCCGCCCGGGCCGGCCGTACGAGTCTCGCCGTCGCCCTGCTGTGCGGCGCGCTCGGCGCGGCCGTGGCGCTGCTCGCCACCCGGCAGCGCTGGTCCGAGGGCACCGTGACGGTGGCGGGCGGCCCGTTCCCCCTGATCGCCAAGGGCAGCGACGTCACCGGCGTCCCCGCGGCCCTGGCCATAGTGGGGCTCGCCGCGCTCGTCGCCGTCTTCGCCGTCCGCCGGGCCGGCCGCTTCATGGTCGCCGCTCTGCTCGCGCTCTCCGGCGCCGGCACCGTCGCCGCGGCCCTGCTCGGCGCCTCCGACAGCTCCGCGCTCGACGAGAAGGCCGCCCAGGCCTCCGGCGACACCGCGGCCACCGTCGACGCCCTCACCCACACCGCCTGGCCTTATGTCGCGGCCGTCGGCGGCGTCCTGCTCCTGCTCGCCGGACTGCTGGCCCTGCGCTACGGCCGGCTGTGGCCCGGCATGTCCGGCCGCTACGAGCGCGGCGGCGCACCCCGCCCGCGCCGCAGGGCCCAGGCCGCCGACCCCGACCGGCCCGAGGAACTGTGGAAGGCCCTCGACCGGGGCGAGGACCCGACCGGCGGATAGTCCACGGCCGCGTCGTGACCCCCGATCACCGCACGCGTACGCGTGCGGGACAATGACAGCGAGCGACCGGCTCACCCACGTACGACACGTACACAGCAACGAGGAGCAAGCAATGGCGGGCAGCAGCCACGGTCACACCCCGGCCGCCTGGACCGGTGTCACGATCGCCTTCATCGGGTTCTGCGTCTCGGGCGCCTTCATGGTGCTGGCCGAGCCCGCGGGCTTCTGGGCGGGCATGGGCGTCGTGGTCCTCGGCGGCATCGTCGGCTGGGTCATGAGCTCGATGGGGCTCGGCCAGCCGAAGGACGCCCACAACGCGCTGCTCATGTCGCAGGAGCGTGAGCCGGCGGGCGCCAAGGGCTGAGCTCGTACGACCTCGCTGAGGGGCGACCCGGCACCGATGGGTGCCAGGGGACGCCCCTCACGCGCGTGCGGGGGCACAATGCATGACGTGAACGCCGACAGCCCGAGGGCGAGCGACAGCCAGGGCCCGACGCAGTCCGGTGCCGGCGTCCTCCTGGGCCGGCTGGCCGTACCGGCGGGGATCCTCGCGGCCGTCGTCGGCGCCTTCGCGTACGTGGGCGCGGTGGACCCGAACGAACCCGGCCACTACCCCGCCTGTCCGCTTCTGCAGTACACCGGCCTCTACTGCCCCGGCTGCGGCGGTCTGCGCAGCGCGCACGCCGTGGTCCACGGGGACCTCCTCGCGGCGCTCCAGGACAACGCGCTCGCCGTCGCCGGCTATGCGCTCTTCGCCGTGCTGTGGACCTTCTGGGTGATCCGTTCGGTGCGCGGGCGCCCGGTCAGGCTCGATCTGTCGCCCTTGCAGCTGTGGACCGCGGGGGCGTTGCTGCTGGTCTTCACCGTTGTCCGGAACCTGCCCTTCGGTGGCTGGCTGCACCCTTGATCAATTGGTGAACGTCCAGGTACTGGGACCGGCGTCAACCGGATGCGAGGCCTACGCCCACCTCCGGATACCATCGCAGTGACCACCGTTTCCGTAGGCTTTACAGGCCACCGTCCGAAAGGGGGCCGCTCGCGTGAGTGTGCTCGACGAGATCATCGACGGAGTCCGTGCCGACCTCGCGGAGCGGCAGGCGCGCGTCAGCCTCGACGAGCTCAAGGAGCGCGCGGCGAAGGCTCCCGCGGCGAAGGACGGGGTCGCCGCCCTCAAGGGCGACGGCGTCAAGGTCATCTGCGAGGTCAAGCGGTCCAGCCCCTCCAAGGGCGCGCTGGCCGCCATCGCCGACCCGGCCGGGCTCGCCGCCGACTACGAGGCGGGCGGCGCGGCCGTCGTCTCCGTCCTCACCGAACAGCGCCGCTTCGGTGGCTCGCTCGCCGATCTGGAGGCGGTCCGCGCACGCGTGGACATCCCGATCCTGCGCAAGGACTTCATCGTCACGTCGTACCAGCTCTGGGAGGCCCGGGCCTACGGCGCCGACCTCGTCCTGCTGATCGTCGCGGCCCTCGACCAGCCCGCCCTGGAGTCCCTCATCGAGCGGGCGGTGTCCATCGGCCTCACGCCCCTCGTCGAGGTGCACGACGAGGACGAGGTCGAGCGCGCGGTGGACGCCGGAGCCAAGGTGATCGGCGTCAACGCGCGCAACCTCAAGACCCTCGAGGTCGACCGCGGCACCTTCGAGCGCGTGGCCCCCGAGATCCCCGACCACATCGTCAAGATCGCCGAGTCCGGCGTACGTGGTCCGCACGACCTCATCGCCTACGCCAACGCCGGCGCCGACGCGGTCCTGGTGGGCGAGTCCCTGGTGACCGGCAAGGACCCGAAGTCCGCGGTCTCCGACCTGGTCGCGGCGGGCGAGCACCCCGCACTGCGGCACGGCCGCAGCTGATCACCCGATAGAGTTGCCCCGATGACGCTCACTACGACGACCACGGACAGGTACGCCCGCCTCGCGCGCGGCTGCCGCCCCCGTGGCTGCCGCGCGCCCGCACGTCGGGTGCACGGCCGCCGAGTGCGATACGTCATCGGTGACGAACCTGGCCAGGTAAACGGCCGTCGATGGCAGCGCGCCCTTTAGGGGCGCGGGGAACTGCGCGAGCAACCACACACGGCCCGCAGCCGAGCGATCACCCCCCGCCCCACGGCGAATAGTGTCTTTTCCACGCACTCACCGTGAGGTATCCGCATGCCCAGCGACTTCTTCATCCCCGACCCGGAGGGTCAAGTCCCCAGCGCCGAAGGCTACTTCGGCGCGTTCGGCGGCAAGTTCATCCCGGAGGCCCTCGTCGCCGCCGTGGACGAGGTGGCCGTCGAGTACGACAAGGCCAAGCACGACCCCGAGTTCGCCCGCGAGCTCGACGACCTGCTGGTCCACTACACCGGCCGCCCCAGCTCCCTCACCGAGGTGCCGAGGTTCGCCGAACACGCCGGCGGCGCCCGGATCTTCCTCAAGCGGGAAGACCTCAACCACACCGGCTCCCATAAGATCAACAACGTCCTCGGCCAGGCCCTGCTCACCAAGCGCATGGGCAAGACCAGAGTGATCGCCGAGACCGGCGCCGGCCAGCACGGCGTGGCGACGGCGACGGCCTGCGCACTCTTCGGCCTCGAGTGCACGATCTACATGGGCGAGATCGACACCCAGCGCCAGGCCCTGAACGTGGCCCGCATGCGCATGCTCGGCGCCGAGGTCATCGCCGTGAAGTCGGGCTCGCGCACCCTCAAGGACGCCATCAACGAGGCGTTCCGCGACTGGGTCGCCAACGTCGACCACACCCACTACCTCTTCGGTACGGTCGCCGGTCCGCACCCCTTCCCCGCCATGGTCCGCGACTTCCACCGCGTGATCGGCGTCGAGGCCCGCCGCCAGCTCCTGGAGAGGGCCGGGCGGCTCCCCGACGCGGCCATCGCCTGCGTCGGCGGCGGCTCCAACGCCATCGGCCTCTTCCACGCCTTCATCCCCGACACGGACGTACGCCTCATCGGCTGCGAGCCCGCCGGGCACGGCGTGGAGACCGGTGAGCACGCGGCCACCCTCACCGCCGGCGAGCCCGGCATCCTGCACGGCTCCCGCTCCTACGTCCTCCAGGACGACGAGGGCCAGATCACCGAGCCGTACTCGATCTCGGCCGGTCTGGACTACCCCGGCATCGGGCCCGAGCACTCCTACCTCAAGGACAGCGGCCGCGGCGAGTACCGCGCGGTCACCGACGACGCCGCCATGCAGGCGCTGCGTCTGCTGTCGAGGACCGAGGGCATCATCCCGGCCATCGAGAGCGCCCACGCGCTCGCCGGCGCCCTGGAGGTCGGCCGGGAGCTGGGCAAGGACGGGCTGATCGTCGTCAACCTGTCCGGGCGCGGCGACAAGGACATGGACACGGCCGCGCGGTACTTCGGCCTCTACGACACCGACGCCGAGGTCGCCGCCGACGCAGGTGGCGGTGCCGCCGAGATCCAGGGGGACGCCAAGTGAGCGGAAACATCCAGCTGTTGACGGACACCCTGAACGCCGCCAAGGCCGAGGGCCGCTCCGCGCTCATCGCCTACCTGCCGGCCGGGTTCCCGACCGTGGACGGCGGCATCGAGGCGATCAAGGCCGCGCTCGACGGGGGTGCGGACGTCGTGGAGGTCGGGCTGCCGCACAGCGACCCCGTCCTCGACGGCCCGGTCATCCAGACCGCCGACGACATCGCCCTGCGCGGCGGCGTCAGGATCGCGGACGTCATGCGCACGGTCCGCGAGGCGCACGAGGCCACCGGTAAGCCGATCCTCGTCATGACGTACTGGAACCCGATCGACCGCTACGGCGTCGAGCGCTTCACCGCCGAGCTCGCCGAGGCGGGCGGCGCCGGGTGCATCCTGCCCGACCTGCCCGTTCAGGAGTCGGCGCTGTGGCGGGAACACGCCGAGAAGCACGGGCTCGCGACGGTCTTCGTCGTGGCACCGAGCAGCAAGGACGAGCGGCTCGCCCGGATCACCGCGGCGGGCAGCGGTTTCGTCTACGCCGCCTCGCTGATGGGCGTCACCGGCACCCGCGAGTCGGTGGGCGCGCAGGCCCAGGACCTGGTGGAGCGCACCCGGGCCAGCGGCACCGAGCTGCCCGTCTGCGTCGGACTCGGCGTCTCCAACGCCACGCAGGCCGCCGAGGTCGCCGGCTTCGCCGACGGCGTGATCGTCGGCTCGGCCTTCGTCAAGCGGATGCTGGACGCGCCGGACGACGCGGCGGGCCTCGAGGCCGTGCGCGCGCTCGCCGGTGAGCTGGCGAAGGGCGTGCGCGGGAAGGCGTAACACCTTCGAGGGTGAACGATCTTCAGAAGAAGGGCCTTCCGTACGAGTCGCTCGAACGGGTGGACCTGGGGCCGGGGAGGCGCGCTGCGCCTCCCCGGTTCGTTCTGCGGGTGTGAGCGAAAAGAATCGTGACGGAAAGCGGACCGCCCGGGAGCGGCTGGCGGTCGAGCGAGAGAAGCAGAAGTCGGCCGACAAGCGGCGCCGTGCGCTGATCGTGGGCGCGAGCGTCGTCTGCGTGCTGGGACTCGCGGCGGTCATCGGAGTCGTCGCGGCGAACGCCGGCAAGGACGACAGCAGTGACGCGGGACCGGTCGTCGGTCCCTCGGGCGCACAGGGCAAGGACGGTCTCGCGATCCCGGTGGGCGAGGAGAACGCCAAGTCCACGCTCACGGTCTGGGAGGACTTCCGCTGCCCGGCCTGCAAGTCCTTCGAGGACGCCTACCGCTCGACGATCCACGAGCTGACGGACTCCGGCAAGCTCAGGGTCGAGTACCACCTGGCGACGATCATCGACGGCAACATGGGCGGCACCGGTTCCCGGAACGCCGCCAATGCCGCGGCCTGCGCCCAGGACGCCGGGAAGTTCACGGCGTACCACGACGTGCTGTACGAGAACCAGCCCCCTGAGGTCGACGACGCCTTCGCCAAGAACAGCAAGCTGTTCGAGCTCGCGGCCAAGGTCAAGGGCCTGGACACGCCCGCCTTCCGCAAGTGCGTCGAGGACGGCACGCACAACAGCTGGGTGGAGAAGTCCAACGACGCGTTCAAGAAGGGCGGGTTCAGCGGCACACCGACGGTCCTGCTGAACGGCAAGAACATCTACCAGGACCAGACGATGACCCCCGCCAAGCTGAAGCAGATGGTGGAGGAGGCCGCCAAGGGGTGAGCCCGGCGGGCGGGCCCGCCAGGGGTGCTGCCCGTTATGGACCCGTAGCCGGGCTGCCTGACATCGGTGCCGCCCGGCAGGGTAGCGTCGACCTTGCCATGGAACTTGCCTACATTCCCAGCCCGTCGCGCGGGGTGATCCACCTCGGCCCCATTCCGCTGCGCGGCTACGCCTTCTGCATCATCATCGGTGTCTTCGTAGCCGTCTGGCTCGGCAACAAACGCTGGGTCGCCCGGGGCGGGCGATCCGGCACGGTGGCCGACATCGCGGTCTGGGCCGTGCCGTTCGGACTGGTCGGCGGGCGCCTGTACCACGTGATCACGGACTACGAGCTGTACTTCAGCGAGGGCCGTGACTGGGTGGACGCCTTCAAGATCTGGGAGGGCGGCCTCGGCATCTGGGGCGCCATCGCGCTGGGCGCGCTGGGCGCGTGGATCGGCTGCCGCCGCCGGGGCATCCCGCTGCCCGCGTACGCCGACGCCGTCGCCCCCGGTATCGCCTTCGCGCAGGCCATCGGGCGCTGGGGCAACTGGTTCAACCAGGAGCTGTACGGCCGGTCGACCGACCTCCCCTGGGCCCTGAAGATCACGTCCTCGACGGACGGCCGGGTGCCGGGCACCTACCACCCGACGTTCCTCTACGAGTCGCTGTGGTGCATCGGCGTCGCGGTGCTGGTGATCTGGGCCGACCGCCGCTTCAAGCTGGGCCACGGACGGGCGTTCGCGCTGTACGTCGCCGCGTACTGCGTGGGCCGGTTCTGGGTCGAGTACATGCGCGTCGACGACGCCCATCACATCCTCGGGCTGCGGCTGAACAACTGGACCGCGCTGATCGTGTTCCTGCTCGCGGTGGTGTACATCGTGGTGTCGGCGAAGAAGCGGCCCGGCAGGGAAGCCGTGGTGGAGCCGGGCGTCGAGGGTTCTGTCGAGGCCGCCGACGCCGAGGTCGAAGACGGCGACGCGGATGCCGATGCCGATGCGAAGGACGACGGCATCGAGGACGAGGCCAGGGACGAGGCCAAGGACGAGGCCGGGTCGGCGACCAAGAAGACCTGAGGCTCGGTTCTACGACTATGAAGGCGCCCGGAGTTTTCCGGGCGCCCTCGCTGTATGTGGACGGAAAACGGCGTGGTCAGCGCCGGCGCGCCAGCGACAGGGTCCGCTGGGCCGCCGCCACCACCGCCGCGTCGACGAACGTTCCGTCCTGCAGGGCCTGGGCGCCCTGTTGTGTCGTGGCCGCCTTGATGATCGTCTCCGCCTGTTCGAGCTCCGCCTCCGTGGGGAGATAGGCCCGTTCGATCACCGGGAGCTGGCGCGGGTGGATGGCGGCACGGCCCAGGAAGCCCAGGGTGCGGCCATGGGCGCAGGACGCGATCAGGCCCTCCAGGTCACGGATGTCCGGATGGATCGACTGGGACGGCGGGGGCAGATCCGCCGCCCGCGCGGCCACGACGACGCGGGAGCGGGACCAGTCGAGGCCCGCGTCGCCGCGTACGCCCAGGTCGGCCCGTAGGTCCGCCTCGCCGAGGGAGATGCCGTGGAGGGAGGAGTGGGCGGCGGCGATGGCGTACGCGTGCTCGATGCCCAGGGCCGATTCGATGAGGGCGTGCAGCGGCGTGCTGCCCGGCGCGACGGGCGGGGTGGTCTCGGCGAGGTGGATGATCTGCTCGGCGGAGGTCACCTTGGGCAGACGCAGACCGGACAGGCCCGGCAGGGCGGCCAGTGCGGCGAGGTCCTGCGCCGCCTGCGGGGTGTCCAGGGCGTTCACGCGGACGTGGACGGGGACCGGGTGGTCCGGTTCGGAGAGCAGGTCGGCAGTGGCCGAGCGCGCGTAGTCCTTGCGCTCCGGGGCCACCGCGTCCTCCAGGTCGACGATGACGATGTCGGCACCGGACGTCAGGGCCCCGGCCACCACACGGGGGCGGTCGCCGGGGGCGTACAGCCAGGTCAGGGGGTACGGGACGGTCTGTGCAGGGCGCGTCACAGGGCGCCTTCCTCGCGCAGGGCCGCCAGTTCGGCGGGGGTCAGACCCAGGTCGGTGAGGATCTCTTCGGTGTCCGCGCCGTGCGGTCGGCCGGTCCAGCGGATGGTGCCGGGGGTGGCGGAGAGGCGGAACAGGACGTTCTGCATGCGGAGCGGTCCCAGCTCGGGGTCGTCGACGGTGGTGATCGTGTCCAGGGCCGCGTACTGCGGGTCCGTCATCACGTCCCGTACGTCCTGGATCGGGGCCACCGCGGCCTCCGCCTTCTCGAAGGCGGCGAGGACGTCGGCTCGGGTGCGGCGGGCGATCCAGTCGCCGACCGCGTGGTCGAGGACGTCGGCGTGGCGGGCCCGGTCGGCGCCCGTCGCGAACCACGGCTCGTCGATCAGCTCGGGGCGCCCCACCAGGTGCATCACGCGCTCGGCGATCGACTGGGCGGAGGTGGAGACGGCGACCCAGGTGCCGTCGGCGGTGCGGTAGGTGTTGCGCGGGGCGTTGTTGGCGGAGCGGTTGCCGGTGCGTTCCTGGACATGGCCGAGCTGGTCGTACCAGGTCGCCTGAGGGCCGAGGGCGAGCAGCATCGGTTCGATGAGGGCCATGTCGACGACCTGGCCCTCGCCGGTGCGCTCCCGCGCGGCGAGTGCCGTCATCACCGCGTACGCGGTCGCGAGGCCCGCGATCGAGTCGGCCAGGCCGAACGGCGGGAGTGTCGGGGGCGCGTCCGGTTCGCCGGTGAGGGCGGCGAAGCCGCTCATCGCCTCGGCGAGGGTGCCGAAGCCGGGGCGGTGGGCGTAGGGGCCGAACTGGCCGAAGCCGGTGACACGGGTGAGGATCAGACGGGGGTTGGCGGCGGTGAGCTCCGGCCAGCCGAGGTCCCATTTCTCCAGGGTGCCGGGGCGGAAGTTCTCGATGACGACGTCCGCGGTCGCGGCCAGGCGCAGCAGGGTGGCGCGGCCGCCCGGCTTGGAGAGGTTCAGGGTGATCGTGCGCTTGTTGCGGCCGAGCACCTTCCACCACAGGCCCACACCGTCCTTCGACGGGCCGTGACCGCGGGAGGGGTCAGGTTTCCCGGGGTGCTCGACCTTGACGACCTCAGCGCCGAAGTCGCCGAGCATCGTGGCGGCCAGCGGGCCGGCGAAGAGGGTGGCCAGGTCGAGGACGCGGATGCCGGTCAGGGGGGCCTTGGCGGCTTCGGTCATGACGCGTACCGCTCGTCGATCTCGGGGCGGTACGGCATCGACACGGTGGCGCCCTCCCGCTGGACCGACAGCGCGGCCGCCGCGGCCGCCCAGGCCAGCGCGTCCGGCATCGGGCGTCCCTCACCGAGCGCCACCGCGAGGGCACCGACGAAGGTGTCGCCGGCGCCGGTGGAGTCGACGGCGGTGACCTTCGGGGCGGGGACGGTCAGGGGATCGGCGCCGCGGGCGGCGTACAGGCTGCCGGCGGCGCCCAGGGTGACGACCACCTCGGGCACCCGGTCGAGCAGCGCGAGGGCGGCCTCGCGGGGATCGGTGCGGCCGGTGAGAGTGGTGGCCTCGTGCTCGTTGGGGACCAACAGGTCGATGGTGGCGAGGAGTTCGTCCGGCAGCGGCTGGGCGGGGGACGGGGTGAGGACCGTACGGACGTCGTGGCGGTGGGCCGCCTGCGCGCCGGCGAGCACCGCGGCCAGCGGGATCTCCAGCTGGAGCAGCAGAGTGCCGGCGACGGCGATGACGCCCTCGTCGCCGGGGCTGAGGTGGTCGAGGGTGCCGTTCGCGCCGGGGATCACGACGATCGCGTTGCCGCCCTGGTCGTCCACGACGATGTGCGCGGTGCCGGAGGGGCCCTCGACCGTGCGGAGGTCGTCGGTGTCCACGCCGGAGTGTTCGAGCGTGGAGCGCAGGCGGGTGCCGAAGGGGTCGTTGCCGACGGCGCCGATCATCGAGACGAGGCCGCCCGCGCGGGCCGCCGCGATGGCCTGGTTGGCGCCCTTGCCGCCGGGGATCGTACGGAACTCCCGGCCCGTCACGGTCTCGCCGCGCTGTGGGGCCTTCTCGACATAGGTGACGAGATCCATGTTCGTGCTGCCGAGCACGACGATGTCGGTCATGGGCGGGCTGCCTCCAAGGGGGTGAGCCGGTGGCTGAGGTCGTGGGTGAGATGGGCCGGCGCATCGAAGCCGGTGCCGTTGAAGTCGGCGACGGAGGTGGCGAGACGGTTCTTGAGGGGGGCCGTCCAGCGGTGGGGGAGCGCGGCGGGGGAGCCGGCGAGGAGGGCGGCGATGCTGCCGGCCGTGGCTCCGTTGGAGTCGGTGTCCCACCCTCCCGAAACGGCACGGCAGATGGAGCCGGTGAAGTCACCGTTCGCATGGGTGAGTGCGGCGGCGATCAACGCGGTGTTGGGCACGGCGTGCACCCAGTGATGGGTGTGCGCGTGGGTGGCGTGCAGTGCGTCGACGACCGTGTCGAAGTCCTCGTGGGTGTGGGCCAGCCGGACGGCGTGGTGGACGGCCTGGGCGAGCCGGGACTTCGGGGGGATCACCGTGAGGCCGGTGCGCAGGCAGGAGTGGATGTCGGCGGAGCCGGTCGCCGCCCGGGCGATGACCGCCGCCGTGAACATCGCCGCGTAGACGCCGTTGGCCGTGTGGGTCAGGGTGGCGTCGCGGTGGGCCTGTTCGGCCGCGGCGGCCGGGTCGCCGGGGTTGGTCCAGCCGTGCACGTCCGCGCGGATGAGGGCGCCGATCCATTCGCGGAAGGGGTTGCGGTGGCGCGCCGTGTGCGGGGGCTCGATGCCGAGGAGGAGGTTGCGGCAGGCGATGCGTTCGGCGGTGAAGGTACGCCCCGCCGGGAGCTCGTCGAGCCAGAGACGGGCCACGTCGGTGGTGGTGAAGTCCCTGCCGTGGCGTCGGAGCAGGAGAAGGTTCAGAAGGGGGTAGTTGAGGTCGTCGTCCTCGGGCATGCCGTCGATGTTCTCGGCGAGGGACGTGCGGGCCGAGCGGCGGTTCCAGGGGTGGGCCGCCAGGAGTTCCTCGGGGACCCCCTCGGCTGTGAAGTACGTGTTCAGGGGCCAGTTGCCGGTGGATCCGGCCAGTCGGCGGATGGCTTCGAGGGGGAGCTTCTCGACCGGTTTGCCGAGCAGACAGCCGACGGCCCGGCCCAGCCATGCGGCCTCGTAGTTCTGCGGTGTGGGGGCAGCCGGGGCCGGCGCGGGCCAGGACGGGCAGCTTGCCCGGATCTTCGTGAGGTCGGTGGGTTCGCTGTCCGCCAACCGGCTCGGCAGGTCCGCCAGTTCGTCCAGCAGGTCCTCTGCCAGCGTCCGCAGATAGCGAGACGCGGGCCCCGGTGACGCCCCTGCGCACGAGGGCGCTTCCCCGCCGCCGGCCGCCCTCCAGCGCGCCGCGATCGCCGACGGCTCCCGGCCGTCCAGGGCCGCCTGGCGCAGCTCATGGCCGATCAGGTCCTCCGGCTGGACCCAGGTCAGTCGGAGCATCCACGGCCCCCAAGCGCGGTGAACGCCGCCTCATGCGCCCGGCGTCGGCGTACGTCCCTCTCGTGGATCTCCCCGGCCACCCCGGCCAGCGTGCGGGCCGGCTCCCACAGGTCCAGTCGGCTGGCCTCCGCGACCGCCTTCGACCAGTCCTGTGGGGCCGGTGAGCCGAGGGCGCCGGACAGGGCGCCCGCCATCGTCGCGGTCGAGTCGCAGTCGCGGCCGTAGTTCACTGCGCCCAGGACCGCCTGGCGATGGTCGCCGTTCGCGATCAGCAACATGGCCAGGGCGATGGGGAGTTCCTCGATGGTGTGCAGACGGGAGGGGCGGCGGGCGCCGAGGGAGGGCCGGCGGTAGTCGGAGCCGACCGTGTCGAACGGGGTGACCGCCTCGCGGAGCGGGACCAGGGCCGATTCGAAGTCCGTGTGGGCGCCCGCCACTTCGCAGACCTTCTCGATCGCCGTCCTCGTGCCGTCCTTGGCCAGGGACAGACAGGCCGCGACGATCGAGTCCGGTGTCGCCCCGGGGGTGCACGCCGCCGCCACCGCCGCGGCGAAGACGCCCGCCGCCTCACGGCCGTACGACGACTGATGGGCGCCCGCGATGTCCAGCGCCTCCGCGTACGCGCCCCTCGGGTCGGCCGCGTTGACCAGGCCGACCGGGGCCATGTACATCGCCGCGCCGCAGTTGACGATGTTGCCGACGCCGGCCTCGCGTGGGTCCACATGGCCATAGTGGAGGCGGGTGACCAGCCATTTCTCGGCCAGGAAGACGCGGTGGAGGGGAAGGGCCTCCGACTCCAGTTCCGGGATCCAGCGCGGGTTCGTCATCAGGTCCGGGACCAGGTGGTCGGCGATCGCGTACGCGTCGAGGTGGTCGCGGACCTGGGCATAGACCCGGATCAACGCGTGCGTCATCAAGGTGTCGTCGGTGACGTGCCCGTCGCCCTTGTGGTACGGCGCGATGGGGCGGGCCGTACGCCAGGCGTCACCGTTCCAGGGGCCGACGATGCCGTGCACCCGGCCCCCGTGGCGCTGAAGGATCTGGTCGGGGGAGTAGCCCTCCACCGGGCCGCCGAGGGCGTCGCCGACCGCCGCGCCGACCAGGGCGCCGGTGATCCGCTCGTCGAGACTCGGACCACTGCTTTCTTGTGCTTTGGGCGTCATGCCCCAAATCATCCTCCTGGTCGGGCCGGTTGTGTGGCTTCCAGGAGTTCGGCGAGTTCCACCAGGTCGGTGCCGGTGAGCCGGGGAAGTACGCAGCCGGAGAGGGTGCGGCAGGTGTCGCGCCAGGACGCCGGGATCGCCGTACCGCCGCCCAACGCGCCGGTCAGCGCGCCCGCCAGGGCCGGTGCCGAGTCCGCGACGCGGGAGAGACACGCGGCGGCGGGGACGGCCTCGGCGATACGGCCGTGCGCGGCGACCGTGAGGGCGAGGGCGACCGGGACGGTTTCGGCGGCGGCGATGCCGTAGCTGTAGACGTGGTCGACGATTTGGTGTTCGAGGAGAGGGATCAGGGCGAAGGCGCTGTCGGCGGCCCCGGCGAGCTTCAGCGCGTGGCGGGCGTTGCGGCCGATCTCCGTCTCCTCGGGGAGTTCGGCGAGCGCGGCCGTCACGCAGGCCTCGGTGTTCGCGCCGGCCAGGGCCAGGGCGAGGGCCGCCGCCATCGCCCGCGCGCCGTGCACGCCGTCGCCGTCCTGGGTGTAGCGGGCGTCGAACTCGGCGAGGTCGGCGGCGCGATGGGGGTCGCCGGGGTGCGCCACGGCGAGGACGCAGGCGCGTACGCAGGCCGCGTCGTCGAAGTAGTGCGGGTTGTCGTGGCCGGTGGCGGGCGGGCGCAGGCCGGTGGCGAGGTTGCCGAGGCCGGCGCGGACGGAGATGCGGGCGCGCAGGGGGAGGATCGCCGACTCGACCTCGGGCGCGCGGTCCGCCGCAGCGGCGACCTCGCTGGCCACGGCGTTCCAGGTGAGGTCGATCGCGGCTCGGGTGCGGCGTTCTCGGCTCAGGTCGCCGAGGACGGTGTCGTCGCCGGCTCTCAGGAGTGCCTCGGCTGCGAAGGCCGCCCATTCCGCGTCGTCGGAGGGGCCCAGGCGCAGCGGCTCCGGGGGTTGGTTCAGGGCCAGGGGGAGGGGGAGGGTGGTGGTGGCGTTCTGTTCGGCGAAGGTGTCCAGTTCGCGGGTGAGGCGGCGGGTCCATTCGGGCATGCGGGCGGCTCGGTGGCGGGCGGCGGGCCAGCCGGCGGCGTCACCTGCGGCCAGGCCGAGCAGGAGGCCGGCGATGCGGCTGCCCTCCGGAGGGAGCGCCGTGCCGGCCTCGGCTACCGGTGGCCCCAAGGGGGCGCGCTCGCCGTCGGCGGTCGCGGGTTCGGGTGGTTGTGTGAGGAGCGTGGGCCCGGGTTCGGGGGGTGTCGTCGTCGGGGTGCCCTCGTCCCAGGGGGTGGGCGGGTTCATCGTCGGACTCCTGCGCGTGGCGTCGGTGCCTCAGCTGCCGTGAGTCCTCCTGCCACCCACTTCCTGTCCTCCCCCGGCACCAGCAACTCGGCCACATCCAGCACGTGATGCCCGGCCATCGACGGCAGACAGCTCCCTCGTGCCTGCCCGATCGCCGCCCCCCACTCCGCCGGGATCGCCGACTCCCCCTGTGTCGCCCCGGCCAGCGCCCCCGCCACCGCCGCCGTCGTGTCCGCGTCCCGGCCCATGTTGACGGCCGTAAGGACCGCCTGGACGAAGTCGCCGTCCGCTGCCGCGTACGCCCCGAAGGCGAGGGCGACCGCCTCGGGCGCCAGGTCGGTCCATGGGTAGCCGCCGATGACCACCGCGGAGCGGACCGCGCGTTCGCCCCGGTGGGCCACCGCCACCGCCCGCCTCAGCGATCTGGCCGTCCAGGAGTCGTCCGGGACCACCGCGAGCGCCGAGGCCACCACCGCGATGGTCGGCGCCCCCGCCATCGCCGCCGCCACACCCGCCGCCACCGCCTGGCCGCCGTAGATGCCCTCGCCGTCATGGCTCACCGAGCCGTCGATCGCCACCAGCCGGGCGGCCTCCGACGGCCGGCCCGCCGCGAAGACGCCGAAGGGGGCCGCCCGCATGGCGAGGCCGTCGCTCCAGGCGTGCCGGTGCTGTGCGGAGATGGGGGCGGCCAGGCCGCGGCGGAGGTTCTCCAGCGTGCCGCGTTCGCTGAAGCCCGCGCCCCTGAACGGACCCTCCGCCCGGTCCGCGATCCACTCGTGCCAGGCGGCCTCCACATGGGCCGCGGTGAGGGCCGATCCGTGGCGGGCGAGAAGGAGGCCCGAGAAGATCGCGTACTCGGTGTCGTCCGTGCCGGAGGGGTTGTCGGACACGTAGCCCGTGATGCGGCCCCAGCGGGCGCGGATCTCGGACGGCTTCATGTTCTCCGCGGGGGCGCCGAGCGCGTCGCCGACCGCCAGGCCCAGCAGCGCGCCGCGCGCCCGTTCGCGGAGTTCGGCGGCGTCCCCGGGCGCCGGAACCGAGGGGATGCAGGCGATCGATGCCATACGCGGCCTCTCCTCCGGGGGCTCCGCCCAGGGCGCGGACCCCTTTGCGGATGTGTCCCACCGTCGGCGGTTGACCTGAGCCTCGGAAGCCCCGGTGTCACCCGGTCGACATCTGTGCGGGGTCACACACGAATGAGCGTTCTAAGGGAAAACCGCAGGTTAGCCCAGCCTTTCCTTGCTGGCGGGCAGGAATTTCCGGGCGTAGATTTGGCGTTGTCGAAGAATAGAACGTGTCTAAAGACAGCCTTACCTGAGTTCCTGGGGGACCTTCATGGCCATCATCGAGACCGAGGCGCCACTGCACGAGGCGCACCGCGACAACCACACCCACCGCGATGTGAACGGCGGCTGGCTGCGGCCCGCGGTCTTCGGTGCGATGGACGGGCTGGTCTCCAACCTCGCCCTGATGACCGGCGTCGCGGGCGGTGCGGTCGCCCAGCAGACCATTGTGCTGACCGGGCTCGCTGGGCTCGCGGCCGGGGCCTTCTCCATGGCCGCCGGCGAGTACACCTCCGTCGCCTCGCAGCGCGAGCTCGTCGAGGCCGAACTGGACGTCGAGCGGCGGGAGCTGAGAAAGCACCCGAAGGACGAGGAGGCCGAGCTCGCGGCGCTGTACGAGGCCCGGGGCGTCGAGCCGGAGCTCGCGCGTGCCGTGGCCGAGCAGCTCTCCCGCGATCCGGAGCTCGCGCTGGAGATACACGCCCGCGAGGAACTCGGCATCGACCCCGGTGATCTGCCGTCACCGCTGGTCGCGGCCGTCTCGTCGTTCGGGGCGTTCGCGCTGGGCGCCCTGCTGCCCGTACTGCCGTATCTGCTCGGTGCGACCGCGCTGTGGCCGGCCGTGCTGCTCGCGCTCGTCGGGCTGTTCCTGTGCGGTGCGGTCGTGGCCAAGGTGACCGCGCGCACCTGGTGGTACAGCGGGTTGCGGCAGCTCGCGCTGGGTGGTGCCGCGGCCGGTGTGACGTACGCCCTGGGGGGTTTGTTCGGAACGGCCGTAGGATAGGTCGCTGGAACTTATGCGACGGGCCGCATAAGTAGCCGTTACTCGCTGGTTTCGGATGCGTGACCACCGGGCATGAGCCGTAAGCGCTGTGGGCAATGAAGCCTGCGGCACACTCGCGGGGTCGGCGACGACGCCTCCTCCGCCCCCTGGATCGTCGGACATCGACCTGTCCCGCTCGGTCCCCACATACTTTCAAGCCATGTGCGCGGAACCCTTGTCGCAACCCATGGTGTCCGCATGGTGGAACGGATTATCCCGCTTCCCGAGAACCGCCCCATCATGTAACCTGCACGAAATTTTGCACTCACGCAGAGGGCCAACGTCGTCCCTCGGCAATCTGCATATGCCACATGACGACGACGGGAGAGCCGATGCGTACGCCGCGCCAGCCGTCCCAGCACTCCACGAATGGCCAGAACTGGTCGTTCATGGATGCTCGCCCTGCTGCGCAGGGTATGTACGACCCCCGCAACGAGCACGACGCCTGTGGCGTCGGCTTCGTGGCCACCCTCACCGGCGAGGCGAGCCACACGCTGGTCGAGCAGGCGCTCACCGTTCTGCGCAATCTCGAACACCGCGGCGCCACGGGCTCCGAGCCCGACTCGGGCGACGGCGCGGGCATCCTCTCCCAGGTGCCGGACGCCTTCCTCCGTGAGGTCGCCGGATTCGAGCTCCCCGAGGCCGGTGCGTACGCCGTCGGTATCGCCTTCCTGCCGGAGGAGGGGACCCAGGACGCCATCTCGCAGATCGAGACGATCGCGTCCGAGGAAGGTCTCACCGTCCTCGGCTGGCGCGAGGTTCCCGCCGCCCCCGAGCTGCTCGGTGCCACCGCCCGCTCGACGATGCCCGCCTTCCGGCAGATCTTCGTCACCGACGGCGCTTCGGAGGGCATCGCCCTCGACCGCAAGGCCTTTGTGCTGCGCAAGCGCGCCGAGCGCGAGGCCGGCGTCTACTTCCCGTCGCTGTCGGCCCGCACGATCGTCTACAAGGGCATGCTGACCACCGGCCAGCTGGAGCCCTTCTTCCCGGACCTGTCCGACCGCCGCTTCGCCTCGGCCGTCGCGCTCGTCCACTCGCGCTTCTCCACGAACACCTTCCCGTCGTGGCCGCTGGCGCACCCGTACCGCTTCGTCGCGCACAACGGTGAGATCAACACCGTCAAGGGCAACCGCAACTGGATGCGGGCCCGTGAGTCGCAGCTCGTCTCCGAGCTGTTCGGATCCGACGGCAAGGCCCTGGAGCGCATCTTCCCGGTGTGTACGCCGGACGCCTCCGACTCGGCGTCCTTCGACGAGGTGCTGGAGCTGCTCCACCTCGGTGGCCGCTCGCTGCCGCACTCCGTGCTGATGATGATCCCGGAGGCGTGGGAGAACCACGACTCCATGGACCCGGCCCGGCGCGCCTTCTACCAGTTCCACTCCACGATGATGGAGCCCTGGGACGGCCCGGCCTGTGTCACCTTCACCGACGGCACCCAGGTCGGCGCCGTGCTCGACCGCAACGGTCTGCGCCCCGGCCGCTACTGGGTCACCGACGACGGCCTCGTCGTCCTCGGCTCCGAGGTCGGCGTCCTCGACATCGACCCCGCCAAGGTCGTCCGCAAGGGCCGCCTCCAGCCCGGCCGCATGTTCCTCGTGGACACCGCCGAGCACCGCATCATCGAGGACGACGAGATCAAGGCCCAGCTCGCGGCGGAGAAGCCGTACGCCGAGTGGCTGGAAGCCGGCGAGATCGAGCTCTCCGACCTGCCCGAGCGCGAGCACATCGTGCACACGCACGCCTCGGTCACCCGCCGTCAGCAGACCTTCGGTTACACCGAGGAGGAGCTGCGCATCATCCTCGCGCCGATGGCCAAGGCCGGTGCCGAGCCGATCGGTTCGATGGGCACCGACTCGCCGATCGCCGCGCTGAGCGACCGCCCGCGGCTGCTGTTCGACTACTTCACCCAGCTGTTCGCGCAGGTCACCAACCCGCCGCTGGACGCCATCCGCGAGGAGCTCGTCACCTCGCTGAACTCCTCGCTGGGCCCGCAGGGCAATCTGCTCGACCCGACGGCCGCCTCCTGCCGCTCGGTCACCCTGCCCTTCCCGGTGATCGACAACGACGAGCTGGCCAAGCTCATCCACATCAACGCCGACGGCGACATGCCGGGCTTCAAGGCCGCGACCCTGTCCGGTCTGTTCCGGGTGCACGGTGGCGGTGACTCCCTCGCCGCGCGGATCGAGGAGATCTGCGCCGAGGCCGACGCCGCCATCGAGAACGGCGCCCGTCTGATCGTCCTGTCGGACCGGCACTCGGACGCCGAGCACGCGCCGATCCCGTCGCTGCTGCTCACCGCGGCCGTCCACCACCACCTCATCCGCACCAAGCAGCGCACCCACGTGGGCCTGCTGGTCGAGGCCGGTGACGTCCGCGAGGTCCACCACGTCGCCCTGCTCATCGGCTTCGGCGCCGCGGCCGTGAACCCGTACCTGGCGATGGAGTCCGTCGAGGACCTCGTCCGCGCGGGCACCTTCCTCTCGGACATCGAGGCCGAGAAGGCGATCCGCAACCTGATCTACGCCCTCGGCAAGGGCGTCCTGAAGGTCATGTCCAAGATGGGCATCTCGACCGTCGCCTCCTACCGCGGCGCCCAGGTCTTCGAGGCCGTCGGTCTCGACGACGCCTTCGTGGAGAAGTACTTCAACGGCACGGCCACCAAGATCGGCGGCGTCGGCATCGACGTCATCGCCAAGGAGGTCGCCGCCCGCCACGCCAAGGCGTACCCGGCCTCGGGCATCGCGCCCGCGCACCGCGCGCTGGAGATAGGCGGCGAGTACCAGTGGCGCCGTGAGGGTGAGCCGCATCTGTTCGACCCGGAGACGGTCTTCCGCCTCCAGCACTCGACGCGTGCCAACCGCTACGACATCTTCAAGAAGTACACGGACCGTGTGAACGAGCAGTCCGAGCGCCTGATGACGCTGCGCGGTCTGTTCGGCTTCAAGTCCGACCGGCAGCCGATCTCCATCGACGAGGTCGAGCCGGTTTCCGAGATCGTCAAGCGCTTCTCCACCGGCGCCATGTCGTACGGCTCCATCTCCAAGGAGGCGCACGAGACCCTCGCCATCGCCATGAACCAGTTGGGCGGCAAGTCCAACACCGGTGAGGGCGGCGAGGACCCGGACCGTCTGTACGACCCGGCGCGCCGGTCGTCCATCAAGCAGGTCGCCTCCGGCCGCTTCGGTGTGACCTCCGAGTACCTGGTCAACGCCGACGACATCCAGATCAAGATGGCCCAGGGCGCCAAGCCCGGTGAGGGCGGCCAGCTGCCCGGCCACAAGGTCTACCCGTGGGTCGCGAAGACGCGTCACTCGACGCCGGGCGTGGGCCTGATCTCCCCGCCGCCGCACCACGACATCTACTCCATCGAGGACCTGGCCCAGCTGATCCACGACCTGAAGAACGCGAACCCGCAGGCGCGGATTCACGTCAAGCTGGTCTCCGAGGTCGGCGTCGGCACGGTCGCCGCGGGTGTCTCCAAGGCACACGCGGACGTCGTACTCATCTCGGGTCACGACGGCGGTACGGGTGCCTCCCCGCTCACCTCGCTGAAGCACGCGGGCGGCCCCTGGGAGCTCGGTCTCGCCGAGACCCAGCAGACCCTGCTGCTCAACGGCCTGCGCGACCGTATCGTCGTGCAGACCGACGGCCAGCTGAAGACCGGCCGTGACGTCGTCATCGCCGCGCTGCTCGGCGCCGAGGAGTTCGGTTTCGCGACCGCGCCGCTCGTCGTCTCCGGCTGCGTCATGATGCGCGTCTGCCACCTGGACACCTGCCCGGTCGGCATCGCCACCCAGAACCCGACGCTGCGCGACCGGTTCACCGGCAAGGCCGAGTACGTCGTGAACTTCTTCCAGTTCATCGCCGAGGAGGTCCGCGAGATCCTCGCCGAGCTGGGCTTCCGCACCATCGAGGAGGCCGTCGGACACGCCGAGACGCTGGACGTCGCGCGTGCCGTCGACCACTGGAAGGCGCAGGGCCTGGACCTGGAGCCGCTGTTCCACGTGCCCGAGCTGCCCGAGGGCGCGGTGCGTCACCAGCTGATCGAGCAGGACCACGGCCTGGAGAAGGCGCTCGACAACGAGCTCGTCAAGCTCGCCGCCGACGCCCTGGCCGCGGACTCCGCGACCGACGCCCAGCCGGTGCGTGCCCAGGTCAAGGTCCGCAACATCAACCGCACGGTCGGCACCATGCTCGGCCACGAGGTCACCAAGAAGTTCGGTGGCGCGGGCCTGCCCGAGGACACCATCGACATCACCTTCACCGGCAGCGCGGGCCAGTCCTTCGGCGCCTTCCTCCCGCGCGGTGTCACGCTGCGTCTGGAGGGCGACGCCAACGACTACGTCGGCAAGGGTCTCTCCGGCGGCCGTGTGATCGTCCGCCCGGACCGGGCCGCCGACCACCTCGCCGAGTACTCGACGATCGCGGGCAACACCATCGCGTACGGCGCGACCGGCGGCGAGCTGTTCCTGCGCGGTCGTACGGGCGAGCGGTTCTGCGTCCGCAACTCCGGCGCGACGGTCGTCTCCGAGGGCGTGGGCGACCACGGCTGCGAGTACATGACCGGTGGCCACGCGGTGGTCCTGGGCGAGACGGGCCGTAACTTCGCGGCCGGTATGTCCGGCGGTATCGCGTACGTCATCGACCTCGACCGCGACAACGTCAACGTCGGCAACGTGAGCGCCGTCGAGGCCCTCGACGACACCGACAAGCAGTGGCTGCACGACGTGGTACGCCGCCACCAGGAGGAGACCGGCTCCACGGTCGCCGAGAAGCTCCTGGCCGAGTGGGAGACCGCCGTCGAGCGCTTCAGCAAGATCATCCCCAGCACGTACAAGGCAGTGCTCGCCGCCAAGGACGCCGCCGAGCGAGCCGGTCTCTCCGAGACCGAGATCACCGAGAAGATGATGGAGGCGGCGATCAATGGCTGACCCGAAGGGCTTCCTCAACCACGGGCGCGAGGTCGCCAAGTCCCGCCCCGTCGACGTACGCCTCAAGGACTGGAACGAGGTCTACGTCCCCGGCTCCCTGCTGCCGATCATCAGCAAGCAGGCCAGCCGCTGCATGGACTGCGGCATCCCGTTCTGTCACAACGGCTGTCCGCTCGGGAACCTCATCCCCGAGTGGAACGACTACGCCTACCGCGAGGACTGGACCGCCGCGTCGGAGCGCCTGCACGCCACGAACAACTTCCCGGAGTTCACGGGCCGCCTGTGCCCCGCTCCGTGTGAGTCGGCGTGTGTGCTCGGCATCAACCAGCCGGCCGTCACCATCAAGAACGTCGAGGTCTCGATCATCGACAAGGCGTGGGACAGCGGTGACGTCGAGCCGCAGATCCCGGAGCGCCTGTCCGGCAAGACCGTCGCCGTCATCGGCTCGGGCCCGGCGGGCCTCGCCGCCGCCCAGCAGCTGACCCGGGCCGGCCACACCGTGGCCGTGTACGAGCGCGCGGACCGCATCGGCGGCCTCCTGCGCTACGGCATCCCCGAGTTCAAGATGGAGAAGCGGCACATCAACCGCCGTATCGAGCAGATGCGCGCGGAGGGCACCCGCTTCCGTACCGGCATCGAGATCGGCAAGGACCTCAAGGCGACCGACCTGAAGAAGCGGTACGACGCGGTCGTCATCGCCGCCGGTGCCACGACCGCCCGTGATCTCCCGGTCCCCGGCCGCGAGCTCAAGGGCGTCTACCAGGCGATGGAGTACCTGCCGCTGGCCAACAAGGTCCAGGAGGGCGACTACGTGGTGTCGCCCATCTCGGCCGAGGGCAAGCACGTCGTCGTCATCGGCGGCGGCGACACCGGCGCCGACTGCGTGGGCACCGCCCACCGTCAGGGCGCTGCCTCGGTGACGCAGCTGGAGATCATGCCGAGGCCGGGCGAGGACCGTGCCGCGAACCAGCCGTGGCCGACCTTCCCGATGCTGTACAAGGTCACGTCCGCGCACGAGGAGGGCGGCGAGCGGGTCTACTCCGTCTCCACCACCCACTTCGAGGGCGACGAGGACGGCAACGTCCAGTGGCTGCATCTCACCGAGGTGGAGTTCATCGACGGCAAGCTGACCCCGAAGCCGGGCACCGAGCGCAAGATCCCGGCCCAGCTGGTCACCCTGGCCATGGGCTTCACCGGCACCGACCGCGAGAACGGCGTGGTCGAGCAGTTCGGCCTGGACCTCGACGAGCGCGGCAACGTCGCCCGCGACGCCGACTTCCAGACCAATGTGCCGGGCGTCTTCGTCGCCGGTGACGCGGGCCGCGGTCAGTCCCTCATCGTGTGGGCCATCGCGGAGGGCCGCTCGGCCGCCCGCGGCTGCGACCGCTTCCTGACCGGCGCGAGCGAACTTCCGGCCCCGATCCGCCCGACGGACCGCTCACTGATGGTCTGATCCGAAGGATCGAAAGACGTCCCGTACAAAGGCGTACGGGCGGGATATCTGGGGACAGAAAAATCAGCGGCTCCGCCGCGGGCCCCAGACCCCCGCGACGGCGCCTGCCCCTTGTCCCCGACCGGACGAATGGGCAGGCGCCGTCAACTTTTCGCCGTTCGCCGCCTACGGCACCCGGTACGTCTCCCCGTACACCCGCCACTCCAACGGCGTCCGCAGCCGCAGGTTCCCGTCGTAGAGGAACTGCCGCTGGGCCGTGTCGATGCGGGTGGTATCGGTGCCCGGGCGCTTCTCCCGCATGGCCCCCCGCCGGATGTCGAGGAAGATGTCCAGGTACGCCTTCTCCGAGCCGCCCTGGGACGGGGAGTTCGCCTCGCGCAGGGCGCGTTCCCGCAGGACATAGAAGCCGTCCTCGTCGATGCCGGGACCGTGGAAGACCATCGCGTCGAAATAGATGAACTGGCCCAGAGTGCCGAGGCCGTCGAGTTTGGCGAGGCGGACGGCCGGGTCGAAGTAGGCGCGGTCCCGCTCGGCGAGCTGGGCCTGCTGGAAGGCCGGCAGCTCGGCCTCCGCCTTCCAGGCGGCCGTGAAACCGGGGTCGAGTCCCTCGTGGGAGTCGGTGCCGTCGACGGCGCGCAGGGCCGGCAGGTACTGCG
Organism: Streptomyces sp. NPDC056479; assembly: GCF_042795335.1. Lineage (NCBI taxonomy): Bacteria > Bacillati > Actinomycetota > Actinomycetes > Kitasatosporales > Streptomycetaceae > Streptomyces > Streptomyces sp. NPDC056479. The sequence goes on along the minus strand of NZ_JBHTRZ010000008.1, from coordinate 367,539 downwards.
CGAGTCCGTTGTCCGGGTGGTCGGCGGTGTAGCGCTCGACCAGGGTGAGCAGGTCGTTCGTGCCGGTGCAGAAGCCGATGATGCCGGCCGTGTAGCCCTGGCCGTCCCCGATGTCCTCGATGTAGGCGAAGGCGCTGCGCCAGTCCAGCGTCGAGTTCTCGGCGCTGGACACGAGCTGCTGGGCCAGCTCCTTCTTCGCCGGGGCGGCCAGCCCCGGCGGCAGGCTCGCGAGCAGCTTGTCGTCCGCCGACCGCTCCTGCTCGGCGCGGCTCTTGGCGTCCTGGCGGGTAGCCTGCTGCGAGGAGGCGACGGAGGGCTCGGCCGGGCTCTCGGCGGAGTCGGTGGGGGCGAGGAAGTAGGCGGCCGCGGTGATGACGACGGGGACCGCCGCGAAGAACAGGATTCCGGTACGTCTCACTGGGCCATCCCTCCACCCGTCAGCTCCGCCACCTTGGCGAACGCGACCATCGTCAGCAGCACCAGCACACCCACACAGGCGACCACTTGGATCACGGTCTGGCGCGGTCCGCGCGGGGCGTAAGCGTAGGCCAGCGTCACCGCGGCCCCGGTCAGCAGGCCGCCCAGGTGGCCCTGCCAGGAGGTGAGGCCGGCGGAGAGCAGCAGCCACAGGAGCAGGAACACCATGAAGCGGTTGACGGCGCGCATGTCGGCGCCGACCCGGCGGGCCAGGACGTAGTAGGCGGCACCCAGGCCGAAGATCGCGCCCGACGCGCCGACCGACTCGACGTTGATGTCGGTGAGCAGCAGTTCGAACACCGAACCGCCCAGGGTCGCCAGCAGATAGAGGGCGACATAGCGGATCCGGCCCAGCATGGGCTCCACGATCCGGCCGAGCTGCCACAGCGAGACCATGTTCATCACGATGTGCAGCAGTCCGAAGGTGCCCTCGGTCGGCGGCAGATGCAGGAAACCGCCGGTCAGCAGCCGCTCCCACTGCCCCGCGACCACGCCCTCGGCATGGAAGTCGGACGGGTACCCGCTCTGGTAGACGTAGTGGCCGCCGTCCGGCCCGACCAGCCGGGCGCTGAGCATCGCGAACCGGTCCAGGATCTCCGGGCGCACCACCTCGGCCAGATAGGCGAGGACGTTCAGCCCGATGAGCACCGAGGTCACCAGCGGCGTCGCCGCGATCCGGCCGCCGACGACGGTCCGGGCCTGCCGCACCGACCGCGAGCCCTCCTTCACGCACTCCACGCACTGATGGCCGACGGACGCCTCCCGCATGCAGTCCGGGCAGATGTACCGGTCGCAGCGGGTGCAGCGGACGTAGGACTCCACCTTGGGATGGCGATAGCAGGTGGTTACGGCGGACTCGGTGGACTCGGGCTCCACAACCGGCTCCTCGGAGGACTGGACGAACGGTGAGCCGGTGGGGACGGCGACGGATAAAAATATCGAACACCTGTGGGTGGGGGGAGAGGCGGGGCCGGTGGTGTCGTAATCTCGGCACCCGGTGTGCTGTGCGAGGGGGAGAACGGATGGCGGCGATCAGTCTCAGCAAGGTGGAGGAGACCGCGCCCGCGCTGGTCAGCCTGTACAAGAGCGCCGGGGTGTCGCTCCGCAAGCACGGGCTGGACGGGGCGCGGGCCGCGGTCTATCTGGTGGTCGACTACTCCGGGTCGATGAAGCCGTACTACAAGGACGGCAGCGTGCAGGCGCTCGCCGACCGGGTGCTCGGCCTGTCGGCGCACCTCGACGACGACGGGACCGTGCCGGTGGTGTTCTTCTCCACCGACGTCGACGCCGTCACCGACATCGCGCTGGCCGATCACCGCGGGCGGATCGAGCGGATCGTGTCCGGGCTCGGCCACATGGGCAAGACCAGCTACCACCTGGCCATGGACGCCGTCATCGACCACTACCTGGACAGCGGCTCGCAGGAGCCCGCCCTGGTCGTGTTCCAGACCGACGGCGGCCCCATCAACAAGCTCGCCGCCGAACGGTACGTGTGCAAGGCCGCCCGGCTCCCGCTGTTCTGGCAGTTCATCGGGTTCGGGGACGCCACCAGCAAGCAGTTCGACTTCCTGCGCAAGCTCGACGAGCTGGCGGTGCCGGACAAACGGGTGATCGACAACGCGGGGTTCTTCCACGCCGGTTCCGATCCGCGGACCGTCTCCGACGCCGAGCTGTACGACCGTCTCATCGGGGAGTTCCCGAAGTGGCTGGTGGCGGCGCGGGCGCAGGGCATCGTCCGGACGCACTGACGTCCGAGCCGGGGTGGCCGCCCCCGTTGGCTCAGCCCGCACCCCCATGTCACCCTGAGGTGATCCGGCGGGGAGGCGACGACGTATGGACGGCGCACGAACGGGGAACGAGTCGGCGGCGGCGCGGCGGTCCGCGCCGCCGGGCAAGGGCGAGCGGGTCGCCGACTGGGCCGACGGACGGCTCGGGCTCTACGCGCTGGCCAAGGCCAACATGCGCAAGGTCTTCCCGGACCACCCGTCCTTCATGCTGGGCGAGGTCTGCCTCTACAGCTTCCTCGTGCTGATCCTCACCGGCGTCTACCTCACCCTGTTCTTCGACCCGAGCACCAACGAGGTCGTCTACAACGGCGGCTACGAGCCCCTCAACGGCGTCCTGATGACCAGGGCGTACGAGTCCACGCTCGACATCAGCTTCGATGTGCGCGGCGGGCTGCTCATCCGGCAGATCCACCACTGGGCGGCACTGGTCTTCGTCACCGGCATGCTCGTGCACATGATGCGGGTGTTCTTCACCGGCGCCTTCCGCAAGCCGCGCGAGCTGAACTGGGTGTTCGGCTGGACCCTGCTGATGCTCGGCATCATCACCGGCCTGACCGGCTACTCCCTCCCCGACGACCTGCTGTCCGGCACCGGTCTGCGGTTCGCGCACGGCGCGATCCTGTCCATCCCGATCGTGGGGACGTATGTGGCGTTCTTCCTCTTCGGCGGGGAGTTCCCCGGGGAGGACTTCATCGCGCGGCTGTACCCGGTCCACATCCTGCTGCTGCCCGGGATCATGCTGGGACTGGTGGTCGCCCATCTGATCCTGGTCTTCTACCACAAGCACACGCAGTACCCGGGCCCCGGCCGCACCCAGAAGTCGGTCGTCGGCATGCCCTTCCTGCCGGTGTACATGGCCAAGGCGGGCGGCTTCTTCTTCCTCGTCTTCGGTGTGCTGGCGTTCATGGGCGGCGTCGCCAGCATCAACCCCGTCTGGGCCTTCGGGCCCTACCGCCCCGACCTGGTGACCACGGGCGCCCAGCCCGACTGGTACCTGGGCTTCTCCGAGGGACTGATCCGGGTGATGCCGGGATGGGAGCTCAACGCCTGGGGCCACACCCTGGAACTGGGCGTCTTCATCCCCTTCTCGCTCTTCCCGCTGATCCTGCTCGCGCTCGGCCTGTACCCCTTCCTGGAGGCGTGGGTCACCGGCGACAGACGTGAGCACCACATCCTCGACCGGCCCCGCAACATGCCCGTGCGCACCGGGCTCGGCGCGGCCTGGCTGAGCCTGTACGCCGTGCTGCTGATCGGCGGCGGCAACGACATCGTGGCCACGCATCTGCATCTGTCCATCAACTCGATCACCTGGTTCGTGCGGGTCGCGGTCTTCGTGGTGCCGGTCGTCACCTACTCGGTGACCAAGCGCATCTGTCTCGGACTGCAGCGCCGGGACCGGGCCAAGGTGCTGCACGGCAGGGAGACCGGCACCATCAAACGGCTGCCGCAGGGCGAGTACATCGAGGTCCACGAGCCGCTCGCGCAGGGGGAGCTGTTCACCCTCACCCAGCACGAGGAGCATCCGCCGTACGAGATCGGCCCGCGCGTCGACGCGAACGGCGTCCGGCGGCGGGTCACCGCCTCCCAGCGGGTGCGGGCACGGCTGGCGGAGGCGATGTTCGGTACTCGGTCGCGGATCCCCAAGCCGACGGCGGAGGAGTACCGCGAGATCACCAGCGGCGATCACCACCACTGAGCACCGTGTCCCTGCAGGCGTCCGGGCTGCCCCAGGCGGTCCGCAGGGCACGGGCCTTGGTCAGCCACAGCGACAGGTCGTACTCCGCCGTGTAGCCGATCGCGCCGTGCAACTGGAGGGCCGTACGGGCCGTCGCGTACGCGGCCTCGCAGGCGGCGACCTTGGCGGCGGCGACATCGGCCGGGTCCATCGTGAGCCCGGCGCCGAGGACGAGGGGCCGGGCGAACTCCAGGCCGATCTTCGCGTCGGCGAGGCGATGCTTCACGGCCTGGAACGAGCCGATGGGGACACCGAACTGGGTGCGCTGCTTGACGTAGGCGACCGTTCTGTCGAGGAGCGTCAGACCGACGCCGAGGGCTTGGGCGGCGGTGGTCAGCCGGGCATGGGCGAGCGCGTGGGCGTGGGCGGTGGGCGGGTCGGGGCTGAGGAGCTCGCCGCCGGGGGCGAGGGGGGTGAGGCGGCGGGCCGGGTCCAGGGAGGAGCGCACGGGGCCATGGCCGGGGGAGAGGTACAGGCCGTCCGGGGTGAGCGCGAGGTGGGTGGTGGCCGCGTCGCCGTCCAGCGCGTACGGCGCCGTCCACGCCAGCGTCGCCATGGCGTCCCCGGCGGCCAGCGCCGGCAGGAGCCGCTTGGCCGGGCCGGGGTCCGGCAGCCCGGCGAGCAGGGCCGCCGCCGTGACCGTCTCCACCAGGGGCCCCGGAACCGCGTGGCGCCCCAATTCCACGAAGGCGAGGGCGAGTTCGACGGGCCGGGGGCCCAGTCCTTCGCAGGTCTCGGGAACGGCCAGCGCGAACACCCCCGCCTCGGCGACCCGGGACCACAGCGCACGGCCACCGGCATGGTCGCCCAGGCTCCACTCCCGTACGACCGACGGTGTGTCCGACGCCGTCAGCATCGCGTCCAGCGAGTCGGCGAAGGCACGCTGCTCGGCGTCGAGGAGGAACCTCATCAGCGGCGCCCCTTCGGCAGGCCGAGCAGGCGCTCGGCGATGATGTCGCGCTGGATCTCGTTCGTCCCCGCGTAGATGGGGCCGGCCAGGGAGAAGACGTAGCGCTCGGACCAGTCGGTGTCCGCCGTCTCGCCCTCGGCGCCGAGGAGATCGAGGGCCGTCTCGTGCAGGGCGATGTCGTACTCCGACCAGAAGACCTTGTTCAGGCTGGACTCCGGGCCGATCTCCCCCACGCTCGAATCCGCTCGCGCGGGGGGACCCCCACCGCTGTCGAGGAAGCGGCAGGCGGCGGCGTAGGTGAAGAGCTGGTAGGCGCGGGCACCGATCAGGGCGTCGGCCACGCGGGTCCGCGCGCTCTCCGGGGTGCCCTGGGAGCGCCAGAGGCGGTGCAGGCGGCCGGCGCTCGCCAGGAAGCGGCCCGGGGAGCGCAGCATCAGTCCGCGTTCGTTGCCCGCCGTCGACATCGCGATCCGCCAGCCCTGGCCCGGTGCGCCGATCACGTCCTCGTCCGGCACGAAGACCTCGTCCAGGAACAGCTCGGCGAAGGCGGGCTTGCCGTCGAGGCGGGCGATGGGACGGACCGTGACGCCGGGGGCGCGCAGATCGAACATCAGGTAGGTCAGGCCCTGGTGGGGCTTCGGGGCGTCCGGATCGGTGCGGAACAGGCCGAAGGCGCGGTCGGCGAAGGCGGCGCGCGAGGACCAGGTCTTCTGGCCGGACAGCAGCCAGCCTCCGTCGGTGCGCACGGCCTTCGACCGGAGCGAGGCCAGATCGGAGCCCGCCTCCGGCTCGGACCAGGCCTGCGCCCAGACCACCTCGCCGGTCGCCATCGGCGGGAGCACACGGGCGCGCTGCTCCCGCGTGCCGTGGTCGAAGAGGGTCGGGGCCAGGAGGCTGACGCCGTTCTGCCCGACGCGGCCCGGTGCGTCCGCCGCGTAGTACTCCTCCTCGAACAGCAGCCACCGTAGGAGTGAGGCGTCCCGGCCGCCGTACGCCGCCGGCCAGTTCACCACCGACCAGCGGTCCGCGGCCAGCTCGGCCTCCCACGCCCGGTGCGCCGCGAAGCCCTCCTCGGTCTCCAGGGAGGGGAGCGGATCGGGCGGCACATGCGCGTGCAGCCAGGCACGGGCCTCGGCGCGGAACGCCTCGTCGGCGCTCGAGTGGGTCAGGTCCACCGTCGCCCTCCCTCGGAGCCTTGCGAGTCTTCCCTAACAAGTGTTTGGTAGGTTAGCGTGCTGCTATGACAAACGTCGAGGCGCCGACGTACGTTCCCGGGCACGGACTGCTTCGCGGGCGCACGGCCGTCATCACCGCGGCGGCCGGTGCCGGCATCGGCGGGGCGACCGCGCGCCGCTTCCTCGAAGAGGGCGCGCACGTGCTGATCAGCGACACGCACGCGCGTCGGCTGAAGGAGTGCGAGGCGGAACTGGCCCGGGACTTCGAGGGCGCGGTCACGTCCGCGGTGTGCGACGTCACCGACGAGACCCAGGTGCGCGCGCTGTTCGACACCGCCGTGCAGCAGCACGGCAGGCTCGACATCGTCGTCAACAACGCGGGCCTGGGCGGGACTTCGCCGCTCGTGGACATGACCGACGAGCAGTGGTCGAAGGTCCTCGACGTGACCTTGAACGGCACCTTCCGATGCACCCGGGCCGCCCTGCGACACCTGCGGGACACCGGCGGCGGTGTGATCGTCAACAACGCCTCCGTCGTCGGCTGGCGCGCCCAGGCCGGGCAGGCGCACTACGCGGCCGCGAAGGCGGGGGTGATGGCGCTGACCCGGTGCGCGGCGATCGAGGCGGCCGAGTACGGCGTACGGGTCAACGCCGTCTCGCCGAGCCTCGCCATGCACCCGCACCTGGCCAAGGTGACGACCCCCGAACTGCTTGAGGAACTGACCGCCCGCGAGGCCTTCGGACGGTACGCCGAGCCCTGGGAGGTGGCCAATGTGATCGTCTTCCTGGCCTCGCCCTACTCCTCGTACATGACCGGGGAGATCGTCTCCGTCAGCAGCCAGCACGCCTAGGACGACAATGGACCCGTGCCGACCAAGAAGAAGCCCCAGGTGACCGCCGCGGCCGCCCGGCGTCGCGAACTCCTCGAAACCGCCGCCGAGGTCTTCGCCGAGCAGGGCTACAACGCCACCACCGTCCGCAAGATCGCCGACCACGCGGGCATGCTCGCGGGCAGCCTCTACTACCACTTCGACTCCAAGGAGTCGATGCTCGAGGAGATCCTGCGGACCTTCCTCGACGAGCTGTGGCACGGCTACGACGCCGTCCTGGAGGCCGAATCCGGCCCGCGCGAGACGCTGGAGGCCCTGGTCACCGAGTCGTTCCGGGAGATCGACCGGCATCGGGCCGCCGTGGCGATCTACCAGAAGGAGAACCGGCAGCTCGTCGCGCAGGAGCGGTTCGCGTTCCTCGCCGAGTCGCAGCGCAAGTTCGAGAAGGCGTGGCTGTCCACGCTGGAGCGCGGGGTCGCGGCCGAGGTCTTCCGGGCCGACCTCGACGTCCGGCTCACCTACCGGTTCGTGCGGGACACGGTGTGGGTCGCCGCGTCCTGGTACCGGCCCGGCGGACAGCACACCCCCGAGGAGATCGCCCGGCAGTACCTGTCGATGGTGCTGGACGGGATCGCCGTACGCACATAACCCACCGTTCCCATTGGGGAGTTGCCATGGCCGAGGCCTACATAGTCGAAGCGGTCCGTACGCCCGTGGGGCGGCGCAAAGGAGGGCTCAGCGCGGTCCACCCGGCCGACCTGGGCGCGCATGTGCTGAAGGAACTGGTGGCGCGCGCGGGCATGGACCCGGCCGCCGTCGAGGACGTCGTCTTCGGCTGTCTGGACGCCGTCGGGCCGCAGGCCGGGGACATCGCGCGGACCTGCTGGCTGGTCGCGGGGCTGCCCGAGGAGGTGCCGGGGGTGACCGTGGACCGGCAGTGCGGGTCCTCGCAGCAGGCCGTGCACTTCGCCGCGCAGGGCGTGCTGTCCGGCACCCAGGACCTCGTGGTCGCGGGCGGCGTGCAGAACATGTCGATGATCCCCATCGCCTTCGCCACCCGGCAGGCCGCCGAGCCGCTGGGGCTCACCGCGGGGCCCTTCGCGGGCAGCGAGGGCTGGCGGGCACGGTACGGGGAGAAGCCGGTGAACCAGTTCGCCGGCGCCGAGATGATCGCCGCCAAGTGGGGGATCAGCCGGCAGGACCAGGAGGAGTTCGCGCTGCGCTCGCACCGGCGGGCCCTGCGGGCCATCGACGAGGGGCGCTTCGAGCGGGAGGTCGTCCCTTACGGGCAGGTCGCCGTGGACGAGGGGCCGCGGCGGGACACCTCGCTGGAGAAGATGGCCGGGCTGAAGCCGGTCATCGACGGCGGCACGATCACGGCGGCCTGTTCCTCACAGGTCTCCGACGGCGCCGCGGCGATGCTGCTGGCCTCGGAGCGGGCGGTGCGCGAGCATGGGCTCACGCCCCGGGCCCGGGTGCACCATCTCTCGGTGCGCGGTGAGGATCCCATCCGCATGCTCACCGCCCCCATACCGGCCACTGCCCACGCCCTGAAGAAGACCGGCCTGTCCATCGCCGACATCGACCTCGTCGAGATCAACGAGGCCTTCGCGCCGGTCGTCCTGGCCTGGCTGAAGGAGACCGGCGCGGATCCTGACAAGGTCAATGTCAACGGCGGAGCGATCGCTCTGGGGCATCCGCTGGGGGCGACCGGGGTCAAGCTGATGACGACCCTGCTGCATGAACTGGAGCGTACGGGCGGCCGGTTCGGGCTTCAGACGATGTGCGAGGGCGGCGGACAGGCCAATGTGACGATCATCGAGAGGTTGTGAGACGCCTCCGGGACTGCCGGGAGTGCCGGGACGGGGAGGAGCGCCGGGAGGGGGCCGCGGGAGCCTAGAAGCCCGCCAGCCCCTCTCGCGCCTCCTCCGCCTCCTTCATGATCCGCTCCACCAGCTCCGCGCACGACGGCAGGTCCGCGATCACCCCGGCCACCTGCCCGGACGCCATCACCCCCAGATCTGTACGGCCGTCCACCATGGACGCTTTCAGCAGCATCGGCGTGTTCGCGGCGAGCAGGACCTGGCTCCAGGTCAGGTCCTTGCCGTGTCTGAGCGCACGGCCGTCCTGGATCATCCGGCGCCAGCTCGTGCCGGACAGCTTCCGGTAGCCCACCGCCCTGCGGACCGCCTGAAGGAGAGCCCTCGTTCGGCCGGAGCGCTCCAGGGCGTCGACCAGGTCCGTGCGCAGCATGCGGTGGGGCAGGCCGTCCACGGCCGTGGTGACCGTGACGTCCCGGACGGTCGCCGCCAGATACCGCGCCTTCACGGGGTCCGGCACCGTCGAGTCCGACGTCAGCAGGAACCGCGTGCCCATGGCGATACCAGCCGCCCCGTAGGCCAGCGCCGCGACCAGTCCCCGCCCGTCGAAGAAGCCGCCCGCCGCCACGACCGGTATGTCCACGGCATCCACCACCTGCGGCAGCAGCACCGTCGTCGCCACCTCGCCGGTGTGCCCGCCGCCCTCGCCGCCCTGCACGATCACCGCGTCCGCGCCCCAGGCGGCGACCTTCTCGGCATGCCGCCGGGCGCCGATCGAGGGGATCACGACCACGCCCGCGCCCTTGAGCTCGGCCATCAGCTCACGGGAGGGCGCGAGGGCGAAGCTGGCGACCCGCACACCCTCGGCGATCATGACGCTCACCCGGTCGCCGGCGTCCAAGGCATCCGCCCGGAGGTTCACCCCGAACGGCGCGTCCGTACGGGACTTGACCTCCCGTATCGCCGCACGCAGCCGGTCGACCGTCATCGTCGCGGAGGCCAGCATGCCCAGCGCTCCCGCGTTCGCCGTCGCCGAGACCAGCCGTGGGCCCGCCACCCAGCCCATGCCCGTCTGCACGATCGGATGGCGGACCCCGACCAGCCGGGTCAGCGGTGTCTCCATCACGCGGCCACCTCCCGGGCGCGCGTGTTCCCCGGATCGATCACCTCGCGGATGAGCCGTAGTTCCTCGGCGGTGGGTGGCCGGGACTCCGCCACGTCGTCCGGGACGGTCAGCTCGAACGCCGTCGCCTCCCTGATCTGATCCAGGGTGACTCCAGGGTGGAGCGAGACCAGGCGCATGGAGTGGTCGGGTGTGCCGAAGTCGAAGACGCCCAGATCGGAGACGACCCGGGGGATGCGGTGGTGGCGGGCATCGCCGGCGTGGTCGTATCCGACACCGCACACCATGTCGACCTTCTCGACGAAGACCCGCCGGGAGTGCTTCGGGATCCAGTAACTGGTGGGGTTGTTCAGCGTGTTGACCGGTGCTCCGCGCACGCCGAGCAGCTGGCGTCTCGGCTTCGCCCAGTCGCCGATGCAGGAGATGTTCTGGTTGCCGTACCGGTCGATCTGGCTCGCGCCCATCATCACGTGCCGTCGGCCGCCGGTGACCAGGGCGAGATGCTGCCGGTACGGCAGCCAGCCCTCGACGGTGCCGTCCGGGGCGACCAGCATCGCCTCGCCGTCGGTCATCAGCAGGTCCGGCGAGAAGGTGCGCCGCGCGAGCCGGGCACCGATGGACGGGATCAGACCCATCGGGCTGGCCAGCACCTCCCCGTTGTCGCGCCAGGCCTCGGCGCAGGCGATCACGCAGTGCTCGGCGCGGGTGACCTCCGTCATGGCTCTGCCTACCTCTCCCTGACCGCCGACTGGTACGCCTGTTCGTCCCCGCCGAGGAACCGCTCCGCGAACTCGGGCCAGGGCGTGGTCGCGTACGTCTTCTGGAAGGCCTCGTCCCGGCCGTAGTCGGGTGCGCAGGACGTGAAATGCGCGCCGTTCGGGGCCTCGACGACCCCCGTCACCGTGTGCCGCTTGATCAGCAGCGACTGCGGGGCCGCCTCCTTCGTCAACTCGGCTGTGTCGACGATCCGTTCGCACGAGAGATAGGCCGCGTCCGCCGCCTCGCAGAAGAGGTCGTCGAAGTACGGGTCGGGGCCGAGGCACTGGCCGTTGCCCCGTCGGTCGGCGCGGCTCACATGCACCAGGGCCGCGTCGAGGCGCAGGGCCGGCATGGCCACGAACGTCTCCCCGTCGTCGTACGGCGAAGTCACCGTCCGCAGGCCCGGGTTGACCCGCATGACGTCCGAACCGATCCCCGCCCGCACCGGCAGGAACGGCAGCCGGTGCGCGGCGGCGCGCAGCCCCCACATGAACATCGCCTCGTCGATCTCCATCAGCTCGAGGTCGCCGCGCTCGCGGACCGCGCGGTAGTGCGGTTCCAGCGGGATCGAGTCGAGGGTGACGAAGGCGGTGACCAGCTTCCGGACCCGTCCGGCGGCCGCCAGCATGCCGACGTCGGGGCCGCCGTACGAGACGATCGTGAGGTCGGTGACGTCGGAGCGCAGCAGTGCGCGCACCAGGGCCATCGGTTTGCGGCGCGAGCCCCAGCCGCCGATGCCGAGCGTCATGCCACTGTGCAGCCGGGACACGACCTCGTCCGCGGTCGTCGTCTTGTCGCTCACTCAGCCACCGTCCCTTCCGAAGGTGTCCCGGACCCGGTCGGCCACGCCACTGAGGCCCGCCTCGAAGGTGAAGCCCTGCTCGAAGCGGTAGCCGCGGCGGACGTCGACCGGGTCGATGCCGTTGATCGCGGCCTTGGCCAGGCGCAGCAGCTGCCCGTCCTTGGCGGCGATCTCGCGCGCCAACTCCAGTGCGGCGGCGCACAGTTCCGCGCGCGGTACGACCCGCCACACCGAGCCGTGTGTGTGCAGCTCGGCCGCGGTCGCCGTGCGCGAGGTGTAGTACAGGGCGCGCATCAGGTGCTGGGGGACCAGCCGGGCCAGATGGGTGGCCGCGCCCAGGGCTCCCCGGTCCAGCTCGGGCAGTCCGAAGGTGGCGTCCTCGCTCGCCACGATCGCGTCCGCGTTGCCGACCAGGCCGATGCCGCCGCCCAGGCAGAAGCCGTGCACCGCGGCGACGACCGGGACCTCGCAGTCGTAGACCGCGGCGAAGGCGTCCGCGCAGGCACGGTTGACGCCGATCAGCGCACCGTGCCCGTCCCGCTGCAACTCCTTGATGTCCACGCCCGCGTTGAACCCGCGTCCCTCCGCCATGAGGACGACACACCGGACGTCCGGATCGCGGCCCGCCGCCCGCACCGCGTCGGCCAGGGCGGACCAGCCGGCCACCGGCAGGGCGTTCACCGGTGGGAAGTCGACCGTGACGACGGCGATTCCCTCTTTTTCGGATCCCTTTTCCGGGGACGAGGTGGAGACACCCATGGTCGCATCAGCTACCTTTCCACCAAACATTTGTTAGGTGGAGGGTAACCGCGAATGGGGCTGGACGGGAAGGCAGTTGTCGTCACGGGGGGTACGCGGGGTGTCGGCGCCGGGGTGGCGAAGGCCTTCGCCGAGGCCGGCGCGGCGGTCGTGGTCTGTGCGCGCAGGCCGCCCGAAGTCCTCCTCGCCGGGGCCGAGTTCAGACCGCTCGACCTTCGCGACCCGGACGCCGTACGGGCCTTCTTCGCGGACCTGCCCCGCGTGGATGTCCTCGTCAACAACGCGGGCGGCACACCGTACCGACGGTTGACGGACGCGGATGCCGAGCGGCACGCGCGCGTCATCGAGCTGAACCTTCTCGCTCCGCTGACGGCGTCCCTGGCCGCGTACGAGCAGTTGAAGCGCGTGCGGGGCTCGGTGGTGATGATCGGCAGCGTCAGCGGGGACCGGCCGTCGCCCGGTTCGGCGGCGTACGGGGCGGCCAAGGCCGGGCTGGAGAACCTGGCCCGTTCGATGGCGGTGGAGTGGGCGCCGGAGGTCAGGGTCAACACGCTGGTCGTCGGCATGGTCCGCACCGAGCTGGCCCACCTCCACTACGGCGGCGACGACGGCATCGCCGGCGTCTCCCGCACCGTTCCGCTCGGCCGCCTCGCCGAACCGGCCGACGTCGGCGCGGCCGCCGTCTTCCTCGCCTCCGATGCCGCCGCGTACATCAGCGGGGCGAGCCTGCTCGTGCACGGCGGGGGCGAGCGGCCCGCGTTCCTGGACGCCGCAACGGTCAACAAGGAGGCATGACATGAGCCGGATGTGCGAAGGACGGGTGGTCGTCGTCACCGGGGCGGGCCGGGGGCTCGGGCGCGCGCACGCGCTCGCGTTCGCCGCGGAGGGGGCGAGGGTCGTCGTCAACGACCTCGGCGTCGGGCTGGACGGAGCACCGGGTGCCGACAGCCCCGCCGGGCAGGTGGTCGACGAGATCCGCGCGGCGGGCGGCGAGGCCGTCGCCCACGGCGGCGACGTGGCGACCGGAGCCGGGGCGGCTTCCCTGGTGGCGGCAGCGGTGGAGACGTACGGCCGTCTCGACACGCTCGTCAACAACGCCGGGTTCCTGCGCGACCGGATGCTGGTCAGCCTCGACGAGGACGACTGGGACGCCGTCGTACGCGTTCACCTCAAAGGGCACTTCCTCCCGCTGAAGCACGCGGCCGCGCACTGGCGTGGGGAGGCGAAGGCGGGCCGCACTCCGGTCGCCCGGATCGTCAACACGAGCAGCGGGGCGGGGCTGCTGGGCTCGCTCGGGCAGGCGAACTACAGCGCCGCGAAGGCCGGGATCGTCGGCCTCACCCTGGTCGCGGCGGCGGAACTGGCCCGCTACGGCGTCCAGGTCAACGCGATCGCCCCGGCGGCCCGCACCCGCATGACGGAACGCACCTTCGCGGCCACGATGACGGCCCCCGAGTCCGGCTTCGACGCCATGGCCCCGGAGAACGTCTCCCCACTGGTCGTCTGGCTGGGCTCGGAGGCGTGCGAAGGGGTCACGGGCCGCGTCTTCGAGACGGAGGGCGGCCGGATCACGGTGATGGAGGGCTGGCGGGCGGGGCCGACGGCGGACAGGGCGGCGCGGTGGACGCCGGAGGAGGCGGGGGAGGCGGCGCGGAAGCTGTTGGGAGAAGCGGAGGCTCCGGGACTGGTATACGGGGCTTAGCCCGGATGCCTTTTAGGGGCGCGGGGAACTGCGCGACCAGCCACAACGAGCCCGCAGACGCCCCACAACACAACGAGGCACCCCACTAGGCGCTCACGTATCACATTCCAGCACCGTCCGGCACAACCCGCACCGCGCCCGAACCCGCCCCTTCACCGGCACCCGAATCCGCTGCTGACAGGTAGGACAAGGAAACGACACCCGCAACGGCCCCCGCCCGTCCGGCGTGAACGCGTACGGCACCCCCGGCGGGCGCCCGGCGCCATGGTCCTGCGCATGCCGCCGGTCACGGGCGTAGCGGCGGCGGCCCGCCCAGCCGGCCGCCGTCAGCGGGGGCTGCTGTTCGTCGCGGCGGGCCTCGGCCATGCCCTTCACATACGCCGTGTACGCCTGGGGGCTGGTGAACCACACCGACGGGTCCTCGGCGAAGACCAGCGCCCGCTTGGCGAGCACGTACCCGAACTCCTCCGGCGTCAGATAGCCCAGCTTCTGCGAGGACGCCGAGTCCTCCCGGTACGCGTCGAGGAGCAGCCAGCCCGCGCCCAGATACGTCGTCGCGGTGTCCGTGAGGATCTCGTTGTCGCGGGTGCCGGGGAAGGACAGATCGAGGCGATGCAGATACACATGCATCACCTCGTGGGCGAGGGCCGCGCCGATGTCCCGGCGATGGGTGCGGAAACGGTCGTTCAGCTCGACGAAGTACTCCGGCCCGGCGGCGAGTTCGACGTTCGCCGCGTGGGACATCTCCCGGAAGCTGACGATCAGCCGGGCGTCCGGCAGCCGGTAGTGCCGCACCAGCTCATGGGCCACCCGCTGCGCGCCGAGATAGAGATCGTCCGTGTCGCAGAAGGCCACGTCGGCGGGCGCCACACTGGTCGCGAAGGTCTGGACGGTGTCGTACGAAAGCCGTCTGTAGAGCGCGGTGATCGAGGCCCGCACCGTCTCCAGGTGCGGGAAGCCGTGCTGGACCGGTCCGCCGTTCGCCACGCCCGTACCCCCAAGACGCCGTGAACCCGATTCCACTCTACGGGGATGTGAGGGGATTTTCCCTGGTGAGGTTCCATGCCCGGGACGTGAGATCCGTCCTTGTCATGAACGCCCTTTGATCTTCATACTCCGGGTCGCTCAACCCCCCACGAAAGGACCAATGTTGAGCCATCACATATCCCGGAGAAGCGGCATCACCCTGGTGAAGAGAGCCGCGGCGGTCGGCGCCGTCGCCCTCGCGGTCGCCTCCCTTCAGCCGCTCAGCGCGCAGGCCGCGTCCACCCGCATCGTCGGTGGAACGACTGCCGCACAGAACGAGTTCCCGTTCATGGTCCATCTGTCGATGGGCTGCGGCGGGGCGCTCTACAAGAAGGACGTGGTGCTGACCGCGGCCCACTGCATGGAGGGCTCTGGCAACAACACCAGCATCACCGTCACCGCGGGTGCCAACGACCTCAACTCCTCCGCCGCGATCAAGGTCAAGTCGACCAAGGTCAAGGTGGCCCCGGGGTACAACGGCACCGGCAAGGACTGGGCGCTCATCAAGCTCGCCCGGCCCATCGACAAGCCGACGCTCAAGATCGCCACCACGGACCAGTACAACCGTGGGACGTTCACGATCGCCGGATGGGGCGACACCGAGGAGGGCGCGGGCACGGGCACGACCAAGCTCCGTAAGGCCACGGTTCCCTTCGTCGCCGACCGCACCTGCAAGCGTCACTACGGAAACCGGCTGGTGTCGAAGGAGGAACTGTGCGCCGGCTGGCAGAGCGGCGGCATCGACACCTGCCAGGGCGACTCCGGTGGCCCCATGTTCCGCAAGGACGACGCCGGTAAGTGGATCCAGGTCGGCATCGTCAGCTGGGGCGACGGCTGCGCCCGGCCCGGTGTGCCCGGCATCTACACCGAGGTCAGCCACTTCGCGGCGGACATCGCCCGGGCGGCGTCCGCGCTGTAGGCAACCGGCGCACCTCGGTGCGTCAGACGGCCCGGAGCACCGGGGCACCCGCCTCGCCGGGACCCCACCGGGCCGTCCCCTCCAGCTCCAGCACCCACACCTCGTTGCGGCCCTCGCGCAGCACGGGCCCCGGGACGTACAGCGAGCGCTGTGGACCGGCCGACCAGTAGCGGCCGAGGTTGAAGCCGTTGATCCACACGAAGCCGCGGGTCCAGCCGGGCAGCTCCAAGCGGCCGTCCCCGGCGCCCCGTACCGTGACGGTTCCCCGGTACAGCCCCGGAGCGCCGTCCTCGGGCAGCTCCCGCGCCGGCACCGCCCGGACCCTCCCGACGTCGTCCAGGGCCTCCAGCCGCAGCCCACGCGCGCGTACGTCGTGCAGATACTGCCGCTCGTGCAGCACGCCCCCGGTGATCCCCTTGCGCTCGCCCAGCCGTGGCCCGTAGTTGACCCGCCCCAGGGACTCCACCCACAGCTCCACGCGCGCGTGCCCGGCGACGGGCTCCTTGAGACACACGTCGTCCTCGCCGAGCACCCCGGCCCGCTCCCCGTCGACGTACACCACGGCGAGATCCCGCAGCCCGCGCACGGTCAGCGGAAACGGCTGCCGCGGCCCCGGCACCGTCACCTCGTACCGCACCAGCCCCCGCTCGACGCCCAGGTCCTCGAAGGCGGGCGGGACGGGACCGAACGCCTCAGGGCCGCCCAGCGCCTGAAGTACGTCGTCCAGGGGCGCCCAGGCGGCCAGGGCCACCTCGGCCCCGGCGCCCAACGGCTCGGGGGCGGGCGGGACTTCGGGCAGGGGGCCGTCGGCGTACTCGGCGAGGACCTCCCGGAAGGCCCGGAACTTCGGCGTGGGGCGGCCGTGCTCGTCGATCGGGGCGTCGTAGTCGTACGACGTCACATCCGGTTCCAGGGGGCCGTCGTGCAGCGCGCCGCCGCCCCGGTTGGCGCCCGCCCAGCCGGCGAAGTTCGTGCCGCCGTGCGCCATGTACAGGTTCACCGAGGCCCCGCACTCCAGGATCTCCCGCAGGGCCGCCGCCGCGTCCCCGGGATCCCGTACCGCGTGCTCGCCGCCCCAGTGGTCGAACCAGCCGCACCAGAACTCCATGCACATCAGCGGGCCTTCGGCGCGGTGCCGGCGCAGTGTTCCGAACGCCTCGCGCGCGTGCGAGCCGAAGTTCACCGTCGCAAGGACCCCCGGGATGGAGCCGCCGGAGAGCATGTGGTCCTCGGGGCCGTCCGAGGTGACAAGCGGGACCGTCACGCCGTGCTCGCGCAGCAGGCCGGCCAGGCGGCGCAGATACTCCGCGTCCGAGCCGTAGCTGCCGTACTCGTTCTCGACCTGCACCATGAGCACCGGTCCGCCGCGGTCGATCTGCCGGGGCGCCACCTCGCTCAGCAGCCGCCCGAACCAACGCGCCACGTGGCCCAGATAGCGTTCGTCACGGGTACGCGCGCGTGCGCCCACCTCAGCCGTCAGCCAGTACGGCAGCCCGCCGTTCTCCCACTCGGCGCAGATGTACGGCCCCGGACGCACGATCGCCCACAGCCCCGCCTCCCGGGCCGCGTCCAGGAACCGGCCGAGCGCGGCCACGTCCCGGTTCCGGCCCGGCGCCGGCTCGTGCAGGTTCCACGGCACATACGTCTCCACGCAGTTGAGGCCCATCGCCCGCAGCATCGCCAGCCGGTGGCCCCACTGCGCCTCGTGCACCCGGAAGTAGTGCAGCGCGCCGGACAGCAGCCGCACCGGCCGGCCGTCCAGCAGGAAGTCTTCGTCCCCCACCGTGAACTCGCTCATGCGCCCCACCCTCGCCTCTGGCGCAGGTCAGGGTCCATGGACAAAGATCAGCGCTGCTTGGACCGAAGGACTTGCATCCAAGGACGGGCAGGGAGGCGGGCGGATGTACCACACCTGGATGCGCTTCTTCACCCCCGGCCCCGCCCACCACCGCCTCGGCCTCGTCTGTCTCGGCGTCGGCCTCCAGTACGGCGCCCTGCCCACCGTCGGACCCAGGGTCCTGGACCATCATGTCGCCGTCGTGATCAGCACCGGCGGCGGGTGGTACGCCGACCCTGAGGGCCGCCGTACGACCGTCACCGCGCCCGCCCTGCTGTGGCTCACCCCCGGCGTCCCGCACCACTACGCGCCCGATCCCGGCACCGGCTGGGACGAGGGCTTCGTCGACTTCACCGGGCCCGCCACCGTCCCGTACACCGAACTCGGCTACATCGAGCCGGACCGCCCCGTCGTGCCCCTCTCCGACGCCTCCGGACCGCGTGCCGTCATCGGGCGCATGGCCCGCGCCGCCCGCCGCGACAACCCCCTCCTGGAGGCCGAGACCGGCGCCGCCGTCCATGAACTCCTCGTCGTCCTGCGCCGCGCGCGTGCCGACCTCGCCCCGGACGGCGACCTCGTCCTCAAGGCCCTCGCCCGCGACGCCTGTCTGCCGCTGACGGTCGCCGACCACGCCGCCCGGCACGGCATGACGCCCGCCGAACTGCGCACGGCCGTGCGGCGCGGTGCCGGTTGCAGCCCCAAGGACTATCTGCTCGGCATCCGCTTGGGCCGCGCCAAGGAACTCCTCGCCGCCACCGAGCTCCCCGTCGCCGCCGTCGCCCGCCGCGTCGGCTACGACGACCCCGCCTACTTCTCCCGCCTGTTCACCCGCCGGGTCGGCATGGCACCGGTCCGCTTCCGCGCCCAGCAGGGCCGCGCCGTGCCCGGCGGCTGGAGCAACCAGGTCCCCGACCCCGACGACCCGCCCAGGATCGAACGAACGACCGGCCCAGGCGGCCCCGTAGGCTGAGCCCTCATGACCAGCAACACGCCCCCGGGCGACGCCGACCCCGCTGTCCGCGAGGAACTCGCCCGGCTGCGCGACAGCATCGACAACATCGACGCCGCTGTCGTCCACATGCTCGCCGAACGCTTCAAGTGCACCCAGCAGGTCGGCCATCTCAAGGCCCGGCACCAGCTCCCGCCCGCCGACCCCGACCGCGAGGCCCGTCAGATCGCCCGGCTGCGCACCCTTGCCGAGAACGCCAAGCTCGACCCGGCGTTCGCGGAGAAGTTCCTAAACTTCATCATCGCCGAGGTGATCCGGCACCACGAGAGCATCGCCGAGGACGCCGTCAACGGCGCTGCGCCCACGGCGAACTGACGCCCCCCGGCCCACCCGAGGGAGTGACACGGCGGCCCGCGGGGGGCATGCTGCGCTGTGCACTCCAAGTCAACTGACACGCACTCCCCGTCAGCGCCCGGACATACCCTGGATGTCCACGCGGGAGGGACGTCGGGCCATGCCGTCGGATGCCAAGATCCTCATCGTCGACGACCACGAGGAAACCCTGTACGCCCTGGAGAGCGCCCTGGCCCCGCTGGGCTACCGGCTCGCCCGCGCCACCAGCGGCGACGAGGCGCTCAAGCAGGTGCTGCGCGGCCAGGTCGGTCTGCTGCTCCTGGACGTCCGGATGCCCGGCGTCAGCGGCCTGGACGTGGTCCGGTACATGCGGCGCGTGGAACAGACCCAGAACATACCGGTCATCCTGCTCACCGGCTTCGGCGTGGACCATGAACTGACCGCCACCGCCTTCGGACTCGGCGTCGCCGACCTGGTCATGAAGCCCACCGACCCCTGGGCGCTGCGCACCAAGGTCCGCTACCTGTACGACGCCTACCAGCGCCACCGCGCCCTGGAGGAGGAGATCCGCGAGCTGCGTGCCCTGGTCAAGGGCCACACCGACGTCCGGCCGCCTCCGCCGCGCCCCACCCTGCCGCACCCCGACGCCCTCGTCCCGCCCCAGCGGGACAGCCCCGCCGCGACATCGGCCAAGGACCTGACCTGACACCGGCCGGGCGGCACGGGACGCCGGTCGAGAACCGGACAGAACGGCCGCAAGGAATCGGACATAGCGCACGTAGTGATCCACCCCTGTGCCTTGTCCGTGGCATCAGGCAGCATGTCCTGCATGTCCGTACTCACGCGCGACGAAGCGCAGACCCGTGCCCAGCTCCTCGACGTCCATGGCTACACGATCGAACTCGATCTGACGACCGGGCACGAGACCTTCGACTCCCGTACCGTCATCGCGTTCACGGCGCGCGCCGACGCGGACACGTTCGTCGAGATCAAGCCGGCCGAGCTGCGCTCCGTCACGCTGGACGGTCAGCCCCTGGACCCCGAGACCCTGGACGGGAACAGGCTGGCCCTGAAGAACCTCACCGCCGGTGAGCACGAACTGCGCTTCGACGCGGCCATGCGCTACTCCCGCACCGGCGAGGGCATGCACCGTTTCACCGACCCCACCGACGGCGAGACGTACGTCTACACCCAGCTGTTCATGGAGGACGTCCAGCGCGTCTTCGCCGCCTTCGACCAGCCCGACCTCAAGGCCGTCTTCGAGCTGTCCGTCACCGCCCCCGAGGGCTGGACCGTCCTCGCCAACGGCATCACCGAGCAGCTCGGCGACGGCCGCTGGCAGGCCGCGGCCACCCCGCTGATCTCCACCTACCTCGTCGCGGTCGCCGCGGGACCCTGGCACTCGGTGCGCACCGAGCACCGCGGCCTGCCCTTCGGCATCCACTGCCGCCAGTCCCTGGCCCCCCACCTGGACGCGGACGCCGACGAACTGCTGCAGGTCACCCGGCAGTGCTTCGACCGCTTCCACGAGAAGTTCGACGAGCCCTACCCCTTCGACTCCTACGACCAGGCCTTCGTGCCCGAGTTCAACGCCGGCGCCATGGAGAACCCCGGACTGGTCACCTTCCGCGACGAGTTCGTCTACCGCTCCGCCGTCACGGACACCGAGCGGCAGACCCGCGCCATGGTCATCGCCCACGAGATGGCCCACATGTGGTTCGGCGACCTCGTCACCCTGCGCTGGTGGGACGACATCTGGCTGAACGAGTCCTTCGCCGAGTACATGGGCTACCAGATCTGCGCCGAGGCCACCCGCTTCACCGACACCTGGGTCGACTTCGGCGTCGCCCGCAAGTCCTGGGGCTACGACGCCGACCAGCGGCCCTCCACCCACCCGGTGGCCCCCGAGGCCGTCGACGACACGGCCTCGGCCATGCTCAACTTCGACGGCATCTCCTACGCCAAGGGCGCCTCCGCACTGCGCCAGCTCGTCACCTGGCTCGGCGAGAAGGACTTCCTGGCCGGCATCAACACCCACTTCGCCCGCCACAAGTTCGCCAACGCCACCCTCGCCGACTTCATCGACTCCCTCGCCGCGGGCACCGAGCGCGATGTGCACGGCTGGGCCGACAGCTGGCTGCGCACCACCGGCGTCGACACCCTCACCCCGACCGTCACCGCCGGCGACAACGGCACGTACACCCTCACCGTCGACCGCGCGGGCAGCCGTCCGCACCGCGTCGCCGTCGGCCTGTACACCGAGGACCTCGGCGACAACGAGGGCCACCTCACCCTGCGCGAACGCCTCGAACTCGACATCCCGCAGACCGCCCCGCAGCCCATCGGCAAGCGCCCGGCTCTGCTGCTGCTCAACGACGGCGATCTGACCTACGCCAAGGTCCGCTTCGACCCCGAGTCCTTCGAGACCGTCCGGGGGAGCCTCGCCGGCCTGCCCGACCCGCTCACCCGCGCGGTCGTCTGGAACGCCCTCAGGGACGCCGTCCGCGACGGCGAACTGGCCGCCACCGCCTATCTGGAGGCCGCCCGCACCCACCTGCCGCGCGAGCGGGACCTCGCCGTCGTGCAGGGCGTCCTCGCCTTCGCCACCGCCCAGGTCGCCGACCGCTACCTCACCCCCGAGGAGCGGCCCGCCGCCCTGGCCACCCTCTCCGCCCTGTGCCGCGACCTGATCCGCCGCACCGAGGACGGCGACAACCCCGGTCTGCGCCTGATCGCGGTGCGTCACTTCATCGACGCAGCCGCCCACCCCGACACGATCGACGCCTGGCTCGCCGAGGGCACCGTGCCCGGCGGACCCGAGCTCGACCCCGATCTGCGCTGGCGTGTCCTGGGCCGGCTCGCCGTGCTCGGCGCCGTCGACGAGGCCGCCATCGCCGCCGAACTGGAGCGCGACCCGAGCGCCACCGGCCAGGAGGGCGCCGCCCGCTGCCGGGCCGCCCTGCCCGACGAGGCGGCCAAGGCGCGGGCCTGGGAGGCCATGTTCGCCACCGACGAGAGCACCGACCTGTCCAACTACCTCTTCACCGCGACCGCCCAGGGCTTCTGGCAGCCCGAACAGGCCGATCTGGTACGGCAGTACGTGCCGCGCTACTACAAGGACGCGGTCACCCTCGCCGCTCGCCGCGGCCCTGCCATCGCCGACGCCGCCGGCCGCTACGCCTTCCCGGCGCACGCCGTCGACCCCGACACCCTGCGTCTGGGCGAGAAGTGCCTGCGCGACGGCGACCCGATCCCGGCGCTGCGCCGCAGGCTGGCCGACCAACTCGACGATCTGGCACGGGCGTTGCGGGTCCGGGAGGACCGGCAGGCCTAGTACCTCCGTGGTAGGGGGCTGCCCGTTCCCACGGCCGCCCCCTACTCCGGCAACCTCCGTACGCCCGGTCCGACACGCTTTCCCCGCACGAAAGTACCCCCTTTCGGGTTCCGGTCATTGGGCTTTTCGGGCGCCATCGTCCATCCGGGTACAAGCTGGAAGTCCCTCTTGCCCAGCGCCCGGGAGGACACGATGAGCACCTCGCCGCCGCTCGCGTCAGGCCCTGAAGGTCCGCACGCCCTGCGGCCGTCGCTCGACACCGTGCTCGACGCGCTGAGCGAGGGCACCCGGGCCCGCAAGGGACCCTTTCCCTCGGGCGGACCGGAGGCGGTGGCCGCGCGCGTACGGGCCGCCGTCGGGGACGTACTGCCGGACCAGGGCGACCCGAACGCCCTCCACACCGTCGTGCGGGCCCTGACGGAGGGCTCGGCGGACCCGGCCGACCCCTTCTGCGCCGCCCACCTCCACTGCCCGCCCCTCACCGTCGCCGTCGCGGCCGACCTCGCCGTGTCGGCGCTCAACCCGTCGATGGACTCCTGGGACCAGGCACCGGCGGCCTCGGAGCTGGAGGGACTGGTGACACGGGTACTCGCGAGCGAGGTGTACGCCCAGACACCCAGGGGGGCGGGGAACAGCGCGGCGAGCCAGGCCGCACCCGCGGTCGGCCACCCACTGCGCGCGCCCCGACCCGACGCCCTGATCACCACCGGCGGCACCGAATCCAACCAGCTCGCCCTGCTCCTCGCCCGCGAAGCGCACGGCGCCGGAGTCCGGCTGGTGCACGGTGCCAACGCCCACCACTCGCTGCCCAGGGCCGCCTGGCTGCTCGGGCTGCCCGAGCCCGTCGTCGTGCCCGCCCCCGCCGGCGCCCTCGACCCCGCCGCCCTCGACGAGGCCCTCACCGAACTGCCCGGCCCGCATCTCGTCGCCGCCACCGCCGGTACCACCGACGCCGGGATCATCGACCCCCTCCCCGAGATCGCCGCCCTGTGCGCCGCTCACGGCGCCCGGCTGCACATCGACGCCGCCTATGGGGGAGCCCTGCTCTTCAGCGGCCGGTACCGCGAACGGCTGAGGGGGCTCGACGCCGCCGACACCGTCACCCTCGATCTGCACAAGCTCGGCTGGCAGCCGGTCGCCGCGGGCCTCCTCGCCGTCCGCGACCCGCGCGATCTCGCCGTGCTCCACCATCGCGCCGACTATCTGAACGCCGACGACGACACCGAAGCGGGCCTGCCCGACCTGCTGGGCCGCTCCCTGCGCACCAGCCGCAGGCCCGACGTCCTGAAGATCGCCGTCACCCTCAAGACCCTCGGCCGCAGCGGCCTCGGCCGACTCGTCGAGCAAGTCTGCGACAGCGCACGTGAGTTCGCCGCCCTCGTCCACGACCACCCCGGCTTCGAGCTCTACGACCGGCCCACCCTCAGCACGGTCCTGTTCCGGCCCGCCCACGCCGCCGACGACACCGTCGCCGCCGTACGCCGCAGGCTCCTCACCGACGGCCGCGCCGTCCTCGGCCGGGCCCGCATAGACGGGCGCCTGTGGTTGAAGACGACCCTCCTCAACCCCCGCACGCGCCCGGACGACCTGGCCGCCCTCCTGAAACTGGTGGAAGGAAACACCCCCGGATGAGTCCGCAGTCGAACCCCCTTGCCGAGGCGCACCCCAACCCCCCGCGCCAGGACCCCGACACCCCCCGAGACCTCGTCGGCATCGGCATCGGCCCCTTCAACCTCTCCCTCGCCGCCCTCGCCGAGCCCCTCGCCGAACTCGACGCCGTCTTCTACGAACAGCGCACCGCGTTCGCCTGGCACCCAGGGCTCCTCATCGACGGCTCCCGTGTCCAGGTCCCCTTCCTCGCCGACCTGGTGACCCTCGCCGACCCCGCCAGCCCCTGGTCGTTCCTCAACTACCTCAAGGCCCGCGACCGGCTCTTCCCCTTCTACTTCGCCGAGCACTTCCACATCCAGCGCGCCGAGTACGACGCCTACTGCCGCTGGGTCTGCGAGAACCTCACCGGACTGCGCTTCGGCCACCAGGTCGACGCGGTCCGCTTCAACCCCGAACGCGACGTCTTCGAGGTCGACTTCACCCGCATCACCCCGGACGGAGAGGCCGAGGCGCTCGGCCGTACATACGCGCGGAACATCGTCCTCGGCATCGGCACCGAGCCCTATGTGCCCGACCCGCTGCGACCCCTGGTGGAGGCGCCCGCCGTGCCCGTCATCCACGCCGCGGACTACCTCGACCACCGCGAGGCCCTGCTCGCCGCCGAGCACATCACCGTCATCGGCTCGGGACAGTCGGGCGCCGAGATCTTCCTGGACCTGCTGCGGCACCGCCCCACGGGCCGCGAGAGGCTCCACTGGCTCGGGCGCAGCGAGGCCTTCGCGCCCATGGAGTACTCCAAGCTCGGCCTGGAGCACTTCACCCCCGACTACACCCGCTACTTCCACGCCCTCGCCGAACCGGTGCGCGACAGGCTCGTCGCCTCGCAGTGGCAGCTCCACAAGGGCATCGACGCCACCACCCTGGCCGCCATCCACGACGAGCTCTACCGCCGCACCCTGCACGGCGGCTGGCCCGACACGGTCCTGACGCCGGGTGTGCGGGTCCGCACCGCGGGCCGTGTTGCCACGACCAAGGTGGAGCTCCACCTGGAGCACGTCCACCAGAACACCCGCTCGCGCATGACCACCGACGCGGTCGTGCTGGCCACCGGCTACCGCGAGCGCTCGCTGGACCGCATCCTCGCCGGCCTCGACCCCTACATGCGCCGCGACAGCCGGGAGCGACCCCGGATCGACGACCAGTACCGCCTGGTCATGGACCCGTCCGTCACCGGCTCCGGCTGCCATGTCTACGTCCAGAACGCCGAACGCCACACCCACGGCATCGGCACCCCCGACCTCGGCCTCGCGGCCTGGCGCAGCGCCGGCATCCTCAACTCCTTGACCGGCAAGGAGACCTATTCCCTCCCCACCCGTACGGCGTTCACCACCTTCGGCCTGCAACGGCAGGAGCCCAAGATCCCCTCCGCGCGCAGGCCGCCGGTGCTGACACCGCTCATGGAAGGGATCTGAGGCTCCTGACGAAGGCCTCCAGGTCCTAGGCCGTGTCCGCAAAGTCCCGCCTGCCCCGCGACGCCTGGCGGACGACGGGACTTTGCGGACACGACCTAGAAGACGGGCGTGCCGTTCCGCGTCAGCTTCCAGTCCACCGACGCGAACTCCTTCGGGTCCAGCACGCCCTTCGCGGTCACCCACTCCGCGATCCGGGTGCGGATCTCCGTGGACTCCGACCACAGCTCCTGAGCCGACGCCACATGCGGGAAGGCGCCACCGCCGTTGGCCCGGTAGTTGTTGACCGCGAGAACGAACTTCCGGGTGTCGTCGAGGGCGGCACCGTCGTAGGCCAGGTTCTTGATCCGCGATCCCGGCGCCTGCGCGATGTCGATCTCGTACGACAGCCCGGACACGTAGTCGTAGTTGTAGTCCGGGCGGTTGTTCGCGTTCGTCAGCTTGTCCACGTCGACGGCCGAGTCGGCGGCGGTCTGCACGAAGTACTCCGCCGAGTACTCCAGGTACGCCTTGAGCTGCGCGCCCGTCATCAGCTTCGCGACCAGCGTGTTGTCGTAGACGTACAGGCTCGACAGGTCCCGGATCGTCACCTCGCCGGCCGGGATCTGAGAGGTGCGCGAGAAGGGCGAGGCCTGCGCGATGACGGGCAGCGAGGCGTACTCGGTGCCCGCCAGCGCCGCCTTGACCACGTCCTCCTGGACCTTGGTGATCAGGTCGATGATCGGGGCGTCCTTGTAGCGGGCGTCGACCGTGGTCAGCGTCTCGGTCGCGGTGCCGACGACCTGGTTGACGTACTCCACCACGATGTCGTGGTCGTCCTTGAGCAGCTTGGTGATCTTCGGGTCGTCGGCGACCGTCTTCGAGTCGCGCACCGTCGCCTTCACCGACTCGACCTTCCAGCACCCCTTGTCGAGCACCAGGTCGAAGTCGAACAGCGTCAGTCGCTGGGCGTAGCACAGCGGCTCGGACAGCACGACGGTCCTGCCCGTCTTCTCGTTCGTGACCAGCAGCTCCGCGATCTCCGTGTGCGCGTGCCCGACGAGGATCGCGTCGATGCCCGGCACCTGCTGGGCGACCAGAGCCGCCGAGTTCTCGATGTACGGCAGCTGGTCACCGTACGACGACGTCCCGGACGAACCGGAGTGCGCCGACACGATCACCACGTCCGCACCCATCGAGCGCAGCTTCGGCACCCACTTCGCGGCCTGCTCCTCCAGACCCGGGAACACCATCTTGCCCTCGACGTACGCCTTGTCCCAGATCGCGATGCCGGGGTTGGTCAGACCGAGGACCGCGACCTTGACCGAGGGAGCGCCCGGCACATGGAACTTCTTGATGAAGTACGGCGGGAAGGCGGGCTTCAGCGTCTTCGCGTCCAGCGCGTTGGCACCCAGCAGCGGGAAGCGGCACTGGTCCTCGAACTTGCGCAGCGTCTCGATGCCGTAGTTGAACTCGTGGTTGCCGAGGGCCACCGCGTCGTACCCGATCGCGTTCATCGCCGCCGCCATCGGGTGGATCGGACCACCCTTGGCGGTGATCGGGTCGACCTTCGCGTAGTAGTACGTCAGCGGGGTGCCCTGGATCGTGTCGCCCGCGTCGATGAGCAGCGTGTTGCGGCGCCCCTTCTCCTCGCGGACCTGGTTCACCAGCGTCGAGACACGGGACAGGCCCTTCGCGTTGCCCTTGGCGTCGGAGTACTCCGCGTCCTTGAAGTAGTCCCAGTTGAACACGTTGCCGTGCAGGTCGGTCGTGCCCATCACCGTCAGCGCGTACCGCTTCTTCGGCCGGGAGCCCTTCGCCGGCTGCGCGGCCTGCGCCGCCGGGGCACCCACCGCACCGGCCACGGCCACCCCCGCTCCGGTCACGGCGGACTTCTTCAGGAACTTCCGGCGGTTCAACGGCATGAGTGCTTCTCCCGAGCGAATGGTCAACAACGCGCGTAGATTCTGACCTGCCCATGGCGAGTTGCAACAGACCCCGCACGTTTCGATCTGGTGACCGAAGCTGTGAACTGCCGGGGTCCCGGCCGGTCAAGCGATGACAGAGTGGGGCGTATGACCTCCCCCTCAGGAGAACTTCAGCCCGCCGTCCCCTACGGCACCCCCGACGCCCCTCGCATCGCCGTCCGCGGTGAGGCCCACCTCGAGGTCGACCCCGAGATCGCCCGCATCGGCGTCACCGTGGCCTCCCGCGGCAAGGACCGCCGCGCCGCCCTGGACGATCTGACCCGCCGCAACGCCGCCGTCCTCGACCTCATCAAGACCTACGGCAACGCGGTCGAGCGCCTGGAGACCGGCGCCTTTTCCATCAGCCCCGAACTGAAGGACAAGGGTCGCGGCGAACGCATCCACGCCCACCACGGCCGCGTCCACATCACCGCCGAACTCACGGACTTCACGGCGCTCGGCGAACTCACGACACGCCTGGCCGACTTGGAGCTCACCCGCGTGGACGGCCCCTGGTGGGCCCTGCGCCCCGACTCGCCGGCCCACCGGGAGGCGCGGCAGCAGGCGGTACGGGAGGCCGTGCAGCGCGCGCGGGAGTACGCGGAGGCACTGGGGACGTCCCTGGCCGCGCTGGTGGAACTCGCCGACATCGGCGCGGAGAACGCCCCGCCGGCCTATCCGCAGAGCCGCGGTGGCCGGATGCGCTCGATGGCCTACGCCGCGGAAGAGGACTCCGCCGCCCCGCTCGACCTCGAACCCGAGCGGCAGCACGTCCATGCCGAGGTCAATGCGCGATTCACCATGGCGCCGCCGCATCTGTGAACGCTTCTGTGAATAGCTCTTCAGGGGTGCTTCGAACGCTCATCGGAGCACCCCGGTGCACAATTCAACACTTGTCAATAGCCCTTCACGCAAAGGTTGTTGAGTAGTCATGCGGCGCCAATTCACTACCCGCCGGTAAGTCATAGAGTCGAAACATGCGCCGAGCGAAAATCGTCTGCACCCTGGGCCCCGCCACCGACTCGTACGACCAGATAAAGGCACTGGTCGACGCCGGAATGGACGTCGCCCGATTCAACCTCAGCCACGGCGGCCACGCCGACCACGAGGAGCGCTACCAGCGCGTGCGGAAGGCCTCCGACGAGACCGGCCGCAGCGTCGGCGTCCTCGCCGACCTTCAAGGCCCGAAGATCCGCCTCGGCCGCTTCACCGAAGGACCTGTACTCCTTGAACGCGGAGACACCTTCACCATCACCGTCGAGGAAGGCGCCGAAGGCGACCGCCAGCAGTGCGGCACCACCTACTCCGGCCTCGCCGCCGACGTCACCCCCGGTGAGCGCATCCTCGTCGACGACGGCAAGGTCTGCCTCGAGGTCACCTCAGTCGACGGCC
Source organism: Streptomyces sp. NPDC056479 (assembly GCF_042795335.1). Lineage (NCBI taxonomy): Bacteria > Bacillati > Actinomycetota > Actinomycetes > Kitasatosporales > Streptomycetaceae > Streptomyces > Streptomyces sp. NPDC056479. The sequence continues at coordinate 338,823 of NZ_JBHTRZ010000008.1, read as the reverse complement.
CGCGCGTGCGGACCACCGTCGTCGAAGGCGGCATGGTCTCCGACAACAAGGGCCTCAACCTCCCCGGCGTCGCCGTCTCCGTCCCCGCCCTCTCCGAGAAGGACGAGGCGGACCTGCGCTGGGCGCTGCGCACCGGATTCGACGTCATCGCCCTGTCCTTCGTGCGCAGCGGCCGCGACATCGAGGAAGTCCACCGCATCATGGACGAGGAGGGCCGCCGCCTCCCGGTGATCGCCAAGGTGGAGAAGCCGCAGGCGGTCGACGCGATCGACGGCATCGTCGCCGCCTTCGACGGCATCATGGTCGCCCGCGGCGACCTGGGCGTGGAGATGCCGCTGGAGCAGGTCCCGATCGTCCAGAAGCGCGCGATCAAGCTCGCCAAGCGCAACGCCAAGCCGGTCATCGTCGCCACCCAGATGCTCGACTCGATGATCGAAAACTCCCGCCCGACCCGCGCCGAGGCCAGCGACGTGGCCAACGCCGTCATCGACGGCACCGACGCGGTGATGCTGTCCGGCGAGACCAGCGTGGGCAAGTACCCGATCGAGACGGTCCGGACGATGGCGAAGATCGTCGAGGCGGCCGAGGAGGACCTGCTCGCCAAGGGCCTCCCGCCCCTGACGGACCGCAACAAGCCCCGCACCCAGGGCGGCGCGGTCGCCCGCGCGGCGGCCGAGATCGGCGACTTCCTGGGCGCGAAGTTCCTGGTCGCCTTCACCCAGTCCGGCGACACCGCCCGCCGCCTGTCCCGCTACCGCTCGCCGATCCCCCTGCTGGCCTTCACCCCGGAACCGGCGACCCGCTCCCAGCTGAACCTGACCTGGGGCGTGGAGACGTTCCTCGGCCCGCATGTGGACTCCACGGATGCGATGGTCGAGCAGGTCGACGAACTGCTGCTGAAATACGGCCGTTGCCAGAAGGGCGACACCGTCGTCATCACCGCCGGTTCGCCTCCCGGGGTATCCGGCTCGACGAACATGGTCCGCGTCCACCACATCGGCGAGGACGACAGCCCCCGATAGAAAAGCACGGGAAACCGAAGGGCCCCTCCATTGGAGGGGCCCTTAATGGTGAACTTCGAATCGCGTGACCTTGGAATCTAAGGAAAAGTGCCCCGGGTCGGACTCGAACCGACACTGTATGGGTTTTGAATCCATTGCCTGCTGCCAATTGGGCTACCGGGGCCCAGTGAATCGAAGGTTTACCTCGACCCGCTGCCCGTCCACCATACCGTAGCTAGGTAGGCTCTTGGGAGCAGCACCCATGCCCCTGAACGAGGAGCCCCCGTGACCGCCCCCGAGTCGCCCCAGCCCGTAGACGCGCCCGACGAGGACAAGTCGCATGTGCCTCCGCTGACGACCCGTGTCGTCATCGCCGAGGACGAGGCGCTGATCCGGCTCGATCTCAAAGAGATGCTCGAAGAAGAGGGGTACACCGTCGTCGGAGAGGCCGGTGACGGTGAGCAGGCCGTGGAGCTGGCCCGCGAGCACAAGCCCGACCTCGTCATCCTCGATGTCAAGATGCCGAAGCTGGACGGCATTTCGGCGGCCGAGAAGATCGCCGAGGAGAGCATCGCTCCGGTGCTGATGCTGACCGCGTTCTCGCAGCGCGACCTCGTCGAGCGGGCCCGGGACGCCGGTGCGATGGCGTACCTGGTCAAGCCGTTCAGCAAGAGCGATGTCGTGCCGGCGATCGAGATGGCCGTATCGCGGTTCACGGAGCTGAAGGAGCTGGAGAAGGAGGTCGCCGACCTCACTCTGCGCCTGGAGACCCGCAAGCTGGTGGACCGGGCCAAGTCCGTGCTCCAGACCGAGTACGGACTGACCGAGCCCGCCGCGTTCCGGTGGATCCAGAAGACCTCCATGGATCGCCGGATGTCGATGCAGCAGGTCGCCGAGGCCGTCATCCAGGACGCCGACGAGAAGAAGGCCGCCAAGGGCTGACGCGCCCCGTGCGCATGAGAGAGGCCCGCGCCCCCGGCTGGGGACGCGGGCCTCTTCGCGTGGGTGATCAGTCCTCGCCGAGATAGGCCTTGCGCACCGACTCGTCGTGCAGGAGGTCCTGCCCCGAGCCGGAGAGGACGATCTTGCCGACCTCCATGACGTGGCCGTGGTCGGCCAGGGAGAGCGCGGCCTGGGCGTTCTGCTCGATGAGCAGAATCGTGGTGCCCGCGGACTTGAGCTCCTTGATGGTCGCCATGATCTTCTGCATCATGATCGGCGACAGACCCATGGAGGGCTCGTCGAGCATGAGCAGCTTCGGCTTGGACATCAGCGCCCGTCCCATGGCGAGCATCTGCTGCTCACCGCCGGACAGGGTGCCCGCGGCCTGCTTCCGGCGTTCCCCGAGGATGGGGAACAGGTCGTAGGCGCGCTTGATGTCCTTCTCGATGCCCTCCTTGTCGGTGCGCAGGAACGCGCCGAGGCGGAGGTTGTCCTCGATCGTCATGCGGGGGAAGATGTGCCGCCCCTCGGGGGAGTGGGCGAGTCCCAGCGAGACGACCTTGTGGGCGGGGATCTTCTTGAGCGACTTGCCCTCGAACCTGATGTCCCCGGACAGCGGCTGGAGCAGACCCGACAGCGTGCGCAGGGTCGTGGTCTTGCCGGCGCCGTTGGTGCCGATGAGGGTGACGACCTCGCCCGCGTTCACCTTGAACGAGATGCCCTTGACGGCCTCGATCTTGCCGTAGGCGACCCTGAGGTCCTCGACCTCGAGCAGTGCGGTCACTTGTCATCCCCTTCCGTGGTGCTCTGCGCGTCAGCCTCCGCGGCCTCGACTTCGGCAGCCTCCGCCGCGCCGGGCTCGCCCTCGAAGGGCGTGCCCAGGTAGGCGGCGATGACGCGCTCGTCGGCCTGGACGACCTCGGCGGGGCCCTCGACGATCTTCTCGCCCTGGACCAGCACGGCCACCCGGTCGCAGAGGTTCATGATGAACCGGATGTCGTGCTCGATGACGAGGACGGCGATGCCCTGGTCCCGGATCGCGAAGATGAGCTCCTCGGCCGCCCGCGTCTCCTGCGGGTTCATACCGGCGGTCGGCTCGTCGAGGAGGAGCAGACCGGGCTCGCTCGCCAGCGCCCGGGCGATCTCCAGCTTGCGCTGCTCGCCGTAGGGCAGGTTGCGGGCGAGGTGGTCGGCCTTGGCGGCGAGACCGGTGAACTCCAGGAGCTCCATGGCGCGTGCCCTGGACGCATCCTCGGCCTTCTTGAAGCCGGGCAGGCGCAGGAGGGCCGACCAGAGGCCTTCCTTGGTCCTGGTGTGCCGTCCGACCAGCACGTTCTCCAGAACGGTCATGTTGGCGAAGAGCCGGATGTTCTGGAACGTACGGGCGATGCCGGCCTGGGTGACCAGGTGCGGCTTGGGCGGCAGGACGGTGCCCTTGTAGGCGACCTTGCCCTCGGTCGGCACGTACAGGCCGGTGAGGCAGTTGAAGAAGGTCGTCTTGCCGGCGCCGTTGGGGCCGATGAGGCCGACGATCTCGCCGGTGTTCACCGTGAGGTTCACGTCGCGTACGGCGGTCAGACCGCCGAAGCGCATCGTGACACCGGTGGCGTCGAGCACCGTGGTGGTCGGTGCGGTCGTGGTGGTGGTCATGGCGGTCACGCCCCTGCCTTCGCGACGCCGGTCGCGCCTTCGGGCAATGGCTTGTCCTCCGGTACGTCGAGCTGTCCGGTCTCGTGGAATTCGAGCTGCTTCCTGCGGTCGGCGACCAGGCCCTCGGGACGGAAGCGCATCAGCAGCATCAGCGCGAAGCCGAAGAGCAGCAGCTGGTACTCCGCCATGAACTGGAGCTTGGCCGGGATCAGGTAGAGCAGCGCGGCGCCGATCAGCGGGCCGCTGATGGTACCCATGCCGCCGAGGATGACGGCGGCGAGCAGGAACGCCGAGTTCGGCGGTACGGAGCCGGCGAACTGGTACTGCTCGGGGGTGACGCTGTAGGACACGTGCGCCTGGACGGTGCCGGCGAGGCCGGCGAGGGAGGCGCCGAGCGCGAAGGCGAGGAGCTTGAGGCGGAAGCCGTTGATGCCCATCGCGGTCGCGGCGGTCTCGTCCTCGCGGATGGCCACCCACGCGCGGCCGATGCGGGACTCCGCCGAGCGGCGGAAGACCATCACGACGATCGCCGTGAACACCAGCATCAGCAGGTAGTAGTTGGCCGAGCGGGTCAGTTCGTGGCCGAGGACGTCGTGCGGGACTCCGAGGTTGAATCCGAAGATCTCCAGGTCGGGGATCTGCGGGATGCCGTTGGAGCCGTTGGTGACGTCCGGGCCGCTGTTGCCGTTCAGGTTGTTCATGGTGATGCGGAAGATCTCACCGAAGCCGAGCGTCACGATGGCGAGGTAGTCGCCGCGCAGACGCAGGGTCGGAGCACCGATCACCACGCCGAAGATCAGCGAGGCCACGGCGCCGGTGAGAACGGCCGCCCAGAACGGGAAGTGGACGCCGATGGTCGACGAGGGGGAGCCGGAGACCAGGGCGGCGGCGTAGGCGCCGACGCCGAGGAAGGCGACGTAACCGAGGTCGAGCAGGCCGGCGAGGCCGACGACGACGTTGAGACCCAGGGCGACCGTGGCGAAGATCAGGATGTTCGCGCCGATGAGGGCGAACTGGTCGTTGGACTGGGTGAAGGGGAAGCAGATCGCCGCCGCGAACGCCGCCCCGAGGGTGACGTTGCGGTGCTTGGCCGTCAGCGAGGACAGCCGCTTCAGCAGGCCGGCACGGGTGACGGCGGTGAAGCCGAACGCCGCGACGATCAGGAAGCCGATGAACAGCTCGGAGTACTCGGTGCTGATGCCGTACGCGAAGACGTACAGGCCGACGCCGAAGCCGGCGGCGATGATCAGGATCTCCACCCAGGAGGAGAGTTCCTTGGCACGGCCGGGGTCGGGAGCGGTGAGCGAGTGACGGATACGGCCCCAGAGGTTCGGGGTCGGGTCCGACGCGTCGTAGGGCTGGTCGACGGAGAGGCCGAGGGCGCCGATCACGGCGACGAGCGCGCCGATGCCGGAGACCCAGGCGCCGGGCTCCAGGTTGACCAGGCCGCCGAGCTCCTGGGTGATCGCGCCGATGGCGTAACCCGTGGTGCCGAACACGCCGAGGGCGGCGAGCAGGACGGGGCTGTTCTTGCCGCCGGGGGTGAGCCAGCCAAGGCCGCGGATGCCGTAGCCGGAGAGGGCGAACAGCAGGGTCAGCAGGGAGCCGAAGAGGGTGAGGACCTGAAGGCCGCCCGGGTAGCCGGTGACGGTCAGGTTGCCCGGGAACTCCTCGGTCCACGTCCAGGCGAGGAACGTGCCTATGAGGGCGAGGGCGGAGCCGCCGACCGCCAGTCCGCGGGCCAGGGCCTGCGGCAGCGGGATGATCGGGGTGGCTTCGGCCGTGGACACCTTGGTGGTGCCGGTGCTCTTGTCCATGGGGATCTCGGTGGTCATGGGTATCACGCCCGATCCGCGACGCGTTCGCCGAGCAGACCTTGTGGCCTGAACAGCAGTACGAGGATGAGCAGAGCGAACGCCCACACGTCCTTCCAGGCGCCGCCGCCGAAGAGGTCCATGCCCGGGATATCGCCTATGTAGCCGGTGGCGAGGGACTCGGCCACGCCGAGGACAAGGCCGCCGAGCATGGCGCCGTAGATGTTGCCGATGCCGCCGAGCACGGCCGCCGTGAAGGCCTTCAGGCCCATCAGGAAGCCCATGCGGAAGCCCACCTGGCCGTTCTTGAGCCCGTAGGCGACGGCGGCGACGGCGGCGAACGCGGCACCGATGGCGAACGCCATGACGATGATGCGGTCGGTGTTGATGCCCATCAGCTTGGCCGTGTCCGGGTCCTGGGCCGTGGCCTGCATGCCGCGGCCGGAGCGCGTCTTCGTGACGAAGAAGCCGAGGGCGAGCATGCACAGCGGGGCGGCTATGAGGACGAAGAGGTCACCACGCTGGATGTTGGCGCCCAGGATCTCGATGGGGCCGCCGTGGAACTGCGGGAAGGGGTGGTCCTTCTTCGCGTCCGGGTACCACATCCACACGGCCTGCTGGAGGACGATGGACAGGCCGATCGCGGTGATGAGGGGCGCCAGCCGTGGCGCGGTGCGCAGGGGACGGTAGGCGAACCGTTCCGCCGCTGTGCCGACGGCGACCGAGACGAGGACGCCGCCGATGATCATGAGCGGGACTGCGGCCCCGAGGCCGAAGCCCTCGGGGAGTACCAACCAGACGGTGAGGGCCCCGAAGCCCCCGACCATGAAGATCTCGCCGTGGGCGAAGTTGATGAGCTGGACGATGCCGTAGACCATCGTGTAACCGATCGCGATGAGTCCGTACATCGCGCCGAGGATGAGTCCATTGGCCAGCTGTTGCGGCAGTTCGTTCACCGCAGGGCCTCCGTGGAGTGGTTCGGATATGGCGCCGCGCGGGAGCGCCGATGGACGCTTCCCGCGCGGCCTGGATCAATGTGTGAGTGGGGAGTCTCTACTCGTCCCTCGTCAGCCGAGCTTGGGTTCGCCGCTGAACTCCGGCGCCCAGGCGTTGCTCTTGACCTTGTACGCGGTCATCGTGTGGTTCGTGGTGTCACCGAACTCGTCGAACGAGATGGTGCCGGTGACGCCGTCGAACTTGACCTTGGCCATGGCGTCCAGGACCGCCTTGCGGCCGTCGGACGGGACCTTGCCGTCGTTGCCCTCGACCGCCAGCTTCACGGCCTCGATGATGGCCCAGGTGGCGTCGTAGGTGAGGCCGCCGTACGCCTCGTAGGCGTCCTCGTAGCCCCCCGCCTCGTAGTCCTTGATGAACGCCTTGGCGGAGTCGAGCTGCTCGACCGGCTTGCCCACGGAGGTCGCGAGGTCGCCCTCGGCCTTCTTGTTCAGCTTCGGGAACTCGCCGGAGTAGATGCCGTCGCCGCCCATGAGCGGGATGTTCTGGCCGCTGTCCTTGAGCTGCTGGCTCAGCGGACCGGCGGCCGGGTACTCGCCGCCGTAGTAGAGGGCCTGGGCACCGGTCTTCTTGATCTTGGCGACCACGGCGTTGAAGTCACGGTCGTCGGGGTTGACGTGGTCGCTGCCCACGATCTGACCGCCGAACTTCGTGAAGTTCGCCTTGAAGGACGCGGCCAGGCCGGCGCCGTAGGTCTTCTGGTCGTCGATCAGGTAGACCTTCTTCAGCTTCGCCTGGTTGTACAGGTAGTCGGCTGCGAAGGCGCCCTGGATCTCGTCCGTGGTGGCCGTACGGAAGAACGTCTTGAACTGGCGGACCGAGTCGCCGGTCTTCCAGCCGTCGCCCTGGGTCAGCTCCGTGCCGGTGTTGGCCGGGGAGACCTGGGTGAGGCCGGCGTCGTTGAACGGCTTCTGCATCTGCTGGGAGACGCTGGAGTTCAGCGGGCCGACGACGCCGAGGACGTTCTTGTCGCTGATGAACTTCTGGGCGTTCTGCTGGCCCACGGAGGGCTGCGCCTGGTCGTCGAGGGGCTCGATCTTGAACTCGACGCCCTTGACGTACTCCTTCTTGTTGGCCGTCTTGGCGGCCAGGTCGGCGGAGTTCTTGATGCCGAGGCCGAGGGCCGACAGGTCGCCGGTCAGCGGGGCGTCGACACCGATCACAACCGTGGTCTTGTCGCCGTTGCTGCTGCCGCCGTCGTCGTCACGCGACCCACAAGCCGTGAGTGTCAGCGATCCCGCCGCGAGCGCGGCGGTTATGGCGATGATCGAACGTTGACGCACGAATCAGGTCCTTTCCCTGGCACGGCGGCTCCCCATGGAACTCGCCGAGTCGAGCGCTGGGCCGAAGTGACTTCGAATCCGATGGCGCGGTGACTGGCGGTGACTCTAAGCGCGGGTGGGGAACATGGAGGAGGGCCTGACCAAGGCTGTGACGCTCTTGTTATGACACGGGGTATCGCAGAGCGGTACTCGGTGGGGGGAAGAGCGGATTTCCGGCTGATTCGCCCTGTCCACATTGTGAGAACTTGCAGCGTTCGCGCGTAGCTTCTTCACGAGTGTTCACGCGTTTTGGTGGTTACCGGGTTCGTTGCTGGAGGCTACCAGGGGGTCTCCGGCGTCTTGCGTGAAAGGCGGTCACCATAGGGGAACTGTTGGTTCGTATTGCACCCGGATTACGCTGAGTTACGAATGTGAAAGGTGTTCGGCGCCTCCGGCCCTTTCGTGCATAGGGCAACGAAATTCGGATTACGGAATGCCGCACTCAGCCCCATGGACCCCCGGTCGGCTCGCCTTCGCGGTACCGCTCCGCACACAACTCCCGTGCCCTGCGGGCGATCAGCCGGTCCGCCGCACCCTCGTCCGCGCGCTCGCGTTCGGCCCGCGCGGCGTCAACCACCTTGCGCAGGATCTCGTACTGACCGTCGGACAGGCCCATCGACTGGTAATCGCCATAGGTGTCGCCGGTCAGGGAGCGGCGCGCCCAGTATCCGATGAGGTGCGCACACAGCTGCGCGGGCGGAGTCGCCGACGGGGAGGGGGAGTTGGCGCTCGCCCGGGGCCCGGGCGCGTCGCCCCGGGCGCCCGGGTCTCCGCAGCCGGCCGCCGATACGGCGGCCAGCAGCGCCAGTCCGAGTGCGGCCCCCTTGCGGCGGGGGCCTCCCGTCGTCATGCCCCTGACGTTATGCCGTCGGGCGCCGGCGTTTCAACGGTGGGCAGACGCAAGGGGGTTGTGGTCATGCCGTCGTCGTCAAGGCGTCGGCGTCAGTTCGCCGACCGGAGGTGCTCACCGTCGCCCGGCCTCACGTCCCGCAGCAGACAGGTCAGCCGCGCGCTGCACACCCGCCGTCCCTGCTCGTCACTGATCACGATCTCGTACGTCGCCGTCGAGCGGCCCTGGTGCAGCGGCGTGGCCACTCCGGTGACGGTGCCGGAGCGCACGCCCCGGTGATGGGTGCAGTTGAGGTCGACGCCGACCGCGATCTTGGAGGTGCCGGCGTGCAGCATCGACCCCACCGACCCGAGCGTCTCGGCGAGCACCGCGGACGCGCCGCCGTGCAGCAGCCCGTACGGCTGGGTGTTCCCCTCGACCGGCATGGTCCCGACGACCCGCTCGGCGGAGGCTTCCACAATCTGGACACCCATGCGCGTCCCGAGGTGCCCGGCGGAGAAAAGGGCCGGCAGGTCGACGCCCAGCGCGGCGTACTCGTCGATGACCTCCTGCGGGAACTTCACGTGCTGCTGCTCGCCCATGGGTCGGCTCCGTTCAAGGGTGCTCAGTCGGTGCGGGTCGACTGAGCAAACGCTCAGTCGGTCGCCGATTGTTCCAGACGGACGACGACGGACTTGCTGGCCGGGGTGTTGCTGGTGTCCGCGGTGGCGTCCAGCGGGACCAGGACGTTGGTCTCCGGGTAGTACGCGGCCGCGCAGCCGCGGGCCGTCGGGTAGTGCACGACCCGGAAGCCGGGCGCCCGCCGCTCGACGCCGTCCTTCCACTCGCCGACCAGGTCGACGTACGAGCCGTCGGCGATGTTCAGCCGCTCGGCGTCCTCGGGGTTGACCATGACCACCCGGCGGCCGTTCTTGATCCCGCGGTAGCGGTCGTCCAGGCCGTAGATCGTGGTGTTGTACTGATCGTGCGACCGCAGCGTCTGCAGCAGCAGCCGTCCCTCCGGAACCTCCGGGTACTCGACCGGGGCCGCCGTGAAGTTGGCCTTGCCGGTCGCCGTCGGGAAGCGGCGCTCGTCGCGCGGGGCGTGCGGGAGCGTGAAGCCGCCGGGGCGGGCCACGCGCGCGTTGAAGTCCTCGAAGCCGGGGATCACCCGCGCGATACGGTCGCGGACCGTCGCGTAGTCCTTCTCGAACTCCTCCCAGGGCGTCCGGCTGCCCTCGCCCAGCACACGGCGTGCCAGACGGCAGACGATCGCCGGCTCCGACAGCAGGTGCGAGCTCGCGGGGTCCAGCCGGCCCCGGGAGGCGTGCACCATGCCCATGGAGTCCTCGACGGTCACGAACTGCTCACCGCTGCCCTGGAGATCGCGCTCGGTACGGCCGAGCGTCGGCAGGATCAGCGCGCGGGCACCCGTGACGGCATGGCTGCGGTTGAGCTTCGTCGACACGTGCACGGTGAGCCGTGCGCGCCGCATCGCCGCCTCGGTGACGTCGGTGTCCGGCGTCGCGGACACGAAGTTGCCGCCCATCGCGAAGAAGACCTTCGCCTCGCCGTCGCGCAGCGCGCGGATGGCCCGTACGACGTCGAAGCCGTGCTCGCGCGGAGGCGCGAAGCCGAACTCCTTCTCCAGGGCGTCCAGGAAGGCCGGAGCGGGCCGCTCGAAGATGCCCATCGTGCGGTCGCCCTGCACGTTCGAATGGCCGCGCACCGGGCACACACCCGCGCCCGGACGGCCGATGTCGCCGCGCAGCAGCAGGAAGTTGACGACCTCGCGGATGGTCGGCACGGAGTGCTTGTGCTGGGTGAGGCCCATCGCCCAGCACACGATCGTGCGTCGCGAGGCGAGGATCATGGCCATCGCCTGGTCGATGTCCGCGCGCGTGAGGCCGGTCGCCTCGAGGGTCTCGTCCCAGTCGGCGGTGCGGGCGGCCTCGGCGAACTCCTCGTAGCCGTGCGTGTGGTCGCGCACGAACTCCTCGTCGACCGCTCCCTCCGTCTCCAGGATCAGCTTGTTGAGGAGGCGGAAGAGGGCCTGGTCGCCGCCGATGCGGATCTGGAGGAACAGGTCGGTGAGCGCCGCGCCCTTGATCATGCCTTGCGGGGTCTGCGGGTTCTTGAAGCGCTCCATGCCCGCCTCGGGCAGCGGGTTCACGGTGATGATCTTCGCGCCGCTCGACTTCGCCTTCTCCAGGGCGGAGAGCATGCGCGGATGGTTCGTGCCGGGGTTCTGGCCGGCGACGATGATCAGGTCGGCCTTGTAGAGGTCCTCGAGCAGGACGCTGCCCTTGCCGATGCCGATGGTCTCGGAGAGGGCCGAGCCGGACGACTCGTGGCACATGTTCGAGCAGTCCGGCAGGTTGTTGGTGCCCAGCTCGCGGGCGAAGAGCTGGTAGAGGAACGCGGCCTCGTTGCTGGTGCGGCCGGAGGTGTAGAAGACGGCCTCGTCGGGGGAGCCGAGCGCGGTGATCTCCTCGCCGACGATGTCGAAGGCGCGCTCCCAGGAGACCGGCTCGTAGTGCGTGCCGCCCTCGGCGAGGTACATGGGGTGGGTGAGCCGCCCCTGCTGTCCCAGCCAGTAACCGCTCCTGGTCGCGAGATCGGCGACGGAGTGCGCGGCGAAGAACTCCGGGGTGACCCGGCGCAGGGTCGCCTCCTCGGCCACCGCCTTCGCGCCGTTCTCACAGAACTCCGCCGTGTGCCGGTGGTCCGGCTCGGGCCAGGCGCAGCCCGGGCAGTCGAAGCCGTTCTTCTGGTTGACGCTGAGCAGGGTCAGCATGGTGCGCTTCACACCCATCTGCTGCTGCGCCATCCGCAGACTGTGCCCGATGGCCGGCAACCCCGCCGCCGCATGCTTCGGCTCGGCGACCTGCGGCGCGTCCTGAACCGGATCACCCTTGGGCGGCTTCGTTGCCATCGCGCACTCCTCTTCACGTACACGTGTGAGCTACATCGCCGATCCTCGCATGCGGGGCCGACAGCACGATGAGGGGTCCCGGCATCCGCGGTCCTCCGGCATCCGGGGACCGACTGTCAGTGGGGCGTGGCAGGATCGGGGGCGTGGCAGAGACAGCATCGAAGAAGACCGACAGCAACTCCGGCGGCAGCCGGCCCCGCCTGATGCTCATGGACGGGCACTCGCTGGCCTACCGCGCGTTCTTCGCGCTCCCCGCGGAGAACTTCACGACCGCGACGGGCCAGCCGACGAACGCGATCTACGGCTTCGCGTCGATGCTGGCCAACACGCTGCGCGACGAGGCGCCCACCCACTTCGCGGTGGCCTTCGACGTGTCCCGCAAGACGTGGCGCTCCGCGGAGTTCACCGAGTACAAGGCGAACCGCTCCAAGACCCCGGACGAGTTCAAGGGCCAGGTCGAGCTGATCGGCGAGCTGCTCGACGCGATGCACGTCTCGCGGTTCGCTGTCGACGGCTTCGAGGCCGACGACGTGATCGCCACCCTCGCCACCCAGGCCGAGGCCGACGGCTTCGACGTGCTGATCGTCACCGGCGACCGTGACTCCTTCCAGCTCGTCAGCGAGCACACCACGGTGCTGTACCCGACGAAGGGCGTCTCCGAGCTGACCCGGTTCACACCGGAGAAGGTCTTCGAGAAGTACGGACTGACGCCCGCGCAGTACCCCGACTTCGCAGCCCTGCGCGGCGACCCGTCCGACAACCTGCCGGGCATCCCGGGCGTCGGCGAGAAGACCGCCGCGAAGTGGATCAACCAGTTCGGCTCGTTCGCGGAGCTGGTCGAGCGCGTCGAGGAGGTCAAGGGCAAGGCCGGTCAGAACCTCCGTGACCATCTGGAGGCGGTCAAGCTCAACCGCCGGCTGACCGAGCTGGAGCGCGAAGTCGAGCTGCCCAAGACGGTCACCGAGCTCGCGCGCGAGCCCTACGACCGCAAGGGCGTCTCGATGGTCCTGGACACCCTGGAGATCAGGAACCCGTCCCTGCGCGAGCGGCTCTTCGGCGTCGACCCCGGAGCCGAGGAGGCCGAGACCACCCCGATCGCGACCGATGGCGTGGAGATCGACGGCTCGGTGCTCGGCACCGGGGAGCTGGCCCTCTGGCTCACCGAGCGCGGCGGCGAGGTCCTCGGTGTGGCCACCGTCGACACCTGGGGGCTGGGCACCGGCTCGGTCGCCGAGGTCGCGCTCGCGGCGGCCGACGGCACGGCCGGCTGGTTCGACCCGTCGCAGCTGGACGAGGCCGACGAGAAGGCGTTCGCGGCCTGGCTGGCCGACGCCGCCAGGCCGAAGGTCTTCCACAACGCCAAGGGCGCGATGCGGGTCTTCGCCGAGCACGGCTGGAGCATCGAGGGCGTCCGCATGGACACCGCGCTCGCCGCCTACCTGGTCAAGCCGGGCCGCCGCTCCTTCGACCTGGACGCTCTGTCCCTGGAGTACCTGCACCGTGAGCTGGCCCCGGCCGCCACGGCCGACGGCCAGCTCGCCTTCGGCGCGGACGACGGCGCCGAGGCCGAGGCGCTGATGATCCAGGCCCGCGCGGTCCTCGACCTGGGCGAGGCCTTCGAGGGCCGTCTCGCGGAGGTCGGCGCCGCGGACCTGCTCCGCGACATGGAGCTGCCGACCTCCGCCCTGCTGGCCCGCATGGAGCGGCACGGCATCGCGGCCGACCGGCCCCACCTGGAGGCCATGGAGCAGATGTTCGCGGGCGCCGTCCAGCAGGCCGTGAAGGAGGCGCACGCTGCGGCCGGTCACGAGTTCAACCTGGGCTCGCCCAAGCAGCTCCAGGAGGTCCTCTTCGGCGAGCTCGCCCTGCCCAAGACGAAGAAGACGAAGACGGGCTACACGACGGACGCCGATGCCCTGGCCTGGCTGGCCGGCCAGACCGACAACGAACTGCCGGTCATCATGCTCCGCCACCGAGAGCAGGCGAAGCTGCGCGTCACCGTCGAGGGCCTGATCAAGACCATCGCGGCGGACGGCCGTATCCACACCACCTTCAACCAGACCGTCGCCGCGACGGGCCGGCTGTCCTCGACGGACCCGAACCTCCAGAACATTCCGGTGCGCACCGACGAGGGCCGGGCGATCCGCCGGGGCTTCGTGGTCGGCGACGGCTTCGAGTCCCTGATGACCGCGGACTACAGTCAGATCGAGCTGCGCGTGATGGCACACCTCTCCGAGGACGAGGGCCTGATCGAGGCGTTCACCTCGGGCGAGGACCTGCACACCACGGCCGCCTCCCAGGTGTTCGCCGTGGAGCCCGCCGCCGTGGACGCGGAGATGCGCCGCAAGATCAAGGCGATGTCCTACGGCCTGGCGTACGGGCTGTCGGCCTTCGGTCTCTCGCAGCAGCTGAACATCGACGCGGGTGAGGCCCGTGCGCTGATGGACGCGTACTTCGAGCGCTTCGGCGGCGTACGGGACTATCTGCGCCGCGCGGTCGACGAGGCCAGGGCGACGGGCTACACGGCGACGCTCTTCGGCCGCCGCCGCTACCTCCCCGACCTCAACAGCGACAACCGCCAGCGCCGCGAGGCGGCCGAGCGCATGGCCCTCAACGCCCCCATCCAGGGCACCGCGGCGGACATCGTCAAGATCGCCATGCTCAACGTCGACCGGGCCCTGCGCGAGGAGAACCTCACCTCCCGCATGCTCCTCCAGGTCCACGACGAAATCGTCCTGGAGATCGCCCCCGGCGAACGCGAGGCGGCCGAGGCCGTGGTTCGCCGGGAGATGTCCGACGCCGTCCACCTCAACGTCCCGCTGGGCGTCTCGGTCGGCGTGGGCCCGGACTGGGAGTCGGCAGCGCACTAGCCTCCGGCGGTACGGCCACATCTGGATACCGGTCAGCATCCCCGCGCCCCACAGGGGCGCGGGGCGGTGCTCCCCGGCAGGGCCCGTCACTCGCGTGGCCCCCGCAAAAGCGCTGTTGCCGGCCGATGCCCGTAAGGATGCGGGCATGGGTATACGCATGCTCCACCGCCGGACGGCTCCGGCGCCGGCGAACGCGAACAGCGAAGACGCACCCTCCACCGCACCGCCCTCGGTCCAGCCCTTCGCCGCCGACGCGAGCACCGCCCGCATCCCCGCCGACGTGATCGGACCGCTGCGGCACCCGGCGACGAACCTCCGCGGCTATCTGGCCCTCGCCCGCACCGCGCTCCCGCGCACCCGCCCGGCCCGTACCGTCGCGGTGTTCGTCGCGGCCGCCCGCGCCCTCACCGAGCCGCAGGCCGGCTCGGCTCTCTCCCGGCCCCATCCGCGCCCGTACTGCCAGGGCCCGGAACCGGACGCCACACCCTGACGCCGACGGCATACAGCAGCAACCCCAGGGCGAGGCCCGCGCCCGCCCCGAAGCACAGCGTCGGAATCAGCTCCCAGTACTTCGCGGTCGACCCCCAGTACGCCCACCAGCGCGACGCCCGCTGCACCGCGGCCACCGCGGCCGACCCGCCGATCACCGCGCCGGCCAGCCAGCGGTCGCGCACCGAAAGCACCGGAACCCCGACCGGCGCGCGGGCAGGGGACCGCCGTAGCGCCACGATCACGAACGCGGCGATGACGACCGCCGCCACCGCCGAACCGCCGTACTGGAGGTACCAGTACAGCGGCGACCCGGCGATCTCCTCGCGCAGCACGGGGAACAGCCGCATCCCCCAGCGGTCGAGATGCGTGAAGGCGTCCCACACGACATGCGTCAGCGCGCCCAGCACGGCCGAGACGTACCAGCGCAGCGCCAACGACGGCCGTACACGCGCGCGTGTCGCCCCGCAGCGCAGCAGCGCGGCCACCCGCGCCCGGCGCCGTACCGGCAGCAGCGCCACCAGCGGTTCACGCAGCAGGAGCCACAGGCCCACCAGCGCCCAGGCGATGACCACGTCGACCGTGAACACGCCCGCGAACGAGTGCGTGACATCGCCGAACTCCATCGCTCCATCAAAGACACTCGCCGCGTAATAGGTCATGTCGGGAGCGAAGGAACCCGCCACCAGTACGGCGGGCACGAGCGGGCCCCGGCCGGTTCCGTCGGTGCGCACGGCGGGCAGCACGGCCGCCGCATGGCTGAGCGTGAACGGCAACGGGGCTCCTCGCGCGGGGGCTTGACGGGACGGGTCGGCCCCGGTGTCGGCGTAGCCAGTATGAGGGACATACGACGCACAGCTCCCACATGGCCAAGCGGTAAAAATCGGGCGCCAACGGGTGACCGTGCAAAGGAAGTTGTCGTAGGGTCGCCTGGGTCGCCGCACCGGGGACAGCGGTCGAACAGATGAACAGCGACGAAGGTGGGCCGCGAGGGCAACTGTCGCGGCAAGTCGATCGTCACTACAAGGGCGAGCACCGCGAGCTCGGCAGACAGAGACGGGCGCTCGGGCGTCCACGGGAGGGGTCCATTTCATGGCGGCGCAATTCGGCAGGCTCCGCAAGGGCGCGGTGAACACCACGGTCGCCGCCGTCGTCGTCGCGGCACTGGCCGCCTCCCAGGCTCCGGGAGTGACCACCGACGACGCCGGGAGAAGAGTCACCACCGGCACCCAGCCCTCACCGGACACGCCCGCCGAGAACAGCGCGACCGGCAACTCGCCGTACTACACGGACCTGCCGCCGCTGAACAGCCCCAAGCCCTCGCCCAGTGCCGGTGCGACCCCGGTCGCCCCGGGCGAGAGCGAGGCGGGCATCCCCGCGACCGTCCTCGACGCCTACAAGAGGGCCGCGACCTCGCTGCAGCAGGCCAAGCCCGGCTGCAACCTCCCCTGGGAACTCCTCGCCGCCATCGGCAAGGTCGAGTCCGGCCAGGCCCGCGGCGGCCGCGTCGACGCGGACGGCACCACGCTCTCCCCGATCCTCGGCCCGCAGCTCAACGGCAACGGCTTCGCGAACATCGGCGACACCGACGGCGGCGCCTACGACGGGGACAGTTCCTACGACCGTGCCGTCGGCCCCATGCAGTTCATCCCGTCCACCTGGGAGTGGGCCGGCCGCGACGGCAACGGCGACGGCAAGAAGGACCCCAACAACGTCTACGACGCCGCGCTCGCCGCCGGCCACTACCTGTGCCGCTTCGGCTGGGACCTCTCCGCCCAGGCCGACCTCGACAGCGCGATCCTCAGCTACAACAACTCCCAGGACTACCTCAACCTCGTCCTGACGTGGCTGGAGTACTACCGCAAGGGCACCCACCAGATCCCGGACGGCACCGGCACCCTCCCGAGCGACCGCAGCGACGCGACGGCGGGCGCGAGCCCCTCGCCATCGCCGACGGAGCCGAAGACGCCGACGACGCCGAGCACCAAGCCCGGTGGCAACGGCGGCTCCGCGAGCCCCACCCCGAAGCCGGACGAGCCGGGTACACCCAGCCCGACGCCCACACCCACGCCCACCGACACGGTCCATCACCTGGAGAACGCGGGCACCGCGAAGCTCACCGCGATGGCGGGCGACAGCTTCACCGAGAGGATCAGCACCCGCGCCGAGACCAGGGCCGGCAAGGCCGTCGCCAAGGTACGGGTCCGCTTCACGATCGTCGGCAGCACCGACGCCACCTTCTCGACCGGCGAGAAGTACGCCGCCGCCGTCACCAACAGCGCCGGTGAGGCGGTGGCGCCGGCGCTCAAGGCGGGCGAGAACACGGGCGAGTTCGTGGTCCGCGCCACTCTCGTCGGCCGATCGGTCACGCTCGACTACAAGGCCACGGTCACCGAGCGCGCCGCCGACACCCTGGCCCGCACCAGCGAGACCGCGCTGACCTGCACCGCGGGCGGCGAGTTCGCCGACCAGGTCGAGGTCAAGGCGACCTACAAGGGCGCCGTCGCCGACAAGGTCGCGGCCACCGCCACCCTCATCAAGTCGGCGGACGACCCGGCCGAGAACGACAAGGGCCCCTACTTCAAGGACGCCGACGGCAAGACCGTACGCACCCTGAGCGGCCTGACGACGGACGCGAACGGTCTGCTCAAGCTCCCCAAGCTGTACGCCGACGACACCGCGGGCACCTATCTGCTCCGCATCACCACGGCCGGCGGCGCGACGCTGACGGTGGAGCTGAAGGTGGAGGCCGCCGCCACGCCCAGCCCGACCCCGTCGGACTCCGCGTCCGGCTCGCCCTCGGCGAGCCCGAGCGTGTAGGCCCGCGGGGCCAGCACGGCATCCGGCGAAGGGCGCTCTTCCGCTACGGCGGACAGGGCGCCCTTCGTCCGTGTGTGCAACGTGTTCTCATCTCGCCCGCCCGTTGCTACGGTGCCGAACCTGACGACGTATCAGATGCGTTGGCAGTGTCAGCTCCGGGATGCCGGGAGGCCCGTATGCGCGCCCTGATCGCCGCCGCGACCGGACTCGCCGCCGCGCTCGCCCTGGTGTTCACCCTCACCGCGCTGGGCAGCCCGGCCGGCGAGACATCCCCCAAGCCGCTGCTGACGACGGTGCCCGCACACCCGTAACCGCCCGTCCGGGAGGGAGGCCGAGATGCGCCGCAAGGCCAGTCTGATCCTGCTCGCCCTCGCCGTGTTCTTCACGGCACTGTCCCCGCTGCTGCGCTGGTACGCCTTCCCGCGCCTGGCCAAGATCCCGGCCGGCCAGTACCAGGACATGGTCCTGGAGGCGAAGGACGCCACCCTCCTCGACTACGGCACCATGAAGGCCCGCAAGGTCTCCAAGGTCACCATCGTGCAGACGCTCAAGGGCAACGTCGAAGAGTCGGAGAAGATCGAGAGGACGGCCGGCAAGGACGTCGTCGTCTGGGACGGTCTGTCCTATGTCGTCGGCCCCGACGGCAAGATGGTCTCCAAGATCCCCGAGCGCTACATCTTCGACGCGCACACCCAGGAACCCGTGCACGCCACCGGCGAGATGGTCGACGGCGACCCGGTGAAACGGACCGGCATCGAGTTCAAGTGGCCCTTCCTGACGGAGAAACGGGACTACGAGTACTTCGACGCCCAGGCGCGCGTCACCGCCCCCATCCACTACAAGGGCACACAGGACTTCCGCGGCGTGGACGTCTACTACTTCGAGCAGACCATCCCGTGGACCAAGGTGAGCTTCCCCAGGACGATGCCGGTCGAGGGCATCACACCGGAGTCCGTCGCCAAGACCGGCACGACCCGCTGGTACACCACCGTCCGCAAGTTCTGGGTCGAACCCCTCACCGGCGCCCCCGTCTACGGCGAGGAGATCCACAAGGAGGAACTGCGCGGCGGCACCCTGCTCGGGGACCGCGACAAGGTGACGGCGTTCGCGGGCCACGTGAAGATGCGCGAGGACTACATCGACCACACGGTCGACCTCGTCAAGTCCAACCGCACCCTGGTCCTGCTGATGACCTCGTACCTGCCCTGGGGCTTCCTGACCCTGGGCCTGCTGCTGCTCGCGCTCTCCCTCTACCTGGAGGCGCGGAGCCGCCGCCCCGGCGACCCGCAGCCGACGAAGAACACCGAACCGGAACCGGTCACCGCCTGAGCCGGGCGTTGGTGTGCCGGGTCGGCTCGGCCGTGGCGGGATCCTCGGGCCACGGATGCTTGGGATAACGGCCGCGCAGCTCCGCCCGTACGCCCTTGTAGCCGTCCTTCCAGAAGGAGGCGAGATCCGCGGTGACGGCCGCGGGCCGCCCGGCGGGGGAGAGGAGGTGGACCAGGACGGGCACCCCCGCGACGGCGGGCGACTCGTGCAGGCCGAACATCTCCTGCAACTTCACGGCGAGGACGGGCTGTTCGGGATTGCCGTAGTCGACCCGGATTCTGGACCCACTCGGTACGGCGATGCGCTCCGGCGCCAGCTCGTCGAGCCGGCCGGCCTCACCGGACGCCCACGGCAACAGCCGGGCCAGCGCCTGCCCCGCGTCGATCCGCCCGAGGTCCCCCCGCCGCCGGGCCCGCCCCAGCTCGGGCTCCAGCCACTCGTCCACGCGCGCGTGCAGCGCCTCGTCGGAGACCTGGGGCCACCGCTCCCCGAGGTGCAGACGCAGGAAGGCGAGCCGCTGCCGCAGTACGAGGGCGTCGGGCGTCCACCGCAACAGACCGAGCCCTTCCTGCCGCAGCCCTTCGAGGAGCGCGTTCCGTACGAGGGCGGGGTCGGCGTCGCGCAACGGGCGCGCCGCGAGCTCGATCGCCCCCAGCCGCTCGACCCGCCGGGCGACGACGTCCCCGTCGGCCCAGTGGACCTCCTGGCTCTCGCGGTACAGCGGTGCCGCCGCCGACCGGGCCATCTCCTCGTCCACCGCGGCGGCGAGCTGCACGCGCGCGTGCCCCTTGCCGACGGGCCGGTCCGCGACGGCCACGGCGATCCACGGGGCACCGCGCAGCGGACTGCCGGCACCGAGTTCGGCGCGCGTGCCGGAGGCCATCAGATAGGAACCGCCGTCGGCCCGGGCGACGCGCTCGGGGAAGGCGAGGGCGGCGACGAGGCCCACGGTGCGGTCGTCGTCGTCCACGCCCCGCGCCGACGCGCTCCCGGCGCTCGCCCGCAACCGGCGCACCTCCGCACGCCAACGCCCCGCATAGGCGTCCCCGCCCCGCCGGGCCGCCCGCCAAGCGGCGGCCAGGTCGTCGCCGTACTCCCTCGGGGCCTCCTCGCTCAGCAGCGCGACCACCTCGGCACCCGCACCTGAGGTGTCCAGCAGCGCCCGCCCCAGCCGCGGATGCAACCCCAGCCGGGCCATGGCCGTCCCCCGCGCGGTGGCCCGTCCGTCGGCGTCCACCGCCCCGATGGCCGTCAGCACGGTCCTCGCCGCCGCCATCGCCCCGCCCGGCGGCGGATCCAGCAGCGCCAGCCCGGTCGCCTCCGGATCGCCCCAGCACGCCGTCTGCAACGCGAACGCCGTCAGGTCGGCCACCTTGATCTCCGGCGACGGGAAACGCGGCAGACGCGCGTCCTCCGCCTCCGCCCAGCAGCGGTAGACCGCGCCGGGTGCCTCACGCCCGGCCCGCCCCGCCCGCTGCCGCCCGGCCGCCTGCGAGGCCCGCACGGTCGTCAGCGCGCTCAGCCCGCGCGCGTGGTCCACGCGGGGCTCCCGCGCCAGCCCGGAGTCGACGACCGCACGCACCCCGGGAACCGTCAGCGACGACTCCGCCACGGACGTCGCCAGCACCACCCGCCGCCGTTCCCCGCCCGCCAGCACGGCATCCTGCACAGCCGCCGACGCCCGCCCGTGCACCTGCAGCACCTCTACGTCGCCGAGCTCCCCCAGCTGCCCGGCCACCCGCGCGATCTCGCCCACGCCCGGCAGGAAACACAGCACGTCTCCCGCCCGCTCGGCCAGCGCCCGCCGGACCACCGACGCCACATGCGTCAGCAGCGCCGGGTCGACCCGCATGCCGTGCGGCGGCCGTATGGGACGCGTCGGGGGCGCCCAGACCACGTCCACGGGATGCGCGGTGCCCTCGGCCTCGACCACCGGGGCGTCGCCCAGCAGCCGCGCCCAGCCCTGCGCGTCCGTCGTCGCCGACGCGGCCACCAGCCGCAGCTCCGGCCGCAGCGCCTGCCGTACGTCCCACAGGAACGCCGCCACCGTGTCCGCGTCCAGGTGCCGCTCGTGGCACTCGTCGAGGATCACGACGTCCACGCCGGCGAGCTCCTGGTCGCGCTGCAGCCGCTGGAGCAGCACACCGGTCGTGACGACCTCCACGCGCGCGTGGCGCCCGACGACCCGCTCCCCGCGCACGGTGTAGCCGACGCTCTCGCCGACCTTCTCGCCCAGCAGCCACGCCATCCGCCGTGCCGCGGCCCGTGCCGCGATCCGCCGGGGCTCGGCGACGACGACGCGCCGCGCCGGTCCCTCGCCGAGCAGCCCCGCCAGCGCCAGCGGCACCAGCGTGGTCTTGCCGGTGCCGGGCGGCGCGACGAGCACCGCGGTGCCGCGCGCCTCCAGGGCGTCGCTCAGACCGGGCAGGGCGTCGCGTACGGGCAGCGCGTCCAGGGCGTCGTAACGGATCACGCTCTCAGTCTCTCCCCCAGCCTCAGGCCGGGGGTGCCCCCGTCTCGCTTCGCTCGCACACGAAGATCGCCGTCCCCGGGATCAGGTTCCCGCGCAGCGGCGACCAGCCGCCCCACTCCGAGCTGTTCCAGGCCGGCCACTCCGGCTCGACCAGGTCCACCAGCCGGAACCCCGCCGCCACGACGTCCCGCACCCGGTCGCCGATCGTGCGGTGATGCTCGACGTAGACCGCGCCGCCCTCCTCGTCCTGTTCGACGTACGGCGTGCGGTCGAAGTAGGAGGCGGCGACGGACAGGCCCTCCGGGCCCGGCTCGTCGGGGAAGGCCCAGCGGATGGGATGGGTGACCGAGAAGACGAACCTTCCGCCCGGCCGCAGCACCCGCCGCACCTCGCGCAGCACCAGCACCGGGTCGGCGACGAACGGCAGCGCGCCGTACGCCGAGCACGCCAGGTCGAAGGAGGCGTCGGCGAAGGGGAGCGCGCCCGCGTCGGCGCACACCAGGGGGAACGCGCCCCCGATGCGCAACGCGTGCTGGAGCTGGCGGTGGGAGAGATCCAGGGCGACCGGGCGGGCACCCTGCGCGGCCAGCCAGCGCGAGCACTGCGCCGCGCCGGCGCCGATCTCCAGGACCTCCTTGCCCTTGAGGTCCTCCGGCGGACCGAGCAGCTCGGCCTCCACCTCGTCCAGACCCTCGGGACCCCACACGAAACGGTCGTCGCCGAGGAAGGTGCCGTGGTCGATCTGGTACTCGTCGGCGTTGCGGTCCCACCAGCCCCGATTGGCGCGGGAACTCTCGGCGACACCGGCCGTGCGCCGGGTGGCCTCCGGTTCGAAGGAGGCGTCAGGGGCGCCGGAGACATCGGTCGACGCGCCGGACGCGATCTCGGGCGATACGGGCTCTTGGATGATCGGCTCCCTCGTCGTACTCTTCCGTCACCTGAATGGCGCGGCCCCCCGCGGATGTGTCACACAAGGGGCTGCCCAAGGCCTGCGTGGCCTCAAGAGACAGGTTTTGTGCCGGGTATGGGGCGATCCGCCCCGGGTGTGCGGCTTCGCGCATTGACCCTGTCCGGCTGCCCCCGTATGCTACAAGTTGCGCTGCGGGCCTGCGCACCTCAGACGTAGCAGGCTGCGCTCGCATCTGTTGTATGTCCCCTCGGTTGTCGAGGCGCCATCACCTTCACCGGTGGGGCGCTTCCTTGGCTGTCCGGCTTCTTCAGAGCGATACGGGCTCCCGGCGTAGCAGTACCTACGACTTCAATGTCCGTACCGGAGCCCTTTCCCACATGACGAGCAGCACCGAGACCACCGCCACCACCCCGCAGGTTGCGGTCAACGACATCGGTAACGAGGAAGCCTTCCTCGCCGCTATCGACGAGACGATCAAGTACTTCAACGATGGCGACATCGTCGACGGCGTCATCGTCAAGGTTGACCGGGACGAGGTTCTCCTCGACATCGGTTACAAGACCGAAGGTGTCATCCCGAGCCGCGAGCTCTCGATCAAGCACGACGTCGACCCCAACGAGGTCGTCGCCGTCGGCGACGAGATCGAAGCCCTTGTTCTCCAGAAGGAGGATAAGGAAGGCCGCCTGATCCTCTCGAAGAAGCGCGCCCAGTACGAGCGTGCCTGGGGCACCATCGAGAAGATCAAGGAAGAGGACGGCATCGTCACCGGTACCGTCATCGAGGTCGTCAAGGGTGGTCTCATCCTCGACATCGGCCTCCGTGGCTTCCTCCCGGCCTCCCTGGTCGAGATGCGCCGCGTTCGCGACCTCCAGCCCTACGTGGGCAAGGAGCTCGAGGCCAAGATCATCGAGCTGGACAAGAACCGCAACAACGTGGTCCTGTCCCGCCGTGCCTGGCTGGAGCAGACGCAGTCCGAGGTCCGCCAGACGTTCCTCACCACTCTCCAGAAGGGTCAGGTCCGTTCCGGCGTCGTCTCCTCGATCGTCAACTTCGGTGCCTTCGTGGACCTGGGTGGCGTCGACGGTCTGGTCCACGTCTCCGAGCTTTCCTGGAAGCACATCGACCACCCGTCCGAGGTTGTCGAGGTCGGCCAGGAGGTCACCGTCGAGGTTCTCGACGTCGACATGGACCGCGAGCGTGTCTCCCTGTCGCTGAAGGCGACCCAGGAAGACCCGTGGCAGCAGTTCGCCCGCACCCACCAGATCGGCCAGGTCGTGCCCGGCAAGGTCACGAAGCTGGTTCCGTTCGGTGCGTTCGTCCGCGTGGACGAGGGCATCGAGGGTCTGGTCCACATCTCCGAGCTGGCCGAGCGCCACGTGGAGATCCCGGAGCAGGTCGTCCAGGTCAACGACGAGATCTTCGTCAAGGTCATCGACATCGACCTCGAGCGCCGTCGCATCAGCCTCTCGCTGAAGCAGGCCAACGAGGCCTTCGGTGCCGACCCGGCGACGGTCGAGTTCGACCCGACCCTGTACGGCATGGCCGCGTCGTACGACGACCAGGGCAACTACATCTACCCCGAGGGCTTCGACCCCGAGACCAACGACTGGCTCGAGGGCTTCGAGTCCCAGCGTGAGGTGTGGGAGAACCAGTACGCCGAGGCGCAGACCCGCTTCGAGCAGCACCAGCAGCAGGTCATCAAGAGCCGTGAGGCCGACGCCGCTGCCGCTGCCGAGGGTGGCGACACCGCGGGTGCGGCTCCGGCCGCGTCCGGTGGCGGCGGTTCGTACTCCTCCGAGGGTGCCGACAACAGCGGCGCGCTGGCCTCGGACGAGGCGCTTGCCGCGCTGCGCGAGAAGCTGGCCGGCGGCCAGAGCTGAACGCTGGCTCGCTGAGGCTTAGCAGTTGACTGAGGGGCCGTACCTTTCGAGGTGCGGCCCCTCAGGCGTTTCCGGTTGTTCTTCGGCCGCGGGTGGGTGGGGGCTTGTCGCGCAGTTCCCCGCGCCCCCACAAAGCGGGCGGCGTTACGCGTGCCGTTCTCATGATCTTGGGCTTCTCCTCGGGAATGACGCCGCCCGTAAGGGTGTTGTGACGTATGGACACGAGGAGGAGCGGTCACAGTGCTTGATCCGCAGGGTTTGTACGCATGGGAGCCGAAGGGGCTCGCCGTGGTCGACATGGCGCTCGCCCAGGAGTCGGCCGGTCTTGTCATGCTCTACCACTTCGACGGATACATCGACGCGGGTGAGACCGGCGACCAGATCGTCGACGGGCTCCTGGACTCGCTGCCGCACCAGGTCGTGGCCCGCTTCGACCACGACCGGCTGGTGGACTACCGCGCCCGCCGGCCACTGCTGACGTTCAAGCGCGACCGCTGGGCCGGATACGAGGTGCCCGCCCTGGAGGTGCGGCTCGTCCAGGACGCGACCGGAGCTCCCTTCCTGCTGCTGTCCGGGCCGGAGCCGGACGTGGAGTGGGAGCGCTTCGCCGCGGCCGTCAAGGAGATCGTCGAGCGGCTCGGGGTGCGCCTGTCGGTGAACTTCCACGGCATCCCCATGGGCGTCCCGCACACCCGCCCGGTCGGCCTCACCCCGCACGGCAACCGCACCGACCTCGTCCCGGGCCACACCAGCCCCTTCGAAGAGGCGCAGGTGCCCGGCAGCGCCGAGGCCCTCGTCGAGTACCGGCTGATGGAGGCCGGGCACGACGTCCTGGGCGTCGCCGCGCACGTCCCGCACTACATCGCCCGCTCCCCCTACCCGGACGCGGCCCTGACCGTTCTGGAGGCCGTCACCGCGGCGACCGGACTGGTGCTGCCCGGCATCGCGCACTCCCTGCGCACCGACGCCCACCGCACGCAGAACGAGATCGACCGCCAGATCCGCGAGGGCGACGAGGAGCTCACCAACCTCGTCGAGGGCCTTGAGCACCAGTACGACGCCGTCGCCGGCGCCGAGAGCCGCGGCAACATGCTCGCCGAGCCGGTGGACATCCCGTCGGCGGACGAGATCGGCCGGGAGTTCGAGCGGTTCCTGGCGGAGCGCGAAGGCGACGGCTGAGCGGCAGGGCCGGTCCTGCCCGAAGCGCTGTCAGTGGCAGGACCTAAGCTGTCGGTCATGCTGAAGGTGGGCCTGACCGGCGGCATCGGCGCCGGCAAGAGCGAGGTGTCACGGCTGCTCGTGGAGCACGGCGCCGTGTTGATCGACGCGGACCGGATCGCGCACGAGGTCGTCGCGCCCGGCACCCCTGGTCTCGCCGCGGTCGTGGAGGCGTTCGGCGAGGACGTGCTCGCGGACGACGGCAGTCTCGACCGGCCCCGACTGGGGTCGATCGTCTTCGCCGACCCCGAGCGGCTCGCCGTGCTGAATTCGATCGTGCACCCCCTCGTGGGCACCCGCTCCCGCGAGCTGGAGGAGGCCGCCGCCGAGGACGCCGTCGTAGTCCACGACGTCCCGCTCCTCACCGAGAACGCCCTCGCGCCGCTGTACGACGTCGTGGTCGTCGTCGACGCCAGCCCCGAGACCCAGCTCGACCGGCTGGTCTCCCTGCGCGGCATGACCGAACAGGACGCCCGCGCGCGTATGGCCGCGCAGGCGACACGGGAGAGACGCCTGGAGATCGCGGACATCGTCATCGACAACGACGTGGCCCTGGAGGAGCTTCAGCGGCGCGTGAAGGACGTATGGGACGAGCTCGTGCGGCGGGCCCGCGGGGCGCGGGCGGACCGGTAGTCCCGTTCGCCCCAGGAATAGCCGTGTTCCGTTCGCGCGTTTAATCCTCCCAGTGAGGGAAGGACTCTGCCGTGCCCGAGACCAGCGGTTCGACCGGACGTACTCCGGAGACGCATGTCATCGACTTCCGCGCCGCCGAGCAGCTGCTCGCCGCGCGGGACCCGCGGGGTGCGGTGAAGCTGCTCGACGGGGTCATCGCGGTGCACCCGGAGAACACCGCGGCCCGGCTGCTGCGCGCGCGTGCATTCTTCGCCGCCGCGCAACTGCGGCCCGCCGAGCTGGAGTTCACCATCGTCCTGGAACGCGAACCGGACAACGCGTTCGCGCACTTCGCACTCGCCCGCACCTACGAGCGCCAGGGTCGGCCCGACCAGGCGAAGCGTCACTTCCGGCTGGCGGCCGCGCTCGACCCGAACCCGCGGTATCTGAAGGCGGCACGGTTCGACGCGTGAGCGGCGGGCGGGGTGGCCGGTCTTCGGCGCACCTAAGGGCGGCGGTCCTCCGGCGGCGGCCGGGGAGGACGGTAGTCGGTCGGTGGCCCCTGCGGGCGGTAGGGGCGGTTCTCGGGCGGGAAGTACGGCGGCACGTCGTGGCCCGGCTGGTAGTGCGGACCCTGGCGGATGTGCCTGAGCACCATGGCCAGGTCGATCGTGATCACCACCCACAGCACCCCGCAGGCCATCGCCCAGCCGGGGCGCCCGGCGAGTGCGAACGCCGCGGTCCCGAAGATCGCCCAGACCACGCCCCACACGCACAGCCAGAAACGGACCCGCAGCGCACTGCGCGCCGTCGTCGGCTCACTGCCCGTACGCATCCACCTCACCGCTCCTCCTTGAAACGTACTCCTCGTTCTCCTCGCAGGGGGCCCTGTGCTGCCGGACACCGATGAACTGGCCGAGGTGCTGCTCGATCTCGCCGTACCCCACGAGGACGTCAACGACCTCGTGCGGATGGGCCGGCGGGTGACGGACGACCCGGAGCTGCGGCCGTTCCTGGAACGGTCCGTGGACGAGCTGGTCCGGGGGATGGGGGAGGTCGGTGGCCCGGTCGACCTGCCCGACCTCGACTGGGCCTCGGGCGCCCTGCAGCGCTGCTTCCCCGTCTACGTGTTCGTCGCGGCGCTGCCGTACGCCCGCGCCTACCACCGTGACCGCGGCATCCCGGCCGATGTCTCCCGGCGCACCCTCGCCGACCTCGGCCGGAACATGGCCGTGCACCGCAGACGGCACGGCCGGGCGGGTCTGCAGGCCCCGTGGTGGCTCATCCATCACTTCCGCGGCGAGCTGTACCAGCTGGGCCGGTTGCAGTTCGAGCGGGCGCGGCTCGGGCAGCGTGCCGGGACCAGACTCGCGGCGGCCGGGCTCGACGTCGGCCCGGACTCGCCCTGCCTCAATGTGCATATACCGGACTTCCAGGGGCCGTTGTCCCCGCCCGCCGTCGAGCGGTCCCTGTCGCTCGCCCGGGAGTTCTTCCCGCGGCACTTCCCGCGGGAGCGGTACCGCGTGGCGACCTGCCACTCCTGGCTATTGGACCCACAGCTCAGGAAGTACCTCCCCGAGGACTCCAACATCGTCCGCTTTCAGGAGCGTTTCCGCGTCAGCGTCGAGGACCGGGAGGCGGCCGACACCGAGCCGGTCCAATTCGTTTTCGGCGACCCGGAGTTGCCGATCGAGAGCCTGCCGCGGCGAACGGCCGTGGAGCGGGCCGTCGGGGACCATCTGCGGGCGGGCGGACACTGGTACGTGGGGCACGGGTGGCTGCCGTTCGACGCGGACGGGACGCCGCCGTTCGACGGGGACGGGTGAAATTCCGTTCGTACGGCGATGAGTTCGGGAGCGAGTGCCGGTCTACCTCTGTGACAGCACCACGGACCGCCGAACACAGGAGACCCCCATGTCCGAGACCACCGCCTCCGTCACCACCGCCGCCTCCGCCACCTCCGGCACGGTCATCGCCGAGTCCGCGACCCCGCGTGGTCGCCGCGCCCGTATCGCCCTGCGCGCTCTGCAGATCGTGCTCGCCCTGTTCTACGGGATCGCCAGCGCCCTGCCCAAGCTGATCGCGCACCCGTCGGCCACCGAGGGCTTCGACGAGCTCGGCTGGGGGAGCGCGGGGATGTACACCATCGGGGCGCTCGAACTGGCCGGTGCCATCGCGCTGTTGGTCCCGGTGCTCCAGTCGGTGGCGGCGATGGCGCTGAGCGCGCTGATGGTCGGCGCGTTCGTCGTGACGATCACCGCCTTCGGCGGGGAGAACGCGGCGACACCCCTCATCCTGATCGTGCCGCTCGCCCTGATCGCGTGGGCACGGCGGAGCTCGAACGCGGATCTGCTGCGGCTGGTGCGACGACGCGCGTGAGCCGACGACCCATGAGCCGACGACGGCGTCCGTCGATGGCGTCCGGCAGGCCGAGAAGGCCGAGCCGGACGCCATCGACGCATGTCAGCCCTGGTGCGGTCGCCCCGCGCCGCCGCCCATGAGGCCGCGCAGGCGTTCCAGCTCCCGCCGGTCCCGCTTGGTCGGGCGGCCCGTGCCACGGTCGCGGATGCCGGCCGGGGCGACCGCCTCGCGCGGGGGCGGAGGGGGCGAGTTGTCGACAAAGCACTGAACCGCCACGGGGGCGCCCACCCGCTTGCGGATGAGCCGCTTGACGATGACGATCCGCTCCCGGTTCTCCTGCCGCAGCCGTACCTCGTCGCCGATGCGCAGGGCGTGGGAGGGCTTCACGTTCTGGCCGTTCACGCGCACATGCCCGCCCTTGCAGGCGGTGGCGCCCATGGAGCGGGTCTTCACCAGGCGTACGGCCCAGATCCAGCTGTCGACCCGCACGGACTCGCCGTTCTGCGGACCGGCGGCCTCGGCGGCGGCCACGGCGGCGGCGATCTTCGGGTCGACGGCCTGCTCGGCCTTCGCCTCGTCCGGCTGCCCCGGTGCCTCGGCCGCGTCCGCGCCGTCGCCCCTCGCCTCGTCATCCTCGGAAGCCATGCCTCGACCTTAGTCCCCGTACGGATCCGGCAGGGCCGTACGGTGGAGGCGTGGACGCCCTCGACGATCTCGACCTGCGGATCTCGGGCTGCCGGGCCTGCCCGCGGCTGGTCGGCTGGCGTGAGGAGGTGGCCCGCGTCAAGCGCGCCGCCTTCGCCGACCAGGCGTACTGGGGCCGCCCGGTGCCCGGCTTCGGTCCGCCGGACGCCCGGCTGCTGATCGTCGGGCTCGCCCCGGCTGCCCACGGCGGCAATCGCACCGGCCGGATGTTCACCGGGGACCGCTCCGGTGACGTGCTCTATCAGGCGCTGTACGACGTGGGCCTCGCCTCGCAGCCGACGTCTGCCGCCGTCGACGACGGCCTGGAGCTGTACGGCGTCCGCGTCACGTCCCCGGTGCACTGCGCTCCGCCCGCCAACAAGCCCACCCCCGGCGAGCGGGAGACCTGCCGGCCCTGGCTCGTGCAGGAGCTGCGGCTGCTGCGGCCCACACTGCGGGCGGTCGTCGTACTGGGTGCCTTCGGCTGGCAGGCGACCCTGCCGGCGCTGGCGGAGGCGGGGTGGCGGGTGCCCAGGCCGCGGCCGGTGTTCGCCCATGGGGCGCGGGTCGCGCTGGACGGGGCGGGAGGGAGCGCGCTGGAGCTCTTCGGGTGTTTCCACGTCAGCCAGCGCAACACCTTCACCGGCCGGCTCACACCGGCGATGCTGCGGGAGGTGCTCGGTGCGGCGGCCGGGGCGGCCTCGCTCAGCGAGGTTCCCCGCCTTCGCCGAAGAGGTGCCGGACCGTAGAGCGGTAGTTGGCCTGCACATGGCTGAGGGTGTGGGCGCGGGCGCGCTCGGGGTCGCCGGAGGCGATCGCCTCGTACAGGTCCTTGTGTTCCTCGAGGAGTTGGGGCCACTCCTCGTTCTGCCGGGTGAGCCAGCGCAGGCGGCCGTCGACCGGTTCCATGACCGAGGTCAGCAGGCTGTTGCCGGCCATGGCCAGGATCCTGTTGTGGAACCGGGTGTTGACGTCGGTGATCTTCTCGGCGTCCCCCGCCTCGGTGGCGCTCGCGGCGCCGCGCAGCAGCTCCCGCAGCTCCGCCAGATCCTCCTGCGTGGCCCGTGATGCCGCGAGTCCGGCCGCGTACACCTCCAACGCCTCGCGCAGCTCGAAGAGTTCCTTGACGTCGGCGGGGGTCAGCCGGCGTACGACCGTGCGGCGGGGTGTCTCGAAGTGGACGAACCCCTCGGCGACCAGCGAGCGGATCGCCTCGCGGACCGGTACCCGGGAGACCTCGAAGCGGTCGGCCAGCTCACGCTCGACCAGGCGATCGCCCGGACGCAGGCGGCCCGCGATGATGTCCTGCCGCAGCGTGGCGAGGACACGCTCGCGGATCGCTCCGAGCGGTTCGATCTTCGTCATGGGGCCATCTTCGCCGACTCCGGGCGTGATTTACGGAGCGTTAACAGCAGCGATATCCGTCCGAACGGTTGACGGGAGGACCATGAGGGCAGTTTGGTATACCAAACGCGTTGCCAAGTGACCGGAAAATAGCCAAGCGACCGGAAAGCAGCCCTCCTCCGTCCCCTCCCTCCTGGAGGCCCCGTGTCCCTCGCCGACCGTGCCGAAGTCACCGGCACACCAGCGTTCGTCCCCGATGCCCGGCTCACCAACGAAGACCTCGCGCCCGCCGGCAAGCGCAACTGGAAGGTCTTCGACCTCTTCGCCCTGTGGATGTCCGACGTTCACAACCTCGGCAACTACACGTTCGCGGCCGGCCTGCTGGTCCTCGGCATGAACGTGTGGCAGGTCTTCACCTCGCTGCTCGTCGGCTTCGTGCTCATCTACGTCGGCATGAACTGGATGGGGAAGATCGGGCAGCGCCACGGCGTCCCGTTCCCGGTCGTCAGCCGCATCAGCTTCGGCGTCTGGGGCGCCAACATCCCGGCGCTGATCAGGGCCGTGATCGCCATCATGTGGTACGGCATCCAGACGTATCTGGCCTCGGTCGCGGTGAATGTGATGCTGCTCGCCGCGTGGCCCGGCCTGGAGTCCTGGACGCACAGCTCCTTCCTGGGCCTGCACGCGCTCGGCTGGGTCTCCTTCCTCTCCCTCTGGCTCATCCAGGCGTTGATCATCAGCCGGGGCATGGAGTCGGTGCGGAAGTTCCAGGACTTCTGCGGTCCGGCGATCTGGGTGGTGATGATCGCGCTGGCGGTCTGGGTCCTCGCCAAGGCCGGCTGGACGATCTCGCTCACGTCCACCCCGCACCCGGTGTCCGTCGGCGAGCAGTGGCGGCAGTGGTTCGGCGCGATCGGCCTGATCCTCGCCACGTACGGCACGCTGATGCTCAACTTCTGCGACTTCTCGCGCTTCGCGCCCGACTACCGGACGGTCCGCAAGGGCAACTTCTGGGGGCTGCCCATCAACTCGACGGCATTCGTGGTCGTCTCGGTGATCGTCACGGCCGGTTCGCTGGAGGTGTTCGGCGAGGCCATCACGGACCCGGCCGAGCTGGTGGCGAAGGTCGGCAACACCTGGGTCCTGGTCCTCGCGGCCCTGACCTTCGCCATCGCCACCATGGGCGTCAACATCGTCGCCAACTTCGTCTCACCGGCGTACGACCTGGCCAACGTCTGGCCGCAGAAGATCACCTTCAAGGTCGGCGGCATGATCAGCACGGTCGCGGCGCTGGCCGTGACGCCGTGGAACCTCTTCTCGAACCCGACGGTCGTCAACTACTTCCTGGGCGGTCTCGGCGCCTTCCTGGGCCCGCTGTTCGGCGTGATCATGGTCGACTACTACCTGGTGAAGCACGGCCGGGTGGATGTGAACGAGCTGTTCTCGGCCGAGCCGGGTTCGCGCTACTACTACCGCAAGGGCGTCAATCCCAGGGCGCTGTGGGCGTTCCTGCCGGCGGCGGGTGTCGCGGCGGTGCTGGCGCTGGTGAAGGCGTTCAGCGATGTGGCGCCGTACTCGTGGTTCATCGGTACGGCGATGGCGGCGGGGCTGTATCTGGTGCTGTGCCGCGATGAGCGGGCCGCCGGGTCTGTGGCGCGGGAGGTCTGAAGGACGTGCGGATCGTCGTCACCAACTGCAACACCACGCAGGAGATGACCGAGGAGATCGTGCGAGGTGCCCGGGCCGCCGCAGGCCCGGGCACCACCGTGCTCGGGCTGACCCCCGGGTGGGGCCCCGAGTCGGCGGAGGGCTGGCTCGACAGCTACCTCTCGGCGGCGGCGGTGATGGACGCGCTGCGGACGTACGAGGGTCCCGCGTACGACGCGGTCGTCATGGCCGGCTTCGGGGAGCACGGGAGGGAGGGCGTCCGGGAACTGGTGGACGTGCCGGTCGTCGACATCACGGAGGCGGCGGGGCATCTGGCCTGCCTGCTCGGGCGGCGCTACGGGGTGGTGACCACCCTGGAGCGGTCCTGCGGGCAGATCGAGGACAGCCTGGAGACGGCCGGGGTGGGCCGCAACTGTGTCGCGGTGGTCGGCACCGGACTGGGGGTGCTGGAACTGGAGGACGGCGAACGCACGGAGTCCGCCTTTCTGGCTGCCGCCGAACGGGCCCGGGACGCGGGTGCGGAGGTCCTGGTGCTGGGGTGTGCCGGGATGACCGGGCTGCAGCGGGTCGTGGGGGAGAAGCTGGGGGTGCCGGTGGTCGACGGGGTGGGGGCCGCCGTGAAACTCGCCGAGTCGCTGGTGGGGTTGGGGTTGAGGACGAGTCGGGCCGGAGGGTACGCGCGGCCGTTGCCGAAGCGGCGGGGGTGGGGGCGGACGCGGGAGTGATCTCAGGGGTGAACGGGATGCCAGACGTAGCGCACGTCCGGCTCCCGCTCCTCGTTCCCGCTGCCGTCCGTGGACTCGACGGCGACGAAACCGTGTCTCTCGTAGAAGCGGTGGGCGGGCCCGTTGACCTGGAAGGTCCACAGGCTCAGCCCGTCCGGGCGGCGCCGTTTGGCGAGGTCGACGAACCGGTCGCCGATACCGCGCCCGCGCCAGTCGGGGTCGAGATAGAGCTGGGAGAGCAGATCGCCGTCGAGCACCATGAGCCCGACGAGCCGATCGGCGGCCTCGGCCACCCAGGTCTCCCGCAGCAGCACCACGACCTCCCGGAAGTACGTCCGCACCTCGTCGTCGGAGCGCGGCCGGACGACGGTCGGCAATGCGGCGGCGAAGGACCGCAGCCAGACGTCGGCGACGGCTCCGGCGTCGGTGGGCAGGGCGCGGCGGAGGGCGACGGCGGTCATGACCGCGTTCCCTCTCCCGACCGCTCGGGAACGACGGCCGTGGCCGTGATCTCCACCAACTGCCCCGTGTATCCGAGGCAGGCCACCCCGAGCAGCGTCGACGAATGAGGGCCGACACTCAGCCCCGACGCCTCGACGACCTCCCATACGGCCGACAGCACGGCGGTGTCACTGCTCACGACGTACACCTCGGTGGACAGCACATGCGCCAAGTCGCTCCCGACCGCACCGAGTTGCACCTCCAGATTGGCGATCACCTGCTCGGCCTGCCGTACGGGATCGCCTTCGCCGACGACCTTCCCGTCGCCGTCGAGCGGCACGGAACCGGCGAGAAAGGCGAGCTTCGTACCGGCCTCGACGACGGAGGCGTGGGAGTAGGTGGGGGGAGGGAAGAGGGCGGGGGAGGTGACGCGTCGGATCACGGCGGCTCCTGACAGGTGTGGGCCCGGCGAGGGCGGGCACGCTCGCGCGGCGTACAACTCGCCGATCATGCGCGCCCGTACGGCTGCACGCATCCGAATTTCCGACGCTCGTCCCGGGAGCTCTCCTACGCGCTCAGCCACTTCCGGTACCGTCCCGTCGAGGAGTAAGGAGGGCGACGAGATCAGGTACCGAGATGACGCGGGTCGCGGCCGCATTCTGAAGAAGCCGGCCGTGGCTGGCAGTGCGACGCCGGCCGCGACTGCGGCTCCTGACGAAGCGCCGAGCTGGTTGTCGCGTGCAAGCCGGGCATGCGGTGCCGGCCGCGCAGCATGATTGCGTTCATAAAGAACGTGGCGTTTCCAGGCATCGTCACATCCCCGAAACCCGAACGTTCCGTCCTCACCGAGTCCCACCCCTACCGTGGACACCACCGGCCGCACCCTTACGGCCACCCACCGCCCGGCCACCGTCGCCCGAAGGCGCGTACCCCGCCCTCGCCCCGACTGGAGCCCTGTGTCCCGGCCCGCACGTCCGCATCTCGCCCTTCCACCCTGGCTCGCCCACGCCCTGCGCACCCAGCGCGGACCCGTTCCCTGGAGTGCGGTCACGCGGGGGGCGTTGGCCGCCGGGCCCCTGCTTCTCGTCGCGGTTCTCGCCGGGCGGGTCTCCCTCGGCGTCGTCGCCGCCATCGCCGCCATGCTCGCCGGGATCAACGACCGCCCCGGCAGCCGACGTGTCTCCGTCCAGCGCATCGGGATGCCCGCGCTGGCGGGTGCGGTGGGGGTGCTCGGCGGGACGTATGCCGGGGATCACCTCGCGGCGGTGGCGCTCACCCTTGTGCTCACCGGGCTCGGGCTTCTCGCCGGAAGCGTCAGTGCGGTCGGGCCCGTCGCCTCCGCCGCCGGTACGCAGGTGCTCGTGGCCGCTGCCATCGGGGCCGGGATGCCGTTGCCCGAGAGCGGGTGGGAGCGGGCCGTCGCCTATGTCGTCGGGGCCGTCTGGTTGCTCTCGCTGCGGCTGGTGCTGCCCACGCCGGGATCGCTCGTCGGTGACTTCCGGTTCGACGGGGAGCGGGACGCGGTGGCGGGCGTGTACGACGCCGTCGCCGCGTTGCTCGACGCCGTCGGGAGCGGCCGCGCCACCGCCCGCCGCGTCGCGCTCACCGCCGCCCTCGACCATGCGCAGGACGCCCTCACCGGACCCCGGCTGCGGCGGTACTCCTCCTCGTTCGCCGAGCGACGGCTGCACGCGCAGTACGCCGCCGCCCTGCCGCTCGCCGAGGCCGCCACCGCGCTCGCCTGGACCGGGGAACCGGTGCCGACGCGGGCCTCCGAAGGACCCCGGCGCCTCGCCGCCGCCGTCCGCGACAACACCCACACCGGCCCCCTTCCCGCGCCCTCCCGCTCCGCGCCCGCCCTGCGCGCCCTCGACGACGCCCTGCTGCACGCCGCCGAGGCCTTCGACCAGGGCAAGGAGAACAGGGACCTGCACACCCGGCGTCGTACGGTGAAGGACCTGGTCCGGTCCGTGTTCGGGGCCGGCGGCCGGGAGTACGGGCTGCGCGTCGCCCTCTGCTTCGGAGCCAGCGCCGGGATCGCCCAGGCCCTGCACCACGCCCAGTGGTACGGGCAGCACCAGCACTGGTACTGGCTCCCGGCCACCGCCGTCTTCCTCGTCAAGCCCGACCTGGGGCCGCTCGTGTCCCGGGTGTTGTGCCGGGCCGCGGGCACCGTGCTGGGTGCCCTGCTCTTCGCCGGGTTCGCCGCCGTGCTGCCCCGGCCCGAGGGGCTCATCGCGCTCGTGGCGCTCAGCGGCGCCCTGATTCCCGTGGCCACTCGGCACTTCGCCGCCCAGACCGCCGTCGTGACCGTGCTGGTGCTCGCCCTGGTCATGGTGGGCGGCGAGCCGCAGGCCTCCGTCAGCCGGATCGGGGAGACGTTGCTCGCGTGCGCGATCGTGCTCGTCGTGGGGCATCTGCCGATGCCGGGGCAGCGGGGCGGGGGCGTGCGGGCGCGACTCGGGGCGGCCGGGCGGGCCGCGTACGCCTACCTCGCTCACGTCCTGCGTGAATCCGACCCCCGCGACACCGCTCCCGGCCCCGACCCCCGCGCCCACCGCTGGACCCTCCGCCGCGAGGCCTACCGCGCGCTGGCCGAGGCACGTACCGCCATCGCCCTCGCCGCCGCCGAACTGCCCGCGCTCGCCCGGCACACGGAAGGCGCGGACGAGGTCGTCCACACCCTCGAAAGGCTCGTCGACGCCACGACCGCCTGTGCCGTGCACCTCGACGACTCGGGCCGGCTCACGCCCCGGCACACCGCCCAGCTGACCGAGCTGCTGGACGAACTCGCGCAGGAACGCGTCCGGGTCGGGCTACGGATCCCCGAGGCCCCCGAGGTGCGCCTCGCGGGCTGACGCCGGCACCGTGGCCCGTACGCTCACAGCCCGCTCCCGGCCACATCTCTCAACTGCCGATGCGCACCCAGACCGGCGCATGGTCCGACCCCGCCTCGCCGCGACGTTCCTGCGGATCCGCCCCGACCGACGGCAACCGCGGAGCACCGGCGCCCGGCACCCCCGTCCCCGCCGCCGTCACCCGGTGGATCAGACGGTGGCCGCACAGGACGTGGTCGATCAGCTCACGCCGCCCGGAGTTGACGCGCGAGAAGCGCTGTTCGGCGGGGATCAGCGGGGCCACGTTCCACAGGCGGCCCGCGTCGCCCCTGTCCTTCACCTTGAAGCCGGGCGTGCCGACCTCCGAGCCGGGCGGGCCCAGCAGGATCTGCGTGGTCGCCGCCTGCACCTCGTCGTTCAGATCGCCCACGACCGCCACGTCATGGGCTCGTCCGTCACCCGCCAGCAGTACGTCCGCCAGCGCGCGCAGTGCCGTCGCCTCGGCCGCCCGCCGGTAGAGCGCATACGCCCCGTACCGCGCCCGTTCGCCTTCGTCACGCGGCTGGAAGCGGTCGCCGGGGTACGACAGCAGCTTGGACTTGAGGTGGGCCACCGCCACCCGCATCGGCCCGGTCCCCGCGGCCGGTTCCGTCTCCACCGCGAGGAAGCCCCGGCCCGACTCCGACGTCGTCCCGCCCTCGTCGTCCGTCTGCACGGGGCGCAGCTTCGGCGGGAAGGCGTTCGTGTCGTGCAGGACCCGCAGCTCCGTACGGCTGAGGAAACCGACCCTGATGCCCCGTCCGTCCGGGTGTTCGGAGAGCGCGATGTGCCAGCCCGCGCCCAGCATCCCGGCCAGGTCCCGCAGGGCCTCCGGGTCACCGACCTCCTGCACGCCGAGCAGGGCCGGGTCCAGACCGGTGACGACCGCGGCCAGCGCCGCGAGCTTCGTCTCGTACGCCGCCTTGTCCTTGGGGCCGAACTCGCCGCCGGGCCGGTAGAGGTTCTCCAGGTTCCAGGTGCCGAGGAGCATGCCGGGCTCCTTCCAGAAGCCGTGGGCCTTGAGGCCCGTCGAGCGGGCCGGGGTGCGCCCGCCGAGCCGGCCGTGCCGCGGCCGCCGGGCGGGCGGTGAGGCCAGCGTGCCCGTGCGGCAGGGCCGGGCGACAGACCCGTGACCGGATGCGCGGTTCACCTCACGCGCCCCGACGACCGCGTCGTACGTTGGCGTGATGACGCCTTCTCCCGCAGAAGCTCCCGCCGACCTCATCATCACCGGATGCACCGTCCTCGTGCACGACGATCAAGAGCGGATCGGATTCCAGGAGAACGCCGGGATCGTCGTACGCGGTGGGGTCGTCGAGTCCGTCACGGCCGCCGACGCGGTGCGCGGGCGGGACGCCGTCGAGCGGATCGACGCCGCCGGACAGGTCGCCCTGCCCGGCCTCGTCAACTGCCACACCCACGCCCCGATGGTCGCGCTGCGCGGGGTCGCCGAGGACCTGCCCCTCGAGGAGTGGTTCAACGACGTCGTGTGGCCCATCGAATCCAACCTCGCCGAGAAGGACGTGGAGTTGGGGGCGCGGCTCGCCTGTGCCGAGATGATCCGTGGTGGTGTGACCTGTTTCGCCGACCACTACTTCTCGATGGACGCCGTCGCCGCCGTCGTCGAGGAGTGCGGGATCCGGGCGCATCTGGGGGAGGCCTTCTTCTCCTCCCAGGGGGAGCGAGGTCGGGAGCGGTCACTGGAGTTCGCGCTACGGCACCGAGGCGGCGCCGGCGGCCGTATCACCACCACCCTCGCCCCGCACGCCCCCTACACGGTCGACGACACCGACCTCGCCGCCACCGCCGAACTCGCCCGCGACCACGCCCTGCCCGTCCACCTCCACGCCGCCGAGAACCGCGACCAGGCCGAGACCGGCCTAGCCCGCCACGGTGTCACCCCCATCGAGGTCCTGCGGCGCACCGGAATCCTCGACACCGACGTCCTCATCGCTCACGGCACGGGAATCCTGGACCGCGATCTGCCCCTGCTCCAGAACGCCACGGGCCGCGTCGCCGTCGCCACCGCCCCCCGCGGCTACCTCAAGTTCGCCTGGCCCACCACCACACCGGTACGCGCCCTGCACGACATCGGCATCCCCGTCGGCCTCGCCACGGACGGCGCCGCCTCCAACAACTCCCTCGACGTATGGGAGGCGATGACCCTCACCGCCCTCATCCAGAAGTCGGCCACCGGCGACCCCCGCTGGCTGACGTCCCGTCAAGCCCTGCACCACGCCACCCTCCAGAGCGCCCGCGCGGTCGGACTCGGGGAGACGGTCGGCAGCATCGCACCCGGCCGCCGCGCCGACCTCGTCCTGGTCGACCTCACCGGCCCGCACACCCAGCCCGTGCACGACCTCGCCGCCACCCTCGTGCACAGCGCCCGCTCCTCCGATGTGCGCACGACCATCGTGGACGGACGGGTCCTGATGCGTGACCGGGAGCTGCTGACCATCGATGTGCCCGCCGTCGTACGGGAGTTGGGGGAGCGACTGCCCGCGCTCCTGGACCGCGGGCACGGCAGGCGGATCCAGGAGTACGACGCATAGGCTCATCCGTATGGATCTCGCCGACGGCCTCATCGACCACCCGTACGACGTCTACCGGAGCCTGCGCGAAGCCGCCCCCGTCCACCGGATCGCCGGTCCGGACGGCAGCCCCGCCTGGCTCGTCACCCGGTACGACGACGTCCGTGCGGCCCTCGCCGATCCGCGGCTCTCCCTCGACAAGAGGAACGCCTCGCCCGGGAGTTACCGCGGCCTCGCCCTGCCGCCCGCCCTCGACGCCAACCTCCTCAACATGGACCCGCCGGACCACGCCCGCATCCGCCGTCTGGTCGGCCGCGCCTTCACCCCACGCCGTGTCGAACAACTCCGTGACCCCGTACGGCGCAGCGCCGACCGTCTCCTCGACGCCCTCGGCCCGCACGGCACCACCGACCTGATCGCCTCCTACGCCGCGCCCCTGCCCATCACCGTCATCTGCGACCTCCTCGGCGTCCCGCACGAGCACCGACGGGACTTCCGGGACTGGACCGACGCCCTCGTCGCCCCCGACCCTTCGCGACCGCAGGCCGCGAAGGAGGCGGTCGGCGCGATGCTCGGGTTCTTCACCCGGCTCCTCGCCGACAAGCGGACGCAGCCTGCCGACGACCTGCTCTCCGACCTGATCGCGGTCCGCGACGAGGGCGACCGGCTGAGCGAGGACGAGCTGATGTCCCTCGCCTTCCTCATCCTGTTCGCCGGGTACGAGAACACCGTGCAGCTCATCGGGAACGCGGTGCTGGCCCTGCTGCGGCACCCCGACCAGCTCGCCGCGCTGCGCGAGGACCCCGCACGAATGGCGGCCGTCGTGGCGGAGTTCAGCCGCTACGAGGGGCCCGCGCTGCTCGCCATCCGCCGCTTCCCCACCGAGGACGTCACCCTCGGCGGCGTCACCGTCCCGGCCGGCGAGACCGTCCTGCTGTCCCTGGCCGCGGCCAACCGTGACCCCGCCCGCTTCCCCGACCCCGACCGCCTCGACCTCGCCCGCGACGCCTCCGGCCACCTGGCCCTCGGCCATGGCATCCACTACTGCCTGGGCGCACCGCTGGCCCGCGCCGAGACCGAGATCGCCCTGGCCGCCCTGCTGGAACGGTTCCCCGAACTCGCCCTCGCGGACGAGGACGTGCGGTGGCGCCGCTCGCTGCGCGCTCGTGGCCTGGCGGCGCTGCCGGTGTCGTACGCCGAGAAAATCTCCTGAGAATTCTCCGCGCCGGCGATGAGTTCCGCCCCTGCCGCCGGTCACCACCCGGAACGGACCGTCGCACAGGAGGGGCGCTCATGTCGCTTCCGGAGATCGTCTCGCGCGCGCAGTGGCGTGCGGCACGCGAGGAACTGCTGGTCAAGGAGAAGGCGGCCACGCGCGCGCGTGACGTGCTCAACGCCGAGCGGCGCAGACTGCCCATGGTCGAGGTCGAGGAGGAGTACGTCTTCGAGGGCGGCGACGGCAAGGCCACCCTGCTCGACCTCTTCGAAGGGCGGCACCAACTCGTCGTCTACCACTTCATGTTCGCCCCCGAATGGGAGGCCGGCTGCCGCAGCTGCTCGGGATTCCTGGACCAGATCGGGCATCCGGCCCATCTGAAGGCACGCGGCACGACTCTTGCCGCCGTCTCCCGGGCGCCGTTCACGCGGATTCTGCCGTTCAAGGCACGGATGGGTTGGACGGTGCCCTGGTATTCCTCGTACGGCACCGAGTTCAACCTCGACTTCGAGGTGACCCTGGAGCACGAGGGCGAGCTGGTGGAACGGCCCGGGATCAGCTGCTTCCTGCGGGACCGGGACCGCGTCTTCCACACCTATTCGACCTACGAGCGGGGCCTGGACGGGCTGGGTTCGACCACCGGCTTCCTGGACCTCACGGCGCTGGGCCGGCAGGAGGAGTGGGAGCAGCCGAAGGGGCGCGCGTCGGCTCTCGGGGCGCCCGCGGGCAGTGAGCGCATCAGGTATCACGACGAGTATGAGGAGTGACACGAGGCGTCACGCTTGATCATCGAGTGTGAGCGAACGCTCACACATCGCGGTGAACGAGTGTCAACTACGTCTCAGTCCC
The DNA here is from genome assembly GCF_042795335.1 of Streptomyces sp. NPDC056479. Taxonomy (NCBI): domain Bacteria; kingdom Bacillati; phylum Actinomycetota; class Actinomycetes; order Kitasatosporales; family Streptomycetaceae; genus Streptomyces; species Streptomyces sp. NPDC056479. The sequence goes on along the minus strand of NZ_JBHTRZ010000008.1, from coordinate 298,020 downwards.
GTCACTGAGCGAGGCTTTTCCTCTCCGCCAGGCGTTAACTCCTACAAGTACGACGCTTATCGGAGGTCAGGATGGTGAACGGGCGAACAGTGCTCGAACGCTTTCCCGCGGGCGGGCCGCGAGGATCGTGGCCGGCGGAGGAGTTCGCACACGCGCGGCGCATGGAGGGGCTGGCCGCCGAGGTCGTGATGGACCTCGCGACGGACGCGTTCCTGGTGATCGTCCGCAGCGACGTCGCGATCGACGCCGCCGCGTGAGCCCTCGGTGCGGGCGGGCCGGTCAGCCCGCCTTCGGTGCGGGCACCCGTGCCGTGAACTGCTCGGCCTGGAGCGAGTACAGCTCGGCGTAGACGCCGCCGGTGGCCAGTAGTTCGTCCGGTGAGCCGGACTCCACGAGCCTGCCCTGGTCCAGGACGTGCACCAGGTCGGCGTGCCGGACCGACGCCAGCCGGTGAGTGATCAGGACGACGGTCTGGCCGGTGGAGGCCAGCGCGCGGATCTTCTCGAAGACCTCCAGCTCCGCCCGTGCGTCCAGAGCCGCCGTCGGCTCGTCCACGATGAGGATCCGGCCGCGCCGGTAGGCGGCCCGTGCGATCCCCAGTCGCTGCCACTGACCGCCGGACAGCTCGTGCCCGCCGTTGAACTGACGGGCCAGCAGGGTGTCCAGGCCGTGCGGCAGATCGGCCACCACCTCCTCGGCCCCGGCCTCGGCGACCGAGCTGGCCAGGCGTTCCTCGGTGAGCGGCGCGGAGGAGCGGCCCACGGCCACGTTGACCCTGGCCGTGAACGGCCAGCGCTTGAAGTCCTGGGCCACCATCGCGATGCGCTCGGCGAGTTGATGCCGGTCGGCGCCGGCCGCGTCGACGTCGTCCCACAGGATGCGGCCCCGGTCCGGGGTGTACAGCCCGGCGAGCAGCTTGACCAGGGTCGTCTTGCCGGAGCCGTTCTCGCCGACCAGCGCGACGATCCGGCCGAGGGGGAGGGTGAGCGTGACGTCGTCGAGGGCGGGGCGGGCGGATTCGCCGGGGTAGGAGAAGGTGACGTTCTCGAAGCGGATCTCCTGGGGGTCGTCGGGCAGTTGGGCTCCCCCGACCGGGATCGCCCGTTCGGCCGCCTCGACGTACAGCCGCTGGAGATCGCCGACGAACAGGGCCTCCTCGTGGAGCGCGTTGACCTCCAGGACGAGTGTGTCGAGGCTGGCGGAACCGGTGCGGATCGCGATGACGGCCGTACCCGCCACCGACAGTGCCATGGCGCCGGCGAGCAGCAGTCCGCCGAGCGTCGCGTACGTCGCCACGGTCGCGAGCCCCGTCCAGGCCGCCGCGATCAGCCCGGTGCGCGCCGCCAGCCGGGCCAGCCGGGCCTGCTCCGCCTCCGCCGTCTCCGACATCGCCCGGTAGTGGCGCAGCAGGAAGGGGCCCACACCGTGCACCCGGATCTCGGGCGCTGCGGCCGGCTCGGTCAGCAGCCCGCTGATCAGATGGCCGGCCCGGGCGTGCTGCACCCAGGTGTGGAAGGACTCGTAGCGCCGCCGGGCGTTGGTCAGGGCGCTCCAGGCGCTGGGCAGCGTCATGGTGGCGAGCAGGGGGAGCAGGGCGGGGTGCAGCACGGTGAGCACACCGGCCGCGGCGATCAGCGAGATGCCCGCGTTCACCACGCGGGCGCTGTACGAGATCATGCGCCGGGCGGACGCGGCGCCGTACTGCGCGGTGTCCAGCAGCTTGTGGAAGGCGTGATCCTCGATCGCGGCGAGCTCCACGGCGGCGGCCCGCTCCAGATACAGCTCGGTCGCCACGCGCTCCACCTTGGGTTCCAGGCGTCCGGTGGCATACGTGGACGCGGCCCGCAGCAGCGTGGAGACGACCATCACGGCGGCCATGGCGACAAGCGCCGGCACGGCACCCCGTAACCGCTCCGCCAGCTCCCCGCCCTGGATCAGCCGCCCCAGCACACTGTTGACGGCGAGCAGCCCGACCGCCTGCGCCAGCCCGCGGCTCACCTCGGCCGCCAGCACGGTCCGCGCGGCCCGCCGGTCGGCCTGCCAGGCGAGCCGGAAGCTCGACCCCAGCAGGGACGGCAACCGCGTCACCATGGCCCGGAAGCTCAGTTCCAGAAAAGCGTCCCGGTGCTGGTTCCACCCCATGTCGTACCGCAGGGGACCCCCGAACAGCAGCCGCTCCGACTCCGAGACCCGCGCTTCACCGGCATCGCGTTTCTTCCTCACCCTGCACCCTCCCCCGACGGCCGCTCGTGACGGAGGGCCACTATGGCGGGGTGGGAGCGTCAGGGGGAGGGCGTGAGTGGGGGCGGGGGGTGCGCGCGGGCGTACGCCTTGAACGGGCGGCGGACCTCACGCGGTGACGCGTGGCGACCCCCTACGCGCTGATGTGCTTGGTCCAGGTCGGCGTGGTGCCCATGACCCGGCACAGCGCCAGATACAGCGGAATCGGCGGAGTGTAGGGCACCGTCCCCGCCGGCCGATGGATCAGCCGCGGAGCCTCCGGAACGACCGCCCCCGTCACATACCGCGCCGACGCCGGCCACTCCAGTGCGTAGTCGGAGTCGGACGGGACGATCCACCACCAGTGCGCGTCGTCGGCGTACACGCACCCCACGCGCGGCAGCCGCGGCAGGATCAGCGGACCGAAGCGGGCGGGAACCGCCACCGCGTCGCAGCCCAGGGGAATCGTCATCCCCTCCGGAACGGGCAGGAGGCGCGGGGCGGCCGATGTGCGCATGCCGCGGCGAAGGCGGACCAGCGTGTCCAGGCTCAGCACCTGACCGCCGCCGGACGCGCCGCTCACAGCCATGCGGATCCCATCCCCCTGTCGTGCCGGGCCTGTGTCTCGTCCTCGTCGCCACCGCAGGGCGGACCGGGCTTGGGCCGCGAGCCCCAGCCGAGGTCGTTGTACGGTCCGGTGCCGGTGCCGGGCACGTCACCGAAGCCGGCCCTGCGTGGCAGATCGGCCCAGACCACCAGTCCGGACCCGTGCTCCTGGGCACCCCAGGCATGACAGAGGGCGTCGATGAGGAGCAGTCCCCTCCCCTGCTCGTCCTCGGGGCGCGCGGGCGTCGGATGCGGCTCACCCGGCGCGCAGCCCTCGTCACGCACGGCTATTCGCACCAGTTCGGCGCCGTCGTGCAGCTCGCAGACGATGTGTTCGCTGGCGGTGTGCACGATCACGTTGGTGACCAGCTCGGACACGACCAGAGCGGCCGTGTCGCAGGTGTCCTCGCACACCGCCCACCCGTTCAGTCTCGCCCGGGTCAGACGTCTGGCCTGCGCGGGAGAACCCGGATGAGCGGCCAGTTCGAACCGGAACCGGCGCTCGGCCGGGGCGCCCCGCTGGGGGCCGACTCCCGTGCCGGCACCGAGGTCGTGGGGGACCGCGGTGGCGTCTGTTCCTAAGGGCGGGGACGGAATCACGCTTGCCACTATCGCCCCGCCGTGAACACTTGGCAAGTGTCACTCTGAAAAATGCAGAGTGCTGTGTGACTCTCTGGAAGGCCGTGGCACACTGCTCGCAACAGCATGTCGAACGGCGCCAGTTGGGATCACCGAAGATCCGCCACGATCTTCGAATAGGTCTTCGAATGGCGCCGTCGGCCTGTCAGCGTTCGGTTGGTCCGCGGGAGTTGCGACCGTCTGTCAATATTCAGTCGGTCTGCAGGGATACGGAATATGGGATACGTATTCGTTCGGTTGTGTAGGTGTTCATTCGTGGAGGTGGGGCGTGAGCGAGCCGCGGTCCGCGCCGACGGTCGGCCAGGTCGTCCTGGGCCGGCGCCTGCTGGACCTGCGCGAACGCGCAGGGCTCAAGCGTGAGGAGGCCGCCCGCGTCCTCCGCGTCGCCCCCGCCACGGTCCGTCGTATGGAGATGGCCGAGGTCGGGCTCAAGATCCCGTATCTCCAACTGCTCCTGAAGGCCTACGGCGTCTCCGAGGACGAGGCCGAGGGTTTCGTGCAGCTGGCCGAGGACGCCAACAAGCCCGGCTGGTGGCAGCGGTTCCACGACATCCTGCCCGGCTGGTTCTCGATGTACGTCAGCCTGGAGGGCGCGGCCGCCCTCATCCGGTCGTACGAACCCCACTTCGTGCCCGGTCTGTTGCAGACCGAGGACTACGCGCGCGGAGTGCTGAGGTCGGGCGCCATCGGCCAGACCAGCCCCGACGACATCGAGCGGCATGTGGCCCTGCGCCTGCAACGCCAGCAATTGCTCACCCGTGAGGACGCGCCCCGGCTATGGGTCGTGATGGACGAGACCGTGCTGCGCCGCCCGGTGGGCGGCCCGGAGGTGATGCGCGCCCAGATCGACAGACTCCTCCAGGCCACGAAGCTGCCCAATGTGACGCTGCAGGTGGCCCCGTTCGCGAACGGGCCGCACCCCGGCACGTACGGGCCCTTCGTGCTGTTCCGATTTGCCATGTCAGAACTGCCGGACATGGTCTACAGCGAGTACCTGACCGGCGCCGTCTACCTCGACGCGCGCCCCGAGGTGGCGACCCATCTCGAGGTCATGGACCGCATGGCGGCGCAGGCCGCTACGGCACATCGCACGAAGGAGATCCTGCGGGATCTCCGCAAGGAGCTGTGAATGGATCGCATCAAGCCGCGCATACACGTCTACAACGGCATGCCCGCGCGGGACTTGGGCAGCGAGGGCTGGCACAAGCCGTGGAGCGGCGGCAACGGCGGCAACTGTCTGGAGGCGATGAAGCTCGCCGACGGCCGGATCGCCGTCCGCCAGTCGACGGACCCCGACGGGCCGGCGCTGATCTACACCACGGACGAGATGACGGCGTTCATCGAGGGCGCCAAGGCGGGGGAGGCGGACTTCCTCCTTTCCTGAGCCACGTGAGTCACCTGCCTGTCTCTCGCGCAACTGCCTTGATTTGGTGCTTAGTTGATAATCAATTGCGTCTCAACCGTCTTAAGCGTCTCAACCGTCCTACGGAGTGCCTCATGACCGGGATCGACACCAGCAAGCCGCACCCCGCGCGGATGTACGACTGGTATCTCGGCGGGAAGGACAACTACCCCGTCGACGAGGCCATGGGCAAGCAGATGCTCGCCCTCGACCCGCGCGTCCCGGTGATGGCGCGGGTCAACCGCGCGTTCATGCACCGCGCCACCAGCTGGCTCGCCCGCCAGGGCGTACGGCAGTTCCTGGACATCGGCACCGGTATCCCCACCGAGCCGAACCTCCACCAGATCGCCCAGCGGATCGCCCCCGACGCGCGCGTCGTCTACTGCGACAACGACCCCATCGTGCTGGCCCACGCGGCGGCCCTGCTGCGCGGCACGGACGAGGGTGCGACCGAGTATCTGCAGGCCGATGTGCGCGACCCCGACGCCATCCTCGGGGGAGCCAGGAAGATCCTGGACTTCGGCCGCCCGGTGGCCCTTTCCCTGGTCGCGCTGCTGCACTTCGTCCCCGACGAGGACGGCGCGCACGAACTGGTCGGCCGGCTGCTGTCCGAACTCCCCTCCGGCAGCCATCTGGTGATCACTCACGCGAGCGCCGACTTCACCCCCGAGGAGTCGAAGGCGGCGACCGAGAAGCTCAAGGCGGCCGGCGTCACCCTGGCCCTGCGCTCCCGCGAGGAGTTCGCCCGCTTCTTCGACGGCCTCGAACTCGTCGAGCCCGGCGTCCAGGTGCCCCACCAGTGGCACCCCGAACTGGGCGAGCCCGTACCCGGACAGGACGACGGGGTCATCCCCGGGTACGGGGCGGTGGGGCGCAAGCCGTGACCAGGCCCAGGCCGTAACCAGTGCTCAGGCCGTAACCAGTGCTCAGGCCGTAACCAGTGCTCAGGCCCTGATCAGTGCCTAGAAGTACGACATGATGCGCCGCGGAGCGTCCAGCAGACGGCTGACGACCAGCACCGGCAGCGGCGGCTGCTCCGCCTTGGCGGGGCTCAGGTTCAGCCCGTAATAGATCTGCTCGATCGACGGCGGTCCGACCGCGAGGTTGCGCCGGACCGCTGTCGACGGCGACTCCTCACCGGTGTTCACGAGGTACGCGGCGGCCATCGCGCCCGTACGGCCGACACCCGCGCCGCAGTGCACGAACACCGGACCGGACGCCGTGGAGACCACGTCGAGGAAGCGCTGCACCTGCTTCGGCGACGGCGTCTGACCGTCACGGATCGGCAGGCGTACGACATTCAGCCCGGCGTCGCCCGGTTCGGCCAGCTCGGCCGTGCTCATGTCCTCGGCACGCAGGTCGACGACGGTGGTGATGCCCATGCCCGACAGCGCTCGGTAGCCGGCCGGGGAGGGCGCGGAGCCGCGCCACAGCCGACCGTCGGAGTCGACCGGCTGGAAGTGGTTCACGCCCTGGACGACGCGCGTTCCGGCGGGTGCGGGGGTCTCCGTTCGGGCCAGGTACGACAGGCCCAGGATGCTGCCGGCACTGACTGCCCACAGAACGAAGTAGCCGATCACGATGCCGACGACGACCCGCAGTGCGCGCTGCGACAGTGGGCGCTTGCGGAGGGCAGGGTGGGGCAGAGTAGCGGAGATGACAGCCATGGGCGACCCGGGGGACTAGGGGACGTGGGCGCAAACGGAAGAGTACCCCGGGGATTGCGATCAATGGGTGATACGTCCGTTTTTGTGCGATACGTCTCAGGGGTCATGCCCGGTCGCCCGGCAGCAACCTTTTCGGTCACCGTGAGTCGTCGCCCGACTCCACGTCATTGACGGCGACCACCGTGAGGTGCGCGCGCTCCAGCGTCGCGTCCTCCAGGCAGCCGCGCAGCCGCATGAGGTCGTGGTCGGTGAGCGCGGGCCGTACGACCCCGGCGAACATGCCGTTCCCCAGGTCGCCGAGCGGAGCGTGCCGCAGCGGTGCGGATGTGGAGTCGCGGCAGCCCTCCCAGATCTGCTGGGCGGCCAGTGCCTTGCGACTGGCCGACACGTCCGTGCCCCGCAGATCGACCTGGACCACCATCGAGGTCGCCTCGTGCTCGTTGGACTCCTCCGCCCGGGTCTGGGTGAGGTCGGCGAGGCTCACGACCAGCGCGGCGACCAGGGCGACGGAGAGGACCGCGACGGTGGTCACGCGTGCCCTACTGCGGCCGGAACTCGTGCCCGGCGCCGGCAGGTCCTCCAGATCGCCGGGCGCCGCCGGATCGGGCGCGGACAGGACGGCCAGCTTTCCGGCCAGGCGCCGCTCGGCGGGTCTGGCCGTGGCCGACGCGACCTTCTGCACCACCCAGGCGAGCCCGGACAGCACCACTCCGGCCACCATCAGCACCGGCACGAAGACGTACGAGCGGTCCGCCGGGTCCTCCAGCCAGCGGAACCGTGTCTCCTCCCGAGCCAGGGCCGGTTCGCGCAGCCGCGTCAGCATGTCCTCCTGGCGGGCGTCCAGCTCGCGCTGCCGCCGGTCGGTGTCGCGCAGCCGGTCCTCGATCCGGTTCAGCCGTCCCAGCGTCACCAGGCCGACCAGCATCACCTCGATGACCAGCAGCAACACCCCGCAGATCACCGCCCGCTGCCACTGCCAGCGGTACAGATAGACGATCAGGTAGGTGCCCGCGCCCGCCGCCGCGAGCGCTCCGAAGACATACGCGATCTTCCTCATGGCGCGTCCCCCGGTCCTACGTCACCGGCGGTCCCGTCGACCGTCAGCCGCGAGCCCGGCGGGAAGCGGCGCACGGCGTCCACGGCGCCGACGACCGCGGGCAGCCCGTACTCCCTCGCCAGGACCGCCAGATGCGACAACGGGCTGCCGGTCTGCGCGACCAGGCCGGTGAGGCCGGGCAGCAGCGGGGCCAGCGCGGGGTCCAGGGTGCGCACGACCAGCACGGCATCCGTCGGCCGCGGCCCCGTCCCGTCCCATACGGTCCCGACGGCACGGCCCGCGGACACACCCCGCACACCGTCGCTTCGTCGGGTGTCGTGTTCGGCGGCGACGACCTGACCGTCCGCGAGCCGGAATTCGTCCGGCAGCGGGGGCGACGCGGGCCGCGGCACCCGCTCGTGGAGGTCGCCGGGCAGGGGGCCGCCGTCCAGTACCTCGGCCAGCTCCGCCCAGCGCAGCAGGCTCACGCGCTCGACACCGACCCCCAGTCGCCGTGCCGCTTCGCGGACGAGCCGCACCTGCAGTTCCTGCACCCAGCGGACGCGGAGGCGGAGGGCTTCGCGGGGTGGAAGAGCGGTGACGAGGAGTGTTTGGGGGGTGGTGGGGGTGGTTGCCCGTGGGCGGGCGGTGGCAAGGGTGGTTGCCCGTGGGCGGGGAGTGGTGGGCGTGGTTGTGGTTGCCTGCGGGTGGTCTGTGGTCCGAGTGGCGCCTGCGAATGCGGTGGCGTAGATGGCCAGCCGTGCATCGTGCACCGGCCCCGGTGCCTGCCCTCCGGTGGTCCCGGGCGCGGACGCGGGTGCGGGCGGCAGGGCGACCTCCGGCAGCTGCCCCCGGCCGTGCAGGCTCGGGGCGGTGAGGGCCAGGACGACGGGGTCCGTGGCGATCACCTGGTCGTCGGGTACGCCCTGTGCGCGGGCGTCGGCCAGTGCGGTGAGGGCCGTGCCGGCCGCTGTGCGGCTCTTGGGCGGTTCGTGCAGGAGGGCGCCCGCGAGGGCCTCCTGGGCGTGCAGCGAGACCAGGGCCCGGCGGGTCCAGCGGAGCTCCGCGGCGAGGGCGGAGCCGGAGAGCGCGCCGAGTGACGGGATCTCGGCGAGGCGGCGGTCGATGTCGGCGGTGAGGTCGGTGGCCAGTCCGGGCAGGGCGGAGACGAGGCGGCCCACCCGCCAGGCCGCGGTGAGGCGGCGCGCTCCGGGTGCCGGGTTGAGCAGCGCGAGCCAGCGGTGCCGCGGCGGCACGGCGCCGAGGAGGCGCAGGTCGGCGGCCGCGCGCCCGCCGACGGTCGTGACCGTCGGCACGGACTTGAGCAGCCTGCGCGGTGCCGTGCCCCCGATGTCGAGCGCGGCGGCGAGGCCGCGGGCCATCGGCGCCACCCACAGGTCCTCCTCCAGCGGCGCGAGCTGCTCGGGCAGCGTCTCCGCCACCGGACCGGGTCCGAGCAGCCGTGCCCGGCGCCCCGGCCGGGCCGCCATCGCGGTGATCGGCCTGCTCTGGAACAGCCACAGCCGCCCGTCCGCGTCGAACCCGAACTCGACGTCCTGCGGCCCGCCGAACACCCGCCGGACCCGGCGCGCGAGCCGCGCCAGGCGGAACAACTCGGCGCGCGTGAGCAGCGAGCCGGCTCCTGAGCGCGGGTGCCGCCGATCCGGCGGCTCGCCCCGCCGGTCCGCCGGCTCGACCGGCGAGGGTGCCGACGCGAGCGGAGGCTCTCCCGCGGCCTCCGTCCACGCGTCCTCGGCGGACTCGGTCCGCAGCAGTCGTCCGTGCCCGCTCAGCCAGTAGCTGATGCCGCTGCGCGTGCCGCCGACCAGGCTGTCCGGACCGCCGCGCACCGCGCTGACCAGCATCCGGTCGGCCCGTCCCGCGACCGGGTCGGCCCCGAACATCACCCCGCCGACCTGAGCGGACAGCATGGGCTGCACCAGCACCGCCATCGGCGCCGTGGATCCGTCGGGCCGGTGCGCCGAGTCCAGCACGGTCTGTACGGCCGTAAGAAAGTCCCGCCAGCCGCGCACATCCAGCACCGACGTGAACTGACCCGCCAGGGACGACTCCTCGGTGTCCTCCTGGGGCGAGGAGGACCGTACGACGAGCGGGCGGGTGCCGCCGTCGGAGAGTTCGTCCCAGGCGCGCCGCAGGGCGATCATGTCGCCGCTCGCCTGGTGCGGGATCACGAACCCGGGCAGTACGGGCAGCCCGGCGCGGGCCGCGCGGGCGAGATTCGCGGCCTTGGAGCCCATCAGACGGGGGAGTGCCGTGCCGGACTGGTTCAACGGGACCACGGCCGGGCCGTACACGCCGGTCTGGCCGGCGGCGACGTCGCCCCGGTGCTCTTCCCCGCCGCGGGCACCTTCTCCATGACGTTCATCGACTGTCGTCATCGCACACCCTCCAGGACCGACCGCCAACAGGGGGGACGCGCGGGAGGGGCCCTGCGCCTGACGACGGAACGAAGGATGGGGGCGAGCCGCTACCGGCCCGGTCAGGGTGCGACTACAGCACGCCTCCTGCTCCGATGATCCCACTCCTGTTTGGCTGCATGTAGTCCGGAAGCCACTTTTCGGACAGATAGGAGAACAAATCCGAGCGCGGCAGTATGCCGGGTCGGGACGATTCGTCCGGCGGCAGCAGCCCCGGATCCTTCGTGAGCAGGATCCGGCGCGGGCGGTTCCTCCACGGGCAGGATTGCGGCGGGAGCCTCAGCCCCCGTCAGGCCCCGGCTCCTCAGCCGGCGGCAGCACCCCGCAGAGCGCCTCCAGCGCGGCCCCGTACGCGTGCTCCGAAGGCGTGGCGTAGCCGACGACGACGCCGTCGCGGACCGGCATGTCCGGCTCCGCCGCCGGGTGCCGGAACTCGGCGAGGCCGTCCAGGGCGACGCCCTGCCAGGTGGCGGCCTTGACGGTGGACCGCTCGGTGCCGGGCGGCAGCCGCAGCACCGCGTGGAGTCCGGCGGCCACACCCGTGACCTCGACGTGCGGCGCCTGCGCGGCCAGGGCGGCCACCAGGCGGTCGCGGCGGCTCCGGTACCGCTGCCGCATCCGCCGTACATGACGGTCGTACGCCCCGGAGACGATGAAGTCGGCGAGGCTCAGCTGATCGAGGACGCTCGCCCATGCCTCGCGCTCGCCCTTGGCCGCGAGCACATCACCGACGTACCGCTCCGGCAGCACCATCCACCCGAGCCGCACCGCCGGCGAGAGACTCTTGCTGACCGAGCCGATGAAGATCACCCGCTCGGGATCCAGGCCCTGGACGGCGCCGACGGGCTTGCGGTCGTAGCGGAACTCCCCGTCGTAGTCGTCCTCCAGGACCAGGCCGCCACGCGCGCGTGCCCAGTCGATCACGGCGGCCCTGCGCTCGGCGTGCAGCGGGCCGCCGGTCGGGAACTGGTGCGCGGGCGTGAGCAGCACAGCCCGCTCGCGTGCCAGCCGGTCGACGCGGGCGCCGTCGTCGTCGAGGGGGAGCGGAACGGTCCGTACGCCCGCGGCGGCGAGCAGTTCCCGGTGGAAGCCCAGCCCGTACGCCTCCACGGCCAGCGGTCCGCGCAGCACACCGCCGCCACCGCCCCTGTCCTGGCCGAACAGCAGCCGCAAGGCGTGCGCGAAGCCGGAGCAGATCACGATCCGGTCCGGCTCGGTGCGTACGCCGCGCGCGCGTGCCAGGTAGTCGGTGAGCGCCTCCCGCAGTTCGCGGCGGCCGGCGGGATCGCCGGGCCCCAAGACCTCGTTCGGTGCCTGCTGAAGGGCCCGCCGATAGGAGGCCAGCCAGGCCGCACGCGGGAACGCCGACGCGTCCGGCGTGCCCTGCCGCAGATCGTGCCGGGGCCCACGCGCGCGTGCTGGCGCCTTCCGGGGTACCCGCTCGGCGCTCCTCTGCTGCCTGGAGGGCGTGGGCGGTAGTCCCATGGCCACCCTGGTCCCCGAGCCCTGCCGCGCGGTGAGCCAGCCCTCCGCGACCAGCTCCGCGTACGCGTCGGCCACGGTGTTGCGGGCCACCCCGAGGTCGGCGGCGAGCGAACGGTACGGCGGCAGCCGGGTGCCGGGGGCGAGCCGCCCACTGCGCACGGCCTCGCGCAGGGCGCGGATCAGGGCGGCCCGCCGCCCGCCGGATCCGGACGCCCCCGAGGGATCCGAGAGGTCCAGATGCAGGTCGGCACCGATCCGCTCCGCCGAATTGACCCACGAATTCGCCATGGAAATGCACCCTACAGCCGGTCTTTCCAGGCCGTAGGTTGATGCACATGACGACGAACACGATCGACACCGAGCTGGCCGAGTCCATCAACGAGGCCCAGGCCGCCCGCACCCGCCTCGACCTCGCCAAGTCCGCCCCGAAGGTCTTCCGCGCCATCATCGGCTTCGACGCGGCCGCCCGCGAGGGCCTGGACCCGGCGCTCGTCGAACTGATCCAGATCCGCGCCTCGCACCTCAACCACTGCGCCTACTGCCTCCACATGCACACCAACGACGCCCGCAAGGCCGGCGAGAGCGAGGACCGTCTGCACCTGGTCGCCGTCTGGCGCGAGGCCCGCCACTTCTTCACCGAGAAGGAACAGGCGGCCCTGGCCCTGACGGAGGCGGTGACCCTGGTGGCCGACGGAGGGGTGTCGGACGAGGTGTACGCACATGCGGCGACCCAGTTCGACGACGCGGAACTGGCCCATGTCCTCGCCCTGATCATGACGATCAACACCTGGAACAGGGTGGCGCTCGCCACGGGGAAGGTGGCCGGGACGGACGAGCGGCGCTAGGGCGAGCGCCGCTCGGGGTCCCTACACCGTCATCGGCCGGTCATACGGCGATATCGGCGCCGGCAACCGCGAACTCCCCGTCAGATAGTGGTCGACGGCCGCCGCCACCGCCCGCCCCTCGGCGATCGCCCACACGATCAGCGACTGCCCCCGGGCGGCATCCCCCGCGGCGAACACCCCGGGCACGTTCGTCGCGAACCCGGCATCCCGCGTGATCGTGCCGCGCGGCTCCAGCTCCAGCCCCAGCTGCTCGATCAGCCCGTCCGTGCGGTCGGGCCCGGAGAAACCGAGGGCGAGCAGCACGAGGTCGGCCGGCAGCGTCCGCCCGCTGTCCGGCAGCGGGCGGCGCCGCTCGTCCACCTCGACCAGGTGCAGCGACCGCACGTGCCCGTCGTCGTCGCCCGTGAAGTGGAGCGTGGACGCCGCGAACAGCCGGGCGTCCGCGTCCGCCGCGGGCGCCGTCTCCAGTTCGCGCGCCTCCTCGTGCGCGGCCGAGAGCCGGTAGATCTTCGGGTACGTCGGCCAGGGCTCGGCGTCCTCGTCCCGCTCGGCGCCCGGCTGGGCGTAGATGTCCAGCTGGGTCACGGACGCGGCACCCTCCCGCACGGCGGTGCCCAGACAGTCGGCCCCCGTGTCCCCACCGCCGACGATGACGACATGCTTCCCGGCGGCGGACATGGGGGACGTCTCCATATCCCCCTCGCGCACCCGGTTGGCCAGCGGCAGATACTCCATCGCCTGCTCGATGCCGCTCAACTCCCGCCCCGGAACGGTGAGTTCACGCCAGGCCGTCGCCCCGGTGGCGATCACGACGGCGTCGTAGCGCGACCGCACCTCGGTCGCCCCGACGTCCCGCCCGACCACCGTCGAGGTACGGAACTTGGTCCCCTCGGCCCGCATCTGCTCGATCCGCCGCTCCAGATGGTGCTTCTCCATCTTGAACGCGGGGATGCCGTACCGCATCAGCCCGCCGATCCGGTCGTCCTTCTCGTACACGGCGACCGTGTGCCCCGCCCGGGTCAGCTGCTGCGCCGCCGCGAGCCCCGTGGGCCCCGAGCCGATGACGGCGACCGTCCGTCCCGACAGCCGGTCCGGCGGTCGAGGCGGCGTGAAGCCCTCCTCCCACGCCCGGTCGGCGATGGCGCACTCGACGTTCTTGATGGTGACGGCCGGCTGATTGATCGCCAGCACGCACCCCGCCTCGCACGGCGCCGGGCACAACCGTCCGGTGAACTCGGGGAAGTTGTTCGTCGCGTGCAGCCGGTCCGCCGCCGCCCGCCAGTCCTCCCGGGACACCAGGTCGTTCCACTCGGGGATCAGGTTGCCCAGCGGGCAGGCGTCGTGGCAGAAGGGGATCCCGCAGTCCATGCACCGGTCGGCCTGCTTGCTGATGATGGGCAGCAGCGCCCCCGGGACGTACACCTCGTCCCAGTCCCTGGCCCTCTCCTCCACGGGCCGGCGGGGCCAGTCCTGGCGGGGGGTGGTCATGAAGCCCTTGGGATCGGCCATGGCCGTCTACCTCGTGCGCGTGTGACGTGCTGGAGCCGTGCGTCGTCGGGCGGCACTCTTCCGGCAACGATACGTCCCACCGGCCACGCGCGCAGAGTGGGCGGACAGCGCTTTCTCGCGCAGGCCCGCCCGGCCCCCCCGTCTCTCCCATCAGCTGATGGCCAGCACGTACGACACCGTCGCGGCGGCCGAGGCGACCGTCCGGACGTGGTTCCACGCCGTCCACTCCCGCACATACGCCGGCCAGTAGTCGGCCGCCTCCTGGGTGCCCGGCTCCAGCTTCATCAGCGCGTCGTTGCGGGGCACGTTCGCCACCATGGTCACCCCGAAGGAGCCGAACAGATACAGCGCACTGCCCAGCAGGAGCTCCACCGTCCCCTCGTCCGGCCAGAGCACGAACGTCACCACGGCGATCACCGCACACAGCACCGCCGACCCGATGAACACCAGCATGAACGCCGGCATCAGAGCGGTCACATTGATCGCCCGCATCGCGGCGACGCCCTGCGCGGGCGGCAGCGAGGCGAGTCCGCGCATCACGAAGGTCGAGAAGGCGCAGAACACCCCGGCCACGAGTCCGGTCCCGACCACACCGATCACGATCAGTACGAAGTACGGCCCATCGATCATGTCAACGTCAACTCCCGCATCCCGCCGGGATCCTGCCCGGCCCGTCCGTCACCTCAAGTGAAATCCTGTACGAGAACAGTGACCATGGCCGAGCGGCGCGAGCACATACGCGAGCGTCCAGTCGAGCGAAACCGGGAACGTTCGTCCCGTGTGCGTTCCGCTGATCCCGTACCTCCCCGGGCCCGCCATCAGCCGACCTCGGATGCCTCCGCCCGCCACCCCCGCAACGTCGTCTGCACCGCCGCCATGATCCGCCGCCGAGCCTCGTGCCGAGGCACCCCGCTCATCAGCAACTGGTCGTACGGCGTCTCCAGGTGCCGCACGGACGCCACGACCGCCGAAGTCACCGCCACCTCGGTCAACGCCCGCCCCGCCGCACTCCGCCCCACCCGGCCGCTGCCCCGCACCGACGCATGCGCGGCGATGTCCCGCGCCCGGTCCGCCGGACACCCCGGGAACAGCCGGCGTATCTCCGCCGCGAACGCCTCCGCGAACCGCACGTCCTCCAGCGCCCGGCGCCGCGCGTCCCGCACCCGGCGCCGCCGCCGTGCCTCGGCGTCCACGAGGCACCGCTCCTCGGCCCGCGCGAGCCCCGCCTCCTCCACGAGAACGCCCTGCCGCTCGTAACGGCCCTTGCGCCGGTTGAACCGCACCACCACCGCCGACAGCGCGCTCTCCTCCCGGGACCGACGCGTCAACGCCGTGTCGCCGCGCGGCAGGAACACCAGATGCCCGAGGTCGGCACAGTCCAGACACCGAGGCGCCCCGTCCTCCAGCACGAGCATCTGCAACGGCCCCGCATGGCACTCCGCGCAGAGCCGTCGCTTGAGGGGCTGGATGACGAGAAGGCCGGTTCGGAGCGGGGGAGTTGTGCGGGGTGCCATACGGGGTTCATTCCCCCCGGGGTGGGGCCGGGGAACTCCCTGATGAAGCGTCGCGCAGCCGCCCTGGCCGGTTGCTCCAGGAGCGAAACCGAGAGGTGCCGGCGCCCCTCCCCGCGGACCGCGCCGCACCACACCCTCCGCCTGTCGCATCATGGGCCGTGTGCGACTGGAAGCGATCACCTGGGACCGGCTCGGCGATCTCCTGGCCGAGCGGCTGCTCGACCTGAAACCGGCCGACGGCAGCCCCTGGCCGCGCATCGCCTTCGACGGTGCCCCGGCCGCCCGACCCGGCGACCTGGCCGAGCGGGTGGGGGAGGCGCTGCGCATACGCGGCCGCCCCTCGCTCGCAGTCGGCACGGAGGGCTTCCTGCGCCCCGCCTCGGTCCGCCTGGAGTACGGCCACCGGGACGTGGAGGCCTACTACGACGGCTGGTTCGACACCGGCGCACTGTGGCGCGAGGTCTTCGGCCCTCTCGAACCGGGCGGCGACGGCCGCGTCCTGCCCGATCTGTGGGACCCGGTCGCCGACCGGGCCACCCGCAGCCCCCACGTCCAACTCCCGCCCGGCGGCTTCCTGTTGCTGCACGGTCCCCTCCTGCTGCGCCACTGGTTCCCCTTCGATCTGACCGTCCATGTCCTCCTCTCACCCGGCGCCCTGCGCCGCCGCACCCCCGAGGACGAGCACTGGACCCTCCCCGCCTTCGAGCGCTACGACCAGGAGACCGACCCGGCCGGCACGGCCGACGTCTTGGTGCGCGCCGACGACCCCCGGCACCCGGCGTGGAGCGGTGGAGGAGAGTGATCCACCAAAACTCTTCTATATGCACATGCATTTAAATATGCTGGTGCTCATGTGACGACCTCCGCGAGCGATCCGATCCTCTTCGACGACTCCGTCCGCTCCCTGCTGGACGGCCGGAATTTCGCCGGCGTGGCCACGCTCGGCCCTGACGGCGCGCCCCAGAACTCGGTGGTCTGGAGCAAGCGGGAGGGTGACACCGTGCTCTTCTCCTCCGTGGACGCCCGCCAGAAGGTGCGCAACCTCCGCCGCGACCCCCGCATCAGCGTCTCCGTCTACGACCTCACCAACCCCTACTCCTCCGTCGAGATCCGCGGGCCGCCGGGGCCGCCTGCCCCGCTTCGGCATGCTCGGCTGGCAGCCCGGCGGGCGGCCCGCCCGTCCGCCCGGCGTGCCGGCCGGTGCCGGGCAGCCGGAGCGCGGGCGGCTCGGGCGGCGTGCTGGTGGGCGTGCCGTTCCACCGCCCAGATCGTCCCGGACGAGGCCAAGCGGCTCCCGTTCGAGCTTTCGCACAAGTACCTCGGTATCGACCCGCCCGCCGAGAGCGACGACGAGTCCCGCGTGATCATCCGCGTCGTACCGCGGAAGATCGTCCGCTTCTCGGCCTGATCGACGCCTGCGGCCCATCGCCGTTACCGCTCCGTTCCAGGTGCAGGGGCCGGACGCCACGGCGAGAATGAAGGGCGCCGGGACTAGCGGTGCGTCCCGCGCCGCGCCGGCCGTCCGGCATCGGGAGGTAGTCCATGACCACTGCCGGAGACATCATGCACCGAGGCGCCCAGTGGATCCCGGCCCACGAGACCCTGGACCGCGCCGCCCAGTTGATGCGTGATCTGGGCGTCGGAGCCCTGCCCATCAGCGACGAGAACGAAAGGCTCTGCGGCATCCTGACCGATCGCGACATCGTCATCGGCTGTGTGGCCATGGGCCACGACCCGAGCAAGGTCACCGCCGGCGAGATGGCTCAGGGCACCCCGCGCTGGATCGATGCGAGTGCCGACATCGGCGACGTGCTCCGGGAGATGAAGGATCACCAGATCCGCCGGCTCCCCGTCATCGACAACAAGCGCCTCGTCGGCATGATCAGCGAGGCCGATCTGGCCCGGAACCTCTCGGAGGACGAGATCGGCCCATGGGTCGAGAGCGTCTACGCCATGGGCGCATCGCCGACGACGCACTGACCGGGCGAAGGCCCTGCCACCCGGTGTGCCGTTCCCGTCCGGCCGGCCGTGCCGGACGGGAACGCGTCGCGGGCGGTCGGAGCCGTCGCCAGCGTCGCGGTCGGTCGGGACGTCAGCGTCGCGGTCGGTCGGGACGGCAGTGTCGCAGGAGGTCGAGCCGTCGAAGCCGTGGTCTGTCGAGCCGTCAGAGCCTGGCCGGAGCCGTCAGAGCCACCCGTTGCGCCGGAAGCCGCGGTACAGCAGCACACACGCGACGGATATCACGCCTATGACCAGCGGATAGCCGAACGTCCAGCGCAGCTCCGGCATGTAGTCGAAGTTCATGCCGTAGACCCCGCACACCATCGTCGGTATCGCGATGATCGCGGCCCAGGCCGTGATCTTCCGCATGTCCTCGTTCTGCGCCACGGTGACCTGTGCCAGGTGCGCCTGGAGGATCGAGTTGAGCAGCTCGTCGAATGCGGCTATCTGCTCCTTGGCCCGCAGCAGATGGTCGGAGACGTCGCGGAAATAGGCCTGTATCTCCGGCTCGACGGCCCCGATGGGCGCCGTGGCCAGCTCCTCCAGCGGTCGGCTCAGCGGGACCACGGCCCGCTTCAGCTCCAGCAGTTCCCGCTTGAGCTGGTAGATCCGCCCGGGGTCGGCCCGCGCTCCGTTCTCCGCGAACACGTCCGTCTCGACCGCGTCGATGTCCTCCTGCACCGCGTCGGTGACGTGGAGATAGTCGTCGACCACGTGGTCCGCGACGGCGTGCAGCACCGCCGCCGGTCCCTTGGCGAGCTGCTCTGCGTTCGACTCCAGCTCCTCGCGCAGCGGGCCCAGCGAGCCGTGCCGCCCGTGGCGCACCGTGATGACGAAGTCCTTGCCGACGAACACCATGATCTCGCCGGTGTTCACGACCTCGCTGGTCGCCGTGAGCTTCTCGTGCTCGACGTAACAGACGGTCTTGAACACCGCGAACAGCGTCTCGTCGTACCGCTCCAGCTTCGGCCGCTGATGGGCCTCGATCGCGTCCTCGACCGCCAGCGGGTGCAGGTCGAACAGCTCGGCGATGCCCGCGAACTCCTGGTCCGTCGGCTCGTGGAGGCCCAGCCAGACGAACCCTCCACCGCGCTTTCGTATCCTCTGCACGACGTCGACCAGATCACCGCTCTCCGGGACCCGCACGCCGTCCCGGTACGTCACACAGTTCACCACCGAGGAGCCCAGCGGGGACCTGGCGGGGTGGCTGAGGTCGACGCGGGGGCGGCGTCGAGCCAGCCGTGCCACCTTGCGCAGGCCGCCGACCTTGCTCAGGCCCGTGACCTTCCGCAGATTCCCTGCCATGGACATCTGGATCTCCTTGCGTGGATCCCTTGCGCCGCGTTCCTGCGCCTTGGCCTGCCAGTTTGCCAGCCGGTGGTGAGTGGCGGGTAAGCCTGTGGGAATAGCGGATTCCGCCTGGTTCCCGCCTGTGGACAACCGGCCCGGACAACCGGTCCACCCAGGTAGGACGCATCCCCCGCCCGGCCGGATGCAATCTCCCCGCCGGACGTCCGCCATCTCGTCGTAGGTGCCGCGTCGCCCGCTCATCGCGAGCGGGGCAACTGGGATGATCCCGCCATGACGCGAAACGACGGGTATCTCCTCGACAACCGGCAGACCGAGGCGGGCGAGCGTTTCGACGCCTTCGCCACCCTCTTCGACCCCACGACCTTCCGGCACCTCGAAGGATTCGGCATCGGACCCGGCTGGCGCTGCTGGGAGGTCGGCGCCGGCGGCACCTCGGTCGTGTCCTGGATGGCCAAGAAGGTCGGCCCGACCGGGAGGGTGGTGGCGACCGACATCGACACCTCTCAATTCGCCTCCGCCGCCCGGCCGCCGGTGGAGGTCCGTGTCCACGATGTGGGCGCCGACGAACCGCCGGGGGAGGGGTTCGACCTGGTGCACGCCCGGCTCGTCCTCGTCCATGTGCCGGACCGGGAACGGGCGTTGCGCTCGATGATCGAGTCCCTGCGCCCCGGCGGACGGCTCCTGGTCGAGGACGCCGACCCCGCTCTGCAGCCCCTCATCTGCCCCGACGAGTACGGCCCCGAGCAGCAACTGGCCAACCGGCTGCGCCAGGGCTTCCGCAAGCTCCTCGCCGACCGCGGAGCCGACCTTTCCTACGGCCGCAGGCTCCCGCGACTGCTGCGCGAGGCCGGTCTGCGCCAGGTGACGGCCGACGCCTACTTCCCGATCACCTCGACCGCCTGTGCCGCCCTGGAGTCCGCCACGATCCGCCAGCTCCGCGACCAGCTCGTCACCGCCGGCCTCGCCACGGACCAGGACATCGACCGCCACCTCGCGAACGTCGCCACCGGCACGATGGATCTGGCCACGGCCCCGCTGATCTCGGCGTGGGGACGGAAGGCATAGCCGGCACCGCCTGGGGCGGAGCGCCACAGGCGACCGGGCGGTACCGCCCGGCTGCAGGACGGCGGCGCCGACCGCCGCGCAAGTGACCGTCACCGGGGGTGCGGCACCGACCGCTTCCCAAGTCCCGTCATCCCCGCTGCGGCGGCCTCCCTCCGACCCGCTCCACCGCCAGTGCCCCCGCCCGGCACCCCGCCCGAGCCGCCTCCTCCGGCTCCATACCGGTGAGCAGCGAGGCGAGGAAAGCGCCGGTGAAGGCGTCCCCCGCTCCGGTCGTGTCCGTCGGTGTCGCCGGTACGGCGGGGACGTGGGCGCTCACCGCGCCGGACCGGGCCACCAGCGCGCCGTCCGCGCCCTGCTTCGCGACCACGAGCGGCACCTGGCGACTCAACTTGGCCGCCGCGTCAGCCGCATCCGGCAACCCCGTGAGCAGACAGGCCTCGTCACGGCTCGGCAGCAGGACGTCCACGCCCTCCGCCAACGCCAGGAAACGATCGACGCCCAGCTCGACGAGGAACCCGGCGGACGCCGGATCCAGGCTCACCGGCACCCCGCGCGCGCGTGCGGATGCGAGAGCCTCCGCCACCAACGCCCGGCCCGACTCGGAGAACAGCAGATAGCCCGACAGATGCAGCCATATGACACCGTCGAGGAGCGCGTCCGACCAGTCGCCGGGTTCGAGTCGCAGCGACGCGCCGCTGTCGGTGAGGAACGTCCGCTCGGCGGCGGCACCCGTGTCGACCAGGCAGATCACCGTCCCGGTCGATGCCCGCGGATCGACCACGAGACAGGGCCGCACCCCGCTGGCGATCAGCTCCCGCTCGTGCCATTCGACGGCGTCCGCGCCGACCCGCCCCAGCAGGCGCACCTCCGCGGAGCCTCGATACGCGGCCCAGCAGGCCACATTGGCGCCCGCGCCGCCCGGCATCGTCCGGATGGCCGCCCCCGTGTCCGTCCCCGAGGCGAGCGGCCCCTGATGCCGGGCGATGACGTCCGTCACCACATCCCCGACCACGAGCAGAGCACCTTCGCGGACGCCCGACGCGCCCGGTCCGCTTGCCGAACCGTCGGACAACGTCCCGCTCACGCCCCGGCCCAGGCCGCCGCGATCCGGCCCGCAAGCCGTACGTTGCCGCGCACCGCCGCGAGATTGGCGCTCAGCGAGGCACCGTCGGTGTGCCGTACGAGGTAGTCCAGCAGGAACGGCGTGACG
The DNA here is from genome assembly GCF_042795335.1 of Streptomyces sp. NPDC056479. Lineage (NCBI taxonomy): Bacteria > Bacillati > Actinomycetota > Actinomycetes > Kitasatosporales > Streptomycetaceae > Streptomyces > Streptomyces sp. NPDC056479. Next base: position 277,072 of record NZ_JBHTRZ010000008.1, on the reverse strand, counting down.
GCCTGACCGGTGATGCCCTCCTCCTCGCACGCGTGCAGTGCGTCGGCGAGCACACGCGCGTGCAGCTCGGGATCCAACTGCTCGGCCTCCGGCACCGGATTGGCGACGATCAGCGCCGACTCGGGCCCGTCGAGCGCCTCCTGAGCGCGCATCACCTCGGCCACCTCCTCGGGCGAGCCGAGCGTCCAGTCCACGGGGTGCCCCGAGTCGGAGAGGTAGAAGCCGGGGAAGTGCTCGGTGCGGTAGCCGGCCACCGCGACGCCCAGGGTCTCCAGCCGTTGCAGGGTCGCCGGGACATCCAGGATCGACTTCACCCCGGCGCACACCACCGTGATCCGCGTACGCGCGAGCAGCCCCAGATCGGCCGACTCGTCCTGCGTCACCGTCCACTCCCGGTGCACACCGCCGAGCCCACCCGTCGCGAACACGCGCACGCCGGCGAGAGCCGCCAGCAGCGCCGTCGCCGACACCGTGGTCGCCCCGCTCGCTTCGGAGGCGACAGCGAGCGGCAGATCCCGGTGCCCCAGCTTGCGGATCCCGTCCTCGTTCGCGATCCGCTCCAGCTGTTCCTCGTCCAGGCCGACGTGGGGCCGCCCGTCCAGCACGGCGATCGTCGCCGGAACGGCACCCTCCCGCCGTACGACGTCCTCCAGCTCCCGCGCCACCTGAAGATTGCGCGGGCGAGGCAACCCGTGCGCGATGATCGTGGACTCCAGGGCCACCACGGGTCGACGCGCGTCGATCGCCTCCCGCACCTCTTCCGACACCACCAGCACCACGCGCCTGCCTCCTGTCCGTCGGTCTTCCCTCATCTCTGGCGGGCGCCGCGCCCGATCAAACCCCTTGCGGCCTGTGGGACACGACACCAGCCTTGGACGCATGAAGGACAACACTGCACGTCTCGACCATGTCGTCCTCTGGGTGCGTGACCCGGTGGCGTCGGCCGACTTCTTCGAGAAGGCGGTCGGCATGGAGCCGGTCAGGCTCTCGGAGTTCTCCGCGGGGGCGGTTCCCTTCCCCTCCGTTCGCCTCAACGAGGAGACGATCCTCGACCTCATGCCGCTCACCATGGCGGAGCGCATGAAGATGCTGCCCGGTGCCGCCGAGAGCGCCGGGCACCCGGTCAACCACGTCTGCCTGGCGCTGCCCGGCGACGACTTCGACACCCTGCGCGCCCGCCTGGAGGAGCGCGCCGCACCGGTGTCGGACATCTCGCACGATTCCTTCGGCGCCCGCGGCAAGGCCAAGCGCAGCTTCTACTTCCGCGACCCCGACGGCAATGTCTTCGAGGCCCGGCACTACGACTAGCGAGCCATGAAGGGGGCCACGCGCGCGTGGCCCCCTTCGGACACGTCGGACCGGACCGGCCGGGCGACGGATGTCAGACCGGCCGTACGCCGTCCAGCACCCCATGCGGGTTCAGCACGTACTTGCAGCCGGCGCCCTGGTCGAACTCGGCGTAGCCACGTGGTGCGTCCTCGATCCCGATCACGGTCGCGTTGACCGCCTTCGCGATCTGCACCCGCTCGTGCAGGATCGCCCTCATCAGGCCCCGGTGGTACTGCATGACCGGGCACTGACCGGAGGTGAAGCGGTGGCTCTTGGCCAGCCGAGGCCGAGCCGCACCTTCAGCGTCCCGGACTTCGTGTCCTCGTTCGCGTGGCCACCGGAGGACACACCCGCCCTCCGCCTCCCCGGTGGAGCAGGGCGTAACGTCAGTCGCCCGCCGGAGCGTCCTGGGCCCGCCCACCCCGGGTGAACAGCGCCAGCGCCGCCAGCGGAAGCAGCAGGCACGCGGCCGCGAGGTTCAGCCAGCCGTAGCTCGCCTGGGCGACCACGAGCCCCGCGGCGGCCCCGCCGAGACCCGCGGACGCGTTCATGACGAGGTCCGACAGACCTTGCGCGGCGGCCCGCGCGGGCTGTGGCACGGAGTCAGTGAGCAGCGCGGAACCGGAGACGAGCGCCGCCGACCAGCCGAGCCCGAGCACGAACAGCCCGGCGGCCGTCTGTCCGTGGCTGCCGCCGGCCGTACCGGCGACGAACACCGCGCACGCCAGCAGCCCCACGGCGAGCCCGATCCCGGACAACCGTCCCAGCCGGTCCGACAACCGCCCCATGAGCGGGGCGAACGCGTACATGCCCGCGATGTGCCCGCTGATGACCAGCCCGATCAGATCGATGCCCGCGCCGTGGTGCGCCAGGTCGACCGGGGTCATCGACATCACCGAGACCATCGCCGTGTGCGCCACGGCGACCGTCACCACCGCGAGCCGCGCCCGCGGCGAGGCGGCCACGGCAGTCATCCCGGCACGCAGTGAACGGGCCGCGGGCGAACTCTCCTCCGCCGGCGCCAGCGCCCGCGCCGTCAGCAGCGGGTCCGGCCGCAGCAGCACGGCCACCACGAGCGCGGATATCAGGAAGATCCCGGCCGCCCACAGGAACGGACCCGCCGTCGCCGGTATCCCGAGGCCCGTGACACTGCGACCGGCGGGCGCGGCTATGTTCGGGCCGAGGACCGCGCCTATGGTCGTCGCCCACACGACGAGGGAGATGGCTTGGGCCCGCCGCTCCGGCTCGGCCAGATCCGCGGCCGCGAACCGCGCCTGGAGATTCGCCGACGAGGCCGCACCGAAGGCCGCCATCCCGCACAGCAGCAGCGGGAAGCTCCCGATGCGGGCCGCGATCACGGTGACACCGGCGCCCAGGGCTCCGATGAGATAGGCCAGGACGAGCCCGGGACGGCGTCCGCGCGCGGTCATCAGCGCGGCCAGCGGCATCGAGAGCACCGCCGTACCGGCGACGGTGGCGGTGGGCGCGAGCCCGGACAGCGACTCGGTGCCGCTGACCTCCTTGGCCAGCACGGCCGCGAGCGCGATGCCGGTGGCGACACCCAGCCCGCCCAGGATCTGCGTCGTGATCAGCACGGCCGAGATCCGGCGTCGCAGGGCCGGCAGCCGGTCGGGCGGGACCGTCGCGACGACCTGTCGCTCGACGGCGGTCATGAGGTGTGAATGAAAGGTGTCGTCACAGGCGCAGTCTCCCCCCTCTTCACTCGCCTGCCCATCCCCGGGAAAGACCGGCAACCGTCAGAACAGCGGCTCCGGCAGTACCCCCTCCAGCGCGAGCAGCTTGCGCTTGGTCTCCAGGCCGCCTCCGAAGCCGCCGATTCCGCCGTCGCTCTCCACGACCCGGTGACAGGGCACGACGACCGGCAGCGGATTGGCGCCCATGGCCGTGCCGACCGCCTGGGCCGCGCCCGGCTGCCCGACCCGCCCGGCCAGATCGCCGTACCCGACGACCGTGCCGTATGGGACACCGGACGCCAGCTCGCGCAGCACCTGCCGGTTGAAACCGGAGATCAGGGACCAGTCCAGCGGCAGTTCGAAGTCACGCCGCGCACCCGCGAAGTACTGCTCCACCTGACGTATCGCCTCGGCCAGCAGCGGGGAGTCGGGCGCCTCGACCGGCTCGGCACCCAGCCGGGACGCGAGACGGTCGAGCATCTTCTCGCGCACCTTCTGCGTGGCGTGGAACACGACGCTGACCAGGCCGTCGCGAGTCGCGGCCAGCATCAGCGGACCGATGTCGGTACCGACGACGGTCCAGACGACCTGCTGCTCGTACTGCCCGTGGCTGTCCATGCGCCAACCGTACGACCCGCCACTGACAACGCCCCCGCCTCACTTCGCGGGCAGGGCGTCCCGAACCACGTCGGGGGTGTTCGTGATGATCCCGTCGACGCCGTACCCGGCGACCAGCCGCGCCGTGTTCGCGTCGTTCACCGTCCAGACGAAGACCTCCAGCGGCCTGCCGTGCGGCCCCTCGACCGCGTGGACCGAGGCGACATAGCTCATGGACACGGAGCCGTACGAGGGGTTGATCTGGTCGGCGAAGACCGCGTACCGGTCCAGGTCCGCCACGGACGGCGTCCCCAGGAAGCCGGTCTTCACGGCGGGCTTCAGCTCGTGGACGGTCCGCACGCTGTCGGCGCTGAAACTCTGCACGATCAGCCGGTTCGCCACATGGGTCTCGTCGAGCCACCCCTCGTTGCCCAGGGCCTTGAGCGTCTGCTGCTCGATGCCCGGGTAGAGCTCGGGGTTCTTGATCTCCAGGAGCAGCTTCTGATGGTGCAGTTCCACACGATCCATGTACTGCTTCAGCGTCGGCACGCGCGCGCCCGCGTACTCGGGGCCGAACCAGCTGCCCGCGTCGAGGCGCGTGATCTCGGCCGCCGTGAAGTCCTTCACCTTCCAGGGCGCCCGGTCGGGGAAGACCTCCTCCGCGTCGGTCGTCCGCCTGAGGTTGTCGTCGTGAAGGACGACCAGCTCGCTGTCCTTGGTGCGCTGGACGTCGTTCTCGACCCAGTCGATGCCCAGCTCGGCGGCCTTGTCGACAGCGGCCAGCGTGTTCTCGGGGGCATAGGCGGAGGCCCCTCGGTGAGCGATGACCGTGGGCCGCTCGGCGCCGGCCCGGGCGTCGGGGGCGGGAAGAAGCAGAGCGGCGGTTCCCAGGAGCGCGGTCGTCGTGGCGGCTACAGCGCGCGCGTGCATGCGTACTCCTCGCGTCGGACGATCACGAACAGCTCAACTGTGACAGCAGAGGGTCAACGGCGGAGGAGTACAGAATGGCCACAGATTGAATGGAGTTGCCCGGGGCCGCTCACGCTTGCGGCACAACTGAGGCAAGGCCGTGTTTCTTTGCCGGAAAATCGTTCGACCATTGCGGTGGGCGTTACCCTCAGCCTCAACCCTGACCGCTCGGGCGGTACTGGGAGGGGGCGCATTTCACGGGGATCCGGGATGTAAGAGGGCGGGAAGGGCAGCCGCGTATGCAGGGCACGATCGACGGATTCAGTTATGGACTCGTCACACCGCTGGTGGCATACGTCATGGCCTGCCTGGGCGGAGCGCTCGGCCTTCGCTGCACCACCAGATCGATGCTCGTTTCCCAGTCCTGGCGCCCGGGCTGGCTCGCTCTGGGCTCGGCGGCCATCGGCTCCGGCATATGGACGATGCATTTCGTCGCGATGATGGGGTTCACGGTCGAGGAAACGCCGATCCACTACGACAAGGCGATGACCTTCGGGAGCCTGGCCGTCGCCATCGTCATGGTGGGCGTCGGGATCTTCATAGTCGGTTACAAGGGCGCACGAGGAGCGGCCCTGTTCACCGGCGGCACCATCACCGGTCTGGGCATAGCGTCGATGCACTACCTGGGCATGGCCGGCATGCAGCTCAACGGCAAGCTGGAGTACAACACGTTCACCGTGGGCGCCTCCGTCGTCATAGCGATGTGCGCGGCCACCGCCGCCCTGTGGGCCGCCGGACAGGTCAGGGGCCTGCTGTGGAGCGTGGGCGCGAGCCTCGTCATGGGCCTCGCCGTCAGCGGGATGCACTACACCGGCATGGCCGCCCTCAGTGTCCATCTGCACGGCACGGGAGCCCCCGCCACGGGCGACTCGCCAGCGGCCCTGCTCGCGCCGATGCTGGTCGGCCCGCTCGCCTTCCTGCTCCTCGCGGGTGCCGTCGTGCTCTTCGACCCGAAGATGGTCATGGGGCGACCCGCGGTGACCCCCGTCGAGCCCAAACCGGGCGTCCCCGCCCACGCCACCGTCCCGCACCCGGCCCGCCGCCCCCCGCTGCGGCCCCGCCGCACCGCCGGAACCCGAGGCCCCCGGACCCCGCAGAACCTCTGACCGGACCGCGTTGTCAGTGGGGGGTCGTACGGTGGATCCATGCGGCCCGTTTCCAACATCGAACGCACGGTGGCGCCCTTCGAGGTCGTCAGCCCCTACCAGCCCAGCGGCGACCAGCCGCAGGCCATCGCCGACCTCGCCCGGCGCATCGACGCGGGCGAGAAGGACGTCGTCCTGCTCGGCGCGACCGGCACAGGCAAGTCCGCCACCACCGCGTGGATGATCGAGAAGCTCCAGCGCCCCACCCTGGTGATGGCGCCGAACAAGACCCTGGCCGCCCAGCTGGCCAACGAGTTCCGCGAGCTGCTGCCGAACAACGCCGTCGAGTACTTCGTCTCGTACTACGACTACTACCAGCCCGAGGCCTACGTCCCGCAGTCGGACACCTACATCGAGAAGGACTCCTCGATCAACGAGGAGGTCGAGCGCCTGCGCCACTCGGCGACGAACTCGCTGCTCACCCGCCGCGACGTCGTCGTGGTCGCCTCGGTCTCCTGCATCTACGGCCTCGGTACGCCACAGGAGTACGTGGACCGCATGGTCCCCCTCAGGGTCGGCGACGAGATCGACCGGGACCAGCTGCTGCGCCGTTTCGTGGACATCCAGTACACGCGCAACGACATGGCCTTCACCCGCGGCACCTTCCGGGTGCGCGGCGACACCATCGAGATCTTCCCGGTCTACGAGGAGCTCGCCGTCCGCATCGAGATGTTCGGCGACGAGATCGAGGCCCTGTCCACGCTGCACCCGCTCACCGGCGAGATCATCAGCGACGACCAGCAGCTGTACGTCTTCCCGGCCTCCCACTACGTCGCGGGCCCCGAGCGTCTGGAGCGGGCCGTCAACGACATCGAGAAGGAGCTGGGCGAGCGCCTCGCCGAACTGGAGAAGCAGGGCAAGCTCCTGGAGGCCCAGCGCCTGCGGATGCGCACGACGTACGACCTCGAGATGCTCCGCCAGATCGGCAGCTGCTCCGGTGTCGAGAACTATTCGATGCACTTCGACGGCCGCTCGCCCGGCTCAGCGCCGAACACCCTGCTGGACTACTTCCCGGAGGACTTCCTGCTCGTCATCGACGAGTCGCACGTGACGGTGCCACAGATCGGGGCCATGTACGAGGGTGACGCCTCCCGCAAGCGCACCCTGGTCGACCACGGCTTCCGCCTGCCCTCCGCCCTCGACAACCGGCCCTTGAAGTGGGAGGAGTTCCAGGGACGCATCGGGCAGACCGTCTATCTGTCGGCGACCCCCGGCAAGTACGAACTCTCCCGCGGGGACGGCCAGGTCGAGCAGATCATCCGTCCCACCGGCCTCGTAGACCCGGAGGTCGTCGTCAAGCCCACCGAGGGCCAGATCGACGACCTGGTCCACGAGATCCGGTTGCGGGTCGAGAAGGACGAGCGCGTCCTGGTCACCACCCTCACCAAGAAGATGGCCGAGGACCTCACGGAGTACTTCCTGGAGCTCGGCATCCAGGTGCGCTATCTGCACAGCGACGTCGACACCCTGCGCCGAGTCGAGCTGCTGAGAGAGCTGCGCGCGGGCGAGTTCGACGTCCTCGTCGGCATCAACCTCCTCCGCGAGGGCCTCGACCTCCCCGAGGTGTCCCTGGTGGCGATCCTCGACGCCGACAAGGAGGGCTTCCTGCGCTCCGGTACGTCCCTCATCCAGACCATCGGCCGTGCGGCACGCAACGTCTCCGGCCAGGTCCACATGTACGCCGACAAGATCACCCCGGCGATGGAGAAGGCCATCGACGAGACCAACCGCCGCCGGGAGAAGCAGGTCGCGTACAACAAGGCGAACGGCATCGACCCCCAGCCGCTGCGCAAGAAGATCAACGACATCGTCGCGCGGATCGCCCGCGAGGACGTCGACACCGAGCAACTGCTGGGCACCGGCTACCGCGCGAAGAAGGACGGCCGGGGCACCAAGGCTCCCGTGCCTTCCCTCGGCGACAAGGCGGCCAAGGGCGCGAAGTCGGCCAAGTCCGCCAAGGGCAAGGCGAAGGAGTCGGTGCCGACCGACCGTCCGGCCGCCGATCTCGCCGAGCAGATCGAGGAGTTGACGGAGCGGATGCGCAACGCGGCCGCGGATCTCCAGTTCGAGATCGCGGCCCGGCTGCGCGACGAGGTGTCCGAGATGAAGAAGGAGCTGCGTCAGATGAAGGAGGCGGGTCTGGCCTGACAGGCCCGCCCGAACGGTCGTCGGCCGAACTCCCGGTACTCGCTGTGTTGCAAGACCGACACAAAGTGGGGACCGGGGTACGGCACTGTCAGTGCCTCTGCGTAGGGTTCTCGTCATCCGCGGGGTCCGCGGCCAACAGGGGAAAGCTCGAGAGGGGAATCAGCACGTGACCGTCAACATGACCAAGGGTCAGGCAATCAGTCTGCAGAAGAACGACGGAGGCAGCCTGACCGCGGTGCGCATGGGTCTCGGCTGGCAGGCGGCTCCTCGGCGCGGTCTGTTCGGCTCGCGCACGCGGGAGGTCGACCTCGACGCCTCGGCCGTCCTGTTCGCGGACAAGCAGCCGGTCGACGTCGTCTTCTTCCGCCACCTGGTGAGCGACGACGGCTCGGTGCGCCACACCGGTGACAACCTCGTCGGCGGTGTCGGCCAGGGCGGCGACGACGAGGCGATCCTCGTCGACCTCGCGCGCATCCCGGTCCACATCGACCAGATCGTCTTCACCGTGAACTCCTTCACGGGCCAGACCTTCCAGGAGGTGCAGAACGCGTTCTGCCGTCTGGTCGACGAGACCAACGGCCAGGAGCTCGCCCGCTACACGCTCGCGGGCGGCGGCGCGTACACGGCCCAGATCATGGCCAAGGTGCACCGCTCGGGCTCGTCCTGGTCGATGACGGCCCTCGGTACGCCGGCCAACGGCCGTACCTTCCAGGACCTGATGCCCTCGATCCTGCCGCACCTGTAGGACCTGCAAGGCGGCTCGGCGAGCGGCACACGACACGACAACTGACACAGGGGGACGAAGGCATGACGGCCGAGCTGGTGCGGGGGCAGAACCACCCGCTCTCCCAGGCCCGTCTGGAGATCCGGGTCTCGGCCGGCGCGCCGATCGTGGCCGCGGCCACGCTCGGCGACGAGCAGGGAAAGATCCACGGCGTCGAATGGGTGGCTCACCCGGGCGCGCCGACCCTGCCCGGCCTCGAGGTCTCCCGGCAGGCGGCCGCCGACCATCGCCTCGCGGTGGACCTGGACGCCATGCCGGAGGCCGTCCACCGTGTCAGTGTGCTGCTCGCCCTGCCGACCGGGGTCGGCGGCCCCGTCAGCTTCGGCGCCGTCCCCACCCCCTTCGTCGCGGTCACCGGCCTCGACGGCAGCGAGGTCGCCAGCTACACCATCACCGGTCTGGAGGCCGAGTCGGCCGTCGTCGCGCTGGAGCTCTATCGCCGCCAGGACGCCTGGAAGGTGCGCGCCATCGGCCAGGGTTACGCCGGTGGCCTCGCCGATCTCTTCACCGACCAGGGCCTGCCCCAGGCCCATCAACTCGCCGGTGGCATCAACGAAGCGGTGGCCCAGGGCGTGGCCCGCTCGATCCCGGCGCCCTCGCCACGAACGGACGGCGACCGCTCCCGGCAGGCCCCCGCGCCCGCGCGCGGCCCGGACCAGAGCGGCCCCGCGCAGCAGGGCGCCGTACCGCCGCAGCCGACGTCGCCCTACGGCCCCCAGACGCCGTACCAGGGCGGTACCGGCGCGAGTGATCCCACTCAGCCGTCGGCTGCCACGTCCGGCGGCCCGATCAACTACAGCCACCCGCGCCGGCAGAACGCGGCTCCGCCGCCGCCCCCGCCGACCGCGCCCCCGGCCCAGCCCGGGCAGCCCGCCCAGCCCGTCGCGGGCGACGCCACCGGCTGGTCCATGGACGAGCGGCTCTACAACCAGGTGTGGGGCATGTTCGAGGACCTGGCGCGTACGACGGCCGCGTACCGCAGCGCCGTCGACTTCGCCGACTCGCGCATGGAGAAAGAGCTCGACCAGGTCCTGTCGGACCCGCGCAGCCGGATCGGCGGACAGGGCGACGCCGCCCGCGAGGCGGCCCAGGCCAAGCACACGGAGCTCGTCAACCAGGCCAGGGCGACGCTCGACCGCGACGTCGCCCAGCTCACCGCGGAGTCCGAGGTCGTCGAGCCCGCGCTGCCGCCCGCCTACGCGCGCTGGGACAACCCCGTCTGGCACGGATACCGCGTGCCGATGGAGATCCCGATGGCCCTGCGCCTGGGCGACCTCCACCTGCCCGAGAGCGACCCGTTGCGCATCCCGATGCTGATCCGGCTGCCGCTGGAGCGCGGCCTGTGGGTCGACAGCGGACGTGGCGCATCGCTCGACGGCTCGTTCACGGACTCCCATGACCTGCGTCGCCTCGCGATGGAGACGGCGGTGGCGCACGCGGCCCGGCTGCTCGCCGTCTATCCGGCGGGCGAATTCACCGTGCACGTGATCGATCCGGCCGGTTCGGGCGCTCAGGCGCTCGCACCGCTGGTGCAGACCGGCGTGCTCGCGGCCCCGCCCGCGATGGGCGCGGCCGGAGTCGCCGACGTCCTCGCGCGGCTCACTCAGCGCGTCGACCTGGTGCAGATGGCGCTGCGCGCCGGCGCGCCCGACTCCCTGCCGCCCGACTTCGACACCTCCCAGCAACTGCTGATCGTCAACGACTTCCCGCACGGCTTCGACGACAGGGCCGTGAACCAGCTGCGCTACCTCGCGGACGAGGGTCCGGCGGTGGGCGTCCACCTGATGATGGTCGCGGACCGTGAGGAGGCCGCCGGGTACGGCCCGTTGCTCGACCCGCTGTGGCGGGCGCTGATGCGCCTGACCCCGGTGCCGGACGACCACCTCGCCGACCCCTGGGTGGGCCACGCGTGGACCTATGAGCCCCCACTGGTGCCGCCCGGCAGCCAGGTCCTCCATCAGGTGCTCACCCAGGTCGCGGCGGCTCGGGCCAAGTACCGGTAAAGAGCCTCTGACCTGCTGACTTGGCACTTCTTTTGCCAAGCACTTTACCTTTCCTTGGTGATTGGGTAGTCTTCATTGCACGGAGGGGAGTACTCCCTGTCTGCTGCGGCGTACCCGTCAATACGGATCAGGCCAGATCCCGGGGCGTCGGCCCATCCTGGGTGGAAGAGACCTCCGGCGCGCGACGACGCTGACATTTGCCGTTACGACTGCCGGAGGCGCAGTGGAAATTTCCACGACCCTATGGGTCCTGACCATCTTGGGCCTTGCCGCCCTGATCGCGGTTGATTTCTTCATCGGCCGCAAGCCGCACGACGTCTCGATCAAGGAAGCCGGAATCTGGACGGTCGTCTGGATCGCCCTGGCGGGCCTCTTCGGGCTCGGCCTGCTGATCTTCGGCGACGGACAGGCCGGCGGCGAGTTCTTCGCGGGATTCATCACCGAGAAATCGCTGAGCGTCGACAACCTCTTCGTCTTCGTCCTGATCATGGCGAAGTTCGCGGTGCCGTCCCAGTACCAGCAGCGAGTGCTGTTGGTCGGTGTCCTCATCGCCCTGGTGCTGAGGGCCATCTTCATCGCCGCCGGTGCCGCGATCCTCGCGAGCTTCGCGTGGGTGTTCTACCTCTTCGGCGCCTTCCTGATCTGGACCGCCTGGAAGCTCATCCAGGAGGCCCGGGCCGACGAGGAGGACGAGGAGTTCGAGGAGAACAAGCTGCTGAAGGCGGCCGAGCGCAGGTTCGGTGTAGCCGACCGCTACCACGGCACCAAGCTGTGGATCCAGGAGAACGGCAAGCGGGTCATGACCCCGATGCTGGTCGTGATGCTGGCGATCGGTACCACCGATGTGCTGTTCGCGCTCGACTCCATCCCGGCGATCTTCGGCCTGACGCAGGACCCGTACATCGTGTTCACGGCCAACGCCTTCGCGCTGATGGGTCTGCGACAGCTGTACTTCCTGATCGGTGGCCTGCTGAGGAAGCTGGTCCACCTCAGCTACGGCCTGTCGATCATCCTCGGCTTCATCGGCGTCAAGCTGGTGCTGCACGCTCTGCATGAGTCCGGCGTCCACGTCCCCGAGATCAGCATTCCGGTCTCGCTCGGCGTGATCTGCTCGGTCCTGATCGTCACCACGATCACCAGCCTGAGGGCTTCCAAGAAGAAGGCGGAAGCAGAGGCGGCGCAGAAGGGGAGCGAAGGCGCTCCGAAGGACAGCATCGACGTCTGACCACGTCGGACGTAGGAAGAACCAACACCGGGAGTGGTGCCCAGCGAATTGCCGAGCACCGCTCCCGGTGCTTCGTTGGGTGCTGTGGGTGTCCCCGGCCGGGGACACCACGGCCGGGTGGAGGCACCTGTGGACGCACCCATGAAGTTCATGCAGATCATCGACTTCGAGACCGAGCGCATCGAAGAGATGCGCGCGCTGGCCGACGAGACGGAGCAGCGCCTGGCGGGCGGCAATGGCGGCCCCACGCGCCGATTCGTCCTCAAGGACCGGGGACAGCCGAACCGCTACCTCGTAGTGATCGAGTTCGACTCATACGAGGACGCCATGCGCAACAGCGACGACCCCGAGACGACCAAGTTCGCGGAGCAGATGGCCGCGCTGTGCACCCGGCCGCCGTCCTTCACGGACTGTGACGTACAGGAGATGACCGATTTCGCGTAGCGACATACGACGCGCAGGGGCCCCGCATCCCGAGGGCGCGGGGCCGCCTGATCACCATCCTGACAACCAGACAGACCGGAATGCGAACCCTCACCCCCTCTGCGACGATCGCTCCATGATCGATCGGCTCAGGTCGCTCACGACAGGGTGGACGTACCTCGTGCCGGCGCTCGCGGTCGTCCTGCTGGCCTTCACCTGGGGACGGGACCTGCCGGGCGCGGTCGTCGCACTGGTGACGCTGGTCCTCGCGGGTGCCGTCCTGGCCGCCGTACACCACGCCGAGGTGGTCGCGCACCGCGTCGGTGAACCCTTCGGCTCCCTCGTCCTCGCCGTCGCCGTCACGATCATCGAGGTCGCCCTGATCGTGACCCTGATGGCCGACGGCGGTGACAAGAGCTCCACCCTCGCCCGGGACACGGTCTTCGCGGCCGTGATGATCACCTGTAACGGCATCGTCGGCCTGTGTCTGCTCGTCGCCTCGCTGCGACACCGTACGGCGGTCTTCAACCCCGAGGGCACCGGTGCCGCCCTTGCGACAGTCGCCACCCTGGCCACGCTCAGCCTCGTGCTGCCGACGTTCACCACGAGCAAGCCCGGCGCGGAGTTCTCCACCGTGCAGCTGACGTTCGCCGCGGTCTCCTCGCTGATCCTGTACGGCCTCTTCGTGACGACCCAGACCGTGCGGCACCGCGACTACTTCCTCCCCATCACCCGGCAGGGCGACGTGATCACCGACGACGACCACGCCGACGCGCCCTCCGCCCGCACGGCGTCGCTGAGCCTGGGGCTGCTGGGCCTGGCCCTGATCGGTGTGGTCGGCCTGGCCAAGGGAGTCTCGCCCACCATCGAGTCCGGAGTGGCTGCCGCCGACCTGCCCCATGCCGTCGTCGGTGTGATCATCGCCCTGCTGGTGCTGCTCCCCGAGACGATCGCCGCGCTGCGCTCCGCCCGCCGCGACCGAGTGCAGACCAGTCTGAATCTCGCGCTCGGCTCGGCGATGGCCAGCATCGGACTGACCATCCCGGCAGTCGCCCTGGCCTCCCTCTGGCTCTCGGGCCCGCTCGTCCTGGGCCTCGGCCCCACCCATATGGTGCTGCTCGCCCTGACCGTGGTCGTGAGCTCGCTGACGGTCGTGCCGGGGCGGGCGACGCCGCTCCAGGGCGGCGTCCACCTGGTGCTGTTCGCGGCGTACCTGGAGCTCGCGATCAATCCGTAGCCGCTCGTTCTCGCCGTCTTTGTTCCGGAGCCCGTCAGCCTGTGGCGGGCTCCGCCGCCGCGACGGCCACCGGACGGGTCTCGGGCAGCAGCATGAAGCACCCCAGACTGAGCAGCGCGACCCCCGTCAGATACGCCCCCACGCCCCAGGGCACCCGGCCGCCCTGCTCGGCGAGCGCCGTCGCCACGATCGGCGTGAGCGCACCCCCGAGGACACCACCGAGGTTGTAGCCCACCGCGGCGCCGGTGCAGCGCACCCGGGGCTCGTACAGCTCCGGCAGATAGGCGGCGATCACGGCGAACATGGTGATGAAGGCGAGCATCGCCCCGAGGAAGCCCAGGAACATCAGCAGGGGTTCGCCCGTGCCGAGCAGTGCGACCAACGGGAACATCCACACAGCTGTGGCAGTGCACCCGATCAGACACAGGGGACGCCGCCCGTACCGGTCGCCGAGGATCGCCACCAGCGGCGTGAGCGAGCCCTTGACGACCACCGCGCCCATGATGCAGGTCAGCATGACGCCGCGGTTCACCCCGAGCCGTTCCGTTGCGTAGGCGAGGGACCAGGTCGTCACGGTGTAGAAGATCGCGTATCCGATCGACAGCGCCCCGGCGGTCAGCAGTACGAGCCGCCAGTGGTCGCGTACGACCTCGGCGAGCGGCACGCGCGCGTGGTCGTCGAGTTCGAGGAACCGGGGACTCTCGGCGAGCGACGACCGCAGCCACAGCCCCACCACCGCCAGCACACCCGCTGCCCAGAACGGCACACGCCAGCCCCAGGCGGCGAACTGCGCCTCGGACAGCGTCGCCGTCAGCCCCAGCACCACACCGTTGGCGAGCAGAAAGCCCAGCGCGGGCCCGACCTGCGGAAAGCTCGACCACAGACCACGTCGCCCGGGCGGCGCGTGCTCGACGGTCAGCAGCACGGCCCCGCCCCACTCGCCGCCGAGACCGAGTCCCTGGAGAAAACGCAGCACGAGCAACAGCAGCGGAGCGGCCACACCGATCGTCTCGTACGTCGGTACGCAGCCGACCGCGACCGTGGAGGCGCCGGTCAGCAGCAGTGAGGCGACGAGGACCGGCCGGCGTCCGTGCCGGTCCCCGATGTGCCCGAACAGCACCGACCCCAGGGGCCTTGCCACGAAGCCCACCCCGAACGTGGCGAAGGCGGCCAGGGTTCCCGCCACCGGCGAGAAGGTCGGGAAGAACAGCGGGCCCAGGACCAATGCCGCCGCGGTTCCGTAGACGAAGAAGTCGTAGAACTCGATGGCCGTCCCGGCGAGCGAGGCGGCCGCGAGCCGCAGCATGGACGGGGGTGCCTTTACTGTGCGTACGTCGTGCATGCTGCGTCAACTACCCAGCGTGATCGCTGGTTACGGGGGCGTGCGGGGGCGCTGGGGCTTCGTCAGTACGTGACGGTGATGCGCCGGGCGGGGCCGTCGACGCGGACGAGGCCGCCGTAGGGGATCACGAGTTGCGGATCGGTGTGGCCGAAGTCCACGTCGAAGACGATGGGGGTGTTCGGGGCATAGATACGCATGGCCCGCAGCACGGCCTCGCGCTGGTCCGTGGCGTAACGAGCGGCCTCTTCCGGGCCGTTGGGGTGCTCGAAGGACCAGGTCTTCGCCCGGCCCATCAGGAGCGCGGAGAAACGCCGGAGCAGCCCGCGCTCGCCCATGTTCCGCAGGGTCCAGAAGACCTCGTCGGCGCTCGGCATCTCCTCCGACGTCTCGAGCAACAGCACGTCACCTTCGTACTCGGAGAGATCGCGCGCGATCTCCCGGTCGGCCATGAGCAGCCAGCCGACGATCTCCAGGCAGCCGCCCCAAGTGCGGCCCTCCACCACCCGGTCGGTGTTCACCCAGGTCCATCCTCCGCCGGGCCGGGTCTCCGCCTCCGTGTCGAAGGTCGCCGGGTCGGCCCAGTCGCGGTTGATGTCGTTCCAGCGCTCGGCGGGACGGAGTTCGTACTCGCCGGAGGTGAACAGCGCGGCTCGCAGCGAGTCGGCGGTCTGCGGGTTCATGGCACCGGGGCGGCCCAGCTCGCACATCACGGTCGCGCCGTGGTAGCCGACGATTCCTGTGTTGCGCAGGAACATCAGCAGGTTCGTGTTGTCGCTCATCCCGACGAACGGCTTCGGGTTCGCCCGGATCAACTCCCGGTCCAGCAGCGGCAGCACGGTGATCTGGTCGTCACCGCCGATGGACGCGATGACCGCCTTGATGCCGGGGTCGGCGAACGCGGCGTGGATGTCGTCGGCCCGTTCCTGGGGCGTCGAGCCCATCTTGCGGCTCGCCGGATACTCGACCGGTTCGAGCCCGTACTCCTTGCGCAGCCGCTCCAGGCCCAGTTCGTAGGGGCGTGGGAAGAGTCCGGGCAGGCCCGCGCCGGGCGAAATGACGGCGACGCGGTCGCCGGGGGAGGGCTTGGGAGGGTAGGAGACCATGGTCATGGCCAGAGGGTATGGGGCATGGCACGGTCGGTGCATCGTGATAAACCGGGTCTGAGCAGCGGTCATCGACGGATCGCCGCACCCCGAACGGACCGGAGGAACCGTGCCCCGCACCCTGGCCAATGCCCCGATCATGATCCTCAACGGCCCCAACCTGAACCTGCTCGGTCAGCGTCAGCCCGAGATCTACGGCTCCGAGACCCTGGCCGATGTCGAGGCACTGTGCGCCAAGGCGGCGGCCGCGCACGGCGGCACGATCGACTTCCGTCAGTCCAATCACGAGGGCGAGCTGGTGGACTGGATCCACGAGGCACGGCAGAACCACTGCGGCATCGTGATCAACCCCGGCGCCTACTCGCACACCTCCGTGGCGATCCTGGATGCGCTCAACACCTGTGACGGTCTTCCGGTGTTGGAGGTCCACATCTCCAACATCCACAAGCGCGAGTCCTTCCGGCACCACTCGTATGTCTCGCTGCGCGCCGACGGGGTCATCGCGGGGTGCGGTGTGCAGGGCTACGTGTTCGGAGTGGAGCGGGTCGCGGCGCTGGTGGGGGCGGGTCAGGCGGACACGTGACGTCGGCGCGGCGCGGATGCGGGAAAGCGCGGATGTAAGGACCGCCCGCCCTGGGGGAGCGGTCCTTACAGTCTCCCGGCCTCCACGATGCGCCGCAGGAAGCGCTGCGTACGCTCCTGCTGCGGATCGCCGAAGATCTGCTCGGCCGTGCCGCGCTCCAGCACCACACCTCCGTCCAGAAAACAAACCTGGTCGGCGACGTCGCGGGCGAACCCCATCTCGTGCGTGGCCAGCACCATCGTCATCCCGTCCGCCTTCAAGTCGCGGACGACGGCGAGGACTTCGCCCACGAGTTCCGGGTCGAGGGCGGCGGTGATCTCGTCCAACAGCAGCAGCCGCGGACGTACGGCCAGGGCGCGGACGATCGCGACCCGCTGCTGCTGGCCACCGCTCAGCCGGTCCGGGTACTCGCTCGCCTTACCGGCCAGCCCGAGCCGCTCCAGCAGCTCACGCGCGCGTGCCTCGGCCTCGGCGCGGGACAGCCCATGCACCCGGCGCGGGGCGAGGGTGATGTTGTCCAGGACCGTCATGTGCGGGAAGAGGTTGTACGCCTGGAACACCACGCCGATACGGCGGCGTACGGCGTCCTGGTCGACGCGTGGATCGGTGATCTCCTCGCCGTCCAGCCAGATCGCGCCGTCGTCGATCTCCTCCAGCAGGTTCGCGCACCGCAGCAGTGTGGACTTGCCGGAGCCGGAGGCGCCGATGAGGGCGGTCACCGTGTGCGAGGCGACCTCCAGGTCGACGTCCCGCAGCACGACCGACTCGCCGAAGGCCTTGCGGACGGACTCCATACGCAGCACAGGTGCGTCGCTGACAGATGCGTCGCTCACAGGGCTCCTCCTTGGGCGCGCCGGCGGTCCATCCGGGCCGTCACCCAGTCCGTGAAGCGGGTCATCGGAATGGTCAGCGCCACGAAGACCAGGCCGGCGACGATGTACGGCGTGTAGTTGAGGCTGCGGCCCACGATGATGTCCGCGGCCCGTACGGCATCCACCGCCCCGCCGATCGACACGAGGCCGGTGTCCTTCTGCAGCGACACCAGGTCGTTCAGCAGGGGCGGCACCTGACGGCGTACGGCCTGCGGCAGAACGACGTGCCGCAGCGCCTGCCGGTTGGTGAGGCCGAGCGAGCGGGCCGCCGCGCGCTGCGAGGGGTGAACGGACTCGATGCCCGCGCGGAACACCTCGGCCACGTAGGCCGAATACGTCAGGGTGAGAGCCGTACCGCCCAGCAGCACCGGATCGACGGTCACACCCTGGAGCCGCAGCGCAGGCACACCGAGGACGACGATCATGAGGTTGATGATGAGCGGAAGGCCCCGGAAGAAATCCGTGTACGCGGCCGCCAGCGCCCGCAGCGGGAAGAACACCGGGCCGCGCAGGGTGCGGGCGACGGCGATGAGCATCCCGAGGACCAGCACGGCCGCCCCGCAGATCAGCAGCAGCCGGACGTTGAGCCACAGGCCTTCAAGAACCTTGGGGAATGCCTCGCGCGCGTATTCCCAGTCGAAGAAGGTCTCCTTGGTACGCGGCCAGCCCGGCGCGTTGACCACGACCAGGTAGAGAACGAGTCCGGTGACCAGGGTGGAGAGGGCGGCGATGGCCGTGGCGCGGCGGGCGCGGGCACGCTTGTAGCGCTCGCGGTCCAGACGTCGCTGCGAGGGGATGTAACCGTCGCCGCCCGCGCCGGACATGCCATCGTCGTCCGCGCCCTCCTGGCCGGACTCCTCCTTCGTGACCGTCACTTGAGCACCGGGGCGTCGACGGCGTCCGACAGCCACTGCTGCTCGAGCTTGTCCAGGGTGCCGTCCTCGCGCAGGGCGTCCACGGCGTCGGTCACGCACGAGGTGAGCGCGCTGCCCTTGTCGAGCACGAGCCCGAACTGCTCCGGCGTGCCGCCCTGGTTCTCGAACTGGCCGACGATCGTCGCGTCCGTCACCTCGGCCGCGGTGATGTAGAAGGCGGTGGGCAGGTCCACGACGATGGCGTCGACCTGACCGTTCTTCAGCGCGGACTTGGCCTGGTCGTTCTTGGCGTACGCGGCGACCTCCTGGGTCGGCTTCACCACGTCGTCGAGGTAGTTCAGGCTGGTGGTGCCGACCTGCGCACCCAGCTTGAGGCCCTTCAGGTCCGCGATGCTCTTCGCTTCGGCGGCCTTGTTGTCCTTCAGGGCGATGACGGCCTGGCGGACGTCGTAGTAGCCGGACGAGAAGTCCACGGCCTTCTTGCGTTCGTCGCTGATGGACACCTGGTTGATGTCGAAGTCGAAGGTCTTCTCGCCGGGCGCGAAAGCCTTGTTGAACGGGACGCTCTGCCATACCACGGCACTCTTGTCGTACCCGAGTTGCTCGGCCACGGCGTAGGCGACCGCCGACTCGAAGCCCTCGCCGCCCGCCGGTTTGTCGTCCTTGAACCAGGGTTCGTAGGCCGGCTCGTCGGTGGCGATGGTCAGCTTGCCGGAGGTCTCGGTGGGCAACTCGCCCTTGGCGCAGGTGTTCCCGGCCGAGCCCGACGGCGCGTCGGCGGCCTTCTCGTCCGGTTGCGGTGCACAGCCGAGAGCGGTGGCGAGCAGGGCTGTCGTTGCGACGGCGACGGCGCGACGCAGCGCGCGCGGGGCAGGGTACATGGCGCGAGATTGACAGTACATCGTCGTCTTTGTCGAGGTCACGACGGTGAATGTCCGCATATTGGGAACGGGTGTTGCGGTCCTGTGAACACGTCCCTCGGCGGCTCGCCGGGGCCGCCGGTCGAGGGCGGGGATTGAGACCGGCGGCCCTTTCCGCTCAGGAGCCGTCATCCTGTGCGGGGCTGCTTCCAGTTGACTGCGCAACAACGCACGCCGGGAGCGCGCGCATGGCACCAGCGCGTGTGAAGGGTTCACACGGGGCGCGTGCGCGGGGCGCGTAGTCAATGACCACGCGCCCCTACTTCGTCACCTTCACCGGCCTCGCACGTTCGGCCGGTCGCGCTCACCAGCCCCGCGCGCGCCACTCCGGCAGATGCGGCCGCTCGGCACCCAGTGTCGTGTCGTTGCCGTGCCCGGGGTAGACCCATGTCTCGTCCGGCAGCGTCTCGAAGATCTTGGTCTCGACGTCGTGGATCAGGCTGGCGAACGCCTTCGGGTCCTTACGGGTGTTGCCGACCCCGCCGGGGAACAGGCAGTCCCCGGTGAACACATGGGGATGCCCGTGCGGGTCGTCGTAGACCAGCGCGATCGAACCCGGGGTGTGCCCGACCAGGTGGCGTGCGGTGAGCTCCACGCGTCCCACCCGGATGATGTCGCCGTCGTCGACCGGGACATCGGTCGGCACCGGGATGCCGTCGGCGTCCTCCCGGCCGGCGTAGGTGCGCGCGCCGGTGCCTTCGACGACGGCGGCGAGCGCCTGCCAGTGGTCACCGTGCTGGTGGGTGGTGACGACGGACGCGATGCCGTCGTCACCGATCATGCCGAGCAGCGTGTCCGCCTCGTTGGCGGCGTCGATCAGCAGTTGCTCGTCCGTGGCCCGGCAGCGCAGCAGATAGGCGTTGTTGTCCATAGGGCCGACCGCGATCTTGGTGATCATCAGGTCCTTGAGCTCGTGCACGTCGGCGGGGCCACCGACCGTCACCTGTCCGCTGTACGTCATGTCGGCAGCCTATAGCGGCCAAGCGGTACCTGGGCCGTTACAGGCGGCTTCCGAGCGGCCCGGGGACCACCCGGGCGCTACAGCGGGGGAAGTGACGGCAGCGTGCCGCCCTCCGCACTCAGCCCGGCCCCGTCGCGGCGTCCGGCGAGCCAGCCGAGCAGGTCGGCCGTGGCGCCTCGGACGGTGACCTCGGGAGCGTCCGCCGCCCGGCCCGTGCTCCACGCGCGCGTGCCGTCCGTCACGCGGGTCGGCGGCACGTCGGCGTGCCCGCTGAACCGCTCCGTGAGGAAGTCGATCTCCCGCTCCACGAACTCCGCCGGCAGATCCTCCAGCTCGTATCCGATGCCGAGATCCACGTGGTGCAGCTCCACCTCGACCCACCGCCGGAACGGCACCCGGGCCGCCGCGTCGGTGACGCCGTTGCGCAGTTCCACCGTGCGGGACCAGTCGGCGGGCACGGCCCCCACGTCCTGGAAGCGGCCGCCGCTCGCGCGCACGTCCGTGAGCTGGACGTCGAGGGGGCGGGGGGCGTCCCGCTCGATGTCGGCGTCCCGGGCGGTGGCCGAGGGATACATGGGGCGCCCTTCGAGGACGTTCACGAGAGCGTCCGCGTTGCGGGCGAGGTGCGCGAGGACATGGCCGCGGCTCCAGCCGGGAAGCCGTGACGGCTCGGCCACCGAGGCGTTGTCCAGTTTGGCCGCTGCGATGAGCAGCCGGTCGGTCGCTTCGCGTACAGACACCAGGTCACGAGCGTGATCAATCATGGTGCTGACACTAGCCCCGCCACACCTTTGGGTGAAGGTGGTGAACGGGTGCCGTAAATCGAATGCGCGTGCTATAGGGTCGGTCGTGACGTCGGGCATGCTGGATGGCCCGGGATTGTTGTCCTATCCGGGAATCCGACCGGCGTTGTCAGTGGCTCCCCCTAGTCTGGGAAACACGGGGCCTAGTCCGAGAACACACGGGGGCCTCGCCCCCTGTCACTTCTCTCAAGAAAGGTGCGGACCGGCGTGGCCGACCGTCTCATCGTCCGTGGCGCGCGCGAGCACAACCTGAAGAATGTCTCGCTCGACCTGCCGCGCGATTCGCTCATCGTCTTCACGGGCCTGTCAGGGTCGGGCAAGTCCTCGCTGGCCTTCGACACGATCTTCGCCGAGGGCCAGCGGCGCTACGTGGAGTCGCTGTCGTCGTACGCCCGGCAGTTCCTCGGCCAGATGGACAAGCCGGACGTCGACTTCATCGAGGGTCTGTCCCCGGCGGTCTCCATCGACCAGAAGTCGACCTCGCGCAACCCGCGCTCGACGGTCGGCACCATCACCGAGGTCTACGACTACCTGCGACTGCTCTTCGCGCGCATCGGCAAGCCGCACTGCCCCGAGTGCGGCCGTCCGATCTCACGCCAGTCGCCGCAGGCCATCGTCGACAAGGTCCTGGAGCTGCCGGAGGGGAGCCGCTTCCAGGTCCTGTCGCCGCTGGTGCGCGAGCGCAAGGGCGAGTTCGTCGACCTCTTCGCCGACCTCCAGACCAAGGGCTACTCACGCGCGCGTGTGGACGGCGAGACGATCCAGCTGTCCAACCCGCCCACGCTGAAGAAGCAGGAGAAGCACACCATCGAGGTGGTCGTCGACCGTCTCACGGTGAAGGACTCCGCCAAGCGCCGGCTCACCGACTCCGTGGAGACCGCCCTCGGGCTGTCCGGCGGCATGGTCGTGCTCGACTTCGTCGACCTCCCCGAGGACGACCCCGAGCGCGAGCGCATGTACTCGGAGCACCTGTACTGCGCGTACGACGACCTCTCCTTCGAGGAGCTGGAGCCGCGCTCCTTCTCCTTCAACTCGCCCTTCGGCGCCTGCCCCGAGTGCACCGGTATCGGTACGCGCATGGAGGTCGACCCCGAGCTGATCGTCCCGGACGAGGACAAGTCCCTCGACGAGGGCGCCATCCACCCCTGGTCGCACGGCCACACCAAGGACTACTTCGGCCGTCTGATCGGCGCCCTCGCGGACGCGCTGGGCTTCCGGACGGACATCCCCTTCGCGGGCCTGCCGCAGCGCGCCAAGAAGGCCCTGCTGTACGGCCACAAGACGCAGATCGAGGTCCGCTACCGCAACCGGTACGGCCGCGAGCGCGTGTACACCACGCCCTTCGAAGGTGCCGTCCCCTTCGTCAAGCGCCGGCACAGCGAGGCCGAGAGCGACGCCAGCCGCGAGCGCTTCGAGGGCTACATGCGCGAGGTGCCCTGCCCCACCTGTGAGGGCACACGCCTGAAGCCGATCGTCCTCGCGGTCACGATCATGGAGAAGTCGATCGCCGAGGTCTCGGCGATGTCCATCAGCGACTGCGCGGACTTCCTGGGCAAGCTGAAGCTCAACGCCCGCGACAAGAAGATCGCCGAGCGCGTGCTGAAGGAGGTCAACGAGCGGCTGCGGTTCCTGGTCGACGTCGGCCTGGACTACCTCTCGCTCAACCGCGCGGCGGGCACCCTCTCCGGCGGTGAGGCCCAGCGCATCCGCCTGGCCACACAGATCGGCTCCGGACTCGTCGGAGTGCTGTACGTCCTCGACGAGCCGTCCATCGGTCTGCACCAGCGCGACAACCACCGGCTGATCGAGACTCTCGTCCGGCTGCGCGACATGGGCAACACGCTCATCGTCGTCGAGCACGACGAGGACACCATCAAGACCGCCGACTGGATCGTCGACATCGGCCCCGGCGCCGGTGAGTACGGCGGCAAGGTCGTGCACAGCGGCTCCCTGAAGGAGCTGCTCGCCAACGCGGAGTCGCAGACCGGTCAGTACCTGTCCGGCAAGAAGGCGATCCCGCTGCCCGACATCCGGCGCCCGCACGACCCGTCCCGACAGCTCACGGTGCACGGCGCCCGGGAGAACAACCTCCAGGACATCGACGTCTCGTTCCCGCTGGGCGTGTTCACCGCGGTCACGGGCGTGTCCGGTTCCGGCAAGTCGACGCTGGTCAACGACATCCTGTACACGCACCTGGCCCGCGAGCTCAACGGCGCCCGCAGCGTCCCCGGGCGGCACACGCGCGTGGACGGCGACGACCTCGTCGACAAGGTCGTCCACGTCGACCAGTCGCCCATCGGCCGCACCCCGCGCTCGAACCCGGCGACGTACACCGGCGTCTTCGACCACATCCGCAAGCTGTTCGCCGAGACCACCGAGGCGAAGGTCCGCGGCTACATGCCGGGCCGCTTCTCCTTCAACGTCAAGGGCGGCCGCTGCGAGAACTGCGCGGGCGACGGCACCATCAAGATCGAGATGAACTTCCTCCCGGACGTTTACGTCCCGTGCGAGGTCTGCCACGGCGCCCGGTACAACCGGGAGACCCTGGAGGTCCACTACAAGGGCAAGTCCATCTCCGAGGTCCTGAACATGCCGATCGAAGAGGCCATGGACTTCTTCGAGGCCGTCCCGGCGATCAACCGCCACCTCAAGACGCTCAACGACGTCGGTCTCGGCTACGTCCGGCTCGGACAGTCCGCGACCACCCTGTCCGGCGGTGAGGCACAGCGCGTGAAGCTCGCCAGCGAGCTGCAGAAGCGCTCCACCGGCCGCACGGTCTACGTCCTCGACGAGCCGACCACCGGTCTGCACTTCGAGGACATCAGCAAGCTGCTGACGGTCCTGTCCGGTCTGGTCGACAAGGGCAACACGGTCATCGTCATCGAGCACAACCTCGATGTGATCAAGACCGCCGACTGGGTCGTGGACATGGGCCCCGAGGGCGGCGCCGGCGGCGGTCTCGTGATCGCCGAGGGCACGCCCGAGGCGATCGCCGCGGTTCCCACCAGCCACACCGGCAAGTTCCTGCGCGAGATCCTCGACGCCGACCGGATCAGCGACGCGGCCTCGGTGAAGGCCCCGCGCAAGGCGGCGGCCAGGAAGACGGTCGCGGCAGGG
Source organism: Streptomyces sp. NPDC056479 (assembly GCF_042795335.1). Classification (NCBI taxonomy): domain Bacteria; kingdom Bacillati; phylum Actinomycetota; class Actinomycetes; order Kitasatosporales; family Streptomycetaceae; genus Streptomyces; species Streptomyces sp. NPDC056479. Next base: position 252,942 of record NZ_JBHTRZ010000008.1, on the reverse strand, counting down.
TCGACGGCGAAGAAGACCGCGACGGCCAGGACCACCAGGACGGTCAACAACAAGGCCACCGACAAGGCGGCCGGAGCCACGAAGAAGGCGGCTGCCGCGAAGAAGGCCACGCCCGCGAAGAAGACGACGCGGGCCCGCAAGGCCTGAGACCGGCGGACCACGAGTCCCGACACAATCTGAGAAAGTGCGGCGCCCCGCGGGAACTCCCCTCGGGGCGCCGTCCGTTGCATGATCAGCCGCCCGATCCAGGCGGCCATGACGGACCTTGACTCCTCAACAGTGGCCTGGAAAGCGAACGCCTCCTAGAAGTCCCCCAGTTCGGAGGTGTACGGCGGTTCTGCTCCCGCCCGGGAGCAGGTGATCGCGGCAGCCCGCGCCGCGAACCGCAGCAGCCGTGTCCAGCCGTCGGCGCCGAGTCCCACGAGCGCCTCGGCGGACAGGGCGTCCTGAGCGGCCAAGCCGTGCAACAGAGCCGCGTTCACGGTGTCGCCCGCACCGATCGTGTCCACGACGTCCACCTCTTCGCCCGGCACGGAATGCTCCGCGCCGTCCCCTGTGAAGACGGTCAGACCGTCACCGCCCCGAGTGATCACGACGGCCGCAGGTCCCGCGGCCAGCCACTCACGAGGAGTGCCGCCCAGCCACAGCGCGTCCTCCTCGGAGAGCTTGAGCAGCGCCACCGACGGCAGCCAGCTCTTGAACCGGGCCCGGTATCCATCCGGGTCGGGGATCAGTCCGGCCCGTATGTTCGGGTCGAGCGCGGTGAACACCCCTTGCGCGGCCGCATTCCGCATCAGCTCCTCATAGGCACTCGCCCCCGGTTCCAGGACGAGCGAACAGGTGCCGAAGGAGACCGCGCGGGCCGCCGCGGGCAGCTCCGGAGGTGCGGTGAAGAGCCGGTCGGCGGTGCCCTCGACATAGAAGGAGTAGGCGGCCGAGCCCTTCTCGTCGATGGTGGCGACCGCGAGCGTGGTCGGTTCCACGCCGCGCTGCACTGCCGACACATCCACCCCCGCCTCCCGCAGCCCGTCGAGCAGGGCCTCGCCGAACGCGTCGGAGGAGGTCCGGGAGCAGAAGGCGGTGGGGGAGCCGAGGCGGCCGAGGGCCACGGCGGTGTTGAAGGGGCCGCCACCGAGCGCCGGCTTCAGTCCGGCGAGGGCACCCGTGCCCTGCGGTACCAGGTCGATCAGGGCCTCACCGGCGACGACGATCACGAGACGGTTCCTTTCACGGAGCTCAGGGACTGTTCGGGGCTGTCGGACATCGGGGGTTCGGTAGCGCCCTCCGGTTCATCGGAACCCACCGGGAGCTGTGGCTTCCCGGAGATCTCCGACCTCGTGGATCTTCCCGGCCGTCCCGGATCTTCGGGGCAGCCGCACGAGGTGCGATGCACGAAAGCGCAGGCGAGCCGCACGGTCCGGGCGGGCCGGTCCGGCGAGGCGAGGCGGTCCAGGAGCACACGGAGGGCCTGGGCGCCGATCTCCCTGCTGGGCTGGGCCACCGCGGTGAGCCGGGGCGAGACCAGGTCGGCCCAGGCAAAGTCGTCGAAGCAGCACAGCGCGATGTCGTTGGGCACGGACAGGCCGAGGTCGCGCAGGGCGCGCAGGGCACCCATGGTCATCGCATTGTTGGCGGTGACGAGTGCGGTGGGTGGCGAGTCGAGCGACAGCAGCGCGGCGGTGGCCCGCTCGGCGCCGGCCGACTCGGAGTCTCCATGCTCGACGAGCCCTCCGTCGTACGCGAGCCCGGCGGCCGTCAGACCGTCCCGGTATCCGGTGAGCCGCTCGCCGGTGGTGCTGAGTCCGGGCAGTCTGGCGACCAGACCGATCCGCCGGTGACCGAGGCCGGCGAGGTGGGTGACCAGGTGGGCCATGGGTGCGGCACCGTCGGCGCAGACCTGGTCGAATCGCGGCGAGCCGTCCGCCGGATCGTCGACCACACGGTCGAGGAGGACAGTCGGCACCTTGTGGCGCCCGAGATAGGCGAGGAGCTCGTGCGGGTCGGCGGAGGGCGCGACGATCACACCGTCCACGCGGCGCTCGTGCAGAAGCTGAGCGACCTTGCGTTCATGTGCCGGGTCGTCGTGCGGGTCGGCGATGAGCAGGCTGTAGCCGTGTTCCAGGGCGGCGGCCTCGACGCCCTGGAGAATCTCCGTGAAGTAGGGGTTGCTGATGGCCGACACCGCGAGCCCGATGGAGCGGGTGCGGGAGGTCACCAGGGAACGGGCCAAGGTGTTGGGCGTGTAGCCGAGCTGCTCGATGGCGTCCAGCACCGCCTGGCGGGTGTGCGGGAGCACGGGACGGGTCCCGTTCAGCACATGCGAGACGGTCGCCACGGACACGCCGGCGCTTCGCGCGACGTCGGCCATGGTCGCCATCGCGATCCCCTCCCTGTGCGGCGCCCGTCCCGGGCCACCGGGCTGCTTCTGGCCGGGAAGGTATCCCATTCGAAGCCCCACGTAAACGCTTGCGCAATCGTTTACGTCACGAACGGAACCGAACCCATCAACCCGAACGGAACCGAACCATCCAGGGGAAGGCCAAGGCACACCGGGATCAGCAGGCGGCGGTCAGATCAGCCGGCAACGGCTCGGAGCGGCGGATCCGCTCACTCCCACTCCCATCCGATGCCCACGATCCCCGTCCGCACCCGTGGCTCGACGAGGTGAACGCAGTGATGCGGCCCGCTGAGGGCCAGGCCCTGGCGGCCGCTGCGGGGTGCCGCCGCCGAATGCTGGGCGAAGCGGTGGCAGCGGGCCGGGAGGGCGTTCTCGGCGAAGCGGACCTGGAGGGCGTACTGGCCGCCCGCGAAATGGAAGCCACGGGCGTACTCGCGGGACACCTCGGCCGTGCCGTCCTCGACGCCGTAGCGGAAGAGATAGGTGTCGCCGGCCCGCAGACGGGTGCCGAAGAGCAGCTCGGTGACGAGGATGCCGGTGTCGTGGTGCCAACGGACCCGTCCCGTATGGCAGTTCTCCATGGCGTGCACCGTCATGCGTTCCGGCGCGCATCCCGGGTCGCCGTGGTGGACGGCCACGTATCGGTCCACGCCGTCCTTGTGGGCACGCACGATGTGGTGCGACTCACGGCCCGCCAGTTCGCGGCGCGCACCGATCCGCACCTGCTCGTGGTGACCGAGCGTGTGCAGGCCGCCGTCGACCGGGCAGTTCAGTTCGGTCAGCAGCCGCTCCAGCACGCCCGAGGCCTCCATCAGGGAGCGGTAGGAACGGGCGGCGGGCTGCTGGAGGGCGGAGTGGTCGTCGGCCTCGGAGAGCAGCCGGATCAGCGACTCCTCGGGGAGCTGGAGTATCTCCTCCAACGCCCGTACCGCGCGAAGTGACTCGGGGCGCTGCGGACGGCGGGCCCCCTGCTGCCAGTAGCTCAGGCTGGTGACGCCGACCTTCACACCGCGACGGGACAGATGGTGCTGCACACGCTGAAGCGGCAGTCCCCGGGCGGCTATCGCCGCACGCAGGGCGACATGGAAGGGGCCGCCTCGCAGAGCCGTGTCCAGCTCCGCGGAGGAGACGGCGACGGTGGCGATGTCCGCGTGCTGTGTGGCGTGCAGCATGCAGGGGCCTTTCTGTGGTTGGTCACAACGGCTGGTCAGACCGTTCACTCGAGTGGTCGGGGCCACCCCGTCGGCGCGGTGGGGGAGTCTTCACATCCGTACGCCGCCGTTCAGATCCCCGAGTTCCCCCGCATTGAAGCGTGTTGACCAAGCCCCGACAACACCTGATGCCCAACCGCCACGCACTCCTGGCCGAGTCGCGATGCGTGCGTGGGGTACCGAGGGGGAGGGGGCAAAGGCACGGCGTCGGACGTACGCGGCTGCCGCTTCCGCTGGCCGGCCCGAGGCATGGATGACGGTGCCAGGCGGACGCCGGGGCGTCAGCCGCCCAGGTGGGGGGAGACCTGGGCTCGGCGACGTGGAGAACGCTCCGGGGGGTCCCGTCGGGCGGAGAGGCGACCGTTCGGCTCCGGAGGCGGTGGGGACAGTGACGATCACCGTCCTGCGCCGGCGGTTCTCACGTTCCGGGGCCCCGCTGACCATGGCGGGGGTTATCCACAGCCTCGCCGGACTGTCACCGGGCGCCAGTAGGGTGTGAGACATGGCCGACCCCTCCAGCTACCGCCCCAAGCCGGGACAGATCCCGGACTCCCCCGGGGTGTACAGGTTCCGTGACGAGCACCGCCGGGTGATCTACGTCGGAAAGGCGAAGAGCCTGCGCCAGCGCCTGGCGAACTACTTCCAGGACCTGGCGGGCCTCCACCCGCGCACCCGCACCATGGTGACCACGGCCGCGTCCGTGGAGTGGACGGTGGTGTCGACGGAGGTCGAGGCCCTTCAGCTGGAGTACTCCTGGATCAAGGAGTACGACCCCCGGTTCAACGTCAAATACCGCGACGACAAGAGCTACCCCTATCTCGCGGTGACGATGAACGAGGAGTTCCCGCGCGTTCAGGTGATGCGCGGTCACAAGAAGAAGGGCGTTCGGTACTTCGGACCGTACGCGCACGCGTGGGCGATCCGCGACACCGTCGACCTCCTCCTGCGCGTCTTCCCGGTCCGCACCTGCTCGGCCGGCGTCTTCAAGAACGCCTCCCGTACTGGCCGCCCCTGCCTGCTCGGCTACATCGGCAAGTGCTCCGCCCCCTGCGTCGGACGCGTCTCCGCCGAGGACCACCGTGAACTGGCCGAGGAGTTCTCCGACTTCATGGCCGGCCGCACGGGCACGTATCTGCGCCGCCTGGAGACGCAGATGATGGAGGCGGCCGACGAGATGGAGTACGAGCGGGCCGCCCGCCTGCGCGACGACATCGAGGCCCTGAAGAAGGCCATGGAGAAGAGCGCGGTCGTGCTCGCCGACGCGACCGACGCCGACCTCATCGCCGTCGCCGAGGACGAGCTGGAGGCGGCCGTGCAGATCTTCCACGTCCGCGGCGGGCGGGTGCGCGGCCAGCGCGGCTGGGTCACCGACAAGGTCGAGGAGATCACCACCGGCGCCCTCGTCGAGCACGCCCTCCAGCAGCTCTACGGCGAGGAGACCGGGGACGCGGTGCCCAAGGAGGTCCTCGTCCCGGCCCTGCCCGACCCGCTGGAGCCCGTGCAGGAGTGGCTGACGGGCCGGCGCGGCTCGAACGTCTCGTTGCGCATCCCCCAGCGGGGTGACAAGCGCGCCCTCATGGAGACCGTCGAGCGCAACGCCCAGCAGGCGCTCGTCCTGCACAAGACCAAGCGCGCTTCCGATCTGACCACTCGCTCGCGCGCGCTGGAGGAGATCGCCGACGCCCTCGACCTGGACAGCGCCCCGCTCAGGATCGAGTGCTACGACATCTCGCATCTCCAGGGCGATGACGTGGTGGCCTCCATGGTCGTCTTCGAGGACGGCCTGGCCCGCAAGAGCGAGTACCGCCGCTTCCAGATCAAGGGCTTCGAGGGCCAGGACGACGTCCGCTCCATGCACGAGGTGATCACCCGCCGCTTCAAGCGCTACCTCGCCGAGAAGGAGCGGACGGGCGAGTGGACCGACGGCGAGGACGCCCTCGCCGACACCGCTTCCGGCTCCCCGACCGGCTCGTCCTCCGGCTCCCTCACGGACTCCTCGTCCGACCCGCTCGGCGACACCTCGTCCGCCGGCCTCAGCGAGCCCTCCTCCACCGGCCTCACCGACACCTCCGCCGCCCCCCTCGCGAACGGCCTCAAGGACGACGACGGACGCCCCAAGCGTTTCGCCTACCCGCCCCAGCTCGTCGTCGTCGACGGTGGACAGCCCCAGGTCGCGGCCGCTCAGCGGGCGCTGGACGAGCTCGGCATCGATGACATCGCGGTCTGCGGCCTGGCCAAGCGCTTGGAGGAGGTCTGGCTGCCCGGTGACGACGACCCGGTCGTCCTGCCCCGTACCAGCGAGGGCCTGTACCTGCTCCAGCGTGTCCGCGACGAGGCGCACCGCTTCGCGATCACCTACCAGCGCACCAAGCGCGCCAAGCGCTTCCGGTCCAGCCCGCTGGACGACGTCCCCGGCCTCGGCGAGACCCGCAAACAGGCGTTGATCAAGCACTTCGGTTCGGTGAAGAAGCTGCGAGCTGCGACCATCGACCAGATCTGCGAGGTTCCCGGCATAGGTCGCAAGACGGCCGAGACGATCGCCGCGGCCTTCGCCCGGGCGGCCCCGGCCGCACCCGCCGTGAACACGGCGACTGGAGAGATCATGGATGACGAGGAATCCGAGACGACGGCGGAGACCTCGGGGGAGCCCGTGTCCGCGGGCGCCCCGGACGAACGACGGGGGCAGGAGAGATGAGCGAGCACGACAAGCAGCCCACAGCCGAGCGAGATCAGCAAGCCCAGGAAACGCACAAGAAGACCGGCGAGGATCTCACCCAGCAGGACGCACTCCAGAAAGACGGAGCACAGGTGAGTACGGGAAGCGATACAGCCGGGAGCCCCGAGCCGGCCATCCCCGAGCTGGTGATCATCTCCGGCATGTCCGGGGCCGGCCGCTCCACGGCGGCCAAGTGTCTGGAGGACCTCGGCTGGTTCGTCGTGGACAACCTCCCGCCCGCGCTGATCCCCACCATGGTGGAGCTCGGCGCCCGGTCCCAGGGCAACGTGGCGCGGATCGCGGTGGTCGTCGACGTCCGCGGCCGGCGCTTCTTCGACAACCTCCGCGACTCGCTCTCCGACCTCGACACCCGGGGCGTCACGCGCCGGATCGTGTTCCTGGAGTCCTCCGACGACGCCCTGGTGCGCCGCTTCGAGTCGGTGCGCCGCCCGCACCCGCTCCAGGGCGACGGCCGGATCGTCGACGGCATCGCCGCCGAGCGTGAGCTGCTGCGTGAGCTGCGCGGCGACGCCGACCTGGTGATCGACACCTCCAGCCTCAATGTGCACGAGCTGCGGGCCAAGATGGACGCCCAGTTCGCCGGCGAGGAGGAGCCCGAGCTGCGGGCCACGGTGATGTCCTTCGGCTTCAAGTACGGCCTCCCGGTCGACGCCGACCTGGTCGTGGACATGCGCTTCCTGCCCAACCCGCACTGGGTCCCGGAGCTGCGCCCCTACACCGGCCTCAACGAGGAGGTGTCGGCGTACGTCTTCAACCAGCCCGGCGCGAAGGAGTTCATCGACCGTTACTCCGAGCTGCTCCAGCTGATCGCGGCCGGATACCGCCGCGAGGGCAAGCGGTACGTGACGATCGCCGTCGGCTGCACCGGCGGCAAGCACCGCTCGGTCGCCACATCCGAGAAGCTCGCGGCACGCCTTGCCTCCCAGGGCGTGGAGACGGTGGTCGTGCACCGGGACATGGGACGGGAATGACGGGACGTACTCCCCGGCTGAGCAGGCTGCGCCGCGCGGTGCCCGAGTCGCGCGCCGGCCGGCCCGTCGAGGCCCGCGGGGCGAAGCCTCGCCGCCGGGGCGCCCAGCCCAAGGTCGTCGCCCTCGGCGGCGGCATGGGCCTGTCCGCCTCGCTCGCCGCGCTGCGCCGGATCACCGGCGACCTCACCGCCGTCGTCACCGTGGCCGACGACGGCGGCTCCAGCGGGCGTCTGCGCGACGAACTGGGCGTGCTCCCGCCCGGGGATCTGCGCAAGGCCCTGGCAGCGCTGTGCGGCGACGACGACTGGGGCCAGACCTGGGCCCGCGTCATCCAGCACCGCTTCCACTCCCAGGGCGACCTGCACGACCACGCGGTCGGCAATCTGCTGATCGTCGCCCTGTGGGAGCAGCTAGGCGACCATGTCCAGGCCCTCGACCTGGTCGGCAAGCTGCTCGGCGCGCACGGGCGGGTGCTGCCCATGTCCGCCGTACCGCTGGAGCTGCAGGCCCTGGTCAAGGGGCACGACCCGGACCGGCCCGAGGAGGTCGGGACCGTCCGCGGTCAGGCCAACGTCGCCCTCACCCCCGGTGAGGTGCAGTCGGTGCACGTCGTGCCGCTCGACCCGCCCGCCGTCCCGGAGGCCGTCGCCGCCGTCCGGGACGCCGACTGGGTGGTGCTCGGCCCGGGGTCCTGGTTCTCCTCGGTCATCCCGCACCTGCTGGTGCCCGAACTGCTGGACGCGCTCACCGAGACGAAGGCGCGCCGGGTACTCTCCCTGAACCTCGCGCCGCAGCCGGGAGAAACCGAGGGCTTCTCCCCGCAGCGTCATTTGGAGGTTTTGGGACGACACGCCCCTAAACTCGCCCTGGACGTGGTGCTGGCCGACGAGGCCGCCGTGCCCGACCGCGAAGTGCTCACCGAGGCCGCCAAGCGGCTCGGCGCCGCGGTCGAGCTGGCCCCGGTGGCCCGGACGGACGGGACGCCCCGGCACGACCCGGAGCTCCTCGCCGCCGCGTACGACCGTATTTTTCGGATGCATGGAAGGATCGGCCCATGGCGATGACGGCAGCGGTGAAGGATGAGATCTCCCGGCTCCCCGTCACCCGGACCTGCTGCAGGAAGGCGGAGGTCTCCGCCATTCTGCGGTTCGCCGGCGGCCTCCACCTGGTCAGCGGGCGCATCGTGATCGAGGCGGAGCTGGACACCGCGATGGCGGCGCGCCGGCTGAAGCGGGACATCCTGGAGATCTTCGGCCACAGCTCCGAGCTGATCGTGATGGCGCCGGGCGGGCTGCGCCGCGGCTCGCGCTACGTCGTTCGTGTGGTCGCGGGCGGTGACCAGCTGGCCCGCCAGACCGGCCTGGTCGACGGGCGCGGCCGCCCGATCCGCGGTCTGCCCCCGCAGGTGGTCTCCGGCGCGACCTGTGATGCCGAGGCCGCTTGGCGGGGTGCCTTCCTCGCGCACGGCTCGCTCACCGAGCCCGGCCGCTCGTCCTCCCTCGAGGTGACCTGCCCGGGCCCCGAGGCCGCGCTCGCCCTGGTCGGCGCCGCCCGGCGTCTGTCGATCGCGGCGAAGGCCCGCGAGGTGCGCGGCGTGGACCGCGTGGTCGTCCGGGACGGTGACGCGATCGGCGCCCTGCTCACCCGCCTCGGCGCGCACGAGTCCGTGCTGGCCTGGGAGGAGCGCCGGATGCGCCGCGAGGTCCGCGCCACCGCTAACCGCCTCGCCAACTTCGACGACGCCAACCTCCGCCGTTCCGCGCGCGCGGCCGTCGCCGCCGGTGCCCGCGTCCAGCGCGCCCTGGAGATCCTCGCCGAGGAGGTCCCCGAGCACCTCGCCGCCGCCGGACGCCTGCGCATGGAGCACAAGCAGGCCTCCCTGGAGGAGCTGGGCGCGCTCGCCGACCCGCCGCTGACCAAGGACGCCGTGGCCGGCCGGATCCGCCGGCTGCTGGCCATGGCCGACAAGCGGGCGCAGGACCTCGGCATCCCGGGCACGGAGGCCAATCTCTCCGAGGAGCTGGCGGACAACCTCGTGGGGTGACGCAAGAGATCGTCAATACCTTGGTGCCGACGTCCACTTGGGGCGTCGGCACCAGTATTTGTCAGTCTTTGCGGCACTCTTGACTGGAACATGAAGTGGCATGAGCCTGGCAGTCATTCGTCACTGTGGCGGAACACTGCTAGGGGGGTACATGAGACCCAGAGCGAGATCGATCCTCGCTGTCGGCGCGCTCCTCATAGGTGGAGCGAGTATCGCACCCATCGCCCAGGCACAACCGGGAAGTTCACAGGAAACCGACCCGAGCGAAGTCAAGGTCTTCCGGGCCGAGGTCACCAAGAAGCAGGTACCCCTGCTGCTGGCGGCCGGTCAGGACGGCCACGAACTCAGTGAGCAGGCGCCCGAGAAGGGCACGGCCACCGTCGAGGTCTACCTCACCGACGACCAGGCCGAGAAGCTCGGGAAGCAGGGCGTCGAGCTCACCGAGCACGACCTCTCCGCCAAGGCGGAGGCCCGCACCGAGAAGGCCGCCGAGGGCGTGTACCGCCCGTACAGCGGAAGCGGGGGCCTCAAGGAGGAGATCGTCCGGACCGGACAGGAGAACCCCGGCCTCACCAAGGTCGTCTCCATCGGCAAGACGGTCAACGGCCAGGACATCCTGGCGCTCAAGCTCAGCAAGAACGCGAAGAACACGAAGGACGGTTCCAAGCCTTCCGTCCTCTACATGTCCAACCAGCACGCGCGCGAGTGGATCACGCCGGAGATGACCCGGCGCCTGATGCACCACTACCTGGACAACTACAAGACGGACAAGCGGATCAAGAAGATCGTCGACTCGACCGAGCTGTGGTTCGTCCTCTCGGCCAACCCCGACGGCTACGACTACACCTTCAAGGACTCCGCCAACCGTCTGTGGCGCAAGAACCTGCGGGACAGCAACGCCGACGGCACCATCAGCACCGGCGACGGCGTCGACCTCAACCGCAACTTCACCTACAAGTGGGGCTACGACGACGAGGGTTCGTCCCCCAACCCCACCAGCGAGACCTACCGCGGCACGTCCCCTGCCTCGGAGCCCGAGACCAAGGCGCTGGACTCCTTCCAGAAGCGCATCGGCTTCACCTACGGCATCAACTACCACTCCGCCGCCGAACTCCTCCTCTACGGCGTCGGCTGGCAGGTGGCCACCGACACCCCCGACGACGTGCTGTACAAGGCGCTCGCCGGCACCCCGGACAACTCCGCGATCCCCGGCTACCGCCCGCAGGTCTCCTCGGAGCTGTACACGACCAACGGCGAGGCCGACGGTCACGCCTCGAACGTCAACGGCCTGGCGATGTACACGCCCGAGATGTCGACCTGCCAGACCGCGTCGAACATCGACCCGAACGACCAGTGGAACGCGGCCGACTGCCAGTCGGTGTTCAACTTCCCGGACGACGAGAAGCTGATCCAGGACGAGTTCGCCAAGAACGTGCCGTTCGCGCTCTCGGTCGCCGAAAGCGCCGAGCGTCCCGACCAGCCCGTCTCCTCGCTCGGTCTGAAGGCCGCCGACTTCACCCCGGCGCCGTTCACCACGTCGTACTCCCGCGGCGCGGACCAGGAAATCTCCGTCGTCGCACGCAAGTCCGTGCGTGACAAGGAGCTCAAGTACCGCGTCAACGGCGGCCGTACGCACGACATGGCGCTGAGGTCATGGAAGGGCGGCGAGACGTACGGCGGTGAGGACAACCTCTACTTCGACCAGTACCGCGCCAAGGTCGCCGACGGCGACCAGGGCGACAAGGTCGAGGTGTGGTTCACGGGCGAGACCAGGAGCGGAAAGAAGGTCTCCAGCGCGCACTTCACGTACACCGTGGCCGAACGGCCGCGCGCGGACGTGCTCGTGGTCGCCGAGGAGGGCGCCGGCGCCGCCCACGCGCAGAAGTACGTCGACGCGCTCAAGGCCAACGGCCACCGGGCCATCGTCTGGGACGTCGCCGCACAGGGCGCGCCGGACGCGCTCGGCGTGCTGAGCCACTTCGACACCGTCGTCCACTACACCGGCGCGAACGTCCCCGGCAACGCCACCCAGCTCCAGCTGCGCGCCTACCTCAACGAGGGCGGCAAGCTGATGGAGGCGGGCGAGCAGGCCGGCGGCAACGTCGACCTCGGTGACGGCACCCTGTCGAACGACTTCAGCCAGTACTACCTGGGCGCCTACACCCGTACGTCGCTCCCCGGCGCCACCGGCTTCACCGGCTCCGGTGAACTCGGCGGCTTCGCCGGAACACTCGGCGACGCCACCGGCAACCCGCTGGACAAGGCCGGGAGTTACAGCGTCACCTCGGACCAGCTGGCCGCCGACAAGTACCCGCAGTTCGCCAGCGCGGGCGCGGGCCAGTTCGCCGGAACGATCAACCCGTACGGCCCCTACGCGGGTTCGTGGATGGCGGCCGCCGTGCACACCGACGACGCCTACAAGCGGCTCACCAGGACCGTCGACCTCACCGGGGTGACCGCGGCACAGCAGCCGACCCTGCGCACCCAGTTGCTGTGGGACGTCGAGCCCGGCTACGACAATGTCCTGATCGAGGCCCACACCACCGGGGGCGAGGACTGGACGACGCTTCCCGAGAAGGGCGGCGCCGGCAGCAGCACGGTGCCCGCGGAGTGCGAGGCCGGCTTCTACATGGCCGAACACCCCTGGCTCAAGCACTACCTGACGCAGTCGGCCGCGGGCTGCACCGCGTCCGGCACCAGCGGCCAGTGGAACGCCCTCACCGGCGCCTCCGCGGGCTGGAAGCAGGTGGAGTTCGACCTGAGCGCGTACGCCGGCAAGTCGGTCGAGATCTCGATCAGCTATGTCTCCGACCCGGGCTTCGGCGGTCGCGGCGTCCTCGCCGACCAGGCCGCGCTCGTCGTCGGCGGCACGGCCACCGAGACCGAGGGCTTCGAGACGTCGCTCGGCGCCTGGAGCGTGACCGGACCGCCCGCGGGCAGCCCGGCCGTGCTCAAGGACTGGGCGCGCACCGGAGCGTTGTTCCAGACCTACGGCGCGATCACCACGGACGACACGGTGCTCCTCGGCTTCGGCCTGGAACACGTCACCGCGGCGGCCGATCGTGCGGCGCTCATCGGAAAGGCCCTTTCCTCACTTGAGAACTGACACGCCGAGGTCAACCGTGCACCACGCACGGTGACCGGATCGAGTGATCCGGGCTTTCGGGTGGGGCGGTCCGTACCCCTACTGGCGGGTACGGACCGCCCTGCCGCGTATGAGGCATGTGGATGTCACCACGGCGGCCACAGAGAGGTAGGGTCGTAGGCGGTCGGGGACATCCCAAATAGAGCTCGCCGGCACCGCATGGCCGGCGTACCAACGAGGAGATCGGTTCGTGACGATCCGCGTAGGCATCAACGGCTTCGGTCGTATCGGTCGCAACTACTTCCGCGCGCTGCTGGAGCAGGGCGCTGACATCGAGATCGTGGCTGTCAACGACCTGGGTGACACTGCGACCACGGCTCACCTGCTGAAGTACGACACCATCCTGGGCCGCCTCAAGGCCGAGGTGACGCACACCGCCGACACGATCACGGTCGACGGTCACACCATCAAGGTCCTGTCCGAGCGCAACCCCGCCGACATCCCGTGGGGTGAGCTGGGCGTCGACATCGTCATCGAGTCGACGGGCATCTTCACGAAGAAGGCCGACGCCGCGAAGCACCTTGCCGGCGGCGCCAAGAAGGTCCTCATCTCGGCTCCGGCCAAGGACGAGGACATCACCATCGTGATGGGCGTCAACCAGGACAAGTACGACCCGGCGAACCACCACGTCATCTCGAACGCCTCCTGCACCACCAACTGTGTGGCGCCGATGGCCAAGGTCCTCGACGAGAACTTCGGCATCGTCAAGGGCCTGATGACGACGGTCCACGCGTACACCAACGACCAGCGCATCCTGGACTTCCCGCACTCGGACCTGCGTCGCGCCCGCGCCGCCGCCGAGAACATCATCCCGACCACCACCGGCGCCGCCAAGGCGACCGCCCTGGTCCTCCCGCAGCTCAAGGGCAAGCTGGACGGCATCGCCATGCGCGTCCCGGTCCCGACCGGTTCGGCCACCGACCTGGTCGTGCAGCTCCAGCGTGAGGTCACCAAGGACGAGGTCAACGCCGCGTTCAAGAAGGCCTCCGAGGACGGCGACCTGGCGGGCTACCTGTCGTACACCGAGGACCCGATCGTCTCCTCGGACATCGTCAGCGACCCGGCCTCCTGCACCTTCGACTCCTCCCTGACCATGGTCCAGGAGGGCAATTCGGTGAAGATCCTCGGCTGGTACGACAACGAGTGGGGCTACTCCAACCGTCTCGTCGACCTCACGGTCTTCGTCGGCAACCAGCTCTGATATCCAGAGCAGGCACATTGATGTGAGTGCAGGGCTCGGGCGGCGCAGGGACGCGTCGCCCGAGCCCTGACTCACGTGCAGATCAGACCTGTTGGATCACGAGCGTTTCCGAGCGAACACGAGCCCTTCTCAGGAGTCCCCTTCATGAAGACGATCGACGAACTCCTCGCCGAAGGAGTCGCGGGCCGGCGGGTCTTCGTCCGCGCCGACCTGAACGTGCCGCTGGACGGCACCGCCATCACCGACGACGGCCGTATCCGCGCCGTGCTGCCCACCGTCAAGGCGCTGGCCGAGGCGGGCGCGCGGGTCGTCGTCGCCTCGCACCTGGGCCGCCCCAAGGGCGCCCCGGACCCCGCCTTCTCCCTGGCCCCGGCCGCCGCGCGGCTCGGTGAACTCCTCGGCGCGGATGTGGCCTTCGCGACCGACACGGTCGGCGAGTCCGCCCGTGCCGTCGTCGCCGGCCTCGCCGACGGCCAGGTCGCCGTCGTCGAGAACCTCCGCTTCAACGCCGGGGAGACCAGCAAGGACGACGCCGAGCGCGCCGCCTTCGCCGACCAGCTCGCCGCCCTCGCCGACGTCTACGTCGGTGACGGCTTCGGCGCGGTGCACCGTAAGCACGCCTCGGTGTACGACCTCCCGGCCAAGCTGCCGCACTACGCCGGCCACCTCATCGCGAACGAGGTCGCCGTGCTCAGGAAGCTCACCGATGAAGTCAAGCGGCCGTACGTCGTCGCGCTCGGCGGCGCCAAGGTGTCCGACAAGCTCGCCGTCATCGACCAGCTGCTCGCCAAGGCCGACCGGCTGCTCATCGGCGGCGGCATGGCGTACACCTTCCTCAAGGCCCAGGGCCACGAGGTCGGCATCTCCCTCCTTCAGGAGGACCAGATCCCGGCCGTCACCGAGTACATGGAGCGCGCCCGGAAGAACGGCGTCGAGCTCGTCCTGCCGGTCGACGTCCTGATCTCCACCGAGTTCCCGGACCTGAAGACCAAGGCCCCGGCCAACCCCACGACCGTCGCCGCGGACGCCATCCCCGCCGACCAGGAGGGTCTGGACATCGGTCCTGAGACCCGCAAGCTGTACGCCTCGAAGCTCGCCGACGCCGGCACCGTCTTCTGGAACGGCCCCATGGGCGTCTTCGAGCACCCCGACTACGCCGAGGGCACCAAGGCGGTCGCCCAGGCCCTCGTCGACACCCCGGGCTTCACCGTGGTCGGCGGCGGCGACTCCGCCGCGGCCGTCCGCACCCTGGGCTTCGACGAGTCGGCATTCGGCCACATCTCGACCGGTGGCGGCGCCTCCCTCGAATACCTCGAGGGCAAGACGCTCCCCGGCCTCGCCGCACTGGAGGACTGACCTCAATGAGCACGCGCACGCCGCTGATGGCGGGCAACTGGAAGATGAACCTCAACCACCTCGAGGCCATCGCGCACGTCCAGAAGCTCGCCTTCGCCCTGGCCGACAAGGACTACGACGCAGTCGAGGTCGCCGTCCTGCCGCCCTTCACCGACCTGCGCTCCGTGCAGACCCTGGTCGACGGCGACAAGCTGAAGATCAAGTACGGCGCCCAGGACATCTCGGCGCACGACTCCGGTGCCTACACCGGCGAGATCTCCGGTCCGATGCTGGCCAAGCTGAAGTGCACGTTCGTGGCGATCGGCCACTCCGAGCGCCGCCAGTACCACGCGGAGACCGACGAGATCGTCAACGCCAAGGTCAAGGCCGCCTACAAGCACGGCCTGACCCCGATCATGTGCGTCGGCGAGGAGCTGGAGGTCCGCGAGGCGGGCAACCACGTCTCCCACACCCTCGCCCAGGTCGAGGGCGGTCTCAAGGACCTCCCGGCCGAGCAGGCCGAGACGATCGTGATCGCCTACGAGCCCGTCTGGGCCATCGGCACCGGCAAGGTCTGCGGCGCCGAGGACGCCCAGGAGGTCTGCGCCGCCATCCGCGGCAAGATCGCCGAGCTGTACACGCAGGACCTGGCCGACCAGGTCCGCATCCAGTACGGCGGCTCCGTGAAGTCGGGCAATGTCGCCGAGATCATGGCGCAGGCCGACATCGACGGTGCCCTGGTCGGAGGCGCCTCGCTGGACGCCGACGAGTTCGTCAAGATCGTGCGCTTCCGCGACCAGTAAGTATGCGGTAGCGGCGATCCGTCGTACCCTTGCGGGGGCACAGCCTCGAGGCTGTGCCCCTGTCGTCCATCCAGATCCGAGGAAGTTGGTCCAGCCGTGGTTATGGGGTTCTCGATCGCCCTGATCGTCTTCAGCGGGCTGATGATGCTGCTGGTGCTGATGCACAAGGGCAAGGGCGGCGGCCTCTCCGACATGTTCGGTGGCGGCATGCAGTCGTCCGTCGGCGGCTCCTCGGTCGCCGAGCGCAACCTCGACCGGATCACCATCGTGGTCGGTCTGCTCTGGTTCGCGTGCATTGTCGTACTCGGCATTCTTATGAAGGTCAGCAACTGACCGGCACGCACAATCCACACGTAAGGCCCCATGTTCGGTACGCGCAGCTGAGCGCGGCCTATCATGGGGCTTGCGTCTTGGTGTAGGGGCTATGTAACTCCAATCACTGGACGCGCGTTGGGCCTTACGTAGACTGAGGCGCTCGCAGCGAAGCGAAACGCCGACTCGCTTTGCGGCACCATCACGCAGGGAGTTACGACCGTGGCAAGTGGCAACGCGATCCGAGGAAGCCGGGTCGGGGCGGGGCCGATGGGCGAGGCCGAGCGGGGCGAGTCCGCGCCCCGGCTGCGCATCTCCTTCTGGTGCTCCAACGGGCATGAGACGCAGCCCAGCTTCGCCAGCGACGCGCAGGTTCCCGACACCTGGGACTGCCCGCGCTGCGGCTTTCCCGCCGGACAGGACCGGGACAACCCGCCGGACCCGCCGCGCACCGAGCCCTACAAGACGCACCTCGCGTATGTACGGGAACGGCGCAGCGACGCGGACGGCGAGGCGATCCTCGCCGAGGCGCTCGCCAAACTGCGCGGCGAGATCTAGGAGTTGAGGCCGGCCGGGTACCCGTGGGTGCCTGGCCGGACCTGTCGGAACCACCGCGGCCCCCCGCTCCGGGGCCGATTGTCAGTGGCGCCCTCTACGGTTTGTGTATCGATCTTTCGGATCGACCGGACCGGGAGGGGGAGCCGTGGCGACGGCGGGGACGGCAGGCGCGAGTGCGCCCGCGTGGCGCGGTGGATTCGGACGGCTGTGGACCGCCGCGGTGGTCTCGCGGTTCGGTGACGCGCTGCGTACGACCGCGCTGCCCCTGCTCGCCGTGCAGCTCACGGACGATCCCCTGGTCATCGCCTCGGTCACGGCCTGCGGCTATGTCCCCTGGCTGCTCTTCGGGCTGCTCGGCGGAGCCGTGGCGGACCGGGTGGATCAACGGCGCGCGATGTGGGCGGTCGATCTTCTGCGAGGACTCCTCGTCGCCGGATTCGCCCTGGCTGTGGGACTGGGACACGCCTCGATCCTGTTGCTGCTGGTGCTCACCTTCTCGCTGACGACACTCCAGACCCTGTTCGACAACGCCTCCACGGCCCTGCTCCCGTCCCTGGTGGACCGCGCGGCCCTGGGCAGCGCCAACGCCCGGCTGATGACCGGGCAGCAACTGGCGGGCGGCCTGATCGCGGGCCCGTTCGTGCCGCTGCTGCTGACGGCCGGCGCCGCGATGCCCTTCGTGGCCGACGCGGGCACCTATCTGCTGGCCGCCGCCCTGGTGGCATCCCTGCGCATACGGCCGCCCGAGCACGGACCTCGCCCGGCCGGCGGCACACTGCGGGCCGAGATCGGCGACGGACTGCGCACACTGTGGCGGGACCGGGCGCTGCGGGCGACCTGTGTGGCCACCCTCCTGTGCAACATCGGGATGGGTGCCCTGATCGCCACCCTGGTACTGCACGTGACGGGCTGGCTGCACGGCGGCCACGCGGCCTACGCGGCGGCGATGACCGGTTACGCGGTCGGCGGGCTCGCGGGCGGCTTCCTGGCCCAGCGGATCGCGCGCAGGACCGGGCGGGTGCGGGCGCTGCTGCTGGCCGGGACCGTGCAGACGTCGGCGCTGCTGCTCACGGGGACCGTCCGGCATCTCGCGGCCCTCCTGGCGGGCATGGTGCTGCTCGGCGCCATGGGCATGGTGTGGAACGTCAACCAGGTCACGCTGATGCAGCAGCGCAGCCCCGAGTCCATGGTGGGCCGTATCGCCTCGGCCTTCCGCACGGCCTCGACGTCCGGCGCCCCGGTCGGTGCGCTGCTCGGCGGCGCCGTGGCGGGGGCGTGGGGGCTGAACGGACCTGCCCTGCTGGCCGCCGCACTCTTCGCCTTCGCCGTCATCTCGTTGATACCGGCGCGCAAGCCCCACGTACCTGTTGTTGCGCCGGACGACGACGCCACGACCGCTCACGTCCCGCGCTGATCAACTAGGTTGGAACAGCTGGGACAGGCACGAAAGAAGGCTGAAGTCGGACATGAACGCAGACGGCCGTACCAGGCTCAACCAGACCCCCGAGTGGACCGCGCTGGCCAAGCACCGCGAGGAGCTGGGCGACGTGCAGCTGCGGGAGCTGTTCGGCGCCGACGCGGGCCGCGGCGCGGGGTACACGATGCAGGTCGGGGACCTGCACATCGACTACTCCAAGCACCTGGTCACCGACGAGACGCTGCGGCTGCTGCGCGAGCTGGCCGCCGCGACGGACGTCTTCGGGCTGCGGGACGCCATGTTCCGCGGCGAGAAGATCAACACCACCGAGGACCGCGCCGTGCTGCACACCGCGCTGCGCGCGCCGCGCGAGGCCGTGGTCGAGGTCGACGGGGAGAACGTCGTCCCGGGTGTGCACGCCGTCCTCGACAAGATGGCCGGCTTCGCCGAGCGGGTCCGCTCCGGCGCCTGGACCGGCCACACCGGCAAGCGGATCAAGAACGTCGTCAACATCGGCATCGGCGGCTCCGACCTCGGCCCCGCGATGGCCTACGAGGTGCTGCGCGGCTTCACCGACCGCGACCTCACCGTCCGCTTCGTGTCGAACGTCGACGGCGCCGACCTGCACGAGGCCACCCGCGACCTGGACGCCGCCGAGACGCTGTTCATCATCGCGTCCAAGACGTTCACCACGATCGAGACGATCACCAACGCCACGTCCGCGCGCAACTGGCTGCTGGGCGAGCTGAAGGCCGGGCCGGAGGCCGTCGCCAAGCACTTCGTCGCGCTGTCGACGAACGGCGAGAAGGTGGCCGACTTCGGGATCGACACGGCCAACATGTTCGAGTTCTGGGACTGGGTGGGCGGGCGCTACTCCTTTGACTCGGCGATCGGCCTGTCGCTGATGATCGCCATCGGGCCGGACCGCTTCCGGGAGCTGCTCGACGGTTTCCGGCTCGTCGACGAGCACTTCCGCACCGCGCCCGCCGAGGCCAATGTGCCGCTCCTGCTCGGCCTGTTGGGCATCTGGTACGGCAACTTCCACGACGCCCAGGCGCACGCGGTGCTGCCGTACAGCCATTACCTGTCGAAGTTCACGGCGTATCTCCAGCAGCTGGACATGGAGTCCAACGGCAAGTACGTCGGCCGGGACGGGCGGGAGGTCGACTGGCAGACCGGGCCCATCGTGTGGGGCACGCCGGGCACCAACGGGCAGCACGCGTACTACCAGCTGATCCACCAGGGCACCAAGCTGATCCCGGCGGACTTCATCGGCTTCGCCGAGCCGGTCGCCGAGATGAGCGACGAACTCAAGGCGCAGCACGACCTGTTGATGGCGAACTTCTTCGCGCAGACGCAGGCGCTGGCGTTCGGCAAGACGCCGGAGGAGGTGCGCGCGGAGGGGGTGGCGGAGGAGCTGGTGGCCCACAAGACGTTTCTGGGCAACCACCCGACGACCACGATCCTCGCGCGCGAGCTGACCCCGTCGGTGCTCGGTCAGCTGATCGCACTGTATGAGCACAAGGTGTTCGTTCAGGGCGCGGTGTGGAACATCGACTCCTTCGACCAGTGGGGCGTCGAGCTCGGCAAGGTCCTCGCCAAGCGGGTCGAGCCCGCACTGACCGAGGGCGCCCAGGTGCCGGGTCTCGACGCGTCGACGAAGGCGCTCGTCGCCAAGTACCGGGAGCTGCGCGGGCGGCAGTGACCGCTGATGCGGAAAGCGGGCGGCGCGCTGCCGTCCGCTTCCCGTAGACTCCCTCGGTGATCATGACAACGATCACTCGGGGGAGTGCAAGTTGACTTATCCACAGGGAAGTTGGACCGGCGGCACGCTGACCGCGCGGTCGTTCCTGAAGCCTCATCATGTGGCCCGGGCGGTGTTCCACCCGACCTGGATCCCGGAGTCACTGGATCCGTCGGTGGACGCGCTCAAGCGGGTGCGGGTCATCGCGGGCGCGGTCGCGGCGTTCGGCGTCTACACCTTCGTCGAGGGCGGCTTCGCCTTCGACGAGATGCTGGACAACGCGGCCACCGCCTGTCTGGTCCTGCTGTTCATCACGCCGCTCACGGTCGGCGTGATGCTCCATCTCTGGCGGCGTTCCGGCGCCGGTACTGTGGGGCAGCTGCGGGACCCGCTCGTCAGGTCGCTGAAGCTGCTGCTGCTGTTCGTCGGCTCGGCGCTCGGTACGGTGCTGATCTTCCAGGTGGGCGGCGCCCTCGGGACCCTCGGCGGCCTGCTGTTCAGCTTCGTAGGGCTCTGGATGGCCTTCTTCGTGATCGCCGGTGCCTACCGGATCTCGGGGAACTTCTTCGGCACCGCAGTCGTGCACCGCTGTCTGCCGCCTCTGCTCGCCACGGTGACGTCATGGCTGATGGCCATCCCCGATCTCATCACGGGTGATCTGCACGGCCTCGGCCTCGCCATGGGCTTCGTCTTCATCCTGGCCGCCCCCTTGACGGTCACGGCCATCTCCCTGCTGGAGATGGGCCGCCTCAAGAGCCGGTACGGCATCCGGCTGGCGGACCACCCGGCCACCCTGTCGCCGAGGCCCGGCCCCCTGCCCGGTCCGGCACCGACCCCGCCGCCACCGTCGTACGCACCGAACGGCTTCGTACCGCCGCAGGGCAACCCCTACGCACCGGGCCCACAGAACCCGTACGCCCCGCCGCGGCCACCCCACACCCCGCCGCCCCCGTACCACCCGCAGCAGCCCTACGGCCCCGGCCCCTACGGCGGCTGACCTCGCCGAATCCGTCGGGGCCCGGCCCCGGCGTCGGTCAGGCGACCGCGCTCAGCGTGTCCGCGAGGCGGCGCCGGGCCGCGCGGGACGCGGGTACGGCGGCGAGGGCGGCCGCGCCCGCGACCGCTGCCGTACCGAAGAGCAGCAGGAGTGCGGGGGAGGGGCCCTGGGCGATCCCGGAGCCGATGCCGCTCGATCTGCCCTGGGAGTCGATCAGCCAGTGGCCGAGGGGCAGGCCCACGGCCGTACCGACGACGACCGCGGCCAGGGCGGTGCATGCGGTGGAGGTGACGGTGATCGCCGTGATCTGGCGGGGGGACAGGCCGATGGCCTTGAGGGCCAGCAGGTCGCGTTCGCCCTCGCGGACCGTGCCGCCGATCGCGGTCAGCAGTTCGATGAGCCCGATCAGGGCCAGGACGGCGATGAGGCCCACGACCACCCCGCGCAGGGGCGAGAGCCCGTCGGCGGGGTTCGGCACGGCGTGGACGTCGAGGCGTCCCTGCCCGGCGTCGGCCAGCCGGTCGGCCACCTGATTCGGGTCCGCGCCGGGGCGCAGCCGCAGTTCGTAGAGGGTGGGGCCGAGGCCGGGGTCGTTCTCGCGGAGGGTGTCCAGTGAGGTGGAGATGACCCGGCCGGCGTTCTCCGGCTCGATGCTTCGGCCCACGATGTGCAGGATCTGCGGCTGGTCGCCGACGGTCATGCGTACCCAGTCGCCGACCTTCACGTCCAGCAGCTCCAGCAGTCCCTGCCCGGCCACCGCCTCGTCGCGGCCCAGCGCGGCACGGCCCTCGGCCAGGGCGTACGGGTATGGGTCCGCATGGGTGCCGAGGCCCCGCAGGGCGATCGTGGCCGTCTGGCCGGGGACCAGGGCGGCCACCTCGACGCCCGGGTAGGCGGCGGCGACCTGCGCGTCGCGTTCCAGCAGCGTGTGGGCTTCGCCGCCGGCAAGATCGGAGGCGTGGACGGTGAGGGCGGTCGGCAGGCCGACCTGTTCGGGCCTGCTGTCGAAGCGGTCGATGGTGGACCACGCGCTCATCGCGACCACGATCAGCAGCAGCGGCAGCGCGAGCCGGGCGACCGTGGCCAGTGACCGCGGGCGGCGGGTGAACGCCCGGTGCCAGCCCAGGACGAGCGCGGGCGGCAGCCGCAGCCCGAGCGCCCCACGGGCCACACCCGAGAGCCGGCCGCCGAGCGGAGCGGCCCGCCGGGGCACGGGCACCGGAGGCACCCGTCCCGCCCGCCAGGCCGCGAGCCCCGTGGTGGCGCCGATGAACAGCACCGCCCCCACCGGCACCGCGAACAGCGCCAGGGTGTGCCCCGGCAGCCCGTGCCAGACCCCGACCGCGTCTCCCAGCCGCCCCGGGATCTGGCTGCCCAGCGCCTGGATGAGGGCCGCGGCGGCCACCGCGCCCAGAAGTGCGTAGGCGAGGTGCTGGAGCAGGAAGACGCGCACCACCTGACCCGGCGTGAAGCCGATCGCCTTCAGGACCGAGATGTCCCGCAGATGGCCGCGGATCCGGGTGCCGATGGCCCCGTGCACGGCCAGCCCGGCGGCCACCAGAGCGCCCAGCCCGAACAGCCCCAGCACCTGCCCGAGCAGCCGGTTGTCGCCCTGCGCCTCGGCGCGGGCCTGCTGCCACGTGGAGACCTCGCCGATCGCACCGGCGCCGAGCACGGTGACGGCGCGCTGGACGGCGTAGTCCGTGTCGTCGGGGTCCGTCAGGCGCAGCCCGATCGCTCGGCCGCCCGGATCACGCACGGCGGACGGCGGCGCCCAGACGAGCCCCGCCTGTTCGCCGGCCCGGTAGCGCGGCTCGGCGCTGTCGGCGATGCCGAGCACGGTGAGGGTCCGGTCGGTGCCGGGCAGGGAGAGGGTGTCGCCGGGGGCGGCAAGGAGGGCGCGGGCCAGGCGGCTCTCCAGGACCACGCCCTCGGGGTTCGCGGGATCCAGCCAGTGGCCGGAGGTCAGCAGCGGGCGGCCGACGGCGGGTCGCTCGGGGGTGCCGCGCAGTTCCACGGAGGCGCGGGTGCCCCGGGAGGCGAGGGTGGTGGACTCGTTGGGGTAGGGGCCCGCGACGGATTCGACGCCGTCGAGCTCGGCCAGCTTCCCGGTGTCGGCCGAGGTGCCGGTGTGCAGCCAGACATGGGCGCCGTGCGCCTGTGTGAAGACGCGCTGCCAGGGGTTGGTGGCATAGCCGAACAGGGCCGTGGCCAGCAGCAGCGAGACCACGATGCCGGCCGTGGCCAGCACGATGAACAGGGCTTCGCCGCGGTGCGTGCGCAGATCCGAGTGCGCCCAGCGCAGGGTGGCTCGCACGGGCCTCAGCCCCTCGGCCCGGAATCAGGGCAGTGCTCGTAGGCGCGCATCTCAGTCCCTGAGCTCCAGCACACCCGACGTTCCGGCCCGGCGCGGCGGCGGGCCGCCGTCCAGCTCGGCGTCATCGGCGATCCGGCCGTCGAAGAAGCTGATCACCCGGTCCGCGGCGCTCGCCAGCCGGGCGTCATGCGTGACCAGCACGATCGTCTGGCCGCGCTGGTGGAAGCGGGTCAGCAGCCGCATCACCTCGCGGGTGCCCTTGCTGTCCAGGCTGCCGGCGGGTTCGTCGGCCAGCAGCAGTGGCGGCCGGTTCACCAGCGCCCGGGCCAGCGCGACCCGCTGCTGCTCGCCGCCGGACAGCTCGCCCGGCATGCTCCGCTCCTTGCCCCCGAGACCGAGCTCGGCCAGCAGTTCCGTCCGCTCGGCACGGGCCCGTTTCGGCGGGACGCCGGCCAGCAGGGCGGGCAGCTCGACGTTGTCGGCGACGGAGAGATTGGAGACCAGGTTGAAGAACTGGAAGACGATCCCGATGCGCTTCCTGCGCTCCACCGACCAGCGCGACTCGCTCCACCGGTCCGCGCACTCGCCGTCCAGCCAGATGCTCCCGCTGTCCTGCCGCTGCAACCCGCCCAGCAGATGCAGCAAGGTCGACTTGCCGGCACCGGAGGGACCGGTGACGGCCAGGAACTCGCCGCGCCGGACGGAAAGATCCACGCCGCGCACGGCATGCGCCGGAGCACCCTCGCCGTAGTGCGTCTTGGCCAGGCCCGCCGCGCGCAGCACGGGACGCTCGTCCGGCACCACGGGACCGTCCGCGGGCAGCGAGGGAGTGGAATCGTCGCTCACTCCGGCTCCTCCAGCTCTTCCTGGCACCGCTCCAGCCAGTCCAGGTCGGCCTGAAGGTGCAGCATCGCGCCTTCGATCAGCAGCTGGGCGATGCGGTTGTCCCGGTTCTCGGCGGCGGCCAGTTTCGACAGATGACGCATGGTGTTCAGATAGTGGCGCCGCTGTTGGTTGATGAGGGCGATCTGGTCGGCGAGACCGGTCTGCGGGGCGAGGGCCAGTTTCATGAAGAACTCGTCCCGCACGCGCGGCTCGTCCTCGGTCTCCTCGAACCAGACGCGCAGCGCCTCACGCCCGGCTTCGGTGAGGTGGTAGACCTTCTTGTTGGGCCGGCTCGACTGTTCGACGTCCTCGCCCTCTATCAGTCCCGATTTCTCGAGACGGCCGAGGGTCACATAGATCTGGCCGACGTTCGGCTGAGGGTACGCGGAGCCCAGCAGTAGCTCAAGGTCCTGCTTCAGCTCATAGCCGTGGGCCGGGCCGCGCGCCAGCAGGGCCAGGAGGGGCAGCCGCACTCGTGCTCTCCTCCCGCGTCCCGAGTAATGTGCCGCAGGCCCTAGTATCGCGCATACCTAACAGGTATACATGGCCTCTGTTCCCCCGGGCGAAGACGCCCGGTGTCAGGTGTACAGGGAGGAACCTATGCGGTGGATCCACGCCGCCGGTAGGGGCCTTCTCGTCCTCGTCGTGATCCTGACCGGCTACGTCGCCTCCGGCGCCCGTGCCGACGAGGGTCCCGCGAGCGGCAGGGGGCCGTTGACCCTCGCCACCGCCGGTGACCTCACGGGCTATCTCGGCTCCGTGCTGGACGGCTGGAACCGCGCCCACCCCGACGAGAAGGTCACCCTCGTCGAGCTGCCCGACTCCGCCGACGAGACACACGCGCAGATGTCCACCGACCTGCGCGGGGGCGAGCGCAGCCGCTTCGACATCCTCAACATCGACGTCAGCTGGACCTCGGAGTTCGCCGCGCACGGCTGGATCCGTCCGCTGGCCCGCGACCGCTTCCCGCTGGACACCTTCCTGCCACCGGTCGTGGACACGGCGACCTACGACGGACAGCTGTACGCGGTCCCGTACGTCACCAACGCTGGCCTGCTTCTCTACCGCAAGGACATCCTCGCCAAGGAGGGCGTCGACCCTCCGCGCACCTGGGCCGAGCTGGAGCGGGCGGCGAAGACCATCGCGCCCAAGTACGGCCTCGACGGCTACGCGGGCCAGTTCCTGCCGTACGAGGGTCTCACCGTCAACGCGGCCGAAGCCGTCTACTCGGCGGGCGGCTCGATCCTCGGCGACGAGGGCGAGCGCGTCACCGTGAACTCGATGGCGGCCCGCGACGGCATCGACTTCCTCGCCCGGGGCGTGCGCGAGGGCTGGATCCCGAAGCGGGCGCTGACCTTCAAGGAGGAGGAGTCCAAGCAGGCCTTCCAGGACGGCCGCCTGCTCTTCCTCCGTAACTGGCCGTACGCCTATGTCGGCGCGTCGGCCAAGGGCTCACCGGTCGCCGGGAAGATCGGCGCCGTACCGCTGCCGGGGCCGGACGGTCCCGGGACCAGCGTCCTGGGCGGCTCCAACCTGGCCGTCAGCACCCACACCGAGCACCCCGACTCGGCCGCGCGCCTGCTCGCCCACCTGGCCGGCGAGCGGGTCCAGCGTCAGGTCCTCACCCGGGGCGCGCTGCCTCCCGTACGGGCCGACCTGTACGAAGATCCGGAGCTGGTGCGGGAGTTCCCGTATCTGCCGACCCTGCGCGAGAGCGTGCGCACGGCCGCTCCGCGCCCCAAGAGCCCGCGCTACGACCAGGTGAGCCTGGTGGTGCAGGCGGTCGTGCACGACGCGATGACCGGGCGGGAGACGCCCGAGGCGGCCGTGCGGAGGCTGGCGCGAGAGTTGGCGACCGTCTCCACTCGCTAGTTACTTGTTAAGTAACGGCGAAGTCTCATCTGGGGTTCGTTTGCCCAGATAAGTCCGAATTTGACACCCCAACTCGCCAGTATCCTTTGTTTCTTTCATTGACACCCTCGCGATACGCCTACCTAACATGCATGCATGTTGAGTAAGCACCACTGGTGGCGCGACGCGGTGATCTACCAGGTGTACGTCCGCAGCTTTCTGGACAGCACCGGTGACGGCGTCGGCGATCTGGCCGGGGTCCGCGCCGGCCTGCCGTACCTGAAGAAGCTCGGGGTCGACGGGATCTGGCTGAGCCCCTTCTATCCCTCCCCGCAGCATGACCACGGCTATGACGTCGCCGACTACTGCGACGTCGACCCCCTCTTCGGCGACCTCGCCGAGTTCGATCTGCTGGTCGCGGCGGCGCGACGGCTCGGCATCAAGGTGCTGCTGGACATCGTCCCCAACCACTGCTCGAGCGAGCACGCGTGGTTCGAGGAGGCGCTGGCCGCCGAACCCGGCAGCGCGGCCCGTGCCCGCTTCCACTTCGCCGACGGCCGCGGCGCCGACGGCTCCGAGCCGCCCAACAACTGGCACGCGATGTTCGGCGGCCCGGCCTGGAGCCGGGTGACCGAGGCGGGCGGGCGGTCCGGCCAGTGGTACCTGCACATGTTCACGCCCGAGCAGCCCGACTGGAACTGGCGCAACCCGGAGGTCGGCGCCGAGTTCGACCGGGTGCTGCGCTTCTGGCTGGACCGGGGTGTCGACGGCTTCCGCATCGACGTCGCCGCCGGCCTCTACAAGCACCCCGAGCTGCCCGACTCCGACGACCCGGAGGCCGACGCCCGCACCCGTGACTCGGTCAACCAGCTCGCCTGGAACCAGCCCGAGGTGCACGCGGTGTGGCGCCAGTGGCGTGCGACATGCGAGGAGTACACCGCCGGCGACGGCCGTGAGCGCCTCCTCGTCGGCGAGGTGTCCGTGCCGACCGCGCGCGAGCACGCCCTGTACGTCCGCTCCGACGAACTCCACCAGGCCTTCTTCTTCGACCTGCTCAGCGCCCCCTGGGAGGCCGACGCCTTCCGCAAGGTCATCTCCGAGGCCATGCAGGACATAGCCGGCACCGGCTCGACGGTCACCTGGGTGCTCAACAATCACGACCAGGTCCGCACCGTCACCCGCTACGGCGAACCCGCCACCGAGGGCAGCGGCCTCGGCGCCGCCCGCGCCCGCGCCGCCGCGCTGATGATGCTGGCGCTGCCCGGCGCCGCGTACATCTACCAGGGCGAGGAGCTGGGCCTGCCCGAGGTCGTCGACCTGCCCGACGACGTGCTCACCGACCCGATCTTCCGCCGCACCGGAAGCCGGGCCCGGATACGCGACGGGTGCCGTGTGCCGCTGCCGTGGTCGGGACAGGCGTCGCCGTTCGGCTTCACCTCCGGCGCGGAGAGCGCCAAGCCGTGGCTGCCGCAGCCGGAGTACTTCGCCGAGTACGCCACCGACCGCGCCCTCGCCGACACCCGCTCCTTCTGGCACCTGTACCGCGACGGCCTTCAACTGCGCGCCGCGCTGCCCCAGTTGGGAGAGGGCTCGCTGCGCTGGCTGGACAGCCCGCCCGGCGTCCTGGCCTTCGTCCGCGGTGACGGCCTGGTCTGCGCCGTCAACTTCGGAACGGTGCCCACGGCCGCGCCGGTCTCCGGCACCCCATTGCTGTCGAGCGGTCCCTGCCCGGCCGGGGTGCTGCCCGGTTCGACCGCCGCCTGGTGGATCAGCGACCGCTGAATCTCCCGATCTCCGTCAACTCCCCATCCCCGAAGGGACATCAACGATGATGCGACGACGTACGACCCTGCTCACCGGCTGCACCGCTCTCGTCCTGGCGCTCGGCGCCACCGCCTGTGGCGGCGGCCCCGTCTCCGCCGGCGGCGGCGACAAGTCGCTCGACGGCCAGACGGTCACCGTGGCCGGTGTCTGGTCCGGCAGCGAGCAGAAGAACTTCCAGAAGGTGCTGGACGCCTTCACCGAGAAGACCGGCGCCAAGACCCAGTTCACGTCCACCGGCGACAACGTCTCCACCGTCGTCGGCAGCAAGATCGAGGGCGGCAACGCCCCCGACGTCGTGATGGTCCCGCAGGTCGGCGTGCTGAAGCAGTTCGCGGGCAGCGGCTGGCTCAAGCCGCTGTCGGGCACGGCCCAGAAGTCCGTGGACAGCAACTTCGCCCCCGTGTGGAAGGACTACGGCAGCGTCGACGGCACCCTGTACGGCCTCTACTTCAAGGCCGCCCACAAGTCGACCGTCTGGTACAGCCCCGACGCCCTCACGCAGGCCGGCGTCGAGCCGCCGAAGTCGTACGACGACATGCTGAAGGCCGGACAGACCGTCTCCGACTCCGGACTCGCCGCCTTCTCGGTCGCCGGGCAGGACGGCTGGACGCTCACCGACTGGTTCGAGAACGTCTACCTCTCCCAGGCCGGACCCGAGAAGTACGACGCCCTCGCCACGCACAAGCTGAAGTGGACCGACGCCTCCGTGGTCGAGGCGCTCACCACCCTCGGCAAGCTGTTCAAGGACAAGCAGCTGATCGCGGGCGGCCAGAAGGGCGCCCTCAACACCGACTTCCCGGGCTCGGTGGAGAAGGTGTTCGGGCCCAAGCCCGAGGCCGGCATGGTCTACGAGGGCGACTTCGTCGCGGGCGTCGCCAAGGACCAGTTCGGCAAGTCGATCGGTGAGGACGCCGACTTCTTCCCGTTCCCGGCGGTCGGCGGCGGCGACGCGCCGGTGGTCAGCGGCGGCGACGCGGCCGTCGTCCTGAAGGACGGCAAGAACCAGAAGGCCGGCATGGCCCTCCTGGAGTACCTGGCGACGCCGGAGGCCGCGGCGGTGTGGGCCGAGGCGGGCGGTTTCCTGTCCCCGAACAAGAACGTCGATCCCGGCTCGTACGGCGACGACGTCACCCGCGCCACCGCCAAGTCCCTGATCGACGCGGGCGATTCGGTTCGCTTCGACATGTCCGACCAGGCCCCGGCTGCCTTCGGCGGCACCAAGGGCGCGGGCGAGTGGAAGCTGCTGCAGGACTTCCTGCGCGACCCGTCGGACCCGAAGGGGACCGCGGCGAAGCTGGAGGCCGCGGCGGCCAAGGCGTACGAGGGCCAGGGCTGATTTGGACATGACCGCCACACTCGTGAAAGAGGCGGGCCGGGGGGCCGCCGCGGGCGCCGGGAAGACGACGGGCCGGGGCACGCGGCGGCGCGGCCGGATCATCGCCCTGCTGTTCGTCTTCCCCGCGCTGCTCCTGCTGGGTGCCCTGGTCGTCTACCCGGTCCTGTTCTCCATAGGACGCAGCTTCTTCGACGCCTCCGGCACCCGGTTCGTGGGCGGCGAGAACTACGCCGAGATGTTCCGGGACCCGGCCACCCTCAAGGCCATCCGCAACACCACGATCTGGGTCGTCGTTGCCCCGACCCTGCTCACCGGCCTCGGCCTGATCCTGGCCGTGCTGGTGGAGAAGGTGCGCTGGGCGACGGCCTTCAAGCTGCTGCTGTTCATGCCGATGGCCGTGTCCTTCCTCGCCGCCGGCATCATCTTCCGGCTCGCGTACGACGAGGACCCGGACAAGGGCGTGCTGAACGCCGCGGCCGTCTCCGTGCACGACGCCTTCCAGGGCACGTCGACGTATCCGACGGCACGGGCGCGCGACGGACAGGGGCTGACGAAGGACGCGGACGGCTCGTACCGCACCGGCGCGAGCGTGTCCCCGGGCGACGCGGTGACGCTGGGCCTGGTCGGTGTGCTGCCCGACGACCTGCCCGGGGGCGCCGAGCCGGCGTACAAGGCCGCCGGGCAGCAGGCGGGCCCGGGTGAGCTGCGCGGCGTCGTCTACCTCGACTTCACGCCCGGTGGGGGAGGGGAACAGGGCAAGGTCGACCGGCGGGAGAGCGGGCTGCCGGAGATGAAGGTCGAGGCGCTGCGGGCCGGGAAGACCGTCGCCACGGCGACGACGGCGTCCGACGGCTCCTTCCGCTTCGAGTCTCTGGACGACGGTCCCTACACGGTGAAGCTGCCGGCCTCGAACTTCGCCGCGCCCTACGAGGGCATCTCCTGGCTCGGACCCACGCTCGTCACGCCGGCGATCATCGGGGCGTATCTGTGGATCTGGACCGGCTTCGCGATGGTCCTGATCGGCGCGGGCCTGTCGGCGCTGCCGCGCGACGCCCTGGAGGCGGCGCGGATGGACGGCGCGAACGAGTGGCAGATCTTCCGGCGGATCACGGTCCCACTGCTGGCACCGGTCCTCACGGTCGTCTTCATCACCCTGGTCATCAACGTGATGAAGGTCTTCGACCTCGTCTACATCATCGCGCCCGGCCCGGTGCAGGAGGACGCAACCGTGCTCGCGACGCAGATGTGGCTGGTGTCGTTCGGCGGCGGCAACAACCAGGGTCTTGGCAGTGCGCTGGGCGTGCTCCTCCTGCTGCTCGTGATCCCCGCCATGGTCTTCAACGTCCGCCGTTTCCGAAGGAGTCAGCGATGAACGCGGTCAGGCGGGGCCTGGGCAACGGACTCGTCCAGGCGTTCTTGGTGGTCATCGGGCTGGTGTGGCTGACCCCGCTGGCCGGGCTGTTCCTGTCGTCGCTGCGGTCCGCCGAGGAGACGGCGAACGGCGGCTGGTGGACGGTGTTCACCAGCCCGGGCCAGCTGTCCTTCGACAACTACTCGGCGCTGCTGGGGAACGCCGGGATCAGCCAGGCCTTCTGGAACACCGTGCTGATCTCGGTACCGGCGACCGTGCTGGTGGTGGTCATCGCGGCCCTCGCCGGATACGCCTTCGCCTGGCTGGACTTCCCCGGCCGTGAGGCGGTCTTCCTGGTCGTGGTGGCGCTGCTCGTGGTGCCCGTCCAGATCGGACTGCTCCCGGTCGCCAAACTCTTCGGCCAGCTGGGCCTGTTCGGCACGATCCCCGGTGTCGTGCTCTTCCACGTGGCGTACGGGCTGCCGTTCGCGGTGTTCCTGCTGCGGAACTACTTCGCCGAGATGCCCAAGGAGATGCTGGAAGCGGCCCGGATGGACGGTGGCAGCGAGTGGCGGATCTTCACCCGGCTGGTGCTCCCGGTGGGACGGCCGGCCATCGCCTCGCTCGCCATCTTCCAGTTCCTGTGGGTGTGGAACGACATGCTGGTGGCCCTGCTGTTCGCCGACAGCTCCGCACAGCCGCTCACCGTGGAACTCCAGTCCCAGATCCGGCAGTTCGGCAGCAACATCGATGTGCTGGCGCCCGGGGCGTTCGTGTCGCTGGTGGTGCCGGTGGTCGTGTTCTTCGCGTTCCAACGGCACTTCGTGCAGGGCGTGATGGCCGGGTCGGTGAAGTAGCCCCACCGTTTCGGGCCCCCACTTCGCGGTGAAGTGGGGGCCCGAAGGCGTTCAGGGCGACGCCGGTGGATACAGCGATCTCGGCAGTTGCGAAGCCGCCGCCGTGTCCAGGAGCCACAAGGTCCTCGCACGGCCGTACGCCCCCGCCGCCGGTGCCTGGATCTCGCCCGCGCCGGACAGGGCGATCGCCGCGGCCTGGGCCTTGTCCTCGCCCGCCGCCAGCAGCCACACCTCACGCGCCGCCCGGATCGCGGGGAGCGTGAGGGTCACTCGGGTCGGCGGAGGCTTCGGGGCGCCGTGGACTCCGACGACCGTGCGCTGTGTCTCCCGTACCGCGGGGAGTTCCGGGAACAGGGAGGCGACGTGGGTGTCGGGGCCCACGCCCAGCATCAGGACGTCGAAGGTGGGGACCGCGCCGTGGTTCTCCGGGCCGGCCGCCCTCGCCAGTTCCTCCGCGTACGCGGAAGCGGCCGCCTCCACGTCCGCGCCGAACGGACCGTCCGAGGCGGGCATCGCGTGCACCCGCTTCGGATCCAGCGGCACCGAGTCCAGCAGGGCCTCGCGGGCCTGCGTGACATTGCGCTCCGGGTCGCCCTCGGGCAGGAAGCGCTCGTCGCCCCACCAGAGGTCGAGGCGGCCCCAGTCGACGGCGTCCCGGGCGGGGGCGGCCGCCAGCGCGGCCAGCAGGCCGTTGCCGTTGCGGCCGCCGGTGAGGACCACGGACGCCGAGCCCCGGGAGGCCTGCGCGTCCACGATCTTCGTGATCAGCCGGGCCGCCGCGGCCTGCGCCATCAGCTCCTTGTCGTGATGAACGACGAGCTGCGGAGTACTCACTTGGCCGCCGCCTTCTTCAGCGCTTCCCGCGCCGCCGCTTCCTTCGCAGAGGCTTGGCCGGGAGACTCGACCGCTTCTCCTTTGGCCGGAGACCCCGGAGATTCCGGGGGATCCTCTTCGGCCGGTGACTCCTCGGCCTTGGCCACGGCGGCCTGGGCCAGTGCCACGGCCTGCTCCGCCTTGGCCACGGCGGCCTCGGCGCCCCGTACCGCCGAGGTGGGCACGCCGTTCAGCCGCTCCACCCCGAACCGAAGCGCCGACGCGTAGGTGTCGTCCGGGTCGAGCCGCCGCAGTTCCTCCGCGATCAGCTCGGCCGTCTCCCGCCGCTTCAGCGCCACCGCACGGTCCGGCTGGCCGTCGATGGAGAGCGTCGCCAGGGAGCCGTCCGCCCGGTCGAGGACTATCGGGCCGCAGTCGGTGGCCATACGGACCGCCGTCAGACCGGGGCCCGACGACAGCGACCGCTTCACGGGCACGTCCAGCCGGTCCGCGAGCCACATCGCCAGCAGCTCACAGCTCGGGTTGAACTCCTCGCCCTCCACCTCGACGGCCTTCACCTCGCAGATCACCTGGTCCAGAGCCGCCGCCAGCATCGAACGCCACGGCGTGATCCGGGTCCAGGACAGGTCGGTGTCGCCCGGCGTGTAGGTGTCGGCGCGGGCCGACAGGTCCCGCACCGGCTGCTCCGAGGCGTAGGTGTCGGTCACCCTGCGCTGGGCCAGCGCCCCCAGCGGGTCGTTCGCCGGGTCGAGCGGCGCGTTCACCGGCCACCAGACCACCACCGGGGCGTCCGGCAGCAGCAACGGCAGGACGACGGACTGCGCGTGCTCGGACACTTCGCCGTACAGCCGCAGGATGACCGTCTCGCCGGTGCCCGCGTCCGCGCCCACCCGCACCTCGGCGTCCAGCCGGGACTGCGTACGGTCACGGGGCGAGCGCGAGACACGCTTGATGACCACGAGCGTGCGCGAGGGGTGCTCGCGCGAGGCGTCGCTCGCGGCCTTCAGGGCGTCGTACGCGTTCTCCTCGTCGGTGACGATGACCAGCGTGAGCACCATGCCGACGGCCGGCGTGCCGATGGCCCGGCGGCCCTGCACCAGTGCCTTGTTGATCTTGCTGGCCGTGGTGTCCGTGAGGTCTATCTTCATGGCCGGCGCCAGCTCCGTCCCTCTCGTGCGAGCATTTCGTCCGCCTCGACGGGGCCCCACGTGCCGGCCGGGTACTGCGCCGGCCTGCCGTGCGTGTCCCAGTACTCCTCGATCGGGTCGAGGATCTTCCAGGACAGCTCGACCTCCTCGGTGCGCGGGAAGAGGTTCGAGTCACCCAGGAGGACGTCCAGGATCAGGCGCTCGTACGCCTCCGGGCTCGACTCCGTGAAGGACTCGCCGTACGCGAAGTCCATCGACACGTCCCGGATCTCCATCGAGGTGCCGGGCACCTTGGAGCCGAAGCGGACCGTGACGCCCTCGTCGGGCTGGACGCGGATCACGATCGCGTTCTGGCCCAGCTCCTCGGTGGCCGTCGTGTCGAAGGGCGAGTGCGGCGCCCGCTGGAAGACGACCGCGATCTCGGTGACCCGGCGGCCCAGCCGCTTGCCGGTGCGCAAGTAGAAGGGGACGCCCGCCCAGCGGCGGTTGTCGATCCCCACCTTGATCGCGGCGTAGGTGTCCGTCTTGGACTTGGCGTCGATGCCCTCCTCCTGGAGGTACCCGACCGCCTTCTCGCCGCCCTGCCAGCCGGCCGCGTACTGCCCGAACACCGTGTCCCGGCCCAGGTCCTTCGGCAGCCGTACGGCGCCGAGCACCTTGGTCTTCTCGGCGGCCAGCGCGTCCGCGTCGAAGGAGGCGGGCTCCTCCATGGCGGTCAGCGCCATCAGCTGGAGCAGGTGGTTCTGGATGACGTCACGGGCGGCGCCGATGCCGTCGTAGTAGCCGGCCCGGCCGCCGATGCCGATGTCCTCGGCCATGGTGATCTGCACATGGTCCACGAAGGACCTGTTCCAGATCGGCTCGAACATCGTGTTGGCGAACCGCAGCGCCAGGATGTTCTGGACGGTCTCCTTGCCCAGGTAGTGGTCGATGCGGAAGACCTGGTCCGGGGCGAAGACCTCGTGCACGACCTTGTTGAGCTCCTCGGCCGACTTCAGGTCGTGGCCGAAGGGCTTCTCGATCACCGCACGGCGCCAGGAGCCGGAGGACTGGTCGGCAAGACCGTGCTTCTTCAGCTGCTGGATGACCACCGGGAAGGAGCGCGGCGGTACCGAGAGGTAGAAGGCGAAGTTGCCGCCCGTGCCCTGGGCCTTGTCCAGCTCCTCGATGGTGCCGCGCAGCCGCTCGAAGGCCTCGTCGTCGTCGAAGGTGCCCTGCACGAAGCGCATGCCCTGGATGAGCTGCTGCCAGACCTCCTCACGGAAGGGCGTGCGGGCGTGCTCCTTGACCGCGTCGTGGACCTCGTTCGCGAAGTCCTCGTGGGCCCACTCACGGCGGGCGAACCCGACCAGCGAGAAGCCCGGCGGCAGCAGACCCCGGTTGGCGAGGTCGTACACCGCGGGCATCAGCTTTTTACGTGACAAATCGCCCGTAACGCCGAAAATCACCAGGCCCGACGGCCCCGCGATACGCGGGAGCCGTCGGTCGGCGGCGTCACGAAGCGGGTTCGCTTCAGTGACGTTGAAGGGTGGCAAGGGGATCAGCCCTCCGCGGGGGAGAGGCGCTCCAGCTCCGCCTCGGTCGACTTGAGCAGGTCGTTCCAGGACGCCTCGAACTTCTCGACGCCCTCGTCCTCCAGCAGCTGCACCACGTCGTCGTACGAGATACCGAGACGCTCGACCGCGTCCAGGTCGGCGCGGGCCTGCTCGTAGGTGCCGGCGATGGTGTTGCCGGTGATCTCGCCCTTCTCCTCCGTGGCCTGGAGGGTGGCCTCGGGCATGGTGTTGACCGTGTTCGGCGCCACCAGGTCGTCGACGTACAGGGTCGGCTTGTACGCCGGGTCCTTCACGC
The DNA here is from genome assembly GCF_042795335.1 of Streptomyces sp. NPDC056479. Classification (NCBI taxonomy): domain Bacteria; kingdom Bacillati; phylum Actinomycetota; class Actinomycetes; order Kitasatosporales; family Streptomycetaceae; genus Streptomyces; species Streptomyces sp. NPDC056479. The sequence continues at coordinate 217,815 of NZ_JBHTRZ010000008.1, read as the reverse complement.
CGGTCGAGGCCCACAGCGGACGCTGCTTGTTGGCGTTCGCGTTCTCCAGCACGCTCCAGCGGTCGGAGGAGAAGACCTCCTCGTACGCCTGGTAGGCGAGCCGGGCGTTGGCGACGGCGGCCTTGCCGCGCAGCGCCTTGGCCTCGTCGGTGCCCAGGTTGCCCAGGCGCTTGTCGATCTCGGTGTCCACGCGGGACACGAAGAAGGACGCCACCGAGCGAATGAGCGACAGGTCGAGCCCGCGCTCCTTGGCCTTCTCCAGGCCGGCCAGGTAGGCGTCCATGACCTCGCGGTAGCGCTCCAGCGAGAAGATCAGCGTGACGTTGACGCTGATGCCGAGGCCGACGACCTCGGTGATCGCCGGGAGGCCCGCCCTGGTGGCCGGGATCTTGATCAGGGTGTTGGGACGGTCGACCAGCCAGGCCAGCTGCTTGGCCTCGGCGACGGTCGCACGCGTGTTGTGCGCGAGCCGCGGGTCGACCTCGATGGAGACCCGGCCGTCCTGGCCGCCGGTGGCGTCGAAGACCGGGCGCAGGATGTCGGCGGCGTCACGGACGTCCGCCGTGGTGATCATGCGGATCGCCTCTTCGACCGTCACCTTGCGGGCGGCGAGGTCGGCGACCTGCTGCTCGTAGCCGTCACCGCCGCTGATCGCCTTCTGGAAGATCGACGGGTTGGTGGTGACACCCACGACGTGCTGCTGGTCGATCAGCTCGGCGAGGTTGCCGGACGTGATGCGCTGGCGCGACAGGTCGTCCAGCCAGATCGCGACGCCTTCCTCGGAGAGGCGCTTCAGTGCGTCTGTCATGGAAAATCAAACTCCTACGTCTCGTATGTGAGCGTCAGCGCTGGGCCGCGGACAGGGATTCCCGCGCGACGGCAGCCACGTTCTCGGCAGTGAAGCCGTACTCCCGGAAAAGGACCTTGCCGTCGGCCGAAGCACCGAAGTGCTCCAGGGAAACGATGCGACCCGCGTCCCCGACGTACTTGTGCCAGGTCAGACCGATACCGGCCTCGACCGCCACCCGGGCCTTGACGGCCGGGGGCAGGACGCTGTCCCGGTACCCCTGGTCCTGCTGCTCGAACCACTCCACGCACGGCATGGACACGACCCGCGTCGGCACCCCGTCGGCCTGGAGCCGCTCGCGCGCCTCGACGGCCACATGCACCTCGGAGCCGGTCGCGATGAGGACGACCTGCGGCGCTGCGCTCTGCCCAGAGGGCCCTTCGGCCTCGAACATCACGTAACCGCCGCGCGCGGTGTCCTCGTTGGCCTCGTACACCGGCACACCCTGACGGGTCAGCGCGAGCCCGTGCGGGGCACCCTTGCCGAACTCCTTCGTGTAGCGCTTGAGGATCTCGCGCCAGGCGATCGCGGTCTCGTTGGCGTCCGCCGGGCGGACCACGTTGAGACCGGGGATGGCGCGCAGGGACGCGAGGTGCTCGATCGGCTGGTGGGTCGGGCCGTCCTCGCCCAGACCGATGGAGTCGTGCGTCCAGACGTACGTCACCGGCAGGTGCATCAGCGCCGACAGGCGTACGGCGTTGCGCATGTAGTCGGAGAAGACCAGGAACGTACCGCCGTAGACACGGGTGTTGCCGTGCAGGGTGATGCCGTTCATCTCCGCGGCCATGGAGTGCTCGCGGATGCCGAAGTGGATCGTGCGGCCGTACGGGTTCGCCTCCGGCAGCGGGTTGTCCGCCGGCAGGAAGGACGAGGTCTTGTCGATCGTCGTGTTGTTGGAGCCGGCCAGGTCGGCCGAGCCGCCCCATAGCTCCGGGATGACCGCGCCGAGCGCCTGCAACACCTTGCCGGAAGCGGCGCGGGTGGCGACGCCCTTGCCGGGCTCGAAGACCGGGAGCTTCTCCTCCCAGCCGGTGGGCAGCTCGCCCTCGTGGATGCGATCGAACTCGGCGGCGCGCTCGGGGTTGTTGTCGCGCCAGAGCTGGAAGGACTTCTCCCACTCGGCCTTCGCGTCGGCGCCCCGCTCCAGTGCCCCGCGGGTGTGGCCGATGACCTCGTCGGTCACCTCGAAGGACTGCTCCGGGTCGAAGCCGAGGACGCGCTTGGTGGCCGCGACCTCGTCGTCGCCGAGCGCCGAGCCGTGCGCGGCCTCGGTGTTCTGCGCGTTCGGGGCGGGCCAGGCGATGATCGAGCGCATCGCGATGAAGGACGGCTTGTCCGTCACCTTCTTCGCGGCCTCGATCGCGTTGTAGATGGCGTGCGGGTCCAGGTCGCCGTCCGGCTGCGGGGCGATGCGCTGGACGTGCCAGCCGTACGCCTCGTACCGCTTGACGGTGTCCTCGGAGACGGCCGTCTCGGTGTCGCCCTCGATCGAGATGTGGTTGTCGTCCCACAGCAGGATCAGGTTGCCGAGCTGCTGGTGGCCGGCCATCGAGGACGCCTCCGCGGAGATGCCCTCCTGGAGGCAGCCGTCACCGGCGATGCAGTAGACGAAGTGGTCGAAGGGGGAGGTGCCCTCGGCGGCCTCCGGGTCGAACAGACCGCGCTCGTAGCGCGCGGCCATCGCCATGCCGACGGCGTTGGCGACACCCTGGCCGAGCGGGCCGGTGGTGGTCTCCACGCCCGTGGTGTGGCCGTACTCCGGGTGACCGGGGGTCTTGGAACCCCACGTCCGGAACGCCTTCAGGTCGTCCAGCTCCAGGCCGAAGCCGGCCAGGTACAGCTGGGTGTAGAGGGTCAGGGACGAGTGGCCGGCGGACAGCACGAAGCGGTCGCGTCCGACCCACTCGGCGTCCGCCGGGTCGTGCCGCATCACCTTCTGGAAGAGGGTGTAGGCGGCGGGTGCCAGGCTCATCGCCGTACCCGGATGGCCGTTTCCGACCTTCTGTACGGCGTCCGCGGCCAGGACACGGGCGGTGTCGACGGCCCGCTGGTCCAACTCGGTCCACTCGAGGTCTGTGGTGGTCGGCTTGGTGCTCACCCTGGGTCAGGGCTCCTCTCCACATGTCGGTTGCCGGTGTCACGGGCACACAGCCCACCGGCTGCCGGCGTACTCGGCGTCGGCCGGCCGTTGTCGAGCCTACCCCCGGAAGTACGTGCGTTTTTTCGACTCATTCCAGACTGCCGGGAGTCGCCGGGATGTGCCTCCCGACTGGGACGTTCCGCATTCGGCAAGTGAATACGGAGCCGCTCATCCGGGTGCTCAATCGAGCTTCCGCGCGCCCGTCGGACCGGCCCCTCCAACACGACCCCACCCCCGCGAATGTCCGGGTCTGGGCAACGTCTACAGTGGCGTGGTACGCGCGAGCCTTTACCGGGACTTCACACGGGGAGGCTTGCTGGGATGTCTCTGTCAGGGGTGTGCGTGACGGCCGTTGAATCCCGTCCAGCGGATGGGGGCACCGCCCATGCCATTAAGGCTATGGGGGATGTCGGGACGAGCGAGAGCCCGAGCCGGCGGCCGATCGGGGCCCGGGTCAAGGGGTTCGTGGCGCTTACCAAGCCGCGGATCATCGAGCTGCTGCTCATCACCACCGTTCCGGTGATGTTCCTCGCCGAGCAGGGGGTGCCCGACCTCGGTCTGGTGCTGCTCACCTGCGTCGGCGGCTACCTCTCCGCCGGCGGCGCCAACGCCCTGAACATGTACATCGACCGCGACATCGACGCGCTCATGGACCGCACCTCGCAGCGCCCGCTGGTGACCGGGATGGTCAGCCCGCGCGAGTGCCTGGCCTTCGGCATCACGCTGGCGGTCGTCTCCACGCTGCTGTTCGGCCTCACCGTGAACTGGCTGTCGGCCTGGCTGTCGCTCGGCGCGCTCCTCTTCTATGTCGTCGTCTACACGATGATCCTCAAGCGCCGGACCTCGCAGAACATCGTGTGGGGCGGCATCGCGGGCTGTATGCCGGTCCTGATCGGCTGGTCCGCGGTCACGGACTCCCTGTCGTGGGCCCCGCTCATCCTCTTCCTGGTGATCTTCTTCTGGACGCCGCCGCACTACTGGCCGCTGTCGATGAAGGTCAAGGAGGACTACGCGCGCGTGGGCGTGCCGATGCTCCCGGTCATCGCCTCCAACAAGGTCGTGGCCAAGCAGATCGTCGTCTACAGCTGGGTGATGGTCGCGGTGTCGCTCCTGTTGACGCCGCTCGGCTACACGGGCTGGTTCTACACCGCGGTCGCGCTGGGCGCGGGCGGCTGGTGGCTGTGGGAGGCGCACGCGCTGATGAACCGCGCGAAGGCGGAGGTGACGGGCGTGAAGCTGAAGGAGATGCGCCTGTTCCACTGGTCCATCACCTACGTGTCGCTGCTGTTCGTGGCGGTCGCGGTGGACCCCTTCCTGCGCTGACGCAGGTCACATGGCCCTGCTCTCGCCAGCTGATCTACTCGCGAGTAGCATCCTGGCCATGGCAGACAAGGTGGCCAAGCTGGCCAAGCAGATCAACACCTTCGCGAAGTCCCATGGCGGCGCCGAGGCGCAGGTCGCGTACATCGGACAGCGCGGCGCCCGCATCGTGCTCGTCGGCGAGGACGGCGGCTGGGGAGACCTGGTGGCACCGTCGTACGAGATCGCCCAGCAGGCGGTGGAGAAGGCCGGGGTCACGGCCCATGAGTCCTTCGACGGCGAGTTCGCGGCGAAGGTGACGACGGGCCCGTACGAGTGGAAGCGGATGGCCGGCATTCAGATCGGCGGCTGAACAGCCCGCCCCTTGCGCAACACCTAGTCGCCGGTTCACCCGTTAGGACCTGTAGAGCACAAACAGCGTCCACCCACGGGGAGCCAGGATGATCGACACACCATCCCTCGTGGACCAGTACTGCCACGGCGTACTGCGCACGGAGCTGGGCCTCGGCACCTTCGAGGCCCAGCTGGCCCGCACCGAGGGCCCACCCGCGGCCGGCACCACCCTCTTCGACACCCAGACCGGTTTCGCCGTACGGCGCTGGTGCCCGCCCCTGCTCGGCCTGGAACCGCACTGCCCGCCCGCCCGCTATCTCGCCCGCCGCCGTGAACTCGGTGTGCTGGAGGCGGGCCGGCGTCTGCTGCGGGGCAGCGGCATCACGACGTATCTGATCGACACCGGTCTGCCCGGCGATCTCACCGGCCCTCCGGAGATGGCGTCCGCGGCCTCCGCCGAGGCGCACGAGATCGTGCGCCTGGAACTGCTCGCCGAACAGGTCGCCGACACCTCGGGCACCGTCGAATCGTTCCTGGCCAACCTCGCCGAGTCGGTGCACGGCGCGGCCGTGAACGCCGTCGCCTTCACCTCGGTCGCGGGTGTACGGCACGGCCTCGCGCTCGCGCCGGAACCGCCGGGGCCGGGGGAGGTGCGGGGCGCCGCGGGGCGCTGGCTCGCGGCGCGCAGCGTCGGCGGCGAGCTGAGCGACCCGGTGCTGCTACGGCACCTGCTGTGGATCGCGGTGGCCTCGGGACTGCCGCTGCAACTGCACGCCGGACTGGGGGAGCCGGGCCTGCGCATCGACCGCACCGACCCGGTGCTGCTCACGGACTTCGTGCGCGCCACGGCCGGCCTCGGCACCGACCTGGTCCTGCTGCACGGCTACCCGTACCACCGCCACGCCGCCCACCTGGCCGGCGTCTTCCCGCACGTCTACGCCGACTCCGGCGCCGCCCTCGTGCGCACCGGCGCCCGCGCGGCCACGATCCTCGCCGAGATCCTGGAACTGGCCCCCTTCGGCAAGATCCTCTTCTCCAGCGGCGCCCAGAGCCTGCCCGAGCTGCACGTGGTGGGCGCACGCCTCTTCCGTGAGGCCCTCGCCAGGGTGCTGGGCGGCTGGGTCGCCGAGGGCGCGTGGTCGCTGGCGGACGCGCAGCGGGTGGCGGGGATGGTGGCGGCGGGGAACGCCCGCAGGGTGTACGGGCTGGAGTGACGGGGTTTACCGCCCGTGCCGCCCTGTACAGACTGGGCGGATGCAGACCGAGGTGTTACTCGACCGCTTTCTCGACGGGCTCGCCCCGCTCGCCCCGCTCGCCGTCTGGGCCCACGGCTCGCTCGCCGGCGGCGACTACCAGGAGGGCCGCAGCGACCTGGACCTGATCGCCGTGCTGGAGGGCCCGCCCACGCCCCGCACCATCTGGCGGCTGGCCAAGCTGCACGCCCGGCTGCGGACCGCGCCGCTCGCCGACCGGCTGCACTGCACGTATCTGACGCCGGACGCGGTGGACGACGTCGACCGGCGCCATCTGACCTGGGCGCACCAGCAACTGTTCAAACGGCCCGTCACCCCGGTGACCCGGCGCGAACTGCACGCCTTCGGACGAGTGTTGCGCGGAACGGCCCCGGCCGGTCTGCTGCCGCCGGTGACGGACCGGGAGCTCGGCGAGTTCGTCGTGTCCGACCAGCGCGACTTCTGGCGGCCCGCCGTGGACGACGCCCGCCTGTGGAACCGGGACGTGTGGGTCGACCTGGGGCTGATCACCTTCGCCCGGGCCAGCGTCACCGCCCGCGAGGGCCGGCTGATCTCCAAGCGCGAGGCGCTGGACCTGCTGCCCGGACTCGGGGCGCCCGTCGAGGTCGTCGAGGACATCCGCCGGCGTCGCTACGAGGACGCCGCGCCGCCCACCGAGGAGTGGGCGGCGTACAGGGCCGGGTTGGCGCGGGACTACCTGGGGCCGGCGATCGACGCGCTCGTGGCGTCGTACGCCTGAACAGGCAGGTCCGGCAGGGTCACCTCGGGCCGCTCCCGCAGGGCGAGCAGGACGCGGAGCGTGGCGATCCACACCAGTGCCGAGCCCAGCATGTGCAGGCCGACCAGGACCTCCGGCAGGTCCGTGAAGTACTGGACGTAACCGATGACGCCCTGGGCGAGGAGGATCAGGAAGAGGTCGCGGGTGCGGTTCAGCGGCACCTTCGGCGCGTCGACCGCCTTCAGCACGAACCACAGGGCGAACGTCAGCGTCACCACGATCCAGGCCAGCACGGCGTGCAGCTTGGTGACGTTCTCCCAGTCGAGCGGCATCCGCTCCACCTCGCTGGAGTCGCCCGCGTGCGGGCCCGCGCCGGTGACCACCGTGCCGACCAGAATCAGCAGCGCCGAGGCCGCGACCAGGACCCACACCAGCTGCCGCACCGCCTTGCCGACCAGCGGACGCGGGTCCGTGTCGCCCTCCCGGGTGCGCTGCCACATCACCGTGGCGACCGCGATGAGCGCGGACGTCGCCACGAAATGGGCCGCGACCGTGTAGGGGTTCAGGCCGACCAGCACGACGATGCCGCCGAGCACCGCGTTGCTCATCACGATCCAGAACTGCGCCCACCCCAGACGGGTCAGGCCACGCCGGTACGGCTTCGCGGAGCGCGCGGCGATGATCGCCCAGCCGACCGCGGCGCACAGCACGTACGTCAGCATGCGGTTGCCGAACTCGATCGCGCCGTGCAGGCCCATCTCGCTGGTGGCGGTGAGCGAGTCGTCGGTGCACTTGGGCCAGGTCGGGCAGCCGAGCCCGGACCCGGTGAGGCGTACCGCACCGCCGGTGACCACGATGAGCACCGACATCACGAGCGCGGCGAACGCCGCCCGTCGGACCGTTCTCGGGGTCGGGGTCCAGCGTGCGGCGATGAAGGCGAGCGGGTTGCGCACGGCCGCTACGGCGTCGGCGCGGGTCACGTTTGGCACGCGCCCTATCGTAGGCGGCCGCTTGTGCACGCTTTCACGAGGGTCCGCACGCACCCGCGGAGCCCTACTCCCAGCGGAAGAACTTCCCGGCCGCCGCCAGCCCGACGACCGCCCACACGGCCAGAATCCCCAGGTCACCCCACGGCATTCCGGCTCCGTGCTGGAGCACGTCCCGCAGCCCGTCGGAGAGCGCCGAGATGGGCAGCAGGCCCAGGACGTCCTGGGCGGCGTCCGGGAACCTGTCCAGCGGCACGATGACCCCGCCGCCGACGAGCAGCAGCAGGAAGACCAGGTTGGCGGCGGCCAGCGTCGCCTCCGCCTTGAGCGTGCCGGCCATCAGCAGACCGAGCCCGGAGAAGGCGGCCGTGCCGAGGACCAGGAGAAGCAGCACGGCCAGCGGGTTGCCGTGCGGCGACCAGCCCAGCGCGAGCGCGATCACCGTCAGCAGGACGATCTGCAGGACCTCGGTGACCAGCACCGACGCCGTCTTCGCCGTCATCAGGCCCCAGCGCGGCAGCGGCGAGGAGGCCAGCCGCTTCAGCACGCCGTACCGGCGCTCGAAGCCCGTGGCGATGGCCTGCCCCGTGAACGCCGTCGACATCACCGCGAGTGCGAGGATGCCGGGGGCGAGGAAGTCGACGGCCTCGCCGGCGCCCGTGTCGACGATGTCCACCGAGCTGAACAGGACCAGCAGCAGGGTGGGGATCACGACGGTCAGGAGCAGCTGCTCGCCGTTGCGCAGCAGCATCTTCGTCTCCAGGGCCGCCTGCGCCGCGATCATGCGGGGCAGGGGGGCGGCGCCCGGCTTCGGGGTGTACGTACCCGGACCTGTACCGACGGCGGTCACGCGCGCAGCTCCTTACCGGTGAGCTCCAAGAAGACGTCCTCCAGAGTGTGCCGCTCGACCGAGATCCGGTCCGGCATCACCCCGTGCTGTGCGCACCACGACGTCACCGTCGCGAGCAGCTGGGGGTCGACCTTGCCGCCGACCCGGTACGAGCCGGGCATCAGCTCCGCGGCCGTGCAGTCGGCGGGCAGGGCCTTCAGCAGGGACCCCACGTCGAGGCCGGGGCGGCCGGTGAAGCGAAGGGTGTTCTCGGCGCCGCCGCGGCACAGGTCCTCGGGAGAGCCCTGGGCGATGACGCGGCCGGCGTCGAAGATCGCGACGTCGTCGGCGAGCTGCTCGGCCTCGTCCATGTAGTGGGTCGTGAGGATCACGGAGACGCCGTCGGCGCGCAGGTCCCGGATCAGGTCCCAGGTCGCCCGGCGGGCCTGCGGGTCGAGCCCGGCGGTCGGCTCGTCGAGGAACACCAGCTCCGGGCGGCCGACCACGGCCATGGCGAGCGCGAGCCGCTGCTGCTGGCCGCCGGAGAGGCGGCGGTAGCCGGTCCGGCCGCAGCTGCCGAGCCCGAGGCGCTCCATGAGGGCGTCGACGTCCAGGGGATGAGCGTGCAGCTTGGCGACATGGCGCAGCATCTCGTCGGCCCGCGCGCCCGAGTAGACGCCGCCGGACTGCAGCATCACACCGATGCGGGGCCGCAGCGCGCCGGACTGTCTCACCGGGTCGAGCCCCAGTACCCGTACCGTGCCGGAGTCCGGCTTCCGGTATCCCTCGCAGGTCTCGACGGTCGTCGTCTTGCCCGCGCCGTTGGGTCCGAGTACGGCGGTGATGCCCGCCTGGGCCACCAGGTCGAGACCGTCGACCGCGGTTTTGTCGCCGTACCGCTTCACCAGGGCCTGTACCTGGACCACGGGCTCAGTTCGCATGGCTCCAGAGTCTAGGTACGCGGCGGGTAACCCGAACGGCCGGGTTCACATCTCCTGCGCGCGGGGTCGGTGAATCTCCAGCCACCGCCCCGCGTACGCCACCGCGTCCGCCACGGGGAACAGCCGTGCCTCGGCCGCGCCCACCTTTCCGCGTACGACGGGACGGTCCCGGTCGAAGTCGCGCCCCAGTTCGTCGAACCGGTCCGAGGTGATCGACACCTCGGTCACCACCTCCCAGCCCGCAGGACCTGGCCGGCCGACCTTCACCAGCGGCGAAGGTATCCGGTACTCGGCGAGATGGAAGCTGGTGCACGTCGCGTAACCGGCGCCGAGCAGCAGCACGCGCGCGTGAAGTGCCTCCAGCCGGGCCAGCGGGCTGCGCTCGCCGAGCCGGCAGTCGAGGGCGTGGCCCTCGGTGATCTGCGCCGCGTGCGGGCCGACGGCGGCGAAGGACGCCTGCGGATGCGCGCTGCGCAGGGCACCCGGCCAGGTCCGTACGGTCTCCGGGATCACGCCCACCCCGAGCGCGGGCGTGACCAGGGGGTCGTAGGCGGGCATGGTCGCCCGGATCGTGTCCCACCACTCCTCGGGCACCGGCGGGTTGCTCCACACCGCCGGGTCCGAGAGATCACCGGACTGGGTGGGGACGACCAGGGTGCCGTCCGGACCGAGTGCGTCGAGCAGTCCCTGGACGGCCGCGACCGCGCCTCCGCAGACCCAGCCGAGGGCGCTGAGCGAGGAGTGCACGAGGAGGGTTTCACCGGTTTGGACGCCCAGCTCGCGCAGTTCTTCCGCGAGGGTGTCCCGAGTGACAAGAGGGCCGGTCGGAGGGGGTGTCGACATGTTTCGGGAGTGTCCCGCAGGGAGCCTCACGACGCCAGCGATTTGATCGATCAATGATCGTTTCCGCAGGTCAGATTAGGTATGCCTAAGTGACGCAGGGCACCATCGAGGCACCCGGACGTCGCTTGCCTGCTTCTGAGGAATTACGCAACAATGGCGTTGTGAAAAACGTCGGCGAGGCTCGGGAGACCCCCATGGGGGCCCCTCAGGAGGAGCTCGCGACCGGGGAGCGCTCCACGCGCAACCGGGTCGCGCGATCCATCCTGGACCACGGGCCGTCGACCGTCGCCGAGCTGGCCGGCCGGCTGGGGCTGACCCAGGCCGCCGTACGCAGGCATCTGGACGCGCTGGTCGCGGACGATGTCGTGGAGGCCCGGGAACAGCGGGTGTACGGCACGCGCACGCGTGGCCGTCCCGCCAAGGTCTTCGCGCTCACCGACTGCGGCCGTGACGCCTTCGACCAGTCGTACGACAAACTCGCCGCGGACGCCCTCAAGTGGATCGCCGAGCGCGAGGGCGGGAGCGATGCGGTCGCCGCCTTCGCCCGCGCCCGGATCGCCGCCCAGGCGAGCGCCTACCGCAAGGCGATCGAGGCCGTCAGCCCCGATGAGCGCACCGAAGCCCTGGCCAAGGCCTTGAGCGTGGACGGGTACGCTGCTACGGCGCGCAGCGCACCCCTCCCTCAAAAAGGCGAGCAGCTCTGCCAGCACCACTGCCCGGTGGCCCATGTCGCGGAGCAGTTCCCCCAGCTGTGCGAGGCGGAGACAGAGATCTTCGCCGAGCTGCTCGGAACGCACGTCCAGCGACTGGCGACCATCGCGCACGGCGACGGCGTCTGCACGACGTTCATCCCAAAGATTTCCCACACCACCGATAACGCATCTGCAAGCAAGGCCGGGAGGAACCCCGCATGACTCTCCCCATCGAGGAGACTGCCCACCCTGAGCTCGAGGGTCTGGGCAATTACGAATACGGCTGGGCCGACTCCGACGAAGCCGGCGCCTCTGCGAAGCGTGGTCTGAGCGAGGACGTCGTCCGTGACATCTCCGCGAAGAAGAACGAGCCGGACTGGATGACCAAGCTCCGCCTCAAGGGTCTGCGGCTGTTCGACAAGAAGCCCATGCCGAACTGGGGCTCGGACCTCTCCGGCATCGACTTCGACAACATCAAGTACTTCGTGCGTTCCACGGAGAAGCAGGCGGAGTCCTGGGAGGACCTGCCCGAGGACATCAAGAACACGTACGACAAGCTCGGCATCCCCGAGGCGGAGAAGCAGCGCCTCGTCGCCGGTGTCGCGGCCCAGTACGAGTCCGAGGTCGTCTACCACCAGATCCGCGAGGACCTGGAGGAGCAGGGCGTCATCTTCCTCGACACCGACACCGCCCTGAAGGAGCACCCGGAGCTCTTCAAGGAGTACTTCGGGACCGTCATCCCGGTCGGTGACAACAAGTTCGCGTCGCTGAACACCGCCGTGTGGTCGGGCGGCTCCTTCATCTACGTGCCGCCGGGCGTGCACGTCGAGATCCCGCTCCAGGCCTACTTCCGCATCAACACGGAGAACATGGGCCAGTTCGAGCGGACCCTGATCATCGTCGACGAGGGTGCCTACGTGCACTACGTCGAGGGTTGTACGGCCCCGATCTACAAGTCGGACTCGCTGCACTCCGCGGTCGTCGAGATCATCGTCAAGAAGAACGCCCGCTGCCGCTACACGACCATCCAGAACTGGTCGAACAACGTCTACAACCTGGTCACCAAGCGCGCCGTCGCCTACGAGGGCGCGACCATGGAGTGGATCGACGGCAACATCGGCTCCAAGGTGACGATGAAGTACCCGGCCGTCTACCTGATGGGCGAGCACGCCAAGGGCGAGACCCTGTCCATCGCCTTCGCGGGCGAGGGGCAGCACCAGGACGCCGGCTCCAAGATGGTCCACATGGCGCCCAACACCTCCTCCAACATCGTGTCGAAGTCCGTGGCGCGTGGTGGCGGCCGTACCTCGTACCGCGGTCTGGTCGAGATCGGCGAGGGCGCCCACGGCTCGAAGTCCAACGTGCTGTGCGACGCGCTGCTCGTCGACACCATCTCCCGCTCCGACACGTACCCCTACGTGGACGTCCGTGAGGACGACGTGTCCATGGGCCACGAGGCGACCGTCTCCAAGGTCTCCGAGGACCAGCTCTTCTACCTGATGAGCCGCGGTCTGAGCGAGTTCGAGGCGATGGCGATGATCGTGCGCGGCTTCGTCGAGCCCATCGCCAAGGAGCTGCCGATGGAGTACGCCCTTGAGCTCAACCGGCTGATCGAGCTGCAGATGGAAGGCGCGGTCGGTTAAGACCGGTCCCTTCGAGAAGCAGCTAGCGAAATCTGACGTAGGAAGAGAGCAGACCGACAGCCATGGCTGAGGCTCAGAACATCCCGGTGGGGTCCACCACCGCCGGCGCGGTGGCCGTTGCCGCCGAGTCGACCGTCGCCACGCGCATGAGCGCGCCCCCGTCCTTCGACGTGGCGGACTTCCCGGTCCCGCACGGCCGCGAGGAGGAGTGGCGGTTCACCCCGCTGGAGCGCCTGCGCGGGCTGCACGACGGCACCGCCGTGGCGACCGGCGACGGCCTCCAGGTCACCGTCGAGGCCCCCGAGGGCGTCACCGTCGAGACCGTCGGCCGTGACGACGCGCGCCTCGGCAGGGCGGGCATGCCCGTGGACCGGGTCGCCGCCCAGGCCTACTCGGCGTTCGAGAAGGCCGGTGTCGTCACCGTCCCCAAGGAGACGGTCCTCACCGAGCCGATCCGTATCGCCGTGCACGGCGAGGGCGGGGTCGCCTACGGTCACCAGATCGTGGAGCTCGGAGCCTTCGCCGAGGCCGTCGTCGTCATCGACCACACCGGTGACGCCGTGCTCGCCGCCAACGTCGACTACATCCTGGGCGACGGCGCCAAGCTCACCGTCGTCTCCGTCCAGGACTGGGACGACAAGGCCGTGCACGTGGGCCAGCACAACGCGCTGATCGGCCGGGACGCCACCTTCAAGTCGTTCGTGGTCACCTTCGGCGGCGACCTCGTACGCCTCCATCCGCGCGTCGCGTACGCCGGCACCGGTGGCGAGGCCGAGCTCTTCGGCCTCTACTTCACCGATGCGGGCCAGCACCAGGAGCACCGCCTCCTGGTCGACCACAACACCCCGCACTGCAAGTCGAACGTCGCCTACAAGGGCGCGCTCCAGGGCGAGGCCGCGCACGCCGTGTGGATCGGCGACGTGCTGATCGAGGCCAAGGCCGAGGGCACCGACACCTACGAGATGAACCGCAACCTGGTTCTGACCGACGGCGCCCGCGTCGACTCCGTGCCGAACCTGGAGATCGAGACCGGCGAGATCGTCGGCGCCGGCCACGCCTCGGCGACCGGCCGCTTCGACGACGAGCAGCTCTTCTACCTGATGGCCCGCGGCATCCCGGCCGACGAGGCGCGTCGCCTGGTGGTGCGCGGCTTCTTCGCCGAGCTCGTCCAGCAGATCGGTGTCGACGACATCGAAGAGCGCCTCCTCGTGAAGATCGACGAGGAGCTGGAGGCCACGGTCTGATGGCTTTCGTACGCGCCTGTGGGCTGAGCGAGCTGGAGGAGGACACCCCGAAGCGGGTGGAACTCGACGGCACGCCGGTCTCGGTTGTCCGTACCGAGGGCGAGGTGTTCGCGATCAACGACATCTGCTCCCACGCGAACGTCTCGCTCTCCGAGGGCGAGGTGGAGGACTGCCAGATCGAGTGCTGGCTGCACGGCTCCGCGTTCGACCTGCGCACCGGTAAGCCGTCCGGCCTCCCCGCGACGCGCCCCGTCCCCGTTTACCCCGTAAAGATCGAAGGGGACGACGTTCTCGTCTCCCTCACCCAGGAGTCCTGAGGCACCCATGGCAACGCTTGAAATCCGAGACCTGCACGTCACCGTCGAGGCCGACAACGCCACGAAGGAGATCCTCAAGGGCGTCGACCTCACCGTGAAGCAGGGCGAGACGCACGCCATCATGGGTCCCAACGGCTCGGGCAAGTCGACCCTCGCCTACTCCCTCGCGGGTCACCCGAAGTACACGATCACTTCCGGCACCGTCACCCTCGACGGCGAGGACGTCCTGGAGATGTCCGTCGACGAGCGCGCTCGCGCGGGCCTGTTCCTGGCGATGCAGTACCCGGTCGAGGTCCCGGGTGTGTCCGTGTCGAACTTCCTTCGCACCTCCGCCACCGCCATCCGCGGCGAGGCCCCCAAGCTGCGCACCTGGGTGAAGGAGGTCAAGGAGACCATGGAGCGCCTCAACATGGACCCGTCCTTCGCCGAGCGCAATGTGAACGAGGGCTTCTCCGGCGGTGAGAAGAAGCGCCACGAGATCCTTCAGCTGGAGCTGCTCAAGCCGAAGGTCGCGATCCTCGACGAGACCGACTCCGGCCTGGACGTCGACGCCCTGCGCGTCGTCTCCGAGGGCGTGAACCGGGTTCGCGAGACCGGCGAGGTCGGCACCCTGCTGATCACCCACTACACGCGCATCCTGCGCTACATCAAGCCCGACCAGGTGCACGTGTTCGCGAACGGCCGTATCGCCGAGTCCGGCGGAGCGGAGCTCGCGGACCAGCTCGAGGCCGAGGGCTACGACAAGTACGTGAAGGGTGGCGCATCCGCGTGACACAGCTGCCGGGCCTCCTCGACACCGAGGCGCTCCGCAAGGACTTCCCGATCCTGGACCGCGTCGTCCACGGCGACAAGAAGCTCGTGTACCTGGACAACGCGGCGACCTCGCAGACGCCGCGCCAGGTGCTCGACGTGCTCTCCGAGTACTACGAGCAGCACAACGCCAACGTCCACCGTGGCGTGCACGTCCTCGCCGAGGAGGCCACGGCGCTGTACGAGGGCGCGCGCGACAAGGTCGCCGAGTTCATCAACGCGCCCAGTCGCGACGAGGTGATCTTCACGAAGAACGCCTCCGAGTCGCTCAACCTCGTGGCCAACATGCTCGGCTGGGCCGACGAGCCCTACCGGGTGGACCACGAGACCGAGATCGTCATCACGGAGATGGAGCACCACTCCAACATCGTGCCGTGGCAGCTGCTCGCGCAGCGCACGGGCGCGAAGCTGAAGTGGTTCGGTCTCACGGACGACGGCCGTCTCGACCTGTCGAACATCGACGAGATCATCACGGAGAAGACGAAGATCGTCTCCTTTGTGCTGGTGTCCAACATCCTCGGCACCCAGAACCCCGTCGAGGCGATAGTGCGCCGCGCGCAGGAGGTCGGCGCGCTGGTGTGCATCGACGCCTCGCAGGCGGCGCCCCACATGCCGATGGACGTGCAGTCGCTGCAGGCCGACTTCGTGGCCTTCACCGGCCACAAGATGTGCGGCCCGACCGGCATCGGCGTGCTCTGGGGCCGCCAGGAGCTGTTGGAGGACCTGCCTCCGTTCCTGGGCGGCGGCGAGATGATCGAGACGGTGTCGATGCACTCGTCGACGTACGCTCCCGCCCCGCACAAGTTCGAGGCGGGCACGCCGCCGATCGCGCAGGCGGTCGGCCTGGGCGCGGCGATCGACTACCTCAACTCGATCGGCATGGACAAGATCCTCGCCCATGAGCACGCACTCACCGAGTACGCGGTGAAGCGGTTCGCGGAGGTCCCCGACCTCAGGATCATCGGCCCGACCACGGCCGAGGAGCGGGGCGCCGCGATCTCCTTCACTCTCGGCGACATCCACCCGCACGACGTGGGCCAGGTCCTCGACGAGCAGGGCATCGCGGTCCGGGTCGGCCACCACTGCGCGCGGCCGGTCTGCCTCCGCTACGGAATTCCTGCGACCACGCGAGCGTCGTTCTATCTGTACTCCACGCCGGCCGAGATCGACGCTCTGGTGGACGGCCTGGAGCACGTCCGGAACTTCTTCGGCTGACGGGACGAGCGATCGCATGAAGCTGGATTCGATGTACCAGGAAGTCATCCTGGACCACTACAAGCACCCGCACGGCCGGGGCTTGCGGGATGGCGACGCCGAGGTGCACCACGTCAACCCGACGTGCGGCGATGAGATCACCCTGCGTGTGAAGTACGACGGCACGAAGATCGAAGACGTCTCGTACGAGGGTCAGGGCTGTTCCATCAGCCAGGCGAGCGCGTCCGTACTGAACGAACTCCTCGTCGGCAAGGATCTCTCCGACGCGCAGAAGATCCAGGAGACCTTCCTGGAGCTGATGCAGTCCAAGGGGAAGATCGAGCCCGACGACTCGATGGAGGAGGTGCTGGAGGACGCGGTCGCGTTCGCCGGCGTCTCCAAGTACCCCGCCCGGGTCAAGTGCGCCCTCCTCAGCTGGATGGCGTGGAAGGACGCGACGGCCCAGGCGCTGGACGCCGACGCCGACGCCGAAAGGAAGACGGCATGAGTGACACCGTGGAGATGAAGCCGGCCTCGGAGGAAGAGGTCCGTGAGGCGCTGTACGACGTCGTCGACCCCGAGCTGGGGATCGATGTCGTCAACCTCGGCCTGATCTACGGCATCCACATCGACGACGCGAACATCGCGACGCTCGACATGACCCTGACCTCGGCGGCCTGCCCCCTGACCGACGTCATCGAGGACCAGGCCAAGTCCGCCACGGACGGTCTCGTCAGCGAGCTGCGCATCAACTGGGTGTGGATGCCGCCGTGGGGCCCGGACAAGATCACGGACGACGGCCGCGAGCAGCTTCGGGCGCTCGGGTTCAACGTCTGAGGTCCCCCACCTCTTGAAAACGGCGGTGCCCTGCGGGGCGCCGCCGTTTTCGTGTGCTCAGGCCAGCCCGTCCATCAGCCGGAACGACGAGTCCGCCAGGTACTGGGAGCTGTAGTCGTAGCGTTCGAGGCGGATGACGAAGTTCTTGTGCCGGAGGAAGTAGCCCGGGTAGTTGACCGACTCCAGCATGTTCGCGCCGGAGTAGGAGGAGCCGCGGGCGCAGAAGGTGGCGTCCTGGGCGAACAGGGTGGAGCCGTCGTCGCGTTCGGCGCGCAGGACGAAGTTGCGGTGGCGCAGATACCTGCCGTCATGCGTGGCGAAGGAGTGGCAGGAGCTGTCCGCCAGGCCCTTGACCTGTTTGAAGGTCGAGTCCTCGCGGGACTCCGAGCCGCGGACCGGGTCCAGCTTCACGTAGCCGTCGCTCATGTGCCAGTAACGGTCGGGGTAGTTGACCGCGCGTATGGAGCGCCAGGTGGTGGTGGCGGGGGGCTTGGGCGCGGGGGGCGGTGAACTCGCCTCGTGGGCGGCCGACTTGGACGGATCCGATGCCGACTCGGGCGGGGCGGCGTTCTGTTGGCGAGGCGCCTTCGTCGTCTCCCGCGCCGTGGAAAGGCCGCTCTTGCCCTTCGGCGGTGTCGTCTCCGACGGTGTGGCGAAGGAGATCAGACCGGGGACCGTCGCACCATCGGCGGAGGGCGCGGCTGAGGCTGAGTCTCTGTCAGATTCCTTGTCCGACACGGCGATTGCCGTGATGCAGGCGATGATCGTCGCCATCGCCATCCCGCCCGCCAGCCACAGGCGGCGCGTCCCCGGTGCCCGCGAGGTGTCCGGGGCCCAGCCGTTCTCCCAAGGGTGCTCCTGAGAAGGCTGGGACTTGTCTTCTGGCATGCGGTGTTCCTCCAGCGGCGTCACGAGACGACAGCCGCGGCTGCGAAGGACCGGTATGTGAACGGTGAAACACTAATGGACCCGGTGGTCGCGGAGCACCTGTTTGGAACGAGCCGTATCCACATAGATTCTCAGCGCCCTCCGTATCCGCACCCGCCGCACACCCAGACGCGGTTCCATGAACTCGGGCTGGATGCCGAGGTCGTCGCCGGGCGGATCACCGGCGGGCCGCCCACGCTCGGATCCGCGCGGCCCCCCGACATGACCGAGCCGCGGCGCCTTGCCTCCACCGCCGCCGTACCCGCCCGCAAGACCTGGCATCGACCGACCCACGCCGCCCTGGACGCATCGCGCGTGGGCAGTTCGCCGCTTTGACTGACGCTCGATCAGATCCGGTTGTGCGACGCCACGTTGGGGAAGCAGCTGGTCCGCAGCGGCTATCAGCTCAGCTCGCGGCGCAGTTCGGGGCGTGAGCGCCCCGGGGCCGGTCCCCGCCCTCAGTCGCGGTAGGCGGCTGTGGCGATCCCGGCGAGTGACCTGATCAGCGGGTTGACGTCGCTCTCGCGCCACGCCATCAACACCCGGCTCGGCGCCATGTCGACGACCGGAACCACGGCCAGCTCTCCCGGCATCTCGTGCCCGAGCGGGGACATTCCGACGGTGCCGTTCCAGAGCACGGCCTGCACGCACTCCTGAACGCCGCGCACCACAGGGCCCTCGCGGGGCTCACCGCCGTTCCAGTACGCCTGCCAGCGCGGGTCCGTACCGGCCGGGAACTGGAACCAGCGTCGGCCGGCCAGGTCGGCCAGCGTCAGGTGGTCGCGGCGGGCCAGCGGGTCGTCGGCGCGCAGTACGGCGCCCACCGGGTCGGCGCGCAACTCGTGCACCGTCAGACCGCTCTCGTCGAACGGCCCGCGGGTCAGCGCGACGTCGACGAGACCGGTGCGCAGCCCGCAGGTCGGATCGGTCAGGTCGGTCTCGCGGATCCGGACCTCCACCCCGGGGTGGCGTCTGCGGTACGCGGCCGCCAGCCGGGTCGCGCCCCTGTCGGTGCTGTCGCCCAGGAAACCGAGGGTGAGGGTGGTGGCGCCGGCCGCCGTCGCCACGCGTGCGCGCACCCGGTCGGCCCGGTCGAGCAGGGCGCGGGCCTCGTCCAGCAGCGTCGCTCCGGCAGGCGTGAGGGTGACACCGGTGGGGGACCGGTTCAGAAGCGGCGCACCGACGTCGGACTCCAGCTGTCTGATCGCCCGGCTCAGCGGCGGCTGGCTCATGTGCAGCCGTGCGGCGGCCCGGCCGAAGTGGAGTTCCTCGGCGACGGCCACGAAATAGCGCAACGTGCGCAGCTCCATGACCAGCGATGATACCCGTACGGTATCGGCGCGACCGGATCGGTCTTGGACGGTGACGGCACCCGGGCGGTGGACTCGGAGCATGACCGACGACTCGATGCCCGACCCCGCCGTCCGGACCTCCGACGCCCGGGAAATCGCCCCCGACCTGCTGGTGATTCCGAACCAACGGGTCCAACTGGTGCCCAACATCGGCATCATCGGCGGCACTCAGGCCGTGCTGGTCGTCGAGACCGGCATCGGCACCGCCAACGCCGAACAGGTCCTCGCCTTCGCCTCCGAAGTGGCGAAGGGCCGGCGGCTGTACCTGACCACGACCCACTTCCATCCCGAGCACGCCTTCGGCGCCCACGTCTTCGCAGGCGAGGCCACTTACCTGGTCAATCGCGCACAGGCCGACGACCTCAAGACCAAGGGGCCGGGCTACCTGGAGATGTTCAGGGGCTTCGGCGGACCGATCGCCGACCGTCTCGAAGGCGTACCGCTGCCCACCCCCGACGTGATCTACGACGACGGCCACGACCTGGACCTCGGCGGCCGGATCGTACGGCTGCGGCCCACCGGCCGGGGGCACACCAAGGGCGACCAGGTGGTCGAAGTGCCGGACGCCGGAGTGCTGTTCACGGGGGATCTCGCCGAGACCGGGCAGTTCGCCATCGTCCCGTGGTTCCCGCCGTACGACACGGACGTCTCCGGCTTGGGCTGGCTGGCGGTGCTGGACCGGCTGGCGGCCGGTGAACCCCGGGTGGTGGTGCCCGGGCACGGCGACGTCGGCGGTCCGCGGGTGCTCACCGACGTACGGGACTATCTGCGCGAGCTGCGCGACGAGACCTGGCGGCGGCGGGACTCCGCGATGGGTGAGGACGAGATCGTCACCGAGGTCCGGACCCTGCTGATCGAACGGCATCCGCAGTGGGCCGGCCGGGAGTGGATCGAGCGGGGTGTCGGGTGCCTGTGCGCCGAACACGCCGTATGAGCCTGTGCCCAGGTCCGCGGCGAGGCCTGCGCGGGTGAACTCCGGGCGCGGAGCAGGGCATCATGGCCGGGCAGCACCGTAGATCACGCATCGACAGGAGCCCCTGGATCATGGTCCACCGCGTCCTTAGCGCCCGCCGCCGAGCACCGGCGGCGGTGCTCCTGTGCGGTGCGCTCGTCATGGCAGTGGGCGGATGCACGGCGTCCGACGACGAGGACGGCGCCGCACCGGGGCGTTCCACCGCTCCCTCGACGCCGGGCGGCCCGGGGAAGGTCGCCCTGCCCGAGCCCGGCGCCGCCTTCGACTACCAGATCGGCGGTGCCTATCCGCCGCCGACCGGCGTGCGTGTGGTCTCCCGGGACCGCGCCGCGAAGCCCGCGCCGGGCGTGTACAACATCTGCTACGTCAATGCCTTCCAGGCCCAGCCGGACACCGAACGGTGGTGGGAGGCCCACCACCCCGAGCTGCTGCTCCGTGACGACGACGGCGCGCTCGTCGTCGACCAGGACTGGGACGAGGCGGTGCTGGACATCTCGACGGCCGCCAAACGGGCACGCCTCGCCGAGGTCGTGGGGGAGTGGATCGACGGCTGCGCGGCGGACGGATTCCAGGGCGTCGAGGCCGACAACCTCGATTCGAACGAGCGGTCCGACGATCTGCTGACCGCCCAGGACAACATGGCCTTCGCCGAGCTGCTCGCCGACCGGGCGCACGCCGCCGGCCTGGCGATCGGCCAGAAGAACGCCGCCGGTCTGGCACGCCGGGGGCGTGATGTCGGCTTCGACTTCGCGGTCGCCGAGGAGTGCGGACAGTACGACGAGTGCGGTGCCTACGCGGACGCCTACGACGACCGGGTCCTCGTCATCGAGTACCGGTCGGACGGCCTCGCCGCGGCGTGCGCGGAGTGGGGCGACAGACTGTCGGTGGTCGAGCGGGACCTGGACGTCGTACCGGAGGGGGAGAGCGGGTACCGACGCCGTACCTGCTGACGCGGACCGCGCCCCCCGCCCTCGGAGATGCCTGCCTCAGTCGAGGACCGCGATGGCCTCCAGCTCGACGAGATGCTCAGGCACGTCCAGCGCCGCGACGCCCAGCAGGGTGGCCGGCGGGGTGGGGGCGGTGCCCAGCTTGGCGGCGGCGCGGGTGATGCCCTCGATGAGCAGGGGCATCTTGTCGGGGGTCCAGTCCACGACGTGGACGTTCAGCTTCGCGACGTCCTCGAACGAACCGCCCGCGGCGGCCAGGGCCGTGCCGACGTTGAGGTAGCACTGCTCGACCTGGGCGGCGAGGTCGCCCGCCCCGATCGTGGTGCCCTCCGCGTCCCACGCGACCTGTCCGGCGACGAAGACCAGCTTCGACCCGCTCGCGATCGACACCTGTCGGTAGGCATCGATCTGAGCCAGTCCGGTCGGGTTCATCAGGGTGATGGCCATGGTGTCGTACGCCTTCCTGCATGGAGCTGTGGTGCTCTCTTGTGGTTACCCGGGAACCGTAGGAGAGTGAGCGCTGACGTGGAAGAACGCACTTTTCAGTGACTGGGGAACCTCATGGGAACCAACCAGTTCAGCGGCTCGCTGGACGAAGCGGATGTGACGCGCGCGGACTCCCTGGCCCGGGAGATCTTTTCCGACATTGCCAACAAGTGGGCTCTGCTGATCATCGAGGCCCTGGGCGAGCGCACCCTGCGCTTCAGCGAGTTGCGCGGCGAGGTGGAGGGCATCAGCCACAAGATGCTCACCCAGAATCTGCGCATGCTGGAGCGCAACGGCCTGATCGAGCGCACGGTGTACCCCACGGTGCCGCCGCGCGTCGAGTACACCCTGACCGAGCCGGGCCAGGCCCTGCGGGTGACCATCGACGGCCTGTGCGACTGGACCCACCGGTACCTCGGGGACATCGAGACGTCGCGCAATCGCTTCGAGGCCGGGAGGGCCTAGAGGAGCTCGCAGGAGGTCGTAGCGCCGCTCTCTGTCAACAAGGCGTTTGTGTACGGCCGTACGCAACGTTGTGTACGCTTGTACACATGGGATACCTGCTGCTCGCCGGGGCCATAGCGGCCGAGGTCGGCGCCACGACCGCCATGAAGTACAGCGACGGCTTCAGCAGGCTGCTGCCGTCGCTGCTGACCGCCCTCGGCTACCTCGTCTCCTTCGCGCTGCTCGCCCAGACCCTGAAGACCGTCGCGGTGGGCACGGCCTACGCGATCTGGGCCGGCGTGGGCACCGCCGCCATCGCCACCATCGGGATCGCGTTCCTCGGCGAGGGGATGACGGTCACCAAGGCCGCCGGCATCGCCTTGATCATCGTCGGCGTGGTCGTGCTGAACCTGGGCGGCGCGCACTGATGGCCCGGCGCTACGACCCCGAGCGACGCCAGCGCATCATCGACGCGGCGATCCGGGTCGTCGGGGAGAAGGGCATCGCCGGGCTGAGTCATCGCACCGTCGCCGCCGAGGCGGACGTGCCGCTCGGTTCCACGACGTACCACTTCAAGACCCTCGACGACCTGCTGGTCGCCGCGCTGCGCCAGGCCAACGAGGGCTTCGCCAAGGTGATCGCCTCGCGCGGCGCACTGACGGACCCGCACGCCGATCTGGCCGCCGAACTCGCGGGCTGGATGGGCGAGTGGCTCGCCGGCGACCGCACCGGCGTCGAGCTGGAGTACGAGCTCTACCTCGCCGCCCTGCGCCGCCCCGCCCTGCGCCCGGTCGCCGCCGAGTGGGCCCGCGACCTCGCCGACCGCCTGTCCCACCGCACGGACCCGGTCACGGCGCGGGCACTGGTGGCGCTGCTGGACGGGATCTGTCTGCAGGTGTTGCTGACGGAGGTGGCGTACGACGAGGAGTACGCGCGGGAGCTGCTGGCCCGGGTCATTCCCTGACGGCACCAGGCGCTTTCCGTGACGCGAGCGGCACGGCGCCCGGCACGTGAGACGCACCCACGCCGGTTCGCTCCCGCGGGCGGCGTCACGTTAGGTTGCCCTCATGACCGACACGACTGCTCCTCGCACCACCGGCGCCGTGGCCGCCGGCCTTGCCACGATCGCTGCTGACGGCACCGTTCTCGACACCTGGTTCCCCGCGCCCGAGCTCGTCGCCGAGCCCGGCCCCGCCGGCAGCGAGCGGCTGTCCGCCGAGAAGGCCGTGGAGCTGCTCGGCGAGGGCGCCGCGAAGGCGATCGGTCCGGACGCCCGTCGAGGCGTCGAGGTCGTCGCGGTCCGTACGGTCATCGCCTCGATCGACGAGAAGCCGATCGACGCGCACGACGTCTACCTGCGCCTTCACCTGCTCTCCCACCGCCTGGTCAAGCCGCACGGCCTGAGCCTGGACGGCCAGTTCGGCTTCCTCGCCAACGTCGCCTGGACCTCGCTCGGCCCGGTCGCCGTCGACGACGTCGAGAAGGTGCGTCTGAACGCCCGCGCCGAGGGCCTGCACCTCCAGGTCACCTCGATCGACAAGTTCCCGCGCATGACGGACTACGTGGCCCCCAAGGGCGTCCGCATCGCCGACGCCGACCGGGTCCGCCTGGGCGCCCACCTGGCCGAGGGCACCACGGTCATGCACGAGGGCTTCGTCAACTTCAACGCGGGCACCCTCGGCACCTCCATGGTCGAGGGCCGTATCTCCGCGGGCGTCGTGGTCGGCGACGGCTCCGACATCGGCGGCGGCGCGTCCACGATGGGCACGCTGTCCGGCGGCGGCAACGTGATCATCAGCATCGGCGAGCGCTGCCTCATCGGCGCCGAGGCGGGCGTCGGCATCGCGCTCGGCGACGAGTGCGTGGTCGAGGCGGGCCTGTACGTCACGGCGGGCACCCGCGTGACGATGCCCGACGGCCAGATCGTCAAGGCCCGCGAACTCTCCGGCGCCTCCAACATCCTCTTCCGCCGCAACTCGGTCACGGGCACGGTGGAGGCCCGGCCGAACAACGCGGTGTGGGGCGGGCTGAACGAGGTCCTGCACAGCCACAACTGATCATCGACGGCCGTGACCTGCGGCCGCCTAAACGATCAGCGTCCTGACCTGCTGCTGAGCTGTCGGCAGTTGTCGACGTTGGTCACCATTGAGCGCCCTTCCACGGCCCGAGGACGGCCCGGGAGGGCGCTCGCATGCCGGTCTGCTAAACAGCTGTTCTGCTGACCAGCGGAACAGAAGAAGCCCACGGTTCTGACCAGCTCAGATGCCGTGGGCTTCTGTCGTTGCCGGTTGGCGTCGGCCCCCCTTGTGAGGCCCGGAGACGGCCCGGCGCGATGACCAGCAACGGTTCGTAAGGGCGCGCGGTCCGCTGCTGTGCCGTCGGCGTTGTCGCGCATTTAGGCGCTCACCGAGACACGGGGCTTGGCCTCCTTGTAGCATTAAGCGCTTGGGGAGGGGACGCATGAACTTCTGGCAAGAGCTTGGATTCGGAAGCAATCCATACGTTGTTAAGCCACTGCCGTCGAATGCCGATGGTAGAGAATTGCTCGTCGGTCGGAACATAGAACTTCGGGCCTTATTGCGTCGAATTGAAGAGGGAGACACACATGTCGTCCTCGAAGGCCCAAACGGAGTGGGAAAGACGAGCCTGGTCGCTGTTGCCGCTTGGGTTGCAAGCGATCGCTTTCGGAAGAGGGAGACAACTCAGCTTTACCTTCCCCTCCCCGAGGCGCTACAGATTAAAGAAGACGCATCAGAATTCATCAGTGATTGCTATTTTGCCGTTGCTAGGGCCTTCCTTGATAACGAGGAAATCCTTAAGCGTGCCGACCGGAAGGTGCCGAGGACGAAAGATATCAAGGCGTGGCTCGAAGCCCCGGTCTTGAAGGGGCGCGGGCTAAGCATCTCCTCCCCATTCGGGGGCGGTGGGCTCACAAGCAGTGCGGCAGCGAATGGCTCGACAGGATTCTCGAATGCCGGGTTCCGGGCCACTATCAGGACGTGGCTTCGCGATGCATTTCCGGAGGGCACCGGTGGCCTGGTTGGCGTAATCGACAATCTGGAGCTCCTGGAGACGTCTGCCGCTGCGCGACGCCTACTCGAAGAGATCCGTGACCCCGTCCTGCAACTTAGCGGGATGAGGTGGGTCCTATGCGGAGCCCGTGGAATTGCACGAAGCGTGGCGGCCACACCTCGTCTGAACGGCGTACTCTCAGACCCCATTGAGATCAAACCCGTCGCCGATGAGTACATTCCACACCTAATTCAGACTAGGTTGCGGCATTACTCCGTGAGGGTAAACAGCAAGGCTCCGGTTTCTGCTTCGTCTTTTGAACACGTTTATGAGGTTACCCATAAGAACCTCCGCGATTCTTTGAGGCATGCGCAGAGCTTCTCCCAAGATAGCGAGTCCGAATTCTTCCTCTCCAAGACAGAGCGAGAAATCGCGGGGGCATTCACTCAATGGCTTGAGAATGAGGCAATCAAGCACGAAGCCAGCGCCAAAATGCAGCCTCGCACGTGGACACTCCTCGAAGATATGGCCGAATTTGGGGGCACTTGTTCACCTAGCGACTATGATCAGTTCAACTTCAATGATCGGGCGCACATGCGAAAGAATGTGGTTGAGCTCGAGAGATACGGCTTGGTCAACAGCAGTAAGGACGATGACGACCAGAGGCGTCGATCTATCGAAATTACCTCGAAGGGGTGGCTCGTGCACTTTGCTCGTTCTCATGGGCTGAGCGCACCCGCTATCCCTGGCATGTGAACGGTTTTATCCCATCTCGCCGAGGTCGGCGGAACGGCTTTGGGCTGGAGCTGCTTTGGGGCGAGTGATCATGGCCCCTTAAGCTTCCGGCGAGTCGGGCAGTCTGTGGACCTGCCCGTTAAAGCACGACGTTGGGGCCATGATCTTAGAGGCTCGCCCCAAAGTGGCTGCCTAAAGCCGTGGAGCCGACCGCCCCAGCCACAGAGGGTGTCTCCCACTTCATGCCCGCAGCCGCCGAGCGCGCCGCCTGGCGCGGCCAGCCGGGGCGAAGACAGGAGGCAGGCCGCGCCGCAGAGGCGGCGCGCGCCCGCGCCGTGCGCGGGCCTTGATGAAGTAGGGAAAGTCTTACCGCGCCTTGATCCGGAGCGGCCGGTGCCGGGCTGTCGGCCGCTCGCCAGTTTCGGCTACGGTGCGATCTATGCCCTCTGGATTGGATACGCCCCAAGGTGCGGCCGAGCTGGCCGAATCGCTCTTGCCTCCGCTCGGGAACCGCTGGCTGCACACTCAGGCCGTAGCGGCGCATGCGGACGAAGCATCGGCGTCAGTGTCCAAGGAAGACCGGGATCTTCTCGTCGCTGCCGCGTGGTTGCACGACATCGGCTATGCGCCGGAGCTCCGGGAGACGGGGTTCCATCCTCTCGACGGTGCGCGCTACCTGGAGACCCTAGGGGCGCCCGATCGGCTCGTGAGGCTGGTCGCCCATCATTCGGGCGCCGTGTACGAGGCCGAACAGCGGGGGCTCACTGATGAGCTGGCCGCGTATGAGCGGGAGGACTCTCCCGTCCTGGATGCCTTGATCTACGCCGACATGACGACCGGTCCGGCGGGGCAGTCCTTCGAATTCGACCACCGTATCGACGAGATCTTGGAGCGGTACGAGCCGGACAGTGAGGTGCACAACGCGATCAGCAAGGCGCGTCCGTACCTCGGGGCCGCCGTGGAGCGGACGCGCGCTCGCCTCGGTGATCAGCCGACGTAGGGCTCCCTCCGGTTCGCCAACCCGTGGTCGATCCGCATCCGCATTGACGGATGGATGTTCAGGCTGTCCAGATGATCGGGGTGCACGAACGCTACTTCCTTGCTCTCGCTGCTCGTCCGCAGCTCGCCGCCGACGATGCGTGCTCGGAAGCAGATGGAGAACTGCTGGCGGACCTCGCCGTCGTCGTACGCCAGGACGTGAGCCGGGTTGGTGTAGATGCCGACTAGGCCGGTCACCTCGACGTCGAAGCCGGTCTCTTCCTTCGTCTCGCGGACGGCGGCGTCGGGTGCAGACTCGCCGAGGTCAACCCCTCCACCGGGCAGGGCCCAGAGGTTGTTGTCTGTCTTGTGGATCAGCAGGACTTCCCCGGCATCGTTCTGAGCCACCGCGGTTACGGACGGCACGATGCTGTTCGCCTTCGGGGCATTCGGATCGTTGAAGTAGTCGACTCGGGCCATGCCTCCAGCCTCGCATGTCAGGCAGGCGAATCGAGTTGGTCGGGGACCGGGTGCCGGTTCCGCCGGCGCCCGCAGCCCCGGCACCCAGGACATCGAACACCTCCTACGCGGGGCGGCCGCGCTCCCAGGTGTAGTCGAAGCTCCGCATGTAGTGCCGGAAGGTGCGGGCTCCGGGGATGTACCGGAAATGCAGCACAGGGTTCTGCCCGGCCGGTGCTCCGAGCACATGCGGGTTCACCAACACGTCGTCGTCGAAGCGATAGATCGAGTTGTACAGGATCGTGTCGTGCAGCCTGACCTCGACGCCCGGCGTCGTCATCGCCGGTTGGAGGTAGCGCCGCGTTATCCGGGCGCGTGCGGCCAGATCGTCACCGATGCCTTCCTCCTCGCCGCGTTGGCGGACCATCTCCGAGTCCGGGTCGCCGAGGAGGACACGTACTTGGGCACCGGCCTTGGCCTTGTCTGCCAACTCGTACGGCAAGTCGGGGTGGTTGTCGAAGAGGAACAGCCCCGCGTACACGAGGATGTCCACCTGGTCCTTCGCCTTCTCGATCAGCGATGACCACAGCGCGGCTGGTACCGCGCCCCGGTGCGGGTAGTACGTGATCAGCTCCGAGCTGCTCGCCGATTCGGCCTGCTTCTCGACGGTGGGCCACAGGTAGACCTCGTCAACTCCGAGGAAGCTTGCGGCCTTCCAGCGGTGTCCCCGGTGCGGCGTTCGGCCGGTGGTGATCCAGCGCTCCACGCTCTTGGGGTCGACACCGACGTGTTGAGCCACGGACTGGATGGTCTCGCCCTTCGCTGAAATCGTGGCGCGCAGACGCTCGTTCGCCATGACTGCCCTCTCGTGGGACGTATCAGGGACGTTTTGACGATAGCTCAGACGTCCCTAAACGTCCATACGGGCCGTGATGTGTCCACCACCCTTCGCGGTCTCCTGATCTCACCGGTGATTCCCGCTGGTTCCAAAGTCCCTCCAGATCAGGAGAACAGACGATGCGTCAGATTCCTGTCGAGACCTCCGCCGCCACCGTGATGGTTGCCCAGACCCCGGAGCCCAAGGTTCGCGACCGCCGTACCGGCGAGATCGCCACCGACACCGAGACCGGCGCGAAGCTGATGACGGTGAACGTGATGTTCGCCCTCAACGGCGACGTGGAGATCCTGAACGTCACCGTGCCGGAGACCGGCATCTCCGAGGACCTGACGATGGGCACGCCGGTTGCCCTGACGGGCCTCATCGCCCGGCCGTGGGAGAACGAGTTCAACGGGCAGAAGCGGCACGGGATCGCCTTCCGCGCTGTCGCCGTCACCTCGCTCGCTGAGGCTGGCGCGTCGAAGTCGAAGGCGGCCTGAGCCGTGACGTGGCTGATCGTCGCCCTGGTGCTGGTCGTCGCCGCTGCGGGTCTCCTGCGGTGGCGGCGCCCCGCCTGGTACTGGCTGGCCTTCGGCCTCGCCTGGGCCGCGATGCGTGTCCTGGTCCGCTACCCGTCCGTGATGGACGCCTGCGGCCTGACTGTCCCGCCCTCGCGCTGGCGTCTGACCCTGGCCCGGATGACCAACCGGCCGGTTCCGGGGCCTCGCGCTCCGCGCATCCTGCGTCTGCGGCCGACCCGTACTGGCCTGGTTCTCCGGCTTAAGCTTCGGCCCGGACAGGACGCCTTCGATGTGGCGGCCTCGTGCGACCGGCTGCGGCACTCGTTCGCGATGTACGGCGTGACGTCACGCGAACTACGGTCCGGAGTCGTCGAAGTGCGGATGACCGGCTACGACGTGCTCAAGCGCGTGCAGATGCCTGCCCAGCTCGACACCCGTCCGATGCGCGTCCCGGTCGCCCTGCGTCAGGACGGCAGTGTGCACTACCGCGACTACCGGGCAGTGCCGCACGCACTCACCCTCGGTGCCACGGAGTCCGGCAAGTCCGTCTATCAGCGGAACCTCGTGGCCTCGCTCGCCCCTCAGAGCGTCGCCCTCGTCGGCATCGACTGCAAGCAGGGTGTTGAGCTGTTCCCTCTGGCCCGTCGGTTCTCCGCGCTCGCTGACAACCCGGACTCCGCTGCCGAGCTCCTCGACGCGCTGGTGTCCCATATGGAGGGCGTCTACCAGCTCATCCGTGCTGAGCAGCAGATCACCGCCGACGTGCAGGACGCGGAGATCGCCGCCGACATCTGGGACCTGCCCGCCCACCTGCGGCCGATCCCGGTCGTGGTCCTAGTCGACGAGGTCGCCGAACTCGCCCTGTTCGCCAACAAGGAGGAAGAGAAGCGCCGGGACCGGATCATCACCGCGCTCGCGCGGCTGGCCCAGCTCGGCCGTGCTGCGGGGATCTATCTGGAGATCTGCGGGCAGCGCTTCGGTTCCGAACTCGGCAAGGGCATCACCATGCTCCGCGCTCAGCTCACCGGCCGGACCGCGCACCGTGTCAACGATGAGTCCAGCGCGAACATGGCCTTCGGCGACATCGCCCCGGACGCCGTCCTCGCTGCGATCCAGATCCCGACCGACATGCCTGGCATTGCCATCACGGGCGATTCGACCGGCGGTTGGGCCCGTATCCGCGCTCCGCACACCTCGTTGCGGCAGGCCGTGAACATCTGCAACCGGCACGCCGACCTGACCCCGGACTTGCCCGGCCTGGCTCCCTTCCGGCCCGACTTCGGCGACGCGATGACGATCCCGGCCCCGGCCGTCGAATCGTCTCCGGTCGCCGTCGCGCAGGAGGTGACGACATGACTCGCTCGATCCGCCCGGACGCCGTCCTTGTTCAGGCCGTGATCGCAGGAGCTCTGTCCTTCGCCCACCTGCACGACCTCGCCGCCGCTGCTGGGCAGGACGGCTGGAAGGCCTGGGCCTACCCGGTCAGCGTCGACCTGCTCTTGGTCGCCGCGTGGCGACGGCTCCGCAGCGACGGGCCGTCCCGGCTGGCCTGGTGCTGGTTCCTGATCGCCCTGGTGGCCTCGCTCGGCGCCAACGTCGCCACTGCTGGATTCCTCGACCTGGAACACCCGCCCGCCCTGCTCCGCCTCGGCGTCGCCGGATGGCCCGCCCTCGCCTTCCTCGGCGGCACGCTCCTTGCCCACGCACCCAAGTCGGCCGGGGACCGGGTGCCGGTTCCGCCGGCGCCCGCAGCCCCGGCCCCGGAACCCGAAACTCTTCCTGAGCCGGAGCCGGACGCAGTCTCAGCCGTCGACGAGACTCCGGCTCTTCCCGCCGCCGACACGACCGAGGCGCCCGCTCCAGTCGTGTCCGTCCCGGCCGCCCTGGTCGACCACGCCCGCAAGGTCGCTGCCGACCACGAAGCACGCACTGGGACTCGCATCGACGCCGACACCTTGCGCGCCCGGCTCGGTGTTCCTGCCCCCATGGCGGACGCCATCGCCACCCAACTCGCCTAACGCGAAGGGAGATCGACTCATGACTGCCCGCGACTTCTTCCACTCCGTGATGCGGATCGGCCCGGTGCAGATCGGCACTCACCGCGACCGGCGCGGCCAGACCAAGCACGCGGCCGTGTGCACGTCCGACGGCTGCGGCTGGTCCGCCGATTACACCAGCCAGTCCGCCGCCCAACTCGCCGCCCGTACCCACCGCTGCAAGATCCGCTAGGAGGCCACCGCCATGGAAGTTCCGCTCTGGTTCGCCCTGCTCGTCGTCGGCTACCTCGGGGTCAAGCTGATCCGTCCGCCCGCCTGGCTCATCGCCGTTCTGCTGCTCGGCGGCTTCCTCCTCGCCGACAGCGTTCTTGCCCCCGCCGTCAACAGCTTCGTCAAGTAGCCCACCACAGAGGGGAGTTAACCCATGCTTCGCCCGAAGATTCCCACCATGCCGACCCCGACCGGCCACGTGACCCCGCCCGCCGTCGTCGAGCCGACCGCCGTCGTACCGGCGGCCCAGACCCCGCCCCCCACCCCGGCGGCTCCGGCGCCTTCCCGGTCCGTCGTCCAGCTCACCCCGGGCACCGCCCTGGCGCTCGTCGGTGGCGGCACCGCCGTGGTCCTGGTCGTCGGCGCGGTCCTGGTCTCGATGCTCCTGGCGGTCGCCATCACCGGTGTCTCGGTTGCCGTGTGCGCCGTCGTCCTGCGCTCGCTCCTCGCCTCCGAGACGAAGCGACGCTGACCGGCGCCCGGGCGGCCTGACACCGCCAAGCATCCGCCGCCCGGGCGCCGTCCCTGTCCGTTCAGCAAACCGGAAGGAACCTCCATCATGACCGGCTCCACCTCGGCCGCCACCACAGCCGTACGGATCTGCCCGAACTGCGACGGCTTCGCCACCGCCGCCGTATCCTCCGGCCCGCGCGACGCACGCGGTCACCTGCAGACGCTCACCGTCGACTGCCCGGCCTGCCACGGAACGGGCATCGCTTCCGCCCGCGCTGCCCAGTTCGCTGGGGGCCGCGCATGACCAACCCCGCGACCTTCGCGGGCCTGGACCCGACCACCCTGGGGGACCTCCTCCGGGTGGCCGGGTCTCCGGGCTTCGACCGCTGGCAAGACCAGATCCGCCGTACCGGCGGCTGTGCCGACCCCATCCACCTGACCGGCTGGGTCCTCCAGAAGGACAAGACGACCGGCGAGACCCTGCACCACTACTCCACCGAGGGCGAGCCCGGCGGTCGGCTCCGCGTCGCCTGCGGAAACCGCCGGGCCTCCCGCTGCCCGTCCTGCGCCTGGACGTACGCGGGCGACACCTACCGACTCATCCGCGCTGGGCTCGCTGGAGACGAGAACAAGGACATCCCGGCAACCGTCCGCGATCATCCGCGAGTCTTCGCGACCTTCACGGCACCCTCGTTCGGCCCAGTCCACAACCGGCCTGACCGTGGCGTCTGTCGCTGCGGCACCCGCCACGCGCCGGAAGACCCCGCCCTCGGCACCGCCCTCGACTCGGACACGTATGACTACGGGGGAGCTGTGCTGTTCAACAACCACGCCGGGGAGCTGTGGTCCCGCTTCGTCAACCGGCTCCGCCGGGAGATCGCCGCCCGTGCCGGGCTGACACAGCGCGAACTCGCCGAGGTCTGCCGGGTGTCGTACGGCAAGGTCGCCGAGTTCCAGAAGCGGGGCGCCGTCCACTTCCATGCCGTGATCCGGATCGACGGCCCCGATGGCTCTGAGTCGGCGCCTCCGTCCTGGGCCAGCACGGAGCTGCTGACGGATGCGATCCAAGCCTCTGCTCGGCACCGCTACACGACCGTCAATGTCCCCGCCGTTGGCGACCAACCTGCCCGCGCCCTCAAGTGGGGGACGCAACTCGACGTCCGGCCCGTGCGAGCCTTCGGCGACGGCTCCGAGTTGACCGAGCAGGCTGTCGCCTCGTACGTGGCCAAGTACGCCACGAAAGCTGCCGAGAACACTGGCACCCTTGACCGACGCATCGGCGAACTCGCCGAACTCGACCGCCATGGCGTCCCCGACCACGCTCGCCGCCTGATCACTGCGTGCCGGGAACTCGACTCGCTGTACCCGGACCGCCGTCTGTGGGCCTGGGCTCACATGCTCGGCTTCCGGGGGCACTTCTCCTCGAAGTCCCGCCGCTACTCCACCACTCTCGGCGCCCTCCGCCAGGTGCGCGCTGACTTCCGTGCCGCTCAGGAGTGGGAAGCCCTCGGCCTGGACCACGCAGAGCCGGAAACCGTCCTGGTCCTCGCCGACTGGCAGTACGCCGGACACGGCCACACCCCCGGGGAATCAGCGCTCGCCGCCACCATCGCCCGGGACCTCCAGCTCAACCGCGAAACCGCCCGCCAAGCGCTCGCCGCGCTGCCGGACGAGAGGGAGTGGTGACCATGCCGACCCGACTGCCTGACCGCTACCTCACGCCTGAGGACCTGGTCGAGCTCTTCGAACTGCCCAGCGTCCAAACTCTCTATCAGTGGCGGCGGAAGCACATTGGCCCTCAGGGATTCCGGGTAGGCCGGTACGTCCGGTATGACCCCGAACAGGTGCGGGCCTGGGTGAAGTCCCAGATGGAAGGGGCTGCTGCCTGATGGCCGGGCACATTCAGGATCGCTGGTACAAGACCGTTCCCGGTCCGGACGGCAAGACCGTCAGGGTCAAGACTGACCGCTACGGCGTCGGTCACCGCTACCGCGCCCGGTACATCGCGCCGGACGGCTCCGAGAAGTCCAAGAGCTTCCCGGACAAGCAGAAGCGCAAGGCCGAAGCCTGGCTGTCCAACATCGAGGCGGACATGTCCCAGGGGCGCTACATCGACCCGGCCGCGGGCTCGGTTACCTTCGGCCAGTACGCCAAAGACTGGATGGCGGCGCTCACCATCGACCCGGTGACGCGTGAGAGCGTCGAGATCCGTCTGAGGGTCCACGCTCTTCCGTACCTCGGCGATCGGCCCATGGCGTCCTTCAGGCCCTCGCACCTGCGCACGTGGATGCGGCAGCTGGAGGAGACCGGCCGCGCGGCCTCCTACCGGCGGTCCATCTTCGCCAACGTGTCGGCCGTGTTCACGGCTGCCGTGGAAGACCGGATCATCGCCGAGAACCCGTGCCGGGCTCGTTCGGTTAAAGCACCGTCCCTCGACGGGCGCAAAGTCAAGCCGTGGTCCGTCGACCGCGTCATGGCCATGCATGAAGCGGTGCCGGATGCCTATCAGGAGGTGGTGACCCTGGGGGCGGGCTGCGGCCTCCGTCAGGGCGAGATCTTCGGCCTCGCACTCGAAGACGTGGACTTCCTCGGCGGCACGGTCCACGTCGCCCGTCAGGTCAAGCTCATCCGAGGCGTACAGGCGGTCTTCGGTCCGCCCAAGGGCGGCAAGGAACGTCACGTGCCGCTCCCTGAGAGCGTCTCGGTTGCCTTGGCGGCGCACATCACCAAGCACGAGCCGGTAGAGGTCACCTTGCCCTGGAAGACCCCGGACGGCCCGCCGGTCACCGCCTCGCTGTTGTTCGTCAACGCCCGCGACCAATGGCTGCACCGCTTCCGCTTCAACCGGTCTGTGTGGCGCCCGTCCCTCACTTCCGCCGGCATACCCCTCGGACGCGAGAACGGTATGCACGCCCTCCGCCACTTCTACGCCTCCGTGCTCCTGGACGCGGGGGAGAGCATCAAGGCCCTGAGCGAGTACCTCGGTCACCACGACCCGAGCTTCACCCTCCGCACGTACACGCACCTGATGCCGAACAGCGAGGCCCGCACCCGGGCCGCCGTCGACCGGGTCTTCCGGAACCCGGAGAGCACCGAAGACGGCCCCGATACGGCCCCTGGGGCAAGCTGACCCCCTGACCTGCATCACAATCAGAACAGCCACAACTGACCGACGGCGGTCGTGACTTGCGGCTGCCGTCTCGCGAGCGATGCCCTGAACTGCTACTGAGCTGCCGGCAGTTGCCGGCGTTGGTCATCGCTGAGCGCCCTTCCACGGTCCGAGGACGGCCGGGGAGGGCGCTTCTTCGTTGCGGGATCGTCAATCGGTCCGGGTGCGCAGGCTCCGCGCCAGGGTGGGGATCATCACCGTCGCAGGGACGAGGTGCAGCCCGAGGAGGGCGGTGGTGGTGGCGGTGTCTGCCCCGGACAGGAGGGGCGGGACCAGTGAGATCGCGGTCAGCGACACTGCCGTCCGCACGAACCGGTTGGCGGGGCGAGCGCTCCAACGGAGAAGAGCGACGGCGATGACGATGCCCACGACCGAGAAGAAGCCGGTCACCACGGCGAACCCGGACAAGGGGATCGTCTCGCCGCCATCGGGGACCTCGAAGTCGACGCCGGCGGCCCGGGCAAGCGCAGCGGCGAGGGTAGTGAGCCCCATTGCCGCGACCGTGGCAAGGAAGCCGGTGCCTGCGAGCCCGCGGAATCGGTGGGTTTGGCTGGTCCGGCCCGATGCAGGGCCTGCGACGACCTCGGTGTCATTCATGCTGCTCATGGCGTTCCTCCAACAGCCCTGGGGGTGACGATGCGCACCCTCGCCGTGCGACGGCCGGGGTTGCGCAGGGCGCGGACGCCGGTGCCGTGGAGCCAGAACCCGGCGCCGCGTTCGAGGACCGGCCCGGGCTCGCCGTCGCGCAGCTCCAGCTGCACCCGCCCACGGGTGACGACGCCGAACGCGTCGCGCCATTCCGCCGCGACCACCGCGACACGCGCGCCACGGCGGAGCGCGAGCGTCCCCACCGGGACTACTCCGTGCCGTCCGCCGGCAGGCGCTCCGGCAGCTGGAGCCGGGGGAACTGGTCGTCGTGGAACGTGATGATCTCGGTGATCGCGCCGCCGGTGATGCGCAGGACGTCGATCGTCAGCGGCAGGTACGCGCCCTCCTGCTTCCGCCAGTGGTAGAAGGCGAGGGCGGGCTGCCGGTTCACGGAGGTGAGGACGGCGCGCAGGCCCTTCATGCCCTCGAAGCCGCTCTCGACCCAGTAATTCACCACCGTGTCGCGGCCGACGTACAGGCCCGGCGTGGGCGGCATCGAGGAGCGGACGTCGTCCCGCAGCATCGAGGCGAGCGCTGGGATGTCCGTGGCCACGCTGGCGTCGGTGAAGCGGCGTACCAGCTCGCGCGTCCCGGTGTCCTCCTCGCCGCCGGTCCAGTCCTGTCGCTCGGCGGGCAGGTGCTCCCGCATACCGGCGCGGGCTCGCTGCAGTGCGCTGTTCACGGAGTTGACGGAGTCCCCGAGGAGCTCCGCGACGTCCTTCGCCGGCCAGCCGAGCACGTCCCGCAGGATCAGCACGGCCCGCGGGCGCGGCGCGAGGTGCTGGACCGCGACCAGGTACGCCAGCTCGATCGTCTCCCGTGCGACGGCGACGGTCTCCGGCTCGTCCGCGTCGCCTGCGGGCAGCTCGTCGAGCAGCCGGTCCGGGTAGGGCTGAAGCCACAGCACCTCTCCGCCGGTCGCGGGCTCCGGGCGGCGTTTGGCGAGCAGGTCCAGGCAGGCGTTGGTGGCGATCCGGTACAGCCAGGCCCGGAACGTCGACCGCCCCTCGAAGGTCTCCCGGCGCCGCCAGGCACGGAGGAACGTCTCCTGCACGGTGTCCTCGGCGTCCTCGAACGACCCGAGCATCCGATAGCAGTGCACGTGCAGCTCCCGCCGGTGCCGCTCCGCCAGCCCCGAGAACTCCGGCTCGTCGACCTCGCCCAGCCCGCTCACGCCCAGCTCCTCCAGCCGTGTGTCCGCACTCATCACGTCATCCTTCCGTCTCGTTGGGTCCCGTCGTAGGTGTGACGGGCGAGGGCGCGAAAACTCATCACATGGCCTGCACCCAGGAGGCGATACTCCATCGCGCTGGAGCGGCACGAGATTCAGCGGCCGTACCGAGTGGATCAGTAGCATCGTCTGCCCGAAGATCAGCACATCGAATGCATGGGGGCATGATGCTGGAAGGTTTGGTGACCACGGTCGCTGGTGCTCTCCTCGCCACCGCCGGGGTGTTGGTCGGCGGCGCGGTCACACGCCGCGCTCAGGACCAGCAGTGGATACGTGATCAGCAACTTGCCTCCTACCAGGAGCTGTTCAGCCACTACGCCAAGTTCACGATGGAACTCAGGCGCGCACATGGCGATGAGCGGGGTTGGGACTACGACTGGGGCGAATGGAGTGCAACCTTGATACGAGCGAGCTTGGTTGCCCCCACGTAATCCACTCAGTCCGGAGGAGTTCGAAGCAGCCCGCCAAGAGTCTGTCGTTGCACAAGTGAGGCTGGTCAATGCAATACGTCGCTCACTCAGTGGCGATAACAAGGGGTTGCCGTTCGGCATCGGAGGGTGAGGCGTATCGGCGCTCGTCGAGTTGCATGCCCTCTGCATAGCGGGACACTGGCTTAAGTACGCATTTGCTAGGGAAAGTGCCCAGGCCATGAGTACTGAACTCCTCGATCTGGCCATCGCCGCCGCCGGCGGCAAAGAACTCTGGGACACCGTGAGTGGCCTGAAGGCCGATGTCTCCATCGACGGTCCGGTATGGGGGCTGAAGGGCTGGCCACCGGGGGCGAGCTTCGACCAGGTGCTCACGATCGACACGGCCCGAGAACACATCGTGTTCACGCCGTTCACCCGCCCGGAGTGGCAGATGACCTTCGACGCTGCCACCGACAGCGTCGCCCTGCAGACTCTGGACGGCGAACCGGTCGAGACCCTCGCACCGGCCCGCGCCTCCTTCAAGGGAATGCTGCGGAACACCGACTGGGACGCCCCGCACCTCGGCTACTTCCTGGGCTACGCCTGCTGGAACTACTTCACCAGTCCGTTCCTCTTCACTTATCCGGGCGTGAAGGCCCGCGAGATCGAACCGTGGCACGAGGCAGGGCAGACATGGCGGCGTCTGCAGGTGCGCTTCCCGCCCGACATCGCCACACACAGCCCGAACGCGGTCTTCTACTACGACGCCTTCGGAATGCAACGTCGCATGGACTACGTCGCCGAGATCAACAACAGCTTCCTCGTCGGCCACTACACCGGCCACCACCGGAATTTCGACGGGCTGGTCATGCCGACGCGACGACGGATGTTCCGCCGCAACCCCGACAACAGCGTCAACCTCAACTTCCCCTCCATCACGGTCGACGTCCACGGTGTTGAGCTCGTCCGCTCCGACGACGAACAGGTACGGCCATGACGACAGACAGCGCCTTCATCGACCACCCCGCCCGGAGGCTTGTCGTGACGCTCCCGCGTCCCTACGACGCGGCGTGCGAGCACTTTGAGACCCTCGTTCCCGAGGCCGATCTCCAGCGCTTCTACCAATTGGGATCCTGGAAGGCCACGCTCGAACTCGCCGAGATCAACGGCCCCCACGGGTTCATGCGTTACCACCGCGACGACGTCTGCGCCCTCATGGCCGGCTCGCAGTCCCTGTGGAAGGCCACCCAGTACCTCATGGGCAACCACACCATCGCCGAACGCGCGTTCCGCGAGGACGCTGCGGCCGTGCTGCACGCACCACTGCCCTCCCTGATCTACGCCGACCCCGACGGCGACACCAAACTCGCCGTCGACCAGCCCAGCTTGCTCTTCGACAGCTACGGCAACCCGCAGATCGCCGAGGTCGGCCGCGAACTCGACGCACGCCTGGCCCAGCTGATCACGCTCCTCGGCGGCGACGTACCTCCCCAGCTGTGAGCCTGCGCGGCCTCGACGACGAAGTGTTGCCCACGTACGGGTTACCCGCCGTGACCTCGGCACGGTCCAGGCAGATGAACGGGTGGACGCAGTTTCCGATCACACGCCGAACCGACGAGATGAGGACCGAGGGCCGATGACGGGTCGAGGGAAGATGAACCAGCGGGGCCGGGTCGTACTGCGCCTGGCGGTCGGTGCGCTGGGAGTGGGGGCGGTGTGCTGGTTGCCGGCCGGGAACGCGTACGCCGACGAGACCAATACGGGCTCGCACAACGGGCCGCGTATCGGGCTGGTCAACGTCGGACAGGTGGATGATCCGATGGAGGATGTGCTGGAGCACTTCCTGCTCTTCGGCGACGGGTACAAGTGGGGCTGAGCGACCGCAGGGAAGGGGCGGCGAGCGCAGGGGGATGCGGTCGCCGCCTCGGACTGTTTGCGGCGGGTTTCTTGCGCCGGCCGGCATAGCGGCGGTAGGCCGCACGCGTCACGAGGAGTAGAAGAGGCGGGCAGTCGGCCCGCCCGGGGGACGGAGAAGGTGACGATGGATGCCGAAGCGCAGGACAGCTTTCGGGAGTTCGTGGAGAACCGGTCGTCCGCGCTGCTGAAGACCGCCGTGCTGCTGACCGGCGGCGACCGGCACGCAGCCGAGGACCTGTTGCAGAACGCCCTGATCAAGGCGGCCGACCGCTGGCACCGCATCGACGAGCCGGAGGCGTACGTACGTCAGATCCTGTACCGGCAGCAGATCAGCCGCTGGCGGCTGAAGTGGCGACGGCGGGAGCTGAGCGTCGCCGAGCCACCGGAGGGGACCGGTGCCGGACCGGACACCTCCGCAACCGCCGAGCTGCGGCTGCTGATGCGTGGCGCGCTGGCCCGGCTGACCGCTCGGCAGCGCACCGTACTCGTGCTGCGCTACTTCGAGGACCTGCCCGAGGCCGATGTGGCCCGGATCCTCGGCTGCTCCGTCGGCACCGTACGGTCCACCACCCACCGTTCCCTGGCCCGGCTGCGCGCGCTGGCGCCGGAGCTGACCGCTCTGGACCCGGCCGCCGCCGAACCACGGCCGGCCGGTGACTTCTCACCCGTGGAGGTGCGTCCGTGAACGTCGAGGAACTTGTGCGTGACTCCCTGCGGGACCTGGCCGCCGAACAGCCGTCGGCGGGCCCGGCGTTCGCCGACCGGGTGCTCACGGTCCGCAAGCGGCATCGCACCCGGCGGATCGCCGCCGCCGCGGCGGCCACCGCGGCCGTCGTCGCCATCGGCGTCACGGTGCCGCTGCTGAACGACGGCAAGGAAGACGCGCGCCCGGCACATCTGCTGGACGGCCAAGGCACCAGCGCCCACCCGGACCAGTCCCCGCCGCGTGACCTGATCGCGGCCGGAGACGTGGCGCTCGCCGCCCACTACACCACCGAGCTCGTCCAGCGGACGAAGGACCAGGGGGTCGCCGAGCGCACCTACTGGCTGTTGGACCCGGAGACCGGACGGTACGAGAAGGACACCCGGTGGTCCTTCGCCGCCGTCGCCCCGGGCCTGCGGACCGCCGCCGTACTGGAGCGGAACCTGCCCGCCCGGCGGATCGGCCTGCTCGACCTCGCGACGGGGGAGGTCGAGCGGTGGATCCCGGTCGAGCGGGGGGTCGGCGGGCTGGCGTACTCGTACGACGGGAGCAGGCTCGTCGCGACGACGTACGACGAGCATCCCGATCTGCGCATCAGGGAGAAGGTGGCCCTCAACGACGGCCAGGAGGACTGGGAGTGGATGTCGAAGTTCGGTGATTCGAGCCGCTCCGGCTTCTACGACCTCGACGTGGCCTCCGGCGCGGGTTCCTGGAGCGCGGTCGAAGCCGGGCGCAATATCGACGGACGCCAGGACTTCTCGTTCAGCCGGGACGGCGAGCGGGTGTACTCGCGGGTCATCGGCGGTTCGGACGGTATGCAGCAGTTCTACGACCTACAGGGTCACCCGGCCGACGAACCCGCGAACGAGAAGTACCTGCGGTCGGACGTCCAGGCGCGGCTGTCGCCGAGCGGCAGGCTCGCCGCCACCGGCCTGACCAAGGAGGTCGACGGGTCTCCCGGCAGGTCCTACTCCGCGATCCGTGATCCGCGTACGGGCAAGGAGATCACCAAGGTGCGCGGAGCCGAACTGCTCGCCTGGGCCGACGACACCCGGCTCATCGCCTGGGAGCGGGTCACCGGCCTGGAGGAGACATACCGGCCCCGGCTCGTGCTGGTCACCATCGGCAGCGACAAGGTCGTACCACTGAGCGGGGTGCGCGAGCCGGATACGAACGGCGAGCGGCTGGGGTGGGAGCCCGTGTTCGCCCGCCGGTGATCAGCCGTCGGTGAGCGCTCCGTACGCCGCCAGCAGCCCGTCGACCGTCGCGCGGTCGGCGGGCCGCAGCGGTGCGCGGACCGGGCCCGCGGGCAGGCCGAGTTCGTTGAGCACGGCCTTCGCGGTGACCGCGCCGGGCAGGCCCGCCGACATCATCAACTCGATGAGGGGAGTGGCGAGTTGCTGGCGCCGGGCCGCGCCCGCCGTGTCTCCCGCGTCGAACGCGTCCAGCACCGAGCGGAGGTGACGGGGGATCACGTTGGACACCGTGCTCACGTATCCGGCGCCGCCCACCGCGTACAGGGCCAGGTTGTGCTCGTCGCAGCCCGCGTAGTACGCCAACTCCGTGCGGGAGAGCACCTTCTGGGTGCCGAGGAAGTCGTAGGAGCAGTCCTTCACCGCGACGATCCGGGGGTGCTCGGCGAGCCGGATCACCGTCTCCGGCTCGATGCGGGTGCCGGTGCGGCCCGGGATGTCGTACAGCGCGAGGGGCAGTCCGGCCGCGTCGGCCACCTCGCGGAAGTGCGCCTCGACGGCGTCCTGCGGGGGCTTGCTGTAGTAGGGCGTGACCACCAACAGGCCGTCGGCGCCCGCCTTCTCGGCCGCCAGGGCCAGCTCGACGGTGTGCCGGGTGTCTGAGGTGCCCACGCCCGCGACGATCGAGGGACGGTCGCCCACCGCCTCCCGTACCGCCCTGATCAGGTCCGCCTTCTCGGCGTCCGTCGTGGTCGGCGACTCGCCCGTGGTCCCGGAGAGCACCAGACCGTCACAGCCCTCGTCCACCAGCCGGTCGGCGAGCCGCTGCGCGCCGGCGAGATCGAGCGCTCCCGTCTCGGTGAAGGGCGTGATCATGGCGCACAGGGCGCGGCCGAAGGGAGGGGCGGAGGCGCTGGCAGTCGTCATGACAGTAGTGTCGGCAGGACGATCGCGTAGCTCCACTTAATTTTTCTACGATGTATTGCTAAGGGGTGCTGCGAGATCGAGGTGTCGGGGAGTGTCATAGGCCCTATGTCCAAACTTGGGCGTCATGGGTCACCATGGCCGGGACGGTCAACGACCCCTGGTCATGGGAGGCGTCATGAAGCTCGGCAAGGCACTTGCCACCGGAGTGGCGGAAGAGCGGCCGCTGGACCGCGATCTGGAGGTCGAACTCCCCGAGGGACTCCGGGACGAGGAACTCCGGGACACCGAGGCGTCCGCGTCCGAAGAGGTCCCGGCCGCCCGATGAGGCTGCGGCTTCCCGAGGAACGTCCGACGGAGCCGCCGACCGGATACAAGATCGCCCACCCGATGCTGTCCCAGGACGGCACCTGGGCCGGGTTCACCGGTGTGTCGCTGGGCGGCGCGCTGCCGTACGGGGTCCTGGCCGACGCGTCCTGCGTGTACGGCCTGCGGCACCGGGCGCCGAGCCGTCGCTGCGACTGCGGCTTCCACTGCGTGCACGACCGCACCACGGCCGAGGCGCTGCTGTGCACGGCCGAGCACCGGTCCGCCGTACTGCTCGAAGTCACCGTGCTGGGCCGTTACCTCCGCTTCGAGCGCGGCTTCCGCTACGCCCGTCAGCGCGTGCGCACCGCCACGGTCGGCCCGTGCGCCTGCGGCACCGTCGCCGCCGCCCTGGCCGACGCCGGCTGGGGCCGCCCCGGCCGGCTTGCCCTCGCCCCGTCCTGCGCGGGCTGTCTGCGCGGCCGTACCTCCGTCTCGCCGGCGGGGTTCGCCCGGCTCGCGGGGGAGGGGCTGAGGGTCGCCGCCGGGAAGGGGGCTTCCGTGGCGGTGGCCGGTCTCGGCGCCACCGAGGAGCTCGGCGTGCTCGAACTCACCGCGGAGGCGGCGCTGTTGCAGGCCCGCCTCGACTGGTTCCAGGCCCAGCTGGCCCGGCTGGGCGAGCGGGGACCGGGCGGCGCGGGGAAGGGGTAGCGCGGGCCCGTCCGGGTACCCGGGGTGTTCCGAACCGAGAGGAGGCGGAACACCGTGACCGGGACCACGGCCCACGAGCCGGTGCACGACGAGCACCACTCGGTGGGCGAACTCGTAGCGCAGGCCGGCGAACAGCTCTCCCGACTCGTACGACAGGAAGTCGCCCTCGCCAAGGAGGAGCTGGCGGAGAAGG
This sequence comes from Streptomyces sp. NPDC056479, assembly GCF_042795335.1. NCBI lineage: Bacteria > Bacillati > Actinomycetota > Actinomycetes > Kitasatosporales > Streptomycetaceae > Streptomyces > Streptomyces sp. NPDC056479. Next base: position 175,032 of record NZ_JBHTRZ010000008.1, on the reverse strand, counting down.
GCCGGCGGGCCGGCCGTGGCGGCTCTCTGCTGGGCGCGGCGGGTGCCGTCGCCTACGCCGGGGTGCTGTTCCTGGCCGCGACCGCCACCGCCGCGCTCTCGCTGACGCTGTCCCTGTGGGCCTCGGCGCTCATCGTGACAGGGGTGCTGTTCGCGGTCGCGGGTCTGCTGGCGGCGACCGGCCGCGCCCAGCTGCGCCGGGCCGCACCTCCCACGCCCGAGGAGGCTCTCGGCAGCGTCAGGACGGATGTCGACGAGATCAAAGGAAGGGTGCATCGATGACGGACAGGGCAGCGGGGGACATACGCGGCGCTGCCGCGAAGGCGACCGGTGGGGCCAAGGGGCCGACCGAGCTGCGTGACCAGATCGAGCGGACACGTGGCGAACTCGGCGACACCGTGGCCGAGTTGATGAACAAGGCCGATGTGAAGGGCCGGGCCATGGCCCGCGCCGCCGACCTCAGGGACAAGGCGGGCGCGATGACCGTGCAACTGCGCAGCAGCGCCGCCCAGGCCGGCCACGTCGTACAGGACCGGGCGACGCGCGCGGGACACGTGGTGCAGGACCGGGCGACCCAGGCCGGTCACACCGTCCACGACAAGGCGACGCACGCGGGCCACTCGGTGGAGCACGGCGTCCCCCGCCCGGTCCGTACCGTCGTCCAGGCCGGGTTGCGGCATCCGCGTCCGGTGCTGGTGGTCGGTGCGGCGGTGGGTGCGCTGATCGCGGCCGGGATGGTGCGGCGGAGGCACGAGGGGCATCGCTGAGAAGCCGGCACGGCAGGCGGCATGCCGCGAGAGCGGCGAAGCGGCGCGGGACCGATGGCACGTAACCCGGCATCGGCCCCGCGCCGCCGCCATGCCGTCCTGCACCCCAGGCCCTAGAGCCTCACTTGACCTCAAGTTCACTTGAGGTCGAAGGGTGGTCCGTGCACGCATCGACCACCGAGCCTTGGAGCCCCCGTGTCCCGTCGCACCGACACCCACCCCGACCTCGCCCGCCCCGAGGTCGGCGCCCCCTTCTTCAGTACCTGGCGCGTGGGCACCCCCCTCCGGCAGAAGCAGACCGTCGAGGCGATCGGCGTCACCTGGGAGCGCCGCGCCTGGCCCTCCGACGGCCTGCTCGGCTACTACGTCTACACCGGCCAGGACGGCTCCACCCTCCTCCATCACTCGCAGTGGCGGAGCGAGCAGGCCTACGAGGCCTTCGTGCGGACGCACCGGCAGGAGCGCGTCGACGAGATCGACACCGCCGTACCGGACATCGAGCGGGTGGGACTCGGCCGGTACCGGCACTACCGCAGCCTCCGCCGGCCGGACGACACCCGTGTCCCCGGTTGCGTCGTGATCGTCGCGATCGAGTTCGAGGGCCCCGACCCCGCCCGTCAGCGCGCGTGGGTGGACGCCGTGCTCGAAGCGCTGGCCGCGGAACCGAACCCGCACCCCGGCGGCATCTCGGCCCACTTCCACCTCGGCGTGGACGGCACCCGCGTCCTCAACTACGCCGAGTGGGAGAGCGCCCAGGCCCACGCCGACGCTCTCGCGGCCCCGGGCGACGGTGTCGGTTCGGCGAACGAGGCGTGGGACCGCGTGCAGAACTGGCCTGGGCTGAAGGGCAGCACGGTCAGCCGGTACGAGTACGCCCTCGGGCTCGTCCCCGAGTGACCCGCCTCCTTCGACGCACCGAAAACTCGAACCGTCTGGACAAAAAAAGTTTTCGGTGAGACGGTGGAGCCATGCTGGACGTCACCGTGATCGAGGACCCCGAGGCCGCAGCCGTCTCCCTGGACCCCATAAGGGCCCGGCTGCTCGCCGAGCTGGCGGCCGGCCCCGCGTCGGCCGCCATGCTGGCCGGCAAGGTCGGGCTGCCCAGGCAGAAGGTGAACTACCACCTCAAGGCCCTGGAACGGCACGGCCTGGTCGAGCTGGCCGGTGAGCGCCGCAAGGGCAACGTCACCGAGCGGCTGATGCGGGCGACCGCCGCGTCGTACGTGATCTCGCCCCTCGCGCTCGCCTCCGTACAGCCGGACCCGGACCGCTTCCGCGACCAGCTCTCGGCCCGCTGGCTGCTCGCGCTCGGCGCCCGCCTGGTGCGGGACGTCGGGTCGCTGATCACCGGCGCGGCCAAGGCCCGCAAGCGGCTGGCGACCTACGCGCTGGACGGCGAGGTCCGCTTCGCCTCGGCCGCCGAACGGGCGGCGTTCATCGAGGAGTTGACGGCCGGAGTGAGCGCGCTGATCCGCAAGTACGACGCGTCCGATGCCGAGGGCGGCCGCGATCACCGGATCGTCGTCGCCGTCCACCCCACGGTCAAACCCCCGTCGGCCACCCCGGAGACGACGGAAACCCCGGAACTCAACCCGTAGTACCCAGGAGCCCACCATGTCCAAGGAATTCGAGATCGTCGGCGAGTTCGAGGTCGATGCCACACCTCAGGAGGTGTGGGAGGCCGTGACCGCCGGTACCGGCGGCTGGCTGTGGCCGATGGAGGCCCCCGAGCCCCGCGAGGGCGGCAAGGGCCCCTTCGGGTCCACCGTGACCGCCTGGGACCCGCCGCACCACTACACCAACCGCGTCGAGGACGTCGAGGGCATCTCCGAGCAGACCCTCAACCAGCTCGACTACACCATCGAGCCGCGCGACGACGGCCGCCGCGCCTGGGTGCGCTACGTGCACAGCGGCATCTTCGTCGACGACTGGGACAACCAGTACGACGGCGCCAACCGGCACACCGAGTTCTATCTGCACACCCTGCGCCAGTACCTCACCCGCTTCCGGGGCCGCCCGGTCACCGCCTTCGCCACCTTCGACGGACCCGAGGCGTCCAAGGCGTCCGACGCGTTCGTCACCGTGGGCCGTGCGCTCGGCCTCGCCGACGACACGGCGGAAGGAGCGCGTGCGCAGGTGCGCGGTCCCGAGGGGCAGGTCCTGGACGCCGTCGTCGACTTCCGCAACCCGTACTTCCTCGGGCTGCGCACGGACGACGCGCTCATCCGCTTCTTCGGCCGCAACCACTGGGGCCACATGGTCGGCATGTCGGTCCACGACTTCGCGCAGGGCGCCGACGCCGAAGCGGACGAGGAGATGTGGAAGGGCTGGCTGAACGGCGTGTTCAGCCAGCCCTGAGCACCACCGGAGGTTACGGGCGGAACCGCAGCACCTGCGGGTCGTGGTCGCTGATCTGGTCGTTGAACTCCGAGTTGACGTGCACGCTGTCGTACTCGAAGTCGCAGCCGCGCCGGATCGACGGGCTGACCAGGATCTGGTCCAGCGTCTGGGCGTTGCCCTGGTAGACGTAGGAGTAACGCTCGCTCCTCGGCAGCGACTTGATCGCCGACCACAGCTCGCCGTCACCCTCGAGGATCTTCACGGTGTCGGAGAACTCGAAGTCGTTGATGTCGCCGAGGGCGATCACGTCCGCGTTCTTCTGCGTGTCGAGGATGTCCTTGACGAAGGTGTTGATCGCCGTGGCCTGCGCGTGGCGCTGCACCTCGGAGCTGCGGGCCGGCGGCTGGTACTGCGCGGTCAGACCCTGGTCGCCACCCTTGGAGTTGAGGTGGTTGGCGATCACGAAGACGGTCTTGCCGCGGAAGACGAACTCGCCGACGAGCGGCTTGCGGCTGTTGGTGAAGGCCGCGTTCGCCGGGTCGATCCGGCCGGGGGAGACCGTCAGGGCGGCCTTGCCGCGCACCTTCGTCACACCGGCGGCGGTGGTGGCGTCGCCGCCCGCGCGGTCGGTGAAGGAGACCCGCTCCGGGTTGAAGAGGAAGACCTGGCGGATGTTGCCGCCCGGCTCACCGCCGTCGGCGTTGTTGACCGGGTCGATCGAGCGCCAGTCGTACCGGGGGCCGCCCGCCGCGACGATCGCGTCGGTCAGCTTGGCCAGCGTCTGGTCGGCGGCGACCGTGCCGTCGTTCGTCGCGCCGTTGTTGTCCTGGATCTCCTCCAGCGACACGACGTCGGGTGACTGCAGGTTGTTCACGATCGCGGAGGCGTGCTCCTCGAACGTGGCGTCGGACGGGTCGAGGTTCTCCACGTTGTACGTGGCGACCGCCAGCTCGCCGCGCGACTGCTTCTGCGTGGCCTCCCTCTTCAGACCAGCGCTCTCGAGCGTGCCGATCTGGTTGGCGACCAGGGTGTAGCCGCCGAACTGGTTGTAGTCGAGGGGACCGGCCGTGGCGCCCTGGAGGACGTCGCCGACGTTCGCGACGGGGAAGTCGGCCACCTTGCCCAGCGACTGGATCTGCAGCCGGCCGGTGTTCTGGGAGTCGTAGGAGCCGTAGACCGTGCCACCGCGGTGGTTGCGGTGCTCCCGCGGCTTCACCGTGACCCAGAGCTCGGTGTACGGGTCGCTGGCGCCCACCACGCGGGTGTCGGCGACCTGGACGTTCTCGCCCTCCAGGGACTCGTAGTAGTCCAGGGCGTACTTCTCGGGCTGAAGGGCCAGGCCGTTGACCGAGCCGCTCGCGGCGGTGTCGCCCTCGGGGCTGTAGGCGGCCGGCACCGACTTCGCGTCGATCACCTTGGCGGCCGGGACGGCGTTGCCGCTGGAGACGACGGTGATCGTCGGCTTGGTGATCTCGGTCAGCGACTGGTTGCCGGACGAGGCGCCGCCCGGGACGTACTCGGAGACCGTGCCCGAGACCAGGACCGAGTCGCCGAGGGCGACCTTCGGGGCGGAGCTGGTGAAGACGAAGACGCCCTCGCTGGTGGCCGGGTTGTCGTCCGGGGTCGGGTCCTGGATCCAGAAGCCTCTGGACGACCCGTAGGTGCGTACGCCGGTGACGATTCCGGCCACGTCCGTGACCTGCTTGCCGGCGTACGGGGATATTCGGGTACTGCCCTGGACGTCATGGATGCGCATGGAGTCGGCATGCGCGGGCGCCGTCAGGACGACGGTGGACGCCGCGGAGCAGACGGCGGCGACGGTGAGCGCGGCGAGACGCGCGGACTTCTTGCTCGGCAACGGGATCCCTCCGGGGACATACGTGGGTGCCGGGACGAGAGTGGTACGTGGGTTGAACGTGGAACGAGGGGTCGCGGCCGGTGGGGCGGCGGCAACGCGCGTAGAAAATACAGTGAACAGATGTCCGCCAAGTTTCTACGCGCGTAATCTCATTCCTGGGCAGGCCAGTTGTCAAGGTTTCGGCCATGTACGCCCACCGACGGGGAGATGAACCGGGCGGCATGGGTGGAAATCCGTCTAGGCTGAGCGGCTGAGCCGTGATGCGTACGGCCCATGCAAGCGCCCTAGGAGAACCATCCGATGTCAGACAGCTCCCCCCTGCCACCGGTACGGCTGCACCCCGAAGCGGAACTGGCGCGGGACGCGCTGTCCACGCCGCTGCTCTCCCGTGCCGCGCGACTGGCCCGCTGGGCCGGACCCGACACCCGGGTCGACGCCGGCGGAGGGCTCGTCGACGAGCAGCTGCCCGCTGCCGCGGAACTGCTCGGACTGAGCGGGGACGACGCCGCCGCGTACACCGGTGAGGCCTGGCGGGTGGCCGTGGACACCGGGCTGGTCGAGGTCGTCGACGAGGAGGCGGGCACCGTGGCGGCCGGCGCGGACCTGGCGCAGCTGACCGGCGGTTCGCCGCACGACGTGCTCGCGGTGTGGCTGGGCGCGCTGGAGACGGTGCTCGCCGACGCGAGCGTGCCCGACCTCGACGACCTGGTCGACGCCATGGGCGAGGGGGGCGAGGTCGACCTCTCCTCGCTGGACTGGGACCCGGAGGCCGAGGCGGAGTTCCTCGACGGGGTGCTCGGCAACCTCTATCTGCTGACGGTCAGTGAGGACGGTCCCGGCGAGGGCCCCGTGCCGCTGCCGGCCCTCGCCGCGTCGATGATCGTGCCCAGCGACATGGGCGAGCCCACGAACGACGTGCTGGAGCAGGTCTCCGACGCGATGATGCGACTGGACGACCAGTTCCGGGTGCTGGAGCCGGTCGGGCTGGTGGAGTACCAGCCGGTCGACGAGGCGCTGATGGCGGACGTCGAGAGCGCCGCCGAGGAAGAGGCGGAGAGCGTCGACGACACCGATGTCTCGCGCTACGGCATGGTGCGGCTCACCCCGCTCGGGCTGTACGGGATGCGGGCACGGCTGCTGGAGGCCGGATTCGAGGCGCCCGCGGTCGGAGAACTCGCGGACAAGGGCGCCGACGCACTGCTCGACGGTACGGCCGCCTTCCCGCAGGCCGCCGCGCAGACCGAGACCGAGCAGTGGCTGGCCCGACGCGAACCCCTCGCCGCGGCAAGGGAGTTGCTGGCCGCGGCACGGGGTGCGGACGCCGGGGCGCCGTTGCGGCGGCTGCGCTGCCAGCAGGCGTTGTCCCTGGTGGGCGCTGAGGCCGAGCCCGCGTTGCGGGAGGTGCTCGACGATCCGGAGCTGGGCGGGCTGGCCAGGGTGTGGCTGACCGAGGCCGGGTTCTCCGACGTGCCCGCGCCGTCCCAGGAGCTGGTCTTCTGGCTGACCGTCGACACCGTCGCCGCGCAACTGGCCGCCGAGGGGAACTCCGAGGAGCTGAGGGCGCTGGTGGAGGGGCTCGCCGCGCAGCACAGCGGGTTCTTCGCGGCGGCCTGGCGGGTGGATCATCCGGCCGCGGCGGATGTGCTGGAGGCGATGGGGCGGCTGCATCCGGACAAGAAGGTGGCGAAGGAAGCGCGGAAGGCTGCCTTTAAGGCGCGGTCGCAGCAGGGGGGTTGATGTCTGTTGGCGGTGCGGGTTGAGTGTGGCTGGTCGCGCCCACGCGGCGGAGCCGCAGATGGGCAGAGTCCCGCGCCGCTTAGGGAGCTGTTCAACCGGCGTTCAGGCGTGCGCGGGACTGTTGCGCCGTCTCGAAGTCCGCCACCCTCCACGGCACGCCCTCTGTCACAGGAGACACAATGTCGCTCACCCGCAGGGACTTCGCCAGAACATCCGCGGTCACCGGTGTGGCACTGGCAGGCAGCGCCGGCGTCCTCGCCACCGCACCGAACGCGCTCGCGTCCACCGAGTCCGATGTCGCGAGCGAGGGCTCCGCGGACGCCCACGGTGGCGGTGTCGGCTACGGACCGCTCCTCCCGGACCCCAAGGGGCTCCTCGCGCTGCCCGCCGGATTCAAGTACCGCGTCATCACCTACAGCGGCCGGACCAAGCTGGAGTCGGGCGAGTTCACCCCCTCCAACCACGACGGCACCGCCGCCTTCGACGGCCCGCGCGGCACCACCCTGCTCGTCAACAACCACGAGCTCGGCGGCCCCCGCGCCCAGTGGCCGCACCCGGTCCCGCTGACCGAGGGCCTCGTCTACGACCCGGCCGCCTCCGGCGGCTGCACCGTCGTCGAGGTGCGCCCCGACGGCCGGGTCGCCGAATGGGTCGGCATCGCCGGCACCGCCACCAACTGCGCGGGCGGCAGCACCCCTTGGGACACCTGGCTCACCTGCGAGGAGACCGAGGACAAGGCCGGCGCCAACGGCATGACCAAGGACCACGGCTACGTCTTCGAGGTCGACCCCGCCGACCACCGGGCCAACAAGAACCCCCAGCCCATCAAGGCGTTCGGCCGCTACGCCCACGAGGCCGTCGTCATCGACCCCAAGCGCGGACACGCCTACCTCACCGAGGACGCCTCCAACCCCAACGGCCTGCTCTACCGCTGGACCCCGCCCGAGCACTTCCACCTCGGCCGCGGCAAGCTGCGCACCCTCGCCGACGACGCGGGCAAGCTGCACGCCTTCAAGTGCTTCGACTCCGGCGGCAAGTTCGTCGACGACCTCTCCCGCGCCACCAAGATCGGCACGGTGTACGGCGTCGACTGGATCGAGGTGCCCGACCGCGACGCGAAGACGACGTCCGTGCGCAAGCAGTTCGCCGCCGGCCAGGTCACCCGCGCCCGCAAGCTCGAAGGCATGTGGTGGGGTGACGGCGGCACGTACATCGTCTCCTCCTTCGCCCGCGCGGAGAGTCCCGGCCAGCCGCACGACGGCTCGGTCTGGTTCTACGACCCCAAGCGCCGCACCCTCACCCTGAAGGTCCTGATCGGCGTCAACGCCGACCCGTCCAAGGACGGCGCCTTCGACGGCCCCGACAACATCACCGTCTCCCCGTACGGCGGCCTCGTCATCGCCGAGGACGGCGAGGGCATCCAGCACCTGTTCGGCGCCACCGACAGCGGCCGCACCTACCCCATCGCCCGCAACGAGCTGAACATCGGCACCGCGGAGGAGCCGGAATACAGCGAGTTCACCGGCGTCACCTTCTCCTGCGACGGCCGGACCCTCTACGCCAACATCCAGACGCCCGGCATCATGCTCGCCATCACCGGGCCCTGGAAGCGGCAGCGGCGGTAATACGCCGACACCGGCCATTAATTCGTTCGCTTGGCCGGAGCTGCGCCTCCTACAGTGAGATCACAACGTCACGCACCTCCCGGTGCGATGGCAGCGGCTACTTCTTTGCAAGAGAATCCCGTGCCGCAGCCGACTTGATCTCGGGAGGCGCAGCTCATGGTGGGTGCCCGGTGCGCAGGCAACGGTTACTTCATTGGATCTGGCGGTTGCGGGTTCGAATCCCGTCATCGACTTCGGGTCGGTGTAGCTCAATTCGGTAGAGCACCAGGCTAAAGTCCGTCGCCGACTCCTGATCTCGGGCACCCATCTTTTGCTGCGCCTTCCTCCGAAACACGAATGAATTCGGGGGAATTCACCATGGCGCGATTCAACACGCGTGCCGCCAGGGCGCGTCCGACCTCGCGGGTCACCTCGACGGGGCGGGTGCTGCGCACCTACGAGGGCGGCCGCGGCCGTGAGCGCGACGCGCGCTCCGAGCTCTTCCTGCTGTCGGTCTCCAACTTCGTCTCGCAGCAGACCTTCTACGAGACCGGTCCCGACCGCGACGACCGGTTCGCACGGCTCGTGCGCGAGCTCGCAGTCACCGACCCCGAGTGGACGGCCGGCCTGCTCGGCTGGCTGCGCGGCGAGGGCAACCTCCGTACGGCCTCGATCGTGGGCGCCGCCGAGTACGTGCGGGCACGCCTGGCGGCCCAGGCCACCGACGGCCCGTCGAACCGGCAGGTCATCGCCTCCGTGCTCCAGCGGCCGGACGAGCCCGGCGAGCTGCTCGCGTACTGGACGGCGCTGTACGGCCGTAACGTCCCGAAGCCCGTCAAGCGCGGAGTCGCCGACGCCGTACGGCGTCTGTACAACGGCAAGTCGCTGCTGAAGTACGACACCGCGTCCAAGGGCTACCGCTTCGGCGACATCCTCAACCTGGTGCACGCGGCCCCGGACCCGGACAAGCCGTGGCAGGGCGAGCTGTTCCGGTACGCCCTCGACCGCCGGCACAACCCGGACACCGCACTGCCGCCCGCCTCGAACCGCACCCTGGCCGCACACCGCGAGCTGATGGCGCTGCCCGTCGGGGAGCGGCGTGCGGTGGTCACGTCGGACGGCGGTGCCGAGCGGCTCGCCGCGGCCGGGATGACCTGGGAGGCGCTGGCGGGCTGGCTCCAGGGGCCGATGGACAAGGAGGCCTGGGAGGCTGTGATTCCGTCGATGGGCGCCATGGCGCTCGTACGGAATCTGCGGAACTTCGACGAGGCCGGTGTCTGCGACGAGGTGGCGGCCCGGGTCGCCGCGCGGATCAGCGACCCGGCACAGGTCGTACGGTCGCGGCAGTTCCCCTTCCGGTACCTCGCCGCGTACCAGCACGCGCCCTCGCTGCGCTGGGCGTACCCGCTGGAGCAGGCGCTCGGCCACTCGCTGGCCAATGTGCCGAGGCTGCCGGGCCGCACGCTGGTGCTCGTCGACCGCTCGGGCTCGATGTTCTGGTCGCGGCTGTCCGACCGCTCGGAGCTCAACCGGGCCGACGCGGCGGCGATCTTCGGCACGGCGCTCGCGCTGCGGGCGGCGGACGCGGATCTCGTCCAGTTCGGCAGCGACAGCAACGCGATCGCCTTCCGCAAGGGCGAGTCGGTGCTGAAGGTGCTGGAGCGCTTCGGCGACCTCGGCGGCACGAACACCACCGAGGCGGTGCGCCGGCACTACCGGAAGCACGACCGGGTGCTGATCGTCACCGACGAGCAGTACGCGCCCAGCCGTCACGGCGACCCGACCGAGCAGGTTCCGGCCGATGTGCCGGTCTACACCTGGAACCTCGCCGGGTACCGGGCGGGCCACGGCCCGTCGGGCACGGGCCACCGGCACACCTTCGGCGGCCTGTCCGACGCGGCTTTCCGGATGGTGCCGCTGCTGGAGGGCGCGCGGGACGCCGACTGGCCCTGGGCTGCCTGAGGCGGAATCCGCCTCGGACGAGAGTGGCCCGCACCGCGTGGGGAGTGCGGGCCACTCTCTTGTCCGTTGCTGGACTGACATCTAACATTTCAGTTCATGGAGGCGATACGACCCGTGGGCCGGACCCTGCTCAGGGACCAGGCCTACACAGCGATCCGGGACGCCATCGTGGCCGGGGAGATAGAGCCCGGCGCGGTGGTACGCGACGCCGATCTCGCCGAGCGCCTGGGGCTGTCCCGGGCGCCGGTGCGTGAGGCGTTCTCGCGGCTCGTGGACGAGGGGCTGCTGGAGAGCAAGCCGCAGAGCTATACGCGGGTGACCCCGGTCGTGGCCGCCGACGTACGGGACGCGGCCGCCGTGGTCGGCGCCATGCACGAGCTGGTGACACGGGTCGCCGTGCCCCGGCTGACGGCCGCGGACCTGGAGATCATGTGCGCCGCCAACGAGCGCTTCGCGCGTGCCGTCGCCGCCGGCCAGGTCGACCTCGCCCTGCGGGCCGACGACGAACTGCACGACGTCCTGGTCAGGATGAGCGGCAATCGCGCGGCCGCCGCCACCGTCGCCCGCTACACCCCGCTCATCCGCCGCCTGGAGCGCCGGCGCTTCGGCGAGGGCGGGACCTGCCGTTCGGCCGGGCTGCACGAGCGGTTGATCGAGACGTGTGCCGCCGGGGACGTGGACGCGGCGGTCCGCGTCACGGCGGAGATCTGGCGCACGCTCGCCGACCTGGCCGACTCCGACCCCGACTGAGGCCGGTCGACCCCGAAAGCCCTGCTCTGGAGGCGCCCCATGTCCCTTCCCTCGCCCCTCTCCTCGTACGAGCGCTACCCCCTCCTCTTCGGCCCGTCACCGGTCCACCCCCTGGAACGCCTGACCGCCCACCTCGGCGGCGCCTCCCTGTGGGCCAAGCGCGAGGACTGCAACTCCGGTGTCGCCTACGGCGGCAACAAGACCCGCAAACTGGAGTACCTGGTCGCCGACGCGCTCGCGAAGGGCTGCGACACGCTCGTCTCGATCGGCGGTGTGCAGTCCAACCACACCCGCCAGGTCGCGGCGGTGGCCGCCCGGGCCGGTCTCAAGTGCGTGCTGATCCAGGAGAGTTGGGTGGACTGGCCCGACTCCGTCTACGACAAGGTCGGCAACATCCTCCTCAGCCGCCTCGCCGGAGCCGATGTGCGCCTGGTGCGGGCCGGGTTCGGGATCGGCTTCAAGGAGAGCTGGGAGCAGGCGCTGCGGGACGTGGAGGAGTCGGGCGGCAAGCCGTACGCCATCCCGGCCGGCGCCTCAGACCATCCGCTCGGCGGACTCGGCTTCGCCCGTTGGGCGTACGAAGTCGCCGAGCAGGAGCGCAAGTCGGGGGTCTTCTTCGACACCGTGATCGTCTGCTCGGTGACCGGCTCCACCCAGGCGGGCATGGTCGCCGGCTTCGCCGCCCTGGAGGAGACGGGCGCGGGCCCCCGCCGCGTCCTCGGCATCGACGCCTCGGCCGAGCCCGCCCGCACCCGTGAGCAGGTCGCCCGCATCGCCCACCGCACCGGCCAACTCATCGGCGTCAAACGCGAATTGACCGAGTCCGACATCGAGCTCGACGAGCGCTACCACGCGGGCACGTACGGCATCCCGGGCGAGACGACCCTGGACGCGATGCGGCTGGCCGCACGGACCGAGGGGATGGTCACCGATCCGGTGTACGAGGGCAAGTCGATGGCCGGGATGATCGACCTGGTCCGGCGTGGGGAGATCGGGCGCGAGTCGACCGTGCTCTATGCCCACCTCGGCGGACAGCCGGCGCTGAACGCCTACAGCGCGCTGTTCTAGGAGGTCGGACGGCGCCTGCACCGGTGGGCCCGGGGCCCTTCGCGTTCCGGGCCCTGCCCTGCCGTCCATCTGGCCGGATACAGTGCTCAGCGTGTTGGCGGACGAAGAGCAGCGGGAGCCGAGTCTCGGCCGTACCGACGGCCCCCGCCGCCGGGCCACGATCCACGACGTGGCCAAACTGGCCGGAGTGTCGCGTCAGACGGTCTCCCGTGCGGTGAACGACAAAGGTGAGATCGACCCGGGCACCAAGGAGCGTGTCCTGGAGGCGGCCCGCCTGCTGGACTACCGGCCCAGCCGGTTCGCGCGCGGGCTCGTGCGGAAGGGGACCGTCACGACTGGGCTGGTGATCCCGGACCTGATGAACCCCTTCTTCCCCGAGGTGGCCGCCGGGGTGCTGGAGGCCGCCGAGCAGCGCGGCTGGCAGGTGGTCGTATGGGACTCGCGGACCGACGAGGCGCGTGAGCGGGAGGCGCTCGACGTGCTCTCCCACCAGGCGGACGCGGTCGTGGGCTACTTCAAGAACCCGGACGACGTGCTCGCCCGGCACCTCGGTGGCGTGCCGCTGGTCCTGCTGGAACGCGGCCCGGAGCGGACGCGGTTCGCGGCCGTGGGCATCGACGCCGCGGCCGGCATCGAACGGGGCATGGCGCACCTGGTCCGTGCCGGGCACCGCCGTATCGGCATGCTGGACGGCGTGCACGGTCCCGCCCCCAGGAGGCACGCCTTCCTGGCGCAGGCCCGGCGGCACGGTCTGCCCGTCGACGAGGGCTGGGTCGCCATGTGTCCCGAGCACAGTGTGGCGGGCGGCGAGAAGGGCATGGAGCGGCTGCTGGACGGGCGGCCCGAGATCACCGCGGTGTTCGGCTTCAACGACCTGATCGCGGTCGGCGCGATGCGCGCGGCCGGGCGCCGTGGCCGGACGGTGCCGGGCGATCTGGCCGTACTGGGCTTCGACGGGCTGTCCCTGGGGGAGTTGGTCCAGCCGGCCCTCACCACCCTGCACATCGACAAGCGGAAACTGGGGCGGCTGGCCGTGGAGCAGGTGGCGCGGTTGCGGGCGGGCGAGGAGCCGATCGGCGGCGCCGACGCCTGGGTGGTGCCCGAGCTGGTGGTGCGGGGCTCCGCCTGACGTGCCGCGGCCGTCGTGGCGGTCACCGCGAGCGGTCAACACAAGCGGTCAACACAGGGGAAGCGCACGCCCCTTGACACTGGTTTTCGGCTGCCTCGATACTCGTCGGCAACGTTCACGTGAACGCTCACGGACCTCGAATCTCCCCTACTGGCCGGTGGTGATGGCCTCCGGCACCACCGAGGACATCTACAGCTACCCGCCCATACTCGTGCCGGGCCCGCATCTGCTGGACAACATGGCGAAGGTGCTCGACACCGTCGACTTCTTCGGCTCGCTGTGGAACACCATCGTCGTCGCCGTGGCCGGTACCACGCTGGTGCTGTTCTTCGACTCGCTGGCGGTATTCGCCTTCGCCAAATACGAGTTCCCGGGGAAGAAGTTCCTCTTCGGCATGCTCCTGGTGACGTACATGATCCCCGCGCAGCTGTCGCTGGTGCCGCAGTTCGTCACCATGGCCGAGTTCGGGTGGGCCGGTTCGCTGAAGGCATTGATCATTCCCAGTGCGGCCAACGCCTTCGGGATCTTCTGGATGCGTCAGTACGCCCAGAACTCACTGCCGGACGAGCTGCTGGACGCGGGGCGCATCGACGGCGCCGGGTTCTTCCGGCTGTACTGGACGGTCGCCCTGCCCCTGTTCCGCCCGGCCCTCGCCTTCCTCGGCATCTTCACCTTCATCGGCCTCTGGAACGACTACATCTGGCCGCTGGTCGTCATGATCAACCCGGACAAGGTCACCCTCCAGGTCGCCCTGGCGAACCTCAACGTCCTGTACAACGCGGACTACGCGCTCGTGATGGCCGGGGCGTTGATGAGCGTCGTGCCGCTGATCATCGTGTTCCTGCTCGGGGCGCGGCACTTTCTGCGGGATCTGGCGGCGGGGGCGACGAAGATGTGACCGAAACCCACGCCCACGGAAGGTGCCGGGTCGGTGCGGTGGTCAGGCCGTCCAGAGTCTGGGTGTGATCAGGGCGCGGACTTCGTCGGCTTCCGCCCTCCCTGTCTCCTCGAAGAGGCTGAGAGCGTCACGCCAGCAAGCCGTGGCCCGGTCCACCTGCCCCAACTCGCTGAGCGCCTTCCCGAGGACCGTCAGCACGTTGCCCCGCATGGGGTCGCCGCCGATGCAGCCCAGGGCGAGGGCCTGTTCGGCGTGCTGGGCGGCCTGCGCCGGGCGGTGGGCGGCCAGATGGGTTTCGGCGATCCGGAAGTGTGTCGTTCCCTCCCAGAGCCGCTGTCGGTGGTCGACGAAGATGGACAGGGCCTCGACGAACTGCTCCAGGGCCTCGCCATACCGCTCGGCCTTGGTGAGGGCGATGCCCACGACATAGTGGCTGGTGGCGAGACGTACCGTGCGGCCGAATTCGGCCTGCGCCGCGAGGCTGCGGCCGGCGATCTCGACCGCGTTGGCGATGTCGTCCATGCCCAGATGGGCTTGCGAGAGGTTGCCCAGGACGGCTGCTTCGAAGGGACGGTTGCCGAGTGCGCGGAACCCCTCGATCGCCTGGATGAAGAACGCCTTGGCGTCCGCGTGCCGGCCCTGGCGCAGACGGATGAGGCCCCGGTTGTTGGCCACCCAGCTGACGGCCGTGGCGTCCTGCCCCAAGCTGACGAGTACGGCGGCGAGTCGTGCCTGTTCCTCCGCCCGCTCGATGTGGCCGGCATCGAGCAGGACATCGGCCAGGATCGTGCGTGCCCTGCCTTCGGCCCTGACATCACCGGCAGCGCCGGCAGCCTCGCATATCGCCCTCGCGGTCCTTTCGAACTGATGGGAGTTGGCCCCGGACTCACTGAGGTCTTTCGCCGCCCACAGCAGGTCGACCGCGGGCCGTATCCGGTCCGTGCCGACCGCCTGTTGTACGCAGGTCAGCAGGCAGTCGGCCTCGGAGTACAACCAGTCCAGGGCCGCGGACTCGGTGGCGAACCTCAACCCCGGGCGCGCGGTGGGCCCCAGGTCGTTCACCAGCCGGTCTCCGGGCCGCTCGATCGCGTAGACCTCCGCTGCGGTGGCCAGATAGAAGTCGAGCAGCCGGGACAGGGCGGCATCCCGAGCGCTCGGCGGCTGCTCGTCCCGCTCGGCACAGGCGCGGGCGTAGAGCCGTGTGAGGTCGTGAAAGCGGTAGCGGCCGGGCGCCGCGGACTCGAGCAGGGAGGTGTCGGCGAGGTCTTCCAGCAGGTCCTCGGTGTCCTCCGCGGGCAGGTCCAGCATTGCCGCTGCGGCCGCCAGCGAGATGTCGGGGCCGTCGGCCAGACCCAGCAGGCGAAAGGCACGGGCGTGCGAGGTGGCCAACGCCCCGTATCCGAGTTCGAACGTCGCCTTCACCGCGAGATCGCCGGCCTGGAGTTCGTCCAGGCGACGGCGTCCGTCCGCGAGCTTGGCCGCCAGCACCGACACCGTCCAGGTGCGGCGGGCCGCCAGCCGGGACGCCGCGATGCGGATCGCCAGAGGCAGGAAGCCGCACGCCGCGACCACGTCCAGCGCGGCCTCCCGCTCGGGTGCCACTCGCCCCTCGCCCACGATCCTTGCGAACAGGGACAGTGCCTCGTCCGGGGACATCACGTCCAGGTCCACGAGATGAGCACCTGCCAGGTCGACCATGCGCGCCCGGGACGTCACCAGCGCCGCACAGCCGTCCGTGCCCGGCAGCAGCGGGCGTACCTGGGTGGCGTCCTTGGCGTTGTCCAGCAGGACCAGGACCCGGCGGCCGTCCAGGATCGAACGGTAGAGCGCCGCCCGCTCCTGAAGCGAGTCGGGGATCGCCGAGTCCGCCGTCCCGAGAGCGCGCAGGAACGAGCCGAGGACCGTCTCCGGATCGGCCGCCCTCGCGCCCGAGCCTTGCAGGTCGACGTACAGTTGCCCGTCCGGGAAGGCGGCCCTCGTCCGGTGTGCAACGTGCACCGCGAGCGTCGTCTTGCCTACCCCGCCGATGCCGGCCAGCGCCGACACGGCCATCACCCGGCCCTGGGTGCCGGAGGTGGACTCCAGCAACTCGCTCAGCTCGCGCACAAAGGCCGAACGTCCCGTGAAGTCAGGTACGTCGGCCGGAAGTTGGGCCGGGCGCACCGGAACGGCCGCTGCCTCGGCCGCCGGCGCCGATGGTTCGGCGAGGCCGGGGTCCGCCTGCAGGATCCGCTGTTGCAGCTCCCGCAGATCCGGGCGCGGGTCCACGCCCAGCTCCTCGTACAGCATCCGCCTGGTGTCGGCGTACACAGCCAGTGCCTCCGCCTGGCGGCCGCTGCGGTACAGCGCCAGCATCAGGAGCTCGCGCAGCCGCTCACGCAGCGGGTGTGCCGCCGTCAGCGCGGTCAGCTCCGAGACCGCCTCCGCGTGACAGCCCTGCTCCAGGTCCATGTCCAGGCGGAATTCCAGGAGTTGCAGGCGCCACTCCTCCAATCGCGTCCGCTGTGTCTCCGCGTAGGGGCCCGATACGCCCGCCAGCGCCTCTCCTTCCCACAGGGCCAGAGCCGTGTTCAGCGCCTGCCGTGCGTGGACCAGATCCCCGGTCGCCGCAGCCCGCTCCGCCTGCGTCGCCAGGTCCTGCGCCACCGCCAGGTCCAACGCGCCCTCGGCCAGGCCCTGTACCGCGTAGCCGCCCGACTCGCTGACCAGGACCTCGGTGCCCAGCACCTTGCGCAGCCGGGAGGCATACGTCCGTACTGCCGCCAGCGCCTGCGAGGGCGGATCCTCGCCCCACAGGGCGTCGATCAGCTCCGCCGCGGTGGCGGTGCGGCCCTCGCGCAGCAACAGGGCCGCGAGCAAGGCGCGTTGCTGGGGGGAACCGGTGGCCAGCTGTGTCTCGCCGCGCCAGGCACGCATTGGACCGAGCACCCCGAAGCGCAAGGACGCGGACTGCGCCTCGTCCCGCCTCCCTACCGCTGATTCGCGGCCCCGAGCTTCCGGCACCCTCGGGCTCGAATCCAGGGCCGATCGGCCCGGTGCCACTGCCGGGGGAGCCGGGGGAGGCTGTGGTGCGCGATTCCGCGCGGTGTCCTGCCGTCCGCTCTCGCCACGTCGGGCCGCGGCGACGACCATGGCCCGTGCTCCGTCGAGACGGTGCTCATCGCCCAGGGCTCGCGCCGCCTCGAACTCCGTCGTGGCGAGACTCACCAGAGAGGACCGCGACAGGGGGTGGCGGGGCCCGAGAGTGGCGGACGCCTTCTGGGCGGCGACCGCGAGCACGTCGGTGGCACGTTCCCATCGTTCACGGTCCTCGGCGGCCAGGGCCGAACCGAACTCGGCCCGGGCCAGGGTCACCAGCGCGGAGAGGGACTGCGGATGGTCACTGCCGAGCAGCCGCACCAGTTGCCGGACCACGTGCGCGAGGGCGTGGACCTGGTGGTCGGCTTCGGTGTGGCGGTCCTGCCTGCGGGCCGTCTCCGCCAGCACGGACCCGGCAAGCAACTGGATCTCCAGTTGCTCCCGGACGGAGCCGTCACCGGTACTGAGACGCAGCGCTTCCTCCGCGGCCTTCGCAGCGCCGGGCAGATCGCCCAGACGGAGCTTGATCGCCGCCAGGTTCGCCAGGCTTCGGGTGGCGGGCCCGCCTTGGTGGTTCTCCGTCTGGAAGGCGATGGCCGGGGACAGGACAGCGACCGCGGCGGGGAGGAGATCGCGGTCCGCGAGGACGACCGCCAACTCGTTGCGGATGTCCTGCGGCATGGTCAGGGAGCGGGGGTCCCGGTGCAGGCGCGAGACCACATGCTCCAGCAGCGCGCGTGCAGCGTCGTCCAGACCGAGTCCTTCGAGCAAGGACGTCAGGTAGGCAAGGTCCTTGCCGAGACCGGGGCGTCGGAACGGATCAGGGTCCTCGCGCAGTGCCGCTACGGCTGCCGGTGTGCTCACGAGGGCAGGTTCGTCACCGCGGAGAGCGCGTTCGGCGCCGGTGATGGCCCGCTGCCAGAGGTCGGTCATGTTTCATCACCACGCAGTTCGCGCTCCATGACCGTCTTGATCGCCGTGAAATTGAGTTCGGCGACCTGTGACGGATCGAGGATCCCTCGCTGTGCCCACTCCTGGATGCGACCCAACCAGGACTCCACCGAGCCGACGGACGAGTCGTCGTTCGACCCGGCACCGTGCTCAGGCTGTGGGGACGGCGAACTCGCCGGGTGGAGGACATCCAGAAGATGCTCCACGTCGAACTGGTCGAAGCGGCGCACGGCCTCGCCGATGGTGGCGGCGAAGAGGACGTTCGCGGCGCGGTCGGCGGTCGCACGATCTGGAGCCTGTTCCAGAAGGATGCCCACGATCTCGGGCTCGTGTTTCTCCGGAACGCCTTTGACCACCGGTCCGCCGGAATAGCCCGAGTAGTCCCCGAGGAGTTGGTGCGCCGTCAGCTGCAGGGCCTCTATGACCGCGCCGCCCTCGCACAGATAGTTCGCCATGCCGTTGTCCACCCGTCCTCTGAGGTGTACTTCGGACTTTTGAGGGCGGTACGGCGCGTGCCAGTCGTCCCCGCCGTGCGCCACACCGGCCCGGGGGATCGGCAGGCGCACCTCGTACGCCGCGGAGATCGTGATCAAGGCCAGGTCGGCGTCCTTGTCGCGACGGCAGACCTGCCCCTTGAGTCTGCTGCCGTCCGTCAGGACGACGTCCACGGACTCGTCCAGCCCGGTGACGCCCCGTAGACAGTGGAGTGCGGTCATCACATATCTACGTGTCAGGAGGAAGCCGCCTCCGAGGCGCTGCCCGGAGTGGAAGAGCTCCACCCAGTAGTCCGCGTTCGTCACGGTGTCTCCGGGACCCGCTCCACGGTGAGAGTGACCTCGAACGACGCTTCGGCCGACGCCTTGGACAGGATCACTCCTGCCTCTGCCGCCAGTGTCAGTCCGAAGGTGACCTCCATGCTCGCCACCTGCCAGCCGTCGCGGCGCGGCACCTGTGTCAGGGACTGCTGAGCGATTGCGGAAGCCTGCACGATGGCCTCTTCCAGCTCCGCGGCACGGTCGCCGAGGGCGGAAGTGGACCGCGAACGGCTGGAGATCTGGCGACTGCCCGCCGCGTCCAGAGCCACGGTCTCGACCCGAACTTCCGCCATGCGTCCCCCTGTTGGTGAGGATCGGGCCGTACTCACTCCCGACTGCCATGGGAAGCGTAGCCAGCGGTACGCCTGAACCGCGACCGGTTCGACGGGCAAGATCCGTGGGCGTGGGGTGGCCGGCGAAGTCGAGCCGAAGTCGATGGGTGCCGGTGCCCGTCCCGGGGATGGGTCGGACACCGGCACCCTCCGGTGGAGCGATCGGTCAGATACCGAACGGTGCCGCGTAGCGGATGGTGCCGCTGGGCAGCCGGTGGTCGGGGTCGAGGGAGAGGGCCATAAGAGCCTCGTCCGGGACATCGAAGGTGACGCCGATGCCGTGGGCGCAGGCGCGAGTGAAGCCGAACCGCGGGTAGTAGGCAGAGTGCCCGAGGACGGTGACGAAGCGTTCGCCCCGCACCCTGGCGGCCCCCAGCGCGGCATGGATGGCCGCAGAACCGGCGCCGGTCCTCTGGTACGCCGGAAGCACCGCGACGGGGCCAAGGCACAGGGCCGGAGTGTCATCGATATGACAGCGGGTCAGCAACGCGTGCCCGACGAGTCGACCCTCCTGGTCGGCGGTGACGATGGACAGGCCGTCGATCCAGGCGGCGTCTTTACGCAGGGCGTCGACGAGGTCGGCTTCCAGCGGGGTCTCGAAGGCTGCCAGCTCGATCTCGCGGACAGCGGGCAGGTCGGCTCCGGTCTCGGCGCGCGTGATCCAGTCGGTGTGCATGGTCATGGCGGGATAGGGATCCGTTCCATGGTGGTGTTCGTGTGGATGTTGTCGCCTCGCGAGCTCACGCCCCGCACGAGATGCGTCCGGGTGAGGTCAGCCCGTCGCCCGCGACGTGAGGATGATCCGGGCGCTGCACAGGGCAGTGGCCTTGAGCGCGGTCATCGACTCACCTCTTCGCAGTTCTCGACTCCGGTTGACACGAACACCGGAAATCTACCAGCCGAGCAGCGGCCACGGATCGGTTCGCCCGCCCGATCCGCCCCGTCCGCCTCATCGAGCAGCTCCGTGGCCACTGCCCGGCTGTATGCCTGCCTACAGCGCCTGCGCCGCCGGCTTCACCATCCCCCTCACCGTGCGGGACTTCACGAAGTCGCCCATGGCCGTCATCTCCCACTCGCCGGAGAACTGCTTGATCATCTTCGCCATCATCACGCCCGTCTGCGCCTCGGCGTTGGTCAGGTCGAAGCGGACGAGTTCCTCGCCGGTGGCCGCGTCGAGGAGGCGGCAGTAGGCCTTGGCGACCTCGGTGAACTTCTGGCCGGAGAAGGAGTTGACCGTGAAGACCAGGCCGGTGACCTCCTGGGGCAGCCGGCCGAGGTCGACGGTGATGACCTCGTCGTCGCCCCCGCCCTCACCGGTGAGGTTGTCGCCGGAGTGGCGGATGGCGCCCTGCACGATCTGGAGCTTGCCGAAGTAGCAGCTGTCGATGTGGTTGCGCTGCGGGCCGTAGGCGATGACCGAGGCGTCCAGGTCGATGTCCTTGCCGCGGTACGCCGGCTCCCAGCCGAGGCCCATCTTGACCTGCGAGAGCAGCGGGCGGCCGCCCTTCACCAGGGAGACGGTCTGGTTCTTCTGGAGGCTGACGCGGCCCTTGTCCAGGTTGATCTTTCCGGCGCCGGGGGCGGGGGCGGGAGGCGCGGGCGGGGCCGGGGGAGCGGCGGGGGTCTGGGGCGCGGGGGGCGTGGACAGGGGCGGGGCCGGCGGGGTGGCCGGGGGCTGCATGGTGGGCTGCGGCGGGGTCACGGGGGCGGCCGCGGCGGGTTCCTCGACCGTGACTCCGAAGTCGGTGGCGATACCGGCCAGGCCGTTGGAGTAGCCCTGGCCCACCGCGCGGGCCTTCCAGGCGCCGTTGCGCAGGTAGACCTCGACGATCACCAGTGCGGTCTCGGTGCCGAGCTGCGGGGGCGTGAAGGTGGCCAGGACGCTGTTGTCGTCGGCGTTGCGAATGGTGGCCGTCGGTTCGATGCCCTGGAAGCTCTGGCCGGCGGCGTCCGGGCTGGCGGTGACGACGATCTTCTCGATGCCGGGGGGCACGGCCGCGGTGTCGACCACGATCGCGTCGGGGGAGGTGCCGCCGCCCGAGCGGTACGTCACGCCCGGCCCTGTCGGCTGGTTGTAGAAGATGAAGTCGTCGTCCGAGCGCACCTTGCCGTCGGCGGTGAGCAGCAGGCCCGATACGTCGAGCCGCACCGGGGCGGCGACGTCCACCGTCACGCGCGCGGCGGAGAGAGGGATGTTCGAGCCGGGGGTCATAGCTGTCATGACCCGTGAACGAGCGAGGCCGTTTTACCGTTCCCTTACCCGGGGCCATTCGGCGGGAGATTGGATTTCGCCCCCCGCCGCAGACGCCGGACGGGCCGAAGACCCGGCCCCTCCGGCGGCGGGAGCGAGGATCTCTACGGCACGACCACGATCTTGCGGCCCACCCCGGACGCGAACTGCTCCAGCGCCTGCGGATACCGCTCCAGCGGGATCCGGTCGCTGATGAAGATCTCGGGGTCCAGGACACCGTTCGCGAACAGTTCCGCCGCGCGTTCGAAGCTGTGCAGGACGGCCATGGAGCCGGTGATCGTGATCTCCTGGTTGTAGATGCGGTACGGATCGATCGTCACCCGGGTCGCGTAGTCCGCCACCCCGAACTGCAGGAAGGTGCCCGCCTTGGCCACCCGGTCCAGGCCGTCCTGGATCGCCGCAGCGTTCCCCGTGGCGTCCACCACGAGGTCCCAGCCCTGCGGTCGGTCCAGCTCGTCCGGGTTCGCGGCGGAGGCCGAGACGCCGAGGTTGCGTGCGGTCTCCAGACGGGCCGGGTTCACGTCCACCACGTCCACACTGGCCGCGCCGGTCCGCTTCGCCAGCTCCAGCATCATCAGGCCCATCGTGCCGGAGCCGTAGATCAGGACATGGGCGCCTAGGCGGGACTGCAGGACGTCGTAGCCGCGCACCGCGCAGGACAGGGGCTCGACCAGTGCCGCGTCCTGGGTGCGGACGTGCTCGGGGAGCTTCACGCAGTTCGCCACGGGGGCCACCGCGTACTGCGCCGCGCCGCCGGCCGTGGTCACGCCGATCGCCGCCCAGCGTTCGCAGAGGTTGTTGTGGCCGGTGCGGCAGTAGCGGCACTCGTGGCAGTAGAGGGACGGGTCGACCGCGACCCGGTCGCCCACCGACACCTCGGTGACCTGGGTGCCGACCCCGACCACCGCGCCGGCGAACTCGTGCCCGGGCACGATCGGCAGCTTCGGCGCGAACTCGCCCTGGAGGATGTGCAGATCGGTGCCGCACAGCCCGCAGGCCGCCACTTCGACGACGACCTCGCGCGGCCCTGGCGTCGGGTCCGGGACCTCGGCGACGATGGCCTTGCCCACGGACTCGATGACGGCGGCCTTCATTTCACGGCTCCCAACGACAGGCCCTGGACCAGCTTGTCCTGGGCGGCGAACCCCGCGGCGAGCACCGGCAGGGAGATGACGAGCGACGCGGCGCACACCTTCGCCAGGAACAGGCCCTGGCTGGTGATGAAGCCGGTCAGGAAGACGGGGGCGGTCTCGGCGACCACCCCGGTCAGCACTCGGGCGAACAGCAGCTCGTTCCAGCTGAAGATGAAGCAGATCAGGGAGGTCGCTGCGATGCCGGGGAGCGCGATGGGGGCCACCACGCGGGTGAGGATCGTCGGCAGTTTCGCGCCGTCCACCCGTGCCGCCTCGATGATCGCGACCGGGATCTCGGCGAGGAAGGAGTGCATCATCCACACCGCGATCGGCAGGTTCATGGAGGTGTAGAGGATGACCAGCAGCCAGATGTTGTCGAGCATGTCCGTGTTCTTCGCGAACAGGTACAGCGGCAGCAGGCCCGCCACGACCGGCAGCATCTTCGTCGACAGGAAGAAGAACAGGACGTCGGTCCACTTCTTCACCGGCCGGATCGACAGGGCGTATGCCGCCGGGAGGGCGAGGACCAGGACGAACAGCGTCGAAGCCACCGACGCCACCGTCGAGTTGATCAGCGCCGGCCAGGGGCTCGCGCCGCCGGCCGCGCCGAAGAACTCGCGGTAGCCGTCCAGGGTCAGCGACGCCGCGAAGGACGGCGGGTTGGTCGCCGCGTCCGCCTCGGAGTGGAAGGACGTCAGGGCCATCCAGGCGATCGGCAGGAAGAACGCGATCCCGAGCAGCCAGGCCACCAGGCCCAGGCCCGCTCCCTTGCGTCGGCTGCGAAGTCGTACGGCCACGGCGCTCATGCGCGCGACACCTCCTCGCGGAACAGGGACGACACCACGCGCAGCGCGAAGGTCGCGATGATGATCGAGCCGATGACCACCAGGACGCCCGCGGCCGAGGCGAGGCCGTTCTCATGGGCCTGGTAGAAGCTCTGGTAGACGGTGTAGGGGAGGTTGGCCGTGCCCAGTCCGCCGGACGTGATCGTGAAGACCGCGTCGAAGTTCTGGACGATGTAGATCGAGCCCAGCAGGGCGCCGAGTTCGAGGTAGCGGCGCAGGTGCGGGAGCGTGAGGTGGCGGAAGATCTGCCAGTCGCTCGCGCCGTCGACGCGGGCCGCCTCGATCTGCTCGTGGTCGCGGCTCTGGAGTCCGGCCAGCAGGATCAGCATCATGAACGGCGTCCACTGCCACACGAGGGAGGCCTCCACCGCGAGCAGCGGTGTGTTGGAGATCCAGTCGGGCTGTGGGCCGCCCACATAGTGCAACAACCCATTGAGCAGGCCGTATTCAGGGTTGTAGAGCACATGTTTCCAGAGCAGTGCCGCTGCCACGGGCACCACGAGGAACGGGGCGATCAGGAGGGTGCGGACCACACCCCGGCCGCGGAACTTGCGGTCCAGGAGGAGGGCGAGCACCAGGCCGAGGACCAGGCTGGCCAGCACCACCGCGACCGTCAGCAGCACCGTCGTCCACACCGAGTGGCGCAGATCGGCGTCGGTGAGGACTTCTCGGTAGTTGTCGATGCCTGCGAACTGGCGGGCGTCCGGGTACAGGGCGTTCCAGTCGAAGAACGAGATCACCAGCGTCGCCACGAACGGCAGCTGAGTCACCACGATCATGAAGATCAGAGCGGGCAGCAGAGGGGCCCGGGTCGCCCAGGCGCGCAGCCGGGCGGAGGGTTGGCGTGTCGTACGCACGGGAGTCGTGGCCGCGGGGGCCGTGGTGGTCGCTGTCATCGCCCCTCGTACTCCTCGGAGATCTTCTCGGCGAGCTGCTGGGACTTGTTCAGGGCCGAGTCGACGGACTGGCGTCCGGCGATGGCCGCGCTGATCTCCTGGGAGACCTTGGTGCCGAGGTCGGTGAACTCGGGGATGCCGACGAACTGGATGCCGGGCGCGGGGCGCGGCTGTACGCCGGGGTCGTTCGGGCGGGCGCCCTCGATGGCCTCCTTCGTCATCTCCTGGAAGGCCGCCGCCTCCTCGCGGTACGCGGGGTTGGCATAGGTGGAGGCCCGCTTGCCGGCCGGGACGTTGGACCAGCCGATCTCGTCGCCGACCAGCTGCTCGTACTGCTTGCTCGACGCCCAGGAGACGAACTGCCAGGCCTTGTCGGGGTTGCGGGAGGCCTGCTGGATGCCCCAGGCCCAGGTGTAGAGCCAGCCGGAGGACTCCGTCTTGTCGACGGGCGCGGGGGCGTAGCCGATCTTGCCCTTGACCGGGCTGTTCGCCGCCTCCAGGGAACCGGCCGCGGAGGTGGCGTCGTACCACATGGCGACCTTGCCCTGGGTCATGTTGTTCAGGCACTCGGCGAAGCCGGACTGGGCCGCACCCGACTCACCGTGGTCGCGCACCAGGTCGACATAGAACTTCGTCGCCTTCTCCCACTCGGGGGAGTTCAGCCGTGCCTTCCAGTTCTTGTCGAACCAGGTGCCGCCGAAGGTGTTCACCACCGTGGTGAGCGGGGCCATCACCTCGCCCCAGCCCGGCAGGCCGCGCAGACAGATGCCCTTCATGCCCGACTCGGCGCCGTCCGCCTTCGCCGCGAGGTCCGCCACCTGCTGCCAGGTGGGGTGCTCGGGCATCGTCAGGCCGGCCTTCTCGAACACGTCCTTGCGGTACATCAGGAAGGACGACTCGCCGTAGAAGGGCTGGCCGTAGAGCTTGCCGTCGTCGCCGGTCAGGGACTGGCGCATCGGCCCCAGGACGTCCTGCTCGTCGTACGCCGGGTCCTTGGCGACGTAGGAGTTCATCTCCTTGAGCCAGCCGTTGCGGGCGTAGATCGGTATCTCGTAGTTGGAGAGGGTGGCGACGTCGTACTGGCCGGCCTGGTTGGCGAAGTCCTGGCTGATCTTGTCGCGGACGTCGTTCTCGGGCAGAACGGTGAAGTTGACCTTGATGCCGGTCTCTTCGGTGAAGCGGGGGGCGAGCTTCTGGAGTTCGGTCATCTGGGGGTTGTTGACCATGAGGACGTTGATCGAGTTTCCGCCCGACCCCGCCCCGCCGGCGCCGACCCAGCAGCCGGAGAGCAGCGGGGCGAGCAGCGTCCCTGCGGCGGCCATGGCGAGCGTGGCTCGCGGTGGCCGTCGTCGGCTCTGGGTTCGCATGGATCGCTCCTGGACGTTTGGGGAGATATGGGGCATGCGGAGGCTGACGCGTGCCCCAGGGGGAGTGGATTCGGTTGTCAGACGCGGATGACCTGTGGTCCCAGCAGCGAGTACCGGTGCGCCTCGGCGGCCGGAAGCAGCGTGCTGGTAACGATCGTCTCCAGTGCGCCGATGTCGGCGAACCGGCAGAAGCTGACCGCGCCGAACTTGGTGTGCACACCCGCGAACACCGTGCGGCGCGCGGCCCGGATGGCCTGCGCCTTGACCTCGCTGACGGCCGGGTCGGGGGTGGTCAGGCCGTGTTCGCGGGAGATGCCGTTGGCGCCGATGAACGCCAGGTCGATGACGAAGCCGGCCAGCATCTTCGTCGTCCAGTGGTCGACGGTGGCGAGGGTGCCGGGCCGTACCCGGCCGCCGAGCAGCAGCACGGAGACGTGCTCCGTCTCGGCGAGCGCGCCCGCGACCGGCAGGGACGCGGTGACCACGGTCAGCGGCCGGTCGGTGGGCAGGGCCTCGGCGATGAGCTGGGGGGTGAAGCCCTCGTCGACGAAGACCGTCTCGGCGTCCCCGAGCAACTCGGCCGCGGCACCCGCGATCCGGCGCTTCTCGGGGACGTGGCTGGTGGCGCGGAAGGCGAGCGTCGTCTCGAAGCCGGCGCTCTCCACCGGGTAGGCGCCGCCATGGGTACGGCGGAGCAGGCCATGGTCCTCCAGGAGGCGCAGATCCCGCCGTACGGTCTCCTTGGCCACGCCCAGCGCGGCGGCGAGCTCCGTGACGTCGACCGAGCCGTCACGCCGTGCGGCCAGCACGATCTCGCGTTGGCGTTCTTCCGCCGTGTTCGTGCTCATGACCGACACCTGCCCTTCCGCTTCGCTGCCCGTTCGGGCCCGGTGAGGCCCATGGGGGAAGTTCTACAGGGGGTGTCTGGCACTGACCAGCTCTGTTGCAGGTCCGATGCTGCCCGTGTGTGCCCGTTCACTGTGCGGGGTGCCCGTCTCGGACCTGCGTGGTTGTGGTGGGGCAGGTGAGATCGGGCGCGTGTGGTGCCCGAATGCGCGGGCGGCGGGCCCGTTCGATGCCCGCCCGCCTCCCGCGACGGCTCGTTTCAGTCAGCGCGCGGTATCAGTACGGCCAGATCGGCGGGTCGCTCACGAAGTGGCCGCCCAGGTAGGCGTGCGCGATGTTCTCCGGGTCGAGCTCGCCCTGCTCGGCGATGAGCTTCTCCGCGAACGGCTCGGAGTCGTCCTGGGGCTCGTAGCCGAGCGCGCGGGCGGTGCCGAGGTCCCACCACAGGCGGGTGTTCGCGGACGAGCCGTGGACGACGGTGTGCTCCACGTCCTCGGCGGTGAGGGCCGCGTGGAAGAGCCGGGCGCCGTCGGCGGGGCTCATCCACACCGAGAGCATGCGGACGCTGGTGGGCTCGGGGAAGCAGGAGCCGATGCGCACGGACACGGTCTCCATGCCGTGCTTGTCCCAGTAGAACTGCGCCAGGTCCTCGCCGAAGGACTTGGACAGACCGTAGAAGGTGTCCGGGCGGCGCGGGGTGCCGATGGGGATGAGGGGATCGTCGCCCTGGGGGCGGGGTGTGAAGCCGACCGCGTGGTTGGACGAGGCGAAGACGATCCGTTCGACGCCCTGCTCGCGAGCGGCCTCGTACAGGTGGTAGGTGCCCTCGATGTTCGCCTTGAGGATCTTCTCGAACGGGGCTTCCAGGGAGATGCCCGCGAGATGGATGATCGCGTCGACGCCCCGCACGGCCTCGCGCAGCGCCGCCCGGTCGGCGAGGTCGGCGACGATCGCGTCCGGCTCGCCCTCGATGGGGCGCAGATCGAGCAGCCGCAGCTCATAGCCGTAGGCCGGGAGCAGGTCCCGCATCAGGGTGCCGAGGCCGCCGGCGGCGCCGGTGAGCAGAACGGTGCGGGGTGCGGGCATCCTCGGGGCTCCTTGGCTCGGCTTGGATCGGCGCGACTCAGCGACTGTATTCGTGGACGATATTCATATGCATGGACAAGCTAAGGATCGTCCGCCGATCACGTCAAGTGTGCAGCGGAGTCGGTGAATCCGCTGCCGTGTTGCCCGTTCGCCCGCTTGACCGGCCTTAATGCGGCTCCATAGGGTGGCATTGTTCAAGAATATGGACGTGGATCAGAAACGTGAGCGCCTGTTCTAGGGAGAGCCCGTGACGCCAGCCCCTCTCGCCGCACGCCTGAGCATCCCCGGCGGGCCGCTGTTCTTCCCCGTCACCGCCTACGGCCCCGACGGCTCGGTCGACCTGGACACCTACCGCACCCATGTGCGCCGGGGCGTCGAGGCCGGGGCGGCCGCCGTGTTCGCCTGCTGCGGCACCGGGGAGTTCCACGCGCTCACACCCGAGGAGTACCAGGCGTGCGTGCGGGCGGCCGTCGAGGCGGCGGACGGACGTGTACCGGTCGTCGCGGGCGCCGGGTACGGCACCGCCCTCGCCGTGCGCTACGCGAGGCTCGCCGAGGCGGCCGGCGCGGACGGGCTGCTCGCCATGCCGCCGTATCTCGTCGTCGCCGGGCAGGAGGGGCTGCTGCGGCACTACAAGGAGATCGCGGCGGCGACCGCGTTGCCCGTCATCGTCTACCAGCGCGACAACGCCGTGTTCACCCCGGCCACCGTCGTCGAACTGGCCCGCACGGACGGCGTCATCGGTCTCAAGGACGGCCTCGGCGACCTGGACCTCATGCAGCGGATCGTCAGCGCCGTACGCACCGAGTACCCCGGTGAATTCCTGTACTTCAACGGCCTGCCGACCGCCGAACAGACCCAGCTCGCCTACCGCGCCATCGGCGTCACGCTCTACTCCTCCGCCGTCTTCTGCTTCGCCCCCGAGATCGCCCTCGCCTTCTACGGGGCGCTGGAGGCCGGTGACGAGGCGAGGGCCACCCGCCTCCTGGACGGCTTCTACCGCCCGTTCGTCGAACTGCGAGCCCAGGGCCGCGGATACGCCGTCGCCCTCGTCAAGGCCGGCGTACGGCTGCGCGGGCTGGACGTGGGGGAGGTGCGGCCGCCGCTGCACGAGCCCAGCGAGGACCATGTCAAGCAGCTCGCCCAGGTGATCGAGCGCGGCTACGCGCTGCTGGAGAAGGATCCGGAGGAGGCCAAGTGAAGGCGTCGGCATTCGTCTACCCCTGGGACGTCAACGGAGACCCGGAGGCACCCGGGAGGATCGCCGCCCTCGGCGTGCGCCAGGTGACACTCGCCGCCGCCTACCACTCCACCCGCGCCCTCACCCCGCGCCACCCGCGCCACCGCATCGTCACCGCCGAGCACGCGGCCGTGCTCTACCCGTCGGACGACCGCTGGAAGGGCCGGGAGCTGCGCCCGTACCCGGCCGGCGACTGGGCGCCCGGCGACGCCTTCGGCGAGGCGGCCGCCGCGCTCGCGGACGCCGGCCTGGAGGTGCACACCTGGGTCGTCCTCGCGCACAACTCCCGCCTGGGCGCAGAGCATCCGGCCACCTCGGTCGTCAACGCCTACGGCGACCGCTATCCCTGGGCCCCGTGCATCGCCCAGCCCGCCACGCGTGCGTACCTCGTCGACCTGGCCGCCGAGGCCGCCGTACGCCCAGGAGCACGCGGCACCGAACTGGAGTCCCTCGGCTGGTACGGCCTTCAGCACCTGCACGCCCACGACAAGACGGCCGGGGTCCCCCTCGGGGACGCCGGGCACTATCTCATGGCGCTCTGCTTCTGCCCGACCTGCACGGAGGGCTACGGCGCCCAGGGCCTGGATGCCGAGGAGCTGGCGGCCGCCGTACGTGCCGCCCTGGAGCCGCTGTGGCAGGGGGCGCCGGACGACGGGGGCTGGGCCGGCGTCGAGAAGCTGCTCGGCTCCCGGACGGCGAAGGCCACACGCGCGTGGCGCGACGAAACCGCCCGCACCCTCCAGGAGACGGCGGTCCGGGCGGTCCGCGCCGCCGCCCCCGACGGCTTCCAGATCCTGCTGCACGCCGACCCCGTGACCCACCACGTCGGCGCCAACCCGGGCGTCGACCCCGAGCACATCCTCTCCGTCGCGGACGGAGTCGTCGTGCCCTGCGCGGGCGGGCCCGGTCTGCTCACGCCCTTCGCCGAGCCGGGCCGCGACGGCGCGGTCGTCGCCGCCAACCTGGGTGTGGTCTCCGGGATGGGCGGCAGCCCCGGCACGCTGGCGTCGGACGCGGCACGCGCGCGTGCGTTCGGGGCCACGGAGATCCGGCTCTATCACGCGGGGTTGGCGTCGGACGGGGACCTGGCCGCGGTACGCGAGGGGCTCGCCGCGCTCTGAAGCAGCGGTACGGCGGTCAGCAGCCATACCGGGCCCAGTACGGCCAACAGCAGCCGTACGTCGAGCAGTTCGACCAGGGCTGCGCCCACCGCCAGCCCGATGACGTTCGGCGTGAAGACGAGCGTGTTGGCCGTGGCGGCCGTACGGCCGAGCAGCGCGTCCGGCGTCTCGCGCTGCACGGCCGTGAGCGCGGCGATCAGGACACAGGGCAGCCCCACGCCGCTCGCCGCGCTGCACACCAGGGCCACCGGGTCGGACGGGATCGCCCGCAGACCCGCGGCGACGGCCGTCAGGGCGATGCCGTACCCGGCGAAACGGCGTTCGCCGAGGCGGCGCAGTGCCGGGCCGGACAGCAGCCCGATCACCACCGAACCGGCGCCCTGGACGGCGTACAGCACACCGGCGTACGCGGGAGCGTGTCCGAGGCCGTCGATGACGGCGTAGATCATCGCGCCGCCGAACCCGGCGAACAGCATGGTGCTGCCGCCCGCCAGGACGAGCGGGCGCAGCCGGGGGTGCGCCCACAGATGGCGGGCGCCCTCGACGGTCTGCGCCCGCCAGCCCCCGGTCGGCGGCTCGGGCCTGCTCTCACGCACCCGCAGGCACGCGTACAGGCCGGTCGCGAGCACGAAGGTGACGGCGTCGAGCAGCGCGACGCTCGCGCCGCCGTACGTCGCGTAGACACCCGCGCCGGCCAGCGGGGCGAGGAGCTTCATGCCCTCGTTGGCCGTCATCCGCAGTCCGTTGAAGTCGCCGAGCAGGGAGGTGGGGACGGCGCTCGCGACCAGGGCGGACTCGGCGGCGTCATGGACGACGCCCGCGGCGCCATAGCCGAACAGCACGGCGAACACGAGCCACACCCGATCCGGTGAGTCGACCAGGAACAGGGCCGGCAGCAGCGCGGCCAGGAGCAGGTTCGTGCCGATCAGCAGGGGCTTGCGGCGGTTGCGGTCGGCGAGCGTGCCGAGAAGCGGGCCGGCCAGGGTGGGCGCCCACATGGCGAGCATGCAGAGCGCGGCCAGGCCGTCGGAGCCCGTGAGGTCCTTGACCCATACGCCGGACACCAGCCACAGCGCCGAGGTACCGAAGCCGGAGACCACTACTCCGGCGAGATAGAGACCGGCGTTGCGATCTCGCAGGACGCGGGGGAGGGCTCGGGGGGTGGTGGTCGTCATGCCTGGTCACTGTGCGGCTAAGGCGGGGGTGTGGGGATCGGGCAGTTGCCCTAGCCGGGGGCACCACCGGAGACCATTCGGCACCACCGGACATGGTGATCCTCCGAGAGGTCGGCGGGAATCCGTTGGAAGCTGTCGATTCGGCCACTGGGGTGGATGAGGCCCCGGTCCTAGCGTGGTGAGCGGTCCAAGTCACCGGTCGGAAAAGGCACTTCCCATGCAATACGTCGCGCCCATCGGCGTCGGTCTCCTCTACGCCCTTTTGATGTCCCTCATCCGGGAACCGCATCGTCGCCGCTTCAACGCGGTCATGGTCGCCGGAGCGGGCGCCGCCTATCTGAGCGGCGGCGGTCTGGGCGGCTGGGAATTCGCGTTCACCGCGGTGGCCACCTACGTCGCCTGTCGCGGCCTGGAGTCATGGACTTTCATCGGCGTCGCCTGGCTGCTGCACACCGCATGGGACATCGTCCACCACATCAAGGGCAACCCGATCATCCCGTTCGCCCACACCTCCTCACTGGGCTGCGCGATCTGCGACCCGGTGATCGCGCTGTGGTGCTTCGCGGGCGGGAGGACGCCGAGGGAGCTGGTGGAGTGGGTTCGGAGGGCCAGGGGGCGGAAGGAGAGCGTGGCGGCGGGGGAGAGGGCCCGAGTGGGGGAGGTGGAAGCCGGGGGGACCGTGGCGTAGGGCGCTTCACCGATGAGTTTCGTCCCCGCCGCCGGTCCACCTCTCAGGAACAGATCTGTGAGGAGCCAGCCCATGACCGACACGACCCTCGACCTCGGACCGCAGACCCGCGTCGTCGCCCGTCTCGCGGACGCCGTCACCGACGAGCAGCTCTCGGCGCCGACGCCGTGCCCTGACATGGCGGTGCGCAACATGCTGGGCCATCTGCTCGGCCTGACCGTCGCCTTTCGTGACGCCGGCCGCAAGGACCTGGGCCCCACGACCGACACCGATCCGGGATCCGCCCTCCCGGACATCGGCCCTGGTTGGCGCGAGGAGCTGCCCAAGGTGCTCGACGAGCTGGCCGACGTGTGGCGCGCCCCGGACGCCTGGACCGGCATGACCCGCGCGGGCGGCGTGGATCTGCCCGGTGCCGTGGCCGGCGCGGTGGCCGTGGACGAGCTGGTGATCCACGCCTGGGATCTGGCGGTGGCCACGGGGCAGCCGTACGCACCTGACCCGGCCGCCCTCCAGATGTCCCACGACTTCCTGCGCGCCGCGGCCGACGCCGGCGACCGCGGAGGCGGCATCTTCGGCCCGGTCGTCCCGGTACCGGACGAGGCGCCGCTGTTGCACCGGGCGGTGGGGTTGAGCGGGCGGGATCCGGGCTGGCGCCGGTGAACCAAGGGCAGTGAACCAGGGCCAATGAATCAGGTGGTCTCAGCCGGATCGTCCCGGCGTCCCGGGCTTCCTAGCCGATCTGGACCTCGACCCGATGGCGCAGATACTCGTCGGAGTGGCCCCGCGCGATGCGGACCGCCTCGGCCACCAGGTCGTGCAGGTCCGCCCGATGGCGCCGGGGGTCGAGCCAGAGTCCCGGCAGGAGACAGCGTCGTACGTCGAGCTCCTCGTTGGCCACGAACTCGCGCAGCGCGGCCTCCTGCCACTCGGCGTCCAGTTCGGCCGTCGCCTCCCACTCGGCCCGGCTTTCGGGGGTCGGCTCCGATGAGCCGGCGCGATACTGCGGCGGCACCTGCGTCCAGTACCAGGCTCGGGCGGCTCCGGCGCGCTCTTCGTTGCTTCCCGTGCGCAAAGACGAGATCAGTGCCGTTCGCACCCGGCGGCGGCCGAACGCCGTCACGGCGGGCTCGACGAACTGGCGGTTGAAACTGGGGTTCGGATCATGCACGGCCGCGCGGAGCAGTGGTGCGAAGAGCCGCTCCGGCAGCTCGCCCAGCCCGCTCAGCGCCTGCCGCGTCCGCTTGCGTGCGTGCCGTTCCCATTCGCGACCGTCCAGCCGCCCCTCGGCCGGGAGATCGGCGCCGGCCAGTCGGGCGAGTTCCGCCAGGTGCCGGTGGAACACGAGCCGTCGGTCCCGCGACGGGTCGGGGAGTGGTGCGAACAACTTCGGCCCGTCCTGGCCCTGTTCCGCATCCGCCATCGGTCGTCTCCCCCCTGAGGTGCCGTCGGCCCAGCCTATGCGGTGTGACACCAACTTCCTTTGTCAGAAGCGTTGACGAATCCTGCGCCCCCTCCTACCTTCATCGCGTCGTACTTCGTACGTCATATATGAGACGCGATACGTGAGATCCCATACGCGAGAGCCAATCCCGCGAAGATCCGAGAGGCGCGCATGACCTCTGTGCCCACGCCGATCCCCTCCCGCACGCAGTTCGTGCTGGAGGCGATCAAACGCCGCATCCTCACCGGGCAGTTGACGCCAGGTCAGGCCCTGGTCGAGACCGAGCTCGCCGCGCAGTTCGGGGTGTCGAAGACCCCGGTGCGCGAGGCGCTCAAGACGCTGGCCGGGACCGGGCTGGTCGTGATGAACCAGTACAAGGGCGTCACGGTGCGCATGGTGGACGCGGACATGGCGCGCGAGGTCTACGACGTGCGGCTACTCCTCGAACCCGAGGCGCTCAAGCGGGCCGTGCGGCGCGGCGCCTCCCTCGACGTCGCCCGAGACGCCCTGACCCGCGCCGACGCGGCCACCGACACGGCCGAACGGTCGCTCGCCAACCGGGAGTTCCACCGCGCCCTGTACCTGCCGTGCGGCAACCCGCTGCTCGGCCGGATGCTCGATGAAGTGCGGGATCAGGCGGCCCTCGTCTCGGCCGTCGCCTGGGCCGCCTCGCCCTCCTGGGAGCGGGAGGCCGGCGAGCACCGGGAGATTCTGCGGCTGGCGATCGAAGGGGACGGAGACGGCGCCGCGCGTGCCCTGCACGCCCACATCGCGTCGTTCGTGCGACGGGCCTTCCCGGACGCGGGAGTCGAGGCCCAGGGAGAGGACGGACCGGCATGACGACGACGTTCGAGCCCCAGCGGACGGCCCTGGCCGACGTGGTGGCGATCCCGGTGACCCCGTTCGCCGAGGACGGCAGCGTCGACCAGGATGCCCACCGGGCCCTGCTGCGTCGTCTGCTCGACGGCGGTGTCACCACCCTCACCCCCAACGGCAACACCGGCGAGTTCTACACCCTCACCCCCGAAGAACGCCGCCTCGTCACCGAGTTGACCATCGACGAGGCCGGCGGCCGCGCCGCGATCCTCGTCGGCGTCGGCCATGACGTGCCCACCGCCGTCGCCTCCGCCCGGTACGCCCGCGACCTCGACGCGCAGATGGTGATGGTCCATCAGCCGGTGCACCCGTATGTCTCGCAGAGCGGTTGGGTCGACTATCACCGCGCCATCGCCGCCGCCGTCCCCGACCTCGGCGTCGTGCCGTACATCCGCAACGCCCAGCTCAGTGGCGCGCGCCTCGCCGAACTCGCCGACGACTGCCCGAACGTCATCGGTGTGAAGTACGCCGTCCCGGACGCCGCCAAGTTCGCCGCGTTCGCCCGTGACGCCGGCCTGGAGCGCTTCGTGTGGGTCGCCGGGCTCGCCGAACCGTACGCCCCCTCGTACTTCTCGGCGGGTGCCACCGGCTTCACCTCCGGGCTGGTGAACGTCGCCCCGGCCGTCTCCATGAATATGATCGAAGCGCTTCGAGCCGGCGACTACCCCGCCGCGATGAAGGTCTGGGAGCAGATCCGCCGCTTCGAGGAACTGCGCGCCGCCAACGGCTCCGCCAACAACGTCACCGTCGTCAAGGAGGCCCTCGCCGCCCTCGGCCTGTGCCGCCGCGACGTCCGGCCGCCCAGCCGGGAACTGCCCGAGGACGAGCGCGCCGAGGTCGCCGCCATCGCCGCCGGGTGGTCGATATGACCGGCAGGAAGCGCCCCGAGGAACTCAGAAGCCATCAGTGGTACGGCACCGAGGGCCAGCTGCGCACCTGGTCGCACAACGCCCGCATGCGCCAGCTGGGATACGAGGCGGAGGAGTACCGGGGCCGTCCGGTGATCGCCGTCCTCAACACCTGGTCCGACATCAACCCCTGCCACGTCCATCTGCGCGAGCGGGCCGAGGCGGTCAAGCGGGGGGTGTGGCAGGCCGGGGGCTTCCCGCTCGAGTTCCCGGTCGCCACGCTCTCGGAGACGTATCAGAAGCCGACCCCGATGCTCTACCGCAACCTGCTCGCGATGGAGACCGAGGAGCTGCTGCGGTCGTATCCGATCGACGCGGCGGTGCTGCTCGGCGGCTGCGACAAGTCGACACCGGCGCTGCTCATGGGCGCTGCCTCGGCCGACGTACCGTCGATCTTCGTGCCCGCGGGGCCCATGCTGCCGGGGCACTGGCGGGGTGAGACCCTCGGGTCCGGCACCGACATGTGGAAGTACTGGGACGAGCACCGCGCGGGCAACCTCACGGACTGTGAACTGCGGGAGCTCCAGGGCGGTTTGGCGCGGTCGCCCGGTCACTGCATGACCATGGGGACCGCGTCCACGATGACCGCGGCCGCCGAAGCACTCGGCATGACGCTGCCGGGCGCCTCCTCGATTCCGGCCGTCGACTCCGGGCACGAGCGGATGGCCGCCGCCTCCGGGCGCCGCGCCGTGGAGCTCGCCTGGACCGGGCTCAAGCCGTCCGGGATCCTCACCCGCGAGGCCTTCGAGGACGCCGTCACCACGGTGCTCGGGCTCGGCGGCTCCACCAACGCGGTCATCCATCTGATCGCGATGGCCGGCCGCTGCCAAGTGCCCCTCACCCTCGATGACTTCGACCGCATCGCGCGTACCGTGCCGGTGCTCGCCAACGTACGTCCCGGCGGACGGACGTATCTGATGGAGGACTTCTACTTCGCCGGCGGCCTGCCCGCCTTCCTCTCCCGGATCACCGACCTGCTGCACCTGGACCGGCTGACGGTCAGCGGCACTCTGCGGGAGCAGCTCCAGGGCGCCGTCGTCCACAACGACGACGTCATCCGCACCCGCGAGAACCCGGTCGCCGGCGAGGGCGGCGTCGCCGTGCTGCGTGGAAACCTGTGCCCGGACGGCGCCGTCATCAAGCACATCTCGGCCGAGCGCCACCTGCTCAAGCACACCGGCTCCGCCGTCGTCTTCGACGACTACAAGACGATGCAGCGGACCATCAACGACCCGTCGCTGAACATCACCGCCGACAGCGTGCTGGTGCTGCGCAACGCCGGGCCCAAGGGCGGGCCGGGGATGCCCGAGTACGGCATGCTGCCGATCCCCGACCACCTGCTGAAGCAGGGCGTACGGGACATGGTGCGGATCTCCGACGCCCGGATGAGCGGGACGAGTTACGGCGCGTGCGTGCTGCACGTGGCGCCCGAGTCGTACATCGGCGGACCGCTCGCCCTCGTGCGCACAGGGGACGGCATCACCCTCGACGTCGAGAGCCGTCTCCTCCAACTCAACGTGGACGACGAGGAGTTGCAGCGCCGAAGGGCTGGGTGGACACCGCCGCCCGCCCGATACGAGCGTGGCTACGGCGCGCTCTACAACGAACAGATCACCCAGGCCGACACCGGCTGCGACTTCGAGTTCCTGGCGCGGGCCGGCAAGGTGCAGGACCCGTACGCGGGCTGAACCGCCCTCGACCCACTGTCTCGTTTGGTCGAGATCCCGAACGATGATCGGAAAGCGCTTCCCGAGAACGACTTCACCGAGAACGGCTTCACCGAGAAACGGCTTCACCGAGAACGGAGAACTGTCATGGCCCAAGCCGCAGCCGTGGCGAAACCGCCCGCGCCACCCCGGCGGCGCCGTACCTCCGCCACGCCGCGCAGGCTCCCGTATCTGCTGATCGCCCCGGCGGCCCTGCTCATGCTGGGCTTCATCGCCTACCCGGTCATCAGCGTCTTCTACTACAGCCTGCAGGAGTACAACCCGACCAAGCCATGGCGGAACGGCTTCACCGGCCTCGACAACTTCGTCCACGCCTTCACCGACGACCCGCTGTTCTGGGACACGCTGGTCTTCAGCGCCAAGTGGGTGGTCGTCGAGGTCGGGCTGCAGCTGCTGTTCGGGCTCGCGCTCGCGCTGATCGTCAACCAGACCTTCGCGGGCCGGGCGCTGGGCCGGGCGCTCGTCTTCTCGCCGTGGGCCGTCTCCGGCGTGCTGACCTCGGCGATCTGGGTGCTGCTCTACAACTCCCAGACGGGCATCACCCGTTACCTGGCGGACGTCGGCGTCGGTTCCTACGGCACCAGCTGGCTGTCGGACACCTCCACCGTGTTCCCGGCGGCGATCGTCGCCGATCTGTGGCGCGGTGTGCCGTTCTTCGCGATCCTCATCCTCGCCGACCTCCAGTCCGTCTCGAAGGACCTGTACGAGGCCGCCGAGGTCGACGGGGCCGGCCGGATCAAGCAGTTCCTGCACATCACGCTGCCCCATCTGAAGGACGCGATCGTGCTGTCCACGCTGCTGCGCGCGGTGTGGGAGTTCAACAACGTCGACCTGCTCTACACGCTGACCGGCGGCGGCCCGGCGGGAGTGACCACGACCCTGCCGCTCTACATCGCCAACACCAGCGTCGACGCGCACAACTTCGGCTACGCGTCCGCCCTGACCACGGTCGCGTTCGTGATCCTGCTCTTCTGCTCGATGGTCTATCTGCGGCTGAGCAAGTTCGGAGGTGAGGACAAATGAGCGTGAAGGAAGCCACCAAGGCCGCGCCCGCGCCCCTGCGCGCCGCACCCGAGCCGCCGCGTCCGACGAAGCGGAACCGTTCCTGGGACGAGGTCCCGCGCTGGCAGATCTACCTCCCGCTGTCGGTCTACCTGGTCTTCACCCTGATCCCCTTCTACTGGATCCTGCTGTTCTCCCTGCGCCCGGCCGGTTCGACCTCGCTCGTGCCCTGGCCGATGACCTTCGACCACTTCGAGAAGGTCTGGACGGAGCGGAGCTTCGGCACCTACTTCCAGAACAGCGTGCTCGTCGGCGTCGTCACCCTGCTGATGACGACCCTCGTCGCCCTGGCCGGCGGCTACGCGCTCGCGCGCTTCAACTTCAGGGTCAAGCGTGCCTTCATGCTCGCCCTGCTCTGCTCCCAGTTCGTGCCGGGCGCGCTGCTTCTGGTGCCGCTGTTCGAGATCTTCGCCGAGCTCCAGATGATCAACTCACTGGGCAGCGTCATCATCGCGGAGACGGTGTTCCAACTGCCGCTGTCGATGATCCTGATCAGCAACTTCATCAAGAACGTGCCGTACTCCCTGGAGGAGGCGGCCTGGGTCGACGGCTGCAACCGGATGACGGCGTTCAGGATCGTCGTCCTGCCGCTGCTGCGGCCCGGTCTGATCGCCGTCGGCTCCTTCGCCTTCGTGCACTCCTGGAACCACTTCCTGTTCGCCCTGATGTTCCTCAACAACCAGGAGAAACAGACCATCCCGGTCGGCCTCAACACCCTGATGGGCGCGGACAGTGTGGACCTGGGTGCGTTGGCCGCCGGCGGCATCATTGCGGCGGTGCCGGTGGTGATTGTGTTCGCCTTCATTCAGAAGTGGCTGATCACGGGCTTCAGTGCCGGGGCGGTGAAGGGATGAGGGCCCGTCACATGATTGTGGTGACAGCGCTGTTGGGGCTCCTCTGCGTCCCTGCTCACGCCGGCGCCGCTGGAAGTGCCGCGATCGGTGGTCGAGCGTCTGCTTCGCCGTCGTGGCTGGTCGCGCAGTTCCCCGCGCCCCTTGAGGGCGTTGCCCCTCTCGGCGATATCAGCCGCGAGACTCTTCCCCTCAACGACGGCTGGGCCGCGGCCGGCGGTGGTACCACGGGGGGTTCCACCGCCGACGACGCCCACGTCTTCACCGTACGCAACCGCGGTGAGCTCGTCCGTGCCCTCGATGGCGGCAGCTCCACCCCGAAGATCATCAGGATCGCCGGCACCATCGACGCCAACACCGACGACGACGGTGACCACCTGGACTGCGCCGACTACGCCACCGACGGCTACGGCACGGCCAAGTACCTGGCCGCCTACGACCCGCGCACCTGGGGCTCCGCCAAGCCCAGCGGCCCGCAGGAGGAGGCCCGGCAGGCCTCGGCGGCCAAGCAGGCCGAGCGGATCGAGCTGACCGTCGGTTCCCACACCACCATCGTCGGACTCGGCGACGACGCCGTTCTCGAGGGCGCGAGCCTCCAGGTCAAGGACGCGAGCAACGTCATCGTCCGCAACCTCGAACTGCGCGACGCCTACGACTGCTTCCCCGTGTGGCAGCCCAACACAGGCGGCCTCGGCGACTGGAAGACGGCGTACGACAACATATGGCTGCGCGGCGCCACCCATGTGTGGATCGACCATGTGACCCTCAGCGACAAGGGTCACCCGGACGAGCGGGAGCCCACGTACTTCGGCCGCAACTACCTCCGCCACGACGGGCTGCTGGACATCACCAACGCCTCCGACCTGGTCACCGTCTCCTGGAGCCGGTTCGCCGACCATGACAAGGCGATCCTCATCGGCAACGGCGACACGGCCACCGGCGACCGCGGCAGGCTCCGTGTCACCCTGCACCACAACGCGTTCGAGTCCGTCGTCCAGCGAGCGCCCCGCGTCCGCTTCGGGCAGGTGCACCTCTACAACAACCGGTACGTCGTCCCGGCCGACGCCCACGACTACCGCTACTCCGTCGGAGTGTCGACCGAGTCGGCGATCCACGCCGAGAACAACGCCTTCCACACGCCCGGCCACATCGAGGTCGCCGACCTGGTCAAGAGCTGGAACGGCAGTGCCCTCCACCAGTCCGGCACCCTCTTCAACGGCTACCCGGTCGACCTGCTCGCCATCTACAACGCCTACAACTCGGGCAGCGAGCGAGACCTCACGGCCGACCTCGGCTGGAAACCTACGCTGCACACAAAGATCGACAGCGCCGCGGCGGCCGACCGAGCGGTGGCACGCGGCGCGGGCGCAGGGAGGTTCCCATGAGCACCGCCGTATCCATCGTCCTCGCGGGCGCGCGCGGCCACGGCCGCTGGCACCTCGACAACATCCGCCGGCTCCAGGACAAGGGCATCGTGCGGCTGGCGGGGATCTGCGAACTGACCCCGCTGACGGCCGAAGAGATCCCTGAGGGCCTCGGGACGCCGGAACAGTCCGCGGACTTCGGCGCCCTCCTCGACGCCACCGGCGCCAGGATCGCGGTGATCTGCACACCGATCCCGACCCACACCGACCTGGCGCTGACGGCCGCGCGCAGGGGCGTGCACATCCTGCTGGAGAAGCCGCCCGCCCCGTCCTACGCCGAGTTCCGGCGCATGGCGGACGGGGTCGCCGAGGCCGGGGTCGTGTGTCAGATCGGCTTCCAGTCGCTGGGCTCGGGTGCCGTGCCCGCGATCCGGACGCTGCTGGCCGAGGGGGCGATCGGCGAGATCGCCGGCATCGGCGGTGCGGGTGCCTGGGCGCGTCCCGAGGCGTACTACCGGCGGGCGCCCTGGGCGGGCAAGCGCCGGCTGAACGGCGTCGACGTGATCGACGGGGTGCTCACCAACCCGCTCGCGCACGCGGTCGCCACCGCGCTCGCCCTGGGCGGCACCGTGCGCGCCGACGACGTCACCGCCATCGAGACCGAGCTGCTGCGGGCCAACGCCATCGAGTCCGACGACACCTCCTGCGTCCGCGTCACCACGACCGGCCCCCAGATCGTCGTCGCCGCCACCCTGTGCGCCGAGGACCCCGACGAGCCCTATGTCGTCGTCCACGGCGATCAAGGCCGGATCACCTTCTGGTACAAGCAGGACCGCGTCCTGCTCCAGCGCGCGAACCGTGGACCGGAGGAGTTCCGGTACGGCCGCACCGACCTGCTGGAAAACCTCGCCCGGCACCTGACCGACGGCACCGACCCGCTGGTCACACCCGACGCGACCGGCGCTTTCATGAGGGTCGTTGAAGCGATTCGACTGGCCCCCGACCCGACCCCGCTGCCCGCCGACGCCTGGCGTCTGCTCTCCGACGAGCACCGCCGGGTCGTGCCCGGCATCGACGGTCTGGTCGCGGCCGCCGCCGACTCCCTCGCCCTCTACTCCGAGCTGGGCGCTTCCTGGGCGCTCCCGGCACGAACGAAAGTGGTGAGCACCTGATGAACCCCCACGACACCCCGGGCTTGCGCGTCGCGGGCCGACCGGTCGGCCGCTACGTCACCCGGCCGGAACTCCCGCCCCGGCTCTCCCCGCGGCCGTATCTGCACCCCGTCACCACCCTGGCCGGCACGGCCGTCACCGAGCTGAGTCCAGCCGACCACACACACCACCTCGGCGTCGGTGTCGCCGTCCCCGACGTCGAGGGGGCCAACTTCTGGGGCGGGCGCACCTATGTCCGCGACCAGGGCCCGAGCGAACTCGACAACCACGGCGCCCAGCGGCACTCCTCCTTCCAGCTGCGCGACCCGGACGGCTTCGTCGAGGAACTGCGCTGGGTGGCGGCCGGCGCCGAGCTGCTGCGCGAGCGCCGCACGGTCGCGGCCACCGAACTGACCTCGACGGCCTGGGCGCTGGACTTCACCTTCTCCCTCACCAACGTCACCGCGCGCCCGCTGTCGATCGGCAGCCCGGCGACCAACGGACGGCCCGGCGCGGCCTACGGCGGCTTCTTCTGGCGGGCCCGCAAGGAGCAGCGGCCCCCGGAGGTCTTCACCGTCGACCGCGAGGGCGAGGCGGCCGTGCACGGCACCCGCGCCGACTGGGTCGCCCTCGCGGGGTGGGGGTCCGCAGCCCGCGAGGGCGAGGGCGAGGCCGAGAGCGGGGGAAGCTGGACGCTCGTCTTCGCCGGGGCCACCGAACGGACCCGGCAGGACCCGTGGTTCGTGCGCGCCGAGGAGTACCCGGGCGTCGGGTCCTCGCTGGCGTCCGAGGAGCGGCTGGCCGTCGCGCCGGGGGAGACCGCCGTCCGGCGGATCGTCACCGTCGTCGCCGACGGACGCCTTCCCCGGCTCGAGGCGGCGGCCCTGGTCCGCAAGGCGGTGAGCCAGTGACGTACACGAACCCCGTCCTGAACGCGGACTTCTCCGACCCGGACGTCGTCCGTGTCGGCGACGACTTCTACCTCACCGCCTCCAGCTTCGGCCGTGCCCCGGGCCTGCCCCTGCTGCATTCCCGGGACCTCGTCAACTGGACGCTGGTCGGCCACGCGCTGGAACGCCTGGAGCCGGAGGGGGAGTTCACCGCCCCGCGCCACGACTGCGGGGTCTGGGCCCCCTCCCTGCGGCACCACGACGACCGCTTCTGGATCTTCTGGGGCGACCCCGACCAGGGCATCCTCCAGGTCAACGCCCCCGAGATCCGCGGCCCCTGGACCCGCCCGCACCTGGTGAAGGCCGGCAAGGGCCTGATCGACCCCTGCCCCCTGTGGGACGACGACACCGGCGAGGCCTACCTCGTGCACGCCTGGGCCAAGTCCCGGTCGGGTGTGAAGAACCGCCTCACCGGCCACCGCATGCACCCCCACGGCACCGAACTCCTCGACGAGGGCAAGGTGATCGTCGACGGCGACCGGATCCCCGGCTGGTTCACCCTCGAAGGACCGAAGCTCCACCGGCACGACGGCTGGTTCTGGATCCTCGCGCCCGCCGGGGGAGTGGAGACCGGCTGGCAGGGCGCCTTCCGCTCGCGCGCCTTCTTCGGACCGTACGAGGAGCGGATCGTCCTCGAACAGAAGGACACCGACGTCAACGGACCGCACCAGGGCGGCTGGGTGCGCACCCCGACCGGTGAGGACTGGTTCCTGCACTTCCAGCAGCGCGGCGCGTACGGCAGGGTCGTCCACCTCCAGCCAATGCGCTGGGGCACGGACGGCTGGCCGGTGCTCGGGGCCGACGGCGCCCCCGTCGCCGTCCACCGGAAACCCGGGCTGCCCCCGCAGCCGCCGGCCGCGCCCGCCACCGACGACGACTTCCCCGGCGGACGCTTCGGACGGCAGTGGTCATGGACGGCCAACCCCCAGGACGGCTGGGCCACCCAGCACTCCGGCGACGGTCTGAGGCTGGCCTGCGTCCGCTCGGCCGACGCCCACGACCTGCGCAGACTGCCGCACGTCCTCACGCAGCGGCTGCCCGGCACGCCCTGCGCGGCGGAGGTCGAGCTGCGGCTGGACAGCGAGGAGCCGGGGGCACGGGCGGGGCTCGCGGTGCTCGGGGACGCGTTCGGCTGGATCGGGCTCCAGCGCGGCGCCGACGGCGAGGTGAGGGTCGTTCACCGGTTCGCGGAGGCCGTTGCCGAGAGGGAACGGGACGCCGATCACGCGCGGCTCGCACCCAAGGGCCGGGTACGGCTGCGGATCGAGGTCGGGGCCGGGGCGCGATGCCGGTTCTTCTACGACGTCGGGGACGGCCCGCGTGCCTCGGGGCCGGTGTTCGCCGCCACGCCCTGGCGCTGGGTCGGCGCCCTGCTTGGCCTGTTCGCTCTCGCCCCCGCCGGAACCGGACACGCCGGCGCGGCAACCTTCTCGAACTTCAGGATCGACCCTCTGTAACGCACCTGACCCGTAAGCCTGTTGGGAGCCGCAATGACGCAGCACCTAGATTGCAAGCGCTTGCCCAGACCGGGGCACGGCAAGGTCCTGGCCGCCGTGCTCGGCCTTGTCGCCGCGCTGTGCCTCGGCGCAACAGGGGAGGCGAAGGCCGCGAGTCCTACGGCGACCCCGGCTTCCGCCGATCGCTGGAGCGAGCGGCCGCACGGCTTCGCCTCCCTTGCCGGGGGCACCACCGGCGGGGCGGGCGGCAAGGTCGTGACGGTCACGGACCAGGCCTCGCTCGCCAAGTACGCGGCGGCCGAGGAGCCGTACATCATCCGTGTGTCGGGGGCGATCGACGTCGAGCCCTTCGGCTCCGACATCGTGGTGGGGTCGAACAAGACCCTCGTCGGCGTCGGCGACACCGGCGAGATCGTGCACGGCGAGCTGCACCTCGACCCCGGCACGAGCAACGTCATCATCTGCAATCTGACGATCCGCGACTCGTATGTCGAGGGCGACTGGGACGGCAAGACGACCGACTTCGACGCGATCCAGATGGACACCGTCGACCACGTCTGGATCGACCACAACCGCTTCACGCACATGGGCGACGGGCTGCTCGACATCCGCAAGGACAGCCAGTACATCACTGTCTCCTACAACCGGTTCACCCACCACAACAAGGCGTTCGGGATCGGCTGGACCACCAATGTCCAGACGCAGATCACCATCGACCACAACTGGTTCACGGGCACCAAGCAGCGCAATCCGTCCGCCGACAACTGCGCCTACGCGCACCTGTACAACAACTACCTCTCGGCCCAGGTGGCCGACGGCGACCCGACGTGGACGTACGGGAACTGGTCGCGCGGCAGGACGCGGATGGTCATCGAGAACAGTTACTACGACGGTGTCCAGCATCCCTATCAGGCCGATGCGACGGCCGAGTTGGTCGAGCGCGGCTCGATCCTGAAGAACGTCGGCGGGCGCCAGGACGAGTGGGGTGGCGCCTTCGATCCACGGGACTTCTACGACTACCGGCTGGACCCGGCGGCTGCCGTGCCGGCGCTGGTGATGCGGTTCTCCGGGCCGCAGAAGTGGATCGGGGCCGGCCTCGGATGAGTGAGGAGACGGCCGTACGCGCACCCACTGACCCCCCACAACTTCATATCTCCGTCTGATCCAGAAGAGAGAGCCGACCAATGAAGATCAGCAATCG
The DNA here is from genome assembly GCF_042795335.1 of Streptomyces sp. NPDC056479. Taxonomy (NCBI): domain Bacteria; kingdom Bacillati; phylum Actinomycetota; class Actinomycetes; order Kitasatosporales; family Streptomycetaceae; genus Streptomyces; species Streptomyces sp. NPDC056479. The sequence goes on along the minus strand of NZ_JBHTRZ010000008.1, from coordinate 130,108 downwards.
CAGGAGCAGCACAGGCGGGCGCCGCACGTCGGCCGCCGTCGCCCTGAGTGCCGTGCTCGCCCTGACCGCCACCGCCTGCGGTGACGACGGGAGCAGTGCGGGCGGGGACAAGGGCGCCGAGGGCAGCGGCAAGGGGAAGATCGTCTTCTGGGACAACAACGGCGGTGTCCGCACCGACATCTGGAAGGAGATCATCGCCGACTTCGAGAAGGCGAACCCCGACATCAAGGTCGAGTACGTCGGGATCCCGTCCACCGACTACCAGTCCAAGGTGGACACCGCTCTCCAGGGCGGCGGCCTGCCGGACGTCGGCGGTGTCGGCGCGGCGATGCTCGCCGGGTTCGCCGCGCAGAACGCGCTGGAGCCGCTGGACGACCGGCTCGCCAAGTCCTCGCTCAACGGCAAGCTCAACGAGGACATGGTCACCTCGCTGAAGGCCGCCGGCGGCGGTGACGGCAAGCTGTACTCGGTGCCGACCTCCGCGAACAACGGTGTGCTGTACTACCGCACCGACCTGTTCAAGAAGGCGGGGCTGGACGAGCCGGCCACATGGGACAAGTTCTACGCCGCCGCCGAGAAGCTGACCGACTCCGGCAAGAACGAGTTCGGTTACACCATTCGTGGTGGGGCGGGCTCGATCGCGCAGGCGCTCGACGCCATGTACGGCCAGTCCGGCATCACTTCCTTCTGGGACGCCGGCGGAGAGAAGACGACCGTCAACGACCCGAAGAACGTGGCCGCGCTGGAGAAGTACGCCGCGCTGTTCAAGAAGGTCACGCCGGCCGCCGACCTCAACAACGACTTCACCAAGATGGTCGCCCAGTGGGATTCCGGCACGATCGGGATGCTGAACCATAATCTCGGGTCGTACCAGGACCATGTGAAGGCGCTGGGGACGGAGAAGTTCCGGGGGATTCCGCAGCCGGTCGGCTCCGCCGGCAAAAGGGTTCAGGTGTCCAACCCCGTTGACGGGATGGGGCTGTTCAAGAGCTCCAAGAACAAGGACGCCGCCTGGAAGTTCATCGAGTTCGCCACCTCGCACGCGGAGAACTCGAAGTTCAACAAGGCCGCGGGGCAGGTGCCGTCCAACAACGATGCCGCCAAGGACGCGTGGATTTCTGAGGCCGAGCCTACGAAGTTGGCTGCGGCCGCGTTGACCGACGGATCCACGACGATCGTGCAGCTGCCGTACTACCTGCCTGACTGGAACACGATCTCCAAGGCCGACAACGAGCCGAACTTCCAGAAGGTGCTCAACGGGGACATGAGCGCGAAGGAGTTTCTGGACACCATGGCCGGTCAGCTGAATGAGGCTCAGGCCGAGTGGAAGTCGCGTAACGGCTGAGAGTTCGGGGGTTCTGTGCGCGGCCGGCTGCGGGTTGTCTTGTGGCTGGTCGCGCAGTTCCCCGCGCCCCTGGGTAGGGAAAGCCATCCCCTGTTGAAAGGCACCCCTGTGTCGCTCACCCGTAGACAGGTCACCGTGGCGGCTGCCGCCGCCGTTCCCCTCGCCCTCTCGGGCATCGGTACCGCCGAAGCGAGTCAGAGCCACCGCACCCTCTTCATCGCCGGTGATTCCACCGCCGCCCAGAAATTTGCCGACGCCGCCCCCGAGACCGGGTGGGGAATGGCGCTCCCCTTCTTTCTGCACAAGCGGCTGTCCGTTTCCAATCACGCCGTGAACGGGCGCAGTTCGAAGAGCTTCGTCGACGAAGGGCGGCTGGATGTCGTTCTCGCGGCCATCCGCCCCGGTGACCTCCTGCTGATCCAGTTCGCGCACAACGACGAGAAGGACACCGACCCGACCCGGTACACCGAGCCCTGGTCGACGTATCAGGACCATCTGCGGCTGTACGTCGACGGCGCCCGTGCGCGCGGCGCTCGGCCCGTGTTCGCCACCGCCGTGGAGCGGCGGAGGTTCGACGCGGGCGGCAACGCCCTGCCGACCCACGGCGACTATCCGGCGGCGATGCGCGCGCTGGCCCGCGAGGAGCGCGTCGCGCTGCTCGACCTCCAGGCGCTGTCGCTCGCGCTGTGGCAGGAGCTCGGCGCCGAGGGCACGAAGACGTACTTCAACTGGACCGCCACCGAGCAGGACAACACGCATTTCAATCCGCCGGGCGCGATCGCCGTGGCGCGTCTTGCGGCCCGGGAGCTGCTGCGGACGCGGGTGCTGAACGCGCGGGACGTGTGCCGGCTGAACGAAGAGATCCCGGAGTCCTGGATCACCTGGCCGCAGGCCACCGCCACCGCATAACCCCCCGACCTCGGAAGAGAGAGCCGCACAATGAACGCACCGATATGGCATGGGCATGCCACAAACAGAGTCGCCGTTCTGGTCGGCTGCACCGCGCTGGTGCTCGGCCTCACCGGGACCGGGGCGGCGCGGGCCGGCGGCCGGGACCTCGGGCGTGAGGTCCTCGCCGCGGGTGACGGATGGGCCTCGGAGGGTGCGGGCACGACCGGCGGGACGGCCGCCGATGCCGCGCACGTCAACACCGTCACCACCTGGGCACAGTTCCGGCAGGCGCTCGCCGACGGCGGTGACGCGCCCAGGATCATCAAGGTCAAGGGCATGATCGACGCCGTCTCGGAGGGGTGTGACGCCTTCGCCGCCGAGGGCTACGACTTCCAGCGGTACCTCGCCGACTACGACCCCGCGGTGTGGGGGCACGACAACCCCGTCAGCGGTGCGCAGGAGGAACTGCGGGCGGCGTCCGCCGCCGACCAGGACAAGGCCATCAAGGCGAACGTCCCCGCCGACACCACCATCGTCGGGGTCGGCAAGGGCTCCGGCATCCTCGGCGGCAGCCTCCAGATCAAGGGCGTCGACAACGTCATCCTGCGCAACCTCACCATCGAGGCCCCGATCGACTGCTTCCCCCAGTGGGACCCGACCGACGACAACAAGACCGGCGCCTGGAACTCCGAGTACGACGGAGTGGTGGTGTACGGCTCCACCCATGTGTGGATCGACCACAACACACTCACCGACGGCCGCTACCCCGACAGCTCCCTGCCGTCGTACTTCGGCAAGGTCTACCAGCAGCACGACGGGCTCCTCGACGTGGTGCGCGGCGCCGACCGTGTGACGGTGTCCTGGAACGCGTTCTCCGATCACGACAAGACCATGCTGATCGGCAACAGCGACAGCGCGGGTTCGACCGACACCGGCAAGCTCAAGGTCACCCTGCACCACAACCGCTTCGAGGGGATCGTCGAGCGGGCGCCGCGCGTGCGGTTCGGGCAGGTCGACGCGTACAACAACCACTTCGTCGTCACCAAGGGCCAGAACTTCGCGTACGTCTTCGGCATCGGCGCCTCCTCCCGGCTGTATGCCACGCACAACGCCCTCTCGCTGGCCTCCGGGGTCGGCGTCGGCAAGGCGCTGAAGAAGTGGAACGAGGCACCGCTCACCGCCGAGAACAACTACGTCAACGGCAGGCTGACGGACCTCATCGCCGTCCACAACGCCGAGATCTCCGGCGAGAGGCTCCAGTCGGGGGCCGGGTGGACGCCGACCCTGCGGACGAAGGTCGACAACCCCAAGGCGGTGCCCGGGATCGTCGATCACCGCGCGGGCGCCGGCCGCTTGCGCTGACCGACCCCATGGGGGAGGGGCGCGCACAGTCGTCCCTTCCCGGCAGCCATCCCCGGACGAACCGTCCCGCGAAGGAGCACCCGCATGCCCTCGCCTCACCACCGCCAACTGCCCCTGTCCAGAAGGGGGTTCCTCGCCGCGAGCGCCGCAGCCGGAGCCCTCGCGCTCACGTCGGCCCCCGCCCGAGCCGCATCCGCCCGGCCCCGCCCCTTCGGCCGCCACGGCTCTCCCGGCGCCCGCCTGACCCCGAAGACCCTCTACGTCCACCCCTCCGGCGACGGCGACTTCACCTCCGTCCAGGCCGCCGTGATCGCAGGGAACGGCAGCGGGTGGACCCTGGTGATCGCGCCGGGGACATACCGCGAGACGGTCGCCGTCGACGTCACCCGCACCGAGATGACCTGGCTCGGCGCCGGCGACGACCCGCGTGACGTGGTCATCGTCCATGACAACGCCGCCGGCACCCCGAAGCCCGGCGGCGGCACCCACGGCACCACCGGCTCCGCCACGACCCTCGTCCAGGCCGACGGCTTCACCGCCCGTGGCATCACCTTCGCCAACGACTGGCTGCGCGCCGACCACCCCGGCGTCAGCGGCACCCAGGCCGTCGCCATCAAGGTGCAGGGCGATCGGTCCGCCTTCCACCACTGCCGGTTCCTCGGGCACCAGGACACCCTGTACGCCGACTCCATGGCCCTCGGCGTCTTCGCCCGTCAGTACTTCGCGCACTGCTATGCCGAGGGCGACGTCGATTTCGTCTTCGGACGGGCCACGGCCGTGTACGAGCACTGCCACTTCCGGACCCTGACCCGGACCGACCTGTCGTCGGCCCCCTACGGCTTCGTCTTCGCGCCCTCGACCGCGGGCGCCAACCCGCGCGGCCACCTGGTGACCCGGAGCCGTGTCAGCAGCGAGGCGCCGGACGCCCACTACAAGCTGGCCCGCCCCTGGGTACCCAGCTCCGACCCGACCGCCCGCCCGTCGCTCACCGTCCGCGACTCCCACCTCGGCCCCGGCATAGACGCCCTCGCGCCCTACACCAACATGTCGGACAACTTTCCGTGGCAGGACCAGCGCTTCGCCGAGTACCGCAACACCGGCCCAGGCGCGGTCGTCATCGTCCCCGCCAACCGGCCCCAACTCACCGCCGAGCAGGCCGGGTCGGCGACCCGCGAGGCGTACCTGGGGGACTGGACGCCGTGGAAGGAGTGCCGCTGACATGCGCAGACGCACTCTCCTCGCCGCCGGGATCGCCGGCGGACCGACCGTCGCAGGCACCACCCCTGTCCTCGCCGCCCGCGCTCGCCGGATGCTGCACGTCCGGCCCGGCGACTCCGTGCAGGCGGCCGTGGACGCGGTGGACGGCCCCGGCCGGACGATCGTCGTGCACCCGGGGACGTATCGCGAGGTGGTGAAAGTCCCGCAGGACAAGGCGGAGTTGACCCTGCGCGGCGCGACCGGGAACCCGTGGGACGCCGTCATCGTCTACGACAACGCAAACGGCACCCAGAAGCCCGACGGCTCGGGCACCCACGGCACCGCAGGCTCCGCCACCTTCACCTCGGCCGCGCCCGGACTGACCGTCCGCGATCTCACCCTCGCCAACGACTGGTTGCGCGCCGACCACCCCGACATCACCGGGACGCAGGCGGTGGCCGCGTACCTCACCGGCGACCGGTCGTCCTTCGAGAACGTCCGCCTCCTCGCCCACCAGGACACCCTCTTCGTCGACACGAGCGCGCTTGACGCCTTCGACCGCCAGTACTTCCACCGCTGTCACATCGAGGGCGACGTCGACTTCGTCTTCGGACGGGCCACGGCCGTCTTCGAGGACTGCCACTTCCGCACGCTCCGGCGGGACGTGGACTTCGTCCCCAAAGGCATGGTCTTCGCCCCGTCCACGGCCCGCGCCAACCCCCACGGCATCCTGGCCGTCCGCTCCCGCATCACCTCCGGTGCCGAGGACGGGGCGTACAAGCTGGCCCGGCCCTGGGTGCCGTCGTACGAGACGACGGCCTGGCCCTCGCTCGTCGTGCGGGACTCGTGGATCGGCCCGGGGATCGACCCGATCGCGCCGTACACCAACATGCGCGACGCCTATCCCTGGCAGACCATGCGCTTTGGGGAATACGCCAACTCCGGTCCAGGAGCCGTCATTTCGGTCCCGGAGAACCGGCCGCAACTGACGTCGGCGGAGGCCGGCGCGCACACCACGCGGGCCTACCTGGGCGACTGGCGGCCGTATGAACGCCCCTGACCAACCCCTTGCGAATTCCCGCACCCCACGACGAAAGGACCCGCATTCCATGTCTCGTCGTACTGCCCTCGCCGCCCTGGCGGCCCTGACCCTGGGCACCGGCCTGGCCGTGCTCCCCACCCAGGCCCAGGCCGCGACCGTGGTCGTCAGCAACTCGACCGACCTGTCCAACGCCCTCAAGAACGCCACCGCCGGCACCGTCATCCAGGTCCGCGGCGGCACCTACTACCCGACCGCCACCCTGCAGTCCACGGCCAACGGCACCTCGTCCTCGCCGGTCACGCTCACCGCGTACGGCTCGGAGACCGTGAAGATCGACGGCTCGAACCTCCCCGACGGCGACTGGATCTTCAAGCTGACCGCCGACTACTGGAACGTCTCGGGCCTCACCTTCCAGAATTCCCCGGACAGCGCGGTCGTCTGCCAGTCCTGCACCGGCACCAACTGGAACAACATCAAGACCATCAACGGCGGAGACTCCGGGTTCACGCTCACCGGCGACGGCACCGTCAACAACACGGTCCGCAACATCGACTCCTACGGCCACTACGACCCGGCCAACCACGGCGAGAACGCCGACGGCATCGCCGTGAAGTTCGGCTCCGGCACCGGAAATGTGATCACCGGGGCCCGCCTGTACAACAACTCCGACGACGGTCTGGACTTCTGGTCCTTCTCCTCGCCCGTCACCGTCGAACACACCTGGGCCTTCGGCAACGGCAGGAACCGCTGGTCCGACTCCGCGTTCGCGGGCGACGGCAACGGCTACAAGCTGGGCGGTGACGGCGAGGTCGTCGCGCATGTCGTCAACAACTCGGCCGCCTGGGACAACGCCGGCAACGGTTTCACCGAGAACTCCAACACCGGCGCCATCGTCATCAACCGCACGACGGCGTACGCGAATGGCAAGTGGGGCTACTACTTCGCCACGAGTTCGGCCCGGCTCGGCAAGAACCTGGCCGTGAGCAATGGCTCCGGCCAGGTCAGCAAGGGCTCCTCGGCCGTCTCGGCCGGCAACAACTGGGACTCCGGGATCTCGACGCCCGCCTTCCGGTCCACCGACGCCTCGACCACCTACAACGCCCGCCAGTCGGGCGGCTCGCTGCCCGTGACCACGTTCCTGACCACGGGCAGCACCACCATCGGGGCGACGATGGACTGATCCAGATCTAGCGCCGCACGGGCTCGATGCCCTCCAGCGTCGGCACCACCGGCTCGATCGTGCCGTCGGCAGCGAACTCCAGGCGGTCGATCGTCGTCTCCCGGTGCATGCCGTCACCGCCCGGCCGCCCGGGGCCGTTGAGGGCGAACCGGTGGTAGACGACGTACCAGTCGTCGGTGCCGGGGGTGTTCACCACCGAGTGGTGGCCCGTGCCGAGGATCCCGTACTCGGGGCGCTTGTGCAGGATCGTGCCCCGCTCGGTCCACGGGCCGAGCGGGGACGGTCCCGTGGCGTAGGCGACGTGGTAGTTCTCGCTGCGGGTGTCGTCCTCGGACCACATGAAGTAGTACGTGCCCTTCCGCTTGATCACGAAGGAGCCCTCACGGAAGTTGTCCGGGGTGATGTCCCGTACCTTCGACGCGTCGAACGACACCATGTCGTCGTTCAGCGGGACGGCATAACCGTGCCCGTTGCCCCAGTACAGATACGCCTGGCCGTCGTCGTCCGTGAAGACCGCTGGGTCGATCATCTGGCCGCTGAAGGCCCCGCCCTTCGCCACCAGCGGCTTGCCCAGGGCGTCCTTGAACGGGCCGGCGGGGGAGTCGGCCACCGCCACGCCGATCTGCTGCTCGGCACAGAAGTAGAGGTAGTACCTGCCGTCGCGCTCGGCTGCCGCCGGCGCCCACGCGTACTGGTCGGCCCAGCTCACGTCCCCACCGAGGTCCAGGACGACCCCGTGGTCCTGCCAGTGGACCAGGTCCTTGGACGAGTACGCCCTGAACCGGGTCCCGCTCCAGCCCTGGAAGCCGTCCGTCGTCGGGTAGATCCAGTAATCGCCGCCCAGGTGGTGCACATCCGGGTCGGCGTTGAGGCCGGGAAGGATCGGGCTGCGGGTGCGGACGGCCTCGACGGTCCAGGCGCGCTCGCTGCCGTCCGCCGCCGTCACCGTGTACGTCCGCGGCTTGCGGAAGTCGCGCCGGGTGCCGGAGCGCGGGCTGACGGTCGCGCCCTCACCGGCCCACAGCCTCGGGGCCAGGCGCGCGAGATCGGCGTCCGGCCGCATCGGCAGTACGACCTTGGCGGCGGAGTCGGTGACGACGGCGTACCCCTTCTGGTCCTCGGCCGTCGCGTCCACGATCGAGGCCGGGCTCTCGGGATACGCGGCCAGCAGCCGGTCGTACTCCTGGCGCGTCACAGGAAGGACCGTGCCGTGCCGGGGACTGGCGGGCAGTTGGTGGTCGGTCGACGGGGTCCACCTGCCGGAGTCGAGATCGGTCGTCTCGAAGGGGACGTAACCCCCGCCGCCGTACTCGTCGATGAACAGGTACCACTTCGTCTCGGTGTTGGACCTGAAGACGGTCGGCCCCTCCCCGCGTTCCATCGCGCCGCTGCCGACGCAGTCCGCGACGAAGTCGTACGACGTGTCGGTCAGGCTCGTCGACTTCTCCGCGGTGATGAACTTCGAGCAGGGGCCGGCGGAGCTCGGGTCCCGCTCGTCCTTGGTGTAGCGGTAGTAGGTGTCCTGGTGCTTCACGACCGTCGAGTCGATGACCGAGTGGCCGGGGTCGTCCCAGACCTTCGGCTCGCTGAAGGTGCGGAAGTCCTTCGTGGTCGCGTACAGCATCTTGTTGTACGTCGATCCGGTGTGGTCGGGATCGTCGGCGGCGTACAGCTTCGACGCCCAGAAGACGACGTACGCATCGAGCGAGTCGTCCCAGTGGGCCTCCGGCGCCCAGGTGTTGCCGGCGTTGTCGGGAGCGACCTTCACCAGCCGACGGTCCGTCCAGTGGACCAGGTCGGTGGACTCCCAGATCATGATCGACTTGCTGCCGTGCCGCTGCACCTCGTCCCAACTGCCGCTGCTTTCGCGGTACATGCGCAGATCGGTGGCGATCAGATGGAACCGGTCGCCCCTGGGGGAGCGGATCACGAACGGGTCGCGCAGCCCCTTCTCGCCGATGGTGGAGGTGAGCACGGGCCTGCCCTGGTTCAGCTCCCGCCAGTGCAGCGGGTCGTTGCCCCGGCTGAGGGCGTAGCGGATCTGCTCTCCGTCGGCGGTGCCCTCGCCGGTGAAGTAGGCGAAGAGATAGCCGGCGTACTGGGGCTGCTTCACGGGTCGTGCTCCTGGGTGGGCGGAACCTGAGTTTCTGGCGGGGCGGTGCGCGCCTTCGGAGTGTCACCAGCGGGAAACAGCACGTCAATCGGTGAGTGGGGGATGAGGGACAGCGAAAGTTTCGCTCGCTTTCGTTGAGGCACGGCAACCTCGTCCGGCCCTGGCGACGACAGCAGTGCGACCCGTCCCCAAGGAAAGGAACGCCCCGTGCGTCACAGCACCGGACGCCATCGCCGGACCCGCACCCTCTCCCTCGCCGCCGCGATCGCCGTGGCCGCGGGAGCGGGCGGCGTCCACCTCGGCCTGTCCGAAGACGGCGCCCAAGCCGCGTCGACGACGGTCACCGTGTCCAGCGCCGGGCAACTGGAGTCGGCCGTGGCAGGCGCCACCGCCGGTACGACCATCCAGGTCCGCGGCGGCACGTACACCCCGTCGGCCACCCTCAAGTCCACGGCGAACGGCACCGGTTCGGCCCGGATCACGCTCCAGGCCTACGGCGGTGAGAAGGTGCGGATCGACGGGTCCAAGCTGCCCGACGGCTCCTGGCTGGCCGGGATCTACGGCGACTACTGGACCGTCCGGAACATCGCCTTCGTCAACTCCCCCGCTCAGGGCTTCGTCGCCACGTCGTCCATGGGCGGCGTCTTCGAGAACCTCGTCACCGCGAACAACGGCGACTCCGGCTTCACGCTCCGCGGCGACGGTACGACGGACAACCTCGTGCAGAACCTGGACAGTTACGGCAACTACGATCCCGCCGGACACGGGCAGAACGCCGACGGGATCGCCGTGAAGTTCGGCTCCGGGACGGGGAACCGGATCACCGGGGCACGCCTCTACAACAACTCGGACGACGGCCTCGACCTCTGGCAGTTCTCCTCTCCGGTCACCATCGAGCACACCTGGGCCTTCGGCAACGGCAAGAACCGCTGGAGCGACCCGTCCTTCGAGGGCAACGGGAACGGGTTCAAGCTGGGCGGCGGGGGTGCCTCGGTGGCCCATGTGGTCAACAACAACGCGGCCTGGGACAACACGTTGCACGGCTTTACGGAGAACTCCAACACCGGGGCGATCACCCTCGACCGCAACACCGCGTACACCAACGCCGAGACCGGGTTCTACTTCGCCACCGGAACGGCGCGGCCGGCCCGCAATCTCGCCGTGAGCAACGGGAAGGGGCCGGCGAGGCTGGGCGCTTCGAGCGTCTCGGCGGCGAACAACTGGGACAACGGGGTGGTCACCCCGCCCTTCAGGTCGACCGACGCGACGTCGGCGTACGGCCCCCGGAAGGCGGACGGAGCGCTGCCCACGACGACCTTCCTGACGACGGACTCCACGAGCATCGGCTCGACGATGAACTAGGGCGAACGCCCCGTCGGCCGTCACCGGCGGGGCGTCCCGTTCTGCCGGCCGAAGGGGGGCTCAGGCCGGCAGGCCCGCTACCAGTGTGTTCACTGGTACGTGATGTCAGATGAGGAGAACCTGCAGGAGGTTCCGTCCGCACCGGTACCGAGTTCCTTCGGTTCCTTGCCGCTGCTGTTGCCCTCGAAGCGGGTGCAGGTCTTGATCTTCTTGCCGCTGTCGCCGTGGATGCGGATCTTGCGCAGCGCGGCCGTGTCACCGTAGTTGGAGTTGACGCCGACGATCGACTTGCCGGGCGCGGTGACGTCCACATCGTTGATGATGATCGTGCGCTTGTACTGGGTGGAACAGTTGCCGCAACTGCGCACCAGCTTGCCGAAGTTCTGCACCTGGAACTTGGTCACGACCAGTTTGCCCGCGCCGTTGAACTGCAGGACCTTGTCGTCGGCGTTCTTCGCGCCGCCGCCGTACACCGTGTACACGGCCGACGACGACTTGCCCTTGAAGGTGGCCGCGTCCTCGCCGACGTCCAGCCACCACACGTTCTGCAGCGTGCAGGAGCCCTTGCAGTGGACGCCGTCCGCGGCCGGGGTGCCGATGATGACGTTCTTGAGGACCGCGCCGTCGGCCAGCTCGAAGATCGGGTCCTGGCCCTCCTCCTGGCCGCTGCCGCCCAGGTCGCCGGTGCCGTAGAACCTCGTCAGCCCGCCGTCGTAGGTGCCCGACACCGGGATCGTCTTCGACACCGGCTTGCTGCCGTTCTCCGTCGGCCAGGATGCCGCCGCGCCGGCGGTGGTCAGGAGCGACGTGGTGGTGACGATGGCCGCGCCGGTGATGCCCAGGGCGGAGACGCCGGCGATCACGGCCCGCCGCCCGGTGGGCCTGCGGCGGTGCCGGACGCGCTGTTCAGCCTGTGCTGTCATGAACCGGTTTCCTTGCGTGGAGGGGATCCTTGCGTCTCCTGGTCGCCACGCGGGAGGAATGGGTTGCCGGTCCCGTCGGATTCGTTTCTACGAATCCCCGTCGGCCGCCGCGCCGTTGTCGTCGTGCGGTGCGAAGTCGCCCGCCACGGACAGCTGTTCGCCGTCCGCCGTCGCCGTCATCGCATAGCTGTCGCCCTGTGCGTCCCGGCCGCCGCGCTCATGGTCGTACTGCCCCGCGAACACCCACTCGCCCGCACGGACCGGACGGCCCTCCTTCAGCACCCAGGTGTAGACGAGGAAGCCGTCCTGCTCCTCGACCGTCAGCGTGAAGTCGTCCTCCGGCAGCGAGCGCCAGGCGCCGGTCGAGGTGACCCCGCCGGTCTGCGCGATCTTCAACCGCACGGTGAGCGCGGTGAGTCGCCCGCTCGTCCTCAGGGTCAGATTGCTCTGCGCCCAGAAGTCGTTGCTGTGCGGGTCCACCGAGCCGTCCGACCACAGCGGGCCGTCCTCCTCGCCGCTGGCCGCGGGCGGCGCGGGAGTGGCGCTCGGCGTCGAAGGCGGCGGCTCGCTCGTCCCGCGGGACTCCGGCGTCCGCTTCGGCGTCGGGTCCGCCGACGGGGCGGGCGGGACCGGGGCGCGGCTCGTCGAGTCCGGGGACGGGGTGGGCGTCGGCGACGTGGCCACCGACTGCTGCGGGCGGTCGTCCTTCACGGCGGACGCCACCGCGTAGCCACCGACCGCGAGAACACCGGCGACCGCGGCCGTGGCGGTCACCACCCGGAACCAGCCGTACACCGGCGGACGGGTGGCCCGGTGGTCGGGGCGGGTCTGCTCCGCCATGCCGCGCTCGACGCGGGCCAGGATCCGCTCGCGGTCGGGCTCGTGCGCCTCGGCCGCATGGTGCAGCCGGGCGCGCAGTTCGTCGTGCACGTCCCGCCGCGTCATCGGTTCCCTCCTCCGGCGCCCCCGGTGCGGGCGACCATCGCCGCCGCATGCACCTTGAGCGGAGCGCCCTGCGTACCGAGCGACCGTTGCAGCTCGGCCATCCCCTTGGAGGTCTGGCTCTTCACCGTACCGACCGATATGCCCAGGGCGAGCGCCGTGTCCTTCTCGGACAGGTCGAACGCGTGCCGCAGCACCACACAGGCGCGTTTGCGGAACGGAAGTCTACGCAACGCCTCCTGGACGTCGACCACTCCCGCGACGTCCGGGTTCTCCGTCTTCTCCTCGCGCTGCGACCAGAACAGGGCGACCCGCCTCCGCTCCCGTACCGCGCTGCGGATCCTGGTGCGGGCCAGGTTGGCGACGACCCCGCGCGCGTACGCCACCGGATGGTCGGCCGCGCGCACCCGGTCCCAGCGATGCCACAGTGCCAGCAGCGCGTCGGCGGCCAGATCGTCGGCGGCGTCCGCCTCACCGGTCAACAGATGGGCCAGCCGGGAGAGTTCGGCGTAGTGGCGCTCGAAGAAGGCATGGAACTCCACGGAGGCGGCGTCGTCGACGACCGTGCCCACGGGCGACCCCTCCTGCCTGCGCTGTGGCTGTGAATGACATGTGGTGGTCCGGCGATCATTTCGCGATCACCCGGCGCGGTCCGGAAGCGTAGCAGTGATCGAATGCCTGATTCGTACGAGGTCTCGAACATGGTGTGATACCTCGCACGTGAGCAGCGTCGATTCCGTAACACGGAGAAAACCTGAAACGCGTTCAACGTGGGAACAATCCAGCCAGCATCCGCACATCGATCCATCAGGCAACAAGGAGCTACCGCCATGTCCGAATCCCAGAAGGTGGCCGACCGGTCAAGTGCCCCGCCGCCGGGCGTGAACAGCGTCGACCGGTACTTCAAGATCTCGGATCGGGGATCCACCTTCGCCCGTGAGATACGGGGCGGCTTCGCCACGTTCTTCACGATGGCGTACATCCTTGTCCTGAACCCCATCATCCTCGGCAGCGCGAAGGACAAGTTCGGCCACCAGCTGGACGCCGTCCAACTCACCACCGCCACCGCCCTGGTGGCCGCCGTCATGACGATCATCATGGGCGTCGGCGGCAACCTCCCGCTCGCGCTCGCCGCCGGTCTCGGCCTGAACGCCGTCGTCGCCTTCCAGATCGCCCCGCTCATGGCATGGGACGACGCGATGGGCCTGGTCGTCCTCGAAGGCTCGCTGATCTGCGTGCTGGTGGTCACCGGGCTGCGCGAGGCCGTCATGCACGCCATCCCGCAGCCGCTCAAGCAGGCGATCAGCGTCGGCATCGGCCTGTTCATCGCCTTCATCGGCTTTGTGGACGCCGGGTTCGTCAGCCGCATCCCGGACGCCGCGAACACCACCGTGCCGGTTCAGCTGGGCGGCGCCGGTCAGCTCGCCGGGTGGCCGATCCTGGTGTTCTGCCTCGGAGTTCTGCTGACGATCGCCCTGCTCGCCCGCAGGATGAAGGGCGCCATCCTCATCAGCATCGTGACCATGACGGTGGTGGCGATGGTCATCAACTCGATCGCCGACATCAAGGTCTGGGGCCTGACCACACCCGCGTGGCCCGACAAGCTGGTCGACACCCCCGACTTCGGACTCCTCGGCGACTTCAGTCTGTTCGGCGCGTTCGGCGAGACCACGGCCATCACCGTCGTCCTGCTGATCTTCACGCTGGTCCTGTCCGACTTCTTCGACACCATGGGCACGGTCGTCGGCATAAGCGCCGAGGCCGGTCTCCTCGACGAGCAGGGCAGGGTGCCGAACCTCGGCCGGGTGCTGCTGATCGACGGTGCGGCGGCCGCCGCGGGCGGTGCGGCCTCGTCGTCCTCCGCGACCTCCTACATCGAATCGGCGGCGGGCGTCGGCGAGGGCGCGCGCACCGGCTTCTCCAACCTCATCACCGGCGGCCTCTTCGCCCTGGCCCTCTTCCTGACCCCGCTGCTCACCATCGTCCCGCTCCAGGCGGCCGCCCCCGCCCTGGTCGCCGTGGGCTTCCTGATGATGACCCAGGTCAAGCACATCGACTGGGACACGTACGAGATCGCCATTCCGGCGTTCCTGACCATCGCCGTCATGCCGTTCACGTACTCGATAACCAATGGCATCGGCGCCGGCTTCGTCGCCTTCGTGCTGATCAAGACGGTGCTCGGGAAGGCGAAGGAGGTCCACTGGCTGATGTGGGGGACCGCGGCGCTGTTCCTGGTGTACTTCGCGATCAATCCGATCGAGCAGGTGCTGGGCGTGAAGTAGCAGCGCGGCGGGGAGCCGCGCTCACTTCTTGAGCGCGGCTTCCATCACGGCCTTGGCGACCGGCGCGGCCAGTCCGTTGCCGCTGACCTCCGACCGCGCCGCGTTCGACTGCTCCACGACGACCGCCACGGCGACCTCCTTGCCGTCGGTCTTCCCGTAGGACGTGAACCAGGCGTACGGCGTCTTGCTGTTGTTCTCGCCGTGCTGGGCCGTGCCCGTCTTGCCGCCCACCGTCGCCCCCGAGATCTGCGCGTTCGTGCCCGTGCCCTCCTCGACGACCGTCTGCATCGCCGACTGGAGCTGCTCTGCCGTGTCGGAACTGACGGTCTCCTGCGTGTCGGCCTGGTCGTCGTAGTTCCCCAACACATCCCCGCCGCCGTCGGTGATCTGCGACACCATGTGGGGCGAGACCAGCTTGCCG
Organism: Streptomyces sp. NPDC056479; assembly: GCF_042795335.1. Classification (NCBI taxonomy): domain Bacteria; kingdom Bacillati; phylum Actinomycetota; class Actinomycetes; order Kitasatosporales; family Streptomycetaceae; genus Streptomyces; species Streptomyces sp. NPDC056479. Next base: position 115,048 of record NZ_JBHTRZ010000008.1, on the reverse strand, counting down.
CCGTTGGCTATGGCAGCGGACACCATGGCCATCTGCAGCGGGGTCGCGGTGACGTCGAACTGGCCGATGCCGGACAGGGCGGTCTGCGGCCGGTCCATGTCGGAGGGGTAGACACTCTCGTACGCCCGCACCGGCACGTCCTGCGCGTCGTCGTTGAAGCCGAACTTCTCGGCCATCTCCCGGACCTTGTCCTGGCCGAGGTCGACGGCCATCTTCCCGAAGACGTTGTTGCAGGAGTACTGCAGCGCGACCCTGATCGAGGCGTCCTCGCAGGGGGCGGACGGGTTCTCGTTGCCCAGCTCGTCGCTCGAGTCCGGCAGCGGGTACGGGTCCGGGCTGTCCGTCTTGTCGTCCACCGACGAGTACAGCCCGTCCTCCAGCGCGGCGGCCGCCACGACCAGCTTGAACGTGGAACCCGGCGGCAGCGGCTGACGCAGCGCGCGGTTCGTCATCGGCTTCTCGGCGTCCTTGGTCAGCTGCTTCCAGGCGTCCGAGTCGCCCGTGGCGATCCGCGAGGGGTCGTACGACGGAGTCGAGACGACCGCCAGGATCTTCCCCGTCGTGGGGTCGATCGCTACGGCGGCGCCCTTCTTGTCGCCGAGCGCGTCGTACGCCGCCTTCTGCACGTCCGGATCGATCGTCGTGATCACATTGCCGGGGTCGGACCGCTTGTTGGTGATCGTGTCCAGCGGGCTCTTCAGACGGTTGTCGGTGCCGTCCAGCAGGTCCCGGTAGATGCCCTCCAGCTGGGTGGCTCCGAACGCCTGTGAGCTGTAGCCGGTCACGGCCGAGTACAGCGAGCCGTCCGTGTACGTCCGCTTGTACGCGAGGTCACCGCTCTTCGTGGGCGCCGAGCCGGTCACCGCGTCGCCGCCCACGACGATGTTGCCGAGCGGCTCGCTGTACAGCGCGATCGTGTTCCGCCGGTTGTCCTTGTCGTCCGCGAGGGCCTGGCCTTCGTAGAACTGCACCCAGGTCGCCCTGACCAGCAGAGCGAACACCAGAAGCAGCGTGAAGACGGACGCCCGCCTGATCGTCTTGTTCATCCCACCCGAGAGGACGATCGGGATGGCCGCAATCGTTCCCTTGCGCCCCGTTTTCTCATCGCGCGTTCATGAAGCCCGCCTCGTAAGCGGCGATGACCGCCTGGGTGCGGTCCCGGGTGCCCGTCTTCGCCAGGACCGCCGCCACGTGCGACTTCACGGTCGCCGGACCGACGTCCATCCGCCGTGCGATCTCCGCGTTGGTCAGGCCCCGCGCCATCAGCAGCAGCACATCGCGCTCCCGGGCTGTGAGCCGCGCCACCCAGGGCGGCGGCGTGGGGTACGCCCGCGCATGCTCGGCCGCGAGGGCGCGTACGGCCGAGGGGAAGAGCAGGGTGTCGGTGTGCGAGACCAGCCGTACGGCCTGGACGAGCGCGTCGGCCTCCGCCCGCTTCAGCAGGAACCCGGCGGCTCCGGCGCGCAGGGCGTCGTACACGTAGGAGTCGTTCTCGAAGGTCGTGACGACGACGATCCGGGGCGGTGCGTCGAGCGTGGCCAGGATCTGCTCGGTGGCCCGGATGCCGTCGATCTCCGGCATCCGTACGTCCATCAGGACCACGTCGGGCCGCAGCTCCCGCACCACGGCCACCGCCTCGGCCCCGGTCGCCGCCTCGCCGACCACCTCCAGGTCCGGCTCGGCGGAGAGAATGGCGCGCAGGGCGGTGCGCACCATGCGTTCGTCGTCGGCGAGGACGATCCGGAGGGGCGGGGTCGTCATGCGGGTCCCTTCATGGGCAGTCGTACGTGCAGGCGCCACGTCCCGTGCGCGGGGCCGGCCTCCGCGGTGCCGCCCAGCAGCCGCGCCCGGTCGGCGACACCGCGCAGGCCGTGGCCGCCGCCGGGACGGCAGGAGGGGGTGAGCGCCACGGGGTTGTCGACGGTGATCACCAGGTGCCCGTCGGCGGTCTCGATCCGCAGGGTCACCGCCGTCCGGTCACCGGCGTGCTTGAGCGCGTTGCTCAGCCCCTCCTGCACGATGCGGTAGGCCTCGCGGGAGAGGACCGGCGGCAGCGCGTCGGGGTCGACGCCGACCGTATCGGTCACCCGCAGACCGCACGCGCGCGTGCGGCGCAGCAGGCCGGGAAGGTCCGCGGCGAGGGTGGGCGCCGGGGCCGTACCGGGTGCGTCGCCGTCCCTCAGCACGCCGAGCACGGCGTCGAGTTCGCCGACCGTGCGCCGGGTCGTGTCCTCGATCGCGGCGAGCGCCTCGCGGACGAACTCCGGGTCGCTGTCGAGGACTCGGCGGGCCGCGCTCGCCTGGAGGGTGACGGCGCTCAGCGCGTGGCCCACGGAGTCGTGCAGCTCGCGCGCGAGCCGGTTGCGCACGGCGAGGTCGGCGGCCCGCGCCTCGGCCGCCGCGAGCCGGTCCTCCGGCGTCGGCCCGAGCAGCGCGGGCGCCCAGCGGGCGAGGAGCGAACCGGAGACGGCCGCGCAGCCGGCGAGCGCGAGCAGGGTCGCCACGCCCGCGACCGGCGCGAGCGCCAACACCCAGGTCTGCTCCAGGGGTTCGGGCAGTTCGACGGACTGCTTGCCGCCGAACAGGACGAGCAGCGGCAGCGCGGTGAGGAAAGCGGCGAACGGCGGCACCGCCAGCGACATCCCCGCGATGACCCCGCCGAACCCGAGATGCAGCGTGAACCAGGCCGCCGCCCGCCCCTTCGCGGCCCGCGACCGGGCCGGACCCCGGGCGAGCAGACCCGCGTCCACCCCGCACAGCGACCGCACCGCACCCGCCTCCAGGGACCGGGTCAGCGGGAACAGCGCGGCGGTGAGGGTGGCCAGGGGCAACCCCACGGCGAAGGAGAGGAGTTGGAGGGGCAGGTCGTTGAAGACGTACCGGGAGTCGGTGGCGGGGCCGACGACGAGCTGGCCGACGAAGACGTACGGCATGGCGAGCGCGCCGCCGAGGATCAGATGGATCCAGCGCCGGCGCGCCCGCCGCCCGAACAGGGAACGGACGAACTCGGTCACGCCGTACGAGACTTCCGGCTCGCGGAGCGCTCCGCGAGGAAGTGGACGCCGAGACAGGCGACGAGGATGCCGACGATCATCTGACCAGCGTAGGTGAGGTTCATGAGCGGTGCCGGGTCGTCGGCGACGTCGGTGAGCGGGGCCAGCGACAGCCAGCCCGCCCAGCAGACCGTGGCGGCGGAGCCGACCCAGACGAGGGCGAGCGGCACCATGACCGGCAGCGCCCGGCCGCGCCGGAACGCGAGGAGGAGGCCGCCGGTGACGGCCAGGGCGAGGAACACGGCGGACAGGGCCTCCATGACGTAGAAGCCACTGCTGCGGCCGGTGACATGACGCTCGTCGAGCCCGGCGGTGCCGCCGCACGCCCACAGGAGGTGGGTCAGCAGCGGCAGCAGCGCGCACACGGCCGCAGCGGCGGCGACGGCACGCTGGGCCGGCCCGATGAGGCCGACCGGAAGCTCCCAGACCCGCCCTTCCCACAACCCGCCCCAGCGGTCGCGTGCGTACAGCACGAACAAGGCGCCCAGGGTGAGTCCCTGCAAGATGAACCCGGTGTACACGACCCCGAAGACCCAGGCGTCGAGGAAGGGTTCGGCATCACCGCCGACGGAGGCCGCCGGGGATCCGCCCAGCAGGTCGACGAGGAGCTGGAGCGGAAACCCGGCCATGATCGGCGCGAGCAGCCCGGTGGCCACCCATGCGGGGAGCCCGAGCAGCCACGCGGGCGCCCGCAGCCCCCACGGCCGGGTCAGCACCAGCGCGAGCACGATCACCGCGCCGTCCAGGAGGACGGTGACGCCGTTGGCGACGGCCATGCTCCCGCGGTGCTCCAGCAGCGTGCTGCCCTGCGGTATCCCGAGGTGACTCCCGGCGATCCAGGCGGCCTTGAGCGCGAGGTACGGCACACAGGAGGCGATCGCGACGGCGCGCAGCAGCCGACGGGGCCGGTCGGCGCCGACGGCGGGGGCCACCTGCGGATGAGCGAGTGTCTGCGTCATGCCTCCACGCTCCCGCGGGACGACGGGGGGCACCTCCTGCGCGACGGTGATCCGCCTCCGCCGTGCGGGGGAGAGGGCCTCAGTCCTGCAACGCCAGGACCAGCTCGTCGATCTCCTCGCCCCGCGCGTTCGCGAAGCCCCGCGCCTGCGCGGTCACCCGGAACCCGCACTTGCGCAACACCCGCAGCGAGCCCTCGTTGTCCGCCGCCGCCCGTGCGTACAGCGGGCGTTCGGGCACCTCGGCGAGCAGTGCGCGCAGGGCCGCCGTGGCGATACCGCGGCCCCAGTAGGCGCGGTCGACCCAGTAGGTGACCTCCCGCTCGCTTGGCTCCCCGTACACGGCCGCGCTCCCCACCACGTCACCGTCGGCCAGGATCGTGCGCAGGACGTCCGGCGAGGACCTGATCCGCTTCCAGTGCTCGTCGAAGGCGTCCCGGTCGGCCGGGTCCTTGGGGGTGAAGGCCGCCATGCGCAGGGCCTCCGGGTCGTTCATCTGCCGGTAGAAGACGGGTAGATCGCTGTCGTGCACCGCGCGCAGTTCCACATCCATGGAGTCAGAGCCTACGAGTGGCCAGCGTCAGCCGGTCCCGCGCGTCGAACAGCGCGTCCTTCACCATCTGTTCGTGCGCGGGCGTCAGCCGGGCCACCGGGACCGAGCAGCTGATGGCGTCGCGGGCGGGCGTGCGGTACGGGATCGCGACGCCGAAGCAGCGCAGGCCGAGGGTGTTCTCCTCGCGGTCGACGGCGAAGCCCTGTTCGCGGACCTGGTGGAGCTCCTCGATGAGCTTCTCGCGGTCGGTGATGGTGTTCTCGGTGAGCGCCGGGAGCGTCTCCGGGAGCATCTTGCGGACCTGTTCGTCCGTGTACGTGCTCAGCAGCGCCTTGCCGAGGGAGGTGGAGTGGGCCGGGAGGCGGCGGCCGACCCGGGTGAAGGGGCGCAGGTAGTGCTGGGACTGGCGGGTGGCCAGGTAGACGACGTTCGTGCCGTCGAGCCGGGCCAGGTGGATCGTCTCCGTCGTGTCGTCCGACAGCCGGTCCAGCGTCGGACGCGCCGCCGCGACCACCTCGTCGCCGTCGATGTACGACGTGCCGACCAGCAGGGCCCGCACGCCGATGCCGTACCGCGTGCCCGTCGCGTCCGTCTCCACCCAGCCCAGCTCGACGAGCGTGCGCAGCAGCATGTAGAGGCTGGACTTGGGGTATCCGACGGCCTCCTGGACCGACGCGAGGGAGTGCATGCCGGGGCGCCCGGCGAAGTATTCGAGCAGTTCAACCGTCCGTACCGCGGACTTGACCTGCGCCCCGCCGCCCGTCTCGCCAGCCGACATCGCCCTTGACCCCTTCGTTGGACGGGAAATAGTCTCCGACAGCGTATTCATCATCAGAGACAGTGTTCAGTATATCGAACACTCCTGGTGGATGACCCAGTACTGCGGCAATACATGTGGAGGGACCCGCGGTGGCAGCAGCACCAGTCTGGAGTGTCGACCCCCGTACCGGGAAGCAGCGTGAACAGGTTGCGGTGGAGGCCACAGCCCAGGAGGTGGACACCGCCGTCCGCGCCGCGCACGAGGCGCGCGGCTCGCTCGCCGACCGGACGGTCCGCGCGGCCTTCCTGCGCACCGCCGCCGACAAGCTGGAGGCCGCCAGGGACCTGCTCGTCGAGGCCGCCGACGCCGAGACGGCGCTCGGCCCGGTCCGCCTCACCGGCGAACTCGCCCGCACCTGCTACCAGCTGAGGGCCTTCGCGGACATCGTCGACGAGGGCGCCTTCCTGGACGTCGTCATCAACCACCCCGACGCCACCGCCACCCCGCCGATCCCGGACCTGCGCCGCTACAAGGTGCCGCTCGGCGTCGTCGCCGTCTACTCGGCCTCCAACTTCCCGTTCGCCTTCTCCGTCGCCGGCGGCGACACCGCGAGCGCGCTGGCCGCGGGCTGCCCGGTCGTGGTCAAGGCCCACCCCGACCACCCGGCGCTGTCCGAGCTGGTCGCCAAGGTGCTGCGTACGGCCGCCATCCGGCACGGCATCCCCGAGGGCGTCGTGGGTCTGGTGCACGGCTTCGAGGCCGGCATCGAGCTGATCAGGCACCCGCAGGTCGCCGCGGCCGGCTTCACCGGTTCGGTACGGGGCGGTCGTGCCCTGTTCGACGCGGCCGCCGCCCGCCCGGTCCCGATCCCCTTCCACGGCGAGCTGGGCTCGCTGAACCCGGTCGTCGTCACGGAGGCCGCCGCGACCGAGCGCGGCGAGGCGATCGGCACCGGTCTCGCCGGGTCCATGACGCTGGGCGTCGGCCAGTTCTGTGTGAAGCCGGGCCTCGTCCTGGTGCCGTCCGGCGTGGGGGGCGACGGACTGGTCAAGTCCCTCACGGACGCCGTCAGCGACAGCGAGGCCGGCGTCCTGCTGGACCACCGGATGCGTGACAACTTCATCGCCGGGGTCGCCGAGCGCACCGAACTGCCGGACGTGGAGTCGCCGGTGACGCCGGGCGCGGGCGGTGAGCACACGGTCAGCGCCGGGTTCCTGTCGGTCGCGGCCGAGAAGCTGACCGCCGAGGGGGCCTACGACCTGCTCCTGGAGGAGTGCTTCGGCCCGGTGACGGTGGTGGTCCGCTACGACGACGACGCACAGGCGCAAGCCGTGCTGTCCCGGCTGCCCGGCAACCTCACCGCGACCGTTCACCTGTCGTCCGAGGAGGCGGCCGGCGAGGGACGCGGCGCGGAGATCCTGGCGGAGCTGACGCCGTTGGCCGGCCGGGTGCTGGTCAACGGGTGGCCGACGGGTGTCGCCGTCGCGCCGGCCCAGCATCACGGCGGTCCGTACCCGGCGACGACCTCGACCTCGACGTCGGTGGGCGGTACGGCCATCGAACGGTGGCTGCGGCCGGTGGCCTACCAGGGGGCGCCCGAGGCGCTGCTTCCCGCGGAGCTGCGGGACGACAATCCGCTGGGGCTGCCCCGGAGGTTCAACGGCGCGCTGCAAAGCTGAGTCCGGTCAGCCCCGGTGTGACTCCAGGCCCGCGTCCCGGGCCAGGAGTGCCGCCTGGACCCGGTTCTCGCAGTCGAGCTTGGTCAGGATGCGGCTGACGTACGTCTTCACCGTGGCCTCGCTCATGTGCAGACGGGCGCCCGCGTCCGCGTTGGACAGGCCCTCGCCCAGCAGGGCCAGCACCTCGCTTTCACGGGCGGTCAGGCCGGCCAGCCGCCGGCGCGCCTCCTCGCCGCGCGCGGTGGCGGCGGGGGAGGCCAGGGTGTCCACGACGTGCCGGGTGGCGGCCGGGGAGAGATAGGCGTTGCCGGCCGCCGCCGCGCGCACCGCATGGATCAGCTCCTGCGGCGCGGAGTCCTTCAGCAGGAAGCCCGCGCCGCCGTGACCCAGCGCCCGCAGGACGTTCTCGCGCTCGCCGAACGTGGTCAGGATCAGCACCCGCACATCCGGCGCGGCCCGGCCCAGCTCGGCCAGCGCGGTCAGCCCGTCCATCACCGGCATCTGGATGTCCAGCAGGGCCACGTCGACCGCGGTGCCCCGGGCGGTCTCCACCGCTTCCCGCCCGTCCGCCGCCTCGGCGACGACGTCGATGTCGTCGGCCGAGGTGAGGATCATCCTGATGCCGGCCCTGATGAGCGGCTCGTCGTCGGCGACGAGGACCCGGATCACGCGGCCTCCTGCACGGTATGGGTGTGATGAACGGATGGCAAAGCCCCGCCATCATGCCCGATCCGGTCACCTGTGCGACCTCGTCGCCGCCGTTCAGAGCTTGTCCTTGAAGGACTCCTTCGCGACCAGCTTTCCGTCCCGGAAGCAGAACCGGTAGACGAGGTCGTCGTCGATGTCCAGGTAGTGACGGCACGTCGCGCCCTCGGGCAGCGGCGGACCCTGCTTCTCCTGACCGTCGGTGAGCAGGGAACTGCCCTCCGGCAGCTTGGCCTTCACGTCCTTCTCGGCGTCGCCGACCTTCGCGGACTTGTACACGCTCGGCGATATGGTGCCGCTCTCCATCTCGTCGAACAGCGCCGTCAGCCCCCAGGCCCCGAGGGCGAGAACGCCCACGACGAGGACGACGGAGGTGACGACACAGCCGAGGGCGACCTTCTTCTTGCTGCTCATGATGGCGGCGAACTCCCCTTGCGGATCGGAACGGTCGATGACCGCTCCACCGTCGCCCGCCATGCCCCCGCCGATCTGCCCCCGAAAGTCGTCGTCGGCCGCGACGGAGGTCGCTCCGTCCGGGCCGGGCCGGGACTCCCCACCGCCGTAGGGCAGCACACCGGCGAGACGGAAACCGCCGTCGGGAGCGGGGCCGGTGTGCACCATGCCGCCGACCAGCCTGGCCCGCTCCCGCAGGCCCGCCAGGCCCTGGCCACCGCTCACGGCGGGCGGCGCCGCCGGTGCGTCGGCCGGCACGGGGCCGTTGGCCACCTCGACCACCAGGCTGTCCGGTTCGTAGCGCAGCGCCACGGAGATCGGGGCGCCCGGCGCGTGCTTGTGCGCGTTGGTCAGGCCCTCCTGGGCGATGCGGTACGCCGCGTGGTCGGCGGCGGGCGGAAGGGGCCGTACCGTGCCGGAGCGGTGCAGCTCCACGGCCGCGCCCGCGGCCCGCGACGACTCGACGAGGTCGTCGACGGTGGCCGCCCCGCGGGCCGTCGGGGGCTCGCCGTCGGCCGGGCCCGGCGGCTGTCCGGCGGGCGCCGCGACGCCGTCCCGCAGGATGCCCACCGCCTCGCGCAACTCCCGCATCGCGGACCTGGAGGCCTCCCGGAGGATGCCCACCCCTTCCCGCTGGCGGTCGCTCAGGTCCGGGTCCACCTCCAGCGCCCCGGCGTGCACGGAGATCAGGGCGAGCTGGTGACCGAGGCTGTCGTGCATGTCCTGGGCGATGCGCTGCCGCTCCAGCAGCCGGGCCTGCCCCGCCACCATCGCCTGCTCGCGCACCAGTTGGGCGTTGTGCCGCCGCAGGGCGTCGAGCAGGGCATGGCGCTGGGCGCGGTAGCGGGAGGCGAGGCCCGGCACGATCACCAGGGCCACGAACGATCCCGCCGCCAGCCCCGCCGTCAGGAGCAGCGACATCTCGATCTCCTCCTCGGCAGCCGCGTGGGCGCCGACGACGAGGTAGAGCACGAACGCGGCGGCGTACGAGGCCAGCGCGCGCCCGGGGCGCATGATCCGGCTGCCCGCCGACCAGCTCGCGTACATCAGCAGCAGCACCGAGCCGGCCACCACCCCGGCCATGGCCGAGGAGATGAGCAGCACCGGCACCGGCAACGAGCGTCGGGCCAGTGACAGTACGGCGACGGCAAGGGTCACGACGACGGACCACGCGCCGAATCCGGGATTGCCGTCGAAGATGCCCGCCGACCCGGCGAGCACGACGGTGAGCGCGCACTCCCCGATGATCCGCCTACGGGGCCACGGGGAGGCTGCGGCGAGCCGGGCGCGCAGCGGCCGGTCGGTGCGGGGTGTCTGTGCTGGGTCCACGCGCAGACGATAGACAGCCGCCCCGGGGCGCCCGCATCCGCCCTTAGGTGCGGCCCCGAACGACGAAAGTCGACACCCGCTCGCCACCGTCCCCGTCATCTTTGGTCGCTGCGGATGTCGACTTACGAAGACTGACCCGGACCGGGACGCGCGATGAGGATGGGCGGATCCGCCGGACGGAAGCCCGGCGGCAGGGATCACCGGCTCGGGAGCGGAACAGTGGACAGTGCGGCACGGCGGACGAACGAGCGTTTCACCATCCGGCAGAAGACGACCTTCATGATCAACCGGTATGTCGTGGCCGAGACGCTGCCGGACGGCTCCGACGGCAGGGTCGTCGCCTTCGCCGAGCAGAAGCGGATGACGCTCAAGGAGCAGATGACCTTCTACACCGACGAGTCCAAGGACCGGGTCCTGTTCACCGCCAAGGCCCGGCAGATCCTCGACGTCGGCGCCGTCTACGAGGTGCGGGACGCGAGGGACAACCCCGTCGGCACGTTCCGCAAGAAGTTCGCCGCCTCCCTGCTCCGCTCGACATGGGAGCTGGACCAGCCGGGCTCGGTCACGGCCGTCGGACAGGAGCGCAACCGGGTCGTGGCGGTGCTGCGCCGGGTCTGGGAGCTGCTGCCGCTCGACTTCATACCGTTCGCGTGGCCCTACCACTTCGACTTCGCCTCGGGCGACGCTCCGGTGATGAAGGTCGACAAGAAGATCGGGCTGCGCGACCGCTATCTGCTCGACGTGGCCTCGCCCGACCTGGACCTGCGCCTAGCCATCGCCCAGGCCGTGGCCCTGGACGCGCTCCAGTCGCGCTGACCCGGCCCTAGGGCACCCGGCGCGGGGGACGACCTGGAAGAATCCCGCCATGGACCTGAAAATCCCCGAACTGCCCTTCCCGCTGCGCACCTACGGCCCGGACGGCCACTGGTCCTACGAGGACGACGGCATCCTCTCCGGGTGGGCCGGCCCCCGGCAGGACCGTTTCGTGCCGCCCACCGGCGAGGCCCTGGACGCCGCCTCCGACGCGCCCCGGCTGCTCGGCTCGCCCGAGGGCGACTTCCAGCTGATCGCCCGCGTCACCGTCGGCTTCGCGGGCGCCTTCGACGCCGGGGTCCTGTACGTCCACGTCGGCGAGCGGGCCTGGGCCAAGCTGTGCCTGGAGTACTCCCCGGACGTGCCCACCGTCTGCACGGTCGTCACCCGGGGCCACTCGGACGACGCCAACTCCTTCTCGGTGGAGGGAAGCTCGGTGTGGCTGCGGGTGAGCCGCACCGGCCGCGCCTTCGCCTTCCACGCCTCCCGCGACGGCGAGCGGTGGACCTTCGTCCGGCTGTTCACCCTCGGCGACGAGAAGGAGACCGGCGCGGCCCTCGTCGGCTTCATGACGCAGTCGCCGCTGGGGGAGGGGTGCGTGGTGACGTACGACCACCTCGAGTTCAGGCCGAACTGGCCGAAGGACCTGCGAGACGGAAGCTGAGCAGGCCGGTCACCGTGAGCAGGGCCGCGCTGATGACCACGCTCAGCCGCATCCCCGCCACGAAACCGTCGGAGATCAGCGCCCCGAAGACGGCGATGCCCAACGCCCCCGCCATCTGCCGGGCCGCGTTGAGCACGCCCGCCGCCAGGCCCGCCCGCTCGGCCGGCACGGCGTCCATCATGGCCGCGGTCAGCGGCGGCACCGTCAGCGCGCAGCCCAGCGCCATCGGGACGAGGAGCAGGGCCACCAGGACCGGGGGAGTGCCGGCGTCGACGTACAGCGTCACGAGCAGTCCTGCGACGGCCAGGCCCTGCCCCAGCACCATGGGCAGCCGGGCGCCGTGGCGGCCCGCGAGCTTGCCCGCGACCACGTTCGTCACCGCGATCAGACCCGTCATCGGCAGGAACATCAGCCCGGCCTGGAGCGCGGAACGGCCCTGGACCTGCTGGAAGAAGAGCGAGAAGACGAACACCATGCTGTAGAAGGCGACGCTGACCGCCGCTCCGGCGGCCACCGTCACCGCGACGGTCCGGTTGCGGAACAGGCCGAGCGGGACGACCGGGTGCGGCCGGCGTGCCTCGATGCGAAGGAACAAGGCGATGGCGACGAGGGCTGCCGCGAGTGCCGCCCAGCCCGCCGTGCCGCCCTCGATCACCGCGAAGGTCAGCGCCGTGAGCGCCACCACCGCCGTCACCTGACCGGGCAGGTCCAGCGGCGCCGGACGTCGTCGCGAACGCGGAGCCCGGACCAGCAGCGCGAGGATCAGGACGCCCACCGGAAGATTGACGAAGAAGATCCCGCGCCAGTCCCACGCCGTGGTGAGCAGGCCGCCCACCACCGGGCCCAGCGCCACCGCCGCCGAACCACCAGCCGCCCACAGGGCCACCGCACGGGCCCGCCGCGCCGGATCGGCGTACGCCTGCCGCACCAGCGCCAGCGAGGCCGGCAGCACGACCGCCGCCGCGACGCCCTGCACGACCCGCGCGCCGATCAGCGCCGGCAGGTTCGGCGCCAGACCGCAGGCCGCCGAGGCGAGCGTGAAGACGGCGGCACCGAGCGCGTACGCCCGGCTCGCGCCGGCCCGGTCCGAGAACGCCCCGGTGGACAGCATCAGTGCGGCGAAGGCCAGCGTGTAGGCGTCGACGACCCACTGGAGGCCGGACATCCCGCCGCCGAGGGAAGAACCGATCGCGGGCAGGGCCACGTTCACGATCGAGGCGTCGAGGCAGACGAGCGCGAAGCCGAGGAGTCCGGCGGTGAGGGTGAGGGCGGCGGAGGGTGTCCTGGATTCCATGGGCTTCGGGGTCAACTCACCTTGAGAGTCCTGGAGTTGAGCGCGGTCGCGCGTCACGTTCATCGACATGCCCCCATGCTGCGCGGCTTTGCCGCCGTACAGTAGTGGCCGGAATGCCATGCACCCGGAGGTTCTGGCCATGTCCCCATCGCTCGCCCCGCACCGCATCGCCGTCGTCGCGCCCTCGCCCGTGTCGATGTTCAACCTCGCCATCCCGGAGATGCTGTTCGGCAAGGTCGAGGTGGCCGGGCGGCCCGGCTACGAGGTGGTCATCTGCGCGGCCGAGCCGGGACCGGTGCCCACCACCGGCGGACTCGACCTGTACGTACGGCACGGACTCGACGTCGTGCGGGAGGCGGACACGGTGCTCGTGGCCGGGACCGGGGAGCCCTTCGAGCCGGAGTCGCGGATCGTGAGCGCGGTCCGTGAGGCGGCCGCCGACGGCCGGCGGATCGCGTCCCTGTGCACCGGTGCCTTCCAACTCGCCGAGGCGGGCCTGCTGCACGGACGCAGGGCCACGACGTACTGGGCGCACGCCGAGGAGCTGCAGCGCCGGTACCCGCGTGTCGACCTGCGCGGAGACGTGCTGTACGTCCAGGACGGGCCGTATCTGACCTCGTCCGGCTACGCCGCCGGCATCGACCTGTGCCTGCACATCATCCGCACCGACTACGGCGCCGCCGTCGCCAACGAGGTGGCCCGGCGCGCCCTCGTCGCGCCCGTACGGCCCGGCGGCCAGACCCAGTTCACCCAGACTCCGCTGCCGCCCGAGCGCGGCGAGGCCTGCGCCGACACCCGCGGCTGGGCCATGCGCAACCTCGACAAGCCGCTCACCCTCACCGACCTGGCCCGGCACGGCGGCGTCAGCGTCCGCACCCTCACCCGCCGCTTCCACGCCGAGAGCGGGGTGAGTCCGCTGCAGTGGCTGCTGCACCAGCGCATCGAGCGCGCCAAGGAGCTGCTGGAGACCACCGCCCTGCCCATGGACCAGGTGGCCCGCGCCTGCGGCCTGGGCACCGCCGACTCGCTGCGCGGGCATCTGGTCCGCCGAACGGGGCTGACGCCCAGCGCCTACCGGGTGCAGTTCAGCCGGCTCGGAACCGGGGCGGCCGAGAGCACGTCCTCCGTTGCATGATCAGCCACAGAGTGACCGGAACCCGGGTGATCCGTACCGTCCTGCCCGCCGAGGCGGAGAGGGTCGCCGCCCTGCACGCGCGTGCCCGGGCGACCTACTACCCCGAAGGGCTGCCGCAGGACGGCACCGACTGGCTCGCCGCCTGGCAGGGCGCCATCGCGCGGCCGGATGGGCATGTGCTGGGCGTCGTCGAGGACGGCCGCCTCATCGGGCTCGCGTCCTTCCGCACCCCGCAGGGCGCCCCCGCCGACACGGTCAAGCTGTTCCAGTTCCATGTCGATCCCGAGCACTGGGGCCGCGGCGTCGGAAGGGCCCTGCACGCGGCCTGTGCGGAGGAGTGGCGGGCCGACGGCAAGCTCACGGCCGTGCTCGACGTGCACGCCGACAACCGGCGCGCCCAGGCCTTCTACGCCCGTCAGGGCTGGATCCCGGACCCGGACAACCCGCCCGCCGAGGGGGACCATCACCTGAATCTGCGCTTCTCCGTGCCCGGGGAATGAACGTGGGAATGAACGTGGGAATGAACGCCGCTGTTTGAACGTTCATGTTTTAGGCGGAGGGGGTCTCCGCATCCCGTACGACCTGGAGAGCCGAAGACATGCGCGTCGAGATCTGGAGCGACATCGCCTGCCCCTGGTGCTATGTGGGCAAGGCCCGCTTCGAGAAGGCGCTCGAGGCCTTCCCGCACCGGGAGCAGGTCGAGGTGGTGCACCGCTCGTTCGAACTGGACCCGGGGCGCGCCAAGGGCGACATCCAGCCCGTGATCACCATGCTCACGAAGAAGTACGGCATGAGCGCGGCGCAGGCACAGGCCGGTGAGGAGAACCTCGGCACTCAGGCCGCCGCGGAGGGCCTGGAGTACCGCACCGAGGGCCGCGACCACGGCAACACCTTCGACATGCACCGGCTGCTGCACCTCGCCAAGGAGCAGGGCCGGCAGGACGAGCTGATCCAGATCCTCTACCGGGCGAACTTCGCCGAGGAGCGGTCCGTCTTCGCCGAGGGCGAGGAGCGGCTCGTGGAGCTGGCCGTCGCCGCCGGGCTCGACGCCGACGACGCCCGCAAGGTTCTCGCCGACCCCGACGCCTACGCCGACGACGTCCGCGCCGACGAGCGCGAGGCCGCCCAGCTCGGCGCCACCGGTGTGCCGTTCTTCGTCCTCGACCGCAAGTACGGCGTCTCCGGCGCCCAGCCGGCCGAGGTCTTCGAGCGGGCGCTGACGCAGGCGTGGGGCGAGCGGCCGCCGCTGCAGCTCGTCGACCAGGGTGACGCGGACGTGTGCGGCCCCGACGGGTGCGCGGTACCGCAGCGCTGAGTCGCCGAGCGAAGCCGCAGGTCGGAGGCACAGGTCGAAGGCGCAGGTCGGAGGCCATCCATAAGCGTTCCTTGGCGAAACCACGCAAAGAATCGCAATGGACTGATAGGTGTTCAGGGCTCACAGTGGAGCTCATGGAGACCTTCGAGAGCCTCGTCCGCGCCGAGTTCGCCCCGAAGAACGTCTATCTCAACACCGCGAGCAACGGCCTGTTGCCGGCCCGCGCCGTCACCGCCCTGCAACGGGCCGTGCGGATGCGGGCCGAGGGCACGCCGCTCGGCCCGCTGTACGAGGACGTGGAGGCCGTCCGCGCCTCCTTCGCCCGGCTGGCGGGCGTGTCCGCCGGACGGGTCGCGATCGGCGCCTCGGTCGCCGAGTACGGCGGGCTGATCGCCGCGTCGCTGCCCGCCGGCGCCGAAGTCCTCACCGCCGAGGCCGACTTCTCGTCCCTCGTGAACCCCTTCCACATGCGTGCCGACCTCAAGGTGCGGGCCGTCCCGCTGGAGCGCCTCGCCGAGTCGGTCCGCCCGGACACCGCTCTCGTCGCGGTCAGCGCCGCGCAGTCCGCCGACGGCCGGATCGCCGACCTGTCCGCGGTGCGCGCCGCCGCCCTGGACCACGGGGCGCGCACCTACGTCGACGCCTCCCAGTCGGCCGGATGGCTGCCGCTGGAGGCCGGTGAGCACGACTTCGTCGCCGCCGTCGGCTTCAAGTGGCTCATGGGCCCGCACGGGGCCGCGTTCTGCGTCGTCCCGCAGGACTTCGGCGGGCTGACCCCGCTGCTCGCGGGCTGGGTCGCCGGGGAGCTGCCCTGGGACAGCTGCTACGGCCCCGTCGAGGACCTCGCCCACTCCGCCCGCCGCTTCGACATCAGCCCCAGCCTGTTCAGCCATGCCGCGCTGCGCGCCTCCCTGGAACTGATCGAGGAACTGGGCGTGGCCGCCATCCAGGCCCACGACCTGGCCCTCGCCGACCGCTTCCGCGAGGGACTGTCCGCTCTCGGCCACGAACCGGTGCCCTCACCCGGCTCGGCCATCGTCTCCGTGCCCGGCCTCGGCCGGTGCCAGCCCGAGCTGAGCGCGGCCGGAATCCAGGTCTCCGACCGGGCGGGCAACCTGCGCGCCGCCTTCCACCTCTACAACACCCAGGCGGATGTCGACCGGCTGCTCGACGCACTGTCTGCCTGAACCACTGGCGCGGGCCCGCCCGGGACGCTAGGAAAGGCACCAGGGGTGGTGGTGCCGGTGGAGTCCACGGGCGATACGTCCGTACAGCGGACCGCCGACGCGGAAGTGCACCGACGGCTGGTGTACGGCGACGAGTCCGCGCTGGCCGAGGTGTACGCGGCGTACGGCGGGCTGGTGCGGGGCGTCGCGGTGCGGGTGACCCGCTCTCCGGCCGCCGCCGAGGACGTGGCGCAGGAGGTCTTCGCCCACCTGTGGAGCCGGCTGTACACCTACGACGCGCGCCGCGGCTCGCTGCGCACCTGGCTGTCCGTGCTCGCCCACCGGCGGGCCGTGGACTGGGTCCGCAGCGAGGCCCGGCACCGCAAGGCCGCCGGAGCCGACGACTCCGCGCTCCAGGCCATCCCCGACGCCGGGCCCGGCCCCGACGAGACGGTCGTCGACCGGGAACGCTCCCTCCTGCTGCACTCCGCACTCGCCGAACTCCCGCAGCCGCAACGGGAGGTCGTGCACCTCGCCTACTTCGCCGGCCGCACCTACCGGCAGGCCGCCGTGGAGCTGGGGATTCCCGAGGGCACCGCCAAGACCCGGCTGCGCACCGCCCTGCGCGCCTTGGCGGAAACTTTGGCCGACCCGCCCGACCCGGCGCTCGAAAGGGGCGCATGATGGCGAGAAGGGGTACTCGCGGAGCAGCGGCACTGGGAGGAGGCGCGCGATGACCGACGATCACGCGGCGGTACGAGACCTGCTGGCCGCCTGGGCCTTCGGCGCCCTCGACCCGGCCGAGGAGGAGACGGTACGGCCCCACCTCGCCGAGTGCGAGAGCTGCGCGGCGCGGGCGGCACGGCTGCGGGAGACCGTACGACTGCTGGACGGGCCGGCGGCGGCTCCCGGGCCGCC
This sequence comes from Streptomyces sp. NPDC056479, assembly GCF_042795335.1. Classification (NCBI taxonomy): domain Bacteria; kingdom Bacillati; phylum Actinomycetota; class Actinomycetes; order Kitasatosporales; family Streptomycetaceae; genus Streptomyces; species Streptomyces sp. NPDC056479. The sequence continues at coordinate 98,255 of NZ_JBHTRZ010000008.1, read as the reverse complement.
GGCCGACGGGGCGCTCTCCCTCGCCCTGCGCATCCGACCGGCTGCCCCTCGTGTCGCCGGGCACGCCGCGCCCTACGCCGCCGCGGTCGCCGGGCTCAAGGCACTGCTGCCGGAGCTGGCGGGCCGCTGGGCCACGCCCGTCGTGCACGACTGGGACGCCCACGCCACCGTCGCCCACCTGCTCGCCGCCGACGAGCACCTGGCCGCCCGGCTCGGCATCGACGCGCGCGTGCCGCCCTCGCCGATCGCCCAGGACACGCCCTGGGAGGACGCCTGGAACCGCCGTACCGCCGATGTCATCGCCCATGAGCACGGCCGTACGCCCGAGGAGACCGTGGCCGACTGGGCCGCGCAGGCGGACCGGCTGCTCGCCGCGCCCGAGGCCCGCGATCCGGAACTCGCCGCACGGGCCGTGACGTTGATGGGACTGCGGCTGCCCGTGGCCGACCACTTCCTGGTGCGCGCCTTCGAGACGTGGATCCACACCGACGACATCGGCCGCGCCCTGGGCCTCTCCGTCGCCCCGCCGCCCCAGGAACACCTCTGGCAGCTGGTCCGCCTCGCCGTCCGCGTCCTCGGCCTGGCCCTGGGACCCAGTGCGCCCCCGGTGCTCTTCTCGGTCACCGGGGGCGAGGAATGGGTGCTGGGCTCCGAGGACGAGCCCGTACAGGCCGAACTCGCCCTGGAACCGGTCGACTTCTGCCTGCTGCTCGGCGGGCGGTACGCCCCGGAGACAGTGCCGAGAGGCGCCACCGGCGACGCGGCCGCCGTACGGAACGTACTGGAGCGGGCCGCGTCGCTGGCGTGGCTGTGAGGGTCACTTCACCGGGGTGAAGTCCCTCGCGCCGATGAACTCCGGCCGTCGTACCGGAGCCGCGAAGGGCTCCACGGCCGCGTTGTCCACGCTGTTGAACACGATGAACACATTGCTGCGCGGGAACGGCGTGATGTTGTCGCCGGAGCCGTGCATGCAGTTGCAGTCGAACCAGGTCGCCGAACCGGCCCTGCCCGTGAAGAGCTTGATGCCGTACTCGGAGGCCATCTTGGTCAGCGCCTCGTCCGAGGGCGTGCCCGCGTCCTGCATCTGGAGGGACTTCTTGTAGTTGTCCTTCGGCGTCGACCCCGAACACCCGAGGAAGGTCCGGTGCGAGCCGGGCATGATCATCAGCCCGCCGTTGGTGTCGTAGTTCTCGGTCAGCGCGATCGAGACGGACACCGTCCGCATGTTCGGCAGACCGTCCTCGGCGTGCCAGGTCTCGAAGTCGGAGTGCCAGTAGAAGCCACTCGCACCGAAGCCCGGCTTGACGTTGATCCGCGACTGGTGGACGTACACGTCCGAGCCGAGGATCTGTCGCGCCCGGCCGACGACCCGCTCGTCACGCACCAGACGCGCGAACACCTCGCTGATCCGGTGCACTTCGAAGACGGACCGGATCTCCTGGGACTTCGGCTCGATGATCGAGCGCTCGTCCGCACGGATCCCCGGGTCGGTGACCAGCCGCTCCAGCTCCTGCGCGTAGACCGCGACCTCGTCCTCGGTGATGAGCTGGTCGATGGCGAGGAAGCCGTCGCGCTCGAAGGACTGCAGGTCGCCGGCCGCGATCGGGCCCGGCGTGTCGGGGGAGCCCCACACGACAGGGTCCTGGCGCGGCGTCGACACCTCGGTGGCGCCGCGGCTGGGGTAGAGATCGGTGACGTTTCCGGTCATGGCGGTGGTCATGGGTTTCTCACACCTCCTCGGGCTCGGTGAGCAGCGGGTACACCCCGTTCTCGTCGTGGTCCTCCCGGCCGGTCACGGGCGGGTTGAAGACACAGATGCAGCGGAAGTCCTGCTTGATCCGCAGCGTGTGCCGCTCGTGCCCGTCCAGGAGGTACATGGTTCCGGGCGTGATCACGTGCGTCCGCCCGGTCTCGTGGTCGGTCAGCTCGGCCTCGCCCTCGACGCAGACGACGGCCTCGATGTGGTTCGCGTACCACATCGACGTCTCCGTACCCGCGTAGAGGACGGTCTCGTGCAGCGAGAAGCCGACCCTCTCCTTGGCGAGGACGATGCGCTTGCTCTCCCAGGTGCCGGACGCCGATTTCACATGGCGCTCGGTTCCTTCGATCTCCTTGAACGAACGGACGATCACGGTGCTGCCCTACCTCCTTGGTGGTGGTGTTCTCTGTGTTGAGGGTTGGTCAGGCGGTCTCGCGGACGGCGCGGGCGAGGACGCGCAGGCCCTCGTCGAGCTCCTCCGGGGTGATGGTGAGGGCGGGGAGCAGTTTGACGACCTCGCTCTCCGGGCCGGACGTCTCGATGAGCAGCCCGAGTTCGAAGGCGCGCCGCGCCACCCGGCCGGCCCGCTCCTTGTCGTGGAACTCCATGCCCCACACCAGCCCGCGGCCCCGGTACTCCTTCACCTCGGCGAGGTTCTCCTCGCAGATGGCGATCAGCCCCTGCTCGACCTGCTCGCCGCGCGCCCGGGTCTGCTTCTCCATGGCGCTGCCGTCGGCCCAGTACGACTCCAGGGCGGCGGTCGCCGTGACGAAGGCGGGGTTGTTGCCGCGGAAGGTGCCGTTGTGCTCGCCGGGCTCCCAGATGTCCAGCTCGGGCTTGAACAGGCACAGCGACATGGGCAGTCCGTAGCCGCTGATGGACTTGGACACGGTGACGATGTCGGGGGTGATGCCCGCCTCCTCGAACGAGAAGAAGGCCCCCGTGCGCCCGCAGCCCATCTGGATGTCGTCGACGATCAGCAGCATGTCCTGGCGCTCGCACAGCTCGGCGAGCGCGCGCAGCCACTCGGGACGCGCGACGTTGATGCCGCCCTCGCCCTGCACGGTCTCGACGATCACCGCGGCGGGCTTGTTGAGCCCGGAGCCCTGGTCCTCGAGCAGCCGCTCGAACCAGAGGAAGTCCTCGACCGTGCCATCGAAGTAGTTGTCGAACGGCATCGGCGTGCCGTGCACGAGCGGGACGCCCGCCCCGGCCCGCTTGAAGGCGTTACCGGTCACGGCGAGGGAGCCCAGGGACATCCCGTGGAAGGCGTTCGTGAAGGACACGATGGCCTCGCGGCCCTTCACCTTCCGCGCCAGCTTGAGCGCCGACTCCACGGCGTTGGTGCCCGTGGGGCCCGGGAACATGACCTTGTACGGCAGGTCACGCGGCCGCAGCACGATGTTCTGGAAGGACTCCAGGAAGGCCCGCTTGGCGCTCGTGGACATGTCGAGCCCGTGCGTGACGCCGTCCCGCTCCAGGTAGTCGATCAAGGCCCGTTTCAGGACCGGGTTGTTGTGGCCGTAGTTCAGCGAGCCTGCGCCGGCGAAGAAGTCCAGGTACTCGTGGCCGTCCTCGTCGTACATGCGGCTGCCGCGCGCGCGGTCGAAGACGGTGGGCCAGCCGCGGCAGTAGCTGCGCACCTCGGACTCGAGGGTCTCGAAGACGCTGAGGTCGGGCTGGGTGATGGTCACGACGAATCGCTCCTCGTTGCGTGGGGGGAAGATCAGAGGGAGAGGGGACCGATGCGGTACAGGACTTCTGGGTCGTGCGGTCCGTCCGGGAACAGGCTGGTGGGGAAGAGCACCTCGCGCTCCAGGGCGGCACCGTGACGCTCCGCGAAGGAACCGAACAGTCGCTCGGAGGCGGTGTTGCCGGGCGTGATGGTGGTCTCGATTCCGGTGACGCCGTACTCGGCGCCGACCCGCGCGACGAGGCCGTCGAGCAGCGAGGCGGCGAGGCCGCGTCCGCGGTACGCGTCGTCCACGGCCACCTGCCAGACGAGCAGGGTGTGCGGGCGCTCCGGCCGTACGTACCCGGTGACGAAGCCGACCGGCTCTCCGCGCTCGTCGCGGGCGACGGCCGAGGTGCCGGCGAAGTCACGGCACCACAGCAGATAGCTGTACGACGAGTTGAGGTCGAGGGCTTCGGAGTCTCTGGCAATACGCCACAGCGCGGCCCCGTCGGCCATCGCCGGACGGTCGATTCGGAGGTCTGCTTGTGCGGCAGTCATGCGAATTGAATTTACCGAGGGAAATTCGAAATTGCACGGCCGTGCGGGGTTACGTGCCGGGGCTGGATGTGTTATCACGCGGGCGTGAGTGGGGCTGCTCAAGGTGTGCGAAGTGCACCTTTTTGCCCCCTTAATACCAGGCAAAACGGGCGTGATGTGGAACGCGTCACAGCCATGTAACTCGCACGAGACCTGACCGAATTAGTCTGGTTGGTGTTCGCGAAACCTTAGCGTTTAGGTTCGGAAAAAGCGGGCAGAAGAAGACGGGAAGCTGTCCGTAAAAGAATTCCAGAATTACGCTGAATTTATGCTCCGGTAACGCCGTCGATGCGTTCTCGCAGAATATCGGCGTGGCCGTTGTGCCGGGCGTACTCCTCGATCATGTGAATGAGCACCCACCGCAGACCGACCTCGACCCCGGCCATCGGACCGTCCGTGATCAGCCCCACACTCTCCAGCGACCGCCCGGCACACACCTCCCGACCCCGAGCGATCTCCCGCCGCCACGCGTCGAGCGCCTCGCCGACCCCGCGTCCGGGCTCGAGCACGTAACCGCTCGGATTCTCCGCCCCGTAGACCGGCGGCACGTCGCGCCCGCCCATCACCCGCTGGAACCAGTTCCGCTCACACTCCGCGAGATGCTGCACCAGCCCGAGCAGCGTCAACTCCGACGGCTCGGCGGGGGTGAGCCGCAGCTGTGCGTCGTCCAGTCCGGCGCACTTGAGCTCCAGGGTGGCGCGATGGAAGTCGAGCCAGCTTTCGAGCATGGGGCGCTCGGGGCCGGTCAGGAGGGGGATGGGGCGGCCGTCGGGGAGCGTTCGGGGCGTGTGGGTGGTCATGCGGGGAGCGTGGCACGGGGGACCGGTCGTCGCGCTCCGTTCAGCGGCCGGCGAATCTCGTCGGAGTTGACCTCGTGGCCGCGGCTGCCGTCTCCGTAGGGCTTTCCGTGTTCGGCTTGTTGACGCGGTGTCTCGTTCGGTGGTTCAGTGGCTCAGTCACTGATCCACTGACTGACTGGGGGCCGGGATGGGCGCACTGCCGCGCGAGACCACCGTCGATGTTCTGGAGAAGCGGCTGCGCGAGGACATTCTCGCCGGGCGTCATCCGGCCGGGAGCTATCTGCCTCCCGAACGTGAACTCGCCGACGAGTTCGGAGTCAACCGCACCACACTGAAGCACGCCTTCGGCCGGCTGGTGCACGCCGGGCTGCTGGAGACGCGGCACGGGGTGGGTACCCGCGTCCGGGACTTCCTGCGGCTGGGCGGGGCGGATCTGCTGCCGATGCTCGTGCGGCACAGCCCCGACTGGATCGGCGAGATCTTCGAAGTGCGCCGCAGCATCGGCGCGTTGATCGCGGAACGTGCCGCCGCCGGCGCCACACCCGCCCAGGTCGCCGAACTGCGTTCACTCGCGGCGGCCGTCAGGGACGCGGACGACGGCGAGGACGTACAGCTCGCGGACGCCGAGGTGCACCGGTCGCTCGCCCGCGCCACCGGCAACCGGGTGTACGTCCTGCTGACCAACACCCTGTTCAACGCCTACCTGCCGGTGCGCGCGGCGCTGGTCGACCCCTTCCTCGACGCGAGGGCGGCCCATGACCGGCTGGCACCCGTCGTCGAGGCCGTGGCCGCCGGCGACCAGGAAGCGGCGCGCGTCGCCGCGGGCGCCTACCTGTCGGCGACGGAACGCATCATGCTGGAAGGGCTGGCACGCGCCGGCGAACGCCGGGACGGTGCCCGGTGACCGCGCGCGGGACGGTGTTCCAGGAGACGATGCTCGGCCGGGTGCGGATGGGCGACGAGGATCGCGACCGCCCCCTGCGTCTGGACCTCGTGGTCCGCGCCGACGCCGTGCTGCTGCCCCACCGCACCACAGAGGCCCGCCTGACGGGACGGGTGCGGATGGCGGGACGGGCGGACGACGCCGAAGCCCAGGGCGAGTTGGAGATCTCGCCCCTGGCCCGCCGCAGGATCCGCTACCGGATCACCTTCGCCATGGAAGGCCGGCGTCTGGTGCTGGACGGCTGGAAGTCCATCTCACCCGCACGTCCGGTGAGATCGATGACCGTGCTGCCGTACACCCTGTACGAGGACGGTGAACGCGTGGGCGAGGGCACCCTGCGCTTCCCCCTCACCACCGGCCTGTTGCCCTTCCTCGCGAGCTTCCGCTTCCCGCGCCCAGCCGTGTCCACCGCCGGGCAGGACATGGCGTCGCGCTGGGACGGAAAGCCGGGACGCACGGAGGTCTGGTACACGACCCTGACCGACCCGGCGACCGGCACCGGAGTCTGGCTGCACCACGAAGTCGTCGCGCCCACCGACGGTTCCGGCGCCTACGCCCACGGCTGGGTCGCCGTGTTCCCCAAGGACGGCCCCGCCGAGCACCACCGCTTCGGCCCCGTACCGTGGACGGAGCATCGGCAGGGCTACGCCGCCGAGGGCATCAGCGCGGAGCCCGGCCATCTCGCCGGCTCCGCGGGGCCGTTCACCTGGTCGCTCGCCGAGACACCCCAGGGCGGGCCGGTCCACACCTTCCCCCGCTGGTCCTGGCGCCGCCCCCTGCTGCCGGCCAGCCACATGCTGCCCGCCGCCCGCTGCCTCTACAGCGGCACCGTCCGGTACGGCGACAACGAACTGCGGCTGGACGGGGCCACCGGCGCGAGCGCCCGGATCTACGGCCACGGCAACGCCCGACGCTGGGCCTGGCTCCACGCGGACCTCGGCGGCGGTGACGTCCTGGAGATCGTCGCCGCGGTGTCCATGCGACGCGGACTCGACCGCCTGCCTCCCTTGGTGTTCCTGCGGCTGCTGCGCGACGGACGCCCCTGGCCCCGGCGTGCGGAGCGCACCGCCGTCGGCTGGGCGGGACTCGGCAGGTTCCGGGCGGACATCGACCTGCCCGAGTGGCGGGTGGCGGGCCGCGTGGGCCGGCGGCGTATCCGAGTGAAGGTGACCCAGCCGCCGCAGCGCACCCTGGCGCTCGACTACACCGACCCCGACGGCTCTCCCGCGGTCTGCCGCAACAGCGAGACAGCCGACGCCTTGGTCAGCGTGGAACGCTGGTGGGGCACCTGGCGGCAGGAGGCCACCTGGCGGCTTTCCGGCACCGCCCACGCGGAGGTCGGTGAGCGATGACCCCCTCAACCCCCTCCGGCCTCACGGCACTCACCGCGGCGCTGCTCGCGGACGACGGCACCGCCGAGTGGACCCGGGCCGTGCCGCGGCGCGTCGAGACACTGCTGGACGCCATGCCCGCCACCGCCCGCACGGCGATACGCGGCGCGACCACGGCGATCAACGTCTACGCCCTGGCCCGCACGGGCCGCCGGCTGCCCGCGCTCGGGGCCGCGGAACGGGAGCACGTCATGGCGTCGCTCGCCTCCCACCGCGCCCTGCTGCCCCTCCTGGACGCGGTCAAGGTGCCGGTGCTGCTGGCGGCCGGCACCGAACGGACGCTGCGCCACGGCCCCGCGTCCGCGGCGCCCGCCCCCGCCGATCCGCCGCTCGACTGCACCCCCTCCCGCGACTGGCCGACGCGCTCCACCGCCGACGCCGTCGTCGTCGGTTCCGGCGCGGGCGGCGCGATGGCCGCCCGGACCCTGGCCCGCGCGGGGATGAGCGTCGTCATCGTCGAGGAGGGCGACCACCACACCACCGCGTCCTTCGGGCGCAGAACCCCGCTCGACCGCTTCACCGACCTCTACCGGGACGGCGGCGCCACGATCGCCCTCGGCAACCCTCCGCTCGTCCTGCCCGTCGGCCGCGCGGTCGGCGGCACCACCGTCGTCAACTCCGGTACCTGCTACCGCACCCCGGACGTCGTCCTCGCACGCTGGCGGGGCCGCTACGGGTTCGCCGTCGCCGAAGGCTTCGACACCCACCTCGACGAGGTGGAACGCACCCTGCGGGTCGCCCGGCAGCCACTGGACGTCCTCGGCAACAACGGACTCCTCGCCCTGGCCGGCGCGAAGGAACTCGGCTGGGCCGCGGCGCCCCTGCGTCGCAACGCCCCCGGCTGCAAGGGCTCCTGTCAGTGTGTCGTCGGCTGCCCCACCGGTGCCAAACAGAGCGTCCAGCTCTCCGTGCTCCCCGAGGCCTGCGCGGCCGGCGCCGCGATCGTCACGGGCGCCCGCGTCCTGCGCATCCTCACCGACCGCGACCGGCCGGGCGGCCCACGCGCCGCCGGAGTGCTGGTCGGCCGCCCCGACGGCAGCGAACTGGAGATCCTCAGCCCCCTGGTCGTGGTCGCCGCCGGCGCCCTGCAGACCCCGCAACTGCTGCGCCGCTCCGGCCTCGGCGGACACCCCCGGATCGGCCGGAACCTCAGCGTGCACCCCGCGATCAGCGTCGCGGGCCGCTTCAGCACCCCGGTCACCGGCTGGGAGGGCGTCCTGCAGAGCGTCGGAGTGGAGGAACTGCACGCCGACGGCATTCTGATCGAAGCCACCTCGGCACCGCCGGGCATGAGTTCGTTCGTGCTGCCGGGGGTCGGACGCGAACTGCGCCGCGAGGTGGACGGAACGGAGCGACTGGCCACCCTCGGCGCCATGATCGCCGACCGGCCCTCCGGCCGCGTCCTCGGCCGGGACCGCACCCTGCTCCGCTACGACCTGGCCCCGCGCGACGCCCGCCGCCTGCTGCGCGCCCAACGCGCCATGGGCCGACTGCTGTTCGCGGCCGGCGCCGAGGAGGTCCTGACCGGCGTACCGCAGCACCCGCGTGCCCGCACGCCGGACCAACTGGACGCGCTGCTCGACAAGGTGACGGTACGTCAGCTGCACGTGTCCGCGTTCCATCCCACGGGTACGGCCGCCGCCGGAGCGGACGCCGAGCGTTCGCCTTGCGACCCGGAGGGACGGCTGCGCGGCGTGCGGGGCGTGCTGATCGCCGACGGGTCGGTGCTGCCGAGCTGTCCGGAGGTGAATCCGCAGCTGAGCATCATGGCGGCGGCGCTCGGTGTGGCCCGGCGCCGCACGGCGGATGCGTGAGGCCTCCCGGCCCGTGCGCCATGCCCCGCGACGCCGAGATGATCCAAACGACAGGGCCTAGGGCTGCCCCGCCGAGTCGGCCAGCTCGGCGATGACCTGCGCGTGGCACGCCTCGGGGACACACCAGCAGCCGAGCCTTCGGCCCCGGAGGGCGGGCAGCAGGGCGAGCAGGTCCGGACGGCCCAGCAGGTGGGCGCGGTACTTGTCGACCACCGCCTCCCGGGTGCCGTCCCGGCCCGGCCGGAAGGGACTTGCGAGCGCAGAGCCCTCCAGATGCCATCCGCCGCGGTGCATCGCGCGGCCGACGTAGACGACGTCCGCGTAGTCCGGGTCGTCGCGATGCCCCTTCATGTTGACGACCGTGGTCCGGGGTCCGCCGTTCACGGTCAGCCCGTCCCCGGCAGCGCGAAGACGGCGCAGGTGGCCGTCCCGTGCGCGTACAGCCTGTCGTCGGCCGCCCCGACGATCCGGGCCTCCGCGGTCGCCGTGGTCCGGCCGACATGGACCGCGACGCCCGTGCAGCGCAGGGTCGCGGTCGTGTGCAGCACCGGCCTGATGAGGTTCACACCGAGCTGAACGGTGGTGTACGCACGGCCCGCCGGCAGCGCGGTCAGTACCGCGGTGCCCAGGGCGGAGTCGAGAAGGGTGGCCATATAGCCGCCGTGGACCGTGCCCATGGGGTTGAGGAGGTGGTCCCCGGGCTCGCCCTCGAACACGGCCCGTCCCTCGCCGACCTCGACGAGCCGGAAGCCGAGGGTTCCGCAGATCGGGGCTTCGGGCAGGCGCCCGTCCAGGCTCATGCGGGCCAGCTCGATGCCCGGAATGCCGTCGACGGATGTGTCGCCGACCGTGCTGTGGTAGTGCGTGGCGGGGTGCGCCATGGTGTTCTTCCGTCCCTTGATGACCCCGCGTCGGGGCCTGTTGCCGATGTGGTCCGCCGGGGCGGCGGCGCGGCCTGCGCACCGCCGCCCCGGCGTCGTCCGCGTCAGGGAAGCTTGACCGCCAGGAGGTCGACGGGCCGGATGTCGGGTGCCTCGCTCAGCATCGTCTCGGCGGCCTCCATGAGCGTGGCGGCGATCCTGCCCTGCAGGTGGCCCTTGCGCCCGTCCTCGTCGGCGAAGGTGTCGAAGACCCCGAAGGTGGTCGCGCTCTGCCGGAACGCGAACCAGGTCACGGTGTGGTCCTCCTGCTCCGCGAGCCGCAGCGCGTCGCGCAGCAGAGCCTCCACCTTGTCGGCGTGCTCGGGCCTGGCCTCGATCCGGGCCAGCAGTCCGAGGTTGTTCATGGTGCACTCCCGTGGTGTCGACTTCGTGAGGGTGGGTGCCGGTACCGGGCACCGGATCTCGTCCGGACACCTCAGAATCTAGGCCGCTCCGGCCACTCGCCCCAGTGTCGGAAACGACGCTTTCGATATCGTTTCCGTCATGGACGTAGCTGTGCTCGCATACGACGGTGTCTTCGACTCCGGGCTCGCCGCCCTGCTCGATGTCCTCGAGGGGGCGAACAGCATGCGGGGTGAGCTCCCGCAGCCGCCGCCCGCCTGGAACGTCACCACGATCGGCTTCCGCCGACGGATCCGTACGGGCGCGGGGCACCTGGTCGAGGCCGCCCCCGTCGGCGCGGCCGAGGATGCGGATCTGCTGGTGGTGCCCGCGCTGGCCGAGCGGCGCCCCGACGCCCTGATCGCCCATGTCTCGGGTCCGGCCGCCGCCCCCGCACGGCGTCTGGTGGCCACCGCACGCGAACGCGGCACGCCCGTCGCCTCCGCCTGCACGGGCACCTTCCTGCTGGCCGAGTCGGGAGTCCTCGACGGGCTGGACGCCACGACGAGCTGGTGGCTCGCACCGTACTTCCGCAAGCGCTACCCGGCGGTGACGGTCGACCAGACCCGCATGGTCACCTCGTCGGGTGGTGTCACCACCGCGGGCGCCGCCTTCGGGCACGTCGACCTCGCGCTCGCGATCGTACGGATGACCAGCCCGGCCCTCGCCGAGCTGGTCGCCCGCTATCTGGTCGTCGACGAACGCCCTTCACAGGCGGCCTACGCGATCTCCTCGGCGCTCGCGCAGAGCGACCCGACGCTGGCCGCCTTCGAGCGCTGGGCCCGCGGCCACCTCGATCAGCCGATCTCGATCGCCGACGCGGCGCGGGCCATGGGCGTCAGCGAACGCACACTCCAGCGGGCCGTCCGCCGCACCCTGGGCACCTCACCCGTCGGCTTCGTCCAGGACCTGCGCGTCGAACGGGCCTCGCACCTCCTGCGGACCACGGACCTCCCCCTGGAGGTCATCGCCCGCAAGGTCGGCTACGAGCACGCCAACACCCTCAGAATCCTGCTCCGGGAACGCACGGGAGCAACGGCGAGCGCCCTGCGCGCGAGATGACGCGCCCGCGGTTCAGGGCCGGGGGTCCTCCACCGCACGCAACGCGGCCGCCACATCCACGCCGACCCCCCGCTCCGCCAGAGCGGCACCGAGCCCCGCCAGGCTCGCCCGCACAGCTCCCCGCGTCGCATCCACGCCGTAGTGATTGACCCGAATCATCTCCTTGGCCAGCGCGCCCCCGCCCGCGGCCAACGGCAACTCCGGCTCCGCCTCCAGCGCCCGCGCCACCACCTCCGACGCCACCACCCCGGCCGGTACCCGCAACGTCGTGGCCACCGGAGCCGCCTCCCGCACGTCGTACACGTACGGCTCCAACCCCCCGCCCATCGCCACAGCCCCCGCCCGGGCGGCCAGCGCGGCGGCCCGGTGCCGGCCCATCACCGTCTGAAGCCCGTCCGCCTCGATCCGCTCCACGCACGCCTCCAGCGCCAGCATCTCCAGCTGCGCCGGCGCGTGCAGCAGCGCCTTCCGGCCGCCGTCGACCCACCGCTCCTTCCAGTCCAGCAGCGACAGATACGACCGTCGCGGCGCCCCGGGATTCGCCGCCATCCGCGCCCACGCCCGCTCGCTCACCGACACCGCCGACACCCCGGCCGGCCCGCCCATCGCCTTCTGCGCCCCGATGACGCACAGGTCCACACCCCACGCGTCCGGCAGCACCGGCTCGGCCCCGATCGACGCCACCGCGTCCAGATAGAACAGCGCTCCGTGCGCCCGCACGACCTCGCCGATCCCGGCGACGGGATTGGTGTTGCCGGTCGCCGCCTCCGCATGCACCAGCGACACGAAGTCGATCTCCGGGTGCTCGGCGAAGGCCTCCCGGATCTGGTCCGCCGTGACCGCCGTATGGAACGGCACCGCCAGATCGATCACGGTCGCCCCGCAGTCACGCAGCCAGCCCCCGAAGGTCTCCCCGTACGGACCGGTGATCACGTTCAGCGCGGTCGTACCGGGCCCGGCCGTCCCGCGGATCGCCCCTTCCAGCGGCAGCAGCGCCTCGCCCTGCATGATCACGACGTCCTGCTCGGTCCCGAGCAACCGCGCCACACGGTCCTCGATCGCGGCGAATCGGGCGGCGCTCAGCGGGGCCAGGTCCAGGAAGGGATGGGTCACGGCGGGACTCTCTTCACTCAAAGGTCGACTCCACGAGCGTAACCGGGCGGTAACCGGGCGCTCCAACACCCCGTGAGGCACCCCGCCCAGTGCCCGACTTCTTAGGTCCAACGACCGTGGAACCATCGGTTTGGTTTGAGGGCCCCAAACCTCTCCTTATAATCGGAAGCCAAAGTTCCCTCACAGGAGGCTCCCCGTGAAGACGACCCTCGGGCGCCGGACCCGCATTCTGGCCGCCACCACCGCGACGGCCGGGCTGGTGCTCGTGGCCGGCTGCTCCTCCGACGACAACGGCGGCGGTGGTACGAAGACCGCGGCCGGCGGCGTCGAGCTCGTCAAGGCGGGCCAGCTCACCACCTGTACCCACCTGCCGTACCCGCCCTTCCAGTCGGAGATCGACGGCAAGGTGCAGGGCTTCGACGTCTCCCTCATCGACCTGGTCGCGGATGACCTGGGCGTGAAGCAGGCGATCGTCGACCAGCCCTTCGAGAACTTCAAGACCGGTGGGTCCCTCAACGCCGGCCAGTGCGACCTCGCCGCCGCCGGCATGACCATCACCGACGAGCGCAAGAAGAACGTCGACTTCTCGGACCCGTACTTCGAGGCCACCCAGGCCGTCCTGGTCGACAAGAAGAGCGGCATCTCCTCCTTCGCCGACCTCAAGGGCAAGAAGGTCGGCGCCCAGGCGCAGACCACCGGCGAGGACTACGCCAAGAGCAAGGGCCTGGACCCGGTCTCCTTCGAGTCCTCCGACGCGGTCATCAACGGTCTGCGCACCGGCCAGGTCGAGGCGGTCGTCATCGACTACCCGGTCGTCCAGGGCTGGCTGAAGGACAAGGCCAACGCGGACGCCTTCGAGGTCGCCGAGCAGGTCAACACCGGTGAGCAGTACGGCGTCACGGTGAAGAAGGGCAACGACAAGCTCCGCGAGGCCATCAACAAGGCGATCAAGGACGCAAAGGCCGACGGCACGTACAAGAAGCTGTACGAGCAGTGGATCGGCCCGTACGACGAGTCCGCCGCCTCTCCGTCGCCCGCCGCCTGACCCGATGGCCGACACAGACGTACCACTCGAGCCGAAGCAGCCCAGGAAGAAGGGCCTGACCCGGCGTCAGAAGCGCAGCCTGTCGCGTGGCATCCAGTACGTCGTCTTCGTCGCGGCCGTGATCGCCTTCGCGGTCGCGGCCGACTGGGACCGCCTGGCGAACCAGTTCGCGCAGGGGGACATCGCCCGGGAGATGTTCCCGGACGTCATCACGCTGGCGCTGAAGAACACCGTGCTGTACACCGTGTCCGGCTTCGTCGTCGGACTGGTGCTCGGCATGGTGATCGCGCTGATGCGGCTGTCGTCGGTGGGGCCCTACCGCTGGCTCGCCGGTGTCTACATCGAGATCTTCCGCGGTCTGCCCGCACTGCTGATCTTCATCTTCATCGGCGTCGCCGTGCCGCTGGCCTTCCCGGGCACGGAGATCCCGGGCGGGACGTACGGCAAGGTCGCGCTCGCGCTCGGCCTGGTCGCCGCCGCGTACATGGCGGAGACGATCCGCGCGGGCATCCAGGCAGTGCCCAAGGGGCAGATGGAGGCGGCGCGTTCGCTGGGCTTCTCGCCCGCCCGCGCCATGATCTCGATCATCATCCCGCAGGCGTTCCGGATCATCATCCCGCCGCTGACCAACGAACTGGTCCTGCTCTTCAAGGACTCCTCGCTGGTGCTGTTCCTCGGCGTGACGCTGGAGGAGCGCGAACTGTCCAAGTTCGGCCGTGATCTGGCCAGCCAGACCGCCAACTCCACGCCGATCCTGGTCGCCGGCCTGTGCTACCTCCTGGTGACCATCCCGCTCGGCTTCGTCGTACGCCGTATGGAGGCGAAGGCCCAGGAGGCCGTGAAATGACCCGACCGGAGATCGAAGTCCGCGGCCTGCACAAGTCCTTCGGTGACAACGAGGTCCTGCGCGGCATCGACCTGGAGATCGACCAGGGCGAGGTCGTCTGTGTGATCGGCCCGTCCGGATCGGGCAAGTCGACGCTGCTGCGGTGCGTGAACCTGCTCGAAGAGCCCACCAAGGGCCAGGTCTTCGTCGGCGGCACCGAGCTCACCGACCCCGACGTCGACATCGACGCCGTGCGCCGCCGTATCGGCATGGTCTTCCAGCAGTTCAACCTGTTTCCGCATGTCACGGTGACCGAGAACCTGACCCTGCCGCAGCGCCGGGTCCTGGGGCGGGACAAGGCCGCGGCCGCGAAGGTCGCCGCCGAGAACCTGGAGCGGGTCGGTCTGTCGGAGAAGGCGTCGGCCTACCCGGCCTCCCTCTCCGGCGGCCAGCAGCAGCGCGTCGCCATCGCCCGGGCGCTCGCCATGGGCCCCGCGGTGATGCTCTTCGACGAGCCGACGTCCGCGCTGGACCCCGAGCTGGTGGGGGACGTCCTCGCCGTCATGCGCATGCTCGCCAACGAGGGCATGACGATGATGGTCGTCACCCATGAGATGACCTTCGCGCGCGAGGTCGCCGACCGGGTCGTCTTCATGGACGGCGGGGTGATCGTCGAGGACGGCACCCCCGACCAGGTCATCGGCAACCCCCGGCACGAACGCACCCGCCACTTCCTCTCCCGCCTCCTCGACCCGGCGATGGCCGAGGTGGAGGAGGAGACCTCCGACCAGGTCGGCAAGGGCGACTAGTCGCTCACTAAGGTGCAGTCATGAGCGAACGCGCTGTGCTGCACGTGAAGGGCCGGGTCCTCGTCGGTGCGGACGACGTCCGGGACGAGCTGTGGGTCGTCGACGGGCGGATCTCCTACGACCGTCCCGTCGGCGCCCGGGACGTCCGGACCGTCGAGGGCTGGGCCCTGCCCGGTCTGGTCGACGCGCACTGCCATGTCGGCCTCGGTGCGCACGGCCCGGTC
The DNA here is from genome assembly GCF_042795335.1 of Streptomyces sp. NPDC056479. NCBI lineage: Bacteria > Bacillati > Actinomycetota > Actinomycetes > Kitasatosporales > Streptomycetaceae > Streptomyces > Streptomyces sp. NPDC056479. Next base: position 82,875 of record NZ_JBHTRZ010000008.1, on the reverse strand, counting down.
GACGACGACGTCGCGGAGAAGCAGGCGCTGACCGACCGTGACGCGGGCACCCTGTTGATCCGCGACGCCGGTTCGCCCTCCGACACCCGCTGGGTCGACGACCGCGACGACCTGCCGAAGATCATCAGGGCCGGCCGGCACATCGCCCGCACCCGCCGCTACATCCGCGGCTACGCGCACGAGATCGAACCGGAGGACCTGGTCGCCTACGTCGGCCAGGAGGCCCGGCGCGGCGACGGCTGGGTCAAGCTGGTCGGCGACTGGATCGACCGCGACCTCGGGGACCTCGCCCCCACCTGGCCGCGCGAGGCGGTCGAGGCGGGCATCGCGGAGGCACACCGCCTGGGCGCCCGGGTCACCGCACACTGCTTCGCACAGAGTTCGCTGCGCGACCTCGTCGAGTCCGGCATCGACTGCGTCGAGCACGCGACGGGCCTGACCGAGGACCTAATCCCGCTGTTCGCCGAGCGCGGGGTGGCCATCGTGCCCACCCTCGTGAACATCGCGACCTTCCCGAAGCTGGCCGACGGCGGCCAGTCCCGGTTCCCCCGCTGGTCGGACCACATGCGTCGGCTGTACGAACGCCGCTACGACACGGTCCGCTCCGCCTACGACGCCGGCATCCCGGTCTTCGTCGGCACCGACGCGGGCGGCACCCTGCCCCACGGCCTGGTGGCGGCCGAGGTCGCGGAACTGGTCACCGCGGGCATCCCCGTCACCGAGGCCCTCGCGGCGACGACCTGGGCCGCCCGGAACTGGCTCGGCCGCCCGGGCCTCGAGGAGGGCGCCGCGGCCGACCTCGTCGTCTACGAGTCCGACCCGCGGTCCGACGTACGCGTGCTGGCGGCGCCTCGTCGGGTGGTGCTGAACGGGCGCGTGGTCGGTTAGGCGGCGGCCGTCTCGGCGAAGACCTCGCGGGCGACCCGGTAGCCGTCGAAGGCGCGCGCGGCGCCGACGTAGGCCTCGATGTGGATGAACGCCTCCACGATCTCCTGTGGGGTGACCCCGTTGTTGGTTGACGCAGCGTGACGACGGGTAGTCCGGTGTCGACGCTCGCTCCCTCGCACGCGCCCACGGGTTCACGCGAGCGCTCGCACAGAAGGGGGTACGGGGGTGACTTCGAGGAACATCCGTGCCCAGGGATTCGAAAGCGTTCACGGGAGCGTCACGTAGGAGTGAAGTCCTGGCGGATTGCTGACTCTTCACTCTCAGTGCGCAATTCTTGCCGGGTCCCGAGCAAGTCTCCTCTGGGGGTCCCCACCTTGAACGGCAAGAACTTCCGCATGCCCGCACGCCGTCTCGCCACCGTCGCGACGGCCACCGCCCTGACCGCCGCTCCCGTGGCCCTGGGTGTCGCGAGCCCGGCGCACGCGACCGGTGACGAAGGGCGCGCGAGCGCCGTCGTGCTGCGCACCGGGCTCGATGTCTCCCTGCTCAACAAGACCGTGAACGTCCCGCTCGCGGTCTCCCTGAACGAGGTACAGGCGCCGCAGAGCGCCGAAAAGGCCACACTGACGGCGCAGTTGAACGGCGTCGACGGCGGTCAGCCCTTCAGCGTGCTGAACGCCGAGGTCGCGAAGTCGAAGGCGACCGTCGAGGACGGCAGGGCCGAGGGGTACACCAACCTCGCCCATGCCAAGATCCATGTCCCGGGCCTGCCCCTGCTGTCGCTCATCGAGGTCGGCCAGGTCACCTCCAGGGCTACCTGCGAGGCCGGCAAGGCGCCGACCGCCTCCGCCAACCTGCTCGGTGACGTCACCGTGCTCGGCAAGAAGGTCACGCTCACCGCGGGCGGCACCACGAACGTCGAGGTGCCGGGCGTGGGCGAGGTGCGGCTGGACTACTCCAAGACCGAGCTGACCTCGCGTACGGCCGCCGCCACCGCCCTCGAACTCAAGGTCTCCGTCAACCCGTTGAAGCTGAACGTCGCCGACGTCGAGGGCACCCTGACCCTGGCGAAGGCGACCTGCGAGACCCCGGCCGAGCCCGCGCAGCAGGCCGGCCCGAGCACCGAGCCGGCCGGCGACGTCAAGCCCCAGGGCGAGCCCGCCGACGAGGGCCTCGCCGAGACCGGCGGCAACTCCATGACGCCGTACATCGCGGGCGGCGCCGTCGTTCTGCTCCTCGCGGGCGGCGGAGCGGTCGCGCTGGCCCGGCGCGGCAGGAGCTGATCAGGGGCCGGCGGCGGCCGACTCCACGGCCCGCCGCAGCGCCCCCAGGAACCCGCCGACCGTCCCCCGGTCCCGCACCGCCAGCCGCAGCCACTCCTCGCCCAGCCCGGGGAAGGTGTCCCCGCGCCGCACCGCGAAACCGAGGTCGCGCAGATGCTGCCGTACGCCGGTGGCCCTCGGCAGTCGTACGAGGACGAAGGGGCCCTCGGCCGGCTCCACGACCCGGAGTCCGGCCGGGGCGAACTCGCCCAGCCCGGCGATGAGATGGGCCCGGTCGGCGGCGATGCGGTGGGCCGCGTGGGCCGCCTCCGCCAGGGCCCGCGGTGACACGCACGCCTCGGCGGCGGCCAGCGCGGGTGTGGAGACCGGCCACAGGGGCTGGGCGCGCTCCAGGTCGGCGATGGTCTCCGGGTCGGCCAGGACGTAGCCGATCCGCAGCCCGGCCAGACCCCAGGTCTTGGTCAGGCTGCGGAGCACCACCAGGCCGGGCACGTCCGTACGCCCCGCCAGGGCCTCCCGCTCACCGGGCACCGCGTCCATGAACGCCTCGTCCACCACCAACGTCCGCCCGGGACGGGCGAGTTCGGCGAGGGACGCGGCCGGGTGCAGTACCGAGGTCGGGTTCGTCGGGTTGCCGATCACCACCAGGTCGGCGTCCTCGGGGACGGCGGCCGCATCGAGGCGGAAGCCGTCCTCCTCGCGCAGCAGCACCCGGTCGACGGTGTGCCCGGCGTCCCGCAGTGCCGCCTCCGGCTCCGTGAACTGCGGGTGCACGACGACCGGTCGACGCACCTTCAGCGCGCGCGCCAGCAGCACGAACGCCTCCGCCGCGCCCGCCGTCAGCAGGACCCGCTCGACCGGCAGCCCGTGCCGTGCCGCCACCGCCGCCCGCGCGGCCCGCCCGTCCGGGTAGGCCGCGAGCGAGCCCAGCGACCCGGCGATGTGCTCGCGCAGCCACGCGGGAGGCGTGTCCGCGCGGACGTTCACGGCGAGGTCGACGAGCGCCGAGCCGTCGTCACGGACCTCGGCGTCGCCGTGGTGGCGCAGGTCGTGTCCCTCAGTGGGCATGGGAGTGGGCGCCGTGGTGATGGCCGTGGCCGTGGTGGTGGTCGTCGTCGTCGTCCGGGTGGAAGTGCGGCTGCTGCGGCATGCCGACCTTGTCCTCGAAGCCGGGCAGCGCGATGCGGTACACGCACGAGTCGCAGTTCATCCGCAGATCGCCCTTCACGGCCTCCTCGTAGCGCTCCATCACCAGATCGAGCAGCTCCGGCTCCGGTCCGATGACGTCCGCCGAGCGGACTTCGACCTCCGGGTGGGCCGCCGCCCAGCCCTCCGTCTGGTGCCGCACCCGGTCCGGCAGGATGCCCGTGAACAGGAAGTACGGGAGGACGACGATCTTCCGCGCCCCGAGCTTCACGCACCGGTCGAGCCCGCTCGGCACGTCCGGCGCCGCCAGCGACACGAACGCCGTCTCCACGCCCGCGTATCCGCGCCCCTCCCACAGCAGCCGGGCCGCCTTGAGCACCTCGGCGTTGGCGTCCGGGTCGGTCGAGCCGCGCCCCACCAGCAGCACGGTCACATCGGCCCGGTCCCCGGGCGTGCGCCTGCCCTCGGTGCCGAGCGCCTCGTCGAGCCGCCGCTCCAGCACGGACAGCAGCGACGGGTGCGGGCCCAGCGGGCGGCCGTAGGTGTACGAGATGCCGGGGTGCCGCTCCTTCTCGCGGGCCAGCGCCGCCGGGATGTCGCCCTTGGCGTGCCCGGCGGACACCAGCATCAGCGGCACCGCGGCGAACCGCCGCACGCCCCGCTCCACCAGCTCGGTGACGGCATCGCCCAGCGGCGGCGGGGACAGCTCGATGAAGCCGCCGGCGACGGGCAGTTCGGGGTGGCGGCGCCCCAACTCCCGGACGAAGTCGCGGAACGCCTCGGCTCCGGCATCGTCCCGGGTGCCATGACCGGCGATGAGCAGGGCGGGCGGCGGCGTGGTCACGATTTCTCCTCGGAGTGCGAAACGGGGTGGTACGGGTGATACGGGTGATACAGCAGGGCGTTGAGCGCGGCCGAGGCGACCGCCGACCCGCCCTTCTCGGACACGTTGCTCACAGCGGGCAGCCCGCTCTCGCGCAACGCGGCCTTGGACTCGACCGCGCCGACGAAGCCGACGGGCAGGCCGATGACGAGGGTGGGGGAGACATCGAGGGTGAGCAACTCCTCCAACGCGGTGGGCGCGTTGCCGATCACCCAGAGGGCACCCGGACCGACCTGCTCGTACGCGAGCCGGATGGCGTGCGCCGAACGGGTCAACCCGGGACCGGACTCGGCGTCCCTGAGCCGGCAGACGGTCTCCCGCCGCGTGATCCCGGCCGCCACCATCTCGACGTCCACGACCACGGGCGCCCCGGTGTGCAGCGCGGCATGCGCCTTTTCCAGCGAACCCTCGTCCATGACGAGATCGGTGGCGTAGTCCAGGTCGGCGGCGGAGTGGATGACCCGCTCCACCACCGCCCGGGTCAGCGGCGGGAAGTGCGAGGTGTCCAGCCGGGCGCGCAGCCTCCGGTAGGACTCCTCCTCGATGGGATGAACGACGCGGTTCACTCGGCGCCCTCCTGCGCTGCCTGCCAGCGGTAGCCGCGCGGCGTCACCATGCGCCCCGCGATGTCCCGGGTCGCCGTGTTGCCGACGGTCACGACCGTCATCATGTCGACCGTCGCCGGGTCCAGGGAGCCCAGTGTCGTGAGCCGACTGGACTCGTCCGACCGCGACGCGTTCCGTACGACACCGACCGGCGTCGAGGGCTCGCGGTGCTCGGCGAGGATCGCGAGGGCCTTGGGCAGCTGCCAGTCACGGCCCCGGGAACGGGGGTTGTAGAAGGTGACCACGATGTCCGCCTCGGCCGCCGCGCGCACCCGCCGCTCGATGACCTCCCACGGGGTGTGCAGGTCGGAGAGGCTGATCGACACATGGTCGTGGCCCAGCGGCGCACCGAGGATCGCGGCGGCGGCGAGCGCGGCCGTCACCCCGGGCACGCCGATCACGTCGATGTCGTCGGACGCCTCCGCGAGCGCGGGGGAGGCCATGGCGTACACGCCCGCGTCACCGCTGCCGATCAGCGCGACGGCATGCCCCTCGCGGGCCTGAGCCACGGCCGTCCGCGCCCGCTCCTCCTCGGCGCCGAGTCCGGACTCCAGGATCCGGGTGCCGGGGCGCAGCAGATCGCGGATCTGGTCGACGTACTGGTCGAGCCCGACCAGCACCGAAGCCCGCCGCAGCTCCTCCTTCGCACGCGGCGTCAGCAGATCACGCGCACCGGGCCCGAGCCCGACGACCGCGAGCCGCCCACGCCCCGGCCGCCGTACGACGGCACAGGTCGCCATCGCCGGCCGCCCGTCGGCGCGCTCGGACTTCCGCTTCGGTACGAGGAGTTCACCGCCGCGCACCAGAGCGGCGGCCTCGGCGACGGAAGGGGTGCCCACGGCGGCCAGCGGCGCGTCGGAAGGATGCGGCACCTCGACGCCGGCCAGCTCTTCGGCGGAGTGAGTGACGAGGGGGACGCCCAGACGGGCCGCCGCCTCCACGATGCCCGGTTCCGCGGCCTTGGCGTCGACGGTGGCGAGCTCGGCGAGGGACCCGGGGGAGAGGCCCGCGTCGCCGAGCGCGCTCCCGATCAGGCCGAGCACCTCGTCGACGGGCGCGCCCTTGGAGGCCCCGACGCCGACGACCAGCGACGGCGGACGCAGGACGACCTCGTGCTCGGCGGGCTCGACCAGCCGGTCCGTCAGCCGGATCGTGTACGCCCCCTCGGCGCCGGCCCGCAGCGGCGGCAGCGGCCAGCCGAACTCGGCCCGCAGCGCGACCGGCTCACCGTCCAGCAGCGCCCGCGAGACCCCGGCGACATCGCCCTCCACGGGAAAGCCGAGGGTGTCCAGACCGGGCACCCCCACGGCATCGGTCGCCGTCGTCACCACGGGCTCGGCGCCCAGCAACTCCCCGACCCGACGGGCGAGTTCATTGGCCCCGCCCCCGTGCCCGCCGACGAGCGGCACGGCGAACCGGCCGCCCTCGTCGACGCACACCACACCCGGGTCGGTCGCCTTGTCGCCGAGCAGCGGGGCGATCAGCCGTACGACCGCCCCCGTGGCCAGAAAGCACACGAGCTGCTCGCACTCCGCGAACGCCCGCCGTACGGCGTCCCCGACGGGTCCGTCGTACACGCGCACGCGGTCCGGCCATGCCACGGCCAGCCGGTCCCGCGCCGCCGCCCCCGCCGCGGTGGCGGAAATGAGGCCGATCACTGGGCAACTCCCTCTCGATCCAGGGGCTTTCTGACGCCCCACAACAGGAAAACCGGATTGGTCGCCGCCAGCCGGGTCACATCCCCCGGCAGCGGCGCGAGCCGGGACGACTGCAACAGCACCCCGTCGCAGTCGAACCCGGCGCCGGAGAGCGCCTCGCGCGTCGCCGGCACCCGGTCCAGCGCCGCCATGGCGACGACGACCGCACGCCGGGCGCGCCGCGCGCACGCGGTCACGATGGCGGGCAGCTCGCGACCCCCGCCGCCGATGAACACGGCGTCCGGCTCGTCGAGGTCGGACAGCACGGTGGGCGCCGCCCCGTGCACGACATGGACGTCGACGTCATGTGCGGCGGCGTTGGCGCGGATCCGCTCGACACCGTCCCGGGTCTTCTCGACCGCGGTGACGGCGGCACCGAGCCGCGCGCACTCCACGGCCACGGACCCGGAGCCCGCGCCGACGTCCCAGACCAGATCGCCGAGCCGCGGTCCGAGCCGGGCCAGCGCGAGCGCCCGTACCTCGAACTTGGTGATCATCGAGTCGCGGTGGGCGAACTCGCCCTCGTCCAGCGCCCATACGGCGGGCCCGGCGCCCGCCCCGGCGACCGTACGCACGCCACCCGGAGCCCGCGCCGGGTCCAGGCACAGCACGACGCTCACCGAGGAGCCCCAGTCCCGGGCCGCGGCCTCCGCCGGTGTCACCCGCTCCACCCGCTCCTCCTCGGAGCCCAGCGCGGAGGCGACCACGAGCACCCGCGCGTCGGCCTTGCGGGCGAGCGCGGCGCCCAGTTCGGCGGGCCCGGAACCCGGGCCGGTCAGCACCGCCACCTTCGGACGCGCCCGGCAGACGTTGACGGCCGTCCGCAGCTCCCTGCCGTGCGCGCTGACGACGACCGCGTCGTCCCAGGTCAGCCCGAACCGTGCGAAGGCGGCGGCGACGGAGGACACTCCCGGCCGCACCCGGAGCCGCTCCGATCCGAACCGCTCGGCCAACGCCCGCACGATCCCGAAGAACCCCGGGTCGCCGGAGGCCAGCACGACCACGCGCCGGTCCTTCTCGACGTACCCGGCGATGGTGTCGAGGGCGGGGGCCAGCGCCCCGAGCACGACCTGCTCCACGCCCCCGGCCGGCCCCACGGCGTCCAGATGCCGCCGTCCGCCGACGACCAGTTCGGCCCCGGCGAGGACGTCCACGGGAAGCGGCGACCCCGTCCCCGTACCGACGACGGTGATCACGTGGTGGCCCCTCGTTCCCGCAGGGCCTTGCGTGCCTGCGGGTCGGCCTTGCGGTACCCGTGGAAGTGACCGGGGTGGTACAGGTGCGAGCGCGTGCCGTGGGCCTCGAGGGCCGGCCCGACCAGGAACAGGGTGTGCTTCCAGAGTTTGTGCTCCTTGACGGTCTCCTCCAGGGTCCCGATGGTGCACCTCACCACGAGCTCCTCCGGCCAGGTCGCCTGGTAGGCGACGACGACCGGGGTGGACGTCGGATAGCCGCCCTCCAGCAGCTCCCGCACGAGCTGCCCGCTACGGGCCGCCGAAAGGAAGATCGCCATCGTGGTCCCGTGCTTGGCGAACTCCCGCACCTCCTCGCCGGGTGGCATCGGCGTCTTGCCGCCGCCGAGCCGGGTGAGCACGACGGACTGGGCGACCTCGGGAATGGTCAGCTCCCGCTGGGCCAGTGCGGCCACGGCGGAGAAGGCGGAGACCCCGGGCACCACCTCGGTGGCGATGCCCATGTCGCCACACCGGTCGAGCTGTTCCTGGGTTCCGCCCCAGAGGGCGGGGTCACCGGAGTGGATACGGGCGACGCGCAGGTCCTGTGTCCTGGCCCGCTCGTACACGGCGACGACGTCTTCGAGGGACATCGTCGCCGAGTCGAGGATCTCGGCGCCCTCGCGGGCGTGTTCGAGGACCTCCGCCTGGACCAGGCTGGCCGCCCAGATCACGACGTCGGCCTCGGCGATGGCTCGCGCGGCACGGAACGTCAGCAGATCGGCGGCGCCGGGGCCGGCACCGACGAAGGTCACTTTGCCGGTGGGGGCATCGGCCATGGGGATTCGGTCCTCTCCTACAGATACGGGGGGTTGGTGGGTGCGGGGGCCGGCGTCAGAGCTTGCCGCCCCGGCCGCCGTCACGCCGGGCCGGTGCGACGAGCGTCGACAGATAGGGGAGCGGGGTGTCGTCGAGCTCGGCGGCCGGCCGGATGGACTCCTCCGCCAGGCCCAGCGCCGACCCCCACACCGCGTCGCCGATCCGCCCGGTCTCCCGCAACGCCTCGGCGACCTCGGCCGCCTGCCGCCCGAACTTGTAGGCGACGACGGTGCCGGGCCCGGCGAGCGCGTCCTTGAGCACGGCCGATCCGGCGGTGACGGGCACCAGCGTGAGCGGCTCGGTCCCCTCGGTGAGCACCGCGCCGGAACGGGCGGCGAGGTCCTGCATGGCGGTGATGCCGGGCACGGTCTCGACGACGGTGCCGGGCGCCAGCTCGCCGATGGTCTGGGCGAGATAGGTGAAGGTGGAATAGACGTTGGGGTCACCGATGGTGGCGAAGGCGACGGCACCGTGCTCGGCGAGCAGCCGGGCGACCCGCTCACCCGCCGCGTCCCAGGCCGCCTCGCGACGGGCCCGGTCGGTCCGCTCATTGAGCGCGAACACGACCCGCACGACCTTCTCCTCGGGCACGTAGTGCAGCACGGTCGCCTCGGCCCGCCCACGCTCCCCCGTGTCCATCACCGGTACGACGACGACATCGGCGGCCCGCAGAGCGTTGACGCCCTTGACGGTCACCAGCTCCGGATCGCCGGGACCGACCCCGACTCCGATCAACCTGCTGCTGCTCATGACGTCCGGCACCTCTCCACGAACCGACGGGCGACACCGGGCTGCGCGGCCCAGTGCGTGTGCAGATAACTCGCGTGCACGCCCTGCTGTACGAAACCTTCGACCCGTCGCCGAGGGGACCTGACCCCCCAGGCGGGCGCCGCCCCCGAGCCGGGCTCGACGACGGTCCTGTGAAACTCGTGCGCCCGCATCCGCGTCCCGGCGACGGCGAGCGAGCTGTCGCCGACGGCCACGGCGTCCCGGTACCCGAGAGTGAGCCGCTCGCTCATCCGCGCGCTCGCGTCGAGCACCCCGCACATGGGCAGCCCGTCCAGCTCACGGCACAGATAGAGCAGCCCCGCGCATTCGGCGGCGACGGGAGCGCCGCTCTCCGCGAGCGCGGCGACGGCCTTGCGCAGGGGTTCGTTGGCGGACAGCTCGGACCCGTACACCTCGGGGAAACCGCCCCCGATGACCAACCCGGCCGTACCGTCCGGCAGTTGCTCGTCCCGAAGAGGATCGAAGGCAACGACGTCGGCACCGGCGGCGCTGAGCAACTCGGCATGCTCGGCATAGGAGAAGGTGAAGGCGGGGCCCCCGGCAACGGCGACTCTCACGCGCCGGTCCGCATCACCCAGCCCGTCTGGGGGCGCAGCCCCCAGGGTCGGGACGGGAAGGGGTGGGGGCGAGGAAGCCAGGACCTCAGCCGCGTCCCAAGCCGCACACGACAACGCACCCGCACTGCGAGCCAGCCCCAGCAACGCCTCAAGATCGCACCCGTCGGCGACCTGCGCCCCCATCGCCGCCACCGCCTCCACAGCGGCAGCGTGCCGCTCGGCGACCGGCACCAACCCCAGATGCCGCGACGGCGTGTCCACCTGGGCCGCCCGCCGCAGCACCCCCAGCACGGGCACCCCGGCAGAGTCCAGGGCCTCCCGCAGCAACTCCTCGTGCCGGTCCGACGCGACCTTGTTGAGGATCACGCCCCCGATCCGCACCTGCGGATCCCAGGACGCGAACCCGTGCACCAGCGCCGCCACCGACCGCGACTGCGACGAGGCGTCCACGACGAGCACGACGGGCGCCCGCAACAGCTTCGCCACCTGGGCCGTGGACGCCAGCTCACCCTCCCCGGCGGCCCCGTCGTACAGCCCCATCACCCCCTCGACGACGGCGATGTCACACCCACGCGCCCCGTGCAGGAACAACGGCCCGACCAACTCCGGCCCGCACAGATACGCGTCGAGATTCCGCCCCACCCGCCCGCTCGCGAGCGCGTGGTACCCGGGGTCGATGTAGTCGGGTCCCACCTTGTGCGGAGACACGGCAAGCCCCCGCGCGGCGAACGCGGCCATCAACCCCGTGGCAACGGTGGTCTTGCCGCTGCCGGAAGCCGGCGCGGCGATGACCAGCCGAGGGACGGAAGCGGTCACCACTCGATGCCTCTCTGGCCCTTCTGGCCCGCGTCCATCGGGTGCTTGACCTTCGACATGTCGGTCACGAGATCGGCGAGGTCGACCAGCTTCTCCGGCGCGTTGCGCCCGGTGATCACGACATGCTGGGTCCCGGGCCGGTTCCGCAGCACCTCGACGACCTCATCGGTGTCGATCCACCCCCAGTGCATCGGGTAAGCGAACTCGTCCAGCACGTACAGCTGGTACGTCTCCGCGGCCAGGTCCCGCTTGACCTGCTCCCAGCCCTCCCGGGCCTTCTCCTCGTTGTCCATCTGGGCGTCCCGCTGAACCCAGGACCACCCCTCGCCCATCTTGTGCCAGGCGACGGACCCGCCCTCACCGGAGTCCCCGAGCACCCGCAGCGCCCGCTCCTCACCGACCTTCCACTTGGCCGACTTGACGAACTGGAACACCCCGATGGGCCACCCCTGGTTCCACGCCCGCAGCGCAAGCCCGAAGGCGGCGGTGGACTTGCCCTTCCCGACGCCCGTGTGCACGACCACCAACGGCCGATTACGCCGCTGACGCGTCGTCAGACCATCCTCCGGCACCACACTCGGCTGCCCTTGAGGCATTACGCGGCCCTCCTCTTCGACCCACCCTGAACATCCCTGACCAGACCGGCGATCGAGTCCGCCCGCAACTCGTCCAGCGTCACCGCCGTAGCGCCCAGCTCACCCGCGAGCTGCCCCGCGAGCCCCAGCCGCACGGGCCCGGACTCGCAGTCCACGACCACGGAGGCGACCCCGTCGGCCGCGAACAACCGGGCCGCCCGCCCCGCGAGCGCGACCGGCTCCGGCCCGCCCGTGGCCCGCCCGTCGGTCACCAGGACGATCAGCGCCCGCCGGGCCGGATCCCGCAGCCGCTCGATCCGCAGCACCTCATGCGCCTTCAGCAACCCGGCCGCGAGCGGCGTACGCCCCCCGGTCGGCAGCGACTCCAGCCGGGCCGCGGCCGCGTCCACGGAAGAGGTGGGCGGCAGCGCCACGTCGGCGGCCGACCCCCGGAACGTCACCAGCCCCACCTTGTCCCGCCGCTGGTACGCGTCCAGCAGCAGCGACAGCACGGCGCCCTTCACGGCGCTCATCCGCTGCCGGGCCGCCATCGACCCGGACGCGTCCACGACGAACAGCACGAGATTCCCCTCGCGCCCTTCCCGGACGGCCTGCCGCAGGTCGTCCCGGCGCACCACGAGCCCGCGCCCCGACCGTCCCCGGGCCCGCTGATGCGGCGCCGCCGCCTGCACGGTGGCCGCCAGGTGCAGCTTGGTGAGCGCCCCTCGGGGCCGCCGGGCCCCGGTGGTCCGCCCGTGCTCGGTCCGCGCCCGGGAACGCCGCCCGGCGGCACCGCCCTCACCGACCCCCGGCACGCTCAGCGCCTTCGTCCGGAACGGCTCGGACGCCCGCACGGGAGTCTGCTCGCCGGCCCCGGAACCCTGCGGCTCCCCGTCCTCACCGGCCTCGGGGCGCGCGGCCGTGTCGCCGCCCTGCGGGCCGTCGTCGGACTGCGGCGGCTGCCCGCCGCCCCCGCCGGGACCGTCCGGGCCGGGATCCGGGTCCTCGTCCTCCGAGCCCCCGAACTCCTCCAGGGTCTCGTCGAGCTTGTCCTCGTCGAGCCCGGGTGCGTCGAAGGGATTGCGGCGCCTGCGGTGCGGCAGCGCCAGCAGCGCCGCCTGCCGGACGTCCTCGGCGAGCACATCGGTCCGCCCGGCCCACGCGGCCAGCGCGGTGGCCGTACGGGCCATCACGATGTCGGCCCGCATCCCGTCCACCTCGAAGGCGGCGCAGGTCGCCGCGATCTGCCGCAGCGCCCCGTCGCCCAGCCGCACCGACGGCAGCAACTCCCGTGCCGCGACGATGCGTTGACGTACCGCGGCCTCCTCGTCCGCCCACCGTGCGGCGAAGACGGCCGGATCGTCGTCGTACGCGAGCCGGCGCCGTACGACCTCCACCCGCTGGTCGGGTTCCCGCGAGGCCGCGACCTCGACGGTGAGACCGAACCGGTCGAGCAACTGCGGCCGCAGCTCGCCCTCCTCGGGGTTCATGGTCCCGACGAGGAGGAAGCGGGCGGCGTGCCTGACCGAGACACCCTCGCGCTCGACGTACGACGCGCCCATCGCCGCCGCGTCCAGCAGCAGGTCGACCAGGTGGTCGTGGAGCAGGTTGACCTCGTCGACGTACAGGATCCCGCGATGGGCGTCGGCGAGCAGCCCCGGCTCGAAGGCCTTGACGCCCTCGGCCAGCGCGCGCTCGATGTCCAGCGCGCCGACCAGCCGGTCCTCGGAGGCGCCGACGGGCAGCTCGACCATGCGGGCGGGCCGGTGCGTGCCCGTGCCGGCCTCCTCGTGCGGTCCGTCGGGGCAGGCGGGGTCGGGGGCGCCCGGGTCACAGGAGAAACGGCACCCGGGGACCACGGGCACCTGGGGCATCAGCGCCGAGAGCGCCCGTACGGCCGTCGACTTGGCCGTGCCCTTCTCGCCGCGCACCAGCACGCCGCCGACCGCCGGTGACACGGCGTTCAGCAGCAGCGCGAGCCGTAGGTCGTCCTGGCCGACAACGGCCGTAAAGGGGAAGGGGGTGGTCACTTCTCGTCGCCCTCCAAGTCGCCTTCCAGCTCCAGGTAGGTGGCGCGCAGCCGCTCCAGCGTGTCGGCGTCCGGCTCGGCCCACAGCCCGCGGTCCGCGGCCTCCAGGAGCCGCTCGGTGATGCCGCGCAGCGCCCACGGGTTGGACTTCTTCATGAAGTCCCGGTTCTCGGCGTCGAAGACGTATTCCGCGCTGAGCTTCTCGTACATCCAGTCGTCGACCACGCCCGCCGTGGCGTCGTACCCGAACAGATAGTCCACGGTCGCCGCCATCTCGAAGGCGCCCTTGTAGCCGTGCCGGCGCATGGCCGCCATCCAGCGCGGGTTGACCACCCGGGCACGGAAGACACGGTGCGTCTCCTCGCCCAGGGTGCGGGTCTTCACCTGGTCGGGTACGGCGGAGTCACCGACGTACGCCTCGGGGCTGGCGCCCGTCAGATGCCGCACCATGGCGACCATGCCGCCGTGGTACTGGAAGTAGTCGTCGGCGTCCACGAGGTCGTGCTCGCGGGTGTCGACGTTCTTCGCGGCGACGGCGATCCGCCTGAACGCGGTCTCCATGTCCCCGCGCGCCGCCCGCCCGTCGAGCCCGCGCCCGTAGGCGTAGCCGCCCCAGACCGCGTACACCTCGGCGAGGTCGGCGTCCGAGCGCCAGTTGCGGGCGTCGATCAGCGGCAGCAGGCCGGCGCCGTACGCGCCCGGCTTCGAGCCGAAGACCCGGGCCGTCGCGCGCCGCCGGTCGCCGTGCTCGGCGGTGTCCTCGTCGGCGTGGGCCTTCACGAAGTTCCGGTCGGCGGGCTCGTCCAGTTCGGCGACCTTGCGGACGGCGTCGTCGATCAGGCCGACGACGTGCGGGAACGCGTCACGGAAGAAGCCGGAGATGCGGACGGTGACGTCGATGCGCGGGCGGCCCAGCTCCTGAAGGCCGACGACCTCGAAGCCGGTGACCCGGCGGGAGGCGTCGTCCCACACCGGACGGCAGCCCAGCAGCGCGAGGATCTCCGCGATGTCGTCACCCTGGGTGCGCATCGCGGACGTGCCCCACACCGTGAGGCCGACGGACTTCGGGTACTCACCCGTGTCCTGCAGATACCGCTGCACCAGCGAGTCGGCGAGCGACTGCCCGACCTCCCAGCTCAGCCTGGACGGGATGGCCTTGGGGTCGACGGAGTAGAAGTTCCGGCCGGTCGGCAGGACGTTCACCAGTCCGCGCGTCGGCGACCCGGACGGGCCCGCCGGGACGTAACCGCCGTCGAGCGCCTTGAGGATGTGGCCGATCTCGTCGGTCGTGCGGGCGAGACGGGGCACGACCTCGTTGCAGGCGAACTCCAGCACGGCGACCGCGTCGGGGAGTTCGGTGCCGAGGACCTCACGGACGAGGACGGGGGCCTCGGACACGGTCCAGCCGTTGGATTCCATCCCCTCCGCCATCCGCCGGCACAGCTGCTCCAGCAGGTCGATGGCGTCGGCGGCCGAACGGGACGGGCCCTCGACGAGGTCGCTCAGCTCGACCGGAACCTTCACCGGTGCGCCCGGCTCGGCGAGCAACTCCTTCTCCACCAGGCCGAAGTGCTCGGCCAGCGACGCCCGCAGACCCGGCAGCGCGTTCGCCTGCCCGCCCCACACCTGCGAGGCGCGCAGCACGGCGAGCACCAGGTTCACCCGCGGTTCGCCGACCGGACCGCCGCCCAGGATGTGGAGCCCGTCGCGGATCTGCACGTCCTTGATCTCGCACAGATAGCCGTCGATGTGCATGACGAACTGGTCGAAGTCGTCGTCGTCCGGCTGGTCGTCGACATGCAGGTCGTGGTGCAGCTCGGCCGCCTTCACCAGCGTCCAGATCTGCGCGCGCACGGCCGGCGCCTTCGTCGGGTCCAGGTCCGAGACCAGCGCGTACTCGTCGAGCAGCTGCTCCAGCTTGGCCAGGTCGCCGTAGGTGTCGGCGCGGGCCATCGGCGGCACGAGATGGTCGACGACGGTGGCGTGGCCGCGGCGCTTGGCCTGGGTGCCCTCGCCGGGGTCGTTGACGATGAACGGGTAGATCAGCGGCAGGTCCCCGAGGACGGCGTCCGGGGCGCAACCGCCGCTGAGCCCCAGCCCCTTGCCCGGCAGCCACTCCATCGTGCCGTGCTTGCCCATGTGGACGATCGCGTCCGCACCGAAGCTGTTCTCCAGCCAGCGGTAGGCCGCCATGTAGTGGTGCGACGGCGGCATGTCCGGGTCGTGGTAGATCGCGATCGGGTTCTCGCCGAAGCCGCGCGGCGGCTGGATCATCACGACGACGTTCCCGAACTGGAGAGAGGCCAGCACGATGTCGTCCCCGTCGACGTACAGCGAGCCCGGCGGCTCGCCCCACGCCTCGGTCATCGCGTCCCTCAGCTCCGGGTCGAGCTTGTCGAACCACGCCTGGTAGTCGGCGAGCGGCACCCGCGCGGGCGCCGACGCCAGCTGGTCCTCGGTCAGCCACTCGACGTCGTGTCCGCCCGCCTCGATGAGCCGGTGGATCAACTCGTCGCCGTTGTCGGGGTACTCGCTCACGCCGTACCCGGCCTGCTTGAGCGCGTCCAGCACCCGCACCGCTGAGGCGGGCGTGTCCAGGCCGACCGCGTTGCCGACGCGCGAGTGCTTGGTCGGGTAGGCGGTGAAGACGAGCGCGAGCCTCTTCTCGGCGTTCGCCTTGTGCTTCAACCGGGCGTGCCGTACGGCGATCCCGGCCACGCGCCCGGCCCGCTCCGGGTCGGCCACGTACACGGGCACCTCGTCCGGGCCCTGCTCCTTGAAGGAGAACGGGACGGTGATCAGGCGGCCGTCGAACTCCGGGATGGCGACCTGCATCGCCGCGTCCATCGGGGAGAGCGCGGCATCGGACTCGTCCCAGGCGCTCTTGGACGACGTCAGGCACAGACCCTGCAGCACGGGCACATCGAGCTCGGCCAGCCTGCCGATGTCCCACGCCTCCTCGTCGCCGCCCGCCGAGGCCTGCGAGGCGTGTGTGCCGCCCGCCGCGAGGACCGTGGCGACCAGGGCGTCGGCCCTGCCGAGGATCTCGTACAGCTCCTGATCCGCACCGCGCAGCGAACCGCAGTACACGGGAAGGGCGTTGGCACCGTGCGCCTCGACGCCGTCGCACAGGGTGTCCACGAAGGCGGTGTTGCCGCTGAGCTCATGGGCCCGGTAGAAGAGCACGCCCACGGTGGGACGGCCTTCCCGGACCGTACGGTCGCCGTGGACGCCGTACTCCGGCATCTTCTGCGGCTCGTCGAACCCCTCGCCGGTCAGCAGCACGGTGTCGGAGAGGAACCGGGCGAGCTCGGTGAGGTTGGCGGGCCCGCCCTCCACGAGGTACTTCAGCGCCTCGGCCACCACGCCGGCCGGGACGGACGACTCGGCCATCAGCTCCGCGTCCGGCACGGCCTCGCCGCCCAGCAGCACGGTCGGCACACCAGAGGCCTTCAGCTTCGCGAGCCCGTCCTCCCAGGCCCGCTTGCCGCCCAGCAGTCGGACGACGGCGATGTCCGCGCCGTCGAGCAGCGCGGGCAGCTCGCTCTCGACGTCCACGCGGGTCGGGTTGCCGATCCGGTAGTCGGCACCGGAGGCGGCGCGGGCCGCCAGCAGATCCGTGTCGGCGGTCGACAACAACAACACTGTGCTCATGCGGGCGCTCCCGGTGGAATGAAAGGCAGTCCTTGCGGCGCGCCCGACTCGATGAGCCGCCAGAGCGCGTCCGTGTCCGCGTGCTGTTCGATCAGATCGCCGAGCCGGTCGAGCTGCTCCTCGCGCAGCGCGGCGAACGACGTGTCCGGCGCCGGCACGAACCGGCGGCCCGCGGCGGCCGCCACCTCGCGCAGGAACGCCCGTCGGAAACCGTCCGACTCCAGTGAGCCGTGCCAGTGCGTGCCCCAGGTCTGGCCGACCCGGCAGCCGTCCAAGAAGGCTTCGCCTCCGGTCACTTCGGCGACCCCGTGATGGATCTCGTAGCCCTCGACGCGCTCGCCGAGGGCCTGGCCCACCGGCCGGGTGAGGGTCTTCTCCCGGGCGAACCGCACCCGGACGGGCAGCACCCCGAGCCCCTCGACCTGCCCGCGCCGGCTCTCGACGTCATCCTCGATGTGCTCGCCGAGGACCTGGAAGCCGCCGCAGATGCCGAGGATCGGCCGCCCTTCGGCAGCCCTGCGGACCAGGGCTCGCGCGAGCCCGCGCTCCCGCAGCCACTCCAGGGCGCGGACGGTTCCCCGGGTGCCGGGGACCACCACCAGATCCGCGTCGGCCAGCTCCTCCGGCCGGTCCACGAACCGCACGACGACGCCCGGTTCGGCGGCCAGGGCGTCGACGTCGGTGAAGTTGGACATGAGCGGGATCGCACAGACGGCGACCCGCAGCACGTCCTCGCCGAGGGGCGGGGCGACATTGGATTCCCGGACGGTCCCGCGCAGGGACACCCGCAGCCCGTCCTCCTCGTCGATCCCGAGCCCGTGCCGGAAGGGCAGAACGCCGTACGTGTGCCGCCCGGTGAGTCCGTGCAGCATGTCGAGGCCGGGTTCGAGGAGCGTGACGTCGCCGCGGAACTTGTTGACGAGGAACCCCGCGATGAGCTCCTGGTCCTCCGGGGACAGCAGCGCGACGGTGCCGAAGAAGGAGGCGAAGACGCCGCCGCGGTCGATGTCGCCGACGACGAGGACCGGGAGCCCGGCGTTGCGGGCGATGCCCATGTTGACGATGTCGGTCCGGCGCAGATTGATCTCCGCCGGAGAGCCGGCCCCCTCACAGATCACCGCGTCATACGTGCCCCGCAACTCGGCGAGACAGTCCAGCACGGTCCCGAGCAGCTTCTGCTGCCGCCCGCCGTGATACCCGCGTGCGCTCAGCTCGCCCACCGGCTTGCCCAGCAGCACGACCTGACTGCTCTGCTCGCCACCGGGCTTGAGCAGCACGGGATTCATCAGCGCGGTCGGCTCGACGCGACAGGCCTGGGCCTGCATGGCCTGCGCCCGCCCGATCTCGGCACCCTCCTGGGTGACGAAGGAGTTGAGGGACATGTTCTGCGCCTTGAACGGCGCGACCTTCACCCCCTGCCGCACCAGCCAACGGCAGATCCCGGCGGTGACGACGCTCTTGCCCGCGTCGGAGGTGGTGCCGGCGACGAGGAGACCACCGCCCGTCATGATGCACGCCCTTTCCTCAGGAGCCGCGCGCCGGCGCACACACCGAGCGCGAGCCAGCTCACGCGCCGCGAGAGACGTACGGCACGCTCGATGTCCGTGGCCCGAACGGCCCGTCCGGCCTCGCCGTTGAGTACCGGCCGATGCTCGACCCGCCCGCCGTACGACAGGGTGCCGCCGAGCCGAACCCCGAGCGCCCCCGCGAACGAGGCCTCGACCGGCCCGGCGTTGGGGCTCGGGTGCTGGGCGGCGTCGGCGCGCCAGGCCCGTACCGCTCCACGAGGGTCGCCTCCCGCGACGGCGGCGAGTACGGCGGTCAGCCGTGCCCCCGGCCAGCCGGCCAGGTCGTCGAGCCGGGCCGAAGCCCACCCGTAGCGGCGGTACTTGGGCGACTTGTGTCCGACCATGGCGTCGAGCGTGTTCACGGCCCGGAACCCGAGCAGCCCGGGAACCCCGCCGACGGCGCCCCACACCAGAGCCCCCACCACGGCGTCGGAGGTGTTCTCGGCGACGGACTCCACGACCGCCCGCGCGATCCCGTCCGCGTCCAGCGCCTTGGGATCCCGTCCGCACAGATGCGGCAGCCGCGCACGCGCCCCGTCGACATCCCCCGCTTCCAGGGCGCGCCCGATGAACCGGGCCTCCCGGACCAGTGAAGTCCCCCCGACGACCGCCCAGGTGGCGGCGCCGGTCAGCGCGACGGAGGCGGCGGGAGAGGTACGTACGACACGCGCGGCGAGCGCTCCGGCGGCGACGGCGCCACCGGCGCACACGGCGGTGTGCACCGCACCCCACGCGCGGTCGTCGCGCCACAACAGGCTTTCCACGGCGGCGGCGGCCCGCCCGAACGCGGCGACCGGATGCCCCCGGCGAGGATCGCCGAGCAGCAGATCACCGAGAAGTCCGGCGGCGGCGCCGTACGCGAAGACGCGATCGGCTCGCATCGGGGTCAGCCGACCGTGGGGTCACACGTGGGTCTGATACTGCGTGTCGATCGGCAGGCGGGCATCGCGTCATGTCCTCACTCAGGGTGTCCACGCCCTGGTTCGACGAGACCGGCGGTGAGAGTTCCTGGCTCCCGGGGCTTTCTACCCCGGTGACAGTGGCGGGACCGCGCCGGAATCACACCGGCTTCCTCTTCTGCCGCCGTACTTGGCCCCGGCAGTCCACCACGGGGTTGGAAGGGGCGTCAACTTGCCGTTGACCTGCGACGGGAGAGTGTGCGAAGGCCCACACAGCGGAGAGGTGCGGGACGGTCGTCCGTCCCGCACCTCGGGTGTTTCAGGTGATGCTCGCGCTGTGCGTCAGGCCACGATCAGATAGATCCCGTACGCCACCGCCGCCGCGCACGCGGCGAAGCACGCGTAGGCACCGGTGACCGCGAGAGCGGCCGAGCCGCCCTGGGCCGAGGCCTTCTCCTGGCGGGACAGGCCGACGATGCCGAGGGTGAACAGGCCCACCAGGGCCACCGTGACCACGAGGCTGACGCCGAAGACGGAGCCGAGGGCCGCCCAGTCGATCTTCATGCTTCTTCTTTCTTGGGTAGCTGAGTAACTGGGTGGTCGTCAGACGGAGGCCTGCGAGGGCGCCGCCTCGGCGGACGGGGCCGGGATCGTGGCCGTCAGGTCCTCGGGCGCCGGGCCCGCCGGGGGCGGGGTCACGGCGGCGATGGCCGTGGTGACCACGCCGGGCGACTCGTCCGCCTCGTTGACGTTCGTGTGGTCGACGACCTCGCGGCGGGAGAGCTTCCAGATCGCGGCGCTGGAGGAGATCAGGAAGACGGCGACCACGGCCGTGCCCCAGGCGCCGAAGCCCGTGACGTACTCCGCGAGCGCGCCGACCAGGGCGGCGGCCGGGAGGGTCAGACCCCACGCGACGAACATCCGGGTGGCCGTCGACCAGCGGACGACACCGCCCTTGCGGCCGAGGCCGGCGCCCATCACCGAACCGGAGACGGAGTGCGTGGTGGACAGGGAGAAGCCGAGGTGGGAGGAGGCCAGGATGACCGTGGCCGCGCTGGTCTGGGCGGCGAAGCCCTGCTGCGGCTGAAGGTCGGTCAGGCCCTTGCCCATGGTGCGGATGATGCGCCAGCCGCCGAGGTACGTGCCGAGCGCGATGGCCAGACCCGCGGAGAGGATGACCCACAGGGGCGGGTCGGAGTCGGGGGCGACGGCGCCGCCGGCGACCAGGGCGAGGGTGATGATGCCCATGGTCTTCTGCGCGTCGTTGGTGCCGTGGGCGAGGGAGACCAGGCCGGCGGAGGCGATCTGCCCGGTGCGGTAGCCCTTGGCGGCGGCCTTGCCGTCGGCCTTCTTGCCGAGGGTGTAGGTCAGGCGGGTGGCCAGCAGCGCGGCGATGCCCGCGACCAGCGGGGCGGCGATCGCCGGGATCAGCACCTTGGTGACGAGCGCGTCACCGTGGACGGCGCCGACTCCGGCCGAGGCGATGGTGGCGCCGATCAGGCCGCCCATGAGGGCGTGGGAGGAGCTGGACGGCAGGCCCACGAGCCAGGTCAGCAGGTTCCAGAGGATCGCGCCGACCAGCGCGGCGAATATGACCTCGGGACGTATGCCGGTCTCGTCGACGAGACCTTTGGAGATCGTGTTGGCGACCTCCACGGAGAGGAAGGCGCCGACAAGGTTCAGCACGGCGGACATGGCCACCGCGACCTTGGGCTTGAGCGCACCGGTCGAGATGGTCGTGGCCATCGCGTTGGCGGTGTCGTGGAAACCGTTCGTGAAATCGAACGCGAGTGCGGTTACCACCACAATCGCGAGGATCAGCGAGAAGTTTTCCATTTACCCAGGCAATCGTTCGAGGTCATTGGCCGGACGAACGTAAGTAACCTGGATGAACGAAAGGTGAACTGGGGTGGGCCGCACGGTGTCCGGGAGCGCCGGAAGAGGAGACCTTCGGTCTGCCGGTCGCCGCACGGCCCAGGCGCCGCCGGGCTAGTAGCCGCGAGCGAACTTCCTCAGCTGGGTCATGGAGCCGTTGAAGAGATTTTGATCACCCGGCAGGCTGCCGCCGTTGTCGTACTGCCAGAAGGTCCAGAACTGCCATCCGGCCGGCATCGAGCCCGCGGTCGAGGAGTTGTAGCGCGCTATCCACAGGGCGTGGTTCGAGGCGAACGCGCGGCTGGCGCCGGTGCAGTTGTTCCACCAGTGGGTGGTCGTGTAGATCACCGGCCGGCGGCCGGTCAGCCGCTTCACCTCGTTGCTGAAGGACTGGATCCAGCCGACCATCTTGGTCTTGCTCAGTCCGTAGCACTTGTGCTTGCTGTACGGGTTGTACTCGATGTCGAGGGCGGGCGGCAGGGTCCAGCCGTCCGACCGCCAGCCGCCGCCGTTGCGCACGAAGAACGCGGCCTGGGTCCGGCCGGACGACTTGTCCGGCAGCGCGAAGTGGTAGGCGCCGCGGACCAGGCCCGCGTTGCGGGAGCCGGAGTACTGCTGGCCGAAGTAGGGGTTGCGGTAGGTGTGGGACTCGGTCGCCTTGACGTAGACGAACTTGGCGCCCTTGGCCTTGGAGCTCTGCCAGTTGACGTTCTTCTGGTGGGACGAGACGTCATGGCCCTTGGGCTTGCTCGCCGCGGCGGCCGGGATCTCGGCGAGGGCGGTTCCGCTGAGGGTCAGGGCCGCCACGGATATCGCTATGAGGCGGGAGCGGTGACGGGACGGTTTGCGATCACGGGCCATATTTCCCCCCGGAATGGCGACGTGCACGACAAATCAGGCAGACAGTACTGGAAGATCGTTGAATGCTGATCGATCTCCGGCCAAGCCTGGGGCGAGGGTTGTATGCCCCGTTATGCGACCTTCCCGAGTGGGGCCTTCCGCCCTAAAGTGCGCGGCCCGGCCGCGAGTTGACGCGGCGTGCGGGGCCCGGCTGGCAGGATCGCGGACATGGCTGAGGAGCGGCAGGACCGGCGGGGCGCGAGGGATGCGCGGGAGGGCTCACAGGAAGTGGGGGAGCCGTGGGGTAGGAGTGCGCGGCCCGAGGAGGCGGAGGCCTGGGAGGCCCTCGTGGCGACGGCTCGGCGCACGGTGACCGAGGGGCTGGTCGTCGGGACGTCCGGGAACGTCTCGGTGCGGGTCGGGGACACGGTGCTGGTCACGCCGTCGGGGGTGCCGTACGACCGGCTGACTCCGGATGACCTGACGGGCGTCGGCCTGGACGGTGAGCAGGTGCTGGGGACGCTCGTGCCGACCAGTGAGCTGCCCATGCATCTGGCGATCTACCGTGCCACGGACGCGGAGGCGGTCGTCCATACGCACGCGGTCCACGCGACGGCGGTCTCGGCCCTCGTCCCCGAGCTCCCGCTGATCCACTACATGGCCGCGGCCCTCGGCGGACCGGTCCGGGTTGCCCCATATGCGACCTACGGCACCCAGGAGTTGGCCGAGAACATGCTCCGTGCCCTCACCGACCGCACCGCCTGCCTCCTCCAGAACCACGGCACGATCGCCCACGGCACGACCCTGGACCAGGCCTATGACCGCACGGCCCAGCTGGAGTGGATGTGCCGCGTGTGGCTGACGGCGTCGTCGGTCCCGGGGCTTGCGCCTTCGTTGTTGTCGGAGGAGCAGGTGGCGGAGGTGGGGGAGCGGTTGCGGGGGTATGGACAGCGGGGGTGAGGGGGTGCTGTTTCAGCCTGTCCGGCGTTTGAGGACGAGGCCCGTTCAGGGCCGAAGCGGGGGTCCTGGGGCGGCAGCCCCCAGCAGGGCCCGCCCCGACGCCGCGCCCCCTCCTGGCGGCAGCCCCCAGCAGGGCCCGCGCCCCGACGCCGCGCCCCCTCCAGCCCACGGCAGTGAACCCGCAGTGAGCTTCACTCGAAGTCGCCCTCCCACTGGCCGCGACCCCCGTCCGCCCGGACACTGGAATGGTGCGCACTGTCAAAGCGACGGCCGCCGCCGTCACCGTGGCCCTGGCCGCCGGCGCCGCGAGCGTCGCCGCCGGGCGGTTCGCCAGTGGGGCCGCGCTGACGGCTCCCCCGGGCAGGCCCCTGCCCACCGAACCCCGGCTCACCGTGCACGCCACGGCCGCCGGCCAGATCGCGCTCACCCGCGCCCTCGCCTCCCTGCGCCCCGGCACCTACGGACTCTCCGGTGACGGCTCGCACGCGGTCGTCGGCCCCGTCCTGACCGCGGCGAATCACTCCGCCGACACCGTCGTACGCCGCCTGGAACGCGTCACCCACGGCACCCTCGAGCCCGGCGACAGCGTCTGGCTCACCCCGAACGTGTACGTCGGCAACCCCAGCGCGGCCCTCGGCCTCGACCACGCCGACATCGACATCCCCGGCGAACTCGGCTCCCTGCCCGCATGGTTCGTCCCCGGCGCACGCGAGACCTGGGTCATCGCGGTGCACGGCCTCGGCACCACCCGCGAGCACGCCATGAACGTCATGGGGTTCCTCAGCGGCCGTCACTTCCCGGTCCTCGCCCTCGCCTACCGCGGCGATCTCGGCGCACCCCGCTCGCCGGACGGCCTGAACCACCTCGGCGAGACCGAGTGGCGCGACCTGGACGCGGCGATGCGCTACGCCATGCGGTACGGCGCCAAGCAGCTCGTCCTGCTCGGCTGGTCCACCGGCGCGACGATGGCGCTGCGCGCCGCCGCGCACTCGGGGCTGCGCGACCGGGTCTCCGGCCTGGTCCTGGACTCCCCGGTCCTCAGCTGGGAGACCACCCTGCGCGCCCTCGCCACGGCCCGCCACACACCGAGCGCGCTCCTGCCGCTCGCCGTCCGCGCGGCACAGGGCCGCACCGGCCTGAACGCCGGCCGCACCCCGGACCCCGATGCCTTCGACCACCTCACGGTGCCGACCCTGATCTTCCACGGCCCCGGCGACAGGGTGGCCCCCTGGACCCTCTCCCGCCGCCTGGCCGACACCCGCCCCAACCTGGTGAACCTGCAGACGGTCGAACACGCCCCCCACGCGGCCATGTGGAACGCCGACCCCGAGGCGTACGAGGAATCCCTGCGCCGCTTCATGACCCCCCTCATGTGACCCACGGGCCCGTCGGGGCCCGCACCCCGTCCCGCACCGGTCCCGCAGATTCCGTTTAAGCCCGTACCACTGGCCAGTTATCGGCCCTCAGCCGCTCGCGGGACCCCGTGCGTTGGCCATCCCCGTCGCCCCTCGTGACATTCCGTTTGGGTTTTCGGACCGTCAACCGGAAGACTGCACCCGTGACGTCCCGTATCCCGCGCGACTCCAGGCTTCGACTCGTCCGCCCGCGACCCCTGGCCGCCGCCCCCAGAGCTGTGAACCAGCGGCGCCCACGCCGCCCCGCGCCCCGCCCCCCGGAGGGCACACCGGCCCGGTCCGAGCTGGCCAGAATGGCTCGCTCCGGTCTGGCCGCCGCGGCCCGCGTCGCCCACTGGGCCGACGCCTCGCTGGGCCCCGGTCGCGACGGCGCGCACGCCGACGGCAAGGGCACCCTCTCCGACGCGACCGCCGAACGGGCCGCCGGCGACCTGGGCCTGACCGTGGCTCAGGTGCGCGCCGACTGGGACACCGCGCGGCTCGCCGGTCTCGTCGAGGTGCACGGCGACAGCGCCCGGCCCGGCTGGCGGCTGCGCGCCTGGGACCGCGACGACAGCGCCGTACTGCGCGGCTGGGTCGCCCTCTTCGACGCCTGGTCGCTGGCCCACCCGGAACCCGAGCAGCACGGCCACGGCGCCGTGGCAGACGTCGTCTCGGCCCTGCCCCAGGTGCTCTCCTTCCTCCAGCTGTCCGCCGGGCCCGTCCCCGTCGAGCAGCTGCTCGACCTGCTGGAGCAGCGCGTCACCGAGCTGCGCACCGAGAGATGCGAGATCCCCTACGGGCCCCGGCCCGAGCCCGTCCCCGTCCCCGCGGCAGCCGAGGACCCCTCCCTCGCCCCGCTCCTCGACTGGGCCCTGCACGCCCTCACCTCCGTGGGCGCCCTCACCTACGGGGATGGACAGGCCACCCTCACCCCGCTCGGCAACTGGGCGGTGTGGGTCAAGCTGGAGCAGATCTGCGTCGCCGCGCAGAGCCCCGCCGGGAACATCGAGCGGGCGGCCGAGGACATGCTCCGCGGCTGCGCCCAGCTCCGCCCCAACGCCGCCCGCGACGAATACCGCGCCTGGCTCGCCGCCCGCCCCGTCGGCAGCGCCGTCACCGAACTCCTCATCGCCTCCCGCGGCGACGACGCCCTCCTGCGCGGCCTCGCCTTCGAGGCGCTGCGCGTCGTCGGCGCCCCCGCCGAGCCCGACGTACGCGCCGTCGTGGACGAGCCGACCCTGCGGCCGTACGCCCTGCTGTGGCTCGCCGAGCACGACGGCATCGACCCCGAGGACGCTCACGAGGTGCTCACCCGCGAAGAGGCCACCTGGCTGTGGGTCGACACCGCCGCCGCCGTCGCCGACCACGGCGAGGCCCCGATGCTCGTACGGCACCTGGAGTCCGCGCTCCAGCCCACCGTCCCCGCGCTTCTCGACGAGGTGCGCGCCGTCGGTCACCCCCGCACCGTGCAGGTCCTCGTCGCGCTCGCCGCCGCGCACCCCGACCCGGCCCTCGCCAAGGCCGTACGCCGGGCCGCCTTCCAGGTGCACACCGGGGGGAGCTGAGCCCGGCCGGTGCTCAGCCCTTGAACTCCGGCGCGTAGGTGCCGAAGCTCCACACATTGCCCTCCAGGTCCCGGGCCATGTAGTCCCGTGAGCCGTAGTCCTGGTCCGTCGGGGGCATCAGGATCTCCGCGCCGTGCTCCACGGCCCGTCGGTGGTGTGCGTCGACGTCGTCCACGACGACGTACACCCCGGTCGGGCCCTCTTTCTGCATCGCCTTGTCGAAGACGCTGCCGGTGCCTTTCGAGCCCAGCATCACCGCGCCGAGGCCCTGCGCCAGCTCGGCGTGGGCCACCGAGCCGTCCTCGCCCTCGTACACCGCCAGCTCGGTGAACCCGAAGGCCTCCGTGAGCTGCTTGATCGCCGCTTTCGCGTCCGCGTAGCGCAGCGTCGGGTAGATGCTGGGACGCCCACCGCTCGTGCCTGCCATGCCGATCACTCCTTTGTGATCCGTCGCTGCGGTCCGGGCCTGCCGACCGCCGGATTCCGACCCGCTGCCCAGTCTCGCAGCGAGCACTGACAACGGCCCGCGAACCAGGGCGGGGCGCCCGGCACGAGGCGGGTCGGGCACGTGCCGTACATCACGACGGGGTGCCGCTCAAGGCCCGGGCCTGGCACGGAGGACCACGAACTCCCGGTCGAACACCCGATCCCAGAAAAAGTGGTTGCACGGCCCCGTTAGACTGGCCTCATGGCCATTCTCCTCGCGCATTAGACGGCGGGAACGTCCTCAGCCGCCCGTCCCGCCTCCTATCCCTGCCCTGGAGCCTGTCCGTGATCTCCGCCTCCGGTATCGAGCTGCGCGCCGGTGCGCGCGTCCTCATCGAGTCCGCGACCTTCCGCGTCGCCAAGGGCGACCGCATCGGCCTGGTCGGCCGCAACGGCGCCGGCAAGACCACCCTCACCAAGTGCCTCGCAGGCGAGGGCATCCCCGCCGGCGGCAACATCACCCGCTCCGGCGAGGTCGGCTACCTCCCGCAGGACCCCCGCACCGGCGACCTCGACGTCCTCGCCCGCGACCGCGTCCTGTCCGCGCGCGGCCTCGACGTACTGATCAGCAAGATGCGCGACAACGAACAGCGCATCGCCAACGGCCAGGGCGCCACCCGGGAGAAGGCCCTCAGGCAGTACGAGCGCCAGGAGACGGAGTTCCTCACCAAGGGCGGGTACGCCGCCGAGGCCGAGGCCGCCACCATCGCCGCCGCGCTCAACCTGCCCGACCGGGTGCTCGGCCAGCCCCTGCACACGCTCTCCGGTGGTCAGCGCCGCCGTATCGAGCTCGCCCGCATCCTGTTCTCCGACGCGGACACCCTGCTCCTCGACGAGCCCACGAACCACCTCGACGCCGACTCCATCGTCTGGCTGCGCGACTACCTCAAGACCTACCGCGGCGGCTTCATCGTGATCTCCCACGACGTCGACCTGGTCGAGACGGTCGTGAACAAGGTGTTCTACCTGGATGCCAACCGCGCCCAGATCGACGTCTACAACATGGGCTGGAAGCTCTACCAGCAGCAGCGCGAGGCCGACGAGAAGCGCCGCAAGCGCGAGCGGCAGAACGCCGAGAAGAAGGCCGCCGCCCTGCACTCGCAGGCCGACAAGATGCGCGCCAAGGCCACCAAGACGGTCGCCGCGCAGAACATGGCCAAGCGCGCCGACCGGCTGCTCGCCGGGCTCGAAGCGGCACGGGTCTCCGACAAGGTCGCCAAGCTCCGCTTCCCGGAGCCCGCCCCCTGCGGCAAGACCCCGCTGACCGCCGAGGGCCTGTCGAAGTCGTACGGCTCCCTGGAGATCTTCACCGACGTCGACCTGGCCATCGACAAGGGGTCCCGGGTCGTCATCCTCGGCCTCAACGGCGCGGGCAAGACCACTCTGCTCCGGCTCCTCGCCGGTGCGGAGCAGCCGGACACCGGCGCTGTCATCCCCGGCCACGGCCTCAAGATCGGCTACTACGCCCAGGAGCACGAGACCCTCGACCCGGAGCGCTCGGTCCTGGAGAACATGCGCTCGTCCGCCCCCGACCTGGACCTCGTCGAGGTCCGCAAGGTGCTCGGTTCGTTCCTGTTCTCCGGCGACGACGTGGACAAGCCCGCCGGCGTGCTCTCCGGCGGCGAGAAGACCCGCCTCGCCCTCGCCACCCTGGTCGTCTCCTCGGCGAACGTCCTGCTGCTCGACGAGCCGACGAACAACCTCGACCCCGCCAGCCGTGAGGAGATCCTCGGCGCGCTGCGCACCTACAAGGGCGCCGTCGTCCTCGTCACCCACGACGAGGGCGCCGTCGAGGCGCTCCAGCCGGAGCGGATCATTCTGCTGCCGGACGGTGTCGAGGACCTGTGGGGCGCCGACTACGCGGATCTCGTCGCCCTCGCTTGATCGAATGCGTGATCAACGGGCTATGGATCATTCGGCCTATCCGTGATCCATCATCTGTGTGAGATCTCCTCGTACCGAGGTGTGTGCTACATCGAATTCGCGGCCGAGTCCTTTATCGACAAGGGCTCGGCCGTCGTGCTGCCCTGACCTGGGACTTCGTAAAAGAACCCGTTCGGTCGTACGGACGCCAGCTCCCGGAATTCGAGATTCCGCATGTGGGGATGTGCTCCTGTCGTCACAACCATGTCTCACGGACCTTGCCGAATGGGTGGCCATGAAGGCCCGGAGGGGTGATCATGAGGAGACCAGAGCGCACTTCCCATGAGGAGGCACGGGTGGCCGAGACTCTGAAGAAGGGCAGCCGGGTAACCGGCGCCGCGCGCGACAAGCTCGCGGCAGACCTGAAGAAGAAGTACGACTCCGGTGCGAGCATTCGGGCGCTGGCCGAGGAAACCGGTCGCTCGTATGGCTTCGTTCACCGGATGCTCAGCGAATCGGGCGTCACGCTTCGTGGGCGTGGCGGGGCGACGCGGGGCAAGAAGGCCGCATCGTCCTGAGCCCGGGCGGCCCATCGGTTTCGATGGTGGCCACCCGGTCGGTCAGCTGACTGACCGGGTGGTTACTGTGCAGTCACTTAGTGGGTGCCTCTCCGGCATCCCGGAATGACCGCACGCATCGGAGGCACCGCATGGCTTCATCCGACCAGGACCTCGCTCCCCTGCTCGACAAGAACGGCGTACGGCTCACCGTCGACGGCGCAATCGCCACGGTGACGCTGAACAACCCGGTCAAGCGCAACGCGCAGAGCCCCGCCATGTGGCGGACGCTCGCCGAGGCCGGGCAGGTTCTGCCGGGCAACGTGCGGGTCGTCGTGCTGCGCGGAGAGGGCAAGTCCTTCTCCGCCGGGCTCGACCGGCAGATGTTCACGCCCGAGGGGATCGAGGGCGAGCCCTCGTTCATCGATCTCGCGCGCAGCAGTGACGGCGAACTCGACGCTGCCATCGGCGAGTTCCAGGAGGGCTTCACCTGGTGGCGGCGCAACGACCTCGTGTCGATCGCCGCCGTGCAAGGGCATGCCATCGGGGCGGGCTTCCAGCTCGCGCTCGCCTGTGACGTGCGCGTCGTCGCGGACGACGTGCAGTTCGCCATGCGCGAGACCAGCCTCGGGCTGGTCCCCGACCTCACGGGTACGCACCCGCTGGTCGGGCTCGTCGGATACGGCCGCGCGCTGGAGATCTGTGTGACGGGGCGCTTCGTGCTGGCCGAGGAGGCCGTGAGCAGCGGACTCGCCAACCTCGCGGTGCCCGCCGACCAACTCGACGACGCCGTACGGGATCTGGCCGGCGCGATCGTGGCCGCGCCGCGCGATGCGGTCATCGAGACCAAGGCGCTGATTCGTGGTGCCGTGGACCGGACGTACGACGAGCAGCGCGGTGCCGAGCGGGCGGCGCAGGCCCGACGGCTGCGGGACCTGGCCGGCCTCGGCGAATGAGCCGCGCTGATCAGCCGATGGCCGTGACCAGCACTGCCACCGTCGGGCGATCGGCCAGCGCCTCTCCCACCCACTCGCGGACCTCCCGGGCCACTTCCACGGCCCGGCGGTCCGCGCTCACCGCGATCTCCACGCGCACGTGCCGATGCGGCAGAGCCGTCGTGCCCTGCCGCTGCTCGATGTGCACCGCGTGACCCCACCCGCCCAGGGCGCTCGTCAGTCCGGTCACCCCGGGGACCGCGAGGATCGCGGCGGCGACCCGCTCCTCGTCGGCGTTTCCCGGCTCCGCCGCCTGTACCGGCTCGGTCTGCCGTAGCGAAGCGGGCTCGACGTCCTCGTCGAGCAGGGCCGTCACCCGTAGATCGATCTCGGTCACCCGCAGGCCGAGTCGTTCCGCCGCCGCGGTGGCCAGCAGTCCGCGCAACCTGTCAGCCGTCGTCGGCAGCGACTCGGTCGCCGTCGTCGCAAAATCGGCCGTCACTCGCAGCGGGCCCGGCGGCAGCGCGCTCGGCGGTGGCGGCACGGCCGCCTCGTGCGCCTCCTCCGGGTCGGCGAGCGCGATCCGGAGCGCGTCCACACGTACCCCGCGCATGTCCGCGGCCGCGCGCCGCAGCACAGCCGTGGCCGCCCTTTCGTAGATCCACGCGCCGTCGCGCGCGCCGCCCAGCGGCAGCAGCCTGCCGAGCCTCGTCTGATCCCTGACCGCTCGCGTCCACCGGTCCGCCGTCGTCATTCCTCCAGCCTGCCGCATCCCTGGGGCGCGGCGCGGCCACCGCGCTTACGGTGGTCAAAGGAACGACAAACCGAAAGGGACGTACGGCGATGACCGACATGGAGCAGAACCGGACGCAGAACCCTGAGGAGACCTCGTCGACCCTGGCGTCGACACGCAGGACCACCAAGCGCGGCGGCGGGGACCCGGCCGACCGTGGCCGGACGACCATCGCCGACGGCGTCGTCGAGAAGATCGCCGGAATGGCGGCGCGCGACGTGGTCGGCGTGCATGCGATGGGCAGCGGGATCAGCCGCACTTTCGGGGCCGTGCGCGAGCGGGTGCCCGGCACGGCGAAATCCGTTTCCCGCGGCGTCAAGGTCGAGGTCGGCGAGGTGCAGACCGCGCTCGACCTGGAGATCGTCGTCGACTACGGCGTGTCGATCGCCGACGTGGCACGTGCCGTTCGGGAGAACGTGGTCAGTGCCGTCGAGCGGATGACGGGCCTGGAGGTCGTCGAGGTCAACATCGCGGTGAGTGATGTGAAGCTTCCCGAGGAAGAGGAAGAGGAGCCGCTGCAGCCCCGGATCCAGTGACGGGGGACAGGTGAGGGGCCTGCGGCCGACAACCGAATGGAGGGCACCATGGGCATGGCCGTGGTCGGCATGATCGCCGGCATGGCGCTGGGGTTCGCCGGCTACTTCGGCGGGTTCGGCGCCTTCGTGCTGGTGGCGGCGCTGGGCGTCGTCGGGTTCGGCGTCGGCAGATTCGTGGAGGGGGACTACGAGCTGGGCGACTTCTTCCGCCAGCGTGACGGCCGACGCGACCGGCGGTGACGTCCGTGAGCGCGGAGGCCACGGAACCCGGCAGAGCGTCGGTCGTCATTCCGCCCGGTGAGCGCGGGGCCACCCGGATCGCCGACCGGGTCGTCACGAAGATCGCCTCACAGGCCGCACGCGAGGCGGTGGGCCGGCTGCCCAAGGACGCCGCCCGGCCCTACGCCCATGTCGTCGTGCGCCCCCAGGCCGCGGAGGGCACCACCGTGGACGCCGCCCGGGTCCGCATCCATCTGGAACTCGAATACCCCTGCGACATCGGCTCCCGGTGCGCGGCCGTGCGTCGGCGGGTCGTGGAGCGGGTAGGCGCGTTGGTGGGCATGGAGGTGCCGGAGGTCGCCGTGCACGTGGAGCGGCTGCACCCGGCGCCCGGACAGGGCGCTGCACAGGGGAGGACGCGATGAGCGAGTCCCAGGGTCCCGAGGGCACCACACAACGACTGCCGGTCATCGAGAAGGAGACCGGCCCCGAGCCCCTCGACCAGTCGGCGTCGGCGGCGGCCTACGAGCCCCCGACCGCGGTCGACGGCGAGGGCGGACGCGAAGGCCGCTTCTGGTCCGCACGCCGGATCCCGGCCACGATCATGGCGCTGGTGCTCCTGTTCGTCGCGGGCGTCTTCCTGTACGACATCGCCGCCGTGCGCGCCGGCCGGCCCGGGATGCGCTGGCGCCGGGAACTGGCCCGGCAACTCGCCGAGCGCCCCCTCGACGACATCTGGGTGCTGGTCGGCGCGGGCGTCGCCGCCGTCCTCGGACTCTGGCTGCTCGTCCTGGCCACCACGCCCGGCCTGCGGCAGGTGCTGCCGATGCGTCGCACCCACGCCGACGTACGCGCCGGGCTCCACCGCGACCTGGCCGCGCTGGTCCTGCGCGACCGGGCCATGGAGATCTCCGGGGTCCAGTCGGTGCGGGTGCGGATGAAGCGGACCCGGGCCGATGTCCGCGCGGTCTCCCACTTCCGCGACCTGGACGACGTACGCGCCGACCTGGACGCCACACTCGCCGACGCGATCAGGGGCCTGGGGCTGTCCCGCCCGCCCGCGCTGTCGGTGCATGTACGACGACTCGGACGGAAGGGGTGAGGGCCGTGCTCAGGGTGGTCAACCGGGTGCTGATCGGGCTCGTCGGACTGGTCCTGCTCGTCATCGGCGGCTCGGTGCTCGCCGTGGGCCTGGGAGCCCCGGCCCCCTCGTGGTGGATCCACGACAGCCGCCACGACGTCCTGCTCAGCGACGCCGAGCGGACGCGCTGGCGTGACGACGGCTGGTGGTGGCCGGCGGTCATCGCGGTGCTGGCCGTGCTGGTCCTACTCGCCCTGTGGTGGCTGACCACGAACCTCCGCCGACGCCGGCTGGCCGAGGTCCTCGTGGACACCGGCGACGGCGAGGGCGCACTGCTGCGGGGCCGGGCCCTGGAGGGCGTACTGGCGAACGAGGCGGCGCAACAGGAGGGCGTCCAGCGCGCCCACGCCCACCTCACGGGCCGGCGCAGCACCCCCGAGGCCCGGGTACGGCTCCTGCTGGCCCCCCATGTGGACCCCGGAACGGCGCTGGCCGACCTCACCACCGCGGCCCTCGCGCACGCCCGCAATTCGGCGGGCCTGGCGTCACTGCCGGCCGAGGTCCGCCTCAGGGGCGTCAAGCATGGTGCCGAAAGGGTCAGTTGACCTGTCAGAACCCGTGCCGCATCCCGCCGTCCACGGGCAGCATGACCCCCGTCAGGTAGGAAGCGGCAGGAGACAGCAGGAACGCGGCCGCCCGTCCGAACTCGTCCGGAGCCCCGTACCGCCGCAACGGAATCCTCGCCTCGATCGCCGCCCGGGTCGCCTCCGGGTCCGCGGACATCCCGTCCAGCTCGCGCACCCGATCCGTGTCGATCCGGGCCGGCAGCAAACCCACCACCCGGATCCCGCGCGGCCCCAACTCGTCCGCGAGCGACTTGGCGAACCCGGCGAGTCCCGGCCGCAGCCCGTTCGAAATGGTCAGTCCCGGAATCGGCTCGTGCACCGACCCCGACAGCACGAACCCGATGACGCCACCCTCGTCGAGCTCCGCCGCCGCCGTCCGCGCGAGCCGAACCGCGCCCAGGAACACCGACTCGAACGCGGCCTGCCACTGCTCGTCCGTGTTGTCCGCGACGAACCCGGCCGGCGGACCGCCGACGCTCACCAGGATGCCGTCGAACCCGCCGAAGGCGTCGCGCGCTGCGGCGACGAGCCGAGCCGCCGCCTGCGGATCGGCGTTGCCGACGGCCACCCCGACGGCGTTCGGTCCCAGTTCGGCCGCCGCGGCGGTGACCCGCTCCTCGTCCCTGCCGGTCACCACGACCTTCGCGCCGTCGGCCACCAGCTCACGCGCCGCCGCGTTGCCCAGTCCGCGGGTGGCACCCGTGACGACGTACACCCGGTCCTTCAGTCCAAGATCCATGGCCCTATCCTGCCCCGTCGGTCCCGAACAGGGCGAGGGCGGTGTTCACCAGGCCGATGTGGCTGAAGGCCTGCGGGAAGTTGCCGAGCTGGCGGCCGGAGACGGGGTCGTACTCCTCGGCCAGCAGGCCCACGTCGTTGCTGAGCGCCACCAGCCGGGCGAACAGTTCCCGTGCCTCCTGCGTACGGCCCGTCATGTGCAGCGCCTCCGCCAGCCAGAACGAGCAGGCCAGGAAGGCGCCCTCGTCGCCGGGCAGCCCGTCGACGGTCGTCCGGTCGGTGCTGTAGCGGCGCAGGAGCCCGTCGTGGCTGAGTTCGGCGCGGATCGCGTCGATCGTGCCGACGACACGGGAGTCCCCGGGCGGCAGGAAGCCGACGCGCGGGATGAGCAGCAGCGCGGCGTCCAGCTCACGGGAGCCGTAGGACTGCGTGAAGGTGTTCCGTGCGGCGTCGTAGCCCTTCTCCAGCACTTCGCGGTGCACCTCGTCGCGGAACTCCCGCCAGCCGTCGAGGTCGCCCTCCAGCTTCGGGTTCCTCTCCAGGGTGCGCACCGCCCGGTCCGCGGCCACCCACACCATCACCTTCGAGTGCACGAAGTGACGCCGGCCGCCGCGCACCTCCCACAGCCCTTCGTCGGGCTGCCGCCACTCCGAGCGCAGCCACTCGACCAGGGCGGCCTGGATCGCCCACATGTGCGGCTTGGTGGACAGCCCCGCCTCACGGGCCAGCGACAGGGTGTCCATGACCTCGCCGTACACGTCCAACTGGAGCTGTTCCACGGCCTGGTTGCCGATGCGTACCGGGGTGGAGCCGCCGAAGCCGGACAGCCACGGCACCTCGAACTCGGGCAGCCGGCGTTCGCCCGCCAGGCCGTACATGATCTGGAGGTCGGCCGGGTCACCGGCGACCGCGCGCAGCAGCCAGTCGCGCCAGGCCTCGGCCTCCTTGCGGTAGCCCGCCGACAGGCCCACGTTCAGGGTGAGGGTGGAGTCGCGCAGCCAGCAGTAGCGGTAGTCCCAGTTGCGGACGCCGCCCATCTCCTCGGGGAGCGAGGTGGTGGGGGCGGCGACGATGCCGCCGGTCGGACGGTAGGTGAGGGCCTTGAGGGTGATCAGGGAACGGACGACGGCATCGCGGTACGGGCCGTCGTAGTGGCAGTGCCGCACCCACTTGCGCCAGTCCTGGACGCTGCTGTGCAGCGCCTTGTACGGGTCGACGAGCGGCGGGCGCGGCTCGTGAGAGGGGTGGTAGGTGAGGACGAAGGCGACCTGCTGGCCCTCCTCGACCGTGAACTCCGAGTGGGTGCCGAAGTCCTCGCCCCAGGTGGGCACTTCGGGCTGGCTGCGCAGCCAGACCGAGTCCGGCCCGGCGATGGCCACCCGGTGCCCGTCGGACTCGCGCACCCAGGGCACGATCGAGCCGTAGTCGAAGCGCAGCCGCAGGGCGCTGTGCACGGTGACGCGGCCGCGCAGGCCCGCCACGATGCGCACCAGGTCCGGCGCACGGTCGCGTTGCGGCATCAGGTCGGTGACGCGGATCGCGCCCTCGTCGGTCTCCCACTCGGTGTCCAGCGCCAGAGTGTCCGGGCGGTAGGCGCGACGCGTGCACGCGCCTTCCGCGTGCTTGGGTGCGATGCGCCAGTGCCCGTTGTCCTCGTCGCCGAGGAGTCTCGCGAAGCAGGCTCCCGAGTCGAAGCGGGGCAGGCACAGCCAGTCGACGGAGCCGTCCCTGCCGATCAGGGCGGCCGTCTGCTCGTCGCCGATGAGGGCGTAGTCCTCGATGCGCGGGTGCACGCAATTGCGGGTTCCCCGGGGGGCGCTGGGCCAATCAGGGGTGCGGCCGGGGGAGTGACACAGCGGCCGGGGAGCCGGTGCCGGAGAAGATGACGCCGGGGTCGGACGGGGCCTGGTTGAGGACCCACAGGCCGATCAGGGTGGCCAGGGCGAACACGACGGCGACCAGAACGGCGAGGACGAGCCGGCGCCGGCGCTCCCGGCGCAGCCACTCGCCGCGCGCCGTGCGATAGGCGTCGGGTGCGGCCTGGACCCCGCCGGCGAGTGCGGCGAGCGCCTCGCGCAGCTCCTGCTCGGTACGGTCCGGGCTGGTGCCACGCGACGGAGTCGCGTCTCGGTGCGTCATCGCCGGGCCTCCATCGCCTGGGTCAGGGCGGCGAGGCCGCGTGCCGTATGGGTCTTGACGGATCCGCAGGAGATCCCCATCGCCGCGGCGATCTCGCTCTCCTTCAGTCCGAGCCAGTGCCGCAGCACCAGCGCCTCGCGCTGCCGGGCCGGCAGCTGCTGGAGCGCGTCGATCAGGACCCGCTGGTCGTCACGCAGCAGCGCGGTGCTCTCGGCGGAGGCGACGACGTCGTCGGCCGGCTTCTCGACGTGTTTGCGGGCCACTTGGAGATGCCGTATCCGCATCCGCGTCAGGTTGCACACGGTGGAGCGCAGATACGCCTCCGCCGCCTCGGCCTCCCTCAGCCGCCGCCACTTCCGGTAGATCTGGTAGTAGGCCTCCGCGACCACGTTCTCCGGGTCGTCGGCCCCGAGCAGCACGGCGAGGCGCAGCATCGAGGAGTAGTGCAGCTCGAACAGACGGGCAAGGCCGGCCTCGCGCTCCACGTCCACCGGGTCGCTCACCGCGGGGGAGAGCGGGACGGCGGGCAGAGGAGTGCCGCTCTCGGGTCTCAGATGCTGCCTCACGGGTTGTTCGCTCCCGTCTCGGGGCGCCGTCTGACGCTCAGGCGCGACGGCAGGTCGGTCAGATCGGCGCCGCGCGGGACGCCGAGGCGGCTCAGTACCGCGGTCCCGGCCACGGCGACGGTCAGATTGAGGAGCAGGGCGGCGAGCCCGGCGTAGATCTCCGGCCCGGAGCCGAGCGGCACGATCGACGAGAAGCCCTCCCGTACGACCATGAAGGTTCCCGCCACCATGCCCACGCCCCACCCGGCGAGCAGCGCCCGCGGATGCAGCCGCGCGGTGAACAGTCCGACCGCGACGGCCGGGAAGATCTGCAGGATCCAGACCCCGCCGAGCAACTGGAGGTTGATGGCGTCCTGGTCGCGCAGCCCGAACACGAACGCCACCGCGCCCACCTTCGCGGTCAGCGACACCGCCTTGGCGATACGCACCTGCCGCTTGGGCGTGGCCGTCGGATGGACGTACTCGACATACACATTGCGTACGAAGCTCGTGGCGGCCGCGATGGACATCACCGCCGCCGGGACCAGCGCCCCCACGGTGATCGCGCCGAACACCAGCCCGGCCAGCGGCGCCGGCATCAGCCGGTCCACCAGCATCGGTACGGCCGCCTCGGCGCCGCCGGCCGGGGCGCGGACGCCCGTCGCGAGGGCCGCGATGCCGAGGAAGCCGAAGAGGGCGAGCAGCCCGGTCCAGGCGGGCAGCGCCACGGACACCTTGCGCAGCGTGCGCGGACCGTCGGCGGCGAACCCTGCGGTGAGCACATGCGGGTACATCAGCAGGGCGAGCGCGGAGCCGAGGGCGAGGGTGGCGTAGGCGGGCTGCTGCTCGGGGGTGAGGAGCAGTGCGGGGCTCCCGAGGCGCTCGGCCGCGCCGTCGAAGACGGCACCCGGCCCGCCCAGCCGGTCGAGGACCAGCCAGGTCACCGCCGTCAGCGACACGAAGACGGCCACGGCCTTCAGCGCCGAGATGACCGTGGGGGCGCGCAGCCCGTGCCGGTAGGTGGCGACGGCCAGCCCCGCGAACAGCGCCACCATCACCAGATCGCCGGTCGCACCCCGCGGATACACGCCCCCGGCCGCGAGCACCGCCCGTATGCCGAGCAGTTGCAGCGCGAGATACGGCATCGTCGCGAGGATCCCGGTCAGCGCGACCACCAGGGCCAGCGGCGGCGAGCCGTAGCGGCCGCGCACGAAGTCGGCCGCCGTGACATAGCCGTGTCTGCGGGCCACGGTCCACAGCCTGGTCAGCAGCACGAAGGCCAGCGGGCAGACGATCACGGTGTACGGCACGGCGAAGAAGGCGGGCGCCCCATTGCCGTAGGCGAGGCCTGGTACGGCGGCGAAGGTGTAAGCGGTGAAGATCGTGCCGCCCAGCAGCAGCCAGGTCCACACCGGGCCGAGGCTGCGATCGGCCAGCGCCCAGCCCTCCAGGGACGGCAACCGGTCGCTCGGGCTCAGGCGCCGCGCGGTGACGGCGAGCAGCGACGCTCCGCCGATCACGGCGAGAAACGTCGCGGTCATGGCGCCATCGGCCATGCGTCACCGTCCTTGGTGTGCCTGTGCCCTCGCGCGTAAGTTGCGCGAACGGCCGGAACGGAGGACACGGAACCGGCGGGAAATTTCTCAGAAATTCGCTGTCAACCGGTCTCGGGGGGTGGGCAACTCTTGCACAGACCGACAGCGAGCGGGAGAGGAGCGCAGGTCATGGCACGGACCGGTCATCATCGGCTACGGCGCGTCGCGATCGCCGTGCTGCTCCTCGCCCCCGCCGCGGGTCTGCTGTGGGTCCCCTGGTACGCCGGTGCCGAGCCGCGGCTGGCCGGGACGCCGTTCTTCTACTGGTACCAGCTCGCCTGGGTGCCGGGGTGCGGCCTCTGCCTGCTCGCCGCCTACGCGCTGACGGACCGAAGCAGCCGCCGACGCCGACATCGACCTCGCTGAGCCGTACGCCCTCTTCCGCTTCACACCCCGCCTGTTCAGGTCAGGAGCCGCCATGCCCACATCAGCCATGCCCGAATCCGGTCGTTCCGCGCCGGAAAAGTCACGAATGTCGCCTAAATCTGTCGCGATCTGGAGCGCCGTCGCCCTCGTCGGAGCCCTCGGCTGGGCCGTGCTCGCCCTGTCCCGGGGCGAGGAGATCTCGGCGGTATGGCTCGTCGTGGCTGCCCTCGGTTCGTACGCGATCGCCTACCGCTTCTACTCGCGCTTCATCGCCCGGCGGGTCCTCCAGGTCGACGACACCCGCGCCACCCCGGCCGAACGCCTGGAGGACGGCGTCGACTACCACCCCACCGACAAACGGGTGCTGTTCGGCCACCACTTCGCGGCCATCGCCGGCGCCGGCCCGCTGGTCGGCCCGGTCCTGGCCGCACAGATGGGCTATCTGCCGGGTACCGTCTGGATCATCGCGGGCGTGATCTTCGCGGGCGCCGTGCAGGACATGATCGTCCTGTTCCTGTCCATGCGCCGGGACGGCAAGAGCCTCGGCCAGATGGCCAGGGACGAGATCGGAAAGGTCGGCGGTGCCGCCGCGCTGATCGGCGTCTTCGCCATCATGATCATCCTGCTGGCGGTGCTCGCGATGGTCGTCGTCAACGCGCTGGCGGAGTCCGCGTGGGGCACCTTCTCGGTCACCATGACCATCCCCATCGCCCTCTTCATGGGCTTCTACCTGCGCTATCTGCGGCCCGGCCGGGTCGTGGAGACCAGCGTCATCGGCGTGGCCCTGCTGCTGCTCGCCATCCTCGGCGGCGGCTGGATCCAGGACTCCGCACTCGCCGAGTACTTCGTCTGGAGCCCCGAGACCCTGGTCTTCTGCCTGGTCGGCTACGGCTTCGTCGCCTCCGTGCTGCCGGTGTGGATGCTGCTTGCGCCCCGCGACTACCTGTCGACCTTCATGAAGGTCGGCACCATCGCCCTGATGGCCGTCGGCGTGGTGATCGCCGCTCCGAACCTCAGGACCGAGCCGGTGACGGAATTCGCCTCGACCGGCGCCGGACCGGTGTTCGCCGGTTCCCTCTTCCCGTTCCTCTTCATCACCATCGCCTGCGGCGCGCTGTCCGGCTTCCACGCCCTGGTCTCCTCCGGCACCACACCGAAGCTGATCCGGAAGGAGTCCCAGGTCCGGCTGATCGGCTACGGCTCCATGCTCACGGAGTCCTTCGTGGCCGTCATGGCGCTGATCGCCGCCTGTGTGCTCGAACCCGGCCTGTTCTACGCCATGAACTCCCCGGCAGCGCTCCTCGGCCCGACCGTGGACAGCGCCGCCGAGGCGGTGAAGAACCTCGGCTTCACCATCACCCCGGACCAGCTGACGGCCGCGGCGAAGGCGGTCGAGGAGGAGACGCTGGTGGGCCGATCCGGCGGCGCGCCCACCCTCGCCGTGGGCATGTCGGAGATCTTCGCCGGGGTGCTCGGCGGTGCCGGGATGAAGGCCTTCTGGTACCACTTCGCGATCATGTTCGAGGCGCTGTTCATCCTCACCACGGTGGATGCCGGCACGCGCGTGGGCCGCTTCATGCTCCAGGACATGCTCGGCAACGTCTGGAAGCCGATCGGCCGGGTCACCTGGAAGCCCGGCATCTGGATCACCAGCGCCCTGGTCGTCGGCGCGTGGGGCTACTTCCTCTATGCCGGTGTCACCGACCCGCTGGGCGGGATCAAGCAGCTCTTCCCGCTGTTCGGCATCGCCAACCAGCTGCTGGCCGCCGTCGCCCTGGCCGTCACCACCACCGTCCTGATCAAGTCCGGCAGGCTGCGCTGGGCGTGGGTCACCGGCATCCCGCTGGCCTGGGACGTGGCCGTCACCTTCACCGCGGGCTGGCAGAAGATCTTCTCGGACAACCCGGCGATCGGCTTCCTCGCCCTGCGGGACAAGTACGCGCGGGCCATCGACGACGGTCAGCTCCTGCCGGGCGCCACGAACATGGACGACATGCACACCATCGTGCTGAACAACACCGTCGACGGCGTGCTCATGGCGATCTTCCTGCTCCTGGTCCTCACGGTCCTGGTCAACTGCGCGGTGGTGTGCGTACGCGCTGTCCGCGCCCCTGAGCCACTGCCGACGGCCGAGGTGCCGTACGCCGAGTCCCGTCTCGACGTGCCGGAACGTGAGGGGGAGCCGCTGGTGGGGGTTCGGTCATGAGGGCGGTGCGATGGGTGCGTTGGTATGTGCGTGAGCTGATGCACGTACTGAGCCTGCGGCACCGGGATGACCGGCCGGAGGGCCGCTGCTGCTGATGCCGGAGGGCGGCTGCGGGTCGTCTGTGGCTGGTCGCGCAGTTCCCCGCGCCCCTAAAGGTACGTCCGGTGCACGTACTCAAAGGGGCGCG
The DNA here is from genome assembly GCF_042795335.1 of Streptomyces sp. NPDC056479. Classification (NCBI taxonomy): domain Bacteria; kingdom Bacillati; phylum Actinomycetota; class Actinomycetes; order Kitasatosporales; family Streptomycetaceae; genus Streptomyces; species Streptomyces sp. NPDC056479. Next base: position 41,926 of record NZ_JBHTRZ010000008.1, on the reverse strand, counting down.
GGGAACTGCGCGAGCAACCACGAATCACCCGCAGCCGCCCAGAGCCAGAACCCCCCGCTGCGAGACCGCTACACAGCAGCCGGCGTCGACTCCGACTCCTCCGGCACGCCGGCGGCAGCCATCCGCTCGCGCGCCTCCCGGCGAGCCAGAATCACCCACCCGAGAGGAACGCCGGCAGCGAACAGCCACCACTGCAGGGCATACGCGTAATTCAGCGGAGCGTTCTCGTTGCCGGGCTTACCGATCAGCTCCGGAGTGTCGCCCTTGGGCTCGGGCGCCGTTTGGACGACGTAACCGCCGAGTACCCGGGCACCCAGGCGCCGCGCCTCGCGCTCGCTGTTGATCAGCATGACCTGCCGGTCGGGCAGGCCCTGGAGGTTCTTGATACCGCTCGCCTCGGTCGTCTCGTCCGGCATCAGCCGCCCGGTGACGGTGACACGGCCGCTCGGCGGCGCGGGGATCTTGGGGAAGGCCGTCTGGCTCGGACCGTCGGCGGGGATCCAGCCGCGGTTGACCAGCAGCACCTTGCCGTCCGTCAGCACGAGGGGGGTGAGGACGTGGAAGCCGACCTCTTCGTCGGCGTTGACGCGCCGCCTGACCACGACCTCCCGGTCGGTCTCGAAGTGGCCCTCGGCGGTCACCGTGCGGTACCGCTCCTTGGTGGTGACCGTGTGTCCCGCGGACGTCAGCTTCTCCACGGGCAGCGGCTTCGCCTCCAACGCGTCGGCCACCAGCTGGTTGCGCGCGCTGCGCTCCTCGTAGCGGTGCATCTGCCAGAAGCCCAGCCGGATCATCGTGGGGATCAGGAGCAGGGTGACCAGCGTGAGGATCACCCACTGCCGGGACAACAGGAAGCGGTACACCCCACGACCGTACAACTCGGTCGTGGGGCGGGTTCAGGCGGGTACCGGCTCAGACCTTGTCGACGATCCCCACCTTTCCCTCCGCGCGGGCGCAGTGGGCGCCGCAGAACCAGTGACCGTCGACCTCGACGCCCTGCCCGATGACCTGTACACGGCAGTGCTCGCAGATGGGTGCCATGCGGTGGATCGCACAGGAGAAGCAGTCGAAGACGTGCACCGCGCCCTGCGCGTGCACCTCGAAGGTCATGCCGTAGTCGTTTCCGCAGACTTCACATGTCGCCATGCGCCTCAGGGTGAGCGGTCGCCGCGCGGCGGGCGAGAGGGCTCCGGGCGAGTCGCCCGCCAATCACCCGTCCGTACGGTCACTGCCCCGAGGCCGGTTCCACGTCCCGCAGGAGCTGTCCGAACGCGGCCTCGTCCACCACCGGCGTCCCGTGCTGCCGGGCCTTGACGACCTTCGAGGTGCTCGCGTCCGGGTCGTTGGTGACGAGCAGGCTGGTCAGCCGGGACAGGCTCGTCGACACATGCAGACCCGCCTCGATCGCCCGGTCCTCCAGCAGATCGCGCTCGATCGAGGTGTCCCCGGAGAAGGCGACCCGCATGCCCTGCTTGAGCCTTTTGCCCTCTTCGTAGCGGCCCGGATTGGGGTAGGGACAGGCGGGCCTCTTGCGCGAGGGGCGCCAACTGGTCGGCCGGTACGCGCTGTAACCGCCGTAGCCTCCGGCCTGCTGCCCGATCCGGGGCGCGGCCGTGTCCCGCCACTCCGTCAGCGGCCGGCACTCCTGGAGCGGCAGCCGCACACTGCCCGCCGCCGCGGCGCGCAGGCTCGGCCGGAACGCCTCCGCGAGCACGCGCGCGTCGTCCAGCGCGTGGTGCGCGCGCTGCTGCACCACGCCGAAGTGCGCGGCCAGCGACTCCAGCTTGTGGTTGGGCAGCGGCAGGCCCAGCTCCTTCGACAGCGCGATGGTGCACAGCCGCTGCCGCACCGGCGCCTCGCGCTCCGCGCGCGCGTACTCCCGCGCGATCATCTGCCAGTCGAAGACGGCGTTGTGCGCGACGAGCACCCGGCCGTCGAGCCGGTGGGAGAACTCCTCGGCGACGTCGGTGAAAAGCGGCGCCGATTCGAGTACGTCGCTCGTCAGACCGTGGATCCAGACCGGGCCCGGGTCGCGCTCCGGGTTGACCAGCGTGTACCAGTGGTCCTCGACCTCGCCGCGCTCGTCCAGCCGGTAGACGGCCGCGGAGATTATCCGGTCGTCCCTCGCCAGACCCGTGGTCTCCACGTCAACGACCGCGTATCCCTGGGGATACGCGGCCGGCCACGCTGCGGGGGAGGACGCTGCGGTCGTAAGGTCTTCGAGCATGGTCACTGAGGATACGGGCCGCCACTGACAGTCCTGACCGTCAGGTGCCTTGCCCCGCCCGCCTGTTCGAGGGCCGCGAACGCAGGGGCGTCAACTGCCTGCCGGGGAGCGTCGGTACGTCCCCGATGTCCCGCGCGGTGCCATCCTCCCCATATGACCGAACCAACCCACGACGAGCCCCACGGCGGCGCGCTGGGAGAGCGGCTGAACTGGCTGCGGGCCGCGGTGCTCGGGGCCAACGACGGCATCGTGTCGACCGCGGGGCTCGTCGTCGGCGTGGCCGGCGCCACCGACGACCGCTCGGCCCTGCTCACCGCCGGGCTGGCCGGGCTGCTCGCCGGGTCGATGTCGATGGCGGCGGGGGAGTACGTCTCGGTGTCCACGCAGCGCGACTCGGAGAAGGCCGCGTTGGCCGTGGAGAAGCGGGAGTTGCGGGAGCGGCCGGAGGCGGAGCTGGAGGAGCTGACACAACTGCTGGAGCGGCGAGGCCTGACCCGTGAGGTGGCCGAGGAGGCGGCGGTCCAGCTGACGGAACGTGACGCGCTGAAGGCGCACGCGCGCGTGGAGCTCGGAATCGACCCGGACCGGCTGACCAACCCGTGGCACGCGGCATGGGCGAGCTTCCTGGCGTTCACCGCCGGGGCACTGCTGCCGCTGCTGGCGATGGTGCTGCCGCCGGCCCACTGGCGACTGGGGATCACCGTCATCTCCGTGCTGGCCGCGCTCACCCTGACCGGCTGGGGCAGCGCCCGCCTGGGTGCGGCGGCCCCGGGCCGGGCGATGCTGCGCAATGTGGCCGGCGGCGCGCTGGCCATGGGGGTCACCTATGCGGCCGGCTCGCTGCTGGACCTGGCGGGGGCGTAGCGCCCGGTCCGGCCGCCGCGTACGCGGTTTGCGCAGCTCAGAGCACCGACCGGACCCTCGGAGCGCGCCGGGTGCGGGCCCCGACGTACGGTGAGAACGCGCCTCGAACACCCCCGAGCGCCGGTACGACCAAAGACGAGAAGGACCCTCGCATGCGCGCCACCACCATCCACGCCCCCTTCGACATGCGCGTGCAGGACGTGCCCGACCCCTCGGTGCGGCAGCCCGCCGACGCCGTGGTGCGGGTGCTGCGCGCCTGTATCTGCGGCAGCGACCTGTGGGCCTACCGGGGCGAGGCCGCCCGGCAGCCGGGGCAGCGCATCGGCCACGAGTTCCTCGGAGTCGTCGAGGACACCGGCTCCGAGGTGACCGGCCTCGAGCGGGGCGACCTCGTCGTCGCGCCCTTCATGTGGTCCGACGGCGTCTGCGACTACTGCCGCGAGGGCCTCACCACGTCCTGCGAGCACGGCGGCTTCTGGGGCACCGTCGGCTCGGACGGCGGCCAGGGCGAGGCCGTGCGCGTCCCCTTCGCCGACGCGACCCTCGTCCGGCTCCCCAAGGACGCCGCCTCCGACGACCATCTGCTGTCCGCCCTGCTGACGCTCTCCGACGTCCTGGGCACCGGCCACCACGCCGCCCTCGGCGCCGGGGTCCGTCCGGGCGCCACGGTCGCCGTCGTCGGGGACGGGGCCGTCGGGCTGTGCGCGGTGCTCGCCGCCAAGCGGCTCGGTGCCGAGCGGATCATCGCCCTGGGCCGGCACCAGGTCCGCACGGACATCGCGCGCCGCTTCGGCGCCACCGACGTCGTCGCCGAGCGCGGGGACGCGGCCGTGGCGGCCGTACGGGAACTGACGCGCGGACAGGGCGCGCACGCCGTCGTCGAGGCCGTCGGCACCGAGCAGTCCATGCGTACGGCCGTCGACATCACCCGCGACGGCGGCGCCATCGGCTTCGTCGGTGTGCCGCACGGCAGCGGCACCGGCCTCGATCTCTCCGTCATGTTCGACAAGAACATCGCGCTGCGCGGCGGGGTCGCGCCGGTCCGCACCTACATCCCCGAGCTGCTGCCCGACGTCCTGGACGGCACGATCGACCCGTCGCCGGTCTTCGACCTGACGGTCGGTCTGGAGGAGGTCCCCGCGGGCTACAAGGCGATGGACGAGCGGACCGCGCTCAAGGTCATGGTCGCCAACTGACGCCCCGGGAAGGGCTGCCGGCGGCGTAAGGGTTCACCAGCGGATCGGCACCGGCAACGCCGTCAGCAGCCCCGACAGCGCGACCACCACTCCCAAGGTGACGACCTCCGCCCGCGCGGGAGAGCAGGCGGACAGCGGGTCGGCCGCCCGGCCCAGCCGGATCCGCGCCCACAGCGCGAGCGCCGCCACGGCCGCCACCAGGATCACCTTGGCCAGCAGGGCACGCCCGTACGCCGTGTCGGTCAGCTGGCCGAGGATCGTGCCCGACGGCATCCGGCGCAGCGAACTCCACACCCCGGTCGCCGTGATGGCGGCGAGCAGTACGGCCGCCACGCGCGCGTAGAGGCCGAGCAGCGCCGCGCCCGCCTCCGGGGCGTCCCACCCGCGCAGGGTGCGCAGCGAGTGCAGCAGCCCGCCGACCCAGAGCGACGCGCAGGTCAGGTGCACCAGCGTCAGCCCGGAGCCCAGCAGCGGGCTGTACTCGGTCGTGGGGTGCGCGCGCAGTGCCTCGGCGACCACCACCGCGGCCAGCGGCCAGACCTGTGTGCCCGGCCGGCGCGAGAGGGCGCACAGGCCCGCCGCCGCGAAGGCGTTGACCTCCAGCAGCGCGAGCTTGCCGTCGCGCGAGGCGTACAGACCGCCGATGTCGAGGTCGGCGGGACTGTGCGGCACGAGGTTGCCCGTGGAGACGACCGACGCAAGGCCGAGGGCGGCGACGAAACCGACGCCGGCCGCGTACGGCGCCCAGCTGCGGGTCAGGGCCGGGGGAGCGCCGGGCACGGTCCGGGCCAGCCGGTTCACGAACAGCTCGCCCAGCGGGACGCACAGCGCCGCGAACAGCACCGCCCGCAGCAGCGCGATGCCGCCCGTGCCGGGCGCGGCGGCCTCCCCGGTCCCGTGCAGCGCGGCCGACGGGCCGAGCAGCGGGATCAGCGCCGCCAGCGCCAGCAGGACGAGCACGGCGACGGCCCGCCCCGTGGCGGGGCGGGGTCTGGGCGCACTCCCGTCGGACACGCCAGGGGAGGATCTCGTCAATGTCACCTCAAGATCTTCACGAAATAGTGCCAAGTAGGGCAAGTAGCGGAAAGCAAGTGGGGATATGGCATTCCGCACGGAGGTACGGCCCCGTCGGCCCCGCCGCTCAGTCCCACCGCGCCGGATCCACGCCCCAACCACCGGGCGGCCGCGCCCAGTCGGCCGGTCCGTCCGCGAACGACACCGGCGACAGCGCGTACCGCAGCCGCCCGAGCGTGCTGTCCCGCTCGGCGAGCCACGCGTCGGGCGTGTCGTACGCCAGGTCTCCCGGCGGGCCCGGTTCGATCCCGTTCACCAGCCACTCCGCCGTGCGCGCCAGAGCCAACCGTACGCAACGCCCGTACCCCTCCTCCCGCCGCTCGGTCAGCGCCCGCAGCACGGCCGCCGCCAGCAGATACCCCGACCCGTGGTCGAGGGCCTGCGCGGGCAGGGCACCGGGACGTTCGGCCGAGCCTTCGATCGCGGCGATCCCGGTGGCGACCTGTACGAGGCTGTCGAACCCGCGCCGCTCGCCCCACGGCCCGTACGCACCCCACGCCGACAGCTGCGCCACGATCAGCCCGGGGTGCCGTTCGGCCAGGGCCGGCGCCGACAGCCCGAACCGGTCCAGAGCGCCCGGCCGGTACCCGGTGACGACGACGTCCGCCGCCGCGAGCAGCTCCTCGAAGGCGCGCCGGTCGGCCACCAGGTCCAGCTTCACCGAGCGCTTCCCGAAGCCCGTGTCGGTGTGCTGGTCGGCCAGTTCGGGCAGCTGCGGCGCGTCCACGCGCAGGACGTCCGCGCCGAGCAGCGCGAGCGTACGCGTGGCGACCGGCCCCGCGATGACCCGCGTCAGGTCCAGCACCCGCACTCCGGAGGCGGGCAGCAGGGGAGCGCCGTCGAGCGGCGGGAGCGCACGCGCGCGTGCCGTGGCCGGGCGCTCGTGCTCGACGAGCGGACGCCGGGCCACGGCTGCCGCCTGCTCGTGTGCCGCCCACTCCTGCGGCGTGCGCAGGGCGACGGCAAGGCCGCCGGCCGCGTACACGGCCTTCTCCACCTCGTGCGCGGACCGTTCGGCGAGAGCCGCCGCGACGACGTCCGGATCCTCCTGCGTCACGCCCAGCCCGGCCAGCAGCCGGGCCCGGTGATGCGGATAGTTCGCATGGGTGCGCACCCAGCCGTCCGCCGTTCGCCAGAACCGGGACAGCGGCGCGAACCAGACCGGAGCGCGCCCGTCGACCAGCAGATGCCGTTCGCTCACGAACGCCGTGGCGATCGCCCCGTCGTCCAGCCGTACCTCGGGTACCTCGGCGAGCCCGGCCCGCCGCGCCCCCAGCTCGGCGGCGGCCAGCGCGCACGCGCCCACACAGGCGCGCGCCAACTCCCGTACGGGAAGACGCGCTTCGAGCGCGCCCTCCCGCACCACGGTCGACACCCGCGGCAGAAGGGCTGGGTCGCCGCCCACCGCGGACCAGGCAGAACTCGGTGCAGTCATGACTGCACTATGCAGTATTTGACTCAGTCAATGGAGTCGTTCCCGCTCGATCACCTGGTCGTTCGGTTCAGTCGACGGCGTCCAGCGCGTTCACGATGCCGAACCCGTAGAAGCCGTTGAACCGCTTGCCGCCCACACATGCGGCGTCCTGTGTGCCGTCGCCGTTCTGGTCGTACGACTCCGGGCACCCCGGGTTGTCCGCCTGTGCCTTCAGCAGCGCTTGCAGCTGGGTCGGAGTCGCGTGCGGATACCGGGACTTCAGCAGCGCCGCGACTCCCGCGGCGTGCGGGGAGGCCATCGACGTGCCCTGCAGGAAGCCGTACTGCCCGCCCGGGAGGGTGGCCAGGATGCGGCCGTTCTTCGACGGGGTGTCCGGGATCTGGTAGAGCCGGTCGCCGCCCGGTGCCGCGATGTCGACCACGCCGTAACCGTACGAGGAGTAGTACGACTTGAGGTTCTGCACGCCCGTCGCGCTCACCGTGACGATGCCCGGCAGCTGCGTCGGCACGTCGAAGCACTTGTGCGGGTCGACGGTGCGCTCGACCGGGGTCGAGTCGTCGGGGCTGCTGTCGTCGACGACCGCGTCGGAGTCCAGGTCGTGGTTGGAGTTGCCGGCCGACGCGAGGTTGAGGGTGCCCTTCTTCTGCGCGTACAGCTGGGCCCTGTTGACGGCGTCGACGATCGCCCGCTGGTCCGGGTCGTCCACGCAGTTGTAGAGCCACGGGTCGACGTAGTAGCTGTTGTTCGTGATCTCCACGCCGTGGTCGGCGGCGAACACGAAGGCGCACACGACACTTTCGGGGTAGTAGAGACCGTTGACGGGGTCGCTCACCTGGATGGCGGAGACCTTCACGCCCGGGGCGACACCCGCGATGCCGACACCGTTGCGGGGCGCGGCTATCTCGCCGGCCACATGCGTGCCGTGCACGTCGGTGGGGGTGTACGGCCGCCAGGCGCCGGCGCTGGTGTCCGCCTTGCCGCCGGCGCAGTTCGCGGACTGGGCGGCGGAGAAGTTCGGCGCGAGGTCGGGGTGGGTGTCGTCGACGCCGTTGTCGATGACGGCGACGGTGACGCGGCTGCTGCCCGGGTTGATCTGCGCGGCCCGGTCGGCGCCGATCGCGCGCAGGTTCCACTGGTCGGCCTCGAGGGGCTCGCCGGTGCCCGCCGCCTTCGTGGTCCGCTCGGCCTGTTGTCTCGTCAGGGGCTGAACGGGTCCCTCGTCCGTGGACCCGGCGGCGGTCAGGGGCGCCGTACGGGACGCGCCCGCCGACTCCACCCCGCGCACCCGGCGTATCACCTCGGCGAAGTCCGGGTGCGCCGAATGGGCGACGATCACGCCGATCCTGTCGTACGTGATCACGACCGTTCCGCCGGCCGCCTCGATCGCGCGGCGCACCGACTCGATCGTCCGGCGGTCCGGCCTGGTGTTGACGACATAGGCCAGGGTCGACGCTTCCGAGGCCTGCGCGACGGGCTCCGTGACCGGTGCCGCCGAGGCGGCCGTCGGCAGGAAGCCGAGCGAGGCGGTCAGTGACAGAGCTAGCGGGGCGGCGAGGCCGAGTCGGCGTCTGGACCGCAGATGAGCCATGGGATCTCCACATCATCCGGAACCGGAACCGCCCGAGCCACGGATGAGCTCGGGCAGGTACATGACGAGAAGTGCTGCGCCGAAGCTATCCCCGAACCTCCTGGCCAGCAATCCGGCCGGACGACTTCGGAAAGAAGTCCCGGGAGTTGAACCGGTCCTCGCGTGGCGCCGTGACCTTGGACAGGAGGCGCGAGCACGATCGAGCCCCCTGTTGGATCACGCGCCGGGGCCCTAACATCGCCAGCCGGCTCAAGTGATCCATGTCACTGCGAAGAACAGAGCCGCCATGCCCGTGCCCGCCCCGTCCCCTGATCCGCCGCCAACCCCCCAACCGTCCCCGTCCACCGTCGCAACAGCGCCCGCAACGCGAGGAGACTCCGTGGCCACCGACGCACCGCCCCCCTCGAAAGAGGAACACAAGCTCCCCTCCACCGAGGAGTTCACCGAGGTGCAGCAGAGTGCGGAGTTCGGTGAACTGCGCCGCTCCTACCGCTCCTTCGCCTTTCCGCTGACCGTCGCCTTCATCACCTGGTACCTGCTGTACGTCCTGCTCTCCAACTACGCGGGCGACTTCATGGGCACCAAGCTGTTCGGCAACATCAACATCGCGTTCGTCTTCGGTATCGCCCAGTTCGTCACCACGTTCCTCATCGCCTGGTGGTACTCGCGCCACGCCGGCGCCAACCTCGACCCCAAGGCCGAGGCCATCAAGACCCGTATGGAGGGCGGCGCATGAGCCCCGCGATGACCCTTGCGGCCAACGAGGCCAGCGAGCACCGACCGCTGATCATCACCCTGTTCGCGTGCTTCGTGGTCGCGACCCTGTTCATCACCGTCTGGGCGGGCCGCCAGACCAAGGACGCCGCCGACTTCTACGCCGGCGGCCGGTCGTTCAGCGCCTTCCAGAACGGCCTCGCCGTCTCCGGCGACTACATGTCCGCCGCGTCCTTCCTCGGCATCGCCGGCGCCATCGCCCTCTTCGGGTACGACGGCTTCCTGTACTCCATCGGCTTCCTGGTCGCCTGGCTGGTCGCCCTGCTCCTGGTCGCCGAGCCGCTCAGGAACTCCGGCCGCTACACGATGGGCGACGTCCTCGCGTACCGCATGCGCCAGCGCCCGGTGCGCACCGCGGCCGGCACCTCCACGATCGTCGTGTCGATCTTCTACCTGCTGGCCCAGATGGCCGGTGCGGGCGTCCTGGTCTCGCTGCTGCTGGGCATCACCACCGACGCGGGCAAGATCCTGATCGTCGCCCTCGTCGGCGTCCTGATGATCGTGTACGTCTCCATCGGCGGTATGAAGGGCACCACCTGGGTTCAGATGGTCAAGGCCGTCCTGCTCATCGGCGGCACGATCCTCATTACGTTCCTGGTGCTGCTGAAGTTCAACTTCAACATCTCGGATCTGCTCGGCAAGGCCGCCGAGAACAGCGGCAAGGGCGCCGCGTTCCTGGAGCCGGGCCTTCAGTACGGCGCCACCGGCACCTCCAAGCTGGACTTCATCTCGCTCGGCATCGCCCTGGTCCTCGGCACCGCCGGCCTGCCGCACATCCTGATCCGCTTCTACACGGTGCCCAACGCCAAGGCCGCCCGTAAGTCCGTGAACTGGGCGATCGGCATCATCGGCGGCTTCTACCTGATGACCATCGCCCTCGGCTTCGGCGCCGCGGCGCTCATCTCGCAGGACGAGATCATCGCCTCCAACCCGTCCGGCAACACGGCGGCACCCCTGCTCGCCCTGCATCTCGGCGGCGTCGATTCGGCGTGGGGCGCGATCCTGCTCGCGACCATCTCGGCGGTGGCGTTCGCGACGATCCTCGCCGTGGTCGCCGGTCTGACCCTCGCCTCGTCCTCGTCGTTCGCCCACGACATCTACGCGAACGTCATCAGGAAGGGCCAGGCCACCGAGAAGGAGGAGGTCAGGGCGGCCCGCCTCGCCACCATCGGCATCGGCGCCGTCTCCATCCTGCTCGGCGCCCTCGCCCGCGATCTGAACGTCGCCGGCCTGGTCGCCCTGGCCTTCGCGGTGGCGGCCTCCGCCAACCTGCCGACGATCCTCTACAGCCTGTTCTGGAAGCGGTTCACCACCCAGGGCGCGCTGTGGTCGATCTACGGCGGTCTGATCGTCGCCGTCGGCCTGGTGCTGTTCTCGCCGGTCGTCTCCGGCGACCCGAAGGCGATGTTCCCGGACGTCGACTTCGCCTGGTTCCCGCTCAAGAACCCGGGCATCATCTCCATCCCGTTCGGCTTCCTCATGGGCTGGCTCGGCACGGTCCTTTCCAAGGAAGAGCCCGACGCCGGCAAGTACGCGGAGCTGGAGGTCCGGTCCCTGACCGGCACCGGCGCCCACTGAGTGCGTCTCCTGAGCGGCCGCGTCGTAGATCCCTACGACGCGGCCGCGCCGTACGTCGTGGGATCGGGCCGGTGTCACTGTCGGTGCGGTCACGTAGGCTCGCAGGTGACGGAAGTTGAATCTGGTCGTGACGAGGGAGGGGGCCGCGTGCTCATCGACACCTACGGCCGGGTGGCCACCGACCTGAGGGTCTCGCTGACCGACCGCTGCAACCTGCGGTGCACGTACTGCATGCCCGAGGAGGGCCTGCAGTGGCTGGCCAAGCCCGACCTGCTCACCGACGACGAGATCGTCCGCCTGATCGACATCGCGGTCACCTCCCTCGGCATCGAGGAGGTCCGGTTCACCGGCGGCGAGCCCCTGCTGCGCCCCGGCCTGGTCGGCATAGTCGAGCGCGTCGCCGCGCTGGAACCCCGCCCCCAGATGTCCCTGACGACGAACGGCATAGGCCTCAGGCGCACGGCGGCCGCGCTCAAGGCGGCGGGCCTGGACCGGGTCAATGTCTCGCTGGACACCCTGCGCCCGGACGTCTTCAAGACCCTCACCCGCCGTGACCGCCACAAGGACGTCATCGAGGGTCTGTACGCCGCCCGCGACGCCGGCCTGACCCCGGTCAAGGTCAACTCGGTCCTGATGCCGGGTCTCAATGACGACGAGGCCCCCGACCTGCTGGCCTGGGCGGTCGAGCACGACTACGAGCTGCGTTTCATCGAGCAGATGCCCCTGGACGCCCAGCACGGCTGGAAGCGCGACGGCATGATCACCGCCGGTGACATCCTGACGTCGCTGCGCACCCGCTTCGAGCTCACCCCCGAGGGCGCGGACAAGCGTGGCTCCGCCCCGGCTGAGCGCTGGCTGGTCGACGGCGGCCCGCATGTCGTGGGCGTGATCGCCTCCGTCACCCGCCCGTTCTGCGCGGCCTGCGACCGCACCCGGCTGACGGCCGACGGTCAGGTCCGCACCTGTCTGTTCGCGACGGAGGAGACGGACCTGAGAGCGGCATTGCGCTCCGAGGCCCCCGACGAGGAGATCGCCCGCATCTGGCGTCTGGCGATGTGGGGCAAGAAGGCAGGCGCGGGCCTGGACGACCCGTCCTTCGTGCAGCCGGACCGGCCGATGTCAGCCATCGGCGGCTGAGGAAGCCTCTTCCCATTCCGTCAACAGGACAACGTCCTTCAAAAACCCGCGCACACCGAGAAATTGAGACAGATGCTCGCGATGCTCCTCGCACGCGAGCCATGTCTTGCGCCGCTCAGGCGTATGAATCTTCGGGTTGTTCCACGCCAGCACCCACACGGCGTCGGCACGACATCCCTTGGCGGAACAGATCGGCGTGTCACTCACAGATTCGTCTCACAAGTAGCGCACAAAAAGGCGACGCCGAGCAGCCACGGGGGGAGCTGCCCGGCGTCGGTCCGTCGCTCCGACGGGGGATGCGGAGCGCCTACGAAGTATGTCACGGGTAACCCGCCGCCCGGCACCGGAACAACACTATTGATCTGAGCTTTTCCTGAGCTTGGCGGGGACTCGTCTTCCGGAACGAACCGGTCCGCGGAATCACACCCCGTCGCGCGGTTTGCTTTGTCCGCCGGGCCCCGAATCACCCGCCACATCTTCCGGGACCGATTCCGCGAAACCGTCATTCGTCCGCGGCGGCGCGATCATCGGCCGCACATGCGCGGTCACGAACGTCGACGGCAGAGACGGCGCATTCTCCCGCCCCGCATTGGCGATCACCACGGCGATGTACGGCAGGACCGCGCCGAGCACCAACGCCACGATCGCGACGTGCCGTTCGACGTTCCACAACGAGGCCGCGAGAATCACCGACAGCGTACGGATCGACATCGAGATGATGTACCGGCGCTGGCGGCCTCGCACGTCCTCCTCGAGACCCGTCCGGGCCCCGGTGATCCGGAACACCTCGGTGTTGCCGCTCGTGTGCAGCTTCCGCATCACATTCCACCATCCGCCCGCATCGGACTCTCCCCCTGCCCGCACCCGTCCGCCCCCGGTCAGGGGCCGGGCCGGGACACGTCCCACGGTACGCCTCGCCTCCGCCGCCTACGAGACCGGGGCTCCTGCCACCTGGGCGAACGCGATCAGTCGTAACGCTTACGGCGGCACCCGGCATGCGGCGTACCGGGCCCCGACCAAGACTGGGCGTACTGCTCACCCGAGCCGTACGAGGAGGCAGCCATGGGCTGGTTGTGGGCGATCATCGTGGGATTCGTGCTGGGCCTGCTGGCCAAGCTGATCCTCCCCGGCAAGCAGCACAGCCCCCTCTGGCTGACCACGATCTTCGGCATCCTCGGCGCCATCGTCGGCAACTCCATCGCCCGCGCGTTCGGCGTCGATTCCACCCGCGGCATCGACTGGAGCCGGCACATCTTCCAGATCGTCGCCGCGGTGATCATCGTGTACCTGGGCGACATGCTGTACGTGGCGACGATCGGCAAGAAGAAGATGCAACAGACGTAACTGATCAACGCCCCGCGGTGGACGCCCCCAGGGGCGCGGGGCTGTATCGATTTGCGGCTCCGCCGCGGGAGCGCGACCAGCCACAACGAAAGCCGCAGCCCGCAGACCACCGCACCCCTACGGCGCATCCCGAAAACCGGCGCACCCCGCGGAGCGCTACGCGCCGGTGAGTTCCACCGCCGCGAGGTTCTTCTTGCCCCGCCGCAGCACCAGCCACCGCCCGTGCAGGAGGTCCTCCTTGGCGGGCACCGCGTCCTCACCGACGACCTTGACGTTGTTCACGTAGGCTCCGCCCTCCTTCACGGTGCGCCGAGCGGCCGACTTGCTGGCCACCAGCCCGACCTCGGCGAACAGATCGACCACCGGGCCGAGCTCGGCGACCTGGACATGCGGCACCTCGGACAGCGCCGCCGCCAGCGTCGCGTCGTCCAGCTCCGTCAGCTCGCCCTGTCCGAAGAGCGCGCGGGACGCGGCCATCACCGCGGCCGTCTGGCCGGCGCCGTGCACCAGCGTCGTCAGCTCCTCGGCCAGCGCACGCTGCGCGGCACGGGCCTGCGGACGCTCCTCGGTCTGCTTCTCCAGCTCCTCCAGCTCCGCACGGGACTTGAAGGAGAGAATGCGCATGTAGGTGGAGATGTCCCGGTCGTCCGCGTTCAGCCAGAACTGGTAGAAGGCGTACGGCGTCGTCATCTCCGGGTCGAGCCAGATGGCGCCGCCCTCGGTCTTGCCGAACTTGGTGCCGTCCGCCTTGGTCATCAGCGGCGTCGCCAGAGCGTGCACACCCGCGTGCGGCTCCAGCCTGTGGATCAGGTCCAGCCCGGCCGTGAGGTTGCCCCACTGGTCGCTGCCGCCCTGCTGGAGCGTGCAGCCGTGCCGCCGGTACAGCTCCAGGAAGTCCATGCCCTGGAGCAGCTGGTAGCTGAACTCGGTGTAGCTGATGCCCTCTTCGGACTGCAGCCGGCGGGCGACCGAGTCCTTGGTGAGCATCTTGTTGACGCGGAAGTGCTTGCCGATGTCCCGCAGGAACTCGATGGCCGACAGGCCGGCCGTCCAGTCCAGGTTGTTCACCATCACCGCGGCGTTGTCGCCCTCGAAGGAGAGGAAGGGCTCGATCTGACCGCGCAGACGGTTCACCCAGTTCGCGACCGTCTCCGGGTCGTTCAGCGTGCGCTCGGCCGTCGGACGCGGGTCGCCGATCTGGCCGGTCGCGCCGCCGACCAGCGCCAGCGGGCGCAGGCCCGCCTGCTGGAGGCGGCGCATGGTGAGCACCTGGACCAGGTGACCGACGTGCAGGCTGGCCGCGGTCGGGTCGAAACCGCAATAGAACGTGACGGGACCGTCCGCGAGAGCCTTGCGCAATGCGTCCTCGTCAGTGGACAGGGCGATCACGCCGCGCCACTTCAGCTCGTCGACGATTTCCGTCACGGTTCTCGTGTCTCCTTGATGATCTCGGGCAGTCGGGTGACAGCCGACTACGAGGTTATACGCCCTGACTGACAGAGCTCATGTTGAAATCGGGGACGCGCAGCGTCGGCATCGCGGCCCTGGTGAACCAGTCGCCCCACTCCCTGGGCAGGGTCTTCTCCGTACGGCCCGCCTCCGTCGCGCGGCCCAGCAGATCGACCGGGGACTCGTTGAACCGGAAGTTGTTGACCTCGCCGGTCACCTCGCCGTTCTCGACGAGGTACACCCCGTCCCGGGTCAGGCCGGTGAGCAGCAGCGTCGCCGGGTCGACCTCGCGGATGTACCACAGGCAGGTCAGCAGCAGCCCGCGCTCGGTGTTCGCGACCATCTCCTCGATCGAGCGGTCCTGGCCGCCGTCCAGGATCAGGTTGTCGATCGCCGGCGCCACGGGCAGACCGGTCAGCCCCGCGCTGTGCCGGCTGGTCGTGAGGTGCGTCAGCTCACCCGCGCTCAGCCACTCGGTGGCCGCGAGCGGCAGCCCGTTGTCGAACACCGACTGGTCGCCCCCGGAGGAGTGCGCGATCACGAAGGGCGCGGACTCCAGGCCCGGCTCGTTCGGGTCGCTGCGCAGCGTCAGAGGCAGCTCGCTCAGCTTCTCGCCGAGGCGCGTCGCGCCGCCCGGCTTGGAGAACACGGTCCGGCCCTCGGCCGCGTCCCGGCCCGACGCCGACCAGAGCTGGTAGATCAGCAGATCGGCCACCGCGGTCGGCGGCAGCAGCGTCTCGTACCGTCCCGCCGGCAGCTCCAGGCGCCGCTCGGCCCAGCCGAGGCGTACGGCCAGCTCGGCGTCCAGCACGGTCGGGTCCACGTCCTTGAAGTCCCGCGTCGAGCGGCCCGCCCACGCCGAGCGGGTACGGTCCGGCGACTTGGCGTTCACCTCCAGCGTCCCGTTGGGCTGGTCGTGCCGCAGCCGCAGCCCGGTGGACGTGCCCACGTACGTCGACACCATCTCGTGGTTGGCGAAGCCGTACAGCTCCCGTCCGCCCGCACGCGCGCGTGCGAAGGCCTCGCCGAGCGCCGGCGCGAAGTCGGCGAACACCGTGGACGACGTCTCGGCCGGGGCGTCCGTGAAGTCGGGCGACGCCGGTACGTCCGTCACCAGCGGCTGTGCGTCCTCGGCCGGTCCGGCGGCGCGCGCGGCGGCCTCGGCGGCCCGCACCAGCGGCTCCAGCTCGTCCACGGTCACGGCCGACCGCGACACGACGCCGGACGCCGTGCCCTCCTTGCCGTCGACGGTCGCGACGACGGTGAGCGTGCGCCCGCGCGTGACGCCGTTCGTGGTCAGCGCGTTGCCCGCCCAGCGCAGATTGGCGGTCGACTGCTCGTCGGCGATGACGACGCATCCGTCCGCCTGCGACAGCTCAAGGGCCCGCTCGACGATCTCGTGCGGCTTGTTGGTACGGGCACTCATCGACCGGCCTCCTGCGTGGTGTTCAGAATGTTGACGCCCTTGAAGAGGGCCGACGGGCAGCCGTGCGACACCGCCGCGACCTGCCCCGGCTGCGCCTTGCCGCAGTTGAAGGCGCCGCCCAGAACGTAGGTCTGCGGACCGCCCACCGCGGCCATCGAGCCCCAGAAGTCGGTGGTCGTCGCCTGGTAGGCCACGTCCCGCAGCTGACCGGTGATCCGCCCGTTCTCGATCCTGAAGAACCGCTGCCCGGTGAACTGGAAGTTGTAGCGCTGCATGTCGATCGACCAGGACCGGTCGCCGACGACGTAGATCCCGCGGTCCACGCTGCCGATCAGATCCTCGGTGGACATCCCGGCCGGATCCGGCTGGAGCGAGACGTTGGCCATGCGCTGCACCGGCACATGGCCGGGGGAGTCGGCGAACGCGCATCCGTTGGACCGCTCGAACCCGGTCAGCTTCGCGATCCGCCGGTCCAGCTGGTAGCCGACGAGCGTGCCGTCCTTCACCAGGTCCCAGGACTGGCCCGCGACGCCCTCGTCGTCGTAGCCGATGGTCGCGAGGCCGTGCTCGGCGGTGCGGTCACCGGTGACGTTCATCAGGTCCGAGCCGTAGCGGAGCTTGCCGAGCTGGTCGAAGGTGGCGAAGGAGGTGCCGGCGTAGGCGGCCTCGTAGCCGAGGGCGCGGTCCAGTTCGGTGGCGTGGCCGATGGACTCGTGGATGGTCAGCCACAGGTTGGAGGGGTCGACGACGAGGTCGTACGGCCCCGCCTCCACGCTCGGCGCCCGCATCTTCTCGGCGAGCAGTGCGGGGATCCGCTCCAGCTCGCCGTCCCAGTCCCAGCCGGTACCGGTCAGGTACTCCCAGCCGCGTCCGACGGGCGGCGCGATGGTGCGCATGGAGTCGAACTCGCCGCTCGACTCGTCGACCGACACGGCGGTCAGCTGCGGATGCAGCCGGACGCGCTGCTGGGTGGTCACGGTCCCGGCGGTGTCGGCGTAGAACTTGTTCTCGTGGACGGTCAGCAGCGAGGCGTCCACGTGATTGACGCCGTCCGCCCTCAGCAGCCGCGCGCTCCAGTCCGCCAGCAGCCCCGACTTCTCCTCATCGGGCACCGCGAACGGATCGATCTCGTACGACGAGATCCATGTCTTCTCGCTGTGCACGGGCTCGTCGGCCAGCTCCACCCGCTCCTCGGACCCGGCGGCCTTGATCACCTGGGCGGACAGCTTCGCCATCGCCACCGCCTGCGACGCGACCTTGGCGGCGGCGTCCAGGGTCAGATCCACGCCGGACGCGAAGCCCCAGGTCCCGCCGTGCACCACCCGCACCGCGTACCCGAGGTCCGTGGTGTCGGACGACCCGGCGAGCCTGGCGTCCCGCAGCCGCCAGGACGCGCTGCGCACCCGCTCGAACCGGAAGTCCGCGTGCTCGGCCCCGAGCGCACGCGCGCGTGCCAGCGCGGCGTCGGCCAGGGCGCGTAGCGGAAGCGCCGTGAAGGCTTCATCGATCGTATGAGGCACGGAGGTCTCCCTGCTGTCGTGGCCTGTCGGCATCGATCATTTCGCGAGGGCGGGCCGGTGGACCACACGTTTCCGGCTGGAGTCGGCATCTTTCTGTAGAGACCCGACAGTGACTCCCGTACGCCACTGTCGGTGCCCGAATGTCCTCGGGCGGGAGCGGCCCGATAGGTTTTCGGAGAAGCCGCCTGTCACCGAGCTGTTCGGGCGGGTGTGTCAGACCCCAATCGAAAGGGTGATCCGTTGAGCCGCTCGGTTCTCGTCACCGGAGGCAACCGGGGCATCGGCCTCGCCATCGCCCGCGCTTTCGCCGATGCCGGCGACAAGGTCGCGATCACGTACCGCTCGGGTGAGCCGCCGGCCGGCTTCCTTGCCGTCAAGTGCGACATCACCGACACCGAGCAGGTGGAGCAGGCCTACAAGGAGATCGAGGCCGAGCACGGCCCGGTCGAGATCCTCGTCGCCAACGCCGGCGTCACCAAGGACCAGCTCCTGATGCGCATGTCCGAGGAGGACTTCACCTCGGTCATCGACACCAACCTCACGGGCACCTTCCGCGTCGTCAAGCGCGCCAACCGGGGCATGCTGCGGGCCAAGAAGGGCCGTGTCGTGCTGGTCTCGTCCGTGGTCGGGCTGCTCGGCTCCGCGGGGCAGGCGAACTACGCCGCCTCCAAGGCCGCGCTGGTCGGCTTCGCGCGCTCCCTCGCCCGTGAGCTGGGCTCGCGCAACATCACCTTCAACGTCGTCGCGCCCGGCTTCGTCGACACCGACATGACCAAGGTGCTCACCGACGAACAGCGTGAGGGCATCGTGAAGCAGGTGCCGCTCGGTCGTTACGCGCAGCCGCAGGAGATCGCCGCGACGGTGCGGTTCCTCGCCTCGGACGACGCCTCGTACATCACTGGAGCCGTCATCCCCGTTGACGGCGGACTGGGAATGGGTCACTGATCACCATGAGCGGAATTCTCGAGGGCAAGCGCGTCCTGATCACCGGTGTGCTGATGGAGTCCTCCATCGCCTTCCACACCGCCAAGCTGGCCCAGGAGCAGGGCGCCGAGATCATCCTGACCGCCTTCCCGCGGCCCACGCTGACCGAGCGCATCGCCAGGAAGCTCCCGAAGCCCACCAAGGTCATCGAGCTCGACGTCACCAACGACGAGCACCTCGGCCGGCTGGCCGACGTCGTGGGCGAGGAGCTCGGCGGCCTCGACGGCGTCGTGCACTCCATCGGCTTCGCCCCGCAGGACGCCCTCGGCGGCAACTTCCTCAACACGCCCTTCGAGTCCGTGGCCACCGCCATGCACGTCTCGGCGTACTCCCTGAAGTCGCTGACCATGGCCTGCCTGCCGCTGATGCAGAACGGCGGCTCGGTCGTCGGCCTCACCTTCGACGCGCAGTACGCCTGGCCGCAGTACGACTGGATGGGCCCGGCCAAGGCCGCCCTGGAGGCCACCAGCCGCTACATGGCGCGTGACCTGGGCAAGCAGAACATCCGCTGCAACCTCGTCTCGGCCGGCCCGATCGGCTCCATGGCCGCCAAGTCCATCCCGGGCTTCGCCGACCTGGCCGCCGTGTGGGACACCCGCTCCCCGCTGGAGTGGGACCTCAAGGACCCGGAGCCGGCCGGCAAGGGTGTCGTCGCCCTGCTGAGCGACTGGTTCCCGAAGACCACCGGCGAGATCATCCACGTGGACGGCGGTCTGCACGCCATCGGCGCCTGACCTTCCGCACGTCTTCGACGCCCCGTTTCCCGCCGCCGTGCGGGGAGCGGGGCGTCACCCGTTCGGCCCATCCGGCGAGGCGGGCGGGGCCGGCGACCGCGCACCCTGGAGTACGCAGTCCTCACGCGAACCCCTCACCCGTACGGACGAGGAGGTCCCGTTGTGCGCTTGTCCCGCCGCTTGGCCTCAACGACCGTCGCCGTCGCACTCGTCATGCCGGTGTCCTGCGCGGCGATCGCCCACGCGCGTGTGCACTCCGTGGCAGCGGAGCCCGAGGAGCTGTTCGGTGCCGCGTGCCGGATCAGTGTCACCGGCTCCCATGTGACCGCGTACTGCCACAACCCCTATCCGGAGACCGACAGCGTGAGCCTGCACGTGGAGTGCGCCCGCTGGTGGGACCTCGACAGCGACGGCTCCGCGGTGGACGCCGAGCCCGCGCAGACCGTGCGGCTGACCGCCCGCTGCTGGAAGGAGATCGACTCGGCCTGGGTCAGTCACCGGCGGGAGGGCTGACGCGCCCCGGGCGGCAGTGGAACGGATATCCCGCCGCCTCGTCCGCGGCCGCCGCCGCGTCGCCCGCGCGGATCGCGTCGACCAGCCGAGCGTGGTCCAGGTACGCCTCCGGCGTCAGCTCCGCGCCGACGTCGTCGCGCAGCCAGTCCAGCAGCACCTCGCCCAGGTCCGCGTACATCGCGGTCATCACGTCGTTGTGGGAGGCCGCCACCACCGCCAGGTGGAAGGTCGCGTCGGCCGCCACGAAGGACTCCGTGTCACCCGACTCCCAGGCCTCCTCCCGTCGCGCCAGCAGCGTGTCGAGCTGCTTGAGGTCCTTCCCGGTGCGCCGCTCGGCGGCCAGCTTCGCCGCGCCCGACTCCAGCGTGGAGCGCAGCTCGGCGATGTGCCGGGGATCGACGTCGGCGAAGCGCCGGTGCATCACGCCGGCCAGCTCGCTGGTCGCCACCACGTAGGTGCCGGAGCCCTGGCGGATGTCCAGCAGACCGTTGTGCGCGAGCGCGCGGACCGCCTCGCGGACCGTGTTGCGGGCCACACCGAGCTGCTCGACCAGCTCGGGCTCGGTCGGGATGCGGGAGCCGACAGGCCATTCGCCCGAGGCGATCTGGTTCCGCAAAGCCGCGATGACCTGCTCGGACAGCGCCGAGCGACGGGGGTGGCTCAGAGGCATGGCACACCTTCGCACGTCAGGACCGGGACCGGGAGGCCCGGGAGTGGACAACCAATCATCCCATGATTCTATGATGGGTCCCATGGCAAGCGAGGAAACCCGGACGGTGACGTCCATGCGAATACGCACCTCTGAGGCTCACCCCACCACAGAGCCCACCACGCGCGCGTGGACGATACGGCTGCTCCTGGCCGGCATCGTGCTGACCGCGCTGAACCTCCGTCCCGCCATCACCAGCCTCGGCGCCCTCCTCGAAGAGGTCCGCGACGCGCTCGGCATGAGCGGCAGCGTCGCCGGACTGCTCACCTCGGTGCCCCCGCTCTGTTTCGCCGTCTTCGGCGTCGCCGCCCCGCGTCTGGCCCGTCGCTTCGGTCCCGGCGCGGTGGTGTGCGCCGGCATGGTCGCCATCACCGCGGGTCTGCTCGTCCGACCGTACGTGGGAAGCACGGCCGGCTTCCTGGCCACCACCGCGCTCGCCCTCATGGGCATCGCGGTCAGCAACGTCCTGATGCCGGTCATCGTCAAGCGCTGGTTCCCCGACCGGGTCGGCTCCATGACCGGCCTGTACTCGATGGCCCTCGCGCTCGGCACCGCGTCCGCGGCGGCGGTGACGGTGCCCATGACCGAGACGCTGGGCGGAAGTTGGCAGACCGGCCTGGTGGTGTGGGCAGGGCTCGCGGCGGTGGCCGTACTGCCGTGGATCCCCTTCGTACGGAACCGGGGAGCGTCGCCCGCCGAGTCCGCCCGGGAGAACCACGCGCGCGTGGACGCACCCCCGCTGCGGATCACCCGGAGCCGCACCGCCTGGGCCCTCGCCGTCTACTTCGGCCTCCAGGCCACCGGCGCCTACATCACGATGGGCTGGATGGCGCAGATCTTCCGTGACTCGGGAGTGCACGCAGGCATGGCCGGCCTGCTGCTCGCCGTCACCATGGTGATGGGCGTGCCGCTCGCCTTCGTCATCCCGCGCCTCGCCACCCGGCTGCCCCATCAGGGGCCGATCGTGCTCGCGCTGGGCGCCTGCGGCCTCGTCGGCTACGCCGGCATGTACCTCGCCCCGACGTCCGGCTCCTGGGCCTGGGCCGTGCTCCTGGGCATCTCGAACTGCTCGTTCCCGCTGGCCCTCACCATGGTCGGCATGCGGGCCCGGACCAGCGCGGGTGTGGCCCAGCTGTCGGGCTTCGCGCAGAGCACCGGCTATCTCATCTCCATCCCCGGCCCGCTCCTGGTCGGCGTGCTCTACCAGCACAGCGGCGGCTGGGGGCTGCCGCTCGCCCTCATGGCCGCACTGATGATCCCGCAGATGGCGGTCGGTGTCCTGGCGGGACGCAACCGCACGGTGGAGGACGAGGCGGTCCGCTGACCTCACCCCGGCGGGCCGGTCCCGGGTGGCGGGTGCGAAACTTGCCGTATGCCAGTGCTCGACCCGAACCCCCAGAACGGCCAGAAGAAGCTGCTGCTCGTCTTCGGCGCGTTCTTCGCCATCTTCGTGATCATCGGCGTCGTCGCGACGATCGCCTCTCCCTGACCCGGGTCTCCCGGTGGACGTCCCGCGACCCACGTCGGCCCGCCGGTGGTGGGGCTAGCACCACCATCCCCTAGGGGGTGAGTGTCAGGGTCAACTGGGTGGATCACCGGATGGGTTGAGGGTCCGTGAGTCCGTAACTTCGAAGTGTGCCCGCGAGTGGCGGCCACGGACACTCGAAGACCACGGAGGCATCATGTCGGCCGGTACGCACACCCCGCCCCACCCGGCGTCCACGGGCCGTGCCGACATCCGGCTGCCCTGGTGGGCCCTCGCCCTGCCGACGCTCGCCTTCATCACACTGCTGACACTGATACTCAACCCGTCGGACGCGCAGGCCGCCACCGCAGAGCCCGCGATCACCCAGCTCTTCGAGCGCATACAGCAGCTGATCATGCGCTGAGCACCATCGGAACCGCCCGTCAACTACCTGCGCCTCATGGCCTGTTTCATGCGAAGCTGGATCTCATGAGCGTCGCAGAATCCCGCAGGATCATCCTCTTCCGGCATGCGAAAGCCGACTGGCCACAGGTGACGGACCACGAGCGGCCGCTCGCCGACCGGGGCCGACTCGACGCGGCAGAAGCCGGACGCAGGCTGGCCGACACCGCGATCCCCATCGACCTGGCCCTGTGCTCCACCGCGACCCGGACCCGGGAGACCTGGAAGCTCGCCGTCCACGAGTTCCCGCACCGGCCGAAAACCGTCTACGAAGAGCGGGTCTACGAGGCCTCGCCCGGCGAACTGATCGCCGTGCTGAACGAAACGCCCGACGACGCGCAGAACGTCCTGCTGGTCGGGCACAACCCGGGGGTGCAGGGCCTTGCCGAGATTCTGGCCGGCTCCGCCGAGACGGACGCGCGCGAGCGGATGAGCCGCCGCGGCTTCCCGGCCGCCGCCTTCGCCGTCCTCTCCTTCAGCGGCACCTGGAAGACGCTGGAGCCCGGCGTGGCCACGCTGCTCGACTACTGGGCGCCGTCCGAGTGACCGACCCGCACGAAGGGGCCCGGCGCCGTCACGGTGCCGGGCCCCTCGCGCAGGCAGGCCGATACGCGGGCCATCGGGCCCGGGGTCGTCAGTCCTCCAAGTGCATGTCGGCGGACTCCACCTCTTCGCGGGTCACGCCGAGCAGATAGAGGACCGTGTCCAGGAACGGCACGTTCACCGCCGTGTGCGCGGCCTCCCGCACCACCGGCTTCGCGTTGAAGGCGACACCGAGCCCGGCCGCGTTGAGCATGTCCAGATCGTTGGCGCCGTCACCGATCGCCACCGTCTGCGACAGCGGCACCCCGGCCTCGGCGGCGAACCGGCGCAGCAGCCGCGCCTTGCCCGCCCGGTCCACGATCTCGCCGGTGACCTTGCCGGTCAGTTTCCCGTCGACGATCTCCAGCGTGTTCGCCTGGGCGAAGTCCAGCCCGAGCCGCTCCTTCAGATCATCGGTGACCTGCGTGAACCCACCCGAGACGACTCCCACTTGGTAGCCGAGCCGCTTCAGCGTACGGATCAGCGTGCGCGCGCCCGGCGTCAGCCGCACCTCGCTGCGCACCTTCTCCACGACCGACGCGTCCAGCCCCTCCAGCAGCGCCACACGCGCGTGCAGCGACTGCTCGAAGTCCAGCTCCCCGCGCATGGCGGCAGCCGTCACCTCGGCCACCTTGTCCTCGCAGCCGGCGTGCGCGGCGAAGAGCTCGATGACCTCGTCCTGGATGAGCGTGGAGTCCACGTCCATGACGACCAGACGCTGGGCACGGCGGTGCAGCCCGGCCGCGACGACCGCGATGTCGACACCCAGTGCCGCCGCGTCGGTCACGAGCGCGGTGCGCAGCGGCTCGGTCTCCACGCCGGAGACCGCGAACTCCACGGCCGTGACGGGGTACTTGGCGAGCCGGAAGATACGGTCGATGTTGCCGCCGGACTTGGTGATCCGGCCGGCGACGGCCGCCGTGGCCTCCGCGGTGAGCGGGTGCCCGAGAACGGTCACCAGCGAGCGTCCGAGGCCACGCGGGCGGTTGTCGCCGAGGCCGGAGATGATCTCCGCCTGCATCTTCATCGACTCCGCCCAGCTGTGGACGGTCGCCCGCAGATCCCCTTCCTGACCGGCCGGCGGCTGCGTCACGAGCGCGCACAGCGTGATCCGGCCCCGGGTCAGGACCTGCTCGATGTCGACCACGTCGACCGAGTAGGCGGCCAGCGTGTCGAAGAGGCCGGCGGTGATGCCGGGCCTGTCCTTCCCGAAGATCTTGACGAGAAGAGTGGGGATCTCAGAGGTCTGCGAAGCGCTCATGATGCCTCCACCGTATCCGGCACCCAGTGCCTGCCGCCCCCGAGGTCCGTCTAGCGGACACGGAACACTGGGTGTCCGCCGGGTGGCGTGAGCCTTACGCCCAGGCCACTGCCGCACCAGTGCCTGTGAACCGACGCAGGATCACCTGTGGACCGGCGCGAAGCCCTTGCACGGGACACCGACCCGGCCCCGACCGTGCCCCGAGGATCACCGGCGCCCCTTCGGCTTCCCCGGTGGCGGCGGCGGGGGAGGAGGCGGTGGCGGAGGTGGCGGCGGCCCCTCGCCCGCTCCCGACGACGATCGATCCCCGCGCCGCCGGGGAGGCCGGGGCGACCTCGGAGGTGGCTGGAACGGCCGGACGACGGTGGGGGCGCCGTACATGTCATCGCCACCGGGGGGCGGCTGGTCGTCGGGCGGCGGGCTGCCGGAGGGCGGATTGGACGCCGGGTCATCGGACGACGGGCCTCCGGGCCGGCCCGCATCCTCGCGGCGCCGCGCCTCGTGGGACGACTGCGCGCCCTCGGACGACTGGGCGCTCCTGGGCGGCTGCGTCTCCCCGTACGGCCGGGTGTCCCCGGATGACGGTGTGCCCCCACGTGGGCGAATGTCCCCGGGCGACTGCGCGCTCCCGTACGGCCGCGAGGCGCCGGACGACGGTGTGCCTCCCTGCGGGCGCGTGCTCCCGGGTGGCGGCGCACCTCCGTAGGGACGCACGCTCCCGGGCGCCTCCCCGCCCCCATACGGCCGTGCCCTCCCGGGCGCTTCCCCGCCTCCATAGGGTTGCCCGCCCCTGTACGGCCGCGCGCCCCCGTCCGGCCGCGCCTCCCCGCCCGCCCCCGCATCCCCGGACCACCGCATGCCGCTCGCCGGCGGATCCGCACCCGGCGGCCGTGCGTCCTCCGGCTCCCGCAGCCCGTCCGGCATGTGCAGGTACGGGTTCGTCCCCGGATTGGGTGGCCGGTACGGCGTGCCGGGCGTGTACGGCCCGGACGGGCCCGCGTACGGCGAAGCCCCGGCACCCTCCGTCGCCGTGCCTGCGGCCACACCCGCCGTGCCCGTCCTGGCCGCGCTCGCGGCACCCGGCCTCGCGGCCAGCGCACCACCCCGAGCCAACGGCGCCGCCGCCCGCCCCGCGGCCCCGGTCGCGCGGGCCAGCAGTGCGCCCACCGCGCCCGCCCCCGCGCCCCAGACCGCCCCGAGGAGCAGCGCCATGCCGAGGTTGCCGCGCAGCTCGATCCCCGCGCCGAAGGCGTCGAACCCCAGTACCGACAGGGAGGCGTCCACGGACACCTCCGTGAGCCATGCGAGCAAGGGCAAGGTCAACGCCGTGGTGACCCCGAGCCGCAGCGCACACCGCCCGGCGAAACGGAGAGCACCTGGATCCCGTACGCCCCAGGAACCCTGCCCCTCCGCGGGGCCGCCCACCGGCCCGGCGCCCGAGGCCGCCACGGTCCGCGACCCCGGAGGCCCGCTGTACCCATCGCCCCCGTGCAGCCCCGCCGCGACGACCACCGGCGTTCGCACCGCCGTCAGCACCCCGGCCAGCAGCATCATGACCGCCGCCGCGACCCCGAGCAGCCACACCCGCCCGTCCAGGTCCGCCAGTCGGCTCAGCGTCACGGACTGGTCGGCGCCGCTGTTCAGGAGGTCGTCCAGGGGGTCCGGCAACAGGCCCACCAGCACTCCCGTCGCCCGCCCGTCGAACGGGACGAACAGACCGATCGGGATGCCCAGCCACACGCCGTTCGGCGCGCCGAGCAGGGCCGCGCCCGCGATGCGCTTGGGGTGGGCGTCGCCGATCGCCGCGTACGCCGCCGCCGCGAACCCGGCCGTGACCGCCACCAGCAGCACCGTGACGAGGGCGGACGCGGCGGGCCGTACGACGCGGTGCACGGCGTCCCAGCCGGACGGCAGCGGGGTACGGCGTGAGGCCAGCAGGGCGATCAGCAGGATGCCGGCGGACCAGCCCAGGCCCCCGAGCAAGGTCGGCGCCGTGTCCACCGTGAAGCCGACGGCGGCCTTGGCGTCGATGAGGCCGCCGATCTGGTCGGGCAGCAGCCCGCCGATGTCCCCGATGTCACCGACTCCGGGAATCTCGATACCGCCGCCGCCCCCGCCGCCTCCCGGCAGGTCGTCCAGCCCCAGCGAGCTCCCGTCGATCGTGATGACGTCGTGTCCCGCCCAGGCCAGCCCTCCGAGCATCGCCACGAACAGCACGACCACCGCGCCCGCGCGGGCGAGGAGTTCGGCCGGCGCGATCACAACTCCCGCACCCCGCAAGGACCGTAGGAAGAACCACGACAGCAGGACCGCGCCGACCAGGCTCACCCCGAGTGGCGTGATCTCGATGGCGGTCGCCGCCTCCGCGCCCGTCAGGCCGAAGGCGGACACATCCCCGGACGGTGTGACCGAACCACCCGCCCCAAGGGCCACCACCGCCGCGGTCATCGGGCCCAGCGAGCCCGCCGAATCCGCCTCCAGCAGATGCAGTCCGAGCGCCGCCGTACCCGCCATCCCGATCAACGCCCAGCTCACGGAGGCGATCGCGGACAGAAGAATGTCTCCCCAGGGCAGCCTCGGGCCGCCCTTCGCGCTCTCGACGTACGTGGATGCGCTCATGGCAGACCCCCCGATCCGCTGCGCGGCCGTCCGCCGCGCATGTCCCCCTCGCGTGGATTACCACTCTCCGGGCTGGTTTCAACCCCGTCAACGGAACCAGTGGAAGTGCGTAGGCGTGCTCGACACAAGGCCCGGCTTTCGGTCAGGGGGCGGAGCCTGAAATAGTTCCCGACGATGTTCGACATCCCTAGACTCCCTGTGTTGGGGGTAACTCGGGGGACTACTCAGTGGGGCATGGAGTGCCGGAACTCGTACTGGAATTGAATGGACGGACCTGGACGCTCGACCCGTCCAGGCCCTACACCCTCGGACGCGATCCGCAGGGTGACATCGTGCTCGACGACGCCAGGGTGTCCTGGCGGCACGCCACGATCAGCTGGAGCGGCCGCAGTTGGGTCATCGAGGACCAGGGCAGCACCAACGGCACCTTCGTGCAGGGCCAGCGGATCCATCACCTGGAGATCGGCCCGGGCACGGCCGTGCACCTGGGCAACGCGACCGACGGACCGCGCCTGGACCTCTCCGGCACCGCGGCCTCCGTCGCCACGCCGCAGGTGCAGCCGCAGCAGCAGCCGTACGCCGCACAGGGCGCGCAGGCCGGGTGGGCGCAACAGGCCCCCGCCCAGCAGGCTCCGCAGCAGCAGCCCCAGCAGGCCGGCTGGCAGCAGCCGCAGCAGGGCGCCCACATCCCGCAGCAGCAGGGTCCCGGTGGTGGCGCGGGGGCGCCGCCGGTCTACGGCGACCGCAGCCCCACCACGTTCCACCAGTTCTCGATCGGCCGCGTGATGCGCATCGGTCGTGCCCTGGAGAACGAGCTCGTCGTCTCCGACCTGCAGGTCTCCCGGCACCACGCCGAGTTCCACTCGACGCCCGACGGCCGCATGGAGATCCGCGACCTCGGCTCCCACAACGGCACGTACGTCAACGGCCAGCCGATCGCCAAGGGCGGCTCGCAGCTGCTCGGCCCCGCCGACATCGTCGGCGTCGGTCACTCGACGTTCCGGATCGTCGGCGACCGCCTCGAGGAGTTCGTCGACACCGGTGAGGTCTCCTTCTCCGCCCGCCATCTGACCGTCACGGTCGACGGCGGCAAGCAGATCCTCAAGGACGTCTCCTTCGGCGTCCCGGAGAAGTCGCTGATCGCGGTCATCGGCCCGTCCGGCTCCGGCAAGTCGACGCTGCTCAAGGCGCTGACGGGCTACCGGCCCGCCAACCAGGGCGACGTCCTCTACGACAACCGGAACCTCTACAAGCAGTTCGCCGAGCTGCGCCAGCGCATCGGTCTGGTCCCGCAGGACGACATCCTGCACAAGGAGCTGACCGTCAAGAAGGCCCTCAAGTACGCGGCCAAGCTCCGCTTCCCCGCGGACACCACGGCCGCCGAGCGCGAGGCCCGGATCGACGAGGTGCTGCGCGAGCTGAAGCTGGACATCCACAAGGAGAAGAAGGTCACCTCCCTCTCCGGAGGCCAGCGCAAGCGCGTCTCGGTGGCCCTGGAGCTGCTGACCAAGCCGTCGCTGATCTTCCTCGACGAGCCCACCTCGGGCCTCGACCCGGGCATGGACCGCGACGTCATGCAGCTGCTGCGCGGTCTCGCCGACGACGGCCGTACGGTCCTCGTGGTCACCCACTCCGTGGCCGAGCTGGCGATCTGCGACAAGCTCCTGGTGATGGCGCCGGGCGGCTCGGTCGCCTACTTCGGCCCGCCGGAGGAGGCGCTGAACTTCTTCGGCTACGACACCTGGGCCGATGTCTTCTCCGCCTTCGAGAACTACCGCGACTACGACTGGGCCGGACGCTGGAAGGGCTCGCAGCACTACCAGATGTACGCCGCGGACATCGACGCGGTTGCGCCGCAGTCCGTACAGATGCCGCCGATGCAGGCGATGAAGCCGCCGAAGCCGCAGGGCTGGATGTCCCAGTTCGTCACTCTGGTGCGCCGCTATGTCTCGGTCATCGGCTCGGACAAGGGCTTCCTGGCCCTGACGGTGATCCTGCCGCTCGTCCTCGGCTCGGTGAGCCTGCTGATCGACTCGGGCAAGGGACTGCTGCCCAACCCGCCGAGCCCGCAGACCGGCCGGATCATCCCGAACGGCACGGCCACGACCGTGCTGCTGATCCTCGCGGTCGGCGCCTGCTTCGCCGGCGCCGCGAACTCGGTGCGTGAGCTGATCAAGGAACGGGTCATCTACGAGCGTGAGCGCGCGACCGGCCTGTCGCGCTCCGCGTATCTGATGTCCAAGGTGTTCGTGCTCGGCCTGATCACCGTTCTCCAGGGCCTGATGGTCGGCGTCATCGGGTTCGCCAGCCGGGAGATCCCGGAGGAGGGCCTTGTTTTCGGCAATCTGACGCTGCTCGAGCTGTCGGTGCCGATCATGGCCCTGGGCTTCACCTCGATGATGTTCGGCCTGATCATCTCGGCCCTGGTGAAGACCGCCGAGAAGACCATGCCGCTGCTGGTCATGTTCGCGATCATCCAGGTCGTGTTCACCGGCTGTCTGTTCGCCCTGAACGGCTCGATCGGCGCCAACCAGATCTCGTTCCTGATGCCGTCGCGCTGGGCGGTGGGTGCCGCCGGCGCCACCCTGGACTTCAACAAGATCAGTCCGCCGGGTGAGGACGGGAGCAACGACCCGCTGTGGGAGCACACGGTCGGCGCCTGGACCATGGACATGATCGCCCTGATCGTGCTCGGCGTGATCTGCGGCATCTTCGTGGCCCGCTTCCTGCGCCGCCACGAGCCGGAGGTCATGCGGAAGTAGTCCTCGCCGTACGAATGCCCGAAGGGCGGCCCCTCGTCAGGAGGGTGCCGCCCTTCGGCGTACGGATCAGGGGCCCGCGCCTACCTCGCTCAGTACGCGCTGTTGACGTTGTCGATCGAGCCGTACCGGTCGGCCGCGTAGTTGGCCGCGGCGGTCAGGTTGGCGACCGGGTCGTACTGGCTCTTGGCCGTGCCCGGGACGTGGTACGCGTCGAAGGTCGGCTTGATGACCTGGAGCAGACCGATCGACGGGACGCCGTTCTGGGCGTTGATGTCCCAGTTGTTGATCGCGTTCGGGTTACCCGAGGACTCCCGCATGATGTTCTTGTGCAGGCCGTGGTAGGTGCCCGGGATGTCGTGCTTCTTCATGATGTCCAGGGCCTCACGGATCCAGCCGTCGAGGTTGTTCGAGTAGGCCTTGGCGGCGACCGGCTTGACCGCGACGCGCTTGGCGGACCGGCTCGCGGCCTCCTTCGCCTTGCGGTCGGCGGCGGCCTTCTTCGCGGCGGTGGCCTTGGCGGCCCGCTGCTCGGCGGCGGCCTTGGCGGCCACGTGCTTGTCGTGGGCCACGGCGGCGCGGTGCTTGGCGGCGGCCACGGCGGCCTTGTGCTTGGCGGCCATGCCCTCGGCCTTTACGCCGGCGGAAGCGAGCTGGTCGGTGACGCTGCCCTTGACGTCCTTGATCTGCTCGCTGCTGTAGGCCACCTTGCCCGCGGGGGCTTCGGCCGTGGTCGTCGTCTGGGCGTTGCCGGGGACGGCGGACAGGGCCAGAGCGGCGGCACCGAGCGTACCGACACCGGCTATCGCGATCTTCTGACGCTTGGTGATGGCACGACTGAGAGCACGGTTCTTGGTGTTCTTGAGCATGGCAGTGGGACCTCTTCGAATAGCGCGGAGGTCGCTCGCTGTCCGTCGGGGGACACGGGTGCTTCCGGCACAAACGCCGCGGGCTGAACCCACGGCGCTGAGCGACGAGAGCAATTCTTAGCGGCCGCAAAATCGCCTGGCAAAGGTGTGACGTACGATCCTCGATAGTGGAGCCAGGAAGGGCAAAATAGGACAGACAGGACTGTCTGCGCCGCTCAAAAGGGACTCCCCTACCTACTACGGACTTTCGTACGTGACGTGCACCCTATGCGCGGGCTCACATCGGGCAGGCATCGGTCTCACCAACAGTTGCTGGCGCAATGCTCTGAGTGAGGCCCCTCCGCCGGGAGGACGAGATGCACGTCGCCGAACTCGTGCCAGAGGTAGAGCCCGTCCAGCGCCGCCTCGTAACTGCGGTCGATCGCGGCCCGCCCGGCGACCGCCTCCAGCATCAGCAGATGCGAGGCCTCCGGCTCGTGCAGCCCGGTCAGCAGCCCGTCCACCACACGCACCCCGCGCTCAGGCGTCACGACGAGGTCCGTCCACCCCTCGCGCGCGCGGACGACCCCGTCGGCGCCCACCGCCGACTCCACGGCCCGCACGGCCGTCGTCCCCACGGCGACGACCCGGCCGCCGCCGGCCTTGACGGCGTTGATCAGACGCGCCGACGCCTCCGGCACCGCGAACCGCTCCGGATACGGCGGCTCGTGCGCCTCCGCCGAGGCCACCCCGGTGTGCAGCGTGATCGGCGCGAACTGCACCCCCCGGCTCACCAGCTCCGTGACCAGCCCGACCGTGAAGGGCCGCGCCGCGCTCGGCATCTCCGCGCTGCCCGTGCCATCGGCCGACGGCAGCGCGAACACCGTCTGGTACGCGGACAGCGGCTGGTCCCGCTCCGTATAGGAGTAGCGGATCGGCCGACCGTGCTCACGCATCAGCCCGACCACGCCGGCTCCCGTGGGCCCTGTGACCCGCGCCCACCACAGCCGCTCGCTCCCCGCGCTCAGCGGCACCTCCAGCACCAGCCCCATCCCACCCGGCAGCCGCACCTCACTACCCGCGGGCCCGCCCGTACGCGCGCGCGTAGTGCCCCGCTCATCGGGTTTCCGCAGCTCGACAGCCCATCGCCCGTCGTCCCCGAGCGTGGAGAAGTGCACCACCACGCACGCGTGCCCGATCCGCCCGTCCACGGCCGCGGCCAGCGTCTCCGAGGTGTTGACGACCAGCAGATCCCCGGCTCGCAGCAGCCGCGGCAGCTCACGGAACGTGTGATGCGACACCGCGGTGCCCCGCGACACCAGCAGCCGTACGGCGTCCCGGCCCAGCCCCGGCCCACGCTGCTCGGCCGGAACCCGCGCCGACAGCTCCTCCGGCACCCTCACCGCCAGCGTCATCGCCGCCCCTCCAGCAGAGCGGGAGCCCCATAGCGGCCGCTCGCCGGACGCTCGTCCAGCAGCCGTAGGAAGGCCGGCACCACACTGGCCGGCGCGGGCCGCGGATCGTCGTCCTCCGGTACGGCCGCCGCGTACAGGTCCGTGGCCATGTCCCCGGGGTCGACCGCCCAGACCCGCAGTCCGGGCTGTTCCTCGCCGAGCACCGCCGCGAGATGGTCCAGCGCCGCCTTCGACGCCCCGTAGCCGCCCCATGTCTCATACGCCTCGGCGGCCGCGTCCGAGCTGACCGTGATCACGGTGCCGGCCCCGGACGCCCGCAGCAGCGGCAGCGCCTCCTGGACGAGGGCCAGCGCGGCGACCACGTTCACCTCCAGCGCCCGCCGCAGCCCCTCCAGCGGCAGCTCGTCCAGCCGTACGAGCGGCTCGGCGCCCAGCGCGCTGGCGTTGCTCACCAGCAGATCGACGCCGCCCAGCTGCCAGGCGGCCGCCACCAGCTCGGCCCGGTGCCCGGCGTCCGTGACATCCCCCGGCACGGCCGTCACACGCGTGCCGTGCAGCTCCCGGATCCCGGACGCCCGCTCCTGAAGGACCTCCGGCGTGCGGGCATCGAGCACCAGATCCCAGCCGCGCGCGGCCAGCGCCTCGGCCAGCGCCCGCCCCAGCCCTTTCGAGGCCCCCGTGATGATCGCTACCGGCATGACAACCGTCCCCTTGTCCCAGGCCGCCGGCGATGAGCGGCGGCGATGTCCCCAACCTAGGAACGGGGCCGCCCGCCCCGCCTCGGACGCGGGCCGCAAAGCCGTGGGGCCCTTCGTCCTAAGCCGCACACCGGGGTCATTCGCCCTACGCCACTGGTCGGGGGGCCGGAGGACTAGGACCGTGGCCGTAGCCGGCCGCCGTCACAGGTCCGATCCGGCTGTCACACCCCGCCGGTACCGTGAGGGCATGAGTCAAGGCCCCAGGTCCGGCCTGGCAGCGGTGAGCTCCGCGCTGCTGGCCATGAGCAGGCAGATGGAGGTGCGCGACGTCCTCAAGACGATCGTCGCCTCGGCCCGCGAGCTGCTCGACGCGCAGTACGCCGCCCTCGGAGTCCCGGACGACCACGGGGGCTTCGCACAGTTCGTCGTCGACGGGGTCAGCGACCGGCAGTGGAAGGCCATCGGCCCGCTGCCCCGCCAGCACGGCATCCTCGCTGCGATGCTCCAGGAGGCCAAGGTCGAGCGTCTCGCCGATGTCCGCAAGGACCCCCGCTTCGAGGGCTGGCCGTCGGCGCACCCCGACATGTCCGACTTCCTGGGCCTGCCGATCCGCGACGGCGACGAGGTCATCGGCGCCCTCTTCCTGGCGAACAAGAACTGCCCGAAGCCGGAGGGCAGTTGCGGCTTCACCGAGGAGGACCAGGAGCTCCTCTCCATCCTCGCCCAGCACGCGGCCATCGCCCTCACCAACGCCCGCCTCTACGAGCGCAGCCGCGAACTGACGATCGCCGAGGAACGCTCGCGCCTGGCCCACGAGTTGCACGACGCGGTCAGCCAGAAGCTGTTCTCCCTGCGCCTGACGGCCCAGGCGGCCACCGCCCTCATCGACCGGGACCCGGCCCGGGCCAAGGGCGAGCTGCACCAGGTGGCCGCGCTCGCCGCCGAGGCCGCCGACGAACTGCGCGCCGCGGTCGTCGAGTTGCGTCCCGCCGCCCTCGACGAGGACGGTCTCGTCGCCACCCTGCGCACCCAGATCCAGGTCCTCGACCGCGCCCACACCGCCCGCGTGACCTTCGCCGGCCGCGGTGTGAAGGCCCTGCCCTCCGCCCAGGAGGAGGCCGTGCTGCGCGTCGCCCAGGAGGCCCTGCACAACGCGCTGCGGCACTCCGAAGCCGAGCATGTCGACGTGACGCTGGACCGGCGCGGCAGCGGAGCGGTCCTGCGGATCGCGGACGACGGCTGCGGCTTCGACCCCAAGGCGATCCGCCGCGCCGGACGCCACCTCGGCCTGGTCTCCATGCGGGACCGGGCGAGCGGGGTCGGCGGCACACTGACCGTGGAATCGGCGCCCGGCAAGGGCACCATGATCGAGATGGAGGTCCCCGGTGGCTGACGCAATCAGGGTGCTGCTCGTCGACGACCACCAGGTGGTCCGCCGGGGCCTGCGCACCTTCCTCGAGGTGCAGGACGACATCGAGGTCGTGGGCGAGGCGGCCGACGGCGCCGACGGGGTGGCCCGCGCCGAGGAACTCAAGCCCGACGTCGTGTTGATGGACGTGAAGATGCCGGGCATGGACGGCGTCGACGCCCTGCGCAAGCTCCGCGAACTGGACAACCCCGCGCGCGTGCTGATCGTCACCAGCTTCACCGAACAGCGCACGGTCATCCCGGCCCTGCGCGCGGGCGCCGCCGGATACGTATACAAGGACGTGGACCCGGACGCCCTCGCCGGAGCCATCCGCTCGGTCCACGCCGGCCACATCCTGCTCCAGCCCGAGGTCGCGGGCGCCCTGCTGTCCCAGGAGGAGGCCAACACGGGGCAGGGGAGAGCGGGTTCGCTCACGGAGCGGGAGCGCGAGGTGCTCGGTCTGATCGCGGACGGCCGCTCGAACCGCGAGATAGCCAGAGCCCTGGTCCTCTCGGAGAAGACAGTCAAGACCCACGTCTCGAACATCCTGATGAAGCTCGACCTCTCGGACCGTACCCAGGCCGCGCTGTGGGCCGTACGCCATGGCGTGACCGGCTGAAACGCTCTCCGCACGGCATCACGGACGGCAATACGGAGGGTTCCGCTCCGGACTGAGATTCATACCGTCGTGGGAATGTCCCCCGGATGGCGCATCCTTCGTGGATCTCCGCCGTTCTCCAGTGCGTGCTGCGGCGACTGCCGCGGCGATCGCAAGGAGGACTAGAAGTGAAGAAGCTCAAGAAGGCAGCGGCCGTGACGATGGTGGCGGGTGGCCTGCTGGCCGCCGGTGCCGGAATGGCCTCCGCCACCGACGGCGCGCACGCCGACGGCCAGGCCGTGGGCTCCCCGGGCGTCGTCTCGGGCAACGTCGTCCAGGCTCCGGTCCACATCCCGGTCAACGTCTCCGGCAACAGCGTGAACGTCGTCGGCATCCTGAACCCGGCCTTCGGCAACCTGGCCGTCAACAAGTGACGCCGACCCGAAGCGAGCAGTGACCTCCGGCCTCCCGGGTATCCCGGGGGGCCGGTCTGCGCTGGTCGGTATCACCCGGCCCGTCCGGCGTTTGAGGACGAGGCCCCTTCAGGGCCGATACGGGGGTCTGGGGGCAGAGCCCCCAGGCACGACCACGCAAACGCCGGTCACAGCACAACCGAAGTTCACCGCACGCCCCGCTCCCGCTCCTCCACAACGGAGTTGTACGCAGCCACTTGCGCCCGCCGTGCCACCCGCTCCACCGGCCGCAACGCCTCCGCCCGGGCCCCCATCTCCGCGGAGCTCACCGCACCCCCGTGCCCGTTCTCATGGGCCAGCGAGACCAGCAATTCCACCCGCCGCGCCAGCTCCAGTACCCGCACCGCCCGCGGCGGATACCCCGGCGCCAACACCTCCCGCCCTCGCTCGGCCCGCGCCCGGTAGGCATCGATCGCGGCCTCCGCCACCGGCCCAGACCCGGCGACATCCAACCGCGACAACATTTCGGTCGCGTCCCGAAGGGCCTCCGCCAGCTCCCGCTCGGCCTCACCCAGCGACGGCACATCCGCGGGCGGTGCCTCCCGCACCGCCAGGCAATGCCAGACGACCTCGACATGCACATCACCGTCGGGTCCGGCCTCGTACACCTCCGGCACCAGCCCGAACGGGGCGCCGTGACAGATCGCGGCCTCTTCGGCATCCATCGCCCGCGCATTGAACTCAGGCGGACCGCTCAACCCCAGCGGATGGCCCGGCGTGGGCAGCGCGACCCGCAGCCCGCTCACCCCGAGCGTCCGCAGCCGCCCGAGCGCCAGCGTGAGCCCCACGGGCGCCGACTCACCAGGCAGCCCCTCCACCCGGTGCACGGCGTCGTCGCCGACGATCTCGAGCACGGCGTCATCCGGCGAGACAAGCCCGACCAAAAGGGAATTTCCCCAAGCCGCGAGGCGTCCTGAACGTGGTTCCGAGAACATGCCCCCACCCTAAGGACCGGACCGATGGAATGAAGCGCTGGACCGGTGGCGTAGATTTCGTTGAGGGCTGCGCCCACCGGCGCACGCGACCACTGAGACGCCGAGACGCCGAGACCGGTCACACTGCAAGGGGAGACAACGCGCTCATGAGCGATGTTCTGGAGCTTCAGGACGTATCCGTGGTCCGTGAGGGCCGGGCTCTGGTGGACCAGGTCTCCTGGTCGGTCAAGGAGGGCGAGCGCTGGGTCATCCTCGGCCCCAACGGTGCCGGCAAGACCACCCTCCTCAACGTTGCCTCGAGCTACCTCTACCCCAGCAAGGGCACCGCCACCATCCTCGGCGAAACCCTCGGCAAGCCCGGCACCGACGTCTTCGAGTTGCGCCCCCGCATCGGCGTGGCCGGCATCGCCATGACCGAGAAGCTGCCCAAGCGACAGACGGTCCTGCAGACCGTGCTCACGGCCGCGTACGGCATGACCGCCACCTGGAACGAGGACTACGAGGAGGTCGACGAGCAGCGCGCCCGCGCCTTCCTCGACCGCCTCGGCATGAGCGACTACCTCGACCGGAAGTTCGGCACCCTCTCCGAGGGCGAGCGCAAGCGCACCCTGATCTCCCGCGCCCTGATGGCAGACCCCGAGCTGCTCCTGCTCGACGAGCCCGCAGCCGGCCTCGACCTCGGCGGCCGCGAGGACCTCGTCCGCCGCCTCGGCCGTCTCGCCCGCGACCCGATCGCCCCCTCGATGCTCATGGTCACCCACCACGTGGAGGAGATCCCCCCGGGCTTCACCCACGTCCTGATGATCCGCCAGGGCAAGGTCCTCGCCGCCGGCCCCATGGAGCTCGAGCTCACCTCCCGCAACCTCTCCCTGTGCTTCGGCCTGCCCCTCGTCGTCGAACAGGTCGGCGAGCGCTGGACGGCACAGGGTCTCCCGCTCTCCTGACCCTCTCCTTCACCCCCGGTGAAGCACCGCGGTAAGAAGGGCCTTTCAAACGATCGGCGCCCTGTCGGCGACAGGGCCCGCGGTCCTACCATGACCATGTGGAAATCGACGCGTGGGTTTGGTGGTTGATCGGCGCGGCAGCGCTCGGCATCGGGCTCGTGATCACCGCGATGCCCGAACTCGGCATGCTGGCGGTGGGCGCCGTCGCGGCCGCGGTGGTCGCCGGCATCTTCGGCGGTGACGCCGTCGTCCAGGTCGTGGCCTTCGTCGTCGTCTCGACCGCACTCATCGCCGTCGTACGGCCCATCGCGAACCGGCATCGCGCACAGCGGCCCCAACTCGCCACCGGCATCGAGGCATTGAAGGGCAAGCAGGCCGTCGTACTGGAGCGCGTCGACGCCTCCGGCGGCCGGATCAAGCTCGCCGGAGAGATCTGGTCGGCACGCTCCCTCGACACCGACCGCGCCTACGAAGTAGGCCAGGAAGTGGACGTCGTGGACATCGAGGGGGCCACGGCGATCGTCATGTGACCTCGCACGACGCAACTGGCGCGAACGCGCCACGGGGTACGCGACGGTCTGTCAGACTCGACCAGCAAGATCTTCAACAAGCATAAGATCTGCCGAAGTTGCCGCAGCGGAGAAGGGGTACGGGGAAACGACGATGGAACCGGTCATCATCGTCCTGATCATTCTGGTGGTGTTGGTCTTCATCGCCCTGATCAAGACGATTCAGGTCATCCCGCAGGCGAGCGCGGCCATCGTCGAACGCTTCGGCCGCTACACACGGACGCTCAACGCGGGCCTCAACATCGTGGTGCCGTTCATCGACACCATCCGCAACCGCATCGACCTGCGCGAACAGGTCGTACCATTCCCGCCGCAGCCGGTGATCACCCAGGACAACCTGGTCGTGAACATCGACACGGTCATCTACTACCAGGTGACCGACGCCCGCGCCGCCACCTACGAGGTCGCCAGCTACATCCAGGCGATCGAGCAGCTCACCGTCACCACGCTCCGCAACATCATCGGTGGCATGGACCTGGAGCGCACCCTGACCTCCCGCGAGGAGATCAACGCGGCCCTGCGCGGCGTCCTCGACGAGGCGACGGGCAAGTGGGGCATCCGTGTCAACCGAGTCGAGCTCAAGGCGATCGAACCGCCCACCTCCATCCAGGACTCGATGGAGAAGCAGATGCGCGCCGACCGCGACAAGCGCGCCGCGATCCTCACCGCCGAAGGAACGCGCCAGGCCGCGATCCTCACCGCCGAGGGCGAGAAGCAGTCCCAGATCCTGCGCGCCGAGGGTGAGGCCAAGGCCGCGGCCCTGCGCGCCGAGGGTGAGGCCCAGGCGGTCCGCACGGTCTTCGAGGCGATCCACGCCGGCGACCCGGACCAGAAGCTCCTCAGCTACCAGTACCTCCAGATGCTCCCCAAGATCGCCGAAGGCGACGCCAACAAGCTCTGGATCGTCCCCAGCGAAATCGGCGACGCCCTCAAGGGCCTGTCGGGCGCGATGGGCAACTTGGGCGGCCTGGGCGGAGGTTCGGGAGGCAACGGCGGCACGGAACGCCGAGAGAAGCCGTCGATCGACTGACGCGCAGTCTGCGGTACGCCAATGGGGCCCGACTTCTGACGAAGGCGGGCCCAAAGGCTTTTCAGGGGCGCGGGGAACTGCGCGACAAGCCACAACGAACCCGCAGCGGGCGAACACCCCGAGGCTCAACGGCGATCAACTACGCAGCGTCCCGAGCCAACCAATCCGGCAGCGCCTCCAACTCCTCAGCCCCCAGCGCCAGCAACATCGCATCGGCGGGCGTCGGCTCGAACGGCTCCCGCAGCAACGGCATACCCGCCTGCTCAGGCGTCCGGTCGGCCTTGCGGTGGTTGTCCTCCGCACACGAGGCGACCGTATTCAGCCAGGTGTCCTGCCCACCCCGCGACCGCGGCACCACATGGTCCACCGTCGTCGCCCTGCGCCCGCAGTACGCGCACCGGTTCCGGTCCCGCACCAGAACACCCCGCCTCGACCACGGCGCTTGTCTTCGGAACGGCACGCGTACGTACCTGCACAGCCTGATCACCCGGGGCGCGGGTATGTCGACCGCGGCTCCTCGCATACGCAGTTCGGGGTGGGCCTGCTCGACGACGGCCTTGTCCTGAAGCACCAGAACGACGGCTCGATTCAACGTCACCGTCGACAGCGGCTCGAAGCTCGCGTTCAGTACCAGCGTGTCCCGCATTGCAGCCCACCTCCCGTGCGCACCTGCCCACCCCCTGGCGGACTGGGATCAACTCTGGCCGGGCACGCCGAGATGGACAACGAAATAAAAAATGCCCGCCCCCGATCACTTCCATGACCGGGGGCGGGCAAACGTTCCATGAAC
Organism: Streptomyces sp. NPDC056479; assembly: GCF_042795335.1. NCBI lineage: Bacteria > Bacillati > Actinomycetota > Actinomycetes > Kitasatosporales > Streptomycetaceae > Streptomyces > Streptomyces sp. NPDC056479. The sequence continues at coordinate 2,518 of NZ_JBHTRZ010000008.1, read as the reverse complement.
GTCAGGCTTCGGCGGGCACCTCGTACTCGGCGATCACATGCGCACGCGCGAGCGTGTGGAACCGCAGATTGAATCCGACGACGGCCGGGCTGGCGTCCGAGTCCGGGCCGAGCTTCTCCTGGTCCACGGCATACACCGTGAACACATAGCGGTGCGGCCCGTCCCCGGGAGGCGGCGCTGCGCCCCCGAACTCCTTCGACCCGTAGTCGCTACGAGCCTGGATCGCCCCGTCCGGCAGCCCTTCGAACTTGCCGCTGCCCGCGCCCGCCGGCAGCTCGGTGACGGAGGCCGGGATGTCGAAGACGACCCAGTGCCAGAACCCGCTGCCCGTAGGGGCGTCCGGGTCGTAGCAGGTCACGGCGAAGCTCTTGGTCTCGGCCGGGAAGCCCTCCCAGCGCAACTGCGGCGAGGTGTTGCCGGCCGCGTGGACCTGAGCGTCCCTGAGGGTCCCGCCGGACTCGACATCCTCGCTCGTGACCGTGAAGGACGGCACGGGCGGATGGAAGTCGTGGGGCAGTGGACGCCTCTTGAGCTCGGTCACTTCGATACCTCCTGACGAAACAGTGGAATCAGCAGCTCCGAGCCTAGAACCAGTTGCGCTTGCTGCCGACCTCGGACAGCCACTGGTTGAGATACGCCGCCCAGTCGGTCCCATGGAAGTCGTTCAGACCCACCTGGAACGACCGGAAGGTGTCGCTGCCCTCGCTGAACAGCCCCGGCTTCTTGTCCATTTCGAGGACGACGTCCATCACGTCGGCGTCCGCGACGAAGCTCAGCTCGACCTGGTTGATCCCGCGGTACTGCTGCGGCGGGAAGAACTCGATCTCCTGGTAGAACGGCAGCTTCTGCCGCGTACCGCGGATGCGGCCGCGCTCCATGTCCGCGTTCTTGAAGCGGAAGCCCAGCTGGATGAAGGCGTCGAGGATCGCCTTCTGCGCGGGCAGCGGGTGCACGTTGATCGGGTCCAGGTCGGTGGAGTCCACGGCCCGAGCGATCGACAGCTCGGTCGTCACACCGATGTTCATCCCGCGCAGCGTCTGACCGTCGATCGTCGTGACCGGCGTCTCCCACGGGATCTCCAGCCCGAACGGCACCGCGTGCACCGCGCCGGGCTGAAGCTCGAAGGCACCACCGAGCTGCAGCTTCGTGAACTCGATGTCCTGCTTGTACTCGGAGTCCTGGCCCTCGACCTCGACTCGGGCCTGCAGACCCACGGACAGGCCCTCGATGTTCTGGCTCACGGACCCGCCCTGAATCCGCACCTCACCCTGGACGACACCGCCCGGGACGACGTTGACCTCGGTCAGCACCGTCTCGACCGAAGCACCGCCGGCCCCCAGGCTCGCGAGCAGCTTCTTGAACGCCATGACTCTCCTCTTCTCAGAGTGGATCCCTGATCCCTACAAACGCGATCCGGACGTGGCCGGTTCCGCGCTCCCACCCTGGCAAGCCGTACGCCCCCTGACCACCCCGTCGCGACCACCCGTCTGCACTACCCTCGGACGGCATGATCGCGACCCCCGACCGTACGCCTCTTCCCCGGGACTTCTTCGACCGCCCCGTCCTGGAAGTCGCCCCCGACCTCCTGGGCCGCATCCTCGTACGCACCACCTCGGACGGTCCGATCGCCCTGCGTCTCACAGAGGTCGAGGCCTACGACGGCCCGAACGACCCCGGCTCCCACGCCTATCGCGGTCGCACACCCCGCAACGACGTGATGTTCGGTCCCCCCGGACATGTGTACGTCTACTTCACCTACGGCATGTGGCACTGCATGAACCTGGTGTGCGGCCCCGACGGCCAGGCATGCGCGGTCCTGCTGCGCGCCGGCGAGATCGTCGAGGGCGCCGAGCTCGCCCGCACACGTCGACTCTCGGCCCGCAACGACAAGGAACTGGCCAAAGGCCCCGCCCGCCTGGCCACCGCCCTGGGCGTGGACCGGGCACTGGACGGCACGGACGCATGCGCCTCCGGCGAGACCCCGCTGAGGATGCTGACCGGCACGCCCGTTCCCTCCGACCAGGTACTCAACGGTCCACGAACGGGTGTGGCAGGTGACGGTGGCAACGGCGACGTCCACCCCTGGCGCTTCTGGGTCGCCAACGACCCTACGGTCAGCCCCTATCGGGCTCACGTGCCCAAGCGCCGCCGAAGTTGACGTGCCCTGGCAAGGCGCGTAACGTGGCCCGAGCCGCTGAACCGGGTACTGCGAAGTCAGCAGCCGTAGCGGCCAACCCACTACCAACGAGAACCCCTCAGCGGGGTCGATTCTCGCGTGCCTGCATGCCCGAATTCGAATCCGCGGAACCCGATTATGAATCGGCCGGGGGAATCGGCTAACGTAGTGAATGTCGAAAGGCCGACAGGCGAAAGCCCAGGGCACTACGGCAATCCCGCCGACAGGGAATCGGATCGGAAAAGGATCTGATAGAGTCGGAAACGCAAGACCGAAGGGAAGCGCCCGGAGGAAAGCCCGAGAGGGTGAGTACAAAGGAAGCGTCCGTTCCTTGAGAACTCA
>NZ_JBHTRZ010000007.1:578221-586071 GCF_042795335.1 Streptomyces sp. NPDC056479 | reverse complement strand
CGACTCTATCAGACCGTTTCCCGATCCGATTTCCTCGGTGCTTTCCAGGTTCCCGCTCTCGCGTTTCCCTTTCCGGCGGTTCCGACTTTATCAGAGATTCTGAGTCGGAATTCCCGCCCCCTTCGGGGACTGGTTCCGGCACACGAGGTGGCCGGGTTCCCGGTTGGGCGGAGCCGTAAACGTACTGGAGCGGGGCGGCCCGATGCAAATCGAGGTGCCCCGCTCCAGGTTCACGCAGTCGAAGGTCCGACGGACCGTCAGACCTCCACCACCACAGGCAGGATCATCGGCCTGCGGCGATAGGTGTCGGAGACCCACTTGCCGAGGGTCCGACGCACCAGCTGCTGCAGCTGGTGCGGCTCGACCACACCGTCCTGGGCTGATCGCTCCAGTACCTCCGTGATCTTCGGGATGACTCCCCCGAAGGCGGTGTCCTCGATGCCGGAGCCGCGGGCCTGGATGTGCGGGCCTCCCGTGATCTTGCCGGTGGAGGAGTCCACCACCACGAAGACCGAGATGATGCCCTCGTCGCCGAGGATCTTGCGGTCCTTGAGCGCCGGCTCTCCCACGTCGCCGACCGAGAGGCCGTCGACGTATACGTAACCCGCCTGGACCTTGCCGGAGATCTTCGCCTTGCCCTCGATGAGGTCGACGACGACGCCGTCCTCGGCGATGACGATGCGGTCGTGCGGGACGCCGGTCAGGGCGCCCAGTTCGGCGTTGGCGCGCAGGTGGCGCCATTCGCCGTGCACCGGCATCAGGTTCTTCGGGCGGCAGATGTTGTAGAAGTACAGCAGTTCGCCCGCGGACGCGTGGCCCGAGACGTGCACCTTGGCGTTGCCCTTGTGGACGACGTTCGCGCCCCAGCGGGTCAGGCCGTTGATGACGCGGTAGACCGCGTTCTCGTTGCCGGGGATGAGGGACGACGCGAGGATCACGGTGTCGCCGTCGACGATGCGGATCTGGTGGTCGCGGTTGGCCATGCGGGACAGGGCCGCCATCGGTTCACCCTGGGAGCCCGTGCAGACGAGGACGATCTCATGGTCCGGGAGGTCGTCGAGTGTCTTGACGTCCACCACCAGGCCCGGCGGGACCTTCAGATAGCCCAGGTCGCGCGCGATGCCCATGTTGCGGACCATCGAGCGGCCGACGAAGGCGACCCGGCGGCCGTATTCGTGGGCCGCGTCCAGGATCTGCTGGATGCGGTGGATGTGGCTGGCGAAGCTGGCCACGATGATCCGCTTGCTGGCGCCCGCGAACACCTGGCGCAGGACGTTGGAGATGTCCCGCTCGGGCGGCACGAAGCCCGGGACCTCGGCGTTCGTGGAGTCGGAGAGGAGGAGGTCGATGCCTTCTTCGCTCAGACGTGCGAACGCGTGGAGGTCGGTCAGTCGGTTGTCCAGCGGGAGCTGGTCCATCTTGAAGTCGCCCGTGTGGACGACCATGCCGGCCGGGGTGCGGATGGCGACCGCCAGGGCGTCCGGGATGGAGTGGTTGACCGCGACGAACTCGCAGTCGAAGGGGCCGATGCGTTCGCGGTGCCCCTCGGCCACCTCGAGGGTGTAGGGGCGGATGCGGTGCTCCTGGAGCTTGGCCTCGATGAGGGCGAGGGTCAGCTTGGAGCCGATCAGCGGGATGTCCGGCTTCTCGCGGAGGAGGAAGGGGACGCCGCCGATGTGGTCCTCGTGGCCGTGGGTGAGGACGATGCCCTCGATGTCGTCGAGGCGGTCCCGGACGGACGAGAAGTCCGGCAGGATCAGGTCGATTCCGGGCTGCTCCTCCTCGGGGAAGAGCACTCCGCAGTCGACGATCAGCAGACGGCCTCCGTACTCGAAGACCGTCATGTTTCGGCCGATTTCGCCGAGACCGCCGAGCGGGGTGACCCGCAGGCCGCCTTCGGGGAGCGGCGGAGGCGTACGGAGTTCAGGATGCGGATGACTCAAAAGACTCTCCTCACCACGCGCGCCACGTACCGGTCGGGCACGTGGCGCGCGTGACGTTCGTGCAGAAGCAGTTGTCGTTGTGTGTAGTGCGCAGGCACCGGTGGCCCGCTTATTCAGTTGTGAAGTCTGTGTGCGCGCCTGGCGCGCGAAGTCTGGTGCTAGAGCTGTACCCCGCCGGCAGCAAGATCGATCTTGAGCTGCTCGATCTCCTCGGGTGAGCACTCCGCCATGGGGGCGCGCAGCGGTCCGGCGGGCAGGCCCTGGAGGCCGAGCGCGGCCTTGGTGGTCATGACGCCCTGGGTGCGGAACATGCCGGTGTAGACCGGGAGCAGCTTCTGGTGGATCTCCGTGGCCTTCTGTACGTCACCGGAGACATACGCGTCGACGAGCGCGCGCAGGTCGGGGGTGACCACATGGCCGACGACCGAGACGAAGCCGACCGCGCCCACGGAGAGCAGCGGCAGGTTCAGCATGTCGTCGCCGGAGTACCAGGCCAGGCCGGTGCGCGCGATGGCCCAGCTGGCACGGCCGAGGTCGCCCTTGGCGTCCTTGTTGGCGACGATGCGCGGGTGCTCGGCGAGCCGGACGATCGTCTCGGTGTTGATCGGGACGCCGCTGCGGCCGGGGATGTCGTAGAGCATGACCGGCAGCTCGGTGGCGTCGGCGATGGCTGTGAAGTGCCGGTACAGGCCCTCCTGCGGGGGCTTGTTGTAGTACGGCGTGACGACCAGCAGGCCGTGTGCGCCCACCTGCTGTGCCGCGCGGGCGAGCTCGAGGCTGTGGCGCGTGTCGTTGGTGCCGACACCGGCCACGACGTGGGCTCGGTCGCCGACGGCCTCCAGTACCGCTCGCACCAGGTCCGATTTCTCCGCATTGCTGGTGGTGGGCGACTCGCCGGTGGTGCCGTTGATGATCAGGCCGTCGTTGCCTGCGTCCACCAGGTGCGTGGCGAGCCGCTGTGCACCGTCGAGGTCGAGTGCGCCGTCCGCCGTGAAGGGCGTGATCATGGCGGTGAGGACCCGCCCGAAGGGGGTCTGCGGAGTGGAGGTCGGAGCCATGGGTTACACGCTACTCGTTGCGCACGGCCGGGTCTGCCCTAGGGGGGTGCGGGAAAGTCAGGACAAATATGGAGCCCGGCACTGCCTGCTCGGGGGTTCAAGCAGTGCCGGGTCCGTTTGATCAGGCTAGATGAACATCTCTAAATGCCGCAATACGGACACTTCATGAGGCTGACCCACGGCCCCCGTGCCCGGGTTGCGTTACGGCGCCACACGGCCGTTCGCATTGAAGGCGGCGTGCGTCAGCGGCATGAGCTTCGCCCACTCCGCCTCCATCTTCTCGCCGACCATCTCGATCTCCCGCTGCGGGAAGGACGGGACCTTGGCCAGCTCGTGCTGGGTACGCAGGCCGAGGAAGTGCATCAGCGAGCGCGCATTGCAGGTGGCGTACATCGAGGAGAAGAGGCCGACCGGGAGGACCGCGCGGGCGACCTCGCGGGCGACGCCGGCGGCGAGCATCTCCTGGTAGGCGTCGTACGCCTGGCGGTAGGAGTCCTCCATGGTGCGGGAGACCAGCTCCTGCTGGGCCTCGGTGCCCTCCACGAAGACGTACTTGCCGGGGCGGCCCTCCTGGACGAGCTTGCGGTCCGCGCCGGGGACGTAGAAGACGGACTGGAGCTCGCGGTAGCGGCCGCTCTCCTCGTTGTACGACCAGCCCACGCGGTGCCGCATGAACTCGCGGAAGACGAAGATCGGGGCGCTGATGAAGAAGGTCATCGAGTTGTGCTCGAAGGGGCTGCCGTGCCGGTCCCGCATCAGATAGTTGATCAGGCCCTTGGAGCGCTCGGGGTCCTTCTGCAGCTCCTCCAGGGACTGCTCGCCGGCGGTGGAGACGCGGGCGGCCCACAGCACGTCGGAGTCGGCCGCGCTGTGCTTGACCAGCTCGACGGTGACGTCACTGCGGAAGCTGGGCTTGGGGTCGTCGGCGGGGGTGTCGGTCACGGCTCGGAGGGTCCTTCCATCACTTCGCTGGGCGGCGCCCACTCTACGGGGCGGCACTGACAACGGGGCGTTCGGTGCCGGGTTGCGACATACGGCGGCGAACATCAGCGAATTTCTGTGAATTCGGTGAAACCGGGCACCTTTTGGGGCACCCGCTCGTCTGTGTTGGTGAGGGTCACCCACACGATTCCAAGAGGAGAAGTCCCTGATGTTCGGTCGGCGCGAGCCCGTCCCGTTCGCCTTCCTTGCCGAGGCCGACAGGTTCCGCAGCAATGTCACTCCCCCGCCCCGAGAGCGGGCGTCCGTCGGTCAGATGGCCGGGCGCTGGCTGCTGGGCCTCACCATCGTCGCCGGGCTCGTGGGCTCGCTGGTCGTCGGCACGCCGGCGCTGTCCACCGACAAGTCCACACCGGCCCAGGAGTCTCAGGCCTCCCAGGGGCACTGACTCCATCGGACCCCCAGAGGTGGTGAGCGGGGACACGGGTCGATAACCTCACCGGGCACAGCCCAAGCATGGATTGAGTGAGGACCAGCCGTGCCCCTGCCCTTCCTGACGGCCGACCGCGCATTCGAGGCAGCCGACGATGCCCCGCTGCCCTTCGACGACCACGACCGCTGGCGGCGTCCTTACCGTCCCGGGCCGTGGCGGGTGGGCATGGCGGCGCTGGGGCTGCTGCTCGCCTCGTTCGTGCTGTTCGCGGCGGTCATCATCGCCCTGACCGGCACGGTGAACGAGGCCGCGGTGGTCTTCGCCATCGCGCTGGCGGTCATCGCCACCGCCCTGCGCCTGCTGCGCGCGGGCGTGTGGGTGAGCGCACGCGGACTGCGCAGGGTGAGCTTCCTCGTCACGCGTACGGTGCCCTGGGACCAGGTCGTCGCCGTGCGGACGGTGCAGCAGCCGGTGCGCTGGCTGGGGTTGCCGCGCACCGTGCAGGGGCAGGCGCTGCTGCTCGTACGGCGGGGCCGGTCGGCCAATGACACGCCGACGCTGATGACCACGCACAACGCGGACTTCCTGGCGCGGGTCGCGGCGTTCGACCGGGCCGCCGACGCCATCGAGGCGTGGGCGGCGGAGAACGCGCGCCGCTGAGAGCGATGCGTACACCGAAGGGGCCGGTCCGCGGCGTATGCGGGCCGGCCCCTTCGTCGTACGGCCTGGCGATCGGCGTGCGGCTGAAGGGCCTCTCAGGGCTGAATCGTCGTCGTAGCGTCAGGCACGCGGCGTCGTGGCGCTCAGGCCTCGACCGTCCTGCCCTCGTGCAGGGCGATGGCCCGCTGCATCGCCTTGCGCGCCCGCGGGGTGTCCCGGGCGTCGTGGTAGGCGACGGCGAGGCGGAACCAGCTGCGCCAGTCGTCGGGGGCGTCCTCGGTCTCGGCCTTGCGCTTGGCGAAGACCTCGTCGGCCGAGTCACGGTCGATACGGCCGCCCGGCGTGCGCTTCAGCTCGTCGACGGGCAGGCCTCCCTCGGCGTCCAGTTCGGCGGCGAGGGCGTTGGCCTTGCGGACGAACTGGGTGTTCTTCCACAGGAACCACAGGCCGATGACCGGCAGGATCAGCACCGCCACACCGAAGGTGACGGTGATGACCGTGCCGGACTGGATGAGCATCACGCCACGGCTGCCGACCAGGACGAAGTAGACGACCAGGACGGCGGCCGTTATGGCGTAGGACAGCTTGGCGCGCATCAGCCCAGGTCCAGGAAGTGTTCCAGGCCGAAGGTGAGGCCCGGAGTGGTCACCACGCGGCGGGCGCCGAGCAGGATGCCCGGCATGAAGCTGCTGTGGTGGAGGGAGTCGTGCCGGACGGTGAGAGTCTCGCCCTCGCCGCCGAGCAGGACCTCCTGGTGGGCCAGCAGGCCGCGCAGACGGACCGCGTGGACCGGGATCCCGTCGACGCTGGCGCCGCGGGCACCGTCCAGGGCGGTCTCCGTGGCGTCCGGAGCGGGTGCCGTCCCGGCGGCGCGGCGGGCCTCGGCGATGAGCTGGGCGGTGCGGGTGGCGGTGCCGGAGGGGGCGTCGACCTTCTTCGGGTGGTGCAGCTCGACGACCTCGACGGACTCGAAGTAGGGCGCGGCGATCTGCGCGAACTTCATCGTCAGGACGGCGCCGATGGAGAAGTTCGGCGCGATGAGCACGCCGGTCTCCGGGGAGGCGGCCAGCCAGCCGTTCAGCTGCGCGAGGCGCTCGTCGGTCCAGCCCGTGGTGCCGACGACCGCGTGGATGCCGTGGTTCACGCAGTAGTCGAGGTTGGCCATCACCGAGTCGGGCGTGGTCAGTTCGACGGCCACCTGGGCGCCCGTCTCCGCGAGGGTCTCCAGCTTGTCGCCCCGGCTCAGGGTGGCGACCAGCTCCATGTCCTCGGCGGCCTCGACCGCCCGTACCGCCTCGGCGCCGATCCGGCCCTTTGCGCCGAGGACCGCCACGCGCAGCTTGCTCATCTCTGTTGCTTCCTTACGTCGGATGTTCCGAGGTTCCGAGGGCGGACGGGTCAGGCGACGGCGTCGTTGAGCCGGGCGGCCTGCTTGTCCTTCAGCGGGCCGATGACCGACAGCGACGGTCGCTGCCCCAGGACGTCGCGGGCGACCGAACGGACGTCGTCCGGGGTCACCGCCGCTATCCGGGTCAGCATGTCGTCGACGGACATCTGCTCGCCCCAGCACAGCTCACTCTTGCCGATGCGGTTCATGAGCGCACCGGTGTCCTCCAGGCCGAGGACGGTGGAGCCGCGGAGCTGGCCGATGGCGCGGTCGATCTCGTCGTCGGACAGGCCGTGTTCGGCGACCTGGTCGAGCTCGTCACGGCAGATCTTCAGCACGTCGTGGACCTGCGAGGGCCGGCAGCCCGCGTACACGCCGAACAGGCCGCAGTCGGCGAAGCCGGAGGTGTACGAGTACACGCTGTAGGCCAGGCCCCGCTTCTCGCGGACCTCCTGGAACAGCCGGGACGACATCCCGCCGCCGAGGGCGGTGTTGAGCACGCCCAGTGCCCAGCGGCGCTCGTCGGTGCGCGCCAGGCCTGGCATGCCGAGGACGACATGGGCCTGCTCGGTCTTGCGGCCGAGGAGCTGGACGCGGCCCGCGGTGCGCAGGGCGCGCCGGCCGTCGCGCGGTGCGATGGGCGCGGCGTCGCCGTTCTTGAACGCGCCCGCCTTCTCGAAGGCCGCGCGGACCTGTCGTACGACCTTGTTGTGGTCGATGTTGCCGGCGGCCGCCACGACCAGGTGGGTCGGGTCGTAGTGCTTCTTGTAGAAGCGGCGGATGCGGTCTGAGGTGAGGGCGTTGACCGTGTCGACGGTGCCGAGGACCGGGCGGCCGAGGGGGTTGTCGCCGAACATCGTGTGCGCGAACAAGTCGTGCACACAGTCGCCCGGGTCGTCCTCGGTCATGGCGATCTCTTCGAGGATCGCGCCCCGCTCGACGTTGACGTCGTCCTCGAGGATGAGCGAGCCGGTCAGCATGTCGCAGACGACGTCTATGGCCAGCGGCAGGTCGGTGTCGAGCACGCGCGCGTAGTAGCACGTGTACTCCTTCGCCGTGAACGCGTTCATCTCGCCGCCGACCGCGTCGACGGCAGAGGAGATGTCCAGCGCCGACCTGCGGGTGGTGCCCTTGAAGAGCAGGTGCTCCAGGTAGTGCGTGGCGCCGTTCAGGGCCGGGGTCTCGTCGCGGGAGCCGACGTGCGCCCAGATGCCGAACGTGGCGGAGCGGACCGAGGGCAGGGTCTCGGTGACGATGCGCAGGCCGCCCGGGAGGGTGGTCTTGCGGACCGTGCCGATGCCGTTGGTGCCCTTGATGAGGGTTTGGGTACGGGCGAAGGGCCCCCCCCCCCCCCAAACCCCGGCCCCCCCCCCCTCGCCCCCCCCCCCCCCCCCCCCCTCCCCCCCCCCCCTTTCCCCCCCCAAACCCCC
>NZ_JBHTRZ010000007.1:543118-578211 GCF_042795335.1 Streptomyces sp. NPDC056479 | reverse complement strand
ACGCTGCGAAGGCCGCTGGGGGGGTTGTTCTTGAGAACTGTACCGGTGCTGTGGGTCCCTTGGGGGGGGTTTGGGGGAGGGGCGACGCCCCGCCCCTCGGAGGGGGGGCGGCCCTTCGCCGTGGAGCTACTCGACGTCACTGGTCGGTGTCGTCCTTCTTGTCCTCGTCGGAGGCCTCTTCGCCCTCGATGACGGGGATGAGCGACAGCTTGCCGCGGGAGTCGATCTCGGCGATCTCGACCTGTACCTTGGCGCCCACGCCGAGCACGTCCTCGACGTTCTCCACGCGCTTGCCGCCGGCCAGCTTGCGGATCTGCGAGATGTGCAGCAGACCGTCCTTGCCCGGGAGCAGCGACACGAACGCACCGAAGGTGGTCGTCTTCACGACCGTGCCCAGGTAGCGCTCGCCGACCTCCGGCATGGTCGGGTTGGCGATCGAGTTGATCGTGGTGCGGGCGGCCTCGGCGGACGGGCCGTCGACCGCGCCGATGTAGATCGTGCCGTCGTCCTCGATCGTGATGTCGGCGCCGGTGTCCTCCTGGATCTGGTTGATCATCTTGCCCTTGGGGCCGATGACCTCACCGATCTTGTCGACCGGGATCTTCACGGTGATGATCCGCGGCGCGTTGGGGGACATCTCGTCCGGCGTGTCGATCGCTTCCATCATCACGTCGAGGATGTGGAGGCGGGCGTCACGGGCCTGCTTGAGGGCGGCGGCCAGGACGGAGGCCGGGATGCCGTCCAGCTTGGTGTCGAGCTGGAGGGCGGTCACGAACTCCTTGGTGCCGGCGACCTTGAAGTCCATGTCACCGAAGGCGTCCTCCGCACCGAGGATGTCGGTGAGCGTGACGTAGTGCGTCTCGCCCTCGATGTCCTGGGAGATCAGGCCCATGGCGATACCGGCGACGGGGGCCTTCAGCGGCACACCGGCGTTCAGCAGCGACATGGTGGAGGCGCAGACCGAGCCCATGGACGTCGAGCCGTTGGAGCTCAGCGCCTCGGAGACCTGGCGGATCGCGTAGGGGAACTCCTCGCGCGTCGGCAGGACCGGGACCAGGGCGCGCTCGGCGAGGGCGCCGTGGCCGATCTCGCGGCGCTTCGGGGAGCCGACGCGGCCGGTCTCACCGGTGGAGTACGGCGGGAAGTTGTAGTTGTGCATGTAGCGCTTGCGCGTCACCGGCGACAGCGTATCCAGCTGCTGCTCCATACGGAGCATGTTCAGCGTCGTGACGCCCAGGATCTGGGTCTCGCCACGCTCGAACACGGCGGAGCCGTGCACGCGCGGGATGGCCTCGACCTCGGCGGCCAGGGTGCGGATGTCGGTGACACCGCGGCCGTCGATGCGCTTCTTCTCCTTGATCACGCGCTCGCGGACCAGCTGCTTGGTGAGCGAGCGGTACGCGGCGGAGATCTCCTTCTCGCGACCCTCGAACTCCGGCAGGAGCTTCTCGGCGGCGAGCGCCTTGACGCGGTCCAGCTCGGACTCGCGCTCCTGCTTGCCGGCGATGGTCAGCGCGGAGGCGAGCTCCGGCTTGACGGCGGCGGTGAGGGCCTCGAGGACGTCGTCCTGGTAGTCCAGGAAGATCGGGAACTCGCCGGTCGGCTTGGCGGCCTTCGCGGCGAGGTCGGCCTGGGCCTTGCAGAGCACCTTGATGAAGGGCTTCGCGGCGTCCAGACCGGAGGCGACGACCTCCTCGGTCGGGGCCTCGGCGCCACCCTGGACCAGCTTGATGGTCCCCTCGGTGGCCTCGGCCTCGACCATCATGATCGCGACGTCGCCGTCCTCCAGGGTGCGGCCCGCGACGACCATGTCGAAGACGGCGTCCTCGAGCTCGGTGTGCGTCGGGAAGGCGACCCACTGGCCGCGGATCAGCGCGACGCGGACGCCGCCGATCGGGCCGGAGAAGGGCAGACCGGCCAGCTGCGTGGACGCGGACGCGGCGTTGATCGCCACGACGTCGTACAGGTGGTCGGGGTTGAGCGCCATGATCGTGGCGACGACCTGGATCTCGTTGCGAAGGCCCTTCTTGAAGGACGGGCGCAGCGGGCGGTCGATGAGGCGGCAGGTGAGGATCGCGTCCTCGGAGGGGCGGCCCTCACGGCGGAAGAAGCTGCCGGGGATCTTGCCGGCGGCGTACATCCGCTCCTCGACGTCCACCGTCAGGGGGAAGAAGTCGAGCTGGTCCTTGGGGTTCTTGGAGGCGGTGGTGGCCGACAGCACCATGGTGTCGTCGTCCAGGTACGCCACGGCGGAACCGGCGGCCTGCTTGGCCAGGCGGCCCGTCTCGAAGCGGATGGTGCGGGTGCCGAAGGAGCCGTTGTCGATGACGGCCTCGGCGTAGTGGGTCTCGTTCTCCACTAGCGTTTTCTCCGTTACTTTGTCGTCTTTTGTCCCGTGGCTGCCCGTGTGGCAGGGGGACGGTGCCGGAGAAGCGCTCCGTCTGGTGCGGGCCGGTCTTCGATCGAAGCACCCGGGGCTCTCTTCCCGGGGGCCACTACCGAGGACCGGCGGCGGCGAGGCGCGCTTCTCCTCTTTTCATCGTGATGTGTCGTCCGTATTGCGTTGTGCTACCACACTACAAAGCGTGAGTGACACTCCGCATGTTTCCGCACGTACGGTTGACGTTCCGCATGTACGGCAAAGGGAGCGGCTCCCGATCCTTCCGGGAACCGCTCCCCTCATGGCGTCTTACTTGGCGCCCGCCGCACCGCGGCGGATGCCGAGGCGGTCGACCAGCGCACGGAAGCGCTGGATGTCCTTCTTCGCCAGGTACTGGAGAAGGCGGCGACGCTGACCGACCAGGATCAGCAGACCACGACGGGAGTGGTGGTCGTGCTTGTGGGTCTTGAGGTGCTCGGTCAGGTCCGAGATACGGCGCGAGAGCATCGCGACCTGGACCTCGGGGGAGCCGGTGTCGCCCTCCTTGGTACCGAACTCGGTGATGATCTGCTTCTTCGTAGCGGCGTCGAGCGACACGCGTACTCCTCGTGAGTCTTCTGTTGCCACCGAGTGCCCCTGGTCTGCATCTCAGGGGAGCTTCCGTGACTCGGGAGGCGGGATCCGCTGGGCGCAGCCCCCAGATGGACCGGGGGCGCGTACACAAACGGCCGTCACACAGCGTACCAGCATGCGGGCACGCTCTTGCCCGGCGGTCCCCCGCCGGGCCACACCGCTCAGATGCCGCCGCGGACCTTGCCGTAGACGTCGAGGACGGCCAGGCAGATCGGGACCAGCGAGAGCAGCACCAGGGAGTCCGCGAGGTCCAGCATGCGGCCCCAGAAGGGGGAGAGCCCCTTCTGCGGCACGATCAGGGCGATCGCGATCAGCAGCAGCACACCGGCGCCGACCGAGGCGCCGAGCCACAGGGTGCGTACGTCGACCGGGCCGGAGTTGCCCTGGAGCAGATCCATGATGACGTCGGCCGGCGGCGAGATCGCGAGGCCGAGCACCAGCAGCGCGAGCGTGATGACGCCGGCCACGAACAGGCAGGTGACCTGGGCGGTGTAGCGGAACAGCCTGGCCCGCAGCATCGCGGCGAGGCCGGTGCACAGGGCCAGCAGCTGGGCCCAGCCGCTGTCGCTGAAGCCGAGGACCGCGCCGCCCGCGCCGATGATCACCGCGGCGCAGCCGCCGACCAGGCCGAGCAGCAGTTCGTGGCCCCGGCTGGTCTGGGCGACGATGCGCTGGACGTCCACGGCCTCCAGGTCGCCCTCGCGGCCCTCGCGGCGGGCGCGGGCCAGGTCCTCGGGGTTGCGGAAGCCGATCGGCAGCTTGGCGAAGCGGGACGACCAGCCGGGCAGGAAGCCGACGACCGCGAGGGCGACGACCGAGGTGCCGGCGGCGATCTCGCGGGGCTCCGCCTCGGTGAGCACACCGCAGAACACGGCGAGCGTGCCGATCGCGGAGGCCAGCGCGGCGGCCACGAACGGGGCGTCGCCCTGCGGCAGCAGCATGATCAGTACGACGGAGCAGAGCAGTACGGCCACACAGCCGACGAGGAACTGGATCCTGCCGGGGCCCTCGCCCGCGTCCTGGGGGATGACGCCTGAGCCCGCGATGAGCGCGTGCGGCAGCGCCGAGATGCCGAGTGCGACGGCGGAGCCCCGGTCGTCGTACACCCGGGCCCGCACACCGGCCAGTGCCGTCAGGGCGAGCGCGGTGACGCCGGCCAGGATGCCCTGGAGGCCGTGCATGTCGTGCCGTACCGGGTCCGCGAACCAGAAGACGAAGCCGAGCATGACCAGCAGCAGCGAACCCGCGACGAGACCGGCCACCCGCATCAGGTTGTCGTTCCAGCTGCGGGTGTCCTGCTTGACCGCGGCGGCGATGGCGTCCACCACGTCGTCGTGCACGGCCGGCGGCAGTGAGTCGGCGAAGGTGCGCAGCAGCAGCACGTCACCGTCCCTGACCCGGTGCTCCAGCAACGAGCGACTGGCGTCGAGCACCTGGCCCTCGCGCGTCACGAGGTGGTAGCCCGAGGGGCCGGTGTCCGACTGGACCATGCCCGAGAGCCTCACGATCTCGGGAAAGAGGTCCTGGATCGGCAAGTCCTCGGGCAGCGCGACATCCACACGACTGTCCGGTGCTGCGATGGTGATTCGGCAGAAACCTGTCGAAGTCCCCGTGCTCACCTGGTGTTCCCCCTGCTAGACAAGACTTCCTCGCGCCGCTCGTACGACGCGGAGCGCCACCATATCCGTTGCGGTACCCGGCTCAGGCCCTACCTCCCGCATTCCTCCCAGGACCTGCGCCGCATCTCCATCCGCCTCCCTCCCTCGGGCACCTCAGGCATCAGTAGGATCGACCTCTACGCGAACGACGCCTACGCGAACGAGAAACCATCTCGGCACAGCGGTACACGGGGGCGTCGGTGCCAGGACGTATCAATCGCGAAGGATGAGTGCATCGGTGAGCGTCGTCATCATCAAACGACCACCGCGGATAGTGCCGCCGGCCGTCCCGGACGGCGAGGTCAAACTGGAGACGCCCCCCGAGATCCCTCGCGAGGGCGACGAAAGCATGCTGATGAACCTGCTGCCCATGATGGGCATGCTGGGTTCCGTCGGCTTCTTCTTCATGCCCAACCTGCCCTCGTACATGAGGGTGGTCGGCGGGCTGATGCTGGCCTCGACACTGGCCATGGCCATCGCCCAGTTCGCCAAGTCCCGTCAGGGCGGCGGCGCGGGGATGGCCCAGGACCGGCGTGACTACTTCCGCTACCTGGAGCAGGTCCGCAAGGACGTGCACAAGACCGCGGAACTGCAGCGGCAGAGCCAGCTCTTCCAGCATCCGGACCCGGAGCAGCTGTGGGCGGTGGCGGCCGACGGCAAGCGGCTGTGGGAGCGGCGTCCGACGGACGCGGACTTCGCCTCCGTACGGATCGGGCGCGGTGTGCAGCAGTTGAACACCCCGCTCGTCGCGCCGGAGACGGCGCCCAAGGAGGAGCTGGAGCCGCTGACCGCCGCGGCCATGAAGGCGTTCCTCGACGCGCACGGCAGTCTGTCCGATCTGCCCGTGTCCATCTCGCTGCGCGCCTTTTACCACGTGACGATCTGCGGCGAGAGCGACACGGTCTACGGCAACGCCCGTTCGTCCCTGTCCCAGCTGGCGACGCTGCATTCGCCCGAGGATCTGATGATCGCCGTGGTGGCACACCCCTCCGCGGCGGCCGACTGGGACTGGATCAAGTGGCTGCCGCACAGCCAGCACCCGAAGGCCAAGGACGGGGCGGGCTCGTCCCGTCTCCTGTTCGACGACCTCGGCGAGC
This sequence comes from Streptomyces sp. NPDC056479, assembly GCF_042795335.1. NCBI lineage: Bacteria > Bacillati > Actinomycetota > Actinomycetes > Kitasatosporales > Streptomycetaceae > Streptomyces > Streptomyces sp. NPDC056479. Next base: position 572,443 of record NZ_JBHTRZ010000007.1, on the reverse strand, counting down.
TGGAGGAGGCGCTGGCGGACCAGTTGGGCGACCGGCCCCGCTGGAACCGTGAGACGACCCCGGTCTACGACCAGCCCCACCTGATCGTGGTGCTCGACGGCGGCACCGTGCCGCCGGACTCCGAACTCGCCAGCGCCGAGGGCCTCCAGGGCGTCACGTTCCTGGAGATCTCCCCCGGCCCGCTGGAGGAGGAGCTGCGCGCCGGTCTGACGATCTACGCGAAGCCGGAGCGGATGCGGCTGTTCGTCGGCCACGAGTCCGCGTACACCGGCAAGCCCGACCTCCTGAACGTGGCGCAGGCCGAGTCGCTGGCCCGGCAGCTGGCCCCGTTCCGGGTCGGCTCCGCGGAGGAGGGCGAACCCCTCCTGTCCAACCTGGACTTCACCGACCTGATGGGCATCGGCGACGCGGGCACGGTCGACGTCTCCCGCACCTGGCGGCCGCGCACACTGCACGAGCGGCTGCGCGTGCCTATCGGTGTCGGCGAGAACGGCGAGCCGGTCATGCTGGACCTCAAGGAGGCCTCGCAGGAGGGCATGGGCCCGCACGGCCTGTGCGTCGGAGCGACCGGCTCCGGCAAGTCCGAGGTGCTGCGTACGCTGGTGCTCGGTCTCGCGGTGACGCACTCCTCGGAGACGCTGAACTTCATCCTCGCGGACTTCAAGGGCGGCGCGACCTTCGCCGGTATGGCCGACATGCCGCACACCGCGGCCGTGATCACCAACCTCGCGGACGACCTCACCCTCGTCGACCGTATGCGCGACTCGATCATGGGTGAGACGCAGCGCCGCCAGGAATTGCTGCGCTCGGCCGGCAACTACGCCAACCTGCACGACTACGAGAAGGCGCGTGCCGCCGGTGCCGCGCTGGAGCCGATGGCCTCGCTGGTGATCGTGCTCGACGAGTTCTCCGAACTCCTCACGGCCAAGCCGGACTTCATCGACATGTTCATCCAGATCGGCCGTATCGGCCGTTCGCTGGGTGTGCACCTGCTGCTGGCCTCGCAGCGCCTGGAGGAGGGCAAGCTGCGCGGTCTGGACACCTATCTGTCGTACCGGATCGGTCTGCGGACCTTCTCCGCCGCCGAGTCCCGTACGGCGATCGGCGTCCCGGACGCCTACCACCTGCCGTCGATCCCCGGCTCCGGGTATCTGCGCTACGACACCGACACCATGGTCCGCTTCAAGGCGGCGTACGTGTCGGGGGCGTACCACGGCGAGGGCCCGTCCCGGGTGCACCGCTCGACGCAGCTGCGTCCCGCGCTGTTCTCCGCGGAGCACGTGGCGCTGCCCCCGCAGCCGGTGATCGAGGAGCCGGAGCCCGACAACCGGGTGGACGACGCGCTCGCGGACACCGTCCTGGACGTCCTCGTCAGCCGGATGATCAACCAGGGACCGCCCGCCCACCAGGTGTGGCTGCCCCCGCTGGAGGAGGCGCCCTCGCTGGAGCAGCTGCTCCCGCAGCTCGCCGTCACCCAGGACCGCGGTCTGACCGCGCCCGACTACACGGCGCTCGGCCGGCTCAACGTGCCGGTCGGCCTGGTGGACAAGCCGTTCGAGCAGCGGCGTGACGTGCTGTACCGGGACTTCGCGGGCGGTGCGGGCCACGGTCTGTTCGTCGGTGGTCCGCAGTCCGGCAAGTCGACGCTGCTGCGTACGCTCATCTCGTCGTTCGCGCTCACCCACACTCCCTCCGAAGTGCAGTTCTACTGCCTGGACTTCGGCGGTGGCTCGCTGATCTCGATGGAGGACCTGGCCCACGTGGGCGGGGTCGCAAACCGTCTCGACGCCGAGAAGGTGCGCCGTACGGTCAGCGAGGTCGAGGGCATCCTCAACGCACGCGAGGAGTACTTCCGCGCGAACAACGTCGACTCGGTGCAGACCTACCGTCAGCGCCGGGCCGCGGGTCAGCTGCCCGACCAGATCTGGGGTGACGTCTTCCTCGTCATCGACGGCTGGGCCACCTTCAAGACCGACTACGAGATGCTCGAGGCGACCGTCACGGAGATCGCGACCCGCGGTCTCGGCTTCGGTGTCCACGTGATCCTTACGGCGAGCCGCTACACCGAGGTGCGGCCGGCGCTCAAGGACATGCTCCAGAACCGCATCGAACTCCGGCTCGGTGACCCGACGGAGTCGGAGATCGACCGCAAGGTCGCGCAGAACGTCCCCGCCACGGTGCCGGGCCGTGGTCTGACCCAGGACAAGCTGCACTTCATGACGGCGCTGCCGCGTGTCGACGGCTCCTCGGCGACGGAGGACCTGTCCGAGGCGGCGTCGATCCTCATCGGCGGCATCAACGAGAACTGGCAGGGCAGCCACGCCCCGGCCGTGCGGCTGCTGCCCACGATGCTGTCGGCGGACCGGCTGCCCAAGGGCTTCGAGCACCCGGAGCGCGGTGTCGCCGTCGGAATCGACGAGTCGTCGCTCTCGCCGGTCTTCGTCGACTTCGAGACCGACCCGCTCTTCATCGTGTTCGGTGAGAGCGAGTCCGGTAAGTCCGCGCTGCTCAGGCTGCTGGTCAAGCAGATCACCGAGCGCTACACGCCGGACCAGGCGAAGATCGTCATGGGTGACTACCGACGCGCCCACCTGGAGGGCGTGCCCGACTCGCACCTGTCGAGGTACTGCGCGTCGGCTCCGGCCCTGACGGAGACCCTGGAGGGGCTGGCCGGCTCGATGCACCGCCGGATGCCCGGCCCGGACGTCACGCCCGAGCAGCTGCGCAACCGCAGTTGGTACAACAGCCCGGACGCGTTCGTCATCGTCGACGACTACGACCTGGTGGCGACCGGCGTGAACCCGCTGGCCCCGCTTCTGGAGTACCTGCCGTTCGCCCGTGACGTCGGCCTGCGCGTCATCATCGCGCGTTCCTCGGGCGGTGCGAGCCGGTCGCTGTACGAGCCGGTGATGCAGCGCATGCGCGAGCTGGGCGCCCAGGGCGTGGTGCTCTCCGGCGACCGGTCGGAGGGCCAGCTGCTGGGCAACATCACGGCCTCGCAACTGCCGCCCGGCCGTGGAAACTTCCACACGCGCCGCCGCGGGGGGCAGCTGATTCAGACGGGTTGGCTGCCGAACCGGTTCTGAGTGGCGGCCGGTCGAGCGTCGAGGGGCGGTACCCACGTGGGTGCCGCCCCTTCCTGTTGTCCCTGGGGGCTGGGTCTCCCGCGGGCGCCCCGGTTAAGGTGGCGTTGCGACAGAAAAGAGCAGCCACGGGGGGCAGTTGTGCCGTCGGACTACATGGATTCCGATCCCGAGGTCCTCAAGACCGAGGGCTTCCACATGTTCAACGTCGGCCTGGACTTCGGCAAGGCCGTGACGGCCCTGCAGACCGGGCTGACCGCCCTCGAGAAGGGCGACACCCCGCCGTGGGGTGACGACGACATCGGCGAGAAGTTCGGCGTCGTCTACGAGGGCCTGCGCGACGGCATGTACGAGTCGATGGCCAGCCTCGCGGAGCGCATCGCCGGGATGGGCGTCGCCTTCACCAAGATGGGCGTGGCGCACGAGCTGAACGAGGCCGAGCAGGACGCCATCTGGAAGGAGACGACGGCCCAGTACGACGGGCAGGTGCAGGTGCCGACCGGGGTCGCACACGCCAGGTTGCGGCCTCACGACCTCTGATCCGCGACGGGCACATGCGGGGCGACCGACGTCAGTAGGGTGAGACCCATCGTCGTTCGCACGTCAGGAAGAGGCCCAGCGGAATGACCGAGGCAAGCAACAACGAGGTCGGGGCTCAGGCCGAGGACATCAAGGCGCGCAAGGAACGGGAGCGCGACGAGCTGTACGCCCTCGACATCTCCGGGGTCGAATGGCAGTGCGCGCCCGGCACCGAGCAGCATGAGGAGCGCGTCGAGATCGCGTACCTGCCCGAGGGCGCGGTGGCCATGCGGTCGTCCCTCGATCCCGGGACCGTGCTGCGGTACACCGAGGCGGAGTGGCGGGCGTTTGTGCTGGGGGCTCGGGACGGGGAGTTCGACTTGGAGGCTGCGCCTCCAAATGGCGGGGTGGCGGCCGAGTAGGTCGCTTCCGGAGGTCCGCTGTCCGCTCGCCCTCGTGACCGGCGCCACGCCTAAGATCAGGGTCGTACGAGTAGGCATCCGCGATGGCGGAGGACGGGGACTCATGACCGGCTCGAGCCAGGACTACGCACCGCACCCCCACATAGGCGGCCGGACCGCCGCGCTGCGCGCACTCACCGCATGGCGTGCGGCCGCGCCCGGCGCTTCACGCGTGGTCGTGGTCACCGGCGGTTCCGGCAGCGGGCGTTCGCGGCTGCTCACCGGGTTTCTGATGCTGTGCGATCCGGAGTACCGCAAGCGGCTGCCGCTGGAGGAGATGGATCCGTCGACGGTGCCGCCGGAGCTGCCGGCTCCGGCCGTCCCCGCCCCCGACGGTCTGACCGCGGCCCAGGTGCTGTGGCTGCTCGCCGACCACTACGAGCTGGCCGCCACCAGCACCGAGGGCGTGTACGCCGAACTGGCCGCGCTCGACGAGCCGGTGACCGTCGTCGTACCGGACGTCGACCGTGCGGGGCCGGTACGGGCGGCGGGCGAACCCGCACGGCTGGTGCGTGAGGTGCTCGCTCCCTTGGCCGCCACCGAGTCGGTCCGGCTGCTGGCCGAGGTGCCGCGTCCACTGGCCGCCGAGCTGGCCGGGGGTCTGCCGTCCGGCACCGTGCGGATCATCGATCTCGACGAGCCGGAGTGGGCCGATCCCGAGGGCCTGGTACTGCACGCGCATGCGGTGCTGAACCCGGTGTTCGGAGCACCTGAGCTGCCGTTCACCGTGGATCCCGCCGCCCGTCTCGCTCTGGGCGCGGCCATCGGCCGCCGAGCCGGGACCAGCCCGCTCGTGGTCCAACTCGCCGTCAATTGCCTCCTGATGGCTCCGGAGGGCTTCGATGCGGCCGACGAGAGGTTCCTGCCGACGTCCGTCGGTGAGGCCCTGGACCTGCACGCCCAGCGGCTCGGCAGCGATCCGCAGACGCTGCGGCACCTGCTGGCCCCCCTTGCCCTGGCCGAGGCCGACGGCATACCGGTCCACCTGTGGGCGAGGCTGGTGAGCGCGATCGCCGGGCAGGACATGAGCCAGGCCCTGGCGGGCGGGATGCTGCTCGCCGCGCCGTTCGTGCAGCCCGAGGAGCAGGAAGCCGAACAGGACGCGGACCCGGCCGACGGCGGGCGTACGCTGCTACGGCTGCTCCACCCGGCCCTCGGTGACGAGATCCGCGCCGGTCTGCCCGGCGTCGCCGCCGCACAGACCCAGATCGCGATGGCCCTGCTGGAGGCCGTGCCGGAGCAGGACTGGAGCAAGGCCGATCCCTACGTCCGCGACCACATCGCGGGCCACACCCTGGAGGCGGGGCTGCTGCCCCAACTCCTCACGGATCCCGGCCTGTTCATCCACGCCGACCCGGTGCCCCTGCGCGCCGCCGTGGAGGCCGTACCGGCTGAGGAGCTGGGCGCACCGGCCCGTACGTATCTGCGTACGGCGCCTCTGCTGACCCGGACCCAGGCGCCCGTCGAACTGCGTGCCGCCCTGCTGGAGACCGCGTTCGTCGAGGACGGACTCCCCGAGTACGCCGAGGCGATTCGCGGGCGGCTCGGCCTGGATCTTCCCTGGCAGACCCTGTGGAGCCTGCCCGTGTCCGGCGTCAGCGCCGTGACCGTCGGCAGCCTGCCTCAACCCGACGGGCCGGCCACCCCGGTCGCCGTGCTGGTCGTCCCCGCGGGCACACCCGGCGCACGGCCGGTCGGTGCGTCCGGTTCCGCCGTGCTCGTCCATGGCCTCGTGCAGCCTGATCACCTCGGCGACGCCGATCCCGAACAGATCCTTCGCCCTACGGAGGAGGAACGTGCCGCCGCCCCGCTCGGCCTGAGCCGGGGCGGCGACTACCTGCGCGTCTGGGACCGGGCGGATCAGGAGGTGGTGGCCGCGCTGATCTCCGGCACGTCTTTCACCGCGGCCGACCTCTCCCCCGACGGCATCCTCCTGCTCGCCACCGAGCGTGGGGTCAAGGCCCTCCGGATTCGCGCGGCGGGCGCGACGATAGCCTCGTAGGCACGTGCACGGCAGCCTCGTGGATACCTGCACGGCAGGTCCGCCCGTCTTTCCACCCCCCTCCCCGACCGCCCCCTTCGAAGGAGCCTCCCCGTGACCAGCCAGGAGCAGGCGCTCGCCATCGCCGACCGTTGGCTCAATCCGGAAGGCTCCACGGAGCCGCGTCGCGAGGTCCGGATGCAGGAGTTCGACCTGGGCTGGGTCGTGTGGGCGGCGCCCGCGGAGCCCGAGCGCGACCCGGAGACCGGGGAGCGGCGGCCGCCCGCCGACATCGGCAACGCGTGCGGGGTCGTGGACCGCGGCAGCGGCGAGCTGACGGTGTGGCCGTCGGTGCCGGTCGACGAGGTCGTCCGGATGTACCGGCAGAAGCACGGGGGTGCGTCCGAAGGGGCCGTCCGTCCGGTCACCGGCCCCGGCAACACGGCCGTCTTCACGTTCGTCGACCCGGCGAACGGCGAGGAGACCAACCTCTTCCGCACCTCCGCCCCGGGGCTGCCCCCCGCCGAGTACCAGGCGTGGGGGGAGCTGCGACGGATGAACGTACCCACCGACAATGTCGTGGCCATCCACACCGACCTGCGTCCCAGCCTGCTCCCGGGCGGCTACACGGCCGAGCTCCTCAACGCTTTCCCCAACGCCCAGCTCTCCTGCTCGCAGTCCTACGGGGCCCGTCCCGAGGCGCGTGCGGAGGGCATCGCGGCGCTGGTCGAGCAGGTCGAGACGATGCACCGGATCGCAGGCCGGCAGCCGCCGCCGCTCCCGCACCGCGTGCCGGTGCCCGCGCAGGTGACTCCCGCGGAGCCGATGCGCGACGTGGTGCTCGGCCGCCATCTCGTCGAGGTCTTCGGCGAGGCAGGCGTACGCCGCTACGACGCCGACGACATCGCCGGCAGCCCGCTGCCGGAGGCCGCTGCGGCGACGCTCACCTGGGCGGGGCTTCCGGCCGACCTCCCGCTCTTCTTCACCGCCGACCGGCCCGACGCGCCTCCGGTCGGCGGCCTGTTCACGGACGTCGCCACGAATCTGCGCGAGCGGCGCAGCCCGGCCGGCGAGGAGAAGATCGGCGCCCTGGCACACCTGGTCCGGATCGGCTTCGACGGCGTCGCGGTCATCGCGGTGCAGTACCTGCCGGGGGCGGGGCAGCCGGACGGTCTCGGCGCGGTCTGGGCGGTGGATCCGGTGACGGCCGCTGCTCGGTACGTCAATGTCTCGGTCGCCGCCTTCACCCGCTCGCTGAGCCTGCTCGCTGACGCACGGCAGCGGATGCAGGGGCTGGACCCGGTGGCGGCCGGCGCGGAAGTGGCGGCGCTGCAGGAGCAGTTGGCGGCCGTGGACGCATCCGCGCTGGGGAACGCGGAGACGTGGTGGTCGCTGATCGTCGAGCAAATGTGGCACGGGTTGTTCTGACCGGCCGCGGTCTGCCCGCTACGACCAGGAGAGAAACCCGTGGCTTCGGACCACCACCCGGCACCGCCGCCCACCACCTCCGAGCAGGCCCTCGCCATCGTGCGCGGCCGCTACGCGCAGCCCAAGCTGCCGGACGGCACTCCCGCTGAGCTGCGCGTGGCGGAGTTCGACCTCGGATACCTGGTGTACCCGGTGTTCCCGCCCGTCACGGACGCGGCCGGTCGGCCTCAGCCGGCTCCGCCCGGCGGCGGCAAGATCGTGGTCGCCAAGGACACCGGTGAGACCGTCACCGTGCCGAACTTCCCGACGGAGGCGGCCATCGCGCTGTATCGGAAACAGCGCCGGTCTTGACACGTACGCGACGGCTGGGCGGACAGGCACGGCATCCTGACGGTGCAGCAGAAGGATGTGCCGGTCAGGGCAGGGCATCCGCCAGCGACGCGCCCGCCGCGGCGAAGATGATCGCCATCATGGCCAGACGGGTGCGTCCACGCCGCGCCAACTCCACGCTGAGACCGGCGAAGGCGAGGCTCAAGCCGTACACCATGGTCCCCACGCCCGCCTGGGTACCGCTGGTGAGCTGCCCCACGATCACCATGAGGCAGACCAGCGCCACCGACGCCCCGGCGGCCATGAGCCCACCACGAGCGCTCCGCGCCTGCCGCGACCGCTGTCTCGCGAAGCCGGGGTCGGATTGCCGTTGGAAACTCGCCCTGAATTCGTCCGCACCCGGCGGAATCGGATCACCCTCTTCGCCTCGCACCTGCGTCTGCACCTGTTCCCCACCGTGTTCCCGGCCGTGCGTCGTCATGAGGAGGGAGCGTAGGTCAATTCGCTAAGCTCACGCACCATGTTGCCTTCGCATACGCCTTCCCCCGCACCCGACGCCACGGTCATACGAACCGGTCGCCGCGGCGCCATGACAGGGCTCCCCTGCTCCGTCCTGCTCATCGCGCTGGGCGCGGTCGGCGTCATCGGCGCTGTCGTGGTTGCTACCGGGAACCAGAAGGGGGAGTCCAACCCGGCCGGATACGTGGGCCTCGTGTTCATGCTGCTGCTCGGTGCGCTCGGCGTGTTCCTCTTCATCGCCAACTGGGCGAACCGGCGCGCCCGGATCCTCGTCGACGCGACCGGTCTGTGGGTCGAGAACGGAAGGGCCCGGAACGTCATCCCCTGGCAGGCGCTCGCCGGAGTCGGTCTGTACTGGAGCAGGTTCGGCCGCAGCCAGAAGGTCCGAAGCCAGAAGGTCTACTCCCTGGAGCTGTTCCCCATCGGCCCCATCGACCGGGACGACCCCGTCCTGTGGACCCTCGTCCGCGACGAGGAGCCGTTGCACCCCGACCTGCCCCGTGTGCGCTACCGCCTCCCCTTCCCCGCCGCCTGCCGGCAGGAGTTGGTCGCAGCGGTCCAGGGGCACGTCCCGCACATCTGGCTCGGTGACTCCGAGCGCGCCGAGGGCCACATCGGCCGACCCGACATCAAGGGACATCGACAGCGCGCTCAGGGCCGTACGCAGTGAGCCGTCCCACGTCGTGCCGCTCCCGGCAACAGCGGCGACCTGAAACGGACTTGTGACAGCGACCACCTGAAGTCATCGGCGGGTGAGTCCGTAAACTTTGCGGACGGCTGTACTCCTGTGTGATTTCCCTCGACTGGTGAGGGAGCTGTACGGCCGTGTTGTCCGACGGGGGTGCTTTCTGCTGTGGCGATGATGTTGCCGGACGAGCTCGAGTGGGTTCTCGAGATGCTGGGCTACAAGTGGCCGACGGCGAACGAGGACAAGCTCAGAGACTGCGCCACCATGTGGCGGCAGTTCGGCGAAAAGGTCAACGGGCTCCACACCAGGGCGAACGGTTCCGCGCGCCAGGTCACCGCCCACAACGCCGGTGAGTCGATCGACAAGTTCACCAAGACCTACGGGAAGTTCGACGGCGGCGGAGGCGGAGGCGACGGCTATCTCCGCAGCGCCGCCGAGGCCGCCTTCCTCATCGCGAACGTGCTGGATGCCTGTGCCTACCTGGTGGAGTTCGCCAAGTGGGCGGTGATCGCCCAGCTCATCGCCCTGGCGATCGAGATCGTCGCCGCCCACGCCGCCGCGCCCTTCACCTTCGGCCTGTCCGAGGTCGCCGGCCTCGGCGCCACCCAGGTCACCCGCCTGATCGTCCGGCGTATCCTCGACGAGCTCAAGAAAGCCATGATCGAGGCGCTCGTGGAGACGCTGAAGGAGCCCGTGATCTCGGCGGTCGAGGCGATCATCACCGACCTCGTCCGCCAGACCGTGAACGTCGGCTTCGGCGCGCAGGAAGGCTACGACGTCGGCGCCACCATGAAGGCCGGCGGCCAGGCGGGCCTCGACGCCCTCCGACAGAGCCCGCAGACCTTCGCCGAAGGCGTACGCGACAGCCTGGGCCAGAAGGCGGGCAGCCGGGCCCGGCATGCGATCGACAGCCGAATCGACGGGTATGACGGGCCGTCGGGGCCATCGGGGGGTGACATCGGCAGCGACGCGGGATCGGACAGCTCCAGCTCCAACTCCTCTTCTTCGTCTTCGTCGTCCGATTCCGCCTCGTCCTCCGATTCCTCTGCCTCCAACTCTTCGTCCGCCGACTCTTCGTCCTCCGACTCGAGTTCGTCGGGGTCCGACTCCAACACCTCGACGCGTTCGGGCAACGGCAACATCCCGGGCGCGAACATAGGCAACGGCATATCCGCCGACACGGGCGGCAATGACATCGGCGCGCCCAATATCGGTGCGGGCCCGGATTCAGGGTCCGGGCCGGGATCCGACTCCGGGAACACGTCGTCTTCGGACAGCCCGTTCTCCAGGCCGACGCAGTCGCCGTCCGGATCGTCCCTGTCCGACTTCGACGACCCCTCGCCCGCCGGCCCCTCGTCGAACGGCTCCGACTCCAACGGCTCGTCCAGCACTCCGAGCACGTCCGGCCCTTCCCACTCCGGCGGCGGCCCTTCCGTCTCCGGTCTCTCCTCACCGAGCCCGCACTCCGGCCCGGCTCCCACCTCGTCGGGCGGTATGTCGTCCTCGCCGGGCGGCGGCTCGATCGGCACCAACATCGACAGCCTGGCCGCCACCACCCCCACGCAGTCCAACGCGGCTCCGACGCCGACGGCCGACTCGTCTCCCGCCAGTACCGGCGGCCGCTCGGACAGCGGCGGCTCAGCGATGCCTACGTCGCCTACCGCGCCTTCCGCCGGGGGTGCGGCTCCGGGTGGGCACCACAGCCCAGGTGCTTCCGGCGGCGCCAGCACGCCGTCCGCGACGAGCCCGAATCCCAACTCCGGTCCGGCGAGGAATCCTTCCGCCAGTACACCCTCCGCCACGGGAACGGGGCCTGCCTCCACGCCGAGCCCTACGTCTCCTACGACGCCTCGGAGCACGCCTGCTTCGACGCCGGACGGGCGAACACCCGGTCCAGCGGATGGCCGTACGTCAAGCACGCCGGACGGTCGAATACCGACCCAGCGCCCCGGGAATGCGACCCCGGGCGACGGCAGCACGCCGCGGAACACCCCCGGTACGACGCCCGGCGACCGCACTTCGCCGCGCAACAGCCCGGGGACTTCCACGCCGGGTGACGGCACTGCGTCCCGCAACAACCCAGGGACCTCCACACCGGGTGACGGCACTACGTCCCGCAACAACCCGGGCACCTCCACGCCGGGTGACCGGACCACGCCCCGCAACACCACGGACTCGTCCGGAGGCGCCCGTACCAGCACTCCGGGCCAGAACCCGAGTACGACCGCCCCGAACCCGAACCCGTCCCAGTCGACGCCCCCCAGGACCACATCGCCGTCCACCGGCAGCCCCACGACCACGCCCTCCACATCGACCGGCGCCGGATCCGGGCATACGTCGACACCGAGCAGCGGTGCGCCGAGCTCCTCGACGCCGAGCTCCTCAACTCCGAGCTCCTCAACTCCGAGCTCCTCGACGCCGAGCAACAGCACACCGAACTCCTCGTCCCAGCCCGGCCCTGCCCATCAGGGCACGCCGGGCACCCCGAACCAGCCAAGCCCCGGCTCCACCCCCAACAAGCCGCCCCAGCAGCCCCCGGGCAGCACGCCGGGCACCCCGAACCAGCCAGGCACCCCGAACCAGCCGGGCGCGCAGCACAACCCCACTCAGCCGCCACCGAACACCCCGCCCCCGAACCAACAACAGCAGCCGCAGGTCGTCGCGGTGCCGGTCCACCACGTGACCCCCACGCCGAACAACCAGCCCCAGCAGTCCACCCCACACACCCCGGACTCCACCCCTCACAACCCCAACCAGCCGAACTCCTCGGACAACCCGAAGCCGAACGAGACCCCGACCCCGGCCTCGGCGACCCGCAACGCCAACCCTCCGGGGGGCGTCACCGACCCCACCCGCGCCGAGCAGGACGCCCTGGAGAACTCGGTCCCGCGAGACGAGAACGGTGACCCCACCCGGCCGCCGGACCCGTCGGACGGCCGTTGGGTGGAGCGCATCAACGGCGAGGGCAGGGAAGCGCCGGGCCGCAGCAACAACTGCGCCGACACCGCCCTGTCCACGGTCGACACGTACGCCGGCAACCCCACGGCTGCCGGGGCGCGTACGCCGGACCTCGACGCGGACGGCAACCCCTCGGACCGCGGCGAGAAGGGCGGCCGCGACCGCATCGAGAACACGCTGGGCGCCCGCTTCAGCGACATGGGCAACGGGCGCGACGCGTTCAACCGCCTGGAGAACACCCTCCGCGACAGCGGGCACGGCTCACAGGCCGTGATCATCACGCAGGACGCCAACGGACGGGCGCACGCGTGGAACGCCGTCAACCACAACGGCAAGGTCACCTACATCGACGCGCAGACTGGGCAGCAGAGTTCGAAGCCGCTGCACAGTGGGGACAACGGGGTCTTCGCGATTCCGCTGGACTCGAACCGGCAGCCGGTGGCGCCGGACAGGCCCGGCGCCGCGGACTCCAACAGCCCTGATGGCAACCGCAGTAACCCTCGAACCACCCCGGAATCTTCTACCGACACAGCGCGGAGACCGGCTGCCGAACCGGCCGGCCAGCCCTCCAACGGCCAGAACACAGACGGCAAGGACCCGAACGACAAGAACAGCAACGAGGACGACAGCGGCGACAAGGGCAGCAAGGACAAGAAGGCCGGACTCGAACCACACCCGGACGACTCTCATCCACGTCTGGACCGCGAGTTCGGCGATAAGAAGGAGCAACAGGGCAACCTGGACCCGGACGATTCGCAGCAGCGCGTCCGCCAGACCAATCCTGTCTTCCGCCTGCAGCAGGGCCACGTCGACCAGCAGCTGCAGAACTGGGCCCAGAACGGTCAGCTCGCTCATGTCCTGAATGTGGCCACGGGTTCCGTGTCGGACCCCAACGCCTCCTCGGACAGGCCGCGTACCTTTACATCCGATGGGTTGAACAAGGCCCTGCCCGGATTCAAGTCCCTGAACCGGGGCGAGAAAATGCTGGTCATCTCCACGTTGGCTCGTCTCAGCCAATCGGCTCACGAGCAGTACGGCGTGAACAGCAACCCGATGGACAACGGCAAGGATTCGGAAGGCGCCGCCAAGCACAAGACCCCAGGCGAGCGCGTCAGAAAGATGATGACGAAGCTCGGGGTTCCGGAGACACACACGCCGGACCTGACTCAACGAAACTTCGCGGTAGTCGAGTTGCGGCGGGACGACGGCACCATCGAGTACGTGACGGACTCATCGTTCCCAAGCCGGTCAGGGGTTACCGGTCTGCATTCGGAACGACATCTCGCCGACTGGATCGACGACGTCAACAAGGCGAATGCGGGCACAGGGCGCAATTACACGATCACCGCCCTGTACACCGAACGTGAGCCGTGTGGCGACAAGAAGGGCGGACTCGGGAGTTCCAACTGCTCGAATCTGCTGGGTGAGCGTCTGGCGGGTGCCCCTGTGTACTACAGCACCACATACCGGGCCGACCCAGCGGATCAGCAGCGATCCGAACTCACCAGGGAACTCCAGAAACAACGCCGGGCCGAACTGAAGTTGGACCCCAGAGCCGCTCTTCCCGATGACGAAAAGAAGAAGATCACGGCTCAGGTCAAGAAGCAATTCCCGGTTACCGCCAATGAGAAGGCCCGCGATCGAGAGATGGTCAGACATGTCAGGAAGGTTGAAGCCCTCTGGAAGGGGATCGCACCGCAGCTAAAGTAGCCACTCAGCCCGTCCGTGTGCGAACACACCGAAAGTCAGCAGATTCAGCGATGAGCCATCAGACGCCCGCCCCTGCACCCGTGTCACCCGAACAAGCCCTGGCCGAGCTCCTGGAGTGGTCGGACAGCGGGACCCACCGAGTGGCCGAGCTCACCGGCCCCCCTGGGTCCGGACGGACAGAGACACTGCTGCGGCTGGGTGAGGCCCGCAGCGAGGCAGTGCTCGTGGATGCCACCGGGCTGACCTGTGAGGACGTCATCGATCGGGTCATGACGGCCGCTGGGTTCACCGCTCTGCCGGAGAAGCGGACGGACTGGGGATTCGAGCTTGAGGACTCCGCCCTCGGTGGCGGCCTGGTCATCATCGTCAATGCCCACCGTGCGGGCCGTACGCGGCGCTCCACGGAGCAGGCGCGCATGGTGCACCGCTTCGCCACTGAACTGGCCGTTGGCGGCGGTCTCAAGGTCCTGATCGAACGGGACCTGCCGGATGTCCGGTTGGCACACGATCACTTGGTTGTGGCGCTGCAACCGATCGCTTCCGAAGAGGCTACGGGGCACCTCTCTGGTGGCACGGACACCGAAGCGCTGCGTGCGCTCGCACTGGCCGAGGTCCGTCGTGTTCCCTTGCCGGTGTGGACCGTCCTCGCCCAGGCGCTGGGGACCCATGTGGGCCGGTCTCCGGATGTCGCCACAACGCTGGAGTCATCTGGCGACCTACTGGAGGCGGCAGGCGACGGCTGGGTCCGCTTCCGAGACGAGCGGCATGCCGAGACGCTGCGTCGGACCACCGATGCCGAAGTGGTACGAGCCGTCAATGTGGAGCTGGTCGCATGGCTGCGCAATCAGCCCGCGGCAGGTACGACCGGCGAGTACTTGACGCAGGGACTTGCGATGCACGCCGTGCAGGCCGGCGAGTTCGACTCCGTTCAGCGCTCCGGACGGCTTGTTGCCCGTATCGATCAAGTCGCCCTGATCGACGCGGCCCGCGCCGACGGCTCGTATGTCGTGGACGGTGCGTCCCCGGCCGGGGACGCGGTCAACTTGTGGATGTGCGGCGTCGATTCCCTGTCCCAGGGTGAATGGGCATCGTGGCTGCACCTGATGAGTATGGTGCGTGGCGATACGGAGACCGCCGCCCAGATCGCCTCATCGGGCCGGCCGCTGCCGTGGCAGGTGCGGTGGGCCCATTGGCGGCCGCCGGGTGCCCTGAACGCCGCGTACGTTCGGCCCGGTCCGCTGGGAGACCCGGTCATCGCCCCTGAGGACTATCTCCCTGGCCGGCACGCCGTTTCCGCTCCGGGGGAATGGGACGAGCGACACCGAGTCTGGGACGCCGAAACCGGCGAGGAGCTGGCCGGCCCATGGCCGGCGGCGATGCCGGCACCGGGACAACGCGAGCCGCTCTGGCTCACCGACGTGGAACGCAACGTCACACCCGAATGGGACGATCTGACCGTGTTCGAGACCCTGGAACCCCCATTCGTGTCGGATCAGGTGAGGATCGGCGAACTCCTGGTCGTGACCGGGCTCGGCGGCATTTTCGCGGTCGAGCTCCACGACCCCGCCGTCAGTCCGTGCATCAGCAAGGTGCACGGGGAGCCGCTCTTCGACGACTCCGGTTTCCTGCCCGCACTGCACGGCGGGACAGCACGGCCCCGAGGATCGTATGACCCCGACCTCTTCGAACCGGGCGTCGTACGTCGCCTGCCCACCGGCCTGGTGCCCGACGGGGTGACGGACGCGGAGGCACGCCGCGTTCTCACGGACGTCGGACTGCCCGCCTTCGAAGGCGCCGCAATCCGGCTCGAGGCGCTGGACGAAGTGGGTCTGCCCCCGCTCGACCCTGGCGACTTGTCGGCGGACGCCGGCCCAGGCGCGTACTACAAGATCGGTACGTGGGGTGCCGGTGACCTGGTCCTGCACGGCGGAACGGGGCAGGTCGTCCTGTTCAGTGCGGACGACTGGAGCGGCGCGGAAGACGACTTCGATGACAACTACTTCGACGACGAGCCCGACGACGGCGAGCAGGAAACCAGCGCCGTGTTGATCGCCGGCAGCCTTGCCGCGTTCATCGACCGGCTCCAGTACTACCTTGTGGCCCGGTGCATGCTGGCCGCGGCGGGGAGCCGCACCGAGCGCGTCGCGATCAGAGGCGATCTGGAGGACACGCTGCCCGACCTCGACGACGCAGACACGGACGCCACCTTCTGGACTGCCGCACTGCGAACCACCGACTGACCGATTCCAAGAGCCGCTCGTCCCCGCGCACCCTCACGCGAATCGGGAGCCGCCTGGCCACCCTTTCGAGTGCGCCAACTGCGCAGACTGCCTCGCGCACGAATTCGAGCGCCCCACCGGGCAGGACCGACAGCAGTACAGCGAAAAGAGCGACGAAGAAAAATCGGCTGTCCCGGAAGAGCAGAACAAGACAAAGGTCGTCTACGGCGCCGGATACCGAATGGGCGAACTCACACCCGCAGAAATGCAGAAGCTCAACGAGGATCCGAAATTCCAAGCCATGTCGGACGAGCCGAAGGCGAAGGAGATCGAGAATCGCCGAAAGGATGCCGCCGAAAAGCGCAGCACCGACATGGACCGCTACCGTGGAGAACTCGCGAGGGTCTGGATGAAACTCGCCGCCAGCGCTGACGTACCCTGATTGGTCAGGCCGGACAGAGGTGAGAACAGTGTTGAGCGAGGACGCAGAGCTGGAAATCCTGGACTGGCTGCTCGACCCTCCGAAGGCCGGGCCGATGTTGTCGCTGCGCGGATCTCCGGGGGCGGGGAAGTCGGCCCTCCTGACAGCCCTTCACGAAGACCTGCCCGATTCACTCCTCCTGGACTGCCGTGGCCTCACCGCGGAGGAAGTGCTCGACCGGCTTCTCACCCACTTCGGTCTCAAGGTCAGGCACCGCCCCCTGCGGGATCCATTGGAGGATGCGCTCGCGGGGATGCGCACAGGGGGCATCGTGCTCCTGGCCAACGTGCAATGGTCAGGCCGCCTCTTCTCCTCTCCGGACGAGGCATACGACATCCAGCGCGTCGCCGCGCAGTTCAGTCGCCGGGGTCAGGGCCATGTGCTGCCCGTCCTCGAACTCGGCGGGCCCAGCGGCCCGGCGCGGGCCGACGGTGCGGACGAGATTGTGTTGGAAGCGGAGGTCGAAGGTCCTGACCCCACCGCCCTGCTCATGGGTCACCCCGCGTTGCGCGCCCTGGCCGCAGCGGAGTTGCGTGAAATCCCCCTCCCTGTTTGGGCGTTCCTGGACACCGCGCTGGGTGGCCGGCGTACAGAGGACGACCTGCGCCGCAGCGGACAGGAACTGTCTGCCGTGTTGCTCCTGGAACGGGACGCGGACGGCGCAACGACCGTGAGGCTGTCGACGGACGCCCTCAAGCACCTGCTCCGCGAGGCCGCACCCCTCACCCGTGCCGAGCAGCAGTCGATGGCCGACGCGCTCCTCGCCGAGGCCCGACGGACAGCCGAAGGCACGGCCGACGCACGGATCGTGGCCTACGCGAATCGCGCACTCGCCGTCCATGCCGCACTCTCCGGAACGCTGCCCCAACTCATCGATGACAAGCCAGCGTTGGCCGCAGTCGCCGATCGCGACTCACTGCAGCAAGCGATCAGACTGGCGTGGCCCGAAGGCCCGCCGGTGGGCGGCGTCGCCGGCGACGCCCACTACCTGGACGGCGACGGCGTTACCCCCGACTCACAGAGCGAGTGGCTGGCCTGGCTGCACTGGGCTGCCGTAAACCGTGGGCGCCGCGGCTGGGCCGACGCGTTGGAGAACGTGAGCCCAGTACCGCTCGCCTGGCGCACCGCATGGTCGAGGTGGCGCCCCTACGGAGTCCTGGGCGACCGGCCCGAACTCGCCGGATCCGTGGACGCGGTGGACATCGGCACCATCGCCGGCACTCCCGTCGCGGCAAGCCAGTGCGATGGTTTCTTCGACAAAGAGGACGACTACGACGTCGAGTTGGGCGATACAGAAGCCCTGGAACGCGTATGGCGGCTTTCGGACGGCAGGGAGTTGCTGGCACCTCGGGTCGTCCAGCAGTTCATCACCTCTGAGGGAGCCGTGGAACGGACAGCCGGAAGTGCGCTCGAAACCCGCCGCCACATCCACTCCCCCGGCCCGGCGCCTGGTCCTGAGTCGCCGATGCGCCTGCTACCGGACTGCGGGGCAGAAGCGGTGGACGGGGAACGCTGGGTGGCGTACGGCCCGAGAGGCCTCTACGCGTTCGATGTCCTGCGCCCCGAAGACCTGACGCCTGGGACGGACTCTTGGCGGCGCTCCCTCGTCCCGTCCTTCCGCTCCACGGCCGTGTGGCCTATGCCTACCTCCGTCTCCGGACAGCGCGAAGCGCTCACCGCATGGTTTGCCACCGCATTCGGCGACCAGGCTCTGCGCCGCCTCCCCGTCACCGCCCTGCCCGCCGACCTGACCGAGCCAGAGGCCGGTGCGTTGCTCTGCGAAGTCGGCTTCCCTGAACTCGACGGAAGCGCACCGGCGTTCTTGACCACGGTGGCCGTGGACGGAGCCGAGCTCACACCTGTCGAACGTTCGGAATCCTCCGAACCCGCCTACCGCCTGGGCCATTGGCTCACCGAACCCGTCATCCTGGAGGGCCGAAGCGGCCGCGTTCTGCTCGCCTCGGTCGCCGGAACCGAACTGCTCGGGAACAGCCTGTCCCAATTCATGACCCTGGTCGGCCTGTACCGCCTCCTGCCCTTGAGTGACTTCCCCCGCGGGAGCGCCGAGAAGGCCGACACTCACTGGAGCGTGAAGGCCTGGGCGAAGGAGATCGACCCCGAAGCCGCCGCATCGTCCAACTGGCAAGCAGCACTGGGCGGATACCTGGATGACCCGGAATCGCTCTGACACGGGCGCCGGAACCGCACCGGAACCCCCGTCACGCTGAGAACTGAAGCCCATGACCCACGCTGCCGAGGGTCCCATCCCCGACTGGGGGCCAGGTCGCTGGCTTGCGCGCGCTCGCCGCTCAGAGTGATGCCCATCACCATGAAAGGACGCTGCCCACTGTGCATTCTCACCTCAACCTGGAGGGAGCCTCGGACCAGATCAACTCACAGCTATCTGAACTTCCACCCAAGCGGGGCATTATCTACGTCGATGGCCCCTCCGGAGCCGGAAAGACTGCACTTCTGGCAGATTTCGCCGCCAGCACCCCTGGGGACACCACGGTGGCTCGCCCGACCCCGTCGCCGGCAGCAGCCTCAGTCAGTTCTTCGCCATGGTCCGGTTGTACGACGAGTTCCGCAGGACACACTTCCCCTACACAGCCGACCACAAGGACGCGCAGCACAACCTCGCCAGGTGGTGCGAGCAGATCGACGGTGCCGCCGCCCGGGCCGAGGCCTGGACACTCATCCTCGAGGGGCACGACTTCGAGGACAGCACCTGGGACTTGGCCTCCTACGGGGCTGCATGGGTCTGACACCGTGGGCCAACCGGCAGACCTTTCAACCAGATTGGCGTGACGGGGTGTCTTCGGTGTGACCTTCTGGCCGAGCGCCGTGGCCCAGAACACATCGCGGCATACTGCCGCCCCGCCCCCGTGCGTGCGGCGATCCCGTGGGTACGGCAGCCACCGGGCAAGTTTTGCGGTCATTCCCCGAGCGTCTGGCGATGATGCACTGCTGGCAGACGGAGAAGTACGCCGAATCGAGGATCAAGTGGAATCGACACCTGAGCGGGCACTCCAACAGGCCGAAGCTTGGCTCACCGAGCCTCATCGCCTGTACCGGACCCTCGCCGTCCGGGGTGCATCGGGATCCGGGAAGAGCGCCTTGCTCGGCGAGCTGGCAGCCAGGATTCCGGGTGCCGTCCACGTCGATTGCCAAGGCAGGACCGCGGATGACATAGCCCATCACCTCCTCCGCGCCTGGGGCGTCGCCGACTCTCCGGCCTCACTCGTTGACGGTGCCAAACGTATTCGGAGAGGCGGCGTCGCACTGCTGGCCAACGTTCAGTGGGCCACCATGCTGCAGAACTACGTACTGGGGCGGTGCCTGCTGCCCATGGCATCAAGCCGGACGGAGCGCAAGGACATCCGGGATGAGATCGAGAACATGCTGACCGCAATCGACGAGGACTGCGGAAGCGCCCGGGCCTGGACCTACACGCTCCATGACAACGGCTGAAGCGAGGTCGTGGCGGCGAGAGGTGTACCCGGGAAGACGGACGCCCTTGTCATCCCTCCAGGTCACGTCGCGAAGCATCTGGCGTGCATGCTCCCCGATACGCCGCCCAGAACCTCCGACCAAGCCCTCCAGACCGTCCGCGCACCCCACCCCCAGCCCGAACTCCCGCCCCCGTAGGCCCGGCCGGATCAGTACAACGAGAACCCCCCGCTGTGACGCCCCTGCCCCTTCTTCGGTGGCTGAGAGGACTGGCTCTGCGGACCCTTCTGTTCAGGGGACTCAGAAGAGGCGCCACCGCCCGTCAGTGCCTCCCCGTGCCTGACCCGGTCGCGCTCCTCCTCCGACAGCGACTCCCACTGACCGCGCAGGGACGCCATGCCTCCGCCCATGGCGCGTGCCACCGCGGGGTCGTCCAGGGCGTCGCGCAGGGCGAGGCGGCCGGAGAGCATCCTCTTGGCGGCCTCCTGCATGTCTTTGCTGACACCGTCGGTCTCGGTCAGCTTGCGCAGGGCGGAGTTCAGTGAACGTATCTGCGCCGGTTCGAGCGCCTCGTCCAGCACGCCTCGATCCTGCGAGGGCTCCTGCGGATTCGATGGGTTCTGGGGTTGGCCGGTCATGTCGTCTCTCCTCGATGCGTCTCGCCGCTCGACATCCCCAGTATCTCGCGTCACGTGCGGATGCCGCCGGAGGATAGTCTCGCCCAGTCAACTTCGCGTTGATCCATATTCGTTCACGCAAATCACGGGGTTCCAGGCATGTCGACGCCTCCACCGCAGTACCCGAACCAGCCCTACGGCCAACCCCAACCGCCGTACGGGCAGGCACAACAACCCTACGGCCAGCCGCAGCAGCCGTACGGATACCCGCCGCAGCCACAGCCGCCTCGCGGTCCGCAGCGCCCGCAGCCGGGAGCGGCTTTGCGGATGGTAAAGGCGGCCGTCGTCGTCATAGCGATCTTCGGCGGGCTGGGCTACTACGTCTGGGACTACAACACCAGCCCCACCGGCGGCAAAGCCAAGGCAGAGGCTTCGGCGTCGGCGGCAGCCGAGGAGGCGAAGACACACGACCCGGAGATCGGTGACTGTGTCAAGGTCGCGGACCCCCAGGGCAAGCCGCTGCCCACGGTCGTCGACTGTGGCTCGCCCGAGGCCGAGTACAAGACGGGTGCCCTCCTGCCCGGCCAGAACCAGGAGTGCGAGTCGAAGTACGACTACGGCATCCAGTACCGCAACACCCGGGGCTTCGACTACACGTTGTGCTTCACCGAGGTGTGAGCTTCGGTTCGCGTTCCGGCATGGCCGCCGTCCGCAGTCGCGGGTGGCGGCCGTACTCGGATCAGGTGCTCGGCCGGGCAGCGCTCCGTGCGTGAACTCACCCCCACCGGCGCTCTCCATTTAATTCCTACGAGCCCCCAAGGAGGCACCCCCGTGCCGGAACCCATCGACTCTCTCCTCCACGACGCCTCCGGCAAGGACCGTGGCCTGCGCAGGGCCGCGGAGGACGGCCTGGTCGCCATCGGCCCTCAGGTCGTCGAGTCGCTGTTGCCGCACGTAGGCATCGCCTCCCGATCCCTTCTGAAATGGAGCGCCGAATCCGTCCTGAGGCGTCTCGGCGACGAGGCACTGCCTCGCCTTCGCGAGATACGTCGGCATGGTCCGGGCCGTCTGCGCGGCAACGCCCTCAAGGTCCTGGTCGACCTGGGCGGCGCCGAGTGCCTCGACGAGGTCGATCGCCGCACTGTGGAACGGCTCGTGCGGATCAAGCTGCTGGACGAACTCCCGGTGCAGACACCCTCGGAGGGCGGCCGCTGGCTGGCCTTCCCGGCGGACCGGCTCGACGACGCCGTAGCCGCACTCGGCCTGCATGATCTCCGGCCGGTGACCACCGTCATGGGTGTGGACGCCACCACGCGCGCCGCCGACTCGATGGAGTTCAAGGATTCATCGGGCAGGGCTCGGACCGCCTACCGGGTCTTCATCACCCCGGAATTCGAAAGCTGGAGCTCGGCTCTGGCCATCAGTAATTGGCGCATGCTGTGGGGCAATTCTTTCATCGACGAACTCGACGGCTTCATGCAGGCAGACAAACTGAGCAAACACTGCGGCGAGGCCCACCTCTACCTTCTCGACCCCTACCACTCGGCCGAGAACTGGTACGTCGCCCGCAACGGTCGCAGAGTGCGCGGTTACGGCACCTACTCAGACCCGGAGTTCCTGGGACAACCGCTGCCCTTCGAGATCGAGTACAGGGAGAACGCGGTGGACGAGGAGGAGGCCGAGCAATACGCCGAGGGCGTCCCGGACGCGCTCACGGCAGCCTTCAACCTCTCTGTCGAGCCCGGCCCGATGCACGCGGACGGCACCCACGGCCACGGCTGGCTCGCCACCACGCACCCCGACGTGCCCAACTCCCGTTTCAGGGGCGCCCTGTCCATCTGAGCAAGGTTCGGCGGCACGGACGAGCGCCGTGCCGCCGAGCGCCGAATCATCCGAAGCGCCCTTCACACCGTCCGCTCCGCCCCCGACGCCCGTCTCCTGATCTCACTGATAACTTGCTGTTCTTACTTGTTCACTCCGTGGGAATCCGATGAGCCAGCCGCCGTTTCAACCGCCGCCGCAGCCACCCCAGCCGCCCCAGCCTCCGCAGGACGCCAGCAACCCGTACGCGCAGCCGACCCCGCCGCAGCAGGCGCCGGGATTCGGCGCACCAGGATTCGGCGCACCGGGATTCGGCGCACCGGGATTCGGCCCGCCGTCCGCACCCGGCCAGCCCCCGATGCAGGCGGGTCCGCCGCCCGTCCCCGGCCAGCCCCCCATGCACCCCGGAGCACCCCCTGTCCCGGGACACCCGGTGCAACCGATGTACCCGATGCACCAGGCCCCGCCGTTCCAGGCGCCGTACGGGCAGCGGCCGAACGCAAGCGGTCATCCCGTGGGTGCGGTCTTCCTCGGTTTCTTCGCGTCGGTCGTGGTCTCGCTGCTCTACAGCGGTCTCATCCTGGCCACGTACAAGGACCAGTCGGTCACGACGGCCAACACCCTCTATCTGGGTCACGCACTGCTCAACGGAGCGATTGTCGGCTGGTTGGTCGGCATGGTGGGTCACCGGAACACTGGCGCCCACGTCTGGGGCGCCGTCATAGCCGCGCTCGGCGCGTTCTTCGGCTACACCAACTCCATCCCGCTCGTAGTCGCCGAGGCCGAGTCACCCGGTGCCGTCTGGGACCTGTTCAGGTACGAGCCCGTCTGGCCGGCCAAGGCCTGGTGGAACAACGAGACGGACGGCGGAGTCGACTGGTTCTCCCCCCTCGGCCTGCTACTCGCCGCGGCCGCGGCCTGGGGCGTGGCGTACCTCATCGGCAGCAGGCGCCGTCAGAGGTGATCTCCTCGGTTGCCGCCCGGGTCCTCTTCCGGGCGCCCGGCCGGTAACTCCCCCAGTTCGGCTTCAGCGAAGAGCGGGGCTAGCGAAGAGCAGGGCTGTCGCCAATCCCCGCCAACGCCACGGCGACACAGACAACCACCATCGCCCAGCGGGTACGGCCCCTCCGGGCAAGCACAAATCCGCAGCCGCCGAGCACGGCCCCCACGGCGTAAGAGGCGACCCAGACCCCGCCCGCGTCGCCCCCGCCAAGCCGTACGACGATCAGCCCGAGGCAGACGACGGCGGCCAACCCGGCGAACGCCGCGTACATCCCACGGGCCCGCCGCTCATCGCCCTCCCGTTGCTCCGCGAGCCCCGCCCGGGCCCCGGCCCGGAACCGCGCACGCAGCTCGTCGTCGCCCCCGCCCGGCGGCATCCCCATGGGCCTACGCTCCCTCGAGCGAGGCCAGCACGAACGTCAACGGCAGCGTGACGAGGGCGAGGCCGAGCCCCGCCGCGGCCATCCCGGCACGGATCTCGTTCTTGCCCCGCACGCCCAGGTACGCGGCGATCACCGGCAGGACGCCACACAACAACAGGCTGAAGCGCCAGCCCTCTTCCGTGATGAAGAAGACCATGACGGCCAGACAGACCGGCACCGAGACGACGCTCATCACGCGGGAGCGCGAGAGGAAGAGCTCGAGGTTGTCGGCCCCACCGAAGAAACTCATGATCGCCCGGGCTCCTAGCGCCTATACCGCGGCATGGTCGTAACCACTGCTACCCACCTGCGGGAATCCGTCCGCGGCGGAGAACCCGTTGACGGCCGTCGACATGACCACGCCGAGCGCGCTCAGCGCCGACGCGAACGCGTCGAACGCCCTGGACGCCTCGGCCCACAGCTGCATGAGCCGGATGGCCTCGGCCGCGGCCAGCGCGAACATGGCCGCCGACGCAACCTGACCGCCGACCGGAATCGCGTTGACGGCCTGCGCCGCGAGCAGGTTGACCAGCCAGATGACGAGCAGGTCGCAGAACATCACCAGGAACGACTTCAGGAATTCCGCGAACTGGAACGCCATCTGCGCCGCTTGCGCATAGCAGCTCTGCAGGGACTTGAACGTCTCCTTGATCTCCTCGAGTTTCTTGGTGAACTCGTCGAAGTAGACGGACGCGGCGTTCGCGGCGTTGCCGTCCCAGGTCAGACCGACGTTCTGAGTGCCCTTGCGGACATTGGCGGCCACCGAGTCGCAGAAGGACGCCAGATTGCCCCACACGTCGGAGCAGTCGTTGTACTTGTTCCAGTCTCCGAACACCCAGTTCGTCACTTCGGCGAAGGGGTCGAAGTCGAAGAGCAGCTTGGACGCCTCCACGGCCATCGCCGAGGGGCTGCCCAGGTCGAGGAGGCTGCCCAGCGACTTCTGCACGGGACTCATCTGGAATTCGTCCGCATGTCCCGACGCGTACTTGACGATGGGGTTGCTGGGGTCACCCGGAGGCTTCAGCACATCCACGGCGTCATTGGCGTCGGAGAAGTCCTGCGGATCGCCCCCCGAGCCGCCGCCCGACACCTTGGAGCCCGGATAGGTCGCATCGAGCTTGGCGGCTTCGTCGGTGTCCGTCGCCCGGTAGTACTTGGCCGTGCCGGTCAGTTCCTTCTCGGACGACTCAAGAAGGCTCTTGACCTTCCCCAGGGCCTTCTTGGCCTCATTGACGTACTGCTCGTGGTCGCCCGCGACGAGGTCCCAGGCCGCTCCGCCCACCGACGCGTCGATCTGGGCGTGATTACCGGTGTACGAGACCGCCTGCGCACTGCCGTCCGCGGCACGCCCCACGAGCTTGGAGAAGCCGTCGAGCGCACCGGGTTCCACACGAAAGTTCATTTCTCCCCCATTGCCTGCGTCAGAACTACGACGGTTCGGCACCTCGGTATCCGAGGCGCCCGGGTGCCTCAGTACAAGGACCAGCCACGCCCGTCGTGACGCGACTTCTCGCCGGACCGGTTCTCGGACGCCGCGCGGCGCTCCTCCTCGAGCTCCCGCCGCCCCTCCTCGAGCCGGCGCTCTCCCTCCGCCGCGAGCGCCTCACGCTCGCTGTCGGACATGGCGGCCCATTTCTCGGCGAGCGGCGCGGACTGTACGACGGCCTCCTCGGCGTAGGCCGACACATCGGCCGCCTCACGCAGCCCCATACGGCCGGAGAGAACCTCCTGGGCCATCTCCTTCATCGCCGGACCACCCAGCCCCGAGGCGAGATGCTCCAGCGACTGCCGCAGCATCTTGGCCTGGGCGGCGTCCTGCTGGGTCATCTCCAAAAACTCGGAGTCGTCCACGGGCTTGCCGGAACTGTTGGCGGCGCTGTCCAAGGGATTACCTCATCGGAGGTTCGGCGGGTGTCGACCGGCGTGAACCTACCAACGCACGCGCGAACGCTTCAACACACGGTGAGTGGGAGCACCTCGCAGCGAGGCCGTATCGTCCCTGCACTCTTGCGAATTGACCAGCAGGTGGCTGAGCGTGAAGGTTCCGAGGAGAATTGCGCGCCGACGATCGGATTCATCAGATAGGGCGACGATCCACCCATATTGGACCTTTTTTGAGAAACTGCCCATTGCGCATAGGTCTGGCGGCTGGCGGCGCGCAATAGGTCTGGCGGCTGGCGGCTTCGATGCAGCTGCAGCACCTCAGCGCTGAACAGCCCGCCCTCCCCCGCCGGAGCCATGCACCGGCGCATCCCGCTCAGCACGCTCCCGGTCCAGGTCCGCCTGCTGCCGCGCATCCCACTCCACGAACCGGGCCGCGGACTGCTGGCGTTCCGCGTACGTCTGATCGTCTGCGGCCCGGCGGATCTCGTGCATCCGCTGGTACACGGCCTCGGTGTAGCGGGGGTCCTGGAAGGCGTCCTCGATGTCGACGCCCCCGCTCAGCACGGACCGCGCCATCTCACGCAGGTCCGGGCCGAGCGAGGTCGCGCCGGCGATGGTGCGCAGGGAGCGGTGCAGCCGTAGGGCCTGCTCGGGGTCCCGGGCGATGCCCATGAGTTCCTCGTCCTGGATTTCCCGGTCCGCGGTCATGGGTGCGGTGCGTCCTTAGTGTCGGCGGTGTCGGCGGTGGAGGGAGTGGAGGTCGTGGAGGGCGTACTGGCGCTCAGGAGCAGTGGTCGCGTCACCCGAACTCGTTCCGAGCCCAGTCGTCCGCTTGCGCCGAGGAGGTGGACGAGCCCGGGCGGGTCGCGGAGGTCGTGGGCGCACCGCGGCTGGACGTCCGTGCGGCGTCCGAGGCGCCGGAGGACCCGGAGGCCTGCACATCACCGTCGCCGGCGTTGGCGTTGGCGTTGGCGTTGGCGTTGGCGTTGGCACCATGCCCGACGAACGCGTCGACCCCCTGCTGTGCGCGATCCCCGACCGCGCCCGTGACGGTCTCCTTCGCGTGATCCACGTACGTATTCGGATCCGCGTAGCCGGCGAGCGAGGACCCCTCACCCCCGGTGACCTCGTTCTTCAGGCCGCCCAGATACTCACCGGCCGCCGTCTTGGCGACGTCCGCCGTCTCGCCGAGGTCGATTCCGGACCGCGCGTCGAAGTAGGCCTCGATGCTCTGCTGACCGACGTTCTGGGCCATGCCGACGGCGGCCTCGCGGGCCTTGTCCTTGGCGGCGTCGACGACCTTCTCCTGGACGAACTGCTTGACCTGGTCCTTGACCACCTTCTTGGCGACCTTCTTGAGGGCGTCCATGGTGGCGTGCTCCATGGCCTTGGTGACCGCCTCCATGACCTCCTTCTTGAGCCTGTCCAGCAGCTCGCGGACGATCAACCGGGTGGCCTGCGTCGCACCCAGCGCGCCGACCTCGGACAGTCCGAAGGTGAACGGCGCCGCCGCCTGCGCCGCGATGATCTCGATGGCCAGGGCGATGAGCTGGGCGATCACGGACAACTTCGCCGTCAGGACCGCGATTGCGGCCGCGTCGAAGGCGAAGGCGATCACTTCGCAGGCGGTCTTCGCGTCCGGGAGGTAACTGTCCTCGCCGTTCGCGCCCGTGTAGGCGCCCCAGTCCTTGCTGAAGCCCTCGATGGCGGAGCCGAAGTTGGAGGCGACGACGGTGCGGGCCAGACCCTCGCCCTGCGCCTCGATCTTCTCCAGTTCAGTACCGAAGCTCCGCCAGGTCTCGGCGACCTGGTGCAGCGCTTCTTCGTCGGCCTCGGGCCAGCTGTAGCCGAGGAGGTCGAGCACCCAGACGAGCTCGCCGGGCAGTGTGAGCGACATACCGATAACCCCGAATTCGCTTAGAGTTGACCGGCGATGCCGCCCAGCAGGCCACTGTTCGACGCATCGGATGCGTCGTAGTTGCGAGCGTTGTCCTGCAGGTTGTGCCCGATCTTCTGGAGCCGTTCCGCGAGACTGTCCATCGACGTGAAGATTCCGTCACGAATTGGGGTGTAAATCTCCCCGAAGATCTCCCCGAAATCGGCGTCCGCCCAGGGCTCACCGATCCCTTCCAGGTCTCCCTGAAGGCGCTTGGAAGCCTTCGCGAAATCACCGCCAAGATCGGCGAACATCTGCCCCTGCTGACGTAGTACAGCCGTGTCCACGCTAAAGGTGTCGAACATCGTCACTCTCCCCCGAACTCCCTTTACAGCACGTCGTATTGCGCGACAGACCGATAGCTTAGACTCCTCGCGCACGCCCCAGAAACCCCATCGGTCAAGAGATCGTCAAGTTATTCAAAGGGATCCCAAGTGGTGACAACACGGCCGCGTTACAGCAGCTCAGCGAGCCCGTGGCTGGGAAGGCTCATCGGATTGGGACTGCTTCTCACGGCCACGGCCATCGCCACGGTGACCATTCCAGAACTCCGCAGTGAACTCGCCGGTGACGGCACGACAGGGACCCTCACGGTTTCTTCATGCGAGACGCACACGAGGACCCACTACGGCACGCGTCGTCGTTCCAGCGAACTCAAGTTCAGCTGCACCGGCAGCTGGACCGCGCAACACGGCGCGACTTCTTACCAAAACATAGAAGTGGACACTTCATCGCGTTTCGAGGCCGGGTCGAAAATCCCCGTGGTGCAAGTAGAAGACACCTTCGAACAACCGCAGGACCGGGACCCCGGAGACGACGCCGCGATTCTCGCGCTGTGCCTCTCCTTGCTGGCATCCGGCATCTTCTGCCTTCTCACCGGCTTCGGCTCCCGCAACGGCCCCGGTTTCACGGCGTCCTGGAATTCCCTGCCGGCCTCTTCCATCACCGGCCCCCTCGTGGGAGGCCTCTTCACCCTGGGCATCCTTGCGGCAGCCGTCTGCGCCGTCGCCCTGTGATGCCCGTCATCCGCACTCTGAGGAGCCACCCCCAATGACACAAGTACAAGGCACCCCCTCGCCGAACACCAGCGCCCCCGGCGACCGTTCGGGCCTCGGCCGCCTCATCGGCGCGGGCCTGATCCTCGTAAGCCTGGTCCTCATGGCCCTGGGCGCCTACCTCGGCCCCTACTCCTACGCCACGTCCACCCCGGGCAAGCTCACCGTCGAGACCTGCACCGTCGACTACAAGTACCGCTCGAGCACGTCGAGCAGTTCACGCAAGAAGACCAAGACCAAGTGGTGCTACGGCACCTTCACCGCGACCGACGGCTCCACCAAGGACATCAACGCCGAGCTGAAGAGCGACGCCCTGCACCAGCGCGGGGACGTGATCGAGGCCCTCAAGACCGGCGAGACGTCCTACCAGCAGGACCACGGGTGGGTCGGCGCGATCGCGGTCGGCGCTGTGTGGTGGTTCGCAGCTCTGATCCTCCTCTCCCTCGGCCTCCTCTGCACCGCCACTGGCTTCGTCTTTGGCGGTGCGTCCGACTTCCGCCATGCGAAGGAGGCTGCGGGTCAGGGCCTGATCAGCACGGTCTACACACTGATCGTGGTGGGTGTGTGCGGCTTCGCGGTCAGCCTCTTGGTGATGTTCCTCTTGTGACGGACACCCCGGCTGTCGAGCAGCCGACGAGTATCGCGCCCCGCCCAACTGGCTCGGGGGGGGGGGGAAAGGGGGGGGGGGGGTTTTGCTGCACCCCCCCCGTGTCGGAAACCTCCGGGGACAAAACACAAAAAAGAAAGAAAGAGGCCCCGAG
>NZ_JBHTRZ010000007.1:0-543108 GCF_042795335.1 Streptomyces sp. NPDC056479 | reverse complement strand
GGGGCGTGGAGGGCGGCTGTTGGTGGTTTTTTTTTTGGGAGGGAACCCCGGGGTGGGAAAGAAAAGAAGGGGGATAACACCCCGAAGGGTGGGGGGGGGGGGGAGGGGGGTGGTGGTTTTCTCCCCCCCCCCCGATCCGATGTCTAGGACACCTTCGCGGGCAACGCCACGAGAGCGTAGGAGTCGCTCTCGAGGCCTGCACCTACCGAGGTGACGTACAGGACGCCCTCGTGCCAGAACGGCCAGGCGCCGACGCCCATGTTCTTGTCCACCTTCTCCGGATATTCGGCGACTGTCGTCATCGCGCCATCCTCGGGAGCGAATTCCACCAGCTTCGGCTTCTCATCGCCGTCGGTGACGTATGCCAACAGACGCTCGCTACCCGTATCCCGCAGCGGAATGTACTCAATGGTGTTGGAAGCCGGTGCCTTCCACAGCTCCTTGCCACTGTCCAGGTCGTAGGCGACGAGCGTCTTCGACTCCCCGTCGGTGCTCTCCTTCTCGCCCATCCCCATGAGGAGGATGTCCCCGACGCCCGCGACCTGGCGCATCGGGCTTCCGTTCTCCTCCGGAATGAGGTAGTACTTCTCCGCCATCTTCGGGAGAACACCGCGGCGTTCACCGGATGTCTCATCGAGGGCGAACACACCCTTCGCCTCTCCGCTCAGGACCAGCGGAGAGGTGGAAAGCGCGATCTCGGCCTCAGCCTCGCCAAAACGCTTCGTCCATTGCGCCTTTCCGGTGGCCGGGTCGACGAGCGAGGCCTCGGTCCAGCGTTCTCCCTCGAATTCGTCTCCCTCAAGGCACGAGGTGGTGCGGATCAGATTCTTGCCACCGGTATACGTGCCGCTCTCACAAGCACTCGGCACAACCTTCTTCACATCCCAGGCCGTTGCACCGTCAGCGGCCTTCAGCGCCACCTGCTCCCGATCGGTGGTGATCACGACCGCCTCGGCCGTACGCGCCAGGGCCAGTTTCGTACCGGTCTTGAACTCGTCCTTGATCTTGAAGCCCCGGTGCCACAGCTCCTTGCCGGAGTTCAGGTCGTACGCGACGACGTGATCGCATTGACCGTGCGCTCCCGCCATACCCGAGGCGCCGTAGGCGACGATGCCGATTCCGCTGTCAGAGACGGATGGCGCCACGCAGGCCTGATTTCCCGCGCCGGGAAGCGGCGTGGCCCACAACTTCTCACCCGTGTCACGGTCGTAGGCCTTCACACCACCGGACAAGGTCTGGATCACGGCCTTGTCGGTGAACCAGGTGCCGTCCACCTCCTGCTCGCCGAGGCCCCATTCCGACTTCGACGGCACGCTCCACAGCGGCTTGGTGCCGGAGCCCACCATCACGTACCACGCGGCCCCTCCGGCGCCGGCGAGCACAACGAGTGCGACGACGAGCAGCACGATCAGCCCGGTCTTCTTCTTCCGCGGACGCGAGGCCGGTGCGGGCGCGCCGGGAAAGTGCGGTGGCTGCCCCGGCTGGCCATAGCCAGGCTGGGGACCCATCGGATACTGCCCGGGCGCCGACTGCTGCGGATAGCCGTAGCCGGGCTGCCCCGGCGGTGTCGCGGACGGCTGCTGCGGATAGCCATACCCCTGCGGCGGCGCGTGCCCCTGCTGGGGTGGCAGGGGAGGCTGCTGCGGCGGAGGGGGCTGCTGACCATACGGGCCGGTGCCCGGCATGGGTCCGTTGGCGCTCATCGGCTGTTGCTCCTGACGTACTGGGCCCAGGCGGTCTCGAATTCGTCCTCGTTCATGCCAACTGCGTTTTGCAGCTGCTGATCAAGGTTCTTGGGCTGCCGGTAGTGATCCACGATGAACTGGAAGAATGCGGACTCGCCGCCCTGCTCCGCGATGAAGCGCGTGGCCAGATAGCTCAGGGCATAGTTCGCACCAACGGTGTCGTACTTCAATTCGAAGTCCTGTCCGGGCAGCTGGCCGTCGAACTCCTGGCCTGCCAGACTCCCTCGGATCCGTTCCTCACCCTGAGCCCGGTCGAACCGGTGGGACACATACTCTGCGAATCCCTCGACGGCCCAGGCCCGAATGCTGTTCTCCTCGTCATCGCTGTATGCGCCGGGGTCCTGCGGTTGAATCAGCGCGTGCGCGATTTCGTGCCGCGAGATGTCCCCGACACCCGCCCGCCAAGCGGACGAGGTGAAGCGGCTCGTCGAGGTGTCCATCTTGATGCGCGCCCCGCCGTACTGGAGCTCGTTCTCGTCCCCGCTGTAGCCGGCGTTGAAAGCAGGCATGGGCACGCTTTCTCCGGCGTCCCACCCCAAGTCGCTACCATCGTTGTTGTACAGCTTCGTGTACGTCTTGCGGTCCGGCTCAAGGACTACGAGGAAGCCATCGGGCGTGTTGGAAACCGAGGACGTATTCGTTCCCCACAGTTCGAGGTCCTTCTTTGCGCTGTCCTCGACGATGGGGGCGAACCGATCGGCGTCAGCGGCGTTCTTCTTGGCCGAGATCGTGATGGTGTGCGCCTGGCGCTTGACGTACATGTCGTCGTAGACATCCCAAGGGGCCGGATAATAGACCGCGTTGGCCAAGGCGTTCGCCCCCGGCGAGCCCCCGACCTGGCTGATACGCGGCTCGGCGGACTCGGACTCCTTCTCGACCGTCCATCGGTACCACTCGGAGACCGGCCTTACATCAACGCCCTTGATCTGATGGACGAAAGCGACGTCCAGCGTGAGCCTCACATCGGAGCCGTACTCGTCCGAGCCGTCGCCCGTCTGCTTGAGAACCATGTACTTGCTCTCCGTGAAGGGGAGCTTTCGCAGATTCTTGAAGATCTTGCGCTGCTCGTTCTTCGCCGCGCCCACGAAGGGCTCCAGGAACCCGTCCTCGTCGCCGCTCTTCAAAGCATTCGTACGGCCGTTGAGCAGCGTGCTGATCTCGTCCGAGCTCAATATCTGCTGTTCGTCGTCGCCACCGCCCTGGGCACCCGGCAGCGAGCCGCCGCCGCTGGCGTTGTAGAGAGCCAGTCCACCGACCGCGAAGACGGCCACCACGGCGAGGACCAGCAGACCGATGACGACGCGCTTCAGCCCCTTGCCCTCGCCGGAGTTGTCAGGCGGGGGTGGGGGTGGCGCGTACCACCCTTGCTGCTGGGCCGGCGCCCCGTACGGGCCGGCGTTCCCCGGCGCCCCTGGTGGGGTCGAATAGGACATGACTACCTCTCACGCGGACATTCCGGTGGGGGCGTGATGCGTCCGGGCCACACACGGCACACAGCAGAGGCCTGGGTGGCTCACCCAGGCCTCGATGGGCAATGCGTGCAGGCTCTTTGAGCGGCACTCACACTGCCCGACTCACCTTCCCCCTCAAGTCACGTAACACCCTATGACGTTGGGCGACGCGGCCGTTACTGTCGGCATGGGACTTCGGTGCAGGAACTGTGACCAGATGGTGCGCAGAGTCCTTCCTTTGAGGTCTGGGCCGCGAAGGGCAACGCGCCTCTGTCGCCGGCTCGTGGCGCTGATCAGCGCGGGTCCTGGCGCATGAGAACAGCGATCTCGGGGCGGCTCTCCGGCGAGTCAAGTGGCGGCAAAGGCCCGGTCAGGGCACCTGATCAGGGCATGTATGGTGCCGTAGAGGCCTGGGTGATCATCCGATTCACCCGGGCCCCTTGCGTCCAGAGCCGAGCAGGGAGAAACCGGCCCATGGGGGACCACTTCAAGACGGACATCGGGCAACTCGAGCAGTTCCTGACGAATCTGGAGAGATGCGTCGACGAGCTGAACGAGGCGCGGTCCGCTCTCGACCACGTGCGGGCAGACCAGATCGGCACCGCTCGGCTCGACGAGGCCTGTGACAAGTTCCAGGACGAGTGGAAGTACGGGTCCGACAAGACCAAGGAACTGGTCGACGAGATCAAAGAGGGCGTGAAGTCCAACAAGCAGGCCTACGAAGAGGTTGAGGAAGCCTTGGAGAAGGTGCTCAAGCAGATCGCGGACAAGAGCACCTCGGGTGCCGGCGGAGGCGGTAAGTAGTGGCCGCGAACCCGTACCCGAACATCGGCTGGAACCCTGTACCAGGCATCCCCGCCGAGGTCACCAAGCTGCAGCAGAGGGTGGCCTCAGCCGCGACGGCACTTGAGAACACGCACCGTCAGCTGACGAAGCTCACCGGCGAGAGCAGCTACTGGGAGGGCGACGCGGCCGAGGAGTTCCGCAAGTCCATCGACGGCGACCTGACGAAGTACATCAAGAAGGCCGCCTCGGCGCTGCGCTCCGCCTCGAAACAACTGCACAACTGGGATGGCCAGTTGGCCTCCAACCGAGGGCTGGCGAGGAAGTACGACGACGAGGCCGCCGAGAAGAAGGCTGCGGCCGACAAGGCCAAGCACTCCTACGACCAGGCCGCCCAGCACCCGGACCTCAAGCTCGCCAACCAGACCTTCCCCTCACAGGAGGAAGCCGACGACGCGACCGCGCGGCTGCGCTCCGCCGAGCGGGAGCTGAACGAGGCAAGCACGGCCGTCACCAAGGCCAACAACGAGTACGAGTCGCTCAACCGCAAGATCAAGGAGCTGGAGTCCGAGCACTCCCACGAGGCCGAGATCATCGCCAAGGCGCTTGAAGACACGGCCGAGAAGGCCCCGGACAAGGGCTTTTGGGAGAGCGTCGGCGACGTCCTCGAGTCGGTCGGCAAGTTCCTGGCAGAGCACGCGGGCACCATCGGCGCCATCGCTGGTCTGCTCGCGCTCTTCCCCGCCCTGGCCCCGATCATGGGACCGATCGCGCTCATCGCCAGCGCCGTGTCCATGGGCAAGAACCTCTCCGACGAAAAATTCCGTAGCGATCTGTTCGGCGGAGGCAGCGGCATGGATCAGTTCGCTGCCTGGGC
The DNA here is from genome assembly GCF_042795335.1 of Streptomyces sp. NPDC056479. NCBI lineage: Bacteria > Bacillati > Actinomycetota > Actinomycetes > Kitasatosporales > Streptomycetaceae > Streptomyces > Streptomyces sp. NPDC056479. Next base: position 538,252 of record NZ_JBHTRZ010000007.1, on the reverse strand, counting down.
CTCCCTGGCCGGCGACACGGTCGGCATGATTCCAGGCGGGAAGGCCCTGGGCCTCGCGGCGAAGGAAGGCTTCGAGAGCGTGGCGGACGGAGCCAACCTGGCTTCGAAGACATGGGCCGGTGTGAAGGGCGGGTTCTTCGGCGTCGGCCGCTCGGCACTTGATGATGCCAACGACGCCTGGCGCGTTGCCGGTGAATCCGCTGGGGGTTCGGGACTGCTGATGGCTGAGATCAGCGTCAATGGCCTCAACGTCGCCGCGAACGCCATCTCCTCCGCGGAGAGCTTCGGCGCAGTGGATGAGGATGGCACTGAACACAACGCCGCCGAGGGCACGAAGGCCGCCGCTACGGCGCACAGCATTGCCGGATTGCTGGGGTTCCTGTGATCGGCCGCGCGATAGTGAGGGCAGCACATAACCGTGACTGAAGCGACCATTGCCGTGGCTGACACCCGCAAGCCGACCTTCTGGTATGGACTGCCCGTCGGGTATGTGTCCCTGGACCTCCATCCTCCAGTGGAGCGACTCATGGGAATCGTCAATCGACTTCGTGGGCTGCCCGAGAAGGAACGCGACGAGGCGGACCGGGCCCTCCGCCTGTACGCGGGGATCGTCAGCCTCCTGAACACCAACCGGGTGCAGGAGTGTGCCCTCGGGGTCCATCCCGACGACTCCCGTGGCTTCACGACGTCTGTGTTCACCGTGTCGACGATGCCGACGGGGGGCAGCAGTTCGAAGCTCATTGTGGCCGGCCTCGCGGGTGGCGCTGCGGACGGACGGAACGAGGGCCTGCGCCCGCTGGACCTGCCGTGCGGTGTCGGTTTCCTCTCCGAGAAGCGGTCGCCCGCCCCGCGGTCGTCCCGGCCGACAGAGGCGAGTGACGCGACCCCGAGTCACACCTGGCAGGGGACCGTCGCAGTAGCAGCACCGAGCACCCCGGAGCTCATTGTCCTTCAGATGGTGACACCGGATCTCGACTCCACCGACGCCTACCGGGACATACTGCTCGGGATCGCACGCACGCTGACGTTCACTGATCCCAATGACGCAGCGGCCGAGGATGCGGGACAGGAGCCGGAGCCGCTGACCGGCGGCGCCGCCGCCATGCGGAACGACTTCGGATAGCACCCAGCCGGGCTGGGCCGACAGCAGGAGAGGCAATGCCAGGAAACACTCAAGGTGCATACGCATCGGGAACATTGGACACGACCACGCTGCGGCGAAAGCTGACCGGTCGGGTGTGGTGGACCGGTTTCCGAAACGGCGGGATCTACGCCCTCATGGCTTTCGGGTCACCGCCTCTGACCGGCGTCGTCCGGGACGGCAGCCTGCCCTGGCTCGTCTACATCATTGCCCCATTCACGGGCGTGGGTATCCTCGGCCTGCTAGCCACGCTCAAGACCATCCCGGTCGCGGTCCTCCTCACGCGCACCTGCCGCAGGACTCTGGCCCAGTACTCCTTCGACACCTTCTGTCCGCAGATCACCAAGGTGGACGGCGCCGAGGCGACCAAGGGCCGCCCGAAGAGCATGACGCTCACGCTGCACACCGCTGAGGGCCAAGAGTCGCCGCTGATGCGGATGAACCCGGTCCCGCGGCGCGGCCCGTGGCACAATCCCTGGCCCGAAGGCATCGACAACGGCGTGTACGTCGCGGGCGATCTTCCCTTTGGCGCGGTCGGATATGTACCGAACAGCGGGACGTTCTTCCTCATGCAACCCGACGACTGGGACGCGACCGCACAGGATCGCAACACGGCGGCCCCCGAGCGCGTGAGCAGGGCGCAAAACGCCGACCTCACCCGACGGGTTATCTAGCAGTGTCAGTCGAAGTCGGTGCACATGAAGCGAACCTGAAGCACCCCAACGCCCGATGCTGTCGAGGGTCCAGCCGCTGAACGTGTCAGCCGCGCACCAAGCGTGTACTCCATGCCCTTGGGCCAGCATCAATAGGTCCTGGTGGGCGTAAACAGCTTCCCGGTGCCCGGCTCGGCCTTCGACAACCGGGCCGCATGGGTCACAGCACGGACCATAAACCCAGTCCGTCTACCGTTCACATGTTGGAGGAATGATGACCATGCCGGAACTTCCCGACATGGGGGATCCGATTCCGCGCGAGGGGCCAACAGAAACCAAGTATCTATTCCACAGGAACGCGTTGATCTTCTTTGGCATTGCATCGCCGTGGATTTTCATCTACATTTCGACGCGAAATATGGGACTCTTTTGGATTTCAGTACTGAATCTGATCGGCATGTACACGGGATTCTATATCATCATCCGCGCCTGGCGGCAAAACCAAACTCGTCGCACGTATGTGGCGCTGGCTAGTTCGATAGCATGCTTGATCGTCTGCACATCGCTATTCAGCTTGCTGAACTGAATGGCATCCCGCCTCCCCCATTGCGCGGTCTTCCGCGTGATGGAAAGGGCGAAGCTTCGAGTGAAGTGAGCCTTTTCAGCGCTGCTGCCGACTGCTTCCGTGTAGGCGTACTCGGCAAGCGCCGGGATGCCCTAGCTCCCGCACACCCGGATGATCCAGTTGAGTGCGGGACGTGCTCAGGGTTGTGGACTTGGCCGAACAACCGGGGTGAGATGCACGGCGCTTGGGGTATGCCGACCTGGCCGTCGCCCCACCGATCACACTGCCTAGGGTGGCATCCACGTTCGCGGAAGCCACGCAGCAGGCTCGGCAGCGCGGTTCCTGGCAAGCAGGCCGATGACACCAAGACGACGAGGACCTGAGGAGAATTCCTTCTCAGTTCATCTTGGCCGGCGGCTGATGCCACGCATATTCGGCGGGGTGTGCTGCGGCGTCGTCCTCGCCCTGGCGGGCCTCGATCAGCCTACTGGCCTTGGCGCGGAGGTTCTTGCGCATAGGGACTGGGGTACTGAGGCGGTTGTCCGGAAGGAGCGGTGTGTCCCTGATAAGGATTGGGCGAGTACGGCTGCTGGGCAGGCAAGTGCATCGGTTGACTCGGCGGATAGCCAAAGTGAGGGTTCGCTGCCGTGCCAGAGCCGACCGGGCCCGTCCTCGAGTGGCGGCGGCTCCTGATCAGGGAGAAGACGACGACTGCGGCAATCACGGCTCCGATGCCGACGACGCCGAAGACAAGAATAATGGCGCCCATTGAGGAGAGTCCCTTCTCGAATCCTGGCTCGTTGCGATGTAGTTGTTGGGGTGTCTCGTCGGCCAACTCGATTCGGCCGGGCACGCTCAGGTGCCATGCCCTGCGTACCTCAGTGCAAGACCCAGCAAGTGCTACTGCATTGTGGCCCCGCCCCTTTCCCCCGGTCAGAACTGCCAGTACTGGGCGATGCGAAGAGCTCTGGGGTGCACTCACCGCGTCACAGACGCCTGCGCCAGGCGCCGGTTCCCGTGAGGGCATATCGATAGAGGCGTTTCTGCGATGGCGCTATCACTGCAGAATCGCGAGTACGACAAGGCAGAGCAGCAGGGTCACTGCGTGAGTGCTCGCCCCCCACCGTTTCAGAGCGCGATTGTCATCGCGATATCCGCGCAACATGATCAAGAGACCTGTGTAGGTGCCGATCAGATCGAGCACCGTCAGCCACAAGAACTTCCCGGACATGATTGACATCACCAGGAGCAGCAAAGGGGCGATGACCGCGAGCCCGAGCAAGAAGGTGGTCAAAAAGTTCGCCGTGCGCGAAGCCATCTCGTCGGCAGCGGTTTGGGAATTTAGGTCCGCTAGTTCCGGGTCCACAGCGTCTCCGATCTGCTCGCCTTGCTGGTGCCGTTCTTCAAGGGGACTGCGAAGTCGTCACCCTGGAATTACCGCAGGCGAGGAAGAGAACCGCCCACCTACTGCCCTTGATGCGGGGGCTGTTGAGCGTAGGGGTTCGGGTGCTGCGGGGACTGGCCGGGAGGGGCGGGGTACCCCTGGTTGGGAGCCGTGTTGGGGTACTGCTGGTAGCCCGTCGGGGGCTGAGGCGGGTAGCCCGTGCCGTGAGCCGGAGTTCCGCCGCCGGAGCCGGGGCCGCCGTTTCCTCCGTTGCGGCGGCTGCGGAGTACCGCGAAGAGGATGCCGCCGATTACCAGCACTGCGGCTGCGATGCCGACGATGAGGAGCAGACTGCCCGAGGAGGACTTCTTCTTTTTCTTGGCCGCCTGGCTTGTGCTGTCGTTGTCGTCCGAGCCCGCGGCTGAATTCGTGGAGGTGGACGACGAGCCCTTGATTAGAGGGTTTCCCTTGGGGCCCTTGGGAATGTTCATCGTCATTGCCGTACCAGGGCGGGCGATTCCGTAGCCGAGTTCCTTGTCGGGCGCTGTCTTGCCCTCATTCTGGAGGAAGGAAGCTGACTTGATGAGGCGGTTGATGATCTGACCTGCGGTTAGATCAGGGTACTTGGAGCGGAGGAGTGCGACGATGGCTGATACATAGGCAGTTGATCCAGAAGTACCATTTGCCACCACGTAACCACTGCTACTAGTCGGGTCGGCCTGAGGGGTTTCCACTCCGGGCGCCGCGACAGTGACGTTTCCGGTGTTTGATTTAGTCCAGAAGTTGAGCCCTTGATCCACCGCGGAGACAGCCACAACACCGGGGAGAGCAGCCGGATAGTTGACGTTACCTGCGTCGTTGCCTGCACCTGCCACAACGACAACATCTTTGGACTGTGCGTACGCGATAGCTTTGGCGGCCTTTGAGCCAGGATAAGCCGTCGAGTCATTTAGCGACAGGTTAATTACCTTCGCACCCTGATCCGTCGCGTAGCGGACTCCAGCAACCCAATCTTCCGTGACTAGCTTGTCCCCATTTTGGCCAGTTCGAACTGGCAGGATCTTAGCTTTTGGCGCAAGTCCCATAACGCCGGAAGAATTATTCATTCCATGGCCATGACCAGCGATCAGGCTAGCCATACCCGTACCGTGTCCGTCATCATCTTTGTGAGGGTCGCCTGCGCTGGTGAAATCTTTACCTGCAAGCACCTGTCCAGTTAGATCTGGATGACTGGCATCGACCCCTGAGTCGATGACAGCAACGGTGACTCCAGCCCCTTGTGATGTCTTCCATACTTTTTCTGCGTCATACACGGTCAGGGGCCACTGAGCATCTCGCACTTGATCGGCCGACGCCATTGGCGCCGAAGTGAGGAGCAAGGCTCCCGTCAAAGCCACGACGCCAGTCGTGGACGAGACTCGCTTCAAACGCAATTCCCTGCTCCTCACTCAACCATGACTGGGTGCACCAGCCTTCATAGGTGGGCGGACGACTCCCCGTCCGGCCCATTGACGTACTTACTCGATGGTCCGCGGTACGTTCCGGTTGCGGTCCTCTTCCGAGATCCAGGTCTCTTCGTCCTCGACCAGGTAGTCGGGACGGTCGCCCCGGCTGTTCTCGTCCTCCGACCGACGCCCGTTGCGGCCGCCCATACCGCCGGCTCCGCCGCCCGCCATGGCGCCGCGCTGCGTTCCACCACGGCTGCCGTGCAGGCCCGCACCGCCGCCAGCACCCTTGCCGGCGACACCCTTGGCCGCACCGACCACACCGCCACGAGACTTCGCCAGGGCTCCGCGGCCGCCGGCGCCAGCCCCACCTCGGCCAGCTGCGCCCGCTCCGGCACCACCACCCATGCCGCCCATACCGGCTCGTCCACCGGTGCCACGGCCTGCCGCACCGCCGCCGGCCACGCCACCGCGACCGCCTGCGGCTCCGATACCACCACGTGCGGCCGCACCGCCAGCGAGGCCAGGGCCTCCGCCAGCAGCCACGATGCCGGGGCCCTGAGCTCCACCAGTGCCGATGCCGCCACCGCCGCCGCCGAAACCTCCGCCAGTGCCTGTGACAGGACCTGTCCCTGACAGGCCGGGCGAGATGCTGTCGATCTTCGTCTTCGCTGTCGGGAGCTGTGATCCCCCCGTGATACCAGCGTCGCGGGGTACTGTCGGGGCTGGCTTGACGCTAGTAGTTGGGCCTGCGCTCCACGGTTTGGCGGTGCCGCTTCCCATGCCTGGACCCGTACTGCCAGAAGAGGGCATGGAGACGGGGGTGGGCATGGGTGTTTGAGGGCTCGGTGGCGAGAAGGGATCCGTCTTACTCTCGTCAACTCGCCCATTGCGCGCATAAGCCTTGTAATTGACCGCCAACTGCTCCATGATCGCCACCCCCTGCAGCTGCGCTTCCTTCCCCGCAGACAGAGAGTCGGCATTCGCCTGGCGCGCGGCGTCAGTGCTCACACCCTTGTTGATGTCGTCCAGGAGCTGCTGGTCGCTGCGCTCGTCGTCCCACATCTTGTCCCAGGCCTTGTCCCAGAAACCGGGCTCTTCGACCTCGCGCATCTTGGAGATCGAGTTCCGCAGGTCGTTCTGGACGCCGTGCATGGCTTCGCCGTAGTGGTTGGCCCACGCAGCCCCGTTGCGGACGTTCTGCATGATCTCGTTGGCCTTCTTGCGGAAGGCCTCGGCCGCGTCGCCCTCCCAGTGCTCGAGGACGTTCTCCACGGCACTCTGCATCATGCCCGCAACGCTGTCCTTCGCCGATACCGAGTCCACAGCGCCGTTCTTGCCGTCGCCGTCGCCGCCGGACAGGATGTTGTGGATCGACTTCCAGTGCTGGCTGACCTCGTAGATCCTGCCGGGATCCGCGTCCAGGATCATGGCGCGCAGGTCAGGGATGCTCATCTGCATGAAGGGCGTGTCGAGATTGGCGCGATTCGGGCCCCCCATGCCTCCGTTGGGAAGCGAATCGAGCTTCTCGTCGTGCTTGTCGTCGATCCGCTGCTGTCGTGCCTTTTCCTGAGCCTCGTAGTACTCAGGGCTCTGGTAGTAGCCACCGTAGGCCATGGTTGAAACGTCCCCTCTGTCAGTGACCAGTCGCTGAACGGCTTAGTTGGCTGAGCCCGGAGCAGCACTCACACCTTGCGCATTCGCCTGCTCCTGGTTGCTGTACTTGTCCCTGACCTTCGAGGTGCTCTTACCGAAATCATCGATCAGCTGGTGAAGATCCTTGATGATCTTTTCGATCCTCGTCTTCTGGTCCTGATGCGCGCTGTGAAGCTCGTTGGACTCCAGAAACTTCATGCTGCCGAAGGCGGTACTCGGGATGTCCGTCTCGTACTTGGCCTTCGTGTTGGCCTTGTCCATGTCCGACAGAAGGCCGTTGAGCTTGCGGATGACGTCATCCAGCTGGCTCAGATCAACCCGCATTCCGTTACTCATACCCCGTTGTCCTCTCCCCTGTTTCTCAAGTTGTCAGCACCCACTCGGTGCCCGCGCCACATCATCGCCGTCATTGCCGTCATCACCCCGGGCTAACCGGACCGCCCGGACCGCCCGGCCCGACCGGACTCTGCAACCCGCCGACCACGCCAGTCCCGCACAGCCACCCCGCTCCCCGCAACCACGAGAGCAAGCGCAAGTCCCGTACCCAGTACGTAAATCGCGACCCGGCGCTCACGTTCCGCCTCGGTCTCGCCCATCGTCACAGCCATGGGCACCACCCCGCCCGCCCCAGCCGCAACGGGCGGATCCGGCGTAGGAGTGGTACCCGGTGTCGAGCCGTCCGACAACGCGGCGACCGGGTCGACGACGCCCCAGCCGATGTATCGGTTCGGGCCCCGGCCCGGCCGCTGGGCCGTTTCCTCGATGCGGGTGGCGATCTGGGCCGCGGTCCAGTCCGGGTTCTTGTCCTTCAGGAGGGCCGCGACCCCGGCGACGTACGGCGCCGCGAAGCTCGTGCCGTCGGCCGTGCACTGGCCGTCCTTCGGGACCGTCGAGACCATGCCGACGCCCGGTGCCGCCACGTCCACGAAGTCGCCCGACTGTGAGAAGAAGGCGCGTTCGTCGTTGCGGTCGGAGGCCGCAACCGCCAGGACGCCGGGGTACGAGGCCGGGTAGGTGTCCGCGGACTTGCCGTCGGCTCCGTCGTTGCCGGCGGCCGCGATGATGAGGGCGCCCGAGGCCACGGCGGCCGCTACGGCATCCCGCAGGGGCCCGTTGTCCTTCCGGTTCGCGGTGTCCGACGAGATGTTGATGATCTTCGCGCCCGCGGCGACCGCGGCCTTGATCGCCTCGGTCATCGTCCCCGAGTTGCCCTGCTTCTCCTCCCCGCCCGTGTAGCGGTAGGAGAGGATCGTGGCGTCCTTCGCGATGCCCACGAAGCCCGTGCCCTTCAACGGGCGGGCGGCGATGATGCCCGCCACCCTCGTTCCGTGGCCTTCGAGGTCACGTGTGGCGGGGCCGTCGACGAAGGTCTTGCCGCCCGACACCGCGCTGCTCAGCTGCCGGTTGGATGCGTCGACGCCCGTGTCGATCACGGCGACCTTGACGCCCTTGCCCGTCGCCTGCGCCCACAGCTGGTCCAAGAGGATCCGCTGGAGCGACCAGGGCGTGGACTTGATCACGTCACCGCCGAAGACGCACTCCGTGCTGGCCGACAGGCCGAAGTCCGGGTTGCCGCCCGAAGCGGAGGAGTCCGTCAGGCGGGTGGGCGTCGTCGTGTCCGTCGGTGCCGCGCACGCGGGCGGTGTCGACGCAAGGCAGACCCCGGTCACCGCAAGCACGCCGAAAACCCGCTGCAGTGCGCGGGTTCCACTGTTGCGGCCGGTGCGGCTACGCGAACGGGCTGTTCGGTCCTTCACGTTCAGGCCCTTCACGTTCAGGCCCCTCATGTTCAGGCCCCCAGGGTTTCCTTGCTTCCTTCGAAGCTGAGTCATGTAGATGTCACGCGTGTGGCGGTGAGTGTGAATGTTTGCGGGACTTGCCGTGTGCACTCCCGCGGAGTTTGTGTACGACCCCGAAGCAGAGGTCGGCCCAGCGGTCGCCGTGGCGTCCGCTGGGCCGATTCCCTTCATCTCAAGTCCCTCGGGTCGCCGCCGGGCTCAGCCCCAGGTCGAGGCGTTGCTCTTCTCGGTGGACTGGTAGTTCTCGGCGGCGTTCTGCAGCGCCGTGGAGATCTTCAGCAGGGTGGCGTGCAGGTCAGCGGCGGTCTGGTCCCACTCGCGCTGCTTGCGCTGGTAGCCCTCCTGCGCCTCGCCCTCCCAGGAGTTGGCGACGCGCTTGACGGCGGCCTCGAGGTCGTCGAGCTGCTGCTTGATGCGGCCGGCGGTCGACTTCACGTCCGTGGACGCGTTGGTGATGGTGGCGTAATTGACGAGAATCGACATCGTCATTCCCTTTCAGGAAGCTTGGTTGGAAGTCTGTGGAGATCGGCTGGGTCGACGCGCCCCGTCAGGGAGGCATGGTCGTCCCGGATCGGCTGGAGCAGCCGGATTCCGCTCGGCTCGATCAGCCGAAGTCGGACATGATCTTGCTGATCTCGGAGTTCTGCTGCTCTTCCGACGCGGAGTAGTTGCTCCGCGTGGAGTCCACGGCTTCCTTGATGTCGTTGAGGATGTCGCTCATCCGCTTCGCGTCGGCGTTCCAACGGTCCTGCAGCTGGCGGTAGGACTGGGCCGCCTGGCCCTTCCAGCCGCCGGCGATCTGGTCGATCACTCCGTTGAGGCGGCGGATCTCGCCCTGCAGCTGACCGTTCGCGGTGCTGATGTCACCGGAGAGCTTGGTGAGTTCGTCCTCTGTTACCCGGAACTGGCCGGCCATGTTGAACCTTCCCCCATGTCGTCGTTGATCCGGGATACCTGTTCCGGTGCCCGGAGGTTCTTCGCACGCTTGAGCGCTGCAAACACTCTATCGTCAGCCTGTCACTCAACCACAGGCAAGGCCAATCAGTTACACGGCTCACACACTTGGGCGATGAACCTGTGACGCGTGCGCCGTCTTACTCAAGTGCCCTTTGCCCACCGGCCGTTGGCGCCGCGATCTGTCGTTCCGTCGACCGGCGGGCAGCGCAACGTCACTGGCTCTGCGGCTGCGACGCGCTCGTGGTGTCCAGCGTCGGGCCCTTCGGGATGAAGGTTGCCCACGTTTGCGGCACGATCGCCCGGTTGGTCAGGTCCTCGTAGCCGAGTCGCGTACGCGCCTTGTCCGTCTCGCTCGCCTCGCCCTGCGACGAGTCGCCCTCAGAGGACGACGAACCGGAGCCGCTCTCCGCCTCGCTGTCATTGGTCGCCGGCAGCGAGTACCGCAGGCCCGTGTCGGTCAGCAGGTACACCGCGCCGCCGCCTCCGGCCGAACCGGTGAGCTCCTGGAAGAGGAGGCCCGAGCCGGAGGACACATAGGCGCTCAGCGAGTCGGTGATGACCTTCTTGGGGTAGTTCGTCCCCGCCCAGGCCGCCAGCTCCGGCTTCCTGTCCGCGCCGAAGCCGCCCTTGTAGACGCTGCACGAGGTGCTACGGGCCTGGCCGGTCGCCGCGTCCGCGCCGTTGGCCTGCCGGGGAACGTACTCCGGCCAGCCCTTGTCCGCGTAGAAGCGGTCCGCCCGGCCGTTGTTGGCCTCGATGATGTCCCGGGTGGGGACCTTGATGGCGCCGGCCTCGTCGCGGGCGACCAGCAGGTTGGCGACGAAGGGCGAGATGGCGGCGACCTCGTCCTTGAGGACGACGTAGAACTGCTCGCTCTGCGCGTCCCGTGCCCTGAGCACCTGGCCGACCGTGCCCGCCTCGGCGGGCAGGCCCTGGACCGAGGTGGGATCGCCGTCGGACGGAACCGTCGGGAAGGTGATGTCCCCGCCGTCGTTGAGGGTGTTGAGCCACTCCTGGCTCACCGGCTGCGGCTCGGCCGTGGCGCTGCTGCCGATGACGGCGGAGCGCAGCTGCTCCATGGCGGTGGGTTCGAGACCCTCCTTGCCGCCCAGCAGGAAGCGGTTCCCCTCACCGTCGACCAGGTACTCCAGCTCGGTCTTGGTGTCCTCGACGTACAGGGCCTCGCGCGGGTCGACCTTCCCCGAGTTACCGAGCGACTTGGCGTCGTCCGCGTCGAAGACGAAGACGGCCCGGTCGATGGCGCCCTTCTCGCCCGGGGCCGGGCGTTCGCACACCGCCCAGGTCTTGGCCTTCTCCGCGTCCTCCTTGGAGGGCAGCCGGTCGGGGGCGTAGGGAATGCCGATCGTCGCGCCGTGGCGGATGCCGCTCTTGTCGATCTCCTTGCCGGGGACCTCGAGCACGCTGCCCTTGCCCTTGTCGAGCAGCAGCTTCGCGGAGGCGTAGTTGAGGACCGGGTGGAGGACCTTCTCCACCTTGCTGTCCTTCGGGTCCGGGTCGAGGACCACGTAGCGCGTCGTGGAGTCGCTGTCGACGATGATGTACTCGCCCGGCGTGTCCCAGCCCTTGGGCGCGGTGGGCTTGATGACGCCCCACGCGATGAAGCCGATCACCAGCACGACACCGACCACCAGGCTGGGCATCACCGTACGGACCGGACGCGGCGCGCCTTCTTCGGAGCCGCCCGGCGACGGCGCCAGGAACGCCGCGACGGTGCGCTTGCGAGCGAAGGTGTAGGCGGCCAGCTCATCCCGACGCTGCTTTGCCATGGTCCCCGTTTCTCCCGTTTGTGATGCTCGATCGTGTTGCCGCACCCGATGACGGGTGTTGCGGTACTCGATCGCTTTTGTGATGACTCGACCGTGCTCAAAGGCCGCTTCGGCCGCCGTGTTTCGCAGGCGGCACCGGCCACACAGGCACCTACTATGCCCTGCGCCGCGCGGCGACGATTCATCAGGTGCGCGGCCGCCCCCGCATCTTCACAGAGCTTCACGACAGCGCTCCACCATGCGGGTCCGGTCCATGAAAGGCTGGCCACCTGGGGTTTCGGTGTCCCCTGTGTCGCCTCGCGTTCCGCAGCGGGTACCGTGAGCCACTCGCATTGACGATGTGGGCCCGGCGAACGGCCACTACTTCGCGAAAGGGATGTCCCGGGGGATGACCAGCGCTACGAGCACCCGGCGCGGACGCCGCGCACAGCAGCAACAGGGAGATCCGAACGGCAGACGTACGTCGGCCACTCCGGCAGCCCCCGCCGCCGCGTCGCCGCGCACACTGCCCCGTCCGGGCGGTCTGGGCCCGGTGCGATTGCAACAGCTCATCCTGGTGGAACTGGCGGCCGCGGTCATGGTGGGCGCCTGGGCCGCCGACACCTCCTGGCTGCTGGCCCCGGCCGGCGCCGTGGCGGCGCTGCTGCTGCTCCTGGCGGTCCTGCGCCGCGGACGGCGCCCGCTGCCCGAGTGGTACGAGACGACGCGCGCCCTGAGGCAGCGACGACGCGACGCCAAGACGCCCGTCCCGCCCGGCACCGACGCGATGCTGGTCCCGGTCGTGGAGTGCGACCCCGCGCTGCGGACGTCTTCCTTCGTCTCCCGTGACGACCGCTCGGTCGGCATGATCGGCGACGGCACCTTCCTGACCGCCGTCCTCTTCGTCCAGCCGGGCGACCAGCCGCTGCGCCCCGCGGCCGCCGGGCGGCAGTTGCCGCTCCGTCTGGTCCAGGAGGCCCTCGAGGTCGACGGGATCCGGCTCGCCTCCGCCCAGGTCGTGCAGCACACCCAGCCGGCGCCCGCGCCGCACCTGCCGCAGCAGTCGCTGGCCGCGCGGTCCTACGGCCCCCTGCAGACGCAGGCCGGTTCTCCCGCGCTGCGGCTCACCTGGGTCGCCCTCAAGCTCGACCCGGAGCTGTGCCCGGAGGCCGTCCAGGCCCGTGGCGACGGCGTGCCGGGCGCGCAGCGCGCATTGCTGCGCGTGGCCGACCAGTTGGCGAGCCGGCTGGCAGGTGCCGGTTTCAAGGCGACCCTGCTGGACGAGACCGAGCTCGTGCAGGCCCTCGCGACCTCCAGCTGCCTCAACCCGCGCGCCAATGCCCAGCACGGGCAGGACGGGCGGACCCAGCGCCGTACGGTCGAGGCGGTGCGGACCTGGCGGGTCGACGACCGGTGGCACACGACGTACTGGGTGTCCCGCTGGCCGCAGTTGGGCAGCGGCGGTGCGGCGCTGCCGGAGCTGGTCACGCGGTTCACCTCGCTGCCGGTGCTCGCCACGACGTTCAGCATGACCCTGAGCAAGGCCGGGAACCGGGGTGTCGCACTCACCGGGCACATCCGCGTCACCGCTCGCGGCGACAGCGAACTCGGCCAGGTGGGGCGTGAGTTGGAGCGGGCCGCGAGTGCCTCGAAGGTCGGCCTGGTCCGTCTCGACCGCGAGCAGGTCCCCGGCGCTCTCGCCACTCTGCCGCTCGGAGGTACGTACTGATGTCCCAGCCCGCCCAGACGATGCCCCCGGGACAGCAGGGCCGTAACCCCGCACGCACGCCCGCGCACGTGGCCTCGCCCACCGACACCGGTCTGATCCCGATCATCCGGCAGCCGGATGCACCGCAGCAGCAACGCCGCATCTTCAGCCCGGGGTTCGGGCTGCGCGGTCCGCGCCGCAACCGCCATGTCGTCACCGCCGACGAGCTCGCGGCGATCAGCATGCCGCTCGGTGACGACGGCGTGATCATCGGCACCGACCCGGAGTCGCAGCCGGCGGTGCTGGGGCTGGCCCGTCCCACTCCCTTCGACGTCGTGCTCGTGGGCGGCCTCTGGCTCGCCCAGGTGCTGGCGCTGCGCGCCGCCGCGACGGGAGCGCGCGTGGGCGTCGAGACCGGTCGTCCGCAGGCCTGGCAGCAGCTGGCCCAGGCGGCGGGTGGCGGCCAGCAGTGTGTGACGGTCTACCCGGTGGGCCGTGTGCCCGCGCAGGGTCCGTCCGTGTCGAGCCCGGTCGTGCTGTTCCGCGACTGCGGTATCCGTCCGCCGCGCGGTCGTGTGACGTCGGTGCCGTGGCAGTCCGTCGTGACGGTGCTGCCCTTCGTCAGTGAGCACGCTCCGCGCTGGCTCGCGCAGGCCCATCTGGTGGGAATCCAGCGCATTTCGCCCTACGAGACCGAGGCCGTACGGGACACGCTGGGCATCCCCGAGGACCAGCTCCAGCACCTGCCGACCCTGCACGACGGGGTCGCCCTGTGGTGCACCCGCAAGCACCAGAAGTTCGTCATGACCGACCCCACCGATGCGGAGACGGGCCTGCTCGGCGTGGCCCGCCGTATGGACTGACGTGTCGTCGTCCTGGCGCGGAGCCTGAACAGGGCCGCGCCCAGGGGGCGTTCCGCCCACAACCATGAGGCTCTTCCGTCCACGCACCCGGGGCTATAGCGTCCGCGCCCATGGGGGCTTTTCCGTCCCGCCATGCGAGTGATTAGGCTTCTGGTGGTGCGGTGACGATCGCAGTCGCGTGGGACTAGCCACTCGGTCCGCCCGGCCGCGACGACGACCAAGCTCAGCAGCAGTGGCTGACCAGGAGGCAAGCAGTGAACAGGGATCGGTCCGAGTACAACGGCGGGAGCCCTTCCTCGGACGGGGACGATCACGACGTGGATCTCACCGGCGAGTTCGAAATCGTCTACACACCTCCCGCCTGGTACGCCCAAAGCACGCAGGGTGGCTCGCCAGGAGGCGGGCAGCAGGAACCCGGTACCTCGCCACCACCGCCGAGCGGACCACCGATCGGAGCGCCCACCGGGCCGCCCGGCGTTCCCGCGTCCCAGCGTCCCGCGCCGCAGACTCCCGCACCGGCGCAGCCCCAGACGCCCGGCGTGCCCCCGCAGCAGCCGGCTCAGCACACCCCGGCCCAGGGCACGCCCGCGCCCCAGCAGGGCCCCGCCACGGGTGGCTACGGCTTCCCGCAGCAGCAGTCCGGGGCGCCGGCCGACGGATACGGCTATCCGCAGCAGCAGTCCGCGCCGGCAGCCGGCGGGTACGGCTACCCGCAGCAGCCGGGAGCCGATGTTCCGCAGCAGCCGGGCCAGGACACCTCGGGTGGCTTCGGCGTGCCTCAGCCCGGTCAGGACACGTCCGGCGGTTTCGGCATGCCTCAGCCGAGCCAGGACACGTCCGGCGGCTTCGCCGCGCCCCAGCAGCACACGCCTGCCCAGCCGCCCGCCGCTGCCGCTCCGCCGCCCGCCGCTCCCGTCGCGCCTGCCCAGCCGCCGTCGGCCGCGCCCGCCGCGCCCGGCTTCCCGGTGCTGCGTCCGGTCGACGACGACGCGCAGGCCGCCGCCCCCGCTCCCACGGCAACCCCGGCGGCCGGTGTCCCGGCAGCGCCCGCCCCCGAACCGCCCGCCCCCGCACAGCCGGTGGCGGAGCCGGAGGTCGAGCTCAACCACGCCGCCGCCGACGCGGAGGCGGCACGGCTGTTCGGTGACGTCGACGACGAGCCGGAAGCGGAGGGCGGCGACCAGACCGAGCCGGGTGACGCCACCGGCTCCGCGACCGCCCCGGAAGGCGACGAACCGGCGCCCGTCCAGGCCGACAACGACTCCCCCGCGCAGCCCGGCGCCGAGGGCGCACCGGCGACGCCCGACGCGGAGCCGGAGGCACACGCAGCCCCGACCCCGGCCGCACCAACGACCCCGCCCGCGGCGCAGGCCCAGCCGCAGGCTCATCCGGCCGGCCATGCCCCCGAGCAGCCCCAGGCCCAGCAGCCCACGGGCCAGGTGCCCCCGCCGCCGCAGGCCAACCCGGCACTCCCGCCGCTGCCCCAGGGCTTCACGCCCGCGCACCCCCATCAGGGGGCGCCGCAGCAGACAGGGCACCCGGACCCGCAGGCCGCGGCCGCTGCCGCAGCAGCTGCCGCCGGTCAGGCCCCCGGTTACGGCTACCCTCAGGCCCAGCCGCACCCCGACCAGGCCGGCCACACCGGCCAGCCCGCCCACCAGGCCCCGGCGCAGGGCGCGTTCGGCCCGGCCCAGCCGCAGCCCGGTTACCCCGCGCAGGCCGGACAGCCCGCGCCGGTCGACCCGCGCCAGGCGGCACAACAGCCCGGCCACCCGCAGCCGCCCGCACAGCCGCAGGCCCCCGGATACGGCTACCCCCAGCAGGCACAGCAGCACGCGCAGCCCCAGCCCCAGCAACACCCGGGCCAGCCGCAGCCCGCGCAGCCTCAGCCACAGCCCGGCCACCCCCAGCAGCCCCAGCCCGACGGCTACGGCTACCCGCAACAGCAGCCTCAGCCTCAGCCCGGCTACGGCTACCCGCCCCAGCAGCCGCAGCAGCCACAGCCCGGTTACGGCTACCCGCAGCAGCCCGGCCAGCCCCAGCAGCCGGCACCTCAGCAGCAGCCTCAGGCCCAGCCGCAGCCGCATGCTCAGCAGCAGCCCCCGCAACAGCAGAACCCGGCCCAGCAGAACCCCGCCGCCTACGGCAACCAGGGCTGGAGCGCCCCGCCCGGCCCGCAGGCCGGCCCCGGTGCTCCCCAGCAGCAGCAAGCCGCGCCCGGCACCCCGCTCGGCTACAACGCCGCCGTGGAGCTGTCCTCGGACCGGCTGCTGCGCAATCAGCCGAAGGCCCGCAAGAACAACCAGGGCCCGTCGCGCTTCAAGCTCGGCGCCAAGAAGGAGCAGGCGGAGCGCGAGCGGAAGCTGGGTCTGATCCGTACACCGGTGATGTCCTGCTACCGGATCGCGGTCATCAGCCTCAAGGGCGGCGTCGGCAAGACCACGACGACCATGTCGCTGGGCGCGACCCTCGCCACCGAGCGGCAGGACAAGATCCTGGCGATCGACGCCAACCCGGACGCCGGCACCCTCGGCCGACGGGTGCGGCGCGAGACCGGCGCGACCATCCGCGACCTGGTGCAGGCGATCCCGCAGCTGAACAGCTACATGGACATCCGCCGCTTCACCTCACAGGCGCCCTCGGGCCTGGAGATCATCGCCAACGACGTGGACCCGGCCGTCTCCACCACGTTCAACGACCAGGACTACCGCAGCGCCCTCGACGTGCTGGGCCGCCAGTACCCGATCATCCTCACGGACTCGGGCACCGGTCTGCTCTACAGCGCGATGCGCGGAGTGCTGGACCTCGCCGACCAGCTGATCATCATCTCCACCCCGTCGGTGGACGGTGCGAGCAGCGCCTCCACGACGCTCGACTGGCTGTCGGCGAACGGCTTCGCCGATCTCGTCCAGCGGTCGGTCACCGTGATCTCCGGTGTCCGCGAGACGGGCAAGATGATCAAGGTCGAGGACATCGTGGCGCACTTCGAGACCCGCTGCCGCGGTGTCGTCGTGATCCCGTTCGACGAGCACCTCTCGGCGGGCGCCGAGGTGGACCTCGAGATGATGCGGCCCAAGACCCGCGAGGCCTACTTCGACCTCGCCGCCCTCATCGCCGAGGACATCGCCCGTACCCAGCAGGGCTTCGGCAACCCGAACATGCAGTACCAGCAGCAGCCCCAGCAGGGTTACCCGGACCAGCAGCAGCCGCAGCAGGGATACCCGGCCCCGCAACAGCAGCCGCAGCAGCCGCCCCAACAGCCCTACGCCCAGCCCGGCGGCAGCCCGCAGCCGGGCCAGGGCTGGGGGCAGCAGGCCCCGCAGCAGCCCGCACCGGGCCAGGGCTGGCAGCAACAGGCGCCCCCGCAGGACCCGCAGCAGGGCCAGCAGGGCGCCGTACCGCCCGGCTGGACTCAGCAGTAGCGGACGTCCGACAAGAGGAAGGGCCGGCACCATCAAGGTGCCGGCCCTCCGTCGTCGTACGGCTCAGCCCGCGTTCTCGATCAGCTCCCGGCACTGCTGCACGTCCTGCGCCATCGCCTTGAGCAGCTCGTCCAGCGAGTCGAACTTCTGCTGTCCGCGCACGTAGGCGAGGAAGTCGACGGCCACATGCAGCCCGTACAGATCGAGCCCGACGCGATCGATGGCGTACGCCTCCACCGTCCGCTCCGTGCCGTCGAACTGCGGGTTCGTGCCGACCGAGATCGCGGCCGGCATCACCTCACCCTGGGCGTGCAGCCAGCCGGCGTAGACGCCGTCGGCGGGGATGGCGGTGTGCGGCAGGGTCTCGACGTTGGCCGTGGGGAAGCCGAGCTCACGCCCTCGCTGAGCGCCCCGTACGACGACGCCCTCCACGCGGTGCGGGCGGCCCAGGATCTCCGCGGCGCCCTCGAC
Organism: Streptomyces sp. NPDC056479; assembly: GCF_042795335.1. NCBI lineage: Bacteria > Bacillati > Actinomycetota > Actinomycetes > Kitasatosporales > Streptomycetaceae > Streptomyces > Streptomyces sp. NPDC056479. The sequence goes on along the minus strand of NZ_JBHTRZ010000007.1, from coordinate 520,422 downwards.
GTCACCCTCGGCGACCAGGCGCCGGGTCAGCGTGGAGGAGAAGGGCTCGCCGCCGCCCGCCTCGCCGGTGACGTGCAGGTCGACGACCTCGACCTCGAAGTCGTAGATCTTGCCCTGCTCGGCGAGGAACTCGACATTGCCCGCCGCGCGGTGTCCGAAGCGGAAGTTCGGGCCCTCGACGACCGCCTTGGCGTGCAGCTTGTCCACCAGGGCCTTGACGACGAAGTCGGCCGGCGACAGCTTCGAGAACTCGGTGGTGAAGGGGAGGATCAGCACCGCGTCCACACCGAGCTCGGCCATGAGGTCGGCGCGGCGGTGGTGCGGGGCGAGCAGGGGCGGATGGCTGCCGGGGCGGACGACCTCGCTGGGGTGCGGGTCGAAGGTGACCACAACGGCGGGAACACCCAGCTCACGGGCGCGGTCCACGGCATGCCGGATGATCAGCTGGTGCCCGCGGTGGACTCCGTCGTACGAGCCGATGGTGACGACGCTGCGCCCCCAGTCCTGGGGAATGTCCTCCAAGCCACGCCAGCGCTGCACTGTGCCTGCTCCTTGTCGCAAACTCGTCGAACCCGTGTCCGTCTTTGCTCATACGCTCTTACGCAGGTCTAAGGGTGCCATGCCGGGCGCCCCCGGCCCGCATCGGCATGGGCGCTGTGACCGGGTGCACGTAAGGAAGCCGTGGTCAGACGGGAAGTGGTCAGGCGGGAACTCGTACACCGGCCAGGTTCTCGATCATCCGGCGGGTGCTCGGACCCACCACGGCCGACCATTCCTGCGGAGTGTCGGTCAGCCAGCCGGCGAACCGCGTGGCGAAGCCGGGGACGTGACGGCCGAGGTCGACCAGGCCGCGGTCGAAGCGGGCCGCGCCGTCCGGGGTGCGCACCAGCAGCAGGCCGGTGTGGTGGACGAGGCCGCGCAGGTCGTCGTCCGCGCGGTCGCCTCCCCCCTGGACGGTGGCGTGCAGAAAGGCGTCCAGGACGGCGGGGGCGCGCTCGTGGGCGAGGAGGAACGCACGGAGTTCGCGCCGCAGGGGGCGGGACTCGATGGTTCCGGAGGTGGCGAGTACGGCGGCCAGGGCGGCCCGCACCGGTTCCGTGCCGCCGTCCAGCAGGCCGGTGACCAGCGGGAGCAGTACGGCACGGGCGCTCGGCCCCTGGTCGAGGCGCCGGTCGACATACGCGGCCAGGTCGGCCGCCGTCCCCGGCTGCCACTGAACCGCCTCCCGGACGAGGTCGGCGACGCGGCGGGCGAGGGCGGGCGTGGTGACATCGGCGAGCGTGCGCAGCGCCGCTCCGGCGCCCGGCCGCAGCAGGCGGGCCCGGAAGGCTTCGAGGACGGGTTCGGGGTGGGTGGTCAGGGCCGCGACCAGTGCATTGGCCGGGAATTGCGGGTCGGCGGCCGCGAAGTGCGCCAGTGCCTGCGGGAGATGACGGGCACGCGTGCGTGGATCCCGTACGAGGAGGGCGAGCGCGCCGCCGTGCAGGGTGCAGTCGTCGGGGCGGGCGAGCAGGGCCAGGGCGGCGTAGCGGAGCAGCTCGCGGTCGGCCTCGGTGCGGACGTGCGGTGCGGCGCGCAGTCCGTACGCCACGGCGGCGACACGTCGCCCGGGCCGTTCGTCGTGCGCCCAGCGGTCGACGGCCCGGCACACGGCGGACGTCTCCTCCTCGGCCAGCACGGCGAGCAGTTCGTCGGCCCTGCGGTGCGCGCTGTCGACGAGCCTCTCGGTGAGTTCGTCGAGGGCGCCGTGGCGGTGGGTGTGCAGCAGGGCCTGGGCCGCGTGCGCGACGGTCGCGTGCGGGGTGGCGGGCAGGGGGCGGTCGTCGTCGAACCAGCGGGTGAGGTGGCGCTGTACGGCGGTGGGGTCGGCGGCGAGGAGCCCTGCGACGGTGTCCAGGTACCGGGGGCGGCCGGGTTCGTCGGCGTCGGTCGGCGGACCGTCGGCCAGGACCAGGCGGCGGAGCAGGTCGAAGCGCTCGTCGTCCGGGAGCGGCAGCGCGGTCCAGAAGTCGGGGCCGAACTCGCGGGACACGGAGCGGTGGTGCCGGCGCCAGGCCACGATCCGGTCGGTGAGAAGGCGCAGCACGTCCTGGTATGGCGTCGCGTCGGGGACCCTCCGCAGGGTCTCGGCGAGGAGCCGGCCGGCCCACCAGGAGTGCCGGTCGGCGTCCAGGGCGTGCGTCAACTCCTCCATTCGAAGGGCGAGTTGATGGGTGCCCTGGTTCCGTGCGAGCTGCAGGAGCGCCTGGACGACGGGGCCGATGCGATGGTGCGGCACGGGCAGGGGGTGCGCGGTGCCGGGGTGGGTGCGACGGCGGTGCACCAGGGCGTGCAGGGCCTCGTCGAGGTCGAGGTGCATGCCCTGGATCCAGTCGGCGAGTTCCTCGTGGGCGAAGCGGTAGCCGTTGCCGGCGGGGACGAGGAGGCCCTCGGTGAGGACGGCGGACGCCCAGCCGGTACCGCCGCCGAGCCGCGCGGGGGCGGGGCCCCAGGGGAACACGGCCTCGAAGGACGCACGGTCCAGCTCTCCCTGGCCCGGTCCGAGACTGCGGCGGGCGGCCTCGTGGACCTGCCCGGAGACCTTCGCGGCGAGGCGGCGTACGGCGGTGCCGCGCAGGCCGTTCTCGGCGGCGAGGCGCACGGCGATGCGCAGGCACATGAGGTCGAGGTACGCGGAGAGGACGTCGTCGCGGTCGACCCGGTCCGGGGTGGGGGTGCCGGGGAGGGCGGCGCGCACCTCGGAGAGGAGGCGGAGGGTGAGGGGATGACGGGCGTCGGAGTCGGCCAGGGCGCCGTCCGGGATGCCGTAGCGGGCGCGGGCCTGCCGGGCCTCGCCGGGGACGAAGTCGTCGAGCCGTACGCAGGGCGGAAAGCGCCGGGCCTCCTCCCGCGCCGCCGGGTCGGTGGCGCCGTACAACAGCTCCTCCGGGAACTCGGCCCCGGCCCCCTCCCAGTACTCCGCCCGGCAGGCCACCATCAGCCGCGCACCGGTTCTGCCCAGCCACTCCGCCGTGCCGTCGGTCCAGTCCGTGAGGCGGTGCGCCAGCACCGGCGGCATCTCCTCCGGGCCGTCCAGGATTAGCAGCAGGGGGCGGCCGGCGCGGTGCGCGAGCTGAGCCAGTCGCTCCGGGGTCGTGTCGCCCAGGGTGGTGAGGTCGGCCGGCGCCGCCACGATGCGAGCGGCCCGCGCCAGCGCCCGGCGCGCGGCGTCGGCCACGGAGGCGTCGTCCTCCTTCAGGTCGGCGCCGCGCAGCCACAGCGTGGGGGCCGGTCGCGGGCCGCGGTTGCGGCGGGCGGCGAGGGCCCCGAGTTCCGTCGTACGGCCGCTGCCGGGCGGCCCGACCAGCGCGAGCACCGAGGCGCTGCTCTCGGTGAAGGCGTCGAACTCCCGTGCCGTCGAGGCCCGTTCGACCGGCGCCACGGCTCCCCCGGCGTCCGCGCGGCCCACGTACCCCGCCAGCGTTCCCGGCGGGCCGTCCTGCCCGATCGAGGTGGCCGTCAGTTCCAGTACGCCCGCGAGGTTCAGGTCGGCGCCGTACGCGGGCACCGTCGCGGCGTTCTCGGCGAGCAGCTCGGCCAGCGGGCCGTCCGGCGGCGGGAGCAGCGGTACGGCGAACCCGGCGTCGCGCTGACCGGTCTGCAGCGCCGTGCCGAGGACCCCCACGACGGCGCCGGTCCCGGCGTCGAGCACCGGTCCCCCGGCTGCCCCTCCGCCGAGCCGCAGCGCGTCCCGTCCGGCCGTGCCGATCGCCAACTCCATGGCCTCGTCGAGGAGATGGATGCGATCGGTCGCCGTGTACGTCACGGAAGCCGCGCCCAGCACCCGCGCCTCCCGCCAGCCACCGGCCGGGATCCGCACATACGCACCGGTCTCGATCCGCTCCCGCACGGTCACCGGCAAGGGGTCCACACCCAGCCCTTCCGTCCGCACCAGGGCCAGGTCCAGGCCGGGCAACGATGTCACCGCACTCGCCGCCACCAGACAGCTGCGGTCGCCCCCGGCGGCGAGCAGCACTAGTCGGGGCAGGCCGTCGACGGCCTCGTGGCTGGTGACGACGGTGCCGCGGTGATCGGCCACGAAGCCGAGGCCCCGGGGCCGGCCGGCCAGATCATGGATACGGACCAGACCTTCGTCACGGGACTCGCAACGGCGTGCGTCCTGTGTGCCGGAGTCCCGCTCGGACCAGCCGGCCTCCTGCTCGGACCAGCCGGCGTCGCGCCCGGACCGACCCGCGTCCTTCTCGCTCCGGCCGCCGCCGTGCTCGTCGTGCTCGCGCGGGCCGCCGTCGTGCCGCGTCCCCTCCGGCGTCCGACGGCCGCCACCCGCCCGCGGGCCCCGTCCCGCCATTGTCGAACCTCCCCGCCATGCGCCCGTACGCCCCTGCGCCCGTGCCCTTTTTCAGACGGTAGGCGTGTCGTGATCAGCGGGACAGATCACGTGGCGAACGCGCCCCCTTCCGCTCCCTCGGTTCACTCCGAGCGCCTGCCCGGACGGGTGAACAGGCGGGGGTCCTTGGATACACCCTAGAGGTGGGGGAACCGAGGGGGGACCGTGGAGCGGCGGGCAGAGGGCGACCCCGTGACCGCCGCTCCACGGGCAGGCATCCGCTGAGCGGCTGCCTCAGCCGAAGACGGCGAGGCTCTTCGCCTTGCCCTTGTGCTGCTCCACGAGCGCGAGAAAGCGGCCGTCGGGATCGAAGACGGCGACGGAACCGGCACCGGCGTACTCGTCGGGCATGTCGAGGCGGACCCCGTTGAGGAGCAGCCGGGCACGCCTGGCGTCCACGTCCCAGCGCGGGAACGCAGCCGTGGCGGCCTCCGCGATCGGCATCACGGTCAGCTCCTGCTGCAACTGGTCCAGCGTCCTGGCGGAGTCCAGCTTGTACGGCCCGACCCGGGTGCGGCGCAGCGCCGTGAGGTGGCCGCCGACGCCGAGATCGGCACCGAGGTCACGAGCGAGGGCGCGGATGTACGTACCGGAGGAGCAGACCACCGAGACGACCAGGTCGAGGACCGCGGTGCCGTCGTCGGCGACGGCTTCCCGCACGTCGTACACGCTGAAGGAGGACACCGTGACGGGCCGGGCCGGAATCTCGAACTCCTCGCCGTCCCTGGCCCGCTTGTAGGAGCGCACACCGTCGATCTTGATGGCGCTGACCTTGGACGGCACCTGCATGATGTCGCCGGTCAGCTTGGCGATCCCGGCGTCGACGGACTCGCGGGTGACCTTCGAGGCGTCGGTGGACCCCGTGATCTCGCCCTCGGCGTCGTCGGTGATCGTGGTCTGGCCCAGGCGGACGGTGCCGAGGTACTCCTTCTCGGTCAGGGCCAGATGACCGAGGAGCTTGGTCGCCTTTTCCACGCCGAGGACGAGGACGCCCGTCGCCATCGGGTCGAGGGTGCCGGCGTGCCCGACGCGTCGGGTGCGCGCGATACCGCGCATCTTCGCGACCACGTCGTGCGAAGTGAAGCCCGACGGCTTGTCGACGATGACAAGGCCGTCGGGCGTGGTGTGCTTCTGCGTCATTCCGAGGTGTCGCCGTCCGTCTCGGCGGCGCTGTCCGGCTCGCCGTCGTCTTCCGGCTTGCGGTACGGGTCCGCCTCGCCGGCGTACTTCGCGCCCGCGGACGCCTCGCGCACCTTCGCGTCGGACTGGCGCGCCTTGTCGAGGAGGTCCTCGATGGTGCGTGCGGTGTCCGGGAGGGCGTCGGCGACGAAGGTGAGGGTCGGCGTGAACTTCACACCGGCGGCCCGTCCGACCTCCGACCGGAGGATGCCCTTGGCGCTCTCCAGCCCGGCGGCAGCCGCCTGCCGCTCCTCGTCATCGCCGTACACCGTGTAGAAGACGGTCGCCTCCCGCAGGTCACCCGTGACGCGGGTGTCCGTGATGGTGACGTGCGAGCCGAGCCGCGGGTCCTTGATCCCGCGCTGGAGCTTCTGGGCCACCACCTCTCGGATGAGGTCCGCCAGCCTTTTCGCCCGCGCGTTGTCGGCCACTGGTCCGTCTCCTTAGTAACTTCTCTTGCTGCTTGCTTCAGTCTTCGTCGCTGTGGAGTCTGCGTCGAACCGAGAGCAGTTCCACCTCGGGCCGCCCGGCGACCAGCCGCTCACAGCGGTCCAGTACGTCGGTGAGGTGTCCCGTGTCCCCGGAAACCACCGCGAGCCCGATCTCGGCCCTGCGGTGGAGGTTCTGGTGCCCCGTCTCCGCCACGCTCACCGCGTACTTGCGCTGGAGTTCGGCCACGATCGGACGGACGAGAGAGCGTTTCTCCTTCAGTGAGCGCACGTCACCGAGGAGCAGGTCGAAGGACAGAGTCCCCACATACATGTAGGCAACCGGTTCACCCGCCGGCCCGGGATCGATGGCCCCGCCGGCTGATCGGGCAGGGACATCAGAACGGTACATCGAAGGGGCGAGCCGATCGACGGATATTACGCACCGTGGACCGAGGGCCAAACGGCGCGCTGGCCGACGGAACCGAAGTCCCGCCGGCCAGCACAGACCGTCGGCTGTTACACCCGCGGCTTCTCGCGCATCTCGTACGTCGCGATGACGTCGTCGACCTTGATGTCGTTGAAGTTGCCGAGGTTGATACCGCCCTCGAACCCTTCGCGGATCTCGGTGACGTCGTCCTTGAAGCGACGCAGACCCTCGATGTTGAGGTTCTCCGCGATGACCTTGCCATCGCGGACGAGGCGCGCCTTGGTGTTGCGCTTGACCTCGCCGGAGCGGATGAGAACACCCGCGATGTTGCCCAGCTTGGACGACTTGAAGACCTCGCGGATCTCCGCCGTACCGAGCTCGACCTCTTCGTACTCCGGCTTGAGCATGCCCTTGAGGGCCGCCTCGATCTCCTCGATCGCCTGGTAGATGACCGAGTAGTACCGGACGTCCACGCCCTCGCGCTCGGCCATCTGCTGCGCACGCCCTGCGGCGCGCACGTTGAAGCCGATCACGATGGCGTCGGAGCCCATGGCCAGGTCGATGTCCGACTCCGTGACCGCACCGACGCCGCGGTGCAGGACGCGGATGTCGACCTCTTCGCCGACGTCCAGCTGGAGCAGCGAGGACTCGAGCGCCTCGACGGAACCAGAAGCGTCACCCTTGATGATGAGGTTGAGCTGCTGGACCTCGCCGGCCTTGAGCACCTTGTCCAGGTCCTCGAGCGAGACGCGGCGCGTGCGCTTGGCGAACGCGGCGTTGCGCTCACGGGCGGCACGCTTCTCGGCGATCTGACGGGCCGTACGGTCCTCGTCCACCACCAGGAAGTTGTCGCCCGCACCCGGGACGTTGGTCAGACCCAGGACCTGGACCGGCGTCGACGGGCCCGCCTCGGCGACGTTGTTGCCGTTGTCGTCGAGCATGGCGCGCACTCGGCCGTAGGCGTCGCCCACGACCATCGTGTCGCCGACCCGCAGGGTGCCTCGCTGGACGAGGACCGTCGCCACGGCACCGCGGCCGCGGTCGAGACGGGACTCGATCGAGATGCCCTGCGCGTCCTGGGCCGGGTTGGCCCGCAGGTCGAGCGAGGCGTCGGCGGTGAGGACGACGGCCTCGAGGAGGCTGTCGATGTGCAGACCCTGCTTGGCGGAGATGTCGACGAACATCGTGTCGCCGCCGTACTCCTCGGCCACCAGGCCGTACTCGGTCAGCTGACCGCGCACCTTGGTCGGGTCGGCGCCCTCGACGTCGATCTTGTTGACCGCGACGACGATCGGGACCTCGGCCGCCTTGGCGTGGTTGAGCGCCTCGACCGTCTGCGGCATGACGCCGTCGTTGGCCGCGACGACCAGGATCGCGATGTCGGTCGACTTCGCACCACGGGCACGCATGGCGGTGAACGCCTCGTGACCCGGGGTGTCGATGAAGGTGATCTTGCGCTCTTCGTCGTTGACCTCGGTCGCGACCTGGTAGGCACCGATGTGCTGGGTGATGCCGCCGGCCTCGCCCGCGATGACGTTCGTCTTGCGGATGGCGTCGAGCAGTCGGGTCTTGCCGTGGTCGACGTGACCCATGACGGTGACGACCGGCGGGCGGACCACCAGGTCCTCCTCGTCGCCCTCGTCCTCGCCGAACTCGATGTCGAAGGACTCGAGCAGCTCGCGGTCCTCCTCCTCGGGGCTGACGATCTGAACCGTGTAGTTCATCTCGTCCGCGAGGAGCTGCAGCGTCTCGTCGGAGACGGACTGCGTGGCCGTGACCATCTCGCCGAGGTTCATCATGACCGCGACGAGCGACGCCGGGTTGGCGTTGATCTTCTCCGCGAAGTCGGTGAGGGAGGCACCGCGCGACAGGCGAATGGCTTCGCCGTTGCCGCGAGGCAGCATCACGCCGCCGACCGACGGGGCCTGCATGGCCTCGTACTCCTGGCGCCTCTGCCGCTTCGACTTGCGACCACGACGCGCGGGACCGCCGGGACGACCGAACGCACCCTGCGTGCCACCACGGCCACCGGGACCGCCGGGACGACCGCCGAATCCGGGACGGCCACCGCCGCCACCACCGGGACCACCGGGACGACCGGCGAAACCGCCGCCGCCACCGCCGCCGGGACCGCCGGGACGACCGGCGAAGCCGCCGCCACCGCCGCCGCCACCGGGACGACCGGCGAAGCCGCCGCCGCCCGGACGACCGCCGCCACCGCCACCGGGACGACCGCCGCCGCCGGGACCGCGGCCGCCGGGGCCACCGCCGCCGGGACGCGGGCCGGCAGCAGGACGCTGCGGCATCATGCCGGGGTTCGGACGCGGGCCACCGGGGCCGCCGCCGGGACGCGGGCCGCCGCCCTGCGGGCGGGGCATGCCGCCCGGGCTGGGACGCGAGCCGCCCGGAGCCTGCGGACGGGGACCGCCCGCGCCGCCCTGGGGACGGGGACCGCCCTGACCCTGGCCCTGCGGACGCGGAGCGCCGCCGGGGCCACCGGGGCCGCCCGGACGCGGGGCACCGCCCGGACGGGGCGCCTGCGGGCGCGCCATGCCGGTGGAGCCACCAGAGGTGAAGGGGTTGTTGCCCGGACGGGGACCCGCCGGACGGGCACCGGGACGCGAGGCGCCGCCACCCGGACGCGGAGCGCCGGGACGGTCTCCACGGTCGCCACGGTCACCGCGCTCGCCGCGACCCTGGCCGCCCTGGCCGGGACCACCCGGACGGGGCGCGCCGGGACGGGCCTGGCCGGCCGGACGCGGGGCGCCCGGACGCGGACCGGAGCCCTGGGAGGCGGCCGGTGCGGCGGGAGCCGCCGGGGGTGCCGTGAACTCGGGCGCGGTCGGAGCCGGGGACGCCGGGGCGGGCCGCGGCGCGGGCTTCGGGCCCGGAGTGGGTCGGGGGCCGGGAGAGGCCGGGGCGGCCGGAGCCGCGGGCTTCTCGGCGGCTGCCGGCTTGGGGGCCGGCGGGCGCGGCGGCGCCGGACGGGCAGCCTGCGCCGGAGAGGGGGCCCCCGGCTTCGCCGGGGCAGCCTTACGTGCGGGGGCGGACTTGCCGCCTCCGTTGCCCTGCTGGAGGGCGTCCGTCAACTTACGGACGACGGGCGCTTCGATGGTCGAAGACGCCGAACGGACGAATTCACCGAGTTCTTGGAGCTTGGCCATGACGACCTTGCTCTCAACCCCGAACTCCTTGGCGAGTTCGTATACCCGGACCTTAGCCACTTCGCTCCTTTTAGGTCCGGGTTGCGTCCGGACCGTCGCTACTTCATGGGCGTACTCATCGCGTGCTCATCGAGTGCTCATCGCAATCTCGACCTACTTCCAACTCGCGGGGTACCAGGGCCGCGCGGAGGTTCCGCGCGACGCTTCTTACGGTGTTGCCTGCTCAGCAACTGTTCTCTGCTCGACGTACTGGCGCAACGCCTTTGTGTCGAGCGCTCCCGGGGCGCGCAACGCCCGCGTGAACGCCCGACGGCGTACCGCCTGGTCGAGACAGACCAGGGCGAGGTGCACATACGCACCCCGGCCGGGCAGCGTACCGCTTGGATCAGGAACGCACTCGTCCTTGATCGCCACGATCCGCAGCAGTTCAGCCTTGGCCGCTCGCTCCCGGCACCCCACACAGGTGCGTTCAGGGCAGGCGCGGGTGCGTGTCCGGCCAGACACTGCTAAGTCTACCTCCCCGTGGCGACCTCACCCCTTCGGGGGAGGATTCGAACAGTTGCCGCTCGGTAACCTGACGTGATCTAAGCGCCTTGCGGCTTGGATCTATTCCCCGGCCTGCTCGGTATCCGGGCGGATGTCGATCCGCCAGCCGGTCAGCCGGGCCGCAAGTCGGGCATTCTGCCCTTCCTTGCCGATCGCCAGTGACAGCTGGTAGTCAGGCACGGTCACGCGCGCGGAGCGGGCCGCCATGTCCACGACCTCCACCTTGGAGACCCGGGCCGGGGAGAGCGCGTTCGCCACCATCTCGGCCGGGTCGTCCGACCAGTCGACGATGTCGATCTTCTCGCCGTTCAGCTCACCCATGACATTGCGCACCCGGCCGCCCATGGGGCCGATACAAGCGCCCTTGGCGTTCAGACCGCTGCGGGTGGACCGTACGGCGATCTTGGTGCGGTGGCCGGCCTCGCGGGCGATGGCGGCGATCTCGACGGAGCCGTCGGCGATCTCCGGCACCTCCAGGGCGAAGAGCTTCTTCACCAGGTTGGGGTGCGTGCGGGAAAGGGTCACGGAGGGACCACGCACGCCCTTCGCCACTCGTACGACGTACGACCGAATCCGCATCCCGTGCGGATACGTCTCGCCCGGGACCTGCTCCTGCACCGGCAGGATGGCCTCCAGCTTGCCGATGTCCACGAGCACGTTCTTCGGGTCGCGGCCCTGCTGGACGACGCCGGTGACGATGTCGCCCTCACGGCCGGCGTACTCGCCGAGCGTCGCGTCGTCCTCGGCGTCGCGCAGCCGCTGCAGGATGACCTGCTTGGCGGTGGTGGCGGCGATACGCCCGAAGCCGGACGGGGTGTCGTCGAACTCGCGGGCCTCCTGGCCCTCCTCGAGGTCCTCGGGGTCCTCCTTCGCCCACACGGTCACATGGCCGGTCTCCCGGTTCAGCTCCACGCGCGCGTGGCGGCGGCTTCCCTCGGTGCGGTGGTAGGCGATGAGGAGGGCCGACTCGATCGCCTCGACCAGCAGGGGGAAGGAGATCTCCTTCTCCCGCACCAAGCCCCGCAGGGCACTCATGTCGATGTCCACGGCTACGCCTCCTCTTCCTTCTTGTCCTTGCGGCTGAACTCGACCTGCACGCGCGCCTTGTCGATCTCCGGGAAGCCGATTCTGCGACCGGTGGCCTTGCGGCCCTTCACTCCGGGCACTTCGAGGTCGAGGCCTTCGTCGTCGACCTTCAGGATCCTGGCCACCAGTTCCCCGCCCTCGGCCAGTTGGAACTTCACCAGCCGGTCGACGGCGCGCACATAGTGCCGGTGTTCCGTGAGGAGGCGTTCCGCGCCCGGGGTGCCGACCTCGAGGGTGTACTCGCCCTCGCCCATCGCGTCCGTCTCGTCGAGCTTCGCCGAGAGCGCGCGGCTCACATCGGCGATCTGGTCCAGGTCCGCTCCGGTGTCGGAGTCGACGACGACGCTCAGTACACGCTTGCGTCCGACGGAGTCCACTGCGATCTCTTCGAGGTCCAGGCCCTGGGAGGTGACGAGGGGTTCCAGCAGTTCTCGCAGCCTCTCGCTCTGGGTGGTGCTCATCCGGGTGACTCCTCGGCCGCGTGTGCTGTTGTGGGATGGGTCGCGTGTCTGGTCAAAGGGTATCGGGTCGCGGGGAGTGTTGCCGTCCACCTGCGCGTGAGCGGTGCCGGTGAGTGGTGCGGGGCGCGTGCGCGGGTACGGTGATCACGGGTCTGCGGTCCCCCGATTCCGCAGCCGCTTTCGCAACTGCTTTCGTACGAGCCCCCCGAGGACGTCTGCCGTGCCGTTCCCCTCGCCGCCGCGCTCGCCCTCCGGGCCGCGCAGAAGAACCCTGCTCGCCTCCGCCGCCGGGGCCGCACTGCTGGTCGGCTGCTCCTCCAGGTCCGAGGACTCCGGCGGCGGCAGGAGCGGCAGTCCGTCGCTCGCCGAGCGGGCACGCGCGCGTGCGGCCCGGGACAGCGAGGGGCTGGTCGAGCGGTACGACGCCGTGCTCGCCGCCCATCCGGTGCTGGCGGAACTGGTGGGGCCGTTGCGCTCGGAGGCGGCACGGCACGCGGAGGCGTTCGGCGGGGGTGCCGCCGGATCCGCAGGAAACTCCGAGTCCCCCGGAACCTCCGGACCTTCCGAGAACTCTTCCACGACGTCCAAGGCGCCGCGGGCCGGGGACGCGTCGCCGTCGGGCTCCCCGTCGGCCGCCGTGCCCGCGAACGAGAAGGACGCCCTGGCCGAGCTCGCCGCCGCCGAACGCACGCTCGCGGACCGGCGGACGAAGGCGCTGCTCGACCTGCCCGGCGAACTGGCGCGGCTGCTGGCCTCCGTGGCGGCGGCCGGGGCGGCGCACGCGTACCTGCTGACGGAGGGTGCCAAGTGAGCGCGACGAAGAAGGCGACGGTCGCCGCTCTCCAGGCGGCGCTGGCCGCCGAGCACGCGGCCGTGTACGGCTACGGCGTCGTCGGCGGCCGGATCGGCGCGGAGCGGCGCACGGAGGCACATGCGGCGTACGACGCGCACCGGGCGCGCCGGGACGCGCTGGCGCGCGAGGTGAGTGACCTGGGCGCGAAGCCGGTCGTCGCGAGCGCCGGGTACGCACTGCCGTTCCCGGTGCAGGACTCGGCCACGGCCGTCCGGCTGGCCGCCGAGCTGGAGGACCGGGTGGCCGGGGTCTACTCGGACCTGGTCCGGGCGACCGAGGGCGCACTGCGGGGTACGGCCGCCGAGGCCCTGCGGGAGGCCGCGGTGCGGGCGGTGCGCTGGCGGCGCGAGAGCGTAGCCTTCCCTGGGCTCGCCGAGCGGGCGGGCACCCCGGCGACGTCGGCGGCGCCCACCGCCTGACGCGGGCCGGAGCACACGTACGGGCAGTACGGGAAGGGAACGACTCGCGCATGGCTTTCGAACCGCCGCAGCGTCTGGTCAGGGCGCTCGGTGAGACGGCACCGGAGGGTGACGACTGGTTGGAGAAGCTGCCGGAGGCGGCCCACCAGTCCGTCGCGCTACGCGAGTTGACCGTTGAACGAGTGCAGATGCCGGGTGGCCGCAGCAGCCTGGTGGTCCTGGTGCGGCGCGCGGACGGCACGCCCGCCGTGGTCAAGCTGGCCCCGCCCCGGTCCCGCCCGGAGAGCGAGCGGGCCGCGCTCGCGCACTGGGGCGGCGTGGGCGCCGTACAGCTTCTCGAGCCGTTCGTGACCGAGGGTGTGCTGCTGCTGGAGCGGCTGCGTCCGGATCTGTCGGTGCGGTCGCTGCCGGAGGCGAAGGCCTTGCTGGAGGCGGCGGGGACGCTGCGGCGGCTGTGGGTGGAACCCCCGGCGGACCATCACTTCGAGACGGTGGCCGAGCGGACCGGCCGGCAGGCCGAGGCGATGCGGGCGGCCGCGTCGGCGGACCCGGAGGTGACGACGCTGGTCGACGCCGCGCTCGCGGCCCGCGAGGAGCTGCTGGCCGCGCCGCCCGAGCGACGGTTGCTGCACGGGACGTTTCGGCAGAGCAAGGTGCTGGCCGGGGAGCGGATGCCGTGGCTGGCGGTCGGGCCGGATCCGGTGGTCGGTGAGTGTGCGTTCGATCTGGCGCGGCTCGTGCGGGATCGGGTGGAGGATCTGATCGCCTCGCCCTCGGGAGCGGCGACGACTCGGCGGCGGGTGAAGCGGCTCGCGGAGTCGCTGGAGGTGGATCAGGAGCGGCTGCGGGGCTGGACGTTGTTCCGGGCCGTGGAGTCGGGGGTGCGGGCTCGGCGGGTCGGGCGGCCGAAGGACGCGGAGCTGTTGCTGGAATTCGCCGGGTGGCTCTAGCGGGCCCATGTGCCGGGCAACGCAAGGCCGTTCCCCTCCCGTAGTGACGTCTGTACGTCCTACGGTCGGGGAACGGCCTGAGGAATTCCCTTACGCCGTCAGGCGGGCGATCGCCTCGTCCACCGTCAGCTCCTCGCGCTCGCCGGTCCTGCGGTCCTTGAGCTCGACGACGCCCTCGGCCGCGCGGCGCCCGGCCACCAGGATCTGCGGTACGCCGATCAGCTCCGAGTCCGTGAACTTCACGCCCGGCGAGACACCGGCGCGGTCGTCGCACAGGACGCGCAGTCCGGCCGTGGCCAGCTTCTCCGAGACGTCGAGGGCGAGTTCGGTCTGCAGGGCCTTGCCCGCGGCGACCACGTGCACGTCGGCCGGGGCGACCTCGGCCGGCCAGCACAGGCCCTTGTCGTCGGCGGTCTGCTCGGCGAGGGCCGCGACGGCGCGGGAGACGCCGATGCCGTAGGAGCCCATGGTCACGCGGACCGGCTTGCCGTTCTGGCCGAGGACGTCGAGCTTGAGGGCGTCGGCGTACTTGCGGCCCAGCTGGAAGATGTGGCCGATCTCGATGGCACGGTCCAGCTTGAGGCCGGTGCCGCACTTCGGGCAGGGGTCGCCCTCCTGGACGACCACGACGTCGACGTACGCGTCGACCTCGAAGTCACGGCCCGCGACGACGTTCTTCGCGTGCATGCCCTCCTTGTTGGCACCGGTGATCCACGAGGTGCCGGGGGCCACGCGCGGGTCGGCGAGGTACTTGACCTTCTCGCCCAGGCCCTGCGGGCCGACGTAGCCGCGCACCAGGTCCCGGTTCTCGGCGAAGTCCGTCTCGGTGACCATCTCGACCACGGCGGGGGCGAAGTGGGCCTCGACCTTGCCCATGTCGACCTCGCGGTCGCCCGGGACACCGACGGCGACGATCTCGCCGTCGACCTTGACGAGGAGGTTCTTCAGGGTGGCGGAGGCGGGGACGCCGAGGTGGGCGGCGAGGGTCTCGATGGTGGGGGTGTCGGGGGTCGGGATCTCTTCGAGGGCGGGCACGTCGCCGGCGTCCACCGACTTCAGCTCGTACGTGATCGCCTCGGTGTTCGCCGCGAAGTCGCAGTTCGGACAGTCGGCGAAGGTGTCCTCGCCGGCCTCGGCCGGTGCGAGGAACTCCTCCGACTTGGAGCCGCCCATCGCGCCGGCGGTCGCGGCGCAGATGCGGTAGTCGAGGCCGAGGCGCTCGAAGACGCGCTGGTAGGCCTGGCGGTGCAGGGCGTAGGACTGGCCGAGGCCCTCGTCATCGGTGTCGAAGGAGTACGAGTCCTTCATCAGGAACTCACGGCCGCGCAGGACGCCGGCCCGGGGGCGGGCCTCGTCGCGGTACTTGTTCTGGATCTGGTAGAGGATGACCGGCAGGTCCTTGTAGGAGGACGCCTGGTCCTTCACCAGCAGGGTGAAGATCTCCTCGTGGGTCGGGCCGAGCAGGTAGTCGCCACCCCTGCGGTCCTTGAGACGGAACAGCTCCTGGCCGTACTCGTCCCAGCGGCCCGTCGCGTCGTACGGCTCACGGGGCAGCAGCGCGGGGAGCAGCACCTCCTGGGCGCCGATGGCGTCCATCTCCTCGCGGACGATGCGCTCCACATTGGCGAGGACCCGCTTGCCGAGGGGCAGCCAGGACCAGATGCCGGCCGCCGTGCGGCGGACGTAGCCGGCGCGGACCAGCAGCTTGTGACTGAGGACCTCGGCGTCCGCCGGGTCGTCGCGCAGCGTCTTCGCCATCAACTGGGACATGCGCTGGACCGGTGCGTTCGCCATCGTTCTCGTACTCCTGCCGGGTTGGGTTATGGCAGGAGGTTAGCCGGGTGGTACGGGACGGTGGAAATCGGTTAACGGCGGAGCGGGAGAGGGGCGCCCATCACGGCGTACGGCTTCGGGGCGCTCGGGAACAGGACCTGGCGGGCGAGGTCCTGGTAGCCGAGGGAGCGATAGAGGCCGCGGGCCGGGCTGTCGACGTCGATCGCCGAGAGGATCGAGCGGGGTTCGTCGGCGCCGTCGGTGATCGTGGTGATCAGGGAGCGGCCCACGCCTCGGTTCTGGTAGCGGGGGTGGACGTGGAGTTCCGTGATGACGAAGGAGTCGTCCAGCCAGTCGTCGTAGCCCTGGGCCCGGAGGTAGGGCTCCACGACGGTGGACCACCAGTGGGTGCGGTCGTTCGGCATGCCGTAGACGAATCCGGCGAGGGCGCCTGCGGCGGTCGCCCCGAGGGCCCTGGCTCCCGGGTAGGTCATGTGCCGCAGGACGATCTGGCGGCGTACGGCCACCTCGTCGGGCCCCAGGCCGAACGCCACCGCCTGGACCGCCAGCGCCTCGTCCACGTGGGCCGAGAGGTCCAGGGGGCCGATCACGATGTCGTCTGGTTGGCGGCGATGTGCGTGACCGGGAAGGCGCATGTGGGGAGCGTACAGGGGACCAAAGGATGTCGTTCGGCTGCGGGTTGTGGGGGCTGATCGCGCCCGTTCAGAACAGGATGCTCATGAACGCGCCGACCTCTCGGAAGCCCACCCTCTGGTACGTCCTTCGCGCCGCCGTGTTGAAGTCGTTGACGTACAGACTGACCACCGGGGCGACGTCCGCGAGGGCGTAGCGCAGTACCGCCGCCATTCCCGGGGCCGCGAGGCCCTGGCCGCGGTACTCGGGGGCCACCCAGACGCCCTGGATCTGGCAGGCGCGATCGGTGGCGGCGCCGATCTCGGCCTTGAAGACGACCTTGCCGTTGTGGTCGAGGCGGGCGAAGGAGCGGCCGGAGCCGACGAGTTCGGCGACCCGGGCCTGGTAGAGCAGGCCGCCGTCGCCGGCCAGGGGTGATACGCCGACCTCCTCGGTGAACATCGCCACGCACGCCGGCATGATCGTGTCCATCTCGTCCTTGCGGATACGGCGGAGGTACGGATCCGGGGCGATGTCGGCCGGCATGGCGTCGGTGACCATGAGGGGCTGATGGGCGCGGATCTCCCGGGCCGGGCCCCAGTTGGGTTCCAGCAGACGCCACAGCTGGGAGGTGGCTTCGGCGGGGCCGACGATGGAGGAGCAGCGGCGGCCCGCGCGCCGGGCGCGGTCCGCGAAGGCCCGTACGGCTCGGGGGGTCGCGCAGATCGGGACGAGGTTGGCGCCCGCGTAGCACAGGGACGTCAACATGCCGTCCTCGTACCAGCCCCACATCTCGCCGCCGAGGCGCCAGGGGTCGAGGCCGGCGATCTGGACGCGGGACGCCACGAAGGCGTTCGCGACCGGCTCGCGGTCGAGCACGGCGAGCGCGGCGTCCAGGTCACTCGGTTCGAGCACCCGTGAGGTGGTCTGGGTCAACACGTGCGGGGCCTCACGCTGGGGTTCTGCTGGTCCCCGCACTGTACCTGCGGAAGCTTTGCCATGCCGCCCAGTGGAGGTTGCCGTACGTTTGCACGCGGCCGTCGGCTGCGGCACCGCACCTTCGGGGGCCCAGCGGTACTCGGCTGCGCCGCCGGGCCGGGCGCCCATGAGCTCGGGCCATTGCGAAGGCTTGCGGCTGCGGGTGACCGGGGGCTGGTCGCGCAGTTCCCCGCGCCCCTGGGAGCCTGCGGCCCTCAACAGCCCGTCCGGCGTTCGAGGACGAGGCACGTTCAGGGCCGACAGGGGTCCAAGGGGCGAAGCCCCCTGGAGGATGGGACGGGCAGGGGCGGCGGGGGCGAAACCCTCTCAGCCCGCCACCGCCACCGACGGCTCGCCCGACTCCACGCCGTCCGCCTCCATCTTCTCGGCCAGCTTCATGGCCTCTTCGATGAGGGTCTCGACGATCTTGGACTCGGGGACGGTCTTGATGACCTCGCCCTTGACGAAGATCTGGCCCTTGCCGTTGCCGGAGGCGACGCCGAGGTCGGCCTCGCGGGCCTCGCCGGGGCCGTTGACGACGCAGCCCATGACGGCGACCCGGAGGGGGACCTCCATGCCGGTCAGGCCGGCCGTGACCTCCTCGGCCAGCTTGTACACATCGACCTGGGCACGGCCGCAGGACGGGCAGGAGACGATCTCCAGGCCGCGCTGCTTGAGGTTCAGGGACTCCAGGATCTGGATGCCGACCTTGACCTCCTCGGCGGGGGGCGCGGACAGCGATACGCGGATGGTGTCGCCGATGCCCTGGGAGAGGAGGGCTCCGAAGGCCACGGCCGACTTGATCGTGCCCTGGAACGCCGGGCCCGCCTCCGTCACACCGAGGTGGAGGGGGTAGTCGCACTGGGCGGCGAGCTGCTTGTACGCCTCGATCATGATCACGGGGTCGTTGTGCTTGACCGAGATCTTGATGTCCCGGAAGTCGTGCTCCTCGAAGAGCGACGCCTCCCACAGCGCCGACTCGACCAGGGCCTCCGGCGTCGCCTTGCCGTACTTCTGGAGCAGGCGCCGGTCCAGGGAACCCGCGTTGACGCCGATCCGGATCGGGGTGCCGTGGTCCTTCGCGGCCCGCGCGATCTCCTTGACCTTGTCGTCGAACTGCTTGATGTTGCCGGGGTTGACGCGCACCGCGGCGCAGCCGGCCTCGATGGCCGCGAAGACGTACTTCGGCTGGAAGTGGATGTCCGCGATCACCGGGATCTGGGACTTGCGGGCGATGGTCGCGAGGGCGTCGGCGTCGTCCTGTGTGGGGCACGCCACCCGCACGATCTGGCAGCCGGAAGCCGTGAGCTCGGCGATCTGCTGGAGGGTCGCGCCGATGTCCGACGTACGCGTCGTGGTCATCGACTGGACCGAGACCGGCGCGTCCCCGCCAACCGCCACGGATCCGACCTGGATCTGCCGGCTCTGCCGGCGCTCGGCGATCTTGGTCGGTACGGACGGCATGCCGAGAGAAATCGCAGTCATCTGCTGTGCAACCCCAAGTCGTGGATCAAGGTCCGGTCCCGTCAGCAGCGGGCTCCAGGCTTCGAGATTACGGCACCAGCCCTCACCCCAGCACATCACCGCCCGTAAACCCACTCAATGGAAGGCGGCCCAGGACATACGATCCCGGGCCGCCACGAACTCCGTATGACTAGGAGATTCTGACCGGGTTAACCACGTCCGCGACCAGCACCAGCAGCGTGAAGCAGACGAAGATTCCGGCGACCACGTACGCCACCGGCATCAGCTTCGCCACGTCGAACGGACCGGGGTCCGGGCGGCGCAGCACCCGCGCCAGATTGCGGCGCAGCGACTCCCACAGGGCGCCCGCGATATGGCCACCGTCGAGCGGCAGCAGCGGGAGCATGTTGAAGAGGAACAGGGAGAGGTTGAAGCCGGCCAGGAGGAAGACGAACGTGGCCAGCTGCTGCGACGCCGGGATGTCCAGCGTCGCGATCTCGCCGCTCACCCTTGCCGCGCCGACGATGCCCATCGGTGAGTCCGGTTCGCGCTCGCCGTCGCCGAAGGCCGCGTCCCACAGGGCGGGGATCTTGGTGGGCAGGGCGATGAGGGAGTCGACGGCCTCGCCGACCCGGTCGCTCATCCAGGTCACCG
Source organism: Streptomyces sp. NPDC056479 (assembly GCF_042795335.1). NCBI lineage: Bacteria > Bacillati > Actinomycetota > Actinomycetes > Kitasatosporales > Streptomycetaceae > Streptomyces > Streptomyces sp. NPDC056479. Next base: position 501,017 of record NZ_JBHTRZ010000007.1, on the reverse strand, counting down.
AGTCGCCGAAGTCCTGTTTGACGACACCGGTGGCGGCGCTGAAGCCGAGGAAGCCGGCCTGGACGTAGTCGTCCTTGACGTAGGCCCCACTCGCGTCCTTCTTCACGACCCAGTTGGTGGCGATCTTCGCGTGCAGGGTCAGTTCCTCGCCCTTGCGGTCGACGACGATCGGGACGTCCTTGCCGGCGCTTTCGCGGATGAGGTCGGAGAGAGTGTTCCAGTCCTCGGTCCGTACCCCGCCGAAGGAGACGATCTTGTCGCCTGCCTTCACACCCGCGGCCGCGGCCGGGGACTTGTCGTCGGACGCCTTGCACTCGTCGCGGTTCTCGGTCTGGGCGATGACGCACGGGGAGACCGAGCTGACGGTGGTGGTCTGCTGCTGGATGCCGAAGCCCATCAGCACGGTGAGGAACAGTCCGAAGGCGAGGATCAGGTTCATGAACGGGCCCGCGAACATCACGATGACCCGCTTCCACGGCTTGCGCAGGTAGAACAGGCGGGTCTCGTCGCCGGGCTTGAGCTCCTCGAACGCGGCCGAGCGGGCGTCCTCGATCATGCCGCGCCACGGTGAGGTGGAGCGGGCCTCCAGGCGGCCGTCGGGGCCGGGCGGGAACATGCCGATCATGCGGATGTAGCCGCCGAAGGGGATCGCCTTGACGCCGTACTCGGTGTCACCCTTCTTCCGCGACCAGATGGTCGGGCCGAAGCCGACCATGTACTGCGGCACCCGGATGCCGAACATCTTGGCCGTGGACAGGTGACCCAGCTCGTGCCATGCGATCGAGGCGAGCAGCCCGACCGCGAACAGCACTATGCCGAGGATGAACATCAGGGTCGTCATGCACGGGCCTCCGCCGTGTGTGCCGCCAGTTCCCGGGCCCGCCTTCGGGCCCAGGTCTCCGCTTCGAGGACGTCCGCGACGGTCAGGGAAGTTCCCGCACGCGGGGTGCCATGTTCCTCCACCACCCGCGTCACGGTCTCCATGATCCCGTTGAACGGCAGCGCGCCGGCCCGGAAGGCCTCCACGCACTCCTCGTTGGCGGCATTGAACACCGCGGGTGCCGTGCCCGCGAGCTGCCCGACATGACGCGCCAGGTTGACCGACGGGAAGGCGTCGTTGTCGAGCGGGAAGAACTCCCAGGTCGACGCCTTGCTCCAGTCGAAGGTGGGCGCAGCGTCGGGAATGCGTTCGGGCCAGCCCAGGCCGATGGCGATGGGCCCGCGCATGTCGGGGGGCGTCGCCTGGGCGATCGTGGATCCGTCGGTGAACTCAACCATCGAGTGAACATACGACTGGGGATGCACGACCACCTCAATGCGGTCGAAGGAAATGTCGTAGAGCAGGTGCGCCTCGATGACCTCCAGTCCCTTGTTGACGAGGGTCGCGGAGTTGATCGTGATCACCGGGCCCATGGCCCAGGTGGGATGCGCGAGGGCGTCCTCTACGGTCACCTGGGCGAGGTCCGCCTTCGTCCGGCCGCGGAAGGGCCCGCCGGAGGCCGTCACCACGAGCTTGCGCACATCCGCGCGCGAGCCGGACGCCAGCGCCTGGAACAGGGCCGCGTGCTCGGAGTCGACCGGGATGATCTGCCCGGGCTTGGCGAGGCCCTTGACCAGCGGACCGCCGACGATCAGGGACTCCTTGTTGGCGAGCGCGAGGGTGCGGCCCGCCTCCAGTGCGGCGAGGGTGGGGGCGAGGCCGATGGAGCCGGTGATGCCGTTGAGGACGGTGTGGCAGTCGGAAGCGGCGACCTGGGTGGCCGCCTCCGCTCCGGCCAGGATCTCGGGGAGCGGCTCCCCCGTGCCGTACTGCGCCTGCAGGGCTTCCCGCAGTGCCGGTACGACGTCCTCGCGGGCGACCGCGACGGTCCGCACCTTCAGCCGGTACGCCTGCTCGGCGAGGAGGGCGACCCGGCCGCCGTTGGCGGACAGGGCGGTGACCCGGAACCGGTCGGGGTTGCGCAGCACCAGGTCGATGGCCTGGGTGCCGATGGAGCCGGTGGAGCCGAGGATCACCACGTCCTTGGGGCCGTCGCCCGCCACGGGGTCGTAGACGAGATGCGGGTCGGCGAGGGTGCGGGGTGGAAGCCCCGTCGTCCGCCCGGAGGGCGGGCCCTGCGGCGTCAGGTGCGTGCTCTCGCCGTGCCGGGCGCTGGCCCACGTACCGGATGTACTTGGGTCAGCGCCTGGTGCGGCGAGAGTGCGTGCATGGCGTCGCGGGGCAGACGGGGCTTCCACCCCGCGCCCTCGGGGGGCTGGACTGTCGCTCATTCCCCCATTGTGGCCGTAAGGGATGCCGGGGAGGACAGGGCGTCCCCATCCGGTGGGTAACAGGATGGTGAGGGGTCGCTGCGAGCAGTGAGCCCTCAGCGACCCCTCATCCCTTCGGTCACCGAATGGGACGGTGCACGTTCTCCCGCTCGCTCGGGCCCGGCGTCGCGTCGGCGATCCAGGGGGCGCCGTCGTCCGACGGGTCGACGATGCCCTGCTCCAGCCACTCGTACGTGCCCGACATCACGCCCTTGACGACCTTCCGGTCGAGGTCGTCGGTGTTGGACCACAGCCGGCCGAAGAGCTCGTCGATCCGCAGCCGTGCCTGCCGGCAGAAGGCGTCGGCGAGCTGGTACGCCTCGCGGCCGTGCTCGCCCTGGGCGCGCAGGTGCTCGGCACGGACACAGACCGCGCTCATGGCGAACAGCTCGGCGCCGATGTCGACGACCCGGCCGAGGAAGCCCTGCTTGGTCTCCATACGGCCCTGCCAGCGGGACATGCCGTAGAAGGTGGAGCGGGCGAGCTTGCGGGAGGTGCGTTCGACGTGGCGCAGATGCGGGGAGAGGTCGATGCCGTGCTTGAACTCGCCGTAGGTGTACGGCAGTTGACCCTGGCCCGCGACCAGCTTCGGCAGCCACTTTGCGTAGAAGACGCCGGCGTTCGCGCCCGCCTTCGCCTTGTCCTGGAGGGACTTGTCGGGGTCGATGAGGTCGCCTGCGACCGACAGATGGGCGTCGACGGCCTCGCGGGCGATCAGGAGGTGCATGATCTCCGTCGAGCCCTCGAAGATCCGGTTGATGCGCAGATCGCGCAGGACCTGCTCGGCGGGGACGCCCCGCTCGCCGCGCGCCCGGAGCGAGTCGGCCGTCTCGAAGCCGCGGCCGCCGCGGATCTGGACGAGTTCGTCGGCGATGAGCCAGGCCATCTCGGAGGCGTACAGCTTGGCGAGGGCGCCTTCGATGCGGATGTCGTTGCGGTCCTCGTCGGCCATCTGCGAGGCGAGGTCGGTGACGGCCTCCAGGGCGAAGGTGGTGGCCGCGATGAAGGAGATCTTCGAGCCGACCGCCTCGTGGTGGGCGAGCGGCTTGCCCCACTGCTCGCGTGCCGCCGACCACTCGCGGGCGATCTTCAGGCACCACTTGCCGGCCGCGACACAGGACGCGGGCAGCGAGAGGCGCCCGGTGTTCAGCGTGGTGAGCGCGATCTTCAGGCCGGCGCCCTCGGGGCCGATGCGGTTGGCGGCGGGGACGCGGACCTGGTGGAGGCGCGTGACGCCGTTCTCGATACCGCGCAGGCCCATGAAGGCGTTGCGGTTCTCGACCGTGATGCCGGGCGAGTTGGTCTCGACGACGAAGGCCGTGATGCCGCCCTTGTGGCCCTCGGACTTCGGCACGCGTGCCATGACGACGAGGAGGTCGGCGACGACGCCGTTGGTCGTCCACAGCTTGACGCCGTCGAGGACGTAGTCGTCCCCGTCCGGTACGGCGGAGGTGGCGAGGCGGGCCGGGTCGGAGCCGACGTCCGGCTCGGTCAGCAGGAAGGCGCTGATGTCGGTGCGGGCGCAGCGCGGCAGGAACAGTTCCTTCTGTTCCGGGGTGCCGAACAACTTCAGCGGCTGCGGTACGCCGATCGACTGATGGGCGGAGAGCAGCACGCCGATCGCCGGGCTGGCCGAGCCGGCCAGGGTGAGGGCCTTGTTGTAGTAGACCTGCCCGAGGCCGAGCCCGCCGTACTTGGTGTCGATCTTCATGCCGAAGGCGCCGAGCTCCTTGAGCCCGTCGATCACCTCGTCGGGGATGCGGGCCTCGCGCTCGATGAGGGCGCCGTCGACCTTGGTCTCGATGAAGTCGCGCAGCTTGGCGAGGAACTCCTCGCCGCGCTGGGCGGCCTCGTCGGTGGGCATCGGGTGGGGGTGGATGAGGTCCAGGCGGAAGCGACCGAGGAACAGTTCCTTGGCGAAGCTGGGCTTGCGCCAGTCCTGTTGCCGGGCCTCCTCCGCCACCTGGCGGGCCTCACGTTCGGTGACGGTGGGTTTCGTGGGTGCTGCCGACATGAGGCTCACCTCGACGCGAATCGGGATCTTGGGCCGTTTGGTTACCGACGGGTGCTACCCGATCGTATGTACCCGATTCCGGGCGACCCCACCACCCTGCGTGCAGCTTGCGCCGGATGAGTGTCCGGATGGAACGGCGACGACACTCCGTACGAGAAAAAACTGTCGAAGCGCTTCGACAACCTATGGACACCCACGCGCACCAGAGCTAGGGTCGAACCACCCTCACACCAGTCCATGTTCGCACCGCGCACTGTCGAAGCGCTTCACAAAGCTTGGAGAGCGGATGGTCACCCTCGCCGAGGTCGCCCAGCACGCCGGAGTCTCGGCGAGCACGGTGAGCTATGTCCTCAGCGGCAAGCGGTCCATCTCCACGACCACCCGGCAGCGGGTCGAGCAGAGTATCCGCGAACTCGGCTACCACCCGAACGCGGGCGCCCGCGCCCTGGCCAGCAGCAGGTCGAACATCATCGCGCTGATGATTCCGCTGCGCACCGACATGTATGTGCCGGTGATGATGGAGATCGCCATCGCGGTGGCCACCACCGCCCGCACACACGGCTACGACGTCCTGCTGCTGACCGGCGAGGAGGGCCCCGACGCGGTGCGCCGGGTCACCGGCAGCGGGCTGGCCGACGCGATGATCCTGATGGACGTCGAGCTGGACGACGAACGGCTGCCGCTCCTGCGCGAGTCCCACCAGCCGTCCGTGCTGATCGGGCTGCCCGCCGACACCGCCGGGCTGACCTGTGTCGACCTCGACTTCAAGGCGACCGGCGCCCTGTGTGTGGAGCACCTGGCGACGCTGGGGCACCGCGACATCGCTGTCATCGGCGAGGCGCCGGCCGTCTACGAGCGGCACACCGGGTTCGCGGAGCGCACGCTCGACGGACTGCGGCTGCGTTCCCAGGAGTTGGGGATCCGGCTGCTGCACCGGCCGTGCGAGGGCGGGTACGACGCGATGGCCGTCACCCTCGCCCGGATCCTCGACGAGCGGCCGGGCACCACCGGGTTCGTCGTGCAGAACGAGTCGGCGGTCGAGCCGCTGCTCGCCCTGCTGCGCCAGCAGGGCCGTGCCGTCCCGGAGGACGTGTCGGTGGGCCGCCGTCTGCCCCGACCAGGTCGCCACCCAGGCCTCGGTGCGGCTGACGTCGGTCTCCATCCCCGCACAGGAGATGGGCCGGCATGCCGTGGAGCAGCTCGTCGCCAAGCTGGACGGGCGCGGCAGTGCCGAAGTCCTGCTGATCGCGCCCGAGTTGACGGTCCGGGCGAGCACGGGCCCGGCGCCTTCCACCGCCCACTGACCGCTTCACCACCGTGCCCTCGCCGGGCACCGCCATGTCTGCATTCGCTGCCCTCCCGAGGAGCACCCCGTGAATCAGTCTGCCGAAAACCAGCCCCAGCCGGGCACGGTCAGCCTCGCGCAGTCGTCCCCGACCGTCGGCATGTTCCGTGAGCGGGACGGCGCGCTGGAGTGGAGCGGCCGTCAGGAGACCGTACGCGTCGAGCCGTGGGGTCCGGACGCGGTCCGGGTGCGTGCCCGGCTCGGCGGGCCGGTCCTGGACGGACTGCCCGGTGCCCTTCTCGACGAGCCTTCGGCCACGGAGAGCTCGGTCAAGATCGGTGACGGAGAGGCGCAGCTGACCGTGGGCGCCCTGACCGTTCACGTCGACGCCGAGGGCTTGATCCGCTTCCTGCGCACCGACGACTCCGCCGAGCTCCTCGCGGAGGATCGCGCCCACTTCTGGTGGCCCGGCCCGCGCCTCTACACCCCCGTCGGCAACGGCCACCATCGCCTGGAACAGCGCTTCGCCGCCTACGACGACGAGCGGCTGTACGGCCTCGGCCAGCACCAGCACGGACGGTTCGACCAGAAGGGCCTAGTCCTCGACCTGGTCCAGCGCAACGCCGAGGTCGGCATCCCGGTGCTCGCCTCCAGCCGCGGCTACACCCTGCTGTGGAACAACCCGGCGATCGGCCGCGTGGAGCTCGCGCACAACGGCACGCGGTGGGTCGCCGACTCGGCCCGCCAGATCGACTACTGGATCACCGCGGGCACGCCGGCCGACGGCCAGCGCCGCTACAGCGCGGTGACGGGCCGTACGCCGATGCTGCCGGAGTGGGCGGCGGGCTTCTGGCAGTGCAAGCTGCGCTACCGCACCCAGGACGAACTCCTCACCGTGGCACGGGAGTACAAGCGCCGGGGCCTGCCCGTCTCCGCGATCGTCTGTGACTTCTTCCACTGGACGCACCTCGGCGAGTGGAAGTTCGACCCGAAGGAGTGGCCGGACCCGGCCGCGATGGTGCGCGAGCTGGACGAGCTCGGCATCAAGCTCGTCGTGTCCGTCTGGCCGTCGGTCTCCCCGCTCTCCGAGAACCACCCGGTCATGGAGCAGCGCGGCTATTTCATCGGCACCCAGTACGGCCCGATGGCGCACGCCGACTGGCCGGACAAGGAGGTGGCGTCGACGGTCCAGGTGGCGTTCTACGACGCCACCAACCCGGACGCCCGCGAGTTCCTGTGGTCGAAGATCAAGCAGAACTACCTCGACCCGTACGGCATCACCGCCTTCTGGCTGGACGCCTGCGAGCCGGAGCTGAAGCCGGGCTTCCAGGAGAACCTGCGCTACTGGGCGGGCCCCGGCCTGGAGGTCGGCAATCTCTACCCGGCCGAGAACTCCCGCACCTTCCACGAGGGCCTTCGCGCGACCGGCGAGACCGAGATCGTCACCCTCAACCGCTCGGCCTGGGCGGGCAGTCAGCGCCACGGCGCCGCCCTGTGGTCCGGTGACATCGGCACCGACTTCCCGACCCTGCGCCGCCAGATCGCGGCCGGCCTCAACACCGCGCTGTCCGGCATCCCCTGGTGGAACACCGACATCGGCGGCTTCCACGGCGGGGACCCGGACAGCGAGGCGTACCGCGAGGTGATGGTGCGCTGGTTCCAGTTCGGCGCCCTGTCCCCGCTGATGCGCCTGCACGGCTTCCGCGACCCGGGCACACCGCTGGGACCGGAGATGACCGGCGGCCCGAACGAGGTGTGGTCGTACGGCGAGGAGGCCGGCGCGATCCTGGAGAAGTACCTGCGGCTGCGCGAGCGTCTGAAGCCGTATGTCCTGGACGTGATGCGCGAGGCCCACGAGGAGGGGCTGCCGGTGATGCGGCCGCTGTTCCTGGAGTTCCCCGGGGACCAGGCGGCGTGGACGGTGGACGACGCCTATCTCTTCGGCCGGGACCTGCTGGTCGCCCCGGTGCTCACGGCGGGCGCCACGGCCCGGACGACGTACCTTCCGGCGGGCGCCTCGTGGACGGACGCGTGGACCGGTGAGACGTACGAGGGCGGCACGACCGTGACGGTCGACGCCCCGCTGGACCGCATCCCGCTGTTCCTGCGGGACGGGGCGCGGCTGCCCGTAGCGGAGTAGCCGTGTCGAGGAGGGGGCGGCCGGACGGTGGAGGTCTTCCGGTCGCCCCCAACCCTCCTCCGTGAGGCGTCAGCTGCTGCTGACGGTCAGGTTGTTGGTGGCGAAGTCCAGACCGCCGGACGACGAGGTGATCTCGTAGCCGAACTGGACGTCACCGATGGTCTCGTTGCTCGACATCCAGCCCTTGGTGCCCGCGATCCAGGTCAGGATCGGCTTGATGTTCACGGTGCCGGACGTGGAGTCGGACGTCCGCAGGAACGAGAAGACCTCGTTGGCGCCGTTGTTGCCCTTGTAGACGGTCCAGGTGTGACCGCCGAGGGTGACGTTGCCCTGCGAGGTGCCGAGCGGGCCGACGGCTCCGTTGTGGTTGACCCAGAGCATGATCTCGTAGTCGTAGTCGGTGTCCCAGATGTCGTACGACGTGTTGTACGCGCCGGAGGACGGGACGGTGACGTTGTAGCTGCTGGTGAGCGAGCCGAGGGAGGCGATCGTCTTGTTGATCACCTTCTTGGAGTTGGGGTAGGACTTGATGCCGCCGGTGTTCGGATGGTTGGCCCAGACACCCCAGTTGGTGCCGGAGTTGGCCCAGACGCACTGGCTGCCGGCGCCGGAGCCCCAGATGTTGTTGTAGAGCGTGTAGCCGTTCAGGCTGGTGTTGCCCCACTGGTCGCAGGAGTTCCAGACGGCGGCCGAGGCGGGGGCGGAGGCGAGCCCGAGGCCGGCGCCGAGGGCCATCGCCGGGGCCAGCACGGCCATGGTGATCTTGCGCAGGGTGCTCTTTGCCATGGTGTCCCTTTCCATGGGTGGGGGGAGGTGCGGTCTCACCACGACCCCAAGGTGAGGACGTGGTCTTCTCCGGCGACGAGGTGGAGGGGTTGTGCGTCGCCGTCGCCGGGGGAAGTCCGGAGTTGGACGCGGACGGTGCGGGTCGGCTTGAGGACCGCCCTGGCCCCGCCGGGCGCCCAGGTCAGATCGACCTCCGCGCCGAACCGGGTGCGTATGCCCCTGAGCCGCCCCCGGGGACATCTCCCGGGCGGCGCGGGCAGCAGGACCAGCCGGTCCGGGGTCGACTGCACGAGCGTCTCGATCAGTACGGCGGGCAGGGTGTGGGCGGCGTCCGCGTTGTAGACGTCGCGGTTCGGGTAGTGGGCGCTCATCAGGGACGCGTGGAAGAAGTCGCCGCCCAGAACCTCGTCGAGGGCGTGGTCGACCCGCTCGCCGTCCCTGAGCCGGGCCGCGATCAGGGCGTGGTGGAGGTGGCCGTGCGCGGAGTCGTTCTCGGCGCCACGGAGTTTGAGGGCCCGGTGGGCGGCCGTCGCGAGCTCGGGGGTGTCGTACGGGGTGATCTCGTCCAGCGGCCAGACTCCGTAGAGGTGGCTGAGATGACGGTGGTCGTAGCTGTCCCGCAGCCCGGGCCAGGCCCATTCGGCGAGGGCGCCGTCCTCGTTGATCCGGTGGGGCGCCAGACGGCCGGCGAGGGCCCGCCAGCGGTCGGCCTCGGGGGTGTCCGGGTGGTACTGAGCGGCCGTGAGCAGGGCATGCCGGGCCGCCGAGAGGTTCATGGCGGCGTTGAGTGTGCCCCAGCCGGCGTTCGCCGGGCGGTTCTCAGGTGAGTAGGAGGGCACGACGACCAGATGGCCGTCGTCGTCGGTGCGGGTGAGGAAGTCCTCGTAGAAGCAGGCCACTTCGGCGAGGGCGGCGGCGGTGCGCGGGTCGCGTTCGCCCCGGGTCTCGTCGTGGTCGACGAGCGGCTTGAGGAGCCAGTCGGCGCCGGCGGTCCACAGCTGCAGCGGGAACTCGCGGCTGAAGTGGTAGATGTGCCCGGACTCGCCGTCCGTGTGGGCGGGCGCCACGACGCCACGAGTGCCGAAGATCGCGCGGGCGTTGTCGCGCCAGTGCTCCAGCTGGCCCTGGACCAGGGCGGCGTGGGCCTCGGTCACCTCCGGAAGCGCGGCCGCCGCGGCCGAGGCGGTCTGGAGGTTGAGGTTGGCGTCGGTGGTGAACGCGCCCGACCACGCCGTGTTCCAGTCGCCGGTCCACAGGCCGGTCAGCCGGGGCGGCAGCATGCCGGAGGCGGAGAGCAGGTGGTAGCGGCCCGCTGCGAAGAGGCGCTCGAGGAGGGCGGTGCTCTTCGGGCGGCGGAGCAACTCCGAGCCGGACAGGGCTCTTTCGCTTTCGTCGGCGTCCAGATCCAGGCCGACACGGCGGTACGCCGGGCGGTGCAGGGCGATGTGGCGGGCGAGGAGACGGTCATACGGGTCCTCGTCGATGCCTTCGGGCAGGAGCGCCCGCAGCTCTCGCGCCTCGGTGAGGGCGTCTAGCTCGCCGGTGTGCCGCCGGACGCGGGTGAGGAGGAGCAGCGAGCGGGCGCCCTCGATCCGGATGCCGGGGAGTGAGGTGCGGATGCCGCCGCCGGTGAGGACGGCGAGGGTGATGCCGGTGTAGGCCCGGTCGCTGCCGGGGTGGCGGACGCGGAGGGTGAGGAGCGCGCCTTCCGGGGTGAGGACGGCGCTGTGCCCGACGGCCAAGTCATGCGGGGCGCCCGGCAGTTGGTGTTCGAGGGTGATGTCCGCGATGAGGCCGGGCCCGGTGACGCGGTGGGCGATGACGTCGTCGGCACGGGAGACGAAGACCTCACTGTGCCGGCCGCCGTGGTGGGCGGTGACGATGCCGGTGGTGAAGTCGACCTCGCGGCGGTGGCCGCCCGGCTCCTGATCGCCCGGGTATCGCAGTCGTATCTCGAAAGCGGGATGGAAGGGCTGCACCCACTGCAGCTCCCGCCCGTCGGTGAAGCGTTCGGCGGCGGTGGTGTCACCGGCCAGCAACCGGTCCTGGAGGAGTGGGAGTTCGGCGGCAAGGGCCGGCGGCCGGGCGTGCTCGGCGCCGTTGGGGCGTACCAGGGTGTGATGGTTGACGACGACACGGTCGACGTTCGGATTGCCGAACATCATGACGCCGTGCCGGCCGTTCCCGCTCAGGAAGGCGTCCTCCCAGCGGGTGGCCGGTGCCGGCTCCCACGTGCCGTGTACGGGGCCGCTCACGACACCGCCTCCAGCACGGCGACCCCGTACCGCCCCAGCTCGACCCCGTCGGTGACGTCCGCGCCGGTCAGCAGGTCGCGATGGCGGCCGGGCACCGGCACGGTGACCTGGTCGCGCCCGTGGTTGAGCAGGAACAGCATCCCGCCCCGCCGTACGGCCTCCACGCCGGCCGGAAGCCCGGACAGGATCGGTCGTACTCCGGCCCCGGCGGCGATCTCGGCGAGCAGCGTGCGCAGGACGTGCGGCTCGGGAAGGGTGGAGAGGTACCAGGCACGGCCCTTGCGCAGCACCGCGGGGAGCCCGTCCAGCTCGCCGCCCTTGTACGGGGTGACGGCGTCGACATCGTCCGCCGCCTCGATCTCCTCGGACCACAGGGTGCCGCGGAAACCCTCGGCTTCGGCCGCCTCTCCCGGGTCGAGCGGCCACCACTCGTGCAGGACACGGATGCCGAACAGATCGCGCAGACGGGCGTCCATGCCGCCCTCGCGCACCCGGTCGTTCTCGTCGGCGATGCCGGTCTGGAAGCCGGCGACGAGGGTGCCGCCGCCTTGGACGTGGGCGACGAGGTTGTCGATCGCCGCGTCCGTCATCAGGTACAGCTGCGGGACGACGACCAGCTTGTAGGCGGACAGGTCGTGCTCGGGGTGGGCGAAGTCGACGATGGTGTTCGCCTCCCACAGGGCGCGGTGCCAGGCGCGGACGAGCTGCGGGGGGTCGACCTCGGCGGACAGCCGCCCGTCCTGCCCGCTCGCCCACCAGGCGTTCCAGTCGAGGAGTACGGCGACCTCGGCGGGCTCGACCCGGGTGCCCGTCACCTTCTCGCTCAGCAGGGCGAGTTCGGCGCCGATCCGCTTGACCTCACGGAAGGTACGGCCGTGCTCCCCCGCGTGGCCGACCATCCCGGAGTGGAACTTCTCCGAGCCCTGCCGGGACTGCCGCCACTGGAAGTAGCAGACGGCGTCGGCGCCGCGGGCCACGGCCTGCAGGGACCAGAGGCGGTTGAGTCCGGCGGGTTTGGGGTGGTTCACCCCGCGCCAGTTGACCGGCCCGGCGGCCTGCTCCATGACCGTCCAGGGACCGCCTCGGGCCTGCGAGCGTGTCATGTCATGGACGAGGGCGCCGTACTGCCCGCCGAGCGGATCCCGCGGATCCGGATAGACGTCGATCGAGACGACGTCCTCCTGCCCGGCCCACTGCCAGGCGTCCAGCCCCTGCCACAGCGCCATGAAGTTGGTGGTCACCGGGATGTGCGGGCTGTGCCGGGCGACGATGTCACGCTCGGCGAGGTAGCACTCCAGCAGCGCGTCGGAGGTGAACCGCTGGAAGTCCAGAACCTGTGCCGGGTTCTTCATGTAGTGCGCCCGGCGCGGCGGCAGCACCTCGTACCAGTCGCCGTAGCCCTGACTCCAGAAGGCCGTTCCCCACGCCGCGTTGAGGGCGTCGAGGGTCCCGTACCTGGCCTGGAGCCAGCCGCGGAAGGCGTCCTCGGCCTCGTCGCCCCAGTCGTAGGTGCAGTACTCGTTGTTGATGTGCCACATCCGCAGGGCGGGGTGGCTGCCGTAGCGGGCGGCGAGGTCCTCGGTGATGGCGGCGGCGTAGCGGCGGTAGGTCTCGCTGGAGTGGGAGAAGTGCTGGCGCGAACCCCACCACTCGGTGCGGCCGTCCTCGTCGCGCGGGAGCGTCTCGGGGTGGAGCCGGCCCATCCAGGGCGGTGGTGAGGAGGTGGGCGTGGCGAGGACGACCCCGATGCCGTTCTCGTGCATCAGGTCCATCAGCCGGTCCAGCCAGCCGAACTCCCGCTCCCCCGGCCGCGGTTCGAGCTTCGCCCAGGAGAAGACGCCGAGGGTGACCGAGTTGACCCCGGCCTCCTTCATCAGCCGGACGTCCTCGTGCCAGGTCTCCTCGGGCCACTGCTCGGGGTTGTAGTCGCCGCCGAAGAGGAGGCGGCCGCGGGTGGCGTCGTTCAGGTCGGGCATCAGACCGGCTCCAGGGTGGTCAGCGCGGCGGCCGCCGCGGTCCCGGCGAGAACGACGCGTCTGCTGGGTCGGGACGTACGCATGGACATACCTCGACTCCTGTAAGAGGGGGACTGGGGAACCTGAGGGGCGCGGGACTGTGTCGATCTGCGGCTCGGCCGCATGGGCGCGACCAGCCACGAACGGCCCGCAGCCGCCGACCGACCGGAGCACCCCATCGAGAGGGCGCAGGTCACCCCTTCACGGCCCCCGTGAGCATGCCCTTCTTGAAATGCTTCTGGACGAAGGGAGAAAGCACCGCCACCGGCAACAGAGCCATCACCATGACCGCCATCTGCACGGCCAGCCCCGACAGTTGCCCCGTCTTGATGGCCTGCCCCAGCCCGACCGGCGCCTCCTGCTTCTGCACGAGCTGAATCATCACGTTCTGGAGCGGCATCATGTCCTGGTCGTTCAGATAGAGCGACGCGTTGAACCACGCACTCCAGTACCCGACCGCGTAGAACAATGTGATCACCGCGATGACGGCCCGCGACAACGGCATGACGATCTGCCAGAGAATCCGGAAGTCCCCGGCGCCGTCGATACGCGCGCTGTCGATGAGTTCCTGCGATATCCCCATGAAGAACCCGCGCAGCACCAGGATGTTGAACACACTCACGGCACTCGGCAGGATCAGCGCCAGATAAGAATCCGTCAGCCCCAGGGTCTGCACCAGCAGATACGTCGGGATGAGCCCGGCGCTGAAGAACATCGTCGCGAGCAGCGTCATCAGGATCCACCGGTGCCCCAGAGACCCGGTCCGGGACAACCCGTACGCACACAGCACGGACACGGCCATCGAGAACAGCGTGCCGATCAGGGTGACCAGGACGCTGATGATCGCCGCCCGGGTCACCTGCCCACCGCTCAGCAGCTCCTTGTAGGCGATGAAGGTGATGTCCTTGGGCACCATCACCAGCCCGCCGGCCTCGTCGATCGTCCGGCGCGAGGAGAGGCTGGTGACGAGCACGATCCACAGCGGGAAGAGGATCCCGAGGCAGGCCAGCGTCAGGACGAGGCCCTTGCCCGCGAGGCCGGCCCTGGAGGGCTCCTCCTCCCAGCTGGGCCGGGGCGGCGCGGCCCACCGGCCGGGCCCCCGCAGCGTCTTGTCGATCACGGCGGTCACTTCTTGTACACCCCCTGCTCGCCCATGAGATGGGCCACCTTGTTCGCGGCGAGGACCAGTCCGAGGCTGACGACGCCCTTGACCAGACCGGCGGCGGCCGCGTAGCCGAAGTCCTGGTTGCGCACGCCGTTCCACCACACGAAGGTGTCGAGGACCTCCGCGGCGCCCGGCCCCACCATGTCCCGTTGCAGCAGGATCTGTTCGAAGCCGACGGTGAGGGCGTCACCGACGCGCAGCACCAGCAGCAGGGCGATGACCGGGCGCAGCGCGGGTAGCGTGACGTGCCACATGCGGCGCCCACGGCCGGCGCCGTCCATCGCGGCGGCCTCGTAGAGGTCGGGCGGCACCGAGGCGAGCGCGGCGAGGAAGACGATGATCCCCCAGCCCGCGTCCTTCCAGACGCTCTGCGCGGTGATCAGCAGCGGGAAGGTGTTCGGGTCGGTCATGAAGTCCAGCCCGTCGTACCCGTGTTGCCGCAGCAGCTGGGAGAAGATCCCGGCACCGCCGAACAGTTGCTGGAAGACGGCGATGACCAGCACCCAGGAGAAGAAGTGCGGTAGATAGAGGATCGCTTGTGAGATCGCCCGTACGCGTGGCCTGACCACGCTGTTGATGAGCAGCGCGAGCAGGATCGGGATCGGGAAGAACAGCACGAGCTGGAGGAAGAAGAGGATCAGGGTGTTCTGGACGGCGTTCCAGAAGGCCGAGTCATCGAAGATCCGCTGGAAGTTCTCCATGCCCGCGAAGGGGCTGTTCAGGATGGAGACGACGCCGTTGTCGCTGATGTAGGGGTCGTAGTCCTGGAAGGCGACGACATTGCCGAGGATCGGTATGTAGTTGAAGAGCAGGACCAGCACGACGGCCGGCAGGGTCATCAGGAGCAGCAGCCGGTCGCGCCTGAACCGGACCTTTGGGCTCAGCCTGCCCGAGGGGCGCTTCCCCGCCGGACCGGTGGCGTCGCCGGGCGCCACCGGAGTCCCGGGACGCGGGATCTTCTTCGCCTCGGCATTGCTCCGAGGCACCGTGCTGTGCGACACGGCCTTCTCCTTGCCTCGAACCCGGGATCAGTTGGCCGCGCTGCCGTTCTCGTCGAGGATCTTCTTGTACCAGTCGCGCAGCTTGTCGCCGCCCTTGCTCTTCCAGTCGGAGACGGCCTGCTGCATGTCGCCGATCTTCTTGCGGCCGCGGACGATGTCGTCCTCCAGCTGCTCGAAGTCGTTGGAGAGGTTGGTGTAGCGGGCGGGCTCGGTGATCTGCATGCCCCAGAAGGACGACTTCTTGGTGAGGGCGCCCATCCGCTGCTGCCACTCGACCTGCGCCTTGGCGATGTCCGGGAAGTCCGGGTGGGCCAGGGTGGAGGCGGGGCTCGCGACCATGACGTAGGCGTTGAGGACCTCGTTGTTGCCCTGGTCGGTCTTGACCGGGACACCGTCCTTGAGGGTGTAGTGGGTGCCCTCTACGCCGTAGTTGGTGAGCATGTACTCCTTGGTGCCGTACGGCGCGGCGGTCACGTTGGCCACGGCCAGCGCATCACGGACGACGGACTCGGAGGCCTTCTTGTTGATGAAGGCGAAGATGCCCGCGGGCTGCGCGGCCCACGGGGTGGGGCCGGTGCCGGCGGCGCCGAAGATGTCCATGCCGGAGACCTTGAAGTCCGGGTTCTGGGTGGCCTGGGAGGCGGTCAGGCCGTACCAGCTGGAGATGTCGTTGTTGTAGATCAGGAATTCACCGGCCGCGAACTTGGTCTGCGGGTCGGTGGCCTGGCTCTTGCCCAGCTTGAAGTCGGGGTGGACGACCCCGGCGGCGAACAGCTTGCGCGTCCACTCCAGCGCCTCCAGGTACTCCTCGGTCTCGATGCGGTAGACCAGCTTGCCGTCGACGAGGTTCCAGCCGAGCGGCTTCTCGGAGCCGGAGAGCACGCCGAAGGAGTTGAACGCGGTCCACTTCATGTCGCCGCAGGCCCACACCTTGGCCTTGGCGTTGGTGATGTCCTTGGCCAGCGCCAGGAACTCGTCGGTGGAGGCGGGGACTTCGTACCCCTCCTTCTCGAAGACGTCCTGGCGGTACAGGGGCACGATGTTCGGGACGTACGAGGCCGGCATCGGCAGGCCGCGCAGGGCGCCGCCGAATATCGAGCGCTGCCAGGCGTCCGTCGGGATCGCCGCGAGGTTGGGGTACTCCTTGACCTTGTCCCCCGAGAGGTAGGGGCCCAGGTCGGCGAACTTGCTGATGATGGCGCTGGGAATCTTGCCGCCCATGTTCCAGCCGGGGATCACCACGACGTCCGGTACGTCGCTGGAGGCGAGGACCGCGCCGAGTTTCTGGTCGTAGGTGTTGCCGTCCTGGTTCTGCCACTGGACGTCGACGCCGATCAAATCGTTCATCGCCGTGTAGTAGGGGTTGCCGCCCTTCGGCGGTGAGCCCCAGAACGGCGACATGATCGTGACCTTGCCGCCCTTGCCGAGCTTCTTCGCGACCGACGTCTTCAGGTCCGCCAGGTCCAGCTTGCTGGTGAAGCCGAGCGAGGAGCCGTTCTTCGACGGGATGTCCGGCGTCACCACATTGCTGGCCACGTACGCCGGGAGGATCTTCTTCGCGTCCTTGCCCGACGTGGTGCCCTCACGCGAACCGCTGTCCGAACCACCGCACGCGGCGAGCAGCGGCATCCCGCCGGCCACCGCTGCGGTGGCGACCGCCGTGGAGGCGAGGAAGCTTCTCCGGCTGGGTCCGGAGGTGGCGGAGGAGGCGGCTATCGGCGTCATTGCGTCAACCCCACTGTCGAAGCGCTTCGATGTTGCAGCGAGATTAAGTGAACGCCCATGGGTGCACAAGAGTCGATTCCAAGATTCGTTCTAGGTGTCTTGACACCCACCCCACAGTGGAATGAGCATCGAAGCGCTTCGAAAGCGTCCAGCCGATCCATCGCAAGGGGATCCCCACGTGACCGCACACACCCCGCACACGCCGCCTTTCCGCGATCCGCAGCTGCCGTTCGCGAAGCGCATCGACGACCTTCTGTCGCGGCTCACCCTCGACGAAAAGATCGGATACCTGCACCAGTTCGGGCCGCCGGTCGAGCGTCTGGGCGTCGCCGCCTTCCGCACCGGTCAGGAAGCCCTTCACGGCGTCGCCTGGATGGGGCCGGCCACCGTCTTCCCGCAGGCCGTCGGCCTCGGCGCGACCTGGAACACCGATCTCGTACGACGGGTCGGCGAGGCCGTCTCCAGGGAGACCCGGGCGATGCGCGCCCGCGACGACCGCGTCGGCCTCAACGTCTGGTCCCCCACCGTCAATCTGCTGCGCCACCCGCTGTGGGGCCGGGGCGAGGAGGGCTACTCCGAGGACCCGAAGCTCACCTCGGCCGTCGCCACCGCGTACACCCGCGGCCTGCGCGGCGACCACCCCACGTACTGGCGCACCGCGCCCGTCCTCAAGCACTGGCTGGCGCACAACAACGAGACGGGCCGCGACATCACGTCCTCCTCCGTCCGCCCGCGCGTCCTGCACGAGTACGACCTGCGTGCCTTCCGCGAGACGGTCGAGGCGGGCGCGACGGCCGGGGTGATGCCGGCGTACAACCTGGTCAACGGCCGCCCCAACCACCTCTCGCCGTATCTGGGCGAGCATCTGCGCACCTGGACCGACGAGGACCTCCTCGTCTGCTCGGACGCGGGCGCGCCCTCCAATCTGGTCGACTCCGAGCACTACTTCGACACCCACGAGGAGGCCACGGCCGCCTCGCTGCTGGCCGGCGTCGACAGCTTCACCGACCACGGCACCGACAGCTCGAAGATCACCGCACGGGTGCGCGGCGCCCTCGACCGGGGTCTGCTCACCGAGCCGGACATCGACACGGCCGTACGGCGCCAGCTCTCGGTCCGCTTCCGGCTCGGCGAGTTCGATCCGGAGTACGACCCGCACGCGCTGACCCTGGACTTCGACACCCCGGCCCACCGCGCCCTCGCCCAGGAGGCCGCCGAGCAGGCCGTCGTACTGCTGAAGAACAGCGCGGGCCTGCTGCCGCTCGCGCCCGACACCCGGCTCGCGGTGGTCGGCCTGCTCGGCGACGAGTGCAAGCTCGACTGGTACAGCGGCACGCTGATCCATCGCTCCACCCCACTGGAGGGCCTGTACGAGCGGTTCGGCCCGGAGCGCGTGGAGTTCGCGGAGGGCGTGGACCGCATCCGCCTGAAGACCTCGGCCGGCACCTTCCTGCACGTCCCCGAGGCGGACGCCGACGACGAGGTGCGCGGCGCCGAGGGCGCCCTCGACCCGGCGCTGCTGGCCGGCCGTACGGACCTGCCCCCGCTGACCACCGACCCGAACGGCACCGAACTCGCGCTCGTCGACTGGGGCGAGGGCGTGCTGACCCTGCGCGCCCCCGACGGGCGCTACCTCTCCGTCGCGGAGGACGGAGGTGTCCGTGCCTCCGCCGACCAGCCCGGAGGCTGGATCGTCCAGGAGACGTTCCGTCTGGAACCGCACGAGAACGGGCACCTCCTGAGGCACATCGGTACGGGTCGCCACGTCTCAGTCGCCGCCGACGGCGTCCGGGTTGCCGATGCGGACCCGGAGATCTTCGAGGTCGTCCTCGTCGAGCGCGGCGAGGACGCGGTGACCAGGGTGGCCGCACAGGCGGACGCGGTCCTGGTGGTCGCCGGCAACGACCCGCACATCAACGGCCGCGAGACCGAGGACCGTACGACGCTCGCCCTGCCCGCCCACCAGGAGCGCCTGCTGCGCGCCGCCCGCGCGGCCAACCCGAACACCGTGCTGGCGCTGGTCTCGGCGTACCCGT
Source organism: Streptomyces sp. NPDC056479 (assembly GCF_042795335.1). Taxonomy (NCBI): domain Bacteria; kingdom Bacillati; phylum Actinomycetota; class Actinomycetes; order Kitasatosporales; family Streptomycetaceae; genus Streptomyces; species Streptomyces sp. NPDC056479. Next base: position 482,285 of record NZ_JBHTRZ010000007.1, on the reverse strand, counting down.
ACGCGGTCGACCCCACGTCCCTCCCGGCGATGCTCTGGACGTCCCACGGCGGCCAGGCGGCCGGCACCGCGCTCGCCCGGGTCCTGGCCGGCGACGTCTCCCCCGGCGGCCGCCTCCCGCAGACCTGGTACGCCGACGACGCCGATCTGCCCGACCTCCTCGACTACGACGTGATCGGCGGCCGCCAGACCTACCTGTACTTCGAGGGGACCCCGCTCTTCCCGTTCGGCCACGGCCTGTCGTACGCGGCCTTCGCCTACGCCGGCCTGAGCACCCGCACGACGGACGACGCGCTGCATGTCTCCTTCACGGTCACCAACACCGGAGATGTGACGGCCGACGAGGTCGCCCAGCTCTACACGCGCGCGGTGGACCCGACGGTGCCGCGCCCGCGCAGGGAGCTGCTGGCGCACAGCCGGTTGCGTCTGGCCCCCGGCGAACGGCGGGAACTGACCTTCGAAGTCCCCTTGTCCGCCTTCGCCTTCTGGGACGTCTCACGCGACGGATGGCGCCGCGAGCCCGGCCCGTACGAGGTGCTGGCCGGCGCCTCCAGCGAGGACGTCCGCCTGCGTACGACGGTGATCCTGGACGGCGAGCCCGCGGCACCGCGGCCCGTCCTCCAACGGGGCCTGCCCGCAGCCGACTTCGACGAACAGAGCGGCATCGCGATCGTGGACCGCACGAGGACGGCGGGCGACGCGGTGACGGCGGCACAGGGCGGGGCGGGTGAACTGGTCTACAGGAACTGCGACTTCGGCGACGGCGTCACCGAGGTGTCGTTGACGGTGGCGGGCGAGGGCACGGTCGAGGTGTCGCTGGACGGCGGGCCGGCGCGGACCGTACTGACGTCGGAGGCGTCCGGGTCCGGCCCGTACGACTACACGACGCTCACCGCCGCGATCGCCGCCGAGGGCATCCGCGACGTCCGCCTGGAGCTGCGCGGCCCACTGCGGCTCGCGCATGTCGGCTTCTCCGGTTGAGGGTCCGGAGCAGGCCGGCACAGAGGAAGGGGCCCGGCACCGGAAGGCATCGGTGCCGGGCCCTTTTTCATCCCGGGATACGGGGACCACTCTACCTGAAAACGATTGTCACAAGCCAGAGTGGATCCCGAACCTGCTCAGAGAGCGATTCCGGTGAGGACCATCACCCGCTCGTAGGTGTAGTCGTCCATCGCGAACTTCACGCCCTCACGGCCCACGCCGGACTGCTTGACGCCGCCGTACGGCATCTGGTCCGCACGGTAGGACGGCACGTCGCCGACGACGACGCCGCCGACCTCGAGGGCCCGGTGGGCGCGGAAGGCGGTCTGCAGGTCGTGGGTGAACACACCCGCCTGGAGGCCGTACTTGGAGTCGTTGGCGGCGGCGAAGGCAGCGGCCTCCCCGTCGACCTTCTGCACGGTGAGGACCGGCCCGAAGACCTCCTCGCAGGCGATGGTGACGTCGGCCGGCACGTCGGCGAGGACGGTCGGCGCGTAGGCGGCACCGTCACGCTTGCCGCCGGCCAGCAGAGTCGCCCCCGCCGCCACGGCCTCGTCGACCCACGTCTCGACGCGCTTGGCGGCGTCCTCGCTGACCAGCGGCCCGACATCGGTGGCGTCGTCGCTCGGGTCACTGGTGACCTGGGTCTCGACGGCGGCGACGATGCGCGGCAGCAGCCGCTCGTAGACGGAAGCGTCCGCGATCACCCGCTGCACGGAGATGCAGGACTGGCCGCCCTGGTAGTTGGAGAAGGTGGCGATGCGGGAGGCCGCCCAGTCCAGGTCCTCGTCCGAGGCGAAGTCGGCGAGCACGATCGCCGCGCCGTTGCCGCCCAGCTCCAGGGTGCAGTGCTTGCGCGGCACGGAGTCCATGATCGCGTAGCCGACCTTCTCGGAGCCGGTGAAGGAGATGACCGGCAGGCGCTCGTCCTGGACCAGGGCGGGCATCCGGTCGTTGGACACCGGCAGGATGCTCCAGGAACCGGCCGGCAGCTCGGTCTCGGCCAGCAGCTCACCGATGATCAGCCCGGAGAGCGGGGTGGCCGGGGCGGGCTTCAGGATGATCGGGGCGCCGGCGGCGATGGCCGGGGCGATCTTGTGGGCGCACAGGTTCAGCGGGAAGTTGAAGGGCGCGATGCCGAGCACGACACCCTTGGGGAAGCGCCGGGTGAAGGCGAGGCGCCCCTGACCGCCGAGGTCGGTGTCGAGCCGCTGGGCCTCGCCGCCGTTGAACCGCCGGGCCTCCTCGGCTGCGAACCGGAACACGGACACGGCACGGCCGACCTCGCCCCGGGCCCACTTCATGGGCTTGCCGTTCTCGGCGGAGATCAGCCGGGCGATCTCCTCGGTGCGCTCGACCAGCCGCCGGCTGACGTGGTCGAGGGCGGCGGCGCGCACATGGGCCGGCGTCGCGGCGAACTCGTCCCGCACGGCGTACGCGGCGGCCACGGCCTCCTCGACCTGCGCATCCGTCGGCACGCTGACCTTGCCGACGACCCGCCCGTCCCACGGGGAGGTCACATCGAAGCTGTCCTCGCCGCTGACCTGGCGGCCGGCGAGCCAGAAGGCGTGGGTGGAAGTCATGTCGTTTCCCGGCCCTTCCGCGTTGGGGGTTTCCTGGTGTGTCGGGGTCCACGGTAGGGGCGCGGGGGCGCCGGGGGGTTTATCCGGGGTGTAGTGGTGGAGTGGCGGGGTTCGACGCTTTGGCACAGCAGCGGGTGCCTACTCGGCCGGTGTGGCCTTCAACGCCAGCCAGAGCTCCATCCGCACATCCGCGTCGTCCAGCGACCGCCCCAGGATCTCCTCCACCCGCCGCATCCGGTACCGCAAGGTATGCCGATGCACCCCGAGGTCCGCGGCCGCCGCATCCCACTGCCCGTGCCGTGACAGCCAGGCCCGCAGCGAGGCCACCAGATCGCCCCGCCCCGTCGCGTCGTGCTCGCGCAGCGCCCGCAGCAACCCGTCCGCGAACGCCTTCACCGCGTCGTCCGCGAGCAGCGGCAGCACGGACCCGGCCGCCAGCTGCTCATGCTCCACGAACACCCGGCCCCGCCGCCGGGCCACCGACAGCGCCTGCTCGGCCTGCTTGTACGCCGCCGCCGCGGCGATGGGCCCGGCCGGCGCCGACAGTCCGACGACCAGTTCGTCCTCGTCGAGGCCTCCGGGCTGCTCCGGTACGCCGCCCGCCCGCGCCGCCCCCAGCACCGCCGCGTACTCCGCGCACGCCGAGACCGCAGCGCCCCCGTCCGCCGCGAGCACGACCAGCCGGGCCGTCTCGCCCTCCCCCTCCGGCACCACCAGCACCGCCTCCCCGGCCCGGGCCGCCGCGGACTCGACGATCTCGGTCAGCGCGCCCAGGGGATCGCCGTGGGTGTCGGAGACGGCGGCCCGGCCCGCCGACGCCGCCTCGGCGACGATCACCCGGAAGGGCATGTCCAGCAGGTCGCCGTACAGATTCCCCGCCACGGTCCGGGCATGGTCCGGCTCCCCGGCGAGCAGCATGCGCAGCACCGCCGTCCCGATCCGCTGCTCGGCGGCCTGGAGCGAGCGCGACCGCTCGGTCGTCAGCGTGAGCAGGGCGATCGCCGAGTGGACGGCGTACCGCTCCGCCGTGCCCAGCGCGGCCGCCGTACCGACGGCCAGCGCCGCCCGTGGCCGGCGTCCCGTGCCCAGGGTGTGCAGTTCGACCCGGTCCTCGTTCTCCGGCCCGCCCACCACGGACGACGCCGGCGCGGGCCGCTCTCGCAGCCGCTCCACGTCCGCCGTGATCCGCGCCGCCCGCCGCCCGGCCCACTCCGGCGCGGTCGCGACGACGGCACCGGACGCGTCGTACAGCGCGGCCCAGCCGTCCACCTGTGCGGCAAGCGCCGCCAGCAGCCCTTCCGGCCCGTCGGTCAGCGCCTGCTTGGTCAGCTCCCGCTGGGCGGCGAAGCCCGCCGTGACCGCCCGGTACTGGTCCGCCGCGATGGCCGCCGACACCGCCTTGCTGATGGCGAGGAAGGGCGTCCGGCGCGGCACCGCCAGCAGTGGCAGGTCCTCCTGCGTCGCCGCGTCGAGAAGTGCCTTGGGGATGTCCTCGTAGTTGACGCCGACCGCGAAGCCGAGCCCGACCACGCCCGCGCCCACCAGGCGCCGCACATAGCGCCGCATCGCCTCGGGGTTCTCGGCGTCCAGCTTCAGCGCGGTGATCAGCAGCAGCTCCCCGCCCTCCATGTACGGGACGGGATCGGTGAGCTCGCTGGCATGCGCCCACCGCACCGGCACGTCCAGGCGGTCCTCGCCCGCCCGCACGGTCAGTTTCAGCGCGGAGTGATGGACGAGCGAGGAGAGCGTGGGGGGCATAGGGCCTTCAAGTCGGTGTGATCTCTGTGATCTTTTGGCCGCTGTGTATGAACGACCTGTGTCGATTCTGCCTCACCGTACGGTCACCGCGTGGCCATGCGCCCGGATACCCAGGTCACCCCCGCAGATCCACCAGCAGCGGCGGCGCGTGCTCGCCCTGAACACTGGTGAGCGACAGCACCGCATGCCCCGGCGGCACCCCATGCGCCAGCTCGGAGGCCGACCACCGCTCCCGCTCGACCTGGCGCACGGTCACCGCCCGCGCGGTCGGCGCCTTGCCGGTGATCACCCGTCGCACCGCGTGCAGCGCCTTGCCGGCCGGTGTCTCGGCGATGATCTGCCGGTCGGTGACGTCCCGCGCCTCGGTCCACTCCTTGCCCCACACCTCGGCGAAGTCCTGCCCGTCCCAGGGCGTGACCCCGGCCAGCGCCATCCGGCAGCCGGCCGACCCCAGCAGCGGCCCGCGCAGCGGCCTCGGTACGTCGTCCAGGGTGCGCAGGGTGAGCACCGCGCCCGCGTTGCCAGACCGCAGCCGCTGGATGCCCCGTACGGCCTCGGGCGTCACGACCCCGGTCGCGTCGTCCAGCACCAGGCAGGCGAACAGCGACCGGTCCTCCCGTACCGCGACACTCGCCGTGAACTGCGCCAGCACCAGCCGGGCCAGCATCCGCGAGGCCTCGGCGTGCCCGCGCGCGGGCAGATCGATACGCACCCGGACCGGGTGGTCGAGGGCCTTGAGCGAGAACGGCCGGGACTGTCCCGAGGTGTCGAAGAACCCGGCGAACGCCGGCCGGTCCAGCAGCGCCACCCGGTCCGCGAGCACCGCCGACACATCTCCGGGGTGCCCCAACTGGCGCTGCCGGGCATCCAGTTCACGGATGAGCGACTCCTGCCCGGAGCCCTCCAGCGCGGTGCGCAGCGCGCCGAGCGCCCCGGGCGCGCCGTCCAGCAGCTGCCGTAGCTCCGGCACCGACGGGAAGCGGTCGTGGACCGCCCGGAACGGCCCGAGGAGCTGTGCCAGCACGGTCGTGGAACGGCGGCTGTCGCTGCCCGGATGCGGATCGGCGAGATCCCCGACGAGCGCCTCGGCGAGCACGGCCGCCGCCTCGTCGGGATCGCCGGTGCCGCCGTAGAGGTCCAGGTCGTAGACGGAGTCCGGGTTTCCGATCCGTACGACGACGTCGTAGGCGTCGGCCGGACCGAGCCCGGTGCCCGCCGCGCCGACCACGACGACCGAGGCCCGCCCGGCCAGCGCGTGCAGACACAGCGACTCGGCGAGCGGCCGCACGACGGTCCCGGTCTTGCCGGAGCCGGCCGGGCCGACCGCGAGCAGGGAGGTGCCGAGCAGATCGGGTCCGAGACCGAGCCCGGTGCCGCGATAGGCGTACGGGTTGCGCGGGTCGTCGGCGGTCGTGCCGAGCCGCACCTGACCGCTGACGAGGTCGTGCCGGGAGAGCCGGGCGGACAGGTCACGCTCGCCGGAGGGGTGCAGACACGCGGCGGCGCCGTCCTTGAGCACGGCGCCGTTGAAGGTGGGCAGGTCGTGCCGCCCGCTGCGCACGCCCTGCCAGGCGCGGGTGATCCGGGCGTAGTCGACGTCCCGCATCCGCCCGGACCGGGCATCGGCGGCGAGCCGCTCGGCCGCGTCGGCGGCCCCGGCGGCCCGGAGCTGGTGCCACTGAGCGGGGTCCTCCTCAGGGGCGGGCGGCCGCTCGGGCGGCGGCACGGCACGACGCCAGGCGGGCGGACCGTAACGGCGCCAGACCTCGCCCCAGCGGCCCAGACGGCCGACGGCGAGCATTATGGCGAGGGCGATGAGCGTGTAGTAGCTGTACCAGAGGACGGCATTGCCGACACGGTCGTTGTTCTCGCGCCAGGAGTCCGGGGTGAACAGCTCCAGGGGCAGCACCCACCAGCCGCCGAGGTAGCCGTTCCACAGCAGCGACCAGACCAGCCATCCGACCAGGAACGCGATCACCGCCCCGCTCAGCAACTGCCGCCCCGGAATCCGCTCGGGCTCCTCGTCCGGCCTGGGCACATGCCCGAACTTCCACACGCCCGGCAACGCCTCCGGCCGCGACGCCCTCAGCCACGCCAAGAACGCCGACCCGTCCACCCCGGGCGGCGCTGAAGGCATCGGCGGCACAGCGGAGCGTTCCGGCGGCGCCGCCGGACGCGGCACAGGCGTCGCATGCGTGCCCCGGGCGTCCTGGGTCCCGTCGCTGTCCATCGCCTTTGCCCCCTGACCAGCCGTTCCGTCCGTGCCATCCACCATCAGCCAGTCAATCTAACGCCCTCTCCTGGGGAGTTCACCGCTTACACGGCCGTCGGAGCGGACCGAGATGCTCCGGTGATCCACGGGCGATCCGGGCACGCGATGCCCGTCGCTATGTCCACGACGGACAACGCATTCGCCTGACAACGCCCACATGGAGCATGCCCACCCCCCGCTCCCCGCCCTAGCCTGCGAGAAAAGACAAGACAAGAGTCCGCAAAACCCCCAGGAGCCCCTCATGAGCGCACTTCCGCAGGAGCGCCGCGTCGTCACCGCCATCCCCGGCCCCAAGTCGCAGGAGCTGCAGGCCCGCCGTACGGCCGCGGTCGCGCAGGGCGTGGGCTCCGTGCTGCCCGTGTTCACGGCGCGTGCGGGCGGCGGCATCATCGAGGACGTCGACGGCAACCGGCTCATCGACTTCGGTTCGGGCATCGCCGTGACGTCCGTGGGCGCGTCCGCCGAGGCGGTCGTACGCAGGGCGTCCGCGCAGCTCGCCGACTTCACCCACACCTGTTTCATGGTCACGCCGTACGAGGGCTACGTCGCCGTCGCCGAGGCGCTGGCCGAGCTCACGCCGGGTGACCACGCCAAGAAGTCGGCGCTGTTCAACTCCGGCGCCGAGGCCGTCGAGAACGCCGTCAAGATCGCGCGGGCGTACACCAAGCGGCAGGCCGTCGTCGTCTTCGACCACGGCTACCACGGCCGGACCAACCTCACGATGGCACTGACCGCGAAGAACATGCCGTACAAGCACGGCTTCGGTCCGTTCGCGCCCGAGGTCTACCGGGTGCCGGTGGCCTACGGCTACCGCTGGCCGACCGGTGCGGAGAACGCCGGTCCGGAGGCCGCCGCGCAGGCCATCGACCAGATCTCCAAGCAGGTCGGCCCGGACAACGTGGCCGCGATCATCATCGAGCCGGTGCTCGGCGAGGGCGGCTTCATCGAGCCGGCCAAGGGCTTCCTCCCGGCCATCAGCCAGTTCGCCAAGGACAACGGCATCGTCTTCGTCGCGGACGAGATCCAGTCCGGCTTCTGCCGTACCGGCCAGTGGTTCGCGTGCGAGGACGAGGGCATCGTCCCCGACCTGATCACGACCGCGAAGGGCATCGCCGGCGGCCTCCCGCTCGCCGCCGTGACCGGCCGCGCCGAGATCATGGACGCGGCCCACGCGGGCGGCCTGGGCGGCACCTACGGCGGCAACCCGGTCGCCTGCGCCGGTGCGCTCGGCTCCATCGAGACGATGAAGGAGCTCGACCTCAACGCCAAGGCGAAGAACATCGAGGCGATCATGAAGGCCCGCCTGGGCGCCATGGCCGAGAAGTTCGACATCGTCGGCGACGTCCGCGGCCGTGGCGCCATGATCGCCATCGAGCTGGTCAAGGACCGCGCCACCAAGGAGCCGAACCCGGAGGCGACCGCCGCGCTCGCCAAGGCCTGCCACGCCGAGGGCGTGCTGGTCCTGACCTGTGGCACCTACGGCAATGTGCTGCGCTTCCTGCCCCCGCTGGTCATCGGCGAGGACCTGCTGAACGAGGGCCTCGACATCCTCGAGCAGGCCTTCGCGCGTATCTGAGGCCCCAGCGAAACCACTGGTGAGCGACGGGGTCCCGGTCCCGGGAACCTCATCCGCCCCATCCCCGGTGTCTTCCGTGATTCCGGGGCTGGGGCGGCTACCGTCAGAGCGTGTGAAGAAGGTGTGCGAGGTGGATGTCAGGACGCGATTCCGTCTGTCTAACGCCATCGCCCTGTCGTAGGTTCTAACCAGATGAGAGATACACCCCGTCCAGAGGGGACTCTGGGCGACATCAGGCTGAGGCCTCCCCAGCTTCGACCTGGTCGTGCCCTCGCGCACACACCCGGAGCTTCCGGCTCCGGATCTCCTCACCGATCGGACAGCCGCCCGCCCCAAACCCCCCGGGGCGCGCGGCCTTCCGATCCGGACGGCCGCCTCGGAACTACCCCCCCTGTTCCGGGGCGGCCGACCTCCCTCTTCCTCCTTCTGGGCCTTCCGGCCGTTCTCTTCACGCTCATCACCTGGCAGGTCGTGGCAGAGGGCCCGTTGCTGGACGCCGACGCAGCGGCCAGCCGGGCCCTGGTCCATCCCGACCGCTTCTCCGAACTCCTCGCCGACCTGGGCAATGTGCCGGTCGCGGTACCGGTGCTGGTCCTTGCCCTGGCGTACGTCACCCGGCGGCACCGCCGCATTGGTACACACCACTGGTGGCTGCCGGCGGTTTCGGCCGCCCTCCTCATGGCGCTGGTGCCGGCCCTGATCGTTCCCCTCAAGGAACTGACCGACCGCCCCGGTACCCCGGTCGTGCCACCGGCCACCGGCTACTACCCCTCCGGGCACACCGCGACGGCCGCCGTCGCGTACGGCGCCGCGACGCTGCTCCTCCTCCCGTGGCTGAACTCCGTACGTGCCCGCCGCGCGCTTCTCGCCCTCTGCGCCGCCCTCAATCTCGGCGTCGGCTTCGGGCTGGTCCGGCGCGGCTACCACTGGCCACTGGATGTGGTGGCCAGTTGGTGCCTCTGTACGGTGCTCGTCTCCCTGCTGTGGCTCTTCCTCAGCCGAAGTAACCGTCGAACGTCCGCTGGAACTCCCAGCCGCTGTACCGGTCCCAGTTGATCGACCACGTCATCAGGCCGCGCAGGGCCGGCCAGGTGCCGTGGGTGGCGTACGAGCCGCAGTTCGTCCTCTTCGTCAGACAGTCGAGGGTCTTGGTGACCTCGGCCGGAGGGACGTGGCCGTTGCCCGCGTTGGTCGAGGCGGGCATGCCGATCGCGACCTGGTCGGGACGCAGGGGCGGGAAGACGTTGCCGGCGTTGCCCGCGACCGGGAAGCCGGTCAGCAGCATGTCGGTCATGGCGATGTGGAAGTCGGCACCGCCCATGGAGTGGTACTGGTTGTCGAGGCCCATGATCGGGCCCGAGTTGTAGTCCTGGACGTGCAGGAGCGTCAGGTCGTCGCGCAGGGCGTGGATGACCGGAAGGTACGCCCCCGCTCTCGGGTCCTGGCCGCCCCACTGGCCGGTGCCGTAGTACTGGTAGCCGAGCTGGACGAAGAAGGTCTCCGGGGCCATCGTCAGCACGAAGTCGTCGCCGTACTTGGCCTTCAGGGTCTGCACGGCCGTGATGAGGTTGACGATCACCGGGGTCTTCGGGTTCTTGAAGTCCGTGTCGTCGGCGTTCAGGGAGAGCGAGTGGCCCTCGAAGTCGATGTCCAGGCCGTCGAGGCCGTACTCGTCGATGATCTTCGAGACCGACGTCACGAAGGCGTCCCGCGCGGCCGTGGTCGTCAGCTGCACCTGGCCGTTCTGGCCGCCGATCGAGATCAGCACCTTCTTGCCGGCCGCCTGCTTGGCCTTGATCGCCGCCTTGAAGTCGGCGTCGCTCTCGACGTTCGGGCACTCGGTGACCGGGCATCGGTCGAAGCGGATGTCGCCGGAGGTGACCGAAGTGGGCTCGCCGAAGGCCAGGTCGATGACGTCCCAGCTGTCCGGGACGTCGGCCATGCGCGTGTAGCCGGAGCCGTTGGCGAAGCTCGCGTGCAGATAGCCGACCAGGGCGTGCGCCGGAAGCTGCACGGGGCCGCCGGTGCCCGCGGTCGTCGTCGCGGTCACCGTGGCCGACTTCGCGGACTCGCCGGCCTCGTTCACCGCGGTGACCTGGAAGCCGTACGCCGTCGAGGGCGAGAGTCCGCCGAGCGTCGCCGAAGTGCCGCTCACCGTCTGCGCCTTGGCGCCGTCGCGGTAGACCGCGTAACCCGTCGCACCCGGGACCGGCGACCAGGACAGCGCGACGCTGGACGAGGTGACCGCGCCCGTCTTCAGGCCGGTCGGTGCCGCGGGTGGCTGGGCGGTGTCCCCGCCCGGTCCGATCAGGGAGATGTCGTCCGCGTGATAAGCCCCCGTGCCGTACCAGCCATGGGTGTAGATCGTGACGCGGGTCGTGGAGGGGCCGGTGCGGAAGGTCGTCGTGAGCTGCTGCCAGGTGGGGGCCGACTGGGTCCAGGCCGAGACGTCGGTGGTGCCGGTGCCGCTCGCGCCGAGGTAGACGTACGCGCCGCGGACGTAGCCGGACAGTGTGTACGCGGAGTCCGGCTTCACGGTCACCGTCTGCGCGCACCGGGCGTTGTCGGCTCCGGCCGGGGTCGCCTGGAGCGCGGAAGAACCGCTGCGCACAGGTGAGTTGACGGTCGTACCGGCGGAGCAGGTCCAGCCGTCCAGGCCGGACTCGAAGCCGCCGTTACGGGCGAGGTCCGCGTCGGCCGCACGGGCGGCCGACGAGAGTGCGGTGACGCCGGGCAGGGTCAGTGCCGCGGCGATGAGGAGGGCGAGGGGTCTGGAGCGATCCACAAGTGCCTCCGGGCATGGGGGAATTGGAGGGTGGAGACGCCCACAACTTGGTCCAGACCAATCCGTCTTGTCAAGAGTTCTCGCAGGCTAGCCCTCCTCCTCCGCATCCGCGGCCAGCCCAGCCGCCGCCTCGTGCATGGCCAGTTCGAGGAGGGCGGGATCGGTCAGGGTGCCGGTGCCGTCCGGTGGGACCAGCCAGCGGACGGCGCCGGCGGCGCGGCCCGGGTACGGGACGACGATCCAGGTACCGGCCCCGGCCGTGCGGATACCGGTGCCGAGCCAGCGGGCAGCGGTGCCGGGCGGCACGAAGAAGCCCATCCGTGAGTCGCCGAAGTCGACCAGGACCGGCCCGAGTTGGTCGATGATGCGGGTGAGGACGTCGAGCGTGGGATAGCCGAGTTCGCCCGGCAGGATGAGCACGTCCCAGGCCTTGCCGGCGGGCAGCAGCGCGACCCCGAGAGGGCTGCGCTCCCACTCCCATCGACAGGCCTCGGGATCCGGCGCAACGGATGCCAGCCACTCGACCGCCGTCTTCGCCCCTGTCATGAGGGTGACCTCCCTTTCTGTCGTGAACGCCGATCGCGTCACGGGGGAGAGGGAGGCCACCCGGCGGGCATTACGCGGGTTTTCGCCACCGGTTCGAAGTGATCCGTGTCACATCCGCGGGAGGCGTGTCAGCTGTCGAAGCCGAGACCGAGCCGGTCCATGGTCCTCAGCCACAGATTGCGCCGCCCGCCGTGCGCGTCGGCGCGGGCCAGCGACCACTTGGTGAGCGCGATGCCGGTCCAGGCGAAGGGCTCCGGCGGGAAGGGCAGCGGCTTCTTGCGGACCATCTCCAGCTGGGTGCGTTCCGTGCGCTCCCCCGCCAGCAGGTCCAGCATCACGTCCGCGCCGAACCGGGTCGCACCGACGCCGAGGCCCGTGAAGCCCGCCGCGTACGCCACCTTGCCCTGATGGGCCGTCCCGAAGAACGCCGAGAAGCGCGAGCAGGTGTCGATCGCGCCGCCCCACGCGTGCGTGAACCGGGTGCCCTCCAGCTGCGGGAAGCAGGTGAAGAAGTGCCCGGCGAGCTTGGCGTAGGTCTCTGGGCGGTCGTCGTACTCCGCGCGCACCCGGCCGCCGTACGGGTAGATGGCGTCGTAGCCGCCCCACAGGACACGGTTGTCCGCGGAGAGGCGGAAGTAGTGGAACTGGTTCGCCGAGTCGCCGAGACCCTGGCGGTTCTTCCAGCCGATCGACGCGAGCTGCTCCTCGGTGAGCGGCTCGGTCATCAGGGCGTAGTCGTAGACCGGGACGGTGTAGGCGCGGACGCGCTTGACCAGGTTCGGGAAGATGTTGGTGCCGAGGGCGACCTTGCGGGCGCGGATCCGGCCGTACGGGGTGCGTACGTCCATGCCGGCCCCGTACGGCTTCAGGGTGAGGGCCGGGGTGTGCTCGTAGACGCGGACGCCGAGGTCCTGGCACGCCCGCTTCAGCCCCCAGGTCAGCTTGGCCGGATTGACCATGGCGACGCCCCGGCGGTCGTAGAGGCCCGCCCGGAACGTCGGCGAGTCGACCTGCGCCCGCACCTCGTCGGTGTCGAGGAACTCGATGCCCTCGGCGAGGCCCTTGTCCCGCAGTTCCTCGTACCAGTCGCGCAGTTCCGACGCCTGGTACGTCTCGGTGGCGACGTCGATCTCGCCGGTGCGCTCGAAGTCGCAGTCCAGGGAGTAGCGGGCGACCGCACTCTCGATCTCGTCGAGGTTGCGGGCGCCCAGTTCCTCCAGCTTGTGGATCTCGTCCGGCCAGCGGGCGAGCCCGTTGGGCAGACCATGGGTGAGGGAGGCGGCGCAGAAGCCTCCGTTGCGGCCGGAGGCGGCCCAGCCCACCTCGCGGCCTTCGACCAGCACGACGTCCCGTTGCGGGTCGCGCTCCTTGGCGATGAGCGCGGTCCACAGTCCGCTGTACCCGCCGCCGACGACCAGCAGGTCGCAGGTCTCGGCGGTGGTGAGGGCGGGCTCGGGGTGGGGGCGGCCGGGGTCGTCCAGCCAGTACGGGACCGGCTGGGCTTCGGAGAGTGCCTTCGTCCAGTGATTTCCAGAACTCATGGCGCTTGGGGCCATGATTTCAACTCCCTACAGGGGCTTATGCCTTTTGCTTCTTGCGGCGGTTTCCGATGGCCATGGAGGCCAGGACGAACAGTACGGCGATGATGAACATGGTCGTACCGATGACATTGATCTGAACGGGCGTTCCGCGCTGGGCCGAGCCCCAGACGAACATCGGGAAGGTGACGGTGGAGCCCGCGTTGAAATTGGTGATGATGAAATCGTCGAAGGAGAGCGCGAACGCGAGCATCGCGCCCGCCGCGATTCCCGGGGCGGCGATCGGCAGGGTGACCCGGACGAATGTCTGGAACGGTCCGGCGTACAGGTCCTGCGCGGCCTGTTCCAGCCGCGGGTCCATCGACATCACGCGCGCCTTCACCGCCGTCACGACGAAGCTCAGGCAGAACATGATGTGGGCGATGAGGATCGTCCAGAAGCCGAGCTGGGCGCCCAGGTTGAGGAACAGGGTGAGCAGCGAGGCGGCCATGACGACCTCGGGCATCGCCATCGGCAGGAAGATGAGCGAGTTGATGGCACCCCGCGCCCGGAAGCGGTAGCGGACCAGTGCGAAGGCGATCATGGTGCCGAGGAGCGTGGCGCCGATGGTCGCCCAGAACGCGATCTGGAGGCTCAGCGACAGCGAGCCGCACAGATCGGAGACTCCGCACGGGTCCTGCCACGCGGCCGTGGAGAACTCCTGCCATTGGTAGTTGAAGCGCCCCTTCGGTTTATTGAAGGAGAAGATCGTCACAATGACGTTGGGCAGCAGGAGATAAGCGAGCGTCAGCAGTCCCGCGATGACGACGAGATTGCGCTTGAACCAGTTGACGACGGTCATTTAAACCAGATCCTCCGTGCCGGACCTGCGGATGTACAGCGTCACCATGACGAGGATGGCGGCCATGAGAATGAAGGAGAGGGCCGCGGCCGTCGGATAGTCCAGAATCCGCAGGAACTGCGTCTGGATGACATTGCCGACCATGCGCGTGTCGGTGGAGCCGAGCAGGTCCGCGTTGACGTAGTCACCGGCCGCCGGGATGAAGGTCAGCAGCGTGCCGGAGACGACGCCCGGCATCGACAGCGGGAAGGTGACCTTCCGGAAGACGGTGACCGGCTTGGCGTACAGGTCGCCGGCCGCCTCGTGCAGCCGTGGGTCGATGCGCTCCAGCGAGGTGTAGAGCGGCAGCACCATGAACGGCAGGAAGTTGTACGTCAGACCGCAGACCACCGCGAGCGGTGTGGCCAGCACACGGTCGCCCTCGGTCATGCCGAGCCAGCTGGTGACGTCCAGGACGTGCAGCGTGTTGAGGGCGCCGACGACCGGACCGCCGTCCGCGAGGATCGTCTTCCAGGCGAGGGTGCGGATCAGGAAGCTGGTGAAGAAGGGCGCGATCACCAGGATCATGATCAGGTTCCGCCAGCGGCCCGCGCGGAAGGCGATGAGATAGGCGAGCGGGTAGCCGAGGACCAGGCACAGAATGGTCGCCGAGCCGGCGTAGAGCACCGAGCGCAGGAACTGCGGGTAGTAGTCGGCCAGGGCGTCCCAGTAGGTCGCGAAGTGCCAGGTGACCTTGTAGCCCTCCTCCAGGGAGCCCGTCTGCACGGACGTGGAGGCCTGGTAGATCATCGGCAGCGCGAAGAAGATCAGCAGCCACAGGATGCCGGGGAGCAGGAGCCAGTACGGCACCAGACGGCCGCGTCTGCGGGGCGGCTTCTTCTCCGGGGCGGTCGGGGTGAGAGGCGGGGGCGCCTCGGTGAGTGTCGCCATCAGACCGCCGCCTCTTCCTGGATGCCCGCGTCGATGTCCTGCGCGGCGTCGAGGCCGAAGGTGTGCGCCGGGTTCCAGTGCAGGACGACCTCGGCGCCGGGTACGAGCCGGTCGTCCCGGTCGATGTTCTGGGCGTAGACCTCGAACTCGGGGCAGACGGGGCTGTCGACGACGTACTGCGTGGAGACGCCGATGAAGGAGGAGTCCGCGATCCTGCCGGTGATGCGGTTGCGGCCCTCGGGTATCTCGCCCGCCTCGTCGGCATGGGTGAGGGATATCTTCTCGGGGCGTACGCCGACCAGCACCTTGCCGCCGGTCGCCGAGGCCGCGCTGCACCGTGCCTCGGGCAGGACGAGCTTGCCGCCGGCGGCCTTCAGCACGATGTCGTCGCCGCTCTTGGAGTCGACCTCGGCCTCGATGAAGTTGGAGGTGCCCAGGAAGTTGGCGACGAAGGTGGTGCGCGGGTTCTCGTAGAGGTCGGTCGGCGAGCCGAGCTGCTCGACGCGGCCCGCGTTCATCACGGCGACCGTGTCGGCCATGGTCATGGCCTCCTCCTGGTCGTGCGTGACATGGACGAAGGTGATGCCGACCTCGGTCTGGATGCGCTTGAGCTCCAGCTGCATCTGGCGGCGCAGCTTCAGGTCGAGGGCGCCGAGCGGCTCGTCGAGGAGGAGCACCTTGGGGTGGTTGATCAGCGCGCGGGCGACGGCCACGCGCTGCTGCTGGCCACCCGACAACTGGTGCGGCTTCTTGCGGGCCTGCTCGCCCAGCTGGACGAGGTCGAGCATGTCCCCGACCTGCTTCTTCACGCTCTTGATGCCGCGTCGGCGCAGGCCGAAGGCGACGTTCTCGAAGATGTCGAGGTGCGGGAAGAGGGCGTACGACTGGAAGACCGTGTTCACCGGCCGCTTGTACGGCGGCAGCGCGGTCACGTCCTGCTCGCCGAGGTGGACGGTGCCGCCGCTGGGCTCCTCCAGACCGGCGATCATGCGCAGGGTGGTGGTCTTGCCGCAGCCGGAGGCGCCGAGCAGGGCGAAGAAGGAGCCCTGGGGCACGGTCAGGTCGAGCGGGTGTACGGCGGTGAAGGAGCCGTAGGTCTTGCTGATGCCGGAGAGGCGGACGTCGCCGCTGCTGTCGTTCGTCATGGATGTCACGCCCCTGTGAGCTTCGCGAACTTCTCTTCGTAGGCCGTCTCTTCCTTCGAGCTCAGTGAGCGGAAGGCGCGGGAGGCGGCCTGCATGGCCTTGTCGGGGAGGATCAGCGGGTTGTTCGCCGCGTCCTCGTCGATCTTCGCAAGCTCTTCCTTCACGCCGTCGACAGGACAGACGTAGTTGATGTAGGCGGCGAGCTCGGCAGCGGCGGTCGGCTCGTAGTAGAAGTCGATGAGCCGCTCGGCGTTCGTCTTGTGACGGGCCTTGTTGGGGACCAGCATGTTGTCGCTGGACGTCATGTAGCCGCTGTCCGGGATGATGAAGTCGATGTCCGGGCTGTCGGCCTTGAGCTGTACGACGTCTCCGGCCCAGGCGAGGCAGGCGGCGAAGTCGCCGCTGGTGAGGTCGGAGGTGTAGTCGTTGCCGGTGAACCGGCGGATCTGCTTCTTGTCGACGGCCTTCTGCAGCCGGGCGACGGCCGCGTCGTAGTCGTCGTCGGTGAACTTCGCGGGGTCCTTGCCCATGTCGAGCAGGGTCATCCCGATGGTGTCGCGCATCTCGGTCAGGAAGCCGACGCGTCCCTTGAGCTTGGGGTTGTCGAGCAGGTCGGAGACCGTCTTGACCTCGACACCGTCGAGCGCCTTCTTGTTGTAGGCGATGACGGTCGAGATGCCCTGCCAGGGGTACGAGTACGCCCGTCCCGGATCCCAGTCGGGGTTGCGGAACTGCTGCGAGAGGTTGGCGAAGGCGTGCGGCAGGTTGGAGGGGTCGAGTTTCTGGACCCAGCCCAGGCGTATGAGCCGCCCCGCGAGCCAGTCGGTGAGGACGATGATGTCCCGGCCGGTGTCCTGCCCCGCCGCGAGCTGCGGCTTGATCTTCCCGAAGAACTCGTTGTTGTCGTTGATGTCCTCGGTGTACTTGACCTTGATGCCGGTCCGCTTCGCGAACTGCTCCAGCGTCGGGTGGTGCTTGCCGCTGTCGTCGACATCCATGTACTCGGTCCAGTTGGAGAAGCTGACCTCCTTCTCCTTCGCCGAGTGGTCCTCGGAGGACGTGCCGCCCTCGGTCTTGCCGGCCGCGGGGATCCCGCAGGCACTGAGCGTTCCCAGGCCGCCGACCGCGAGCGCACCGCCCGCGGAGGCGCGCAGCAGGGACCGGCGGGTCATGGCGGCCCGGCCGTTACGGAGACTGCGCCGCATGGCGGCCACTTGGGCCGGGGACAGGCGGTCGGGCTCGTACTGCTCCATGCGCGTGGTGCCCTTTCGGGAGATCGGGAGGGAGGGGAGGCCGGTCGCTGGTCGGGCGGCCGACCGCGCCCGTCTGATGTGGCTATCGGTCCCCGAAGATCGTGCGGTGCCAGTCCTTCCTGGCGACCGCGGTGTTGTCGAACATGACGTGCTTGATCTGGGTGTACTCCTCGAAGGAGTACGCGGACATGTCCTTGCCGAAGCCGGACGCCTTGTAGCCGCCGTGCGGCATCTCGCTGATGATCGGGATGTGGTCGTTGACCCACACACAGCCCGCCTTGATCTCACGGGTGGCGCGGTTCGCCCGGTAGACGTCCCTGCTCCACGCGGAGGCGGCAAGCCCGTACGGGGTGTCGTTGGCCAGCCGGATCCCCTCATCGTCGCTGTCGAACGGGAGAACGACCAGTACCGGGCCGAAGATCTCGGACTGGACGATCTCGCTGTCCTGGGCGGCGTCCGCGATCAGGGTGGGGCGGTAGTAGGCGCCCTTCGCGAGCTCGCCCTGGGGAGCCTCGCCGCCCGTGACCACGCGCGCGTAGGCACGCGCGCGCTCGACGAACCCGGCGACCCGGTCGCGCTGGACATGGGAGATGAGCGGTCCGAGGTCGGTACCCGGCGCGAACGGATCACCGAGCCGGACGCTCGCCATGAGCGCGGCGGTCTGCTCCAGGAAGGCGTCGTAGAGCGGCCGTTGCACGTACACGCGCGTGGCGGCCGTGCAGTCCTGCCCCGTGTTGATGAGCGAGCCCGCGACGGCGCCGTGGGCGGCGGCTTCGAGATCGGCGTCGTCGAACACGACGAACGGGGCCTTGCCGCCGAGCTCCAGGTGGATCCTCTTCACGGTGCCGGTGGCGATCTCGGCGACGCGCTTGCCGACGGCCGTGGAGCCGGTGAAGGAGGTCATGACGACGTCGGGGTGACCGACCAGATGCTCGCCGGCCTCCTTCCCGGTCCCGGTGACGATGTTGATGACACCGTCCGGGATCCCGGCGTCGGTGGCGGCCTGGGCGAACAGGAGCGAGGTGAGCGGGGTGAGCTCGGCGGGCTTGAGCACGATGGTGTTGCCCGCGGCGATGGCCGGGAGGACCTTCCAGGCGGCCATCTGGAGGGGGTAGTTCCAGGGAGCGATGGAGCCGACGACGCCGATCGGCTCACGGCGGACGTAGGAGGTGTGGTCCCCCGAGTACTCCCCCGCGGACTGCCCCTGCAGATGACGGGCGGCGCCGGCGAAGAAGGCGATGTTGTCGATGGTGCCCGGGACGTCGAACTCACGGGTCAGCTTCAGCGGCTTCCCGCACTGGAGGGACTCCGCGCGGGCGAAGTCCTCGGCGCGTTCGGCGACGACGGCGGCGAAGCGGTGCAGCGCGTCGGAGCGCTCGCCGGGAGTGGCGGCGGCCCAGGCGGGGAATGCCTCGCGCGCGGCGGCGACGGCCGCGTCGACATCATCGGTACCGGCCAGGTCGTACGTGTACACCGCCTCGCCTGTGGCAGGGTCGACGACGGCGTGTGTGCGCCCCGAGGTCCCCTTCGTCAGGCGGCCCGCGATGAACTGCGCGCCGTCCGCGAAGCGGTCCTGGGCCGGGAATCGTTCCGGGGTGGCGGTGCCCGGGTTGTGCATGTCGCTCCCTCCGTGCCCCAAGAGGGGCCGGTGTGGCTCAGGCTCGATTTGAGTGCCGATCCTGACAGAGCAGAGGGACTCCAACAAGTGATTCCGTTGTTGCCTTTTGGTTACGCGACGGAATCTGTCGACCAGGTGTCGAGTCGGCCTGGAAAACGGGGGACGGAGTGTCGGTGGTGCGTGCCAGACTCGGCCACATGGCGAAGATCGATTCTTGGGACGCTCTGATTCAGGAGGTCCGTGCGGGGGCGAGAGTCAGGTATCTGCACTTCTGGGGGCACCGGCCACGGCCGGACGGCCAGGTGAGCGCGAGCTGTCTCAGCCAGTGGTGGGCGGCGCCGTTCACGGTGGACGGAGTGGCGTACGCGACCGCCGAGCACTGGATGATGGCCGAGAAGGCTCGGCTGTTCGGAGATGCGGAGGCGGAGGGGCAGGTGCTCTCCGCGGGGCATCCGTCGCTGGCGAAGAAGGCCGGGCGGTCGGTGCGGGGGTTCGACGACGCGGTGTGGGAGCGGGAGCGGTTCCGGATCGTGGTCGAAGGGTCGGTCCACAAGTTCGCCGCGCATGCGGATCTGCGGGGGTTCCTGCTGGGCACCGGGGACCGGGTGCTGGTGGAGGCGAGTCCGGTCGATCGGGTGTGGGGGATCGGGCTGGCGGCGGGGGATGACGGGGCCGGGGATCCGGAGCGGTGGCGGGGGCCGAATCTGCTGGGGTTCGCTTTGATGGAGGCGCGGGAGCGGTTGCTGAGGATCAGCCCCTCCGGCGTCTGAGGAGCGGGGGTCCAGGGGGCAGCCCCCCGGCAGGGGGGCGAGAACCCTGGCCGTCGCTACGCCGTCGCGATCACCAGCGCCAGCATCACCAAGCCCAGCACCACACCCGCCGCCCCGCAGATGATCCCCGCCAGCGCCTGACCCGGATTCGTCGCCTCGCCGCGCCGCGCCTTCCCGCGCCCGATCGCGCCGAAGATCAGGGCCAGCACACCCACGATGATCGCCACCGGCCACAGACAGAAGATGACGGCCGAGATGATCCCCAGCACCAGCCCCGCCGTACCCATCCCGTTGCTCGGCATGGCCTGCATCCCGGGCCAGCCGTAGTAGCCCTGGGCGGGCGGGTAGCCGTGACCGCCGGGATAGCCGTAGGGAACCTGCCCCGGCCCGTCGGGCGCGATGGGCGGCGGAGGGACGGGCTCACCGTGAGCGGCGTAGGGGACGGATGCCGTCGGAGGCGCGAAGGGGTTGGGCGGGGCGGACCCCGGTGCCGCGAAGGGATTGGACGGCGTGGGCCCCGGTGCGGCGAACGGGTTGGCCGTCGAAGCGTTCGGCGCGGGCGACGGATTCACCCAGGACGGCGGCGCGGCGTCCTGGGGCTCGACCGGCGGACCGCCGGAGGAGGGCATGGACGTCATCGTCTGCTGATCATGCACAGACGGAGCGGGCCAGGCGGCCGGCGGCTCGTTCGAGGCAAGGGTGAAACCAGGGCCCCCGGGCTCCGAGGGGCGGGCCTGAGCACCCCCGACCGGCTTGTCCAGGGACGTCTTCTTCTCCAGCGGGTTCGCCGCCTCACTCCCCGGCGAAGCCCAAGATCCCCCACCGCTGCCTTCCGGCGCCTCCGGCGTCTGCGCGTCGTCGGACATGCGCGGAACCCCCTCTGTCGTACGTGCCGTCATGCTAAGGCCCGGGCATCACCGGCGCGGCCCCGGCCTACGATGATCCCAAGTCACCGATCAGCCGATCACCGCGTCCCGCCGGCACAGACCCTGCCGAAGACGCCGTTCCCGGGGAGGAACCTTGACCGACCGTCTCGTCGACGCCCGCGTCCCACGCGACCTGCACGCCTTCATCGCGGGGCTGCCCAAGGCCGAACTGCACGTCCACCACGTCGGCTCCGCCTCCCCCCGCATCGTCGCGGAACTCGCCGCCCGCCACCCGGACTCCAAGGTCCCCACCGACCCCGAGGCCCTGGTCGACTACTTCACGTTCACGGACTTCGCCCACTTCATCGACGTGTACCTGTCCGTCGTGGACCTGATCCGCACCCCGGAGGACGTGCGGCTGCTGACGTTCGAGGTGGCCCGCGACCTCGCCCGGCAGCAGGTGCGCTACGCCGAGCTGACCATCACGCCGTTCTCCTCCACCCGCCGCGGCATCGACGAGAGCGCCTTCATGGCGGCGATCGAGGACGCCCGCAAGGCGGCCGAGGCCGAGTTCGGGACCGTGCTGCGCTGGTGCTTCGACATTCCCGGTGAGGCCGGGCTGGAGGCCGCCGAGGAGACGGCACGGCTCGCCACCGACGACCGGGTGCGCCCGGAGGGCCTGGTCTCCTTCGGGCTCGGCGGTCCCGAGATCGGCGTGCCGAGGCCGCAGTTCAAGCCCTACTTCGACCGGGCCATTGCCGCCGGACTGCACTCCGTACCGCACGCCGGCGAGACCACCGGGCCGGAGACCGTCTGGGACGCCCTCACCCATCTGCGGGCCGAGCGCATCGGGCACGGCACCAGTTCGGCGCAGGACCCGAAGCTGCTCGCGCACCTCGCCGAGCACCGGATCCCGCTGGAGGTGTGCCCGACGTCCAACATCGCCACGCGCGCGGTCCGCACGATCGACGAGCACCCGATCAAGGAGTTCGCGAAGGCGGGCGTCGTCGTCACGATCAACTCCGACGACCCGCCCATGTTCGGCACCGACCTCAACAACGAGTACGCCGTCGCCGCCCGGCTCCTCGACCTCGACGAGCGGGGCCTGGCCGGCCTCGCCAAGAACGCCGTCGCCGCGTCCTTCCTCGACGAGCCCGGCAAGGCCCGGATCGCCGAGGAGATCGACACGTACACGGCCGGCTGGCTCGCACCCTGATCCCCCGGTCCCGCCACCGGGCCCCCAGAATGTCCTCATGCAGAACGTGACCGCCGTCGCCCACCGCGGCGACCCCTACCGTGTCCGCGAGAACACCCTCGACTCCCTGCGCTCCGCGCTCGCCCTCGGCGCGGACGCGGTGGAGATCGACGTACGGCTCACCAAGGACGGCGTACCCGTGCTGCTGCACGACGAGACGCTGAAGCGGCTGTGGGAGCAGGAGCGGCCGTTGCTCGCGCTGTCGTCGGCCGAGGTGCGCGGGCTGACGGCGGGCGGGGTGCCGACGCTGGCGGAGGCGCTGGCGGCGTGCGACGGGAGCCGGGTGATGCTCGATCTGCCCGGCGGTCCCGATGTCCGCGCGGCACGCCGGATCGTGGACGTCGTGCGCGAGTGCGGGGCCGAGGACCGCGTGTACTACTGCGCGGGCGCCCCCGCCATGCTCGCCGTGCGCGCAGCCGACCCGGCCGCGGAGATCGCCCTGACCTGGACGACGCTGGCGCCGCCGCGGCCGGCGCTGCTGGACGCGGTACGTCCGCGCTGGCTCAACTACCGCTTCTCCCTGGTCGACCATGCCCTCGCCGAGCGCGTCCACCACGACGGCCACCTGCTCTCCGTCTGGACCCCGGACACCCGTCGCTCGATGCGCCGTCTGCTGGACATCGGCGTCGACTCGATCACGACGAACCGCGTCGAGGTCCTGCTGGGCCTGCGCACGGCCTGAGCGCTAGACCCGGGACTTCTGAGGCACCGTCGCCGCGTCCGCGGGGGTGGCTCGGGTGGCGTACTGCGGTACCGGTGTGTCGTCCTTGCCGGTGTCACGGACGAGGCCGTAGCGGGTCGCGCCGTCGGGCGGACCGTGGTTGACGTCCTCGTTCACGGCGTCCCAGTTCGACGGGAAGACGCTGAGGCCGTAGTCGGCGCCGCGTTCGTTCTGGGTGAGGGTGACGCTGCCGTCGACGTAGAACCACTCGTTCTGCCACATCTGCTGGGTGCCGGACGGCGGGACGGCGTATCCGGTGGTCGAGTTGCCCATGCCGGTGGCGGAGGTGTCGGTGCTGCTGACGCGGTCGTCCATGCGGCGCCCGCCGCCGGAGGCGACGTGGAAGAGCCTGCCCTTCAGGCCGGTCCAGGCCGGCATGACGAGGCTGCCCGCCCGGTACTGCGGCGAGATCTGCCAGCGGACGAGGACATAGCCCCGGCCGGTGAGCGTGACGCTGTCGCCGCGATGGTTCATCACGGCGTGTGCGCCTCCGGTGCTGGTGATGCCGGACTCGGGGCGGCGCGGCAGGGCGGCCGGGTCGGCGTTCGGGTCGGGGGCCCGGTCGACGGCGTCGACGGCCGAGCCGTACAGCTCGACCTTGCGCGTCTGTGACGGCGACGGTGACGGCGTCGCCGTCGGTGACACGGATGGCGTGGGCGACGACGGCGGGCGGGCCGTGCTCGCCGCCGTGGGGGCGGTGACGCGCGGCGGCGGGGCGTCCGGGGGCTGGGTGACGACGTACGCGCCGCCCGCGACGATCGTCGCGCCGGCCGTCACCGCCACGGCGGGCTGGGTGAGCGCGGCCATCACCTTGGCGGACCAGCCGACCGAGGTGGCCGTCGCCGTCGCCGCGACCGCCGTCTTTCCGCCGAACGCCAGCGACACGGTGAAGCCGATCGGGACCGGGACGAGCGCGATGCCGACGAGGAGGCGTTCCGCCGGTACGACGGCCTCGCGGGTGTCGCCGCAGTAGCCGCAGCCCCTGATGTGCCGGGCCAGGCGCTTGCGCCAGACCGAGTCGGGGCGGCCGTTCCAGCGGGCGCTCACCTCACGCAGGTCGGGGCAGGCGCCGTCGAGTGCCCGGACGATGCCGCGCGCGGTCTCCAGCCGTTCCTTCACCCGCTGGACGCGCACCGCGGCGTGCTGCCGGCTGATCCCGGCCGCGGCGGCCAGTTCGCGCCGGGTCAGCTCGCCCGCGACCTCCAGCCACCACAGCGACAGCAGGTGCCGGTCCTCGTCGTCAAGCCAGCGCACCGCCTCCGCGACCTCGCGCCGCTGACCCTCCAACTGCAGCCGCAGCACGGTGAGTTCGGCGAAGTCGGTGGCCTCCCGCGCGGCCGACTCGTCCAGCGGTGCCGGTTGTCTGCGCCGCGCACGGTCCCGGATCTGCCGCATGGCGATGGCGACGAGCCAGGAGCGGAAGCTGTCCGGGTCCCGCAGCGAGCCGAGGTGGTCGACGGCACGCAGCATGGTCTCCTGCACGACGTCGTCGACGTCGGCATGGCCGTTCAGGGCCCGCCCGACCACGTTGTAGACGAGCGGCAGCCAGCCCTCGACCAACTCGTCCAGCGCCTGACGGTCCCCGGCCTGCGCCGCCGCGATGGTGGAACGCCACTGCCGGCCGGCCGCCTCGTCCACGTACGTCCTCTCCCGGATCATTCGCTGCCCGCACGCACCTTCTCAGCCCGACCAGCACGGTCGGCCATGTCGGAGGTCACATTCCGCTTCCGGGGTGGAGACGCGATGCAGGGGGAGCCGATAACACTTTTTCGCGGCCGGGAGCCGGCCCGTAAGGGCGATCCCTTACAACACCCTTGCTCCGTACGGCACTTGCTCCGGGTTGCGCAAGGGGTGCGGACCCTCCTCGCCGACGATCCGGCCGAGGGCACACCGCCCCGACGATGATCACGGACATCCCACCGACCCAGGAGCCGCAGATGCCCGTACGCCCGCTTCCCGCCCTCCTCACCTCCGCGCTCGCCCTGACCCTGACCGCACTGCCGCTGGCCGGGACGGCCTCGGCCCGGCCCGCGTCGCCGTCGTCCTGTTCCGCGCGGGCGATCGAGGCCGCCACTCCGGACGGCCCCGACGTCGAGGCCCTGTGCGGCGCGCTCGCCGGGCTGCCCGACAAGGACGCGACGGCCGCGCTGATCCGCGTGAACGGCAAGGGGAGCTGGCACGGGGCCGCCGGGGTGCGCGGCATGAGAACCGGGGCCCCTGCGCTGGAGAACGCCCGCTTCCGGGCCGGTTCGACCACGAAGATCGTGACCGCGGCGGTCGTGCTGCAACTCGCCGCCGAGGGACGGATCTCCCTGGACGGGACGGTGCAGCGGTATCTGCCCGGACTGCTCACGAAGGACTTCGCGCCGATCACCGTACGGCAGTTGCTGAACTTCACCAGCGGGCTTCAGCCGGGCGCGTCCCTCGGCGAGGACGTGGACGACGGCTACGAGCACCGCTTCGAGACGCTGACCCCCGAGGAGGTGGTGACCGCGTCCGTCGCCAAGGGCCCCGATCCCGAGCACGCGCCGGGCGAGTTCCAGCGGTACGGCAACATCCACTACACCGTGCTGGGCATGCTGATCGAGAAGGTCACCGGCGACTCGTACGCCCACCAGGCGGCCGTACGGATCTTCCGCCCGCTCGGCATGCGGCACACCTCGTTCCCGGCCGGCCCGGACCCCCGCATCCACGGGCCGCACAACCGCGGCTACGACTGGATCGACGGCAAGCTGGTCGACGTGACCGAGTGGAACATGTCCGACCGGTTCGCGGCCGGTGACATGATCTCGACGACGGCCGACCTGGAGCGGCTCCTCTTCGCCCTGTTCCGCGGTCGGGTCGTGCCCGGGCCGCAGTTGGAGGAGATGTTCACGGTCCCGGACATCGAGGGGGCCACCATGAGTGCCTCGCTGGAGCGTTTCGAGCTGAACGGCAAGGAGATCTGGGGCAAGACGGGTGCCCGCCCCGGCTATCACACCGTCGTCGCGGCCACCCGTGACCTGTCCCGGACGGTCGTCTACTCCGTCAACTCCACCGACGCGAAGGGCGACGGCCTGGCCATCGCCCAGCGCTTCGCGTTCCCGGCGTTCAACCGCTGACGGCGGCGGCAGCGGCTGGGGGTGCCGACGGTTCGGTCAGCGCCTCCAGTCGCTTGATCCTCTTCCGTACGACGTACAGCGGGATCACCCCGAAGACGCCGAAGGACATGTCGATCACCGACCACCAGAACGGGATGTCGCGGATCGGACCGCAGATCAGGGCCAGCGGGATGATGCCGGCGCAGGCGATCATCCCGAACTCGACCACCCAGATGTTGCGGACGGGGTCGCGGTAGGGGCCGTAGAAGGCGACGGCGATGACGAGGTGGGCGAAGGCCAGCCAGTCGGTGCCGTAGAGCAGGAACGGGTGGTCGGCGTCGGCGGTGTCGAGTCCCTGCCGGACGCGCTCGATCCAGTCCATGAGGCCGGGGAGGTGCTCCGGCACGGACAGGCTGCGCAACAGGTCCTCGGTCCAGTGCAGTTCGTGGACGAGGGGGAAGGCCGTGGCGCCGCTGAGCACCAGGCAGACGACGAAGAAGGCCAGCCAGACACGGATGCCCTTGAGCAGGGCGGCTCTGTCGCTCATGGGGGTAGCGTACGCCAGGAGTTGAACACGTTCAAAAGCAATGTGCCCCCCTGCCGAACCCCGACCCGACCGCCGCCATGCGTCCTCGGGCGGACCCGGCCTACGATGTCCGCCGACGAGGGAGGATGCATGGGCCTGGACCTGAGCGAGCGGGCCTACCGGGGGCAACGGTGGGCGGCGCGGGCCTCGCTGGCCGCCGCGGGCCTCGCGGTGCTCGTGCCGCTCGCCTACGGCGGGGTCGGCGGCGTGCTGCTGCTGGTGGCCGGCGCGGCGGGCCTGGGGCTCAGCTCGGTCGCGGTGTGGTGGACGCTGACGCTGCGCGGGCCGGTGCGCTGGGTGGCGGGCGTCGTGGCCCTGGCCGTACCGGCCGCCGTGATCGCGCTGTTCGCGGCCACCCTTTTCTGGGCGCTGCTGGCGTCCGTGGCGCTGTGGACGGTGGCCGTGTGGAGCGGCCGGTACGCGCTGCGGGGCACGGGCAGCCCACGGGTGCGGGTGATGCGCGGGCGCAAGGCGGCGCCGCCCCGGCGAGCGGTCCTGATCATGAACCCCCGCTCGGGCGGCGGCAAGGTGGACCGCTTCGCACTCAAGGAGAAGGCGGAACGGCTCGGCGCCGAGGTCGTCCTCCTCGATCCCGATGAGCACCAGGACGTCACCGCCCTGGCCCGCAAGGCCGTTTCGGACGGCGCGGATCTGCTGGGTGTCGCGGGCGGGGACGGCACCCAGGCGCTGGTCGCGGCCGTCGCCGCCGCGTACGACATCCCGTTCCTGGTGATCAGCGCCGGCACCCGCAACCACTTCGCCATGGACCTCGGCCTCGACCGTGAGGACCCCGCCGCCTGTCTCGACGCGCTCGTCGACGGTGTGGAGTTGCGCGTCGACCTCGGCTTCGCCAGCGGGAGGCCGTTCGTCAACAACGCCTCCTTCGGGGCGTACGCGGCCATCGTGCAGAGCCCCGGCTACCGCGACGACAAGATCGGCACCAGCCTGGAGCTGCTGCCCGACCTGCTCACCCGCCAGCAGGGCCCACTGCTGACCGTCCGGGCGGCGGGCACCACGCTCGACGCTCCGCACGCCGTGCTGGTCAGCAACAACCCCTACCGCACGGACGACCCCTTCGGGCTCGGTCGCCGCGACCGCCTCGACGCGGCCGTTCTCGGCGTCCTCGGCATCAGGGTGGACAGCGCGGCCGAGGCCGCCGCACTGCTCCTCGACCCGGCGCCGCCCGGCCTCAGCATCCTCACCGCGACCGAGGTGGTCATCGAGGCCGACCGCGAGGAGATCGAGGCCGGCATCGACGGCGAGGCCCTGGTGCTGCCCGCACCGGTCCATATCCGCATCACTTCGGGCGCCCTACGTGTCCGGGTCCCCCGCAAACGTCCCGGCGTCCCCCAGCGCGGCCCGCGCCTGGACTGGCGGCGCCTGCGGAAGCTGGCGGCGACGGTGGGGCGTACGGCGGTGCATCGCCGGGGACTCTGAGGGCCTGTTGCTGAACCCCCGTCGTCCGCGCGGAGCGCGGGCGCAGCGGCGTTCGGTGCGTGCCCTGGGGGTCCCCCCGGCCGAAGGCTGGGGGAGTGCGGCGAGGGTGCGTGCCGGGCGTCGGGGCGCAGGCGGGGGTTCAGAAACAGGCTCTCAGGGCCGCTACGCCGTCATCAGGGGCAGCGCGGCGAAGGTGTGCCGCTCCCACAGGCGACGGGAGGCTTCCTCCGGGTAGGCGACGACCGCCGGTTCGGTGTCGAGGACCTGGACGAGGCGCCGCTCGGTGTCGTACGCGGCCCAGCCCGGGTCGCCCGTGGTGGCGAAGGCGGTCCAGGCGGAGCGGAAGCGGGCGGAGAGCGCCTCGGCCTCGGGGGACGGCTCGGGCCCGATCAGCAGGGCGCCGAGGCCGCCGTACACGCCGAAGGTCAGGGGTACGTCCAGACCGTGGCAGGCGCCGAGAGCGCCGCCGTCCAGCGGGGCGGACCAGGCGAGTTCGTACACATGCGCCCGGCCGCCGCCGGCCACCTGCGCCTCGGCGAGACGCAGGGTGGGCATGCGGAACAGCCAGTCGGACTGCACGAGTTCGAAGAGCCGCTCGGCGGAGGCGTCCGGGAAAGCGCTGCGGTAGGCCGGCCCGGCGTCCGGGGCCGGCCCGAAGACCGCCAGGGCCTGGGACGCCATGGCGTCGTCCACCCGGCCGAACAGCCCGCCCATCATGAGGAAGAGGCGGTACTCGTCACGGTTGTGCCCGGCGATCAACTCCACGTCACGTGCGGCGCCGGCCGCCAGGGCCTCCCACGGCGTGGTGGGCAGGACATCGCCGTCGACGACGGGCGAGAACGGGGTCGGGGTGAGGGCGACCGCACCCCAGCGGTGCGTGTACTCACGCATCCGGGCACTCAGCGCGACGCTCGCCTCGGGCAGTTTGCGCGGGTCCACGCCTGCTAGGTCAGCCACCGTCGGACGCAGCCCCAGCTCGCCGGCGAGGGCCTCGCCGATGTCCGCGGCCAGCGCGTCCGAGAAGTAGGTGCCGGGCACGCTCTGCGTGATGGCCCGGCGGAACAGCCCCCGAGCCGGGGGCATGGTCAACAGCGCGGCGATGGACCCGGCGCCGGCCGATTCGCCGAAGACGGTGACCCGGCCGGGGTCGCCGCCGAACGCGGTGATGTTCTCGCGCACCCATTCCAGCGCCGCGACCTGGTCGAGCAGCCCACGGTTCGCGGGAGCGCCCTCGATCGAGGCGAACCCCTCGACGCCGACCCGGTAGTTGAGGGTGACCACGACCAGATCGCCGTCCCGCGCCAGCCGGCCGGCGTCGTAGGCGGGATCGTCGGCGGAGCCGATCTTGTAGGCGCCGCCGTAGATCCACACCATGACGGACCGGCGCGCCGCCGGATCCGCGTCCGGTGTCCAGACGTTGACGGTCAGCCAGTCGTCACCGGCCGGAAGGGCCCCGGCGGGAGCGGGAGCGCCGAAGGCCGCCTCCTGCGGGGGAGGCGGGCCGAAGGCGAAGGCCTCGCGCACCCCGTCCCAGCGGTCCGCCGGTCGCGGCGCCGCGAAACGCGCCTCGCCGACCGGTGGCCGCGCGTACGGGATCCCGCGGAACACCGCAAGGCCGCCCTCCCGTCGGCCACGCACCGCACCGGCCGCCGTCGCGGCCTCCGGAAACTCGCTTCGGGTCATGGATGACTCCTCACGCAACACCATTGACACTCGCCCATCGCGCCCCGAGACTCATGGCCACCCAAGTGAACCACATTTCACCTGACGAACAAGGGCTTGTGTTCCGCTCCTGCTCCGGGCCCCGTCAACATCTCCGAGGACGCAGATGAACGACCGACCCACGTCCGCCGCACCCCGTCCGCCACACACCTTCCGCACCGTCTTCCCGGTCCTCGCCCTGTGCTGGCTGGCCGTGTTCTTCGACGGCATGGACGTCAACATCTACGGCGCCGTCATGCCGCACATGCTCGACGACTCCGGGCTCGGGCTGACCACGGCCACCGCGGGCACCATCGGCAGCTGGACCACGTTCGGCATGCTCATCGGCGCGCTCACGGCCGGCAACCTCACCGACTGGCTCGGGCGGCGGCTGATGCTGGTCTCCAGCGTGACCCTGTTCTCCGTCGGCTCGGCGATCTGCGCCCTGGCAGGAGGCGTGGGCCTGTTCGGTGCCGGCCGGTTCGTCTCGGGGCTCGGCCTCGGCGGTCTGATGCCGCTGTGCCTGGCCATGGTCATGGAGTTCGCGCCGCCGCGCCGGGCGGCCCTGACCACCGGACTGCTGATGACGTCGTACCACTTCGGCGGCATGGCGGCGACCGGCCTCGGACTCACCCTGGCCCCGGCCGCGGGCTGGCGCTGGGTGTTCTGGGCCGGCGTACTCCCGGCCCTCATCGCCGTACCGCTGCTGCTCAGCCTGCTCCCGGAGTCCCCCGGCGTGCTGCTGGCACGCGGGGACCGCGCGAAGGCCGATGCCGTCGCCGACCGCTACGGCCTCCCCCGGCCCACCGCCGCGGCCGCGCCCGCCGCCGGGGCGCAGGGCCGCCTGGCCGCCGTACGGGACCTGTTCCGCCCGGGGTCGCGCTGGGCGACCCCGCTGCTGTGGCTGGCCTCCTTCAGCGGTCTGCTGCTCGTGTACGGCGTCAGCACCTGGCTGCCGCAGATGATGCGCGCCGAGGGCTACGGCCTGACCTCCTCGGTCAGCTTCCTCATGGTCATCAACGCGGGAGGCATCGTCGGCCTGCTGATCGCCGGCCGCACGGCCGACCGGTTCGGCGCGGTGCGAGTCTCGGCGATCTGGTTCGTCCTGACCGCCGTCGGAGCCCTGCTGCTCAGCACCCACCTCCCCCTGGGGCTCACCTACGTCGTCGTCGCCGTCACCGGTGTCTGGCTGTTCAGCGCGCAGGTCATGGTCTACGCCGCCACCAACACCGTCTATCGCGACAGCGAGCGGGCGGCGGGACTCGGCTGGGTCACCGGAGTCGGCCGCACCGGAGCCGTCGTGGGCCCCTGGCTGATCGGCACCCTCGCCACCAGCGGCAACCAGAGCTGGGGCTTCACCACCTTCGCCCTGGCCGGACTGCTCGGCGCGGTGGCCATCGCCCTCGTCCCGCTCGCCCGGCGCGTCGGGCGCGGCGACGCCCCGGCCATGACTCCGGTCGCGGCGACGGCGGGGGCGTCGGAGGGCTGAGGTTCGCTGAGGTTCGGTCTCTCTCACGGACCCGGAGGGCACAGGAGGGTGACGGCCCCTGGTTGTCACCTGTCCGCAGGGGCTCCGATGATGTTGCAGATGTCCGCGTCGGTGCACGTGCTCGGGTCGGTCACGGCGGCGCGTTCGGCCAGGCCGCGAAGGGCGGCTCGGGTCTTGCGCAGCTCGGCCATGCGCCGCTCGATGTCCGCGAGGTGCTGCTGGATCAGGTCCGTGACGTGAGCGCACGGTGCCTCGCCCGAATCGCGCAGCGCGAGGACCGAGCGGATCTCGGCGAGCGTGAGGCCGGCCGACCGGGCGTCGCGGATGAAGGCGAGCCGGGTGCCGGTCTGCGGCGGGTAGTCGCGGTAGCCGCCCGGTGTGCGGGGCGGGGCAGGCAGCAGTCCGGCCTGCTCGTAGAAGCGGAGCGTCTTCGGCGTCAGGTCGTTCGCCGCGGCCAGCTCTCCGATACGCATACAGCCGAGGCTACGCCTTGACCTTCCAGCGCACTGGAAGGTCTAGCGTCGGCCGCATCCGCAGTGACCTGGGAGGACGCGGCCATGCGCATCACGCTACTGACAGTGCCCGACTGCCCCAGCGCACCGCTGGCGCGGGAGCGGATCTGCCAGGCGCTGGACGGCAGGGCCGCCGTGGTGGACGTGGTCGAAGTCGCCGATGAGGCGCAGGCCGCCAGGGTGGGTATGGCCGGTTCCCCCACCGTCCTCATCGAGGGCGCCGACCCCTTCGCGGTGCCCGGTGCTGCAGCCGCCTCTGTCTCCTGCCGGCTGTACCGCACCCGGGACGGCCGGACCGAGGGGGCGCCGAGCGTGGCCGACCTGCGCCGCGTCCTGGACCTGGCGCAGGCCGACGAAGACGGCGACTGCCTGCCCCTGGACGCGGCGGTGCGAAGTGGCCGCGGTCGGCCGGCGCCGGTGGCCGGAGGGCTGCGCGCCGTGCAGCAGGCCGTCCTGCGATCCTTCGCGCGCACCGGCCGGGCACCTGCGGCCGCCGACCTGGAACAGGTGACGTGCGACTACGGCCGCCGACCCGGCGAGATATTGGCCGAACTGGCCTCCGAGGACTTCCTCACCCTCGACGCGCAGGACGGCATCCAGGCCGCATACCCCTTCTCCGTCACCCCCACCGTCCACCGCCTCCGGCTCGCCGACGGCCCCGAGGTGTGGGCCATGTGCGCGATCGACGCACTCGGCATCCCGGACATGCTCGGCACCGACGCCGTGATCACCTCGGCCGACCCGGTCACCGGCGAGGCCGTCACCGTCACCTCCACCGGCGGGCACATGACCTGGCAGCCCGCGACGGCCGTGGTCTACGTCGGCCAGCGCTCCTCCTGCACCGGCCCCGCCGCCGAAGTCGCCTGCGGCGCCCTGAACTTCTTCGCCGGCCGCGGCACCGCCGGCACCTGGGCCGAGCAGCACCCGGACTACACCGGTGCAGCCATCGGCCGGACCCGCGCCGAAGCCCTGGGCCGGTCCATCTTCGGTGACCTGCTGGAGCCGGCGGCTGTCAGCGAGCCGCAGCAGACACACGAGCACGACCAAGGGAGGGAATGATGGCCGGCATGCGCATCCGCATCGACGCCGTCGACCTGCCCGGCCTCACCTGCCCGCCCGAAGCATTCACCGGCGACGCCGTTCCGGAGTACCGCAACATCCACGTCGCCGTGCAACGCCGGGACCGGCCCGCCGAACTGCTCGACCCGCGGCCCGGCGATGCCGCCTCCGCGACCTGGACCCTGGAGTGCACCACGGCGGCCACACCGGACGGCACCGACGTGAAGGGCCCTCATGTACAGGGACGTCCGGGAGCGAGGTTCATCTACCTGTCCTGGGGCACCGTCGACGACTCCGGCACATTCACGATGTTCCGCCGCGCCAAGCTGATGCTCGACGCCGTACCCGACGAGATTCTCGACGCCTCCGCGCGCACCGGCCTCCTGGTCGGCCGCCTCGGCCTGACCGACGGCCGCGGTGGACCGCTGTGCGCACGCGTCATACCGCCACGAATCACCTGGACAGCGGGGCCAGTTGCAAACAGTACGGTGGCGCCATGAGCAATCACTCGGACGTGCCTGTCACACCCGTCGAGGCCTATGAACCCCCCTACTACGTTGCTGTCTTCACCACGGTGCGAACCCAGGACCAGAGCGGCTACAGCGAGACCGCCGCACACATGGAAGAGCTGGTGAAGGACGTCCCCGGCTTCCTGGGGATGGACCACGCGCAGACTCCGGGCGGGCTGGGCATCACCGTCGGGTACTTCCGCGACGCCGACGCCCTCACGGAGTGGCGGGGCAACGCCGAGCACCGCGCGGCGCAGGACCGCGGGCGAGCCCAGTGGTACGAGAGCTACACGCTGCATGTGGCGAAAGTGGAGCGGAGTCACGGGTTCGTGCGAGCGATGGTCCCGCAGGGCCCGACAGCAGGCTGACCGACCGAAGTCACCTCGGCGATCGTCCCGCCACGAGCTCGCAACGAGGCGCCGCGCTGCGCGCCGCGCCGGGCTGGATGCGGCGCGTAAGAAACGGCGGCGGTGGCCGTACGGCGAAGCCGAGACGGCGTACGACGTCTATGGCCCGGCGCGATTTGCGCGAGCCGCTGGACCTGGGCGCCGCGATCGGCGCGCTGGTGACCGCGCCGTCCAGGGAGCCCCCGGCGGCCGGTGCCACGCTGCATGAACGTCCGCAAGGTCAGCCGCCGTTGAGATCAAATAGAGCCCGGCCTTCTTCTTCATGGCGTCGCTGTACTCGGCCCGCAAAGCCGTCAACAGTGCCCAGGTCCCTTAGGTGACCGCCGTTCGCTGTGGGAACTGCGGCGGATGAGGCCCCGTTTCGGCGTCGCATCCGGTATCGCCACCGTCCGTGCGTCCAGGGCGGCGACGAACCCGGCGGGGCCGCCGCGCGGGGAAACGTACCTGGTCCTCGAGGACCTGACC
Organism: Streptomyces sp. NPDC056479; assembly: GCF_042795335.1. Lineage (NCBI taxonomy): Bacteria > Bacillati > Actinomycetota > Actinomycetes > Kitasatosporales > Streptomycetaceae > Streptomyces > Streptomyces sp. NPDC056479. Next base: position 448,603 of record NZ_JBHTRZ010000007.1, on the reverse strand, counting down.
CGTGAGCAGGTCCTGGACCGCGAACGTGCAGCGCCGGTCACGCCTCGGGCACCTCAACCTCGGCGGAATTCCCGGCTCCCTCACCTGCACTGTCGTACGCCTCGCCACGACCTGCACACTCGATGTATACATGCCGCGTATACACGGCATGTATAGTGCGGGTCATGTCCATCGGTCACACCCTTTTGGGGCTCCTGGAGTCCGGCCCGCGCCACGGCTACGACCTCAAGCGGGCCTTCGACGAGAAGTTCGGTCACGACCGGCCGCTCCACTATGGCCAGGTCTACTCGACGATGTCCCGGCTGCTGAAGAACGGTCTCGTCGAGGTCGACGGGATCGAGGCGGGCGGCGGTCCCGAGCGCAAGCGCTACGCGATCACCGACGCCGGCATCACCAACGTACAGAAGTGGCTCGCGACCCCGGAGCAGCCGGAGCCGTACCTCCAGTCGACCCTCTACACCAAGGTCGTCCTCGCCCTGCTCACCCGGCGCGACGCGGCCGAGATCCTCGACACCCAGCGCTCCGAGCATCTGCGCAGCATGCGGATCCTCACCGACCGCAAGCGCAAGGGCGACCTGGCCGATCAACTGATCTGCGACCACGCCCTGTTCCACCTGGAAGCCGACCTGCGCTGGCTGGAGCTGACCGCCGCCCGACTCGACACTCTCCGTGAGGCAGTAACCCGATGACGACTTCTCCCCCCGGTTCCCTGCTCATTGCGCACGACCTGCGCAAGGCGTACGGCCCGACCCACGCGCTGGACGGCGCCGGCTTCTCCATCCACCCCGGCGAGGTCGTCGCCATCATGGGCCCTTCCGGGTCCGGCAAGTCCACGCTGCTGCACTGCCTCGCGGGTATCGTGCCGCCCGACTCCGGGTCGATCGCCTACAACGGGCGTGAAGTGACGAGGTTGAGCGATGCCCAGCGCAGCGCGCTGCGCCGCACCGAGTTCGGGTTCGTGTTCCAGTTCGGTCAGCTGGTGCCCGAGCTGACCTGTGTGGAGAACGTCGCCCTGCCGCTGCGGCTGAACGGCTCCTCCCGCAAGGACGCCGAGCGGACCGCGCTCGGCTGGATGGAGCGCCTGGAGGTCGACGACCTCAAGGCCAAGCGTCCCGGCGAGGTCTCCGGCGGTCAGGGCCAGCGCGTTGCCGTGGCCCGCGCGCTGGTCACCGGACCGCGCCTGCTGTTCGCCGACGAACCCACCGGCGCGCTCGACTCCTTCAACGGCGAACGCGTGATGGAGTTGCTGACCGAGGCGGCCCGTGCGACCAACGCCGCCGTCGTCCTCGTCACCCACGAGACCCGCGTGGCCGCATACTCCGACCGCGAGATCGTCGTCCGCGACGGCAAGTCCCGCGACATGGAGCGCGCCGTATGAGTCCTCGCCAGTGGGCCAGAGACCTGGCCGTGGGGGCCCGTTTCGCCGTCACCGGCGGACGCGAGGGCTGGGTGCGGATGACGCTCACCGCCGTCGGCGTCGGCCTCGGCGTGGCTCTGCTCCTGCTGTGCACCGCCCTGCCCAACGTGTTCGCCGCCCGCCACAAGGTGGAGGACGCCCGCTTCGACTACACGTACTCCGAAAAGACCCCGCCGAAGGCCGGCAACACCTTCCTGATCGCCGACACCGACACCATCTGGCACGACGAGGACGTCCGCGGCCGGCTCGTCGAGCCCGAGGGCAAGCGGGCTCCGCTGCCCCCGGGAGTCGACGGCTTCCCGGGCAAGGGCGAGATGGTGGTCTCCCCCGCGCTCAAGGACCTGCTCGCCTCGGACGGCGCCAAGCTGCTGCGGGAGCGGCTGCCCTACAAGATCACCGGCACGATCGGCGAGAGCGGACTCATCGGCTCCCACGAACTGGCCTACTACGCGGGCGCCTCGGGGCTGAAACTCACCGACTCCTCCCCGGTGCACCGGCTGACCGAGTATGGCAAGCCGGACGCGACACCGGAGAAGACCGACCCGGTGCTGCTGCTCATGGTCCTCGTCGTGTTCGTGGTGCTGCTGACCCCGGTCGCCGTGTTCATCGCCGCCGCCGTCCGCTTCGGCGGCGAGCGCCGCGACCGCCGGCTGGCCGCGCTGCGCCTGGTCGGCTCGGACAGCCACATGACCCGGCGGATCGCGGCGGGCGAAGCACTCGCCGGAGCCCTGCTCGGCCTGGTCTTCGGCACCGGCTTCTTCCTCCTCAGCCGTCAGACGCTGGGCTCCACCGAGGTGCTGGGCGTGAGCGTCTGGCCCAGCTACCTCGATCCCTCCCCGGTGCTCGCCGCGCTGGTCGCGGTCGCGGTCCCGGTCGCCGCCGTACTCGTCACGCTGCTCGCGATGCGCGGCGTGGTGGTGGAACCGCTTGGCGTCGTGCGCGCGGCCAAGCAGCGCAGCCGCCGGCTGTGGTGGCGGCTGCTGCCGCCGCTGGCCGGCCTCGCGATGCTCTACCCGATGATCGGCAAGGGCCGCAAGAACGGCGACTTCAACCAGTACCTCGTCATCGGCGGTGTGCTGCTGCTGCTGATCGGCATCACCGCGCTGCTCCCCTGGGTCGTGGAGGCGGTCGTCGTCCGCCTCGGCAAGGGCGCGCTTTCCTGGCAACTCGCGGTACGGCGGCTGCAGCTGAGCAGCGGAACCGCGGCACGCATGGTCAACGGCATCGCCGTCGCCGTGGCCGGAGCCATCGCCCTGCAGATGCTGTTCACGGGAACGCAGAGCCAGTACACCAAGGCCACCGGCAAGGACCCCGGCCGGGTCCAGCTACAGGTCGACTTCAGCGACCGCAAGCCGCTGTCCGGTGTCGAGCGCGAATTCACCGGCACCAAGGGGGTACGGGCCGCAGTGGCCCTGGCCGGCTCGCAGTACGGGGACTCGCGTCGCGACCCGCAGAACACCAACGGCCTGACCGTGGGCAGCTGCACCGCCCTGCGCGAACTCGCCACGCTTCCCTCCTGCAAGGACGGCGACGTGTTCGTCACGCGAACGAGGAGCCACTACGCCTCCCCCGGCAACGCCGACGAAATCGCCGTGGTGAAGCCCGGTCGGCAGCTCTACATCGACCCGTCGTACGGCGACTCCACCGAACGCGGCATCGAGGCGCCCTGGACCGTTCCGGCGAACGTGCGGGTGGTGGATGCGCGCAAGGACTCACTGCAGGACGACAACAGTCTGCTGGTCACCTCCGCCGCCCTGCCCGCCAAGGCCGCGCCCGCGCTGTTCTCGAACGGGGTCTACCTGCGTCTGGACCCGTCGGTGCCGGACTCACGGGAGTACATACGCAACGTCGTCGCCCGGATCGACCCCCTGGCACACACCTACAGCTGGTCGGCGACCGAGGAGAACGACAAGTACGCCTCCATCCGCACCGGTCTGCTCGTCGGCTCCGTCTTCGTGCTGGCACTGATCGGCGCGAGTCTGCTGGTCTCCCAGCTGGAGCAGCTGCGCGAGCGCAGGAAGCTGCTCTCCGCGTTGGTCGCCTTCGGCACCCGGCGCCGCACGCTGAGCCTGTCGGTGCTGTGGCAGACGGCTCTCCCGGTCGGACTCGGCCTCGCACTGGCCACAACGGTGGGTATCACCCTCGGCTCGGTGCTGCTGAAGATGACCCGTACACCGGTGGTCATGGACTGGACGAGCGTCCTGACCATGACCGGCATGGGCGCGGCCGTGGTCGGCGTGGTCACGCTGCTGAGCCTGCCGCCGCTGCTGCGGATGATGCGCCCGGAAGGCCTGCGCACGGAATAACCCCTCACACATCCCCCGAAGTGGGCTCCTCCTGCCAGGAGGAGCCCACCCCTGCATGCAGACGAGCCAGTTCGGCATCAGCGGTCCAGCAAGGGTTCCCGCGTCCGTCCGCCGCCCCCGGAGGGAAAGGGGATGGTAATGCGCCGTCACCTCTGAGAAGCGTCGTGATCTTGGTGCCGACATCCTCGTCACACGAGGTCGCGTGCCGTCCTACAACCCCGCGATGGCGTTCCATCGCTTGGCGAACGCCACCCGCTCCCCGGAGGTGATGTCCCGTGCGACGGCGAGGCGTTCGCGCATCGCCGCGTCCGGGAAGATCAGCGGGTCCTCGGCCAGGGCGGCCGTCTCCTCGTCCTTGGCCGAGGCGAGCACGTCCTGGGCGGCCGGGACCGGGCAGACGTAGTTGACCCATGCGGCCAGTTCGGCGGCGGCCTCGGGCTCGTAGTAGTGGTCGATCAGCCGCTCGGCGTTGGTCTTGTGGCGGGCGAGGTTGGGGATCATCAGGGACTCCGACCACAGCTCGGCGCCCTCCTCGGGGACGACGAAGCGGATGTCCGGGTCGTCGGCCTGGAGTTGGATGACGTCGCCCGAGTACGCCTGGCAGGCCAGGACGTCGCCGCCGGCCAGGTCCTTGATGTAGTCGTTGCCGGTGAAGCGGCGGATCTGCCCCTTGCTGACCTGCTTCTCGACCTGGTCACAGACGGTGTGGAAATCGTCCGCCGTCCACCGGGTGATGTCCACGCCGTTGCCCTGCATGAGCAGCGCGAAGGCCTCGTCCAGACCGGAGAGCAGCGTCACCCGGCCCTTCAGGTCGCTCGCCCACAACTCCGAGACGTGGCGTATCTCGCGGCCGAGCCGACGGCGGTTGTACGCGATGCCGGTGATGCCGGACTGCCACGGCACGGTGAACCTCCGTCCGGGGTCGAAGGCCGGTGAACGCAGCAGCGGGTCCAGGTACTTGGTCACGTTCGGCTGCCGCGCCCGGTCCATCTCCTGCACCCAGCCCAGCCGTACGAACCGGGCGCACATCCAGTCGCTGATGACGATGAGATCGCGGCCCGTGCGCTGGTGGTTCATCAGGGAGGGGCTGATCTTGCCGAAGAACTCGTCGTTGTCGTTGATCTCCTCGACGTAGTCGACGGAGATGCCCGTGCGCTTCTCGAACGCCTCCAACGTGGGCCGACGCGTCGTGTCCTCGTCGTCCGTGTCGATGTACAGCGGCCAGTTCGCCCAGGTCAGCCGCTTGTCGCTGGCGGAGAGATCGGCAGCGGCCCGCTCACCGGGCGGCACATAGGCGGCGGGCACACCACAGCCGGCGAGGCCCCCCACCAGCGCGCCCGCACCGAGCGTGCGCAGCAGGGTCCGGCGGGACGGCGAGGGGCGTTTCGACGGGAGGGCCATTGCCGCAGCATGCCGCCGCCGACCGCGGCCGGGCAATCGACGTCGTGTCGAGCGGAACGGCACCCGCCGGACAGGTTGTCGATCAGGAACACCGCAGCCCCGGACAGCACTTGAGCCGTCCGGGGCTGCCGAAACACGATCCCTACGCGTCCAGGGACGTCATCACGTGCTTGATCCGCGTGTAGTCGTCGAAGCCATACGCCGAGAGGTCCTTGCCGTAGCCCGACTTCTTGAACCCACCGTGCGGCATCTCCGCGACCAGCGGAATGTGCGTGTTGATCCACACGCAGCCGAAGTCCAGCACCTTCGACATCCGCATCGCGCGCCCGTGGTCCTTGGTCCACACCGAAGACGCGAGCGCGTACTCGACGCCGTTCGCCCACTCGACGGCCTGCGCCTCGTCGGCGAAGGACTGCACGGTGATGACCGGACCGAAGACCTCCCTCTGGATGATCTCGTCGTCCTGCTTCAGCCCGGACACCACGGTCGCGGCGAAGAAGTACCCCTTGTCACCGACCTGGTGGCCGCCGGCCTCGACCTTGGCGTGCGCCGGCAGCCGGTCGATGAACCCGGAGACCTGCTTGAGCTGGTTCGGGTTGTTGAGCGGGCCGAACAGCACGTCCTCGTCGTCCGGCTGCCCCGTCTTGGTGTCGGCGGCGGCCTTGGCGAGCGCCTGCACGAACTCGTCGTGGATGGACTCGTGGACGAGCACGCGCGTGGCGGCCGTACAGTCCTGCCCGGCGTTGAAGAAGCCGGCGACCGAGATGTCCTCGACGGCCTTGGCGATGTCCGTGTCCTCGAAGACGACGACCGGCGCCTTGCCGCCCAGCTCCAGGTGGACCCGCTTGAGGTCCTTGGACGCCGACTCGGCGACCGACATGCCCGCCCGCACCGAGCCGGTGATGGAGGCCATCGCCGGGGTCGGGTGCTCGACCATCAGCCGGCCGGTGTCACGGTCGCCGGTGATGACGTTGAAGACACCCTTGGGCAGGATGCCACCGATGATCTCGGCGATCAGGACGGTCGACGCCGGAGTGGTGTCCGACGGCTTCAGGACGACCGTGTTGCCCGCCGCGAGAGCGGGCGCGAACTTCCATACGGCCATCATCATCGGGTAGTTCCAGGGCGCGACCTGCGCGCAGACGCCGATCGGCTCACGGCGCACGATGGAGGTCAGCCCCTCCATGTACTCACCGGCCGAGCGGCCCTCGAGCATCCGCGCCGCACCCGCGAAGAAGCGGATCTGGTCGACCATCGGCGGAATCTCCTCGGAGCGGGTCAGCCCGGTCGGCTTGCCCGTGTTCTCCACCTCCGCCGCGATGAGCTCCTCGGCCCGCTGCTCGAACGCGTCCGCGATCTTGAGCAGGGCCTTCTGGCGCTCGGCGGGGGTCGTGTCACGCCAGGCGGGGAAGGCCCTGGCGGCGGCCTCCATCGCGGCGTCCACATCCGCCTGCCCGGACAGCGGCGCGGTCGCGTACGCCTCGCCCGTCGCGGGGTTGACCACCTCGGTGGTCCGTCCGTCGGCGGCGTCCCGGAACTCACCGTCGATGTAGTTGCGCAGACGACGCAGCTCGGTGCTCACTGCCGGCCTCCTGTCAGGTCGAACTGTCCATTCTCTGAGACACCCACCCTAATCGGCAGGCTCACGTTTTCAACACCCCCACTGGTGTCACTTCTGCGAAATCCGCAGGCATCAGTCACGCAAACAACGAATTTCATCGCCTCGACCTTGCGGAACTGTCGAGACGTCGTGCACAGTGACGTCGTGGCCAGTCGAAGCGCAGAGCACAGGGACTCCCGCGAGTCCAGGAACGGCGGCAGCCCCACGCTGGACGCCGTCTCCCTCGCCATCATCGAACAGCTCCAGGAGGACGGCCGTCGGCCGTACGCCGCCATCGGCAAGGCCGTCGGCCTGTCCGAGGCGGCCGTGCGTCAGCGCGTCCAGAAGCTGCTCGACCAGGGCGTCATGCAGATCGTCGCCGTCACGGACCCGCTCACGGTGGGCTTCCGCCGGCAGGCGATGGTCGGCGTGAACGTCCAGGGCGACGTGGAGTCCGTGGCCGACGCGCTGACCGCCATGTCCGAATGCGAGTACGTGGTGATGACCGCCGGTTCGTTCGACCTCATGGTGGAGATCGTCTGCGAGGACGACGACCACCTCCTGGACGTCATCAACCGACGCATCCGGGCCCTCCCCGGAGTGCGTTCGACGGAGAGCTTCGTCTACCTCAAGCTCAAGAAGCAGACCTACATGTGGGGAACCCGATAACCGTGAGGACCCGATAACCGTGAGCACCAAGAGCCCTCAGGACCTCAGCAGGACCGCGTACGACCACTTGTGGATGCACTTCACGCGTATGTCCTCGTACGAGAAGAACCCCGTCCCGACCATCGTCCGGGGCGAGGGCACCTACATCTACGACGACAAGGGCAAGCGCTACCTCGACGGTCTCGCCGGCCTGTTCGTGGTCCAGGCCGGTCACGGCCGCGTCGAACTGGCCGAGGCCGCCTTCAAGCAGGCGCAGGAGCTGGCGTTCTTCCCGGTGTGGTCCTACGCCCACCCGAAGGCCGTCGAGCTCGCCGAGCGCCTCGCGGACCACGCACCGGGCGACCTCAACAAGGTCTTCTTCACCACCGGCGGCGGTGAGGCGGTGGAGACCGCCTGGAAGCTCGCCAAGCAGTACTTCAAGCTGGTCGGCAAGCCCACCAAGCACAAGGTCATCTCCCGCGCGGTCGCCTACCACGGCACCCCGCAGGGCGCCCTGTCCATCACCGGCCTGCCCGCCCTGAAGGCGCCGTTCGAGCCGCTGGTGCCCGGCGCGCACAAGGTCCCGAACACCAACATCTACCGCGCGCCGATCCACGGCGACGACCCGGAGGCCTTCGGCCGCTGGGCCGCCGACCAGATCGAGCAGCAGATCCTCTTCGAGGGCGCGGACACCGTCGCCGCGGTCTTCCTGGAGCCGGTGCAGAACGCGGGCGGCTGCTTCCCGCCCCCGCCCGGCTACTTCCAGCGGGTGCGCGAGATCTGCGACCAGTACGACGTGCTGCTGGTGTCGGACGAGGTCATCTGCGCCTTCGGCCGCCTGGGCACGATCTTCGCCTGCGACAAGTTCGACTACGTCCCGGACATGATCACCTGCGCCAAGGGCATGACCTCGGGCTACTCCCCGATCGGCGCCTGCATCGTCTCGGACCGCCTCGCCGAGCCCTTCTACAAGGGCGACAACACCTTCCTGCACGGCTACACCTTCGGCGGCCACCCGGTCTCGGCCGCGGTGGGCCTGGCCAACCTCGACCTCTTCGAGCGCGAGGGCCTGCCCCAGCACGTCCTCGACAACGAGGGCGCGTTTCGCTCGACGCTGGAGAAGCTGCACGACCTGCCGATCGTCGGCGACGTGCGCGGCAACGGCTTCTTCTACGGCATCGAGCTGGTCAAGGACAAGGCGACCAAGGAGTCCTTCAACGACGAGGAGACCGAGCGGGTTCTGTACGGCTTCCTGTCCAAGAAGCTCTACGAGAACGGCCTGTACTGCCGTGCCGACGACCGCGGTGACCCGGTCATCCAGCTCGCCCCGCCGCTGATCTCCAACCAGGAGACCTTCGACGAGATCGAGCAGATCCTGCGCGAGACGCTGTCGGAGGCGTGGACGAAGCTCTGATCTCCGGCGTTCGGACCGGCTTGCGGTCCGTCCCGGCTTCCCCGGCCCGGGTGCACCCGTACGAGTGAGAACGGTGTGCCCGGGCCGCGTGCTGTCCGATGATGCGCCCCCGGATCCTTAGCGTGCCCCTGTAACCGATCGGTCCTGCCTTCGTTCCCCCGCACGGGGGATTGGCAAGAAGAAATGACGATCAGAACCGAGGTGTACGCCCATGGTGGCCCCGCCGGACAACGACGTGCTCTGGGCACGCGCCCTGCACTTCTCGTACCACGACGGCTCGCCCGCGCTCAGCGGCGTCTCACTCGGTGTCCAGGAGGGCGAGATCCTCGCCGTCATCGGTCCACGGGGCAGCGGCAAGACCGCTCTCCTGCGCTGTCTGTCCGGCCTGACACAGGCGCGGCGCGGCGAGGTCTGGTTCAACAGCGTGCCGGTGCACACGATGGGCGCGGTGGCCCGCGAACGGCTGCGCCGCGACCGCTTCGCCTGGGTCGACCCGTCACCGTCGCTCGTGCCCGAGCTGAACGTCTGGGAGAACACCGCCCTCCCCCTGATGCTGCGCGGCACCAGCCGCCGGCGCGCCAAGACGGCCGCGCTGGAGTGGCTCAAGCGTCTGGACGTCGGCGAGGTGGCCGGCAAGCGCCCGCACCAGCTGGTACAGGCCGAACGCCAGCGCGTCTGCATCGCCCGTGCGCTGGCCCCCTCTCCCACGGTGCTGTTCGCCGACGAGCCGACGGCTCCCCTGCACCGCGCCGACCGCACCCATGTGCTGCGCACGCTGACGACCGCGGCCCGTTCGCACGGCATCACGGTCGTGCTGGCCAGCCATGACGCGGACACGGCAGCCCTGGCCGATCGCACCATCACGCTCCTCGACGGACGGCGCGTGAACACGGTGCACCTGCCCCCGGTCGCCGAGGCGGAAGGCCGGGCGGCGTGCTCGCTCTCCGTCTGACCCGGGGTGCACAGCCCGCCGTACAGCTGCGCCGACTGCTCGTCGCGGCCGGGGCGGCGGGCACCGGCTTTCTGCTGCTGTCCGCCCTGGGCTTCGCGATGTCCCACCCTGACTCCCCCGCCGCCGCCACGCTGCGGCTGGCCTGGTGCCTGCCGCCGCTGGCCGCGATGATCCACCTCGCGGTGGCGGTGGCCCGCACGGACCCCGGCACCAAACCCCGCCCGGGCCTCGCGGCGATGGGCCTCGGCCCCGGCCGTCTGATGCTGGTCTCGGCCACCACCACGGCCTTGTCCTGCACCCTCGGCTCGATGCTGGCCCTGCTGGTCTTCCTCCACCTCCGGGGCGACCTGACCGGCATGCCCTTCGACGGCGCGGGCTCGGCCTTCCTGGCAGCGGACAGCCCGCTGCCCCTGCCGGCCGCCCTGACACTGCTGGCCCTGGCGCCGGCCACGGCGTCGGCGACGGTCGCCCTGACGCTGCGCCCGAAGGAGCCCGGACGTGCCGTGACGCGGGGCGCGGGCAGGGCGTACGGCCGCTTCGGGGCGTACAGCGCGTCGGCGCGCCGGGAGACGTTCGGGGCGTACGGACGGTTCGGGGCGCGGTTGCGCAGGGGCGGTACCGCGAAGGGCGACGGATCCCAGCAGTCCGCTCAGGGCAACGCCGTGCCGGCCGCGGGCGGCGAGGTCACCGAGGCAGCGCCCGTTCCGCAGAAGGGCAGCACCCCGCCGGCACGGGCCGGCGACCCCACGCCGGCCGAAGCCGACGGCACCCCGCAGATGCCGGACGGCATCCCCGACCTGCTCACCCCCCGCCCGGCGCCCAAGGGCCTCCCCTGGGGCATCACCATCCTCACCGCGGGCCTGGCGGTGGAGACCTACGCCAGCCGCACCACCGTCGACGCACCCCTCAACGTCCCCGCCGCCCTGCCCACCGGCCCCGCCGGAGTCCTGGTCGGCTGGGTCCTCGCCGCCCTCGGCCTCGCCCTCGCCGCCCCCGGCCTCACCCACCTCTGCGGCCGCCTCCTGCAGTCCGTGCGACCGGGCCCCCTGCGTCTGCTGGCGGGCCGCGGCCTCATGGCGGAGGCCACCCGTATCGGCCGGCCCCTCGGCGTCGTCTGCGCCGTGGCCTCCGCCGCGTACGCCATGGCCCCGCTCTCCGACGCCGCGGCCACCGCCGCCGTCGGCCCCCTCACCACCCTCGGCGCCACCGTGATCACCGGCTGCACCGTGGCCACGCTCCTCATCACCGCCGTCGAGGCCAGACAGGCCCGCGCCGACACCACGGCCGCGCTGCTCCTCCTCGGCGCCCCCACCTCGATGCTCCGCAGCGCGGCGGCCCTGCGCACCGGCGCCCTGCTGGCGCTCTTCTGCCCGCTCACGCTGATCGTGGCCGAGCTCGCCGCACTGCCCCTGGCGCGCTGACGCCGCCGCGGTCCCCGGCCGAGCGCCACCGGAAAACCCGTACGAAGAAAATCTCCGCCCGGCGATGAGTTCCGATCGGACCCCCGGTCTACCCCACCGAACAGCAACCACCCCGATGGGAGAGACCGCGATGACCGCCCCCGCCTACCAGCAGATGATCTTCGTGAACCTGCCCGTGAACGACCTCGACGCGGCGAAGAAGTTCTTCACGGAGCTCGGCTACTCGATCAACGCCCAGTTCAGCGACGAGAACGCCGCGTCCGTCGTGATCAGCGACACCATCGTCGCGATGCTGCTCACCAAGCCGTTCTACTCGACCTTCACCAAGAAGGAGATCGCGGACGCCACGACGACCAGCGAGGTGCTGATCTGTCTGAGCGCCGAGAGCCGCGCGAAGGTCGACGAACTGGTCGAGAAGGCAGTCGCCGCCGGTGGTACCGCGTCGGACAAGGTCCAGGACATGGGCTTCATGTACGGCCGCGCCTTCGACGACCTCGACGGCCACACCTGGGAGGTCGTGTGGATGGACCCGTCGGCCATCGAGGGCTGAGGACAGCCGTACGGCACACGGTGCCTAGCATGGGCGGGTGCACACGATGCCCGCCCATGCGGCCCACCACGAAGACCGTGAGATAGAGACGCTCGAGGAGTTCGACGCGACCGTCTCGGCGCGCGGCTCCCTCGCCGGATTCCGGCTCCAGGCAGTGGACCTGACGGACCGTACGCGCGAACTGCTCGGCACGGACACGACGGGCGCCGTATTCCTCGGCTGCCCGATGCGCGAAGAAGCCGCCGCGAAGATCCGCACCGACGGCGCCCTGGTCTTCCCGCCGGTCCCGGACCTCCCCTTCGAGCCGTACCGGGGCCTGGTCTACTCCCCCGACGAGCTCTTCGCCTCCCTGGCCGACGGCTACGAGAACACGCCCGACGCCCACGCGTACGCCTGGTTCCAGCGGACCAAGGCGGACCGCGACGTGTACGACTCCATGCTCCGCGCGATCCACGACGACTCCGTCTCGGACGCGCTCGACGAACTGCTGTCCGGCGCCCGCGTGGTGGGCGTCATGGGCGGCCACGCGATGAAGCGCGGCACACAGGCGTACGAGGGTGCCGCGCGCCTCGGCCGGGAGCTGGCCCGCGCCGGGCTCACGGTCGCCACCGGCGGCGGCCCGGGTGCGATGGAGGCGGCCAACCTCGGTGCGTACGCCGCCCCGTACGACGACGAGATGCTCGCCGACGCCCTCCGGCTCCTCGCGAAGGCCCCTCTCTTCACACCGTCGATCACCGACTGGGCGGCGGCCGCCTTCGAGGTGCGTACCCGCTGGCCCAGGGGCGGCCGCTCCGTCGGCATCCCGACCTGGTTCTACGGCCACGAGCCGCCGAACCCCTTCGCCTCGCACATCGCCAAGTACTTCGCCAACGCCACCCGCGAGGACGGCCTGCTGGCGCGTTCCAACGCGGGCGTCGTCTTCCTGCCGGGCGCCGCCGGGACCGTACAGGAGATCTTCGACAACGCGACGCCGAACTACTACGAGTCGCGCGGGGAGCCCACCCCGATGGTCCTGGTCGACCGTGCGCACTGGACCGAGAAGCTGCCGGCCTGGCCGCTGCTCAAGTCCCTCGCCCGGGAGCGGTCGATGGAGGCGCGGATTGCCCTGGTTGACCGGATCGAGGAGGCGCCGGAGGCCTTGAAACGTCTCGGGTGTTAATAAGAGGGCAAAGCCAACGCCTGTAGGCTGCATATGCGTTGACAGTGCTTATGCCACGCTTATAAACCTGTGAGTCTCCTGGGGCCGGTGATGTCGCATCACGGGCTCCGTCGAACCCCCCTCTGTGGTGCAACTCCCGTAAAGGACAAACGTGTCCATAAACCGCCGTACCGTCGCACGTTCCGTGCGCGCCCTGGGCGTCGCCTCCGCCTCGGCCGCGCTCGCGCTCTCCGTAGCGGGCACCGCCGCCGCGTGCAACATCAGTGAATTCTCCGCCGAAGCCAAGTGCGACGGCGACAAGGGCGTCATCACCGTCACCGACGTGGACCCCGCCGGTGTCCCGGCGACCGTCACGGTGTTCCTGCAGAACAACGGCGCCGACCTGAAGAAGGTCGGCGAGCAGGAGGTCAAGGGCTCGCGCGAGGGTGTCACCATCACCTTCGCCGAGAACTGGAAGCCGGACGCCGAGTACCGGATCCACGTCAAGGCCGGCGGCTATGTCGACGAGGACATCAAGCCGAACCTGACGACTCCGTCCACGGCCTGCAAGAAGGAAGAGGAGGAGCCGCCGGCTCCGTCCGACACCCCGACCCCGTCGGAAACCGCCTCGACTCCGGCCGAGGAGACCGAAAGCCCGAGCCCCACCCCGTCGGAGAGCGAGAGCACCGCCCCCGCCAGCAGCGCTCCGTCCCCGGCGGCCGGTGACTCCAACCTCGCCGAGACCGGTGCCAACTCCAACACCGGTCTGATCGCCGGCATCGCGGTCGCCCTGGTCGCCCTCGGCGGCGGCGCGGTCTTCTTCGGCCTGCGCCGGCGCGGGGCGAGCAGCGACCGCTGACGCGCTCCTCACCGCAACACCGCTGTGGCCCGTCCCCTTTCCCGGGGGCGGGCCATCCGCGTGTCAGCCGAACGTCGCCCGCTCCAGCCAGAACTCCAGCAGCTCCCGCTCCCCCAGGACCTCCAACTCGGGGCTGTCCAGCGGCAGTCGACGGTAGAAGGCGAGCAGTACGGCGGTGAGGGGGCCGCGCAGGGCGACCGTCGCCTTCTCGTGGCCGCGGCGCCAGGAGATGACGTCCCCGGAAAGGTCCACGACCCACTCCGCGTTCACTTCGGGCGTCCCGTCCGTGGCATGCAGATGGATGCTGCCGCCGGGTCGGTGCAACTCCCGCGCCGGGTCGTCCGGCAGCGACCGCTGGGCCCACTCGATGATCTGCAGCCACTCGTCGATCGCGTCGGCCGCCACGTCGGGCGCGACCTCGTAGGGCAGTCCGGCGGCGAGGGTCGCGTCGGCGCGGTGGACGGTGAGCTCGTGCGTCATACGGCGAGCCCAGAACCCGGCGCTGAGATCCCCGGCCCATCCCCACACCTTGGCGTCCGGCCCGGCCTCCCGCAGGGTGGCGACGATCATCTCACCGGTCTCGGCGAGCCAGGCGTCCAGCGCCACGGGGTCGCCCTTCTCCTGCGGACCGGTGCCGAGCGGGACCTCCTCCTCCTCGATCTCCTCCTGCGCCCGCGTCCGCACCATCAGCTCCACCCAGCGCAGGGCGCCGCCCGTGTGCCGCACCAGCCGCTCCAGCGACCAGTCCGGGCAGGTCGGCACGGTGGCCGACAGATCGGCGCCGGACGTCACCACGGCCCTCAACAGGCCGACCTGGTGGGCGATCTCGTCGCAGTAGCGATCATGTGCGAGCAGCGTCATGCCCGCACCCTATGCGTCCAGTGATCAGCCGAGCACGGCAATTTCGGCCGCGTCGAACTCCACTCCGACCACATCCCCGACCTCGGGCGCTGCCCGCAGCGCACAGGCCGCTTCGAGACGCGGCGCCTCGTCCGGCTGGAGATGCACGGCGACATGGGTGCCCCTGAACGTCCGCCCGGCGACCGTGCAGCGCAGGCCCTCGTCGGGCGCGACCAGGCGCACCCCGGCCGGCCGTACGAGCAGCGTCCGCGTCCCCTGGGCGGCGCCCTCGCCCACCGGCAGCTTCCCCCAGGGCGTGTCCGCCGCCTCGCCGGCGACGGTGCCCTCGACCACGTTGTCGAAGCCGAGGAAGCGCGCCACGAACTCGTCCACCGGCCGCTGCCACACCTGCAGCGGCGTCCCGGTCTGGGCGATCCGCCCGTCCCGCATCACCACGACCCGGTCGGCGAGCGCGAAGGCCTCGCCCTGGTCATGCGTCACGGCCAGCACGGTGGTGCCCAACCGCCCGAACAGCTCCCGGAGTTCGACGACCAGCCGCTCCCGCAGCGAGCGGTCGAGCTGGCCCAGCGGCTCGTCCAGCATCAGCAGCCGGGGCCGGGGCGCGAGCGCACGGGCCAACGCCACCCGCTGCTGTTCCCCGCCGGACAGCGAGGCCACGGCGCGCCCGGCGGCGCCCGGCAGTCCGACAAGTTCGAGCAACTCCCTTACCTGCTCGGCCTGTTCGGCCTTGGAGGCGCCGTGCATCCGGGTCCCGAAGGCCACGTTGCCGCCGACGTCCCGCTGCGGGAACAGCTGATGGTCCTGGAACATCAGCCCGACGCCCCGCTTGTGCGCGGGCACCCCGGCCTGGTCCCGCCCGTCGAGCGCCACCCGCCCGGCATCGAGGGCTTGCAGTCCCGCCACGGCCCGCAGCAGCGTCGACTTGCCGCTGCCGCTCGGCCCGAGCACACACACGATCTCGTGCTCGGCGACATCGAGGTCCACGGCGTCGAGCACGGCCCGCCCGCCGAAGCGCACGGTCGCACCCGCCAGACTCAACAGCATCTAGAACTCCCCCGTCCGATCCGCACGGAGCCGCTCCAGCACCAGCAGCGCCACCGCGCACACCATCATCAGTACCGTCGAAAGGGCCATCGCCTGGCCGTAGTTGAGCTCGCCGGCCCGCCCCAGCAGCCGCGCCACGGCGACCGGCAGGGTCGGATTGTCGGGTCGCGCGATGAACACCGTCGCCCCGAACTCCCCCAGCGACACCGCGAAGGCGAACCCGGCCGCGATCAGCAGCGCCCGTCGCACCATCGGCAGATCCACCTCACGCCAGACCCGCCAGGGCGAGGCTCCCAGCACCGACGCCGCCTCGCGCAGCCGCTGGTCCACCGCCCGCAGCACGGGCAGCATGGTCCGTACGACGAACGGCACCCCGACGAGCGCCTGCGCCAGCGGCACCAGGATCCAGCTGCTGCGCAGGTCCAGCGGCGGCTCGTCCAGGGCGATCAGGAACCCGAACCCGACGGTCACCGCGGACACCCCGAGCGGCAGCATCAACAGCGCGTCGAAGCCCCGTACGAACCGGCCCGCGTCCCGTCGGGTCAACGCGGCCGCCGCCAGACCGCCGATCAGCACGGCGATGAGCGTGGCGACGACGGCGTACTCCAGCGAGTTCCCGATCGCCTCGATCGGCGCGACGAGGAAGACCCCGCCGTCGGCGCTGGTCAGCGCCCGGTAGTAGCCGAAGTCGGAGGCGCCGAGCGACCGTTGCACCAGCACGGCCAGCGGCAGCAGCAGGAGTACGGCGATGACGGCAAGCACACCGGCCAGCAGGGCCCACTGGCCCGCCCCGCGCGGCCGCCGCGCGGTCACCGACGCGTCCACCAGGCGCAGGGCGCTCTCCCGTCGCCGTACCGTCCAGGCGTGCACGGCGAGTATCGCGGCCACGGCCAGGAACTGGATGATCGTCAGGACGGCGGCCGTGGACAGGTCGAAGATCTCGGAGGTCTGGCGGTAGATCTCCACTTCGAGGGTGGAGAAGGTCGGTCCGCCGAGGATCTGCACCACACCGAAGGAGGTGAAGGTGAACAGGAAGACCATGAGCGCGGCGGCGGCCACGGCGGGCCCGAGCGCCGGCAGGGTGACCTGCCGCCAGGCTTTCAGGGGCGAGGCCCCGAGCATCCGCGCGGCCTCCTCCTGGCGCGGGTCGAGCTGCGCCCAGAGCCCTCCCACCGTGCGTACGACGACGGCGTAGTTGAAGAAGACATGCGCGAGCAGGATGGCCCACACGGTGGTGTCGAGCCGTACGCCCCACAGCTCGTCGAGGAGTCCGCCGCGGCCGACGAGCGCGAGGAACGCCGTACCGACGACGACCGTCGGCAGCACGAAGGGGACGGTCACCACGGCCCGCAGGATCTGCTTGCCGGGGAAGTCGAAGCGGGCGAAGACATAGGCGCCCGGCAGCGCGATCAGCAGGGTCAGCGCGGTGGAGGCGAGCGCCTGCCAGGTGGTGAACCACAGGACGTGCCGGATGTCGGACTCCCCGAGCACGTCCCACAGCCGCCCGAACTGCCACACCCCCTCGACCTTCAGACCGCGCGCGAGGATCGCGGCGACCGGGTAGGCGAAGAACACCCCGAAGAACGCGACGGGGACGGCGATGAGACCGAGCCGCACCGCCGCCGCGCCCTTCTTCCGCGGGGCCGCTACTTCAGTACGAGCGAGGTCCACGACTTGACCCAGTCGTCACGGTTGTCGGCGATCTTCGCCGGGTCCATGGTCTCGGGGTTCTCGGCCTGCGGGCCGTACTTCACGAACTCCGGCGGGACCTGGGCGGCCTTGAGCACCGGGTAGACGAACATGTTCAGCGGCATGTCGTCCTGGAAGGTCTTGGTGAGCAGGAAGTCGAGGAGCGCCTTGCCGCCCTCGGTGTTCTTGGCGCCTGCGAGCAGCCCGGCGTACTCGACCTGCCGGAAGCAGGTGCCGGTCGCGACACCGGTCGGCGCGGTGGTCGGCTTCGGGTCGGCGTAGATCACCTCGGCGGGCGGGGAGGAGGCGTACGACACGACGAGCGGCCGGTCGGCCTTGGCCTGCTTGCCGCCGGCGGAACCGGAGAACTCCTCGTTGTAGGCCTGCTCCCAGCCGTCGACGACCTTCACGCCGTTGGCCTTGAGCTTCTTCCAGTAGTCCTGCCAGCCGTCGTCGCCGTACCGGGCGGAGGTCCCGAGGAGGAATCCCAGCCCCGGCGAGGAGGTGGAGGCGTTCTCGGTGACGAGGAGGTTCTTGTATTCGGGCTTGATCAGGTCGTCGTACGTCGTCGGCGGGGCCAGCTTGTGCTCGCTGAAGTACGCCTTGTCGTAGTTGACGCAGATGTCGCCGGTGTCGACGGGAGTGACCCGGTGCTTGTCCTGGTCGACCCGGTACTCGGGCAGGATCAGGTCGGAGCCCTTGGGCTCATAGGACTGGAACAGCCCGTTGTCGAGCGCGCGGGAGAGCAGGGTGTTGTCGACGCCGAAGAAGACGTCGCCCTGCGGGTTGTCCTTGGTGAGGATGGCCTTGTTGACGGCCTGCCCGGCGTCGCCGTCCTCCAGGACCTTGACCTTGTAGCCGGACTGCTTCTCGAACGCGGCGAGGACGCCCTTGGAGACGGCCCACGAGTTGTGGCTGACGAGGGTCACGGTCTTGCTCTTGGACTCGGGGTTGTCGGTCCCCGAGTCGGACGACCCGCACGCGGACAGCGTGACGAGGCCGAGCCCGACGGCGAAGACCGTGGCCTTCTTGGTGATGCTCACCAGATTCCTCCTGGGGTTGACCAGGAAGAGACGCGGCCCTGCCGAGAAGCCCTCTTCTTCGGCTCCTGGGCAGGGCGCAACAGCTTGAGTGATGACCGAACTTCCTACCCAGAATGACCTGGGCGAGGTTCAGAGGGTCTGCGGCCCGATTGCCGCACTCTCAGCGCTGTGGCGCTCCCCTGTCGGAATATGAAGATGTACGTACGGGTGTACGCGCCCAGATTACCGCTCGGTGGCCGCGAGCTGACCGCAGGCCCCGTCGATCTCCTGACCACGGGTGTCCCGAACCGTCACCGGCACACCATGGGCCGCGATGGCCTCGACGAACGCCTTCTCGTCCTCGGGCCGGGAGGCGGTCCACTTCGAGCCCGGGGTCGGGTTCAGCGGAATCAGGTTCACATGCACGGGCTTGCCCTTGAGCAGCCGCCCGAGCCGGTCACCGCGCCAGGCCTGGTCGTTGATGTCCCGGATGAGGGCGTACTCGATGGACAGCCGACGGCCGCTCTTCTCGACGTACTCGAACCCGGCGTCCAGGACCTCGCGCACCTTCCACCGCGTGTTCACGGGGACGAGGGTGTCACGCAGCTCGTCGTCGGGCGCGTGCAGCGAGATCGCGAGCCGGCACTTGAAGCCCTCGTCGGCGAACCGGTTGATCGCCGGGACGAGACCGACGGTCGAGACGGTGATCCCACGCTGGGACAGCCCGAGCCCGTCCGGCTCGGGGTCGGTGAGCCGCCGAATGGCCCCCACGACCCGGTTGTAGTTGGCGAGCGGCTCGCCCATCCCCATGAAGACGATGTTGGAAAGCCGGGCCGGCCCACCGGGCACGTCCCCGTCCCGGAGCGCCCGCATCCCGTCCACGATCTGGTGCACGATCTCGGCGGTGGACAGATTCCGGTCCAGCCCCGCCTGCCCGGTGGCACAGAAGGGACAGTTCATCCCACACCCGGCCTGCGAACTGATGCACATGGTCACCCGGTCCGGATACCGCATCAGCACCGACTCGACGAGCGTCCCGTCGAACAGCCGCCACAGCGTCTTGCGGGTGTCCCCCTGATCCGTCGACAGATGCCGTACGACGGTCATGAGCTCCGGGAACAACTCCTCCCGCAGCTTGGCACGCGACCCGGCCGGGATGTCGGTCCAGTGCTCCGGGTCGTGCGTGTACCGCGCGAAGTAGTGCTGCGACAGCTGCTTGGCACGAAAGGGCTTCTCCCCGACCGCAGCGACAACGTCCTTGCGCTCACCGGGCGTGAGATCAGCAAGGTGCCGCGGGGGCTTCTTGGCTCCGCGGGGGGCGACGAATGTGAGTTCTCCGGGTGCAGGCATAACCCTTCCAGTGTGGCAGATCAACTCTGGGGGCCCAGGCCAGAACGGGGTGGGGGTGGTCACCTGTGGGTGCCGACTGTCAGCGTTGGTCGGCTTCGCACGGCCCAGGGACGGCCCAGACGGCTGAGCGGTCGCCCACGAGATCCCGCTGCCTTACCAGCCCTGAGCTTCGGAATCACTGGAACATGCCCGGCGCCACGGGCGCCGGGTACGAGGATTGCCCTTGCTGCCCGTCGCCCGCCGGGTCACGAAGGTCGCGTCCGTTGACTGTGACTGACCGTCCACTCCGGAGCGCATCTGGCACATGGATGGTTCGGAGCTGTTGCCGGTCGCCGGGCCCAGCGTTTGACACGCCCACCATGACGTAACAAAGTTGGTTGCAACAGAAGGTCACCACCGCCCAGACGGTGCGACCCCGCGCCGAGTACGAGGAGAGGTCCAGCCATGTCCACCACCACCGCCGGAACTGCACTGATCACCGGCGCGACCGCGGGCCTGGGCGCGGCCTACGCCGAGGAACTGGCCGCACGGGGACACGACATCATCCTGGTCGCGCGAGACGAGGCGAGGCTGGAGGAGGCCGCCGCGGAGCTGGCCGAGCGGTCGGGACGGAAGGTTTTCACTCTGAGCGCGGACCTGGCGACCGCCGAGGGGATCGGTTCGGTCGAGGAGCGCCTGGCCGGCGACGCGTCGATCGACACCTTGGTCAACAACGCCGGCATGGCGCTGTTCGGCCCGCTCTCGAAGGCCGACCCGGATCGGCTCGAGGGGCTGATCGCGCTCAATCTGATCTCGTTCACCCGGATCGCGGCCGCCGCGGCGAAGGCATTCGCCGGCCGCGGCGCGGGCACGATCGTCAACATCTCCTCTGTGCTCGCGCTCAACATTCTCCCGGTGGGTGCCGCGTACAGCGGCACCAAGGCCTATGCGCTGGCTTTCACCCAGGGGCTGGCCCAGGAGTTCGCGGACTCGGCGGTGCGGGTGCAGGTCGTGCTGCCGGGGGCGCTGGAGACCGCGCTCTGGAGCGGTTCGGGCATCGAGCTCGACCAGCTCTCGAAGGCGACGGTGATGTCCCCGCAGGATGCCGCCCGGGCCGGACTCGCCGGACTCGAGGCGGGCGAACTGGTCACCATCCCCTCGCTGCCCGAGTATGGCCAGTGGGAGTCCTACGACCAGGCCCGCCAGGCCATGCGCCCCAACCTGTCGCTGTCCCGGCCCGCCGCTCGCTACAGCCGTTGACCAGGCAGGCCGGGCCCGGTCACACACTGGCCCGGCACCGTCTTCGCGTTCCCCGACCCTCGCCTGGGCTCCCGGCCGCCGTGACCGCATCACCGCCGGGCCCTGCCGGTCGACCCGGTCGGCGGTGGCCGATTCGACCGCGGCGCGCGACTTCGGCGTCCGCCGCTATGTGATCGGCTCCGGATTCGCAGGCGGATCCGGACTTCCCCGGCGCGCCGTCCGTCGCGTCGCCGGCCGATCCGCCGAGCGGTGCTTGACACGCACACTCGTGACGTAACAAAGTTGGTTTCGACAGGAGGGCTTCGGCCACTCGGAAAGAAGGAGGTTCGATGAGCGCCAACAGTCGCATGACGGTGGCCACGCACGCCTTGACCTGGATGGCGATGGTCTGCCCCCGACGTTCCGACGGCATCGTGACCTCCGACCAGATCGCCGTCAGCGTCAACACCAACCCCGTCGTCATCCGCCGCATCCTCGGCAGCCTGCGCGACGCGGGCCTGGTCGTCTCACAGCGCGGGCAGGGTGCGGGCTGGAGGCTGGCACGCACCCCGGACTTGATCACGCTGCGGGATGTCCACCTGGCCGTCGAACCGGAGCCTCTCATCTCGCTGCACGCCGCACCCCCCAACCAGGAGTGCCCCGTCGGGCGGGGCATTCCACCCGTGCTGCAGGAGGCGTACAGCCGCGCGCAAGACTCGATGGCAGCCGTACTGGCCACCGTCACCGTCGCCGACGTGCTCAAAAAGACAATCGCCTGACCTCTCGAGCGAGCCGCAGTCCACCCCGGGCCGACCCATATGGATCGGCCTTTCTTCAAGCCTCAAATGTAACAGAAATTGTTACATCACCTGGGAGACCCCTCCAACGTGTACCGATCACTCCTCGTACTGACCGCTGCAATGTTCGCCATCGGCACCGACAGCTTCGTCATCGCCGGCATCCTGCCCAACGCGGCACACTCCCTCGGCGTCGACACCGGCACCGCGGGATGGCTGATCACCGCCTACGCCTTCACCTACGCCATCCTCGGCCCCGTCATGGCAGCGGCCACCACGCGCTGGCCACGCCGCACGCTCTTCCTCACCGGCCTCGGCATCTTCGTAGTGGGCAACCTCCTCACCGCCCTCGTCCCCAACTTCGGCGTGGCCCTCTTCGCGCGGGCACTCGCCGGGCTCGGCGGCGCCATGGTCACTCCCACCGCCGTCGCCGCGGCCGCCGCGCTCGCACCACCGGAGCGCCGGGGACGCGCCATCTCCGCCGTGATGGCCGGTCTCAGCGCCGCGACCGCGCTCGGTGCTCCCCTCGGCACGGCGATCGGCAGCCTCACCGGCGACTGGCGTGCCACCATGCTCTTCGTCTCCGCCCTCGGCGTCCTCGCCGCCGCCGGAATCGCCCTGCTGCTGCCCAAGATCCCCAACCCGCCGCTGGTCCCGCTGCGCGCCCGCCTCGCCCCGCTCGGCGACCGCCGCATCGGCCTGACCCTGCTGACCACCCTTCTGCTGTTCACCGGCCTGTACATCGTCTACTCCTACATCGCCGAGGGCCTGGACCGCGCCACCGGCGGCAGTGGCACCACCCTCGCCATCCTGCTGTTCGTCTGGGGCGTGGCGTCCACCATCGGAACCCTCGGCTCGGGGAACCTGGTCGACCGCCTCGGCTCCCGGCGGATCATCAACGTCGCCCTCGTGGTGCTCGCACTGGACTTCGCCCTGCTGCCCTGGTCCAGCGCACACCTGGGTACCGCCGTCGTGGCCCTGGTCGTCTGGGGCCTGTGCGGCTGGGGATTCATCACCCCGCAGACCCACCGCCTGATCGGCGCCATGCCCGCCGCGGCCCCCATGCTCAGCGGCCTGAACTCCGCCACCGTATACGTCGGCGTCTCCCTCGCCCCGCTGCTCGGACAGGCCGGAATGACCTGGTCCGGCGCCCACTGGCTCGGCCCCATCGGCACCGTGCTCATCGTGCTCTCCCTGATCGCAGCGGAGACGGCACACAACGTCATCCGCCGCCACGAGGCACACCACACACCCACGCCGCACGCAGAGCCAGTGCCGGCCAGCTGACCCGCACCTGCTCACCAGCCGCCACCGTCCTACAGCGGGTCGGCCCCCGACTCGCCTTGCAATGCCACAACCCCCTTCGAGAGAGCCGTGGGCCATGTGTGGGCCAGCGAGGACACTTGACCTAGCAAAGCGCGCTCCAATGCAGATCAGAGCCCCAAAGAGGCTTGATGCGCGGCGGTCTTGAAAACCGTCGTGGCAGCGATGTCACCGTGGGTTCAAATCCCACACCCACCGCCAGGTGAAACGGCCCCTGACCAGGAAGATCGGTCAGGGGCCGTTGTGTTGGGCGCTGTCCGTGGTTGGCCGCGGCTCCCCGTTGACGGGCGGTCGTACTCCCCGGATCGTTACCGGCAACCAAGGCCCTCCGCCGGAAGGAACTCCCATGGTCGCCCACCCGCCGTCCAGGGGATCGGTGATGTGATCGCCGGCGGTCCAAAGGGCGAGCGGATCGATGAGATCGACATCACGACGGACTACGACGAGGTCGGCAGGGCGGTCGACGAGCTGAATCGGGCCGTCGAGGAATACAACGAGGCCTTCCTCGACCGCGACCGCCACCCGTACTCCGGCCGGATCGACGCCGCGGCGAAGGAGCTCCGGGACGTCTGTGCGTCGTAGGCGCGGGACTAGTCGGTTCTGCGCTCCAGCCGGTCCTTGAGGAGTTGTTCGTCGCGCGGGAGTTCCTTGCGGACCTGCGGGCGGACCACGAGGGGGATCAGGACCTTGCCGACACCGTGCCCCTCGAAGTCGATGTCGATCGTCACGCGGGAGCGGCGTCCGTCGTCGAGCGGTTCGATCTCGCCGTGGGTGCGGGGCCGTACGGGGCCGTCGATGCCGTGCAGATCCCAGCTGTGCGGAGGGTCGAGCTCGTCGAACCGCACGGTCATCGGAATCTGACGGCTCCCGACGCGCCGGGTGACCCGCACCCGGGAGCCGGCGTGGATCGGCCCCTCGTCCAGCGACTCCGCCGAGACCGCGCTCAGTTGCCATTCCGGCAGGTGAGAGGGGTCGGTGAGATAGGCGTAGACCTCGTCCGGCGGGCGGTCGACGTCGATGATTTCTCGGATGGCGGCCATGCTGACCCCCTTCTGAGTGCCTTGAGGGCGTACGTCGAAATCGTCCCATATTGCAGGGAGCCTCCGCTCTGTAAGAACGGAGGCTCCTTGGATGGTCTGACCGATTCGTGATTCGGCCGACCGATCCGTCAGCCCGATCCCACGAACAGCACCAGCAGCAGCCACACCACCGGCGCCGTGGGCAGCAGGGAGTCCAGTCGGTCCATGATCCCGCCGTGACCCGGCAGCAGCGTGCCCATGTCCTTGATGCCCAGGTCCCGCTTGATCATCGACTCGCCGAGGTCGCCCAGCGTCGCACTGGCCGCGACCGCGAGGCCCAGCAGCAGACCCTGCCACCAGGTGCCGTCGTCGATCAGGAACTGCATGCACAGCGCGCCCGCCACCATCGCGAAGCTCACCGCGCCGAGCAGGCCCTCGCGGGTCTTGCCGGGGCTGATGCGCGGGGCGAGCTTGGTCTTGCCGAAGCGCCAGCCGATCGCATAGGCGCCGGTGTCGCTCACGACCGTCAGGAGCAGGAAGGTCAGGACGCGCCACGGGCCGTCGTCGGCCGTGAGCATCATCGCGACGAACGTCGCCAGGAACGGCACATAGAACGCCGCGAAGACACCCGCGGTGACGTCTCTGAGATAGCCCTCCGGCGGCTCGGTCATCCGCCAGACCAGTACGGCCAGAGCGGTCAGCGCCATCGCCACCCAGGCGCCCTCGGCACCCCGGACATATCCGGAGACCACCATGGCCGCACCGCCGAGCGCCAACGGCACGAGCGGCGCGTTGATGCCCTTGCGCTCCTCGAGCCGCTTGGTCAGCTCCCACAGACCCACGACGACCGCGACCGCGACCACGCCGACGAACACGGCCTTGACGACGAACAGCGACGCGACGATCACCACGCCCAGTCCGACGCCCACCCCTATGGCCGCACTCAAGTCGCGCCCCGCGCTCTTCTTCTGCGGCTGGGGCGCCGGCTGTGGTGCGTCGGGCATGGGCTCCGGATTCTGCGGCGCCGCCTCGAAGGGCCGCGCCTGCGGCGTGTCGTGAGACCGCGTCTGGGGTGGCCGGCCGTGGAACAAAGGGCCGCCCGTCCGAGCGGCCCCCCGGTCGTCATCCTGGTCTCCGCCATACGCGGGCACGTCGGGCACGATGGGCATGGGGCGAGTGTGCTGCGCCTCAGGCGCATCGTACGCGGGACCCGCCGGGGCAGCCCCCTGGACAGGTCCACGCGCGGTGGCCCCCCAGTACCCGGCCTGCCCGGCCCCGGTCTGCGGCCCCCAGGAAGAGTCGTTCATCAGACCTCGAGCAGCTCTGCTTCCTTGTGCTTGAGGAGCTCGTCCACCTGTGCGACGTACTTGTGCGTGGTGTCGTCGAGCTCCTTCTCCGCGCGGCGGCCCTCGTCCTCGCCGATCTCGCCGTCCTTGATCAGCTTGTCGATGGCGTCCTTGGCCTTGCGGCGCACGGAGCGGATGGACACGCGCGCGTCCTCGGCCTTGCCCTTGGCGACCTTGATGTAGTCGCGGCGGCGCTCCTCGGTGAGCTCGGGGAACACCACCCGGATGATGTTGCCGTCGTTGCTCGGGTTGACGCCCAGGTCGGAGTCGCGGATCGCCTGCTCGATGTTGCGCAGCGCGCTCTTGTCGAACGGGGTCACGACCGCCATGCGCGGCTCCGGCACGGAGAACGAAGCCAGCTGGTTGATCGGCGTCGGCGCGCCGTAGTAGTCGGCCACGATCTTGTTGAACATCGCCGGGTGCGCACGGCCGGTGCGGATCGCGGCGAAGTCCTCCTTGGCGACCACGACGGCCTTCTCCATCTTCTCCTCGGCCTCGAGGAGGGTCTCTTCGATCACCACTTGCTCCTGCGTGTCTTGAGTAAGGCCCGGCTGCGGTTCCTCGGTGGGGCGGCGGCCGGCTGCGTCGCGTCTTCTTCCTGCACGGTTCCCGACCGGCAGGACATTGTCCATCCCCCGGTCAGGGTCCGCCCCGTCCGTCCCCCGGACGGGTTCGTTGTCGGAGCTGTCGGAGCGTCAGCCCCGACCGCCCTGCTCACCCACGAGCGTGCCGATCTTCTCACCCTTGACGGCGCGGGCGATATTGCCCTCCGCCAGAAGCTCGAAGACGAGGATCGGGAGCTTGTTGTCGCGGCACAGAGTGACCGCCGTGGCGTCGGCGACCTTGAGGTCACGGGTGATGACCTCGCCGTAGCCCAGGGAGTCGAACTTGACCGCGTCCGGGTTGGTCTTCGGGTCGGAGTCGTAGACCCCGTCCACGCCGTTCTTGCCCATCAGCAGCGCCTCGGCGTCGATCTCCAGGGCGCGCTGCGCGGCGGTTGTGTCGGTGGAGAAGTACGGCATGCCCATACCGGCGCCGAAGATGACCACGCGGCCCTTCTCCAGGTGCCGTACGGCGCGCAGCGGGATGTAGGGCTCGGCGACCTGTCCCATGGTGATGGCGGTCTGGACCCGGCTGTCGATCCCCTCCTTCTCCAGGAAGTCCTGGAGGGCGAGGCAGTTCATCACGGTGCCGAGCATGCCCATGTAGTCGGAGCGGGCCCGGTCCATGCCGCGCTGCTGGAGTTCGGCGCCGCGGAAGAAGTTGCCCCCGCCGATGACGACCGCCACCTGCGCGCCGTCGCGCACGACTGCCGCGATCTCGCGGGCGATCTTGTGCACCACGTCCGGGTCGACGCCGAGGCCCCCGCCGCCGGAGAAGGCCTCTCCGGACAGCTTCAGCATGTACCGGCCGCGTACTTTGCCGTCGTCGCTCTTCTTGGCCTTGGTGGTCATCGAGATCCCGCCTTTGTTACGTGGTGCACATACGAAGAAGGCCATTGCCGGTTGGGGTGTGTTTCGCATCCCATGCGCGGCAATGGCCTCCTCGTCAGATCTGCTGTCGTCCGTCACACGCGCGTGCGCGGTGACGACGTCCGCCAACGACTGCCCTCGACCCTATAGGTGTCGGGCACCTATCGCGGTAAGGACTCAGATGCCGACCTTGATGCGCGAGAAGCGCTTCAGGGTGACACCGGCCTCGTCCAGGATCTTCTGGACGGACTTCTTGTTGTCGAGCGCGTAGGGCTGACCGAGCAGCGTGGCGTCCTTGAAGAAGCCGTTGAGGCGACCCTCGACGATCTTCGGCAGGGCGGCCTCGGGCTTGCCCTCGGCGCGGGTGGTCTCCTCGGCGACGCGGCGCTCGGACTCGACGACCTCGGCCGGCACGTCCTCCTTGGAGAGGTACTTCGGCGCGAAGGCGGCGATGTGCTGAGCGACGCCCTTGGCGACCTCGGCGTTCGGCTTGTCCAGCTCGACGAGGACACCGATCTGCGGGGGCAGGTCGGGCATCGTGCGGTGCATGTACGCGAGCACGAAGCCGTCGGTGAACTGCGCGAAGCGGTCCAGGACGATCTTCTCGCCGAGGTTGGCGTTGGCCTCGTCCACGAACGCCTGGACGGTCTTGCCGGCCTCGATCTCGGAGGCGAGCAGGGCCTCGATGTCGGCCGGGGAGGTCTTGGCGACGTGCTCGGCGATGGCGGTGGCCACGGCCTGGAACTTCTCGCCCTTGGCGACGAAGTCCGTCTCGCACTTCAGCTCGACGAGGACGCCGGAGGAGTTGTCGTCGGCGATGATCGAGACCACGGCGCCGTTCTCGGCGGAGCGGCCCTCGCGCTTGGCGACGCCCTTCTGGCCCTTGATGCGGAGCGCCTCGACAGCCTTCTCGACGTTGCCCTCGGCCTCGTCCAGCGCCTTCTTGCAGTCCATCATGCCGGCGCCGGTGAGCTCGCGGAGCTTCTTGACGTCAGCGGCGGTGTAGTTCGCCATGAGTCTGTGAATCTTTCTCGAAGTCTGGAAGATCGAAGATCTACGGGGTCTACGGCCCATGGAATAGCCGGGGCCGCCGACCTTCCGTCGACCTACGGGTGAACGGCGGGAGCGGACTTCACCGCACCGGAGGCGCTGGTGGATGCAGTACCGCTCCCGCCGTCAACGCTGACGGTGTCAGGCCTGCTCGCCCTCGGCGGCCTTCTCGTCCTCGGCAGCCTTCTCGCCCTCGACGGCCTTCTCGGCCTCGGCGGGAGCGGCCTCAGCAGCCGGAGCCTCGGCAGCAGGCGCCTCAGCGGCCGGAGCCTCAGCAGCCGGAGCCTCAGCGGCGGGAGCCTCGGCAGCCGGGGTCTCCTCGGCCTTCTTCTCGCCCTCGAGCAGGTCGCGCTCCCACTCGGCGAGCGGCTCGCCGGCGGCCTTCTCGCCCTTGTCACCGGTGGCGACGCGGGAACGGGAGATGAGGCCCTCGGCGACCGCGTCCGCGATCACACGGGTGAGCAGGGTGACGGAGCGGATCGCGTCGTCGTTGCCCGGGATCTTGTAGTCGACCTCGTCGGGGTCGCAGTTGGTGTCGAGGATCGCGACGACCGGGATGTTGAGCTTCCGGGCCTCGCCGACCGCGATGTGCTCCTTCTTGGTGTCCACGATCCAGACGGCGCTGGGCACCTTCTGCATCTCGCGGATACCACCGAGGGTCTTCTCCAGCTTGGCCTTCTCGCGCGAGAGCACGAGAAGCTCCTTCTTGGTCAGACCCGAGGCCGCGACGTCCTCGAAGTCGATCTGCTCGAGCTCCTTGAGGCGCTGCAGACGCTTGTAGACGGTGGAGAAGTTGGTGAGCATGCCGCCCAGCCAGCGCTGGTTGACGAAGGGCATGCCGACGCGGGTGGCCTGCTCGGCGATGGCCTCCTGCGCCTGCTTCTTCGTGCCGACGAACATGACCGTGCCGCCGTGGGCGACGGTCTCCTTGACGAACTCGTAGGCGCGGTCGATGTACGACAGCGACTGGAGCAGGTCGATGATGTAGATGCCGTTGCGCTCCGTGAAGATGAAGCGCTTCATCTTCGGGTTCCAACGACGGGTCTGGTGACCGAAGTGGACGCCGCTCTCCAGCAGCTCCCGCATCGTGACGACGGCCATGGCCGTTCTCCTTGAATTTCTCGGTTGTGCCGCGAGTGCCGGACGGCTCCCGCGCCTGACGCCCACATGCGCCGTGCCACGAAGGACCGAGGGGCGCTGATACGGACCGTCTCCGGTTGCCGTATCGGGGCGTGCGAAGTCGACCCGGTGACCCGGATCGCCAGAAGAAGTGTACGGGACCCGGGAGGCACCGGGTGACGCCGCTGTCCACAACCCATCAGTTATCCACAGATACCGGCCATGATCCGCGAGGGTACGGGACGGTTCTCGCATGCGAGCGATGCGATGTGCGAGGACAGCGATGATGGCGGGCCCGACGAAACCGGCCACGATGGCCAGGATGGCCACCACGGCCAGGGCAGGGAGGGCAGCGAGGGCATGCCGGCGGCTGGTGCTGCTGCTGGTCCTGACGACAACCACCCTGCTGGCCCCGGCCCCACGACTGACGCCGACCGCCGCGGGCGCGCCTGCCGCGCCCGCCCCGGCCCCCACCGTGCCGACGGTCGGCAGGGCATGGCCCGTGGGGGTACGTCCGCCGATCCTCCGCGGCTGGGAACCCCCGGCAACGACATACGGCCGCGGCCACCGGGGCGTGGACCTGGCGGCACCCTCCGGAACACCGGTACGGGCGGTAGCGACGGGGAGGGTGTCGTACGCCGGTCGGGTGGCGGGCAAGGGGGTCGTGTCGGTGGAGTTGACGGGGACCGGGGATCCGCCGTTGCGAACGACGTACGAGCCGGTGCGGGCGGTGGTGGAGAAGGGCGACGAGGTGGCGGCCGGCGAGGTGGTCGGGACGGTGGAGGCGACCGGGGCACACTGCGCGGGAACGTGCGTGCACTGGGGCCTGAGGAGCGGCGAGACGTACCTGAACCCGCTTTCCCTGCTACCGGCGTGGCTGCTGAACAGGGGGCCGTCGCGACTGCTGCCGGTGCTGGGGGTGCCGTTGCCGTCCTAGCCGACCGAGTTGCAGGCAGCGGGTGCTCGCGGGCGGCACTCCCTCTCCGTCAGCGCCGGGCTATGAGAGGCCCGGCCTCGGCTGCAACGCCGGGCGCCTGTCGGCACCGGGTCGCGCAGCCCTGACCTCATCCCCGGACGCCCCTCAGCGCCATGGCCACGGCCGCCTCCGTGATCGCCGAGGGCTCCTCCGCCGCCCCCAGCTCGATCCGCCGCACAGCCGCATCCACGACCCCCTGCAGCAGCATCGCCGCCAGCCGAGGCTCCGCGTGTCCCATCTCCGCCAGCGCCTCGACGATCATCGCGACCAGCCCACCGTGCGCCGCCCGGATCTTCTCCCGGGCCCCGGCGTCCAGCTCGCTCGCGGAGATCGCCACCACGGCCCGATGCCGCCGGTCCCCCACCAGCGCGAGCTGCCGGCGCACATAGGCCTCGACCTTGCCCTCGGCCGTCGCCTCCTGCTCCATCGCCGCCGAGACCTCCGCGGCCCACACGGGGAAGTCGACCGCGCACAGTTCCTCGACCACGGCGGCCCGCGACCGGAAGTACTCGTAGACGGATGAACGCGCGAGTCCCGTGCGCTCGGCGAGCGCCGGGAAGGTCAGCGCCTCCGTCCCGCCCTCGGACAACAGGGATCGCGCCGCGTCCAGCAGGGCGGCTCGCTGCATCGACCGGTGCTCGGCCACGGAGGCCGCTCGAATCCTTGGCACGTCAACCACTTTACGGACGCGCCCTCGCCGACGGGAGTCTCTCCACCGAACCCCACGCGGTCCGGCCAGGTCAGCGACCGAACCCGGCCAGTTTCGCCCGCAGCTGGAGCACCGACTTGGTGTGGATCTGGCTCACCCGGCTCTCGGTCACCCCGAGTACGTTCCCGATCTCGGCGAGGGTGAGGCCCTCGTAGTAGTACAGGGTCACCACGGTCTTCTCCCGCTCGGGCAGCGTGTTGATGGCCCGCGCCAGGAACCTCCGCAGCTCCCGGTCCTCGGCGACCTCCACGGGATTGTCCGCGGCGGTGTCCTCCAGGGTGTCCATGACGCTCAGGCCGTCGCCGCCCTCGCCCCCGACGTGCAGCAACTCCTCCAGCGCCACCACGTTCGCCAGCGACAGCTGACTGAAGACCGAGTGGAGTTCGTCCACCGCGATCCCCATCTCGACGGCCACCTCGGCCTCCGTCGGCGTCCGTCGCAGCCGCGCCTCCAGGGTCGCGTACGCCCGCTCCACGTTCCGTGCCTTCTGCCGCACCGACCGCGGGATCCAGTCCAGCGCCCTGAGCTCGTCGATCATCGCGCCCCGGATCCGCGTGATCGCGTACGTCTCGAACTTGATCTCCCGGTCGATGTCGAACTTCTCGATCGCGTCGATCAGTCCGAACACCCCCGACGACACGAAGTCCGCCTGCTCCACGTTGGGCGGCAGACCGACGCTCACCCGGCCCGCCACGTACTTGACGAGCGGCGAGTAGTGCAGGATCAGCTGCTCGCGCAACCGCTCGTCCCCCGTCCCCTTGTACGACCGCCACAGCTCGTCGAGCGTCGAGGGAGCGGGCGGCCGCACGCTGCCATCGTCACGGGCGGCTGGGGGGATCGCCGCCCGGTCGGACCCGGAGGTGTGCTGGGGCATTCGTTGCCTAGTGCCGTTCTGCCGTGAAGTGCGGGGGTGCTTTGGGGGAGCTGTCGGTCTGATGTCGTTCTGGTGCCGTTCTGGAGACCTTCCGGTGCCGAGATGCCGGTCTGAGCCGGAATCCTCGTGAGCGTAGCGTGACTGAAGTGTCGCGGTGCGCGAAGACCGCAGCACATGCCGTACGCAGATACGTTCCGCTGGACGCCCCACCGGGGCATGGCGATCGCACTGAGTGATCACCCGAACACCCCAACTGGGGGAATTTCCAAGGGCGTCCGTGTTCCCCCGTACGGCCGAACACGCTCGGTCAACAGCTGCCGCGACCGGCCCGAACGGACATCATCGCCTGGCGTGTCAACTTCCAGCCGTCGCCGTGTCGTTCGACGTAGCCAAGTGAGCGGAGTTCGTACAGTCTCGCGATCGCGTCGTCCTCGGTGGTCTGCGCACCGCGTGCGATCTCGTCCGCTCTCGCCGCGCGCCGGCCGGGCAGCGCGGCCAGGACGCGACGGGCCGCCGACTCCAGCAGATCGCGCGGCAGAACCGGTCCGCGGCGCTCGGGGGCCAGCTCTCCCATGTCGCCGACCAGTTCGACGACCTCGGCGGCGTCGGTGACGAGGACGGCGTCCCCGCGCAGCAGTTCGTGGACGCCGGCGGAGAGGCCGCTGGTGGCTGCTCCGGGGACCCCTATCGTGTGACGGCCCAACCGCTGTGCCGCCCGGGCGGTGGCCAGCGAGCCGCTGCGGTGGGCGGCCTCGACGACGACCGTGCCCCGGGTCAGCGCCGCGATCACCCGGTTCCGCACGATGAATCTGCTGGGCGTGGGATGGTCGCCCGGCGGCAGCTCCCCGAGCACGAGTCCCTGTTCCGCGATTCTGTTGATCAGCTGGGTGTGCCCGCGCGGATAGGGCCGGTCGACCCCGCAGGCGAGCACCGCGACCGTGGCCCCGCCGGCACCGAGGGCGCCCCGGTGAGCGGCTCCGTCGACCCCGTAGGCACCGCCGGACACGACCACCCAGCCCCGTTCGGCGAGCCCACCGGCGACGGTGGCCGCCATATGGGCGCCGTACTCGGTGCAGGCGCGGGCCCCGACGACGGCCACGGACCGCAGGGCCCACATCCGCAGACTGGCCCGCCCTCGCACCCACAGTCCGACCGGCCGCGCGTCCCCGAGGTCGTCGAGCTGCCCCGGCCACTCCATGTCCCCCGGACACAGAAACCGCACCCCGGCATCCCGGGCGACGGCGAGGTCCCGACCGGGCTCGGCCCGCGCCCCCCGAGCCCGCAGCCCCTCCCACCGCTTGAAACTGACCCCGGGCAGGGGATCGGCCCCGTCCCGCAACCGCCGCACCACCTCCCCCACCCCGAACTCCCGTACCCACCGCCCGGCGATCTCGTCGCCGGGTTCGAGGACCCGGCTGAGAAGGACCCGGCCGAGCAGTTCCCCGTCCGGGTCCTCGCTCCCGGTCACGTCAGCGCCCCGATGGCCATCGGCACGCCGCGCGGCACTCCGGTGCGCAGTTGCAGCGCCAGGGCGACGTCGGTCGCGTCGGGCCGGTCGTGGCCGACCAGGTCGGCGACGGTCCAGGCGACGCGCAGGACGCGGTCGAGTCCACGGGCGGTCAGCACACCGCGCTCCAGGTTCCGCTCCGCCTCGTCCATGGCGCCGACCGCGGCGTACCAGCGGCTGCGCAGCTCACGTCCGGGGATCTCGCTGTTGGTCCGCCACGGGGTACCGGTGAGCCGGACAGCCGCCCGCTCGCGGGCCGCGCGCACCCGCTCGGCGACCGTGGCGGTGGACTCGCCTCTGGCTCCGCGCTCGGTCAGCTGGGCGCGGGTGACCCGGTCCACCTCGACTCGTAGGTCGACCCGGTCGAGCAGGGGCCCGGACAGCCTCGCCTGGTAGCGGCGGATCGCCGAGGGCGGGCATTCGCACATGTCGTCCATCTGGGAGAAGCGGCCGCAGGGGCAGGGGTTCGCGGCGAGCACCATCTGGAACTTCGCCGGAAAGCGCACCACGCCCGCACTGCGCGCGATCACGACATGCCCGGCCTCCAGGGGCTGGCGCAGCGCGTCGAGGGCTTGACCGCTGAACTCCGGCGTCTCGTCCAGGAAGAGAACGCCCCGGTGGGAGAGGGAGACCGCGCCGGGCCGTGCGATGCCGGGTCCCCCGCCGACGAGTGCCTGCATCGTCGCCGAGTGATGCGGGGCGCAGTAGGGCGCCACGTCGATCAGGGGCTTGCCCGCAGGCAGCAGACCCGCCACCGAGTGCACCGCCGTGACCTCCAGCGACTCCTCCCTCCTGAGCCGCGGCAGGATGGCCGGCAGCCGCTCCGCGAGCATCGTCTTGCCGGCGCCGGGCGGCCCCTCCAGGAACAGGTGGTGTCCGCCCGCCGCGGCGATTTCCACGGCCGTGCGCGCCGAGATCTGGCCCACCACATCGGCCATGTCGTGGCCTTGGTCGAGCTGGGCTGCGCCCATGCTGTGCATGCCCGTGGCCGCGCCCGTCCCCGGCACCCGCAGGCCCGCGAGCAGCGGATCCGGACGGCCCTGCTCCGCGGGCTCTTCGTCGGGTACGGGTTCGTCGGCGAGGACGGCGATCAGCTGGCGCAGGCTGCGCACTCCCAGGACGGACACCCCCGGCACCAGCGACGCCTCGGCCGCGGCGCACTCCGGGACGACCACCTGCTCGTAGCCGGCGTCCGCCGCGGCCAGGACGGCGGGAAGGATGCCCCGGACCGGGCGCACGCGTCCGTCCAGTCCCAATTCGCCGATCATCACGATGTCGGCGAGAACCCGCGGATCGATCCGCTCCGCGGCACCGAGGACGGCGCACGCGACGGCCAGGTCGAAACCGCTGCCCGCCTTGGGCACCGATGCCGGGCTGAGCCCGACGGTGAGCTTCTTCTGCGGCCACTCACCGCCCGAGTTCACCACAGCCGCCCGCACCCGGTCGCGGCTCTCGGTCAAACTCTTGTCCGGCAACCCCACCAGCGTGAACGCCGCCACCCCGGGCTCCAGGTCCGCCTGGACCTCGACCACCACACCCTCGACGCCGACCAGCGCCACCGAGCACGTACGTGCGAACCCCATCTCAGGCCACCCCCCGCGCATGCTCCACGACGGGCGCGCCCCGCTCCGGCAGGACGACGCCGATCAGGTCGATGCGGACGCCTCCCGGTGGGGCGCCTCCGTGGGTGTGGAGCCAGCTCTCCGCGAGGCCCCGCAGGCGCTGCGCCTTCTCCGGGGTCACCGCGGCCATCGGATGCTCGAAGGCACCCTTCCTGCGCGTCTTGACCTCGCACACGACCAGGACGTCGCCGTCCCGCGCCACGATGTCGATCTCTCCGGTCCTGCCACAGCGCCAGTTGCGCTCCAGAACCGTCATCCCGGTCTCGACCAGCCGCCGCGCGGCCAGGGTCTCGCCGTACCTGCCGAGTGCACTCCGTGCGTTCATGTCGGCACCACCTCCGGTGCCAACCGTCACGCAAGCGCCTCCACGAAGTGGATCTTGGTGGATAACTCAGCGGTTGTGGATAAGTCCGTCACCCACCCGGACCGTCACCGGCCCGAACCGTCACCCACCCGGCAACTCCAGATCACTCTTGTTCAGCTCCTCAATGTTCACGTCCTTGAACGTCAACACCCGGACCTGCTTCACAAAGCGAGCCGGCCGGTACATGTCCCAGACCCAGGCATCAGCCATGGACACCTCAAAGAACACCTCACCCTGGACCGAATGCACCTGCATCTCATAGTCGTTGGTCAGGTAGAAGCGGCGCTCGGTCTCGATCACATACTTGAACAGACCGACGACATCGCGGTACTCCCGATAGAGCTTGAGCTCCATCTCGGTCTCGTACTTCTCGAGGTCCTCGGCGCTCATGGCATCCCCTTCAGCCGTGCGATCCCACCATTGTGCGCCAGTCCCGTCAGCACCTAGACAATTTCGGGGTCAAGGGTCACGGGCCCGGCGGGGGGACCTTCGTCGAGCAGAGTGTGCAGCAGCTCGGCGAGTCTGGTCGGATACACCGTCTCACGTGCTCGGGCAAGTTCCTGACACGTCCACCAGCGCGCACCGGCGACGCTGCGCCGCTCCAGTTCGGTGAGGGCGACGGCCCTGGTCGCCGTCTGTGTCGTACGGGCCAGGTAGTACCACTCGTCCTGGTCCCAGCGGCGTCCCGCGAACGGGAAGGAGCACCTCCGCCGCCACAGCACGGGGCCGAGTTCGACCTCCGTGATGCCGGTCTCCTCGGCGAGTTCCCGCAACGCGGCCTCTTCGCGCGTCTCGTCGCCCTCGAGTCCCCCGCCGGGCGTGAACCACCAGTCGTCGGCCGGATCCTCCGGCTCATGGCCGTACAGGAGCAGGATGCGGTCGTCGGGGTCGAGCAGGACGACCCGGGCCACCTTGCGCAGCCCGCGGGCGTGGTCCTCGGTCGCCTCAGCGGGCACCCGCGGGCTCCGTCCGCGCGCCGGCGCGGCCTCCGAGCCGCTTCGCGATCGGGCCGTACGCCCCGCCGCCCAGCACCAGCACGGCGCCCGCGACGATCAGCGCGCCGACCGTGCCCAGTGGCCCCTGCGGCGACAGCGCGCCGAGCTTCTCGAAGCCCGTGGGGCGCTCGAGCATGCCGTCCATGGGCCAGACGACGGCGTCCACGCGGGCCGACACGGCGCTGCGCGCCACCGTTCCCCTCGCGGCGTCCGTGAGGTGGGCCGTGGAGTCCAGGGAGCCGCTTCGCTCGTCACCGAGCAGGAAGAGCCTGTCCTTCGGGACCGTCACGGTCGGGAAGCCCTGGAGCTCGGCCAAGCCGTCCTCGGCCAGGTACGGCTCGTCGATCTGCTTGCCGTTGACGGTCAGCTTGCCGTCGGTGCAGCAGGCCACCGTGTCACCGCCGACGGCGACCACGCGCTTGACGACGGGCGCGTTGGTCACCCAGGTCTTGTCGGTGAAGACGACCACGTCACCACGGCGTATGTCCTCACCGTCGATGCGCTGGGCCAGCACCCGGTCACCGGCGCCGATCGTCGGCGCCATCGAACTGGTGGGCACGGTGTACGGCCGGTACTCCACCGCTCCCCAGGCGAAACCGCCCAGGAACAGCACCAGGCCCAGCGCCACGGCCAGTCCGGACAACAACTGTCCGAGCCGGCTGCCCGCCGGGCCCCTGCTCGCGCCACCGTCACGCGGCGCCGTACGTGTCGTGCTCTCGCCACCCATGGGTCCGCACCCTACCCGGCGGTACCGACACCGGGCAGCCCCTCCCCGGCCCCGGGGTCAGGGGCTCGGCAAAGCTTTGCCCAGCAATCACGCTCCGGGCCGGCCGCTCGGCCGGTCAGCGCGTCTGCGCAGCCTTGTTCCGCTGCCGGCGCCACAGCACCAGCGGCACCGCACCCGCCAGGGCGAGCCCCTGCGGCGCGACGGTCAGCGCGGCCGACCGGGCGTTCAGGTTCTGCTCGAAGGTGTCCGGGACCGGCAGGTTGTCCCAGCGGTTGACCGGCCAGGCGATCACGATGGCGCGGCCGACGACCTCGTCGACGGGAACCATGCCGTGATTCTTGTCGGACTGGTTGTAGCGCGAGTCCCGGGAGTTCTGCCGGTGGTCGCCCATGACCCAGATGAAGCCCTCGGGGACCTTGACCTTGAACTCGCCGCCCTGGTCGTCCAGGCTGCACGGCGTGTTGCCGGGATAGACGTACGGCTCGTTCAGCGCCTTGCCGTTGACCAGCAGCGGGCCGGTCTTCTTGCACTCGATCGTGTCACCGCCGACGCCGACCACGCGCTTGATGAGGTCCTTCTCCTCCGCGGACGGCATCAGGCCGATCCAGCTGAGGAAGGTCTGCAGGGCGTTGGGGTCCGGGGTGGGCTCGCCCGCCAGCCAGTTGTCGGGGTCGTGGAAGACGACGACCTCGCCGCGCTCGGGCTCGGAGCCGAACCAGGGGGTGAGCTTGTCGACCAGGACGCGGTCACCCTGCTGGAGGGTGTTCTGCATCGAGTCGGAGGGGATCGAGAACGCCTGCACCAGGAACGTCTTGATCAGCAGCGCCAGGACGAGCGCGATGCCGATCAGGATGGGCAGCTCCTTCCAGAAGGAGCGCTGCTTCTTCGGCTGGGGGGCAGCCCCGGGCCCCTGACCGTCGGTCGGCGGCTGCCCGCTCGACCCTGAACCGCCACCGGCCTCTCCGGGCTCATTCCCGGAGGTCACGGCGCCGTCCGCGGCCGGGTCGGCTGCTTCCACGGGGTGTCCGCGGTGCTCCTCGCCGTCGTGCCCGGATCGTGCGCCAACCGCCACATCCCCCACGCCAACTCCTTACTCTGTGCCGCTGCCTGCCCCATAGCCGGCGCAGGCCCACCACTCCCATAACGAGCGGGAGTTCCGCAGGGGTCGGGAGCTGGATCGTTCCGTTCGAATCGTCGGAAGCAACCCTATGCGACAGCCGGGGAGCCGCGGTCGACCCCGTCGCCGAGTCGGACACCGAAGCGTAGGTATTCGGCTCCTCCAGGGTGGTCATGTGACCGAAGGGCCAGGCGATCCACATCGCCCGTCCGACCACCTCCCCCTCGGAGACCGTGCCGCCGTAGCCCTGGTCCTGGTGCGCGCGGGAGTCCGCGGAGTTGGCCCGGTGGTCTCCCATCACCCACAGCCGGCCCTGCGGGACGGTGATGTCGAACCTCGCCTCGGAGGGGGAGTTGCCGGGGTACAGATAGTCCTCGTTCAGGGGAATCCCGTTGACCGTGACCCGCCCCTGCGTGTCACAGCATTTGACGCGGTCCCCGCCGACGCCGACGACCCGCTTGATGAGGTCCTTCTCGTCGTCGGACGGCAGCAGGCCGATGAAGGTGAGCGCCTCCTTGACCTGCTTGACGACGACGGGGTCCTCCTTCTTCACCGTCGTCTGCTCGTCCTGGAGCCAGCCGCCGGGGTCCTTGAATACGACGACGTCACCGCGCTGCGGCTTGGAGCCGAACCAGGGGGTGAGCTTGTCGACCAGGACGCGGTCGCCGATCTGGATCGTCTGTTCCATGGAGCCGGACGGGATCACGAAGGCCTGGACGAGGAAGGTCTTCAGGACCAGCGCTATGAGGACCGCGACACCTACGAGGAGGGGTATCTCCTTGATCGCGGAACGCCTGCGGCGCCGCTTGACCTTGCGCTGGAGCTTGCGTCGCTCCGCGCGCGTACGACCGCCGGCCGGACTGGCGGCGCGCCGCGCACCGGTGGGCAGCAGATTGTCGGCGGCGCTGCTGGGCACGCCGCGGGGCCTGCCACGGTTACCCATGCGCGCCCTCCGTCGAGGGCACGCGCGCGTAGCCGTCCGGACGGTGCAGGCGGGTCCAGTGGGCGGTCGGCCATACGATCCAGTCGGCGCGGCCGACGACGTCCTCGACCGGGATCATGCCGCCGCCGGGCGAACCCAGATGGTCGCGGGAGTCGCTGGAGGCGCTGCGGTGGTCGCCGAGGACGAACAGGCCCCCGTCGGGCACGACGACGTCGAAGCGCACCGTGGACGGGCTGTCGCCGGGGTACAGGAACGTCGACTCGTCGACCGACCGGCCGTTCACCCGGATCCTCCCCTTCTTGTCACAGCAGACCACGTGGTCTCCCCCCACACCCACAACGCGCTTGATGTAGTCGGCATCCCCGAAATACCCGGTTCCGTCGAACACGACAACATCCCCGCGCCGCGGATCGGCACCGAAACGGTACGCCAACTTATTTACGAGAACGCGGTCCCCGATCCTCAATCCGGACTCCATGGATCCGCTGGGAATCTCGAACGGCCGTACCACGAACGTGTTGAGCAGCAGCAGAAACACCAGCAGGACCAGCATCGTCAGGCTGATCCGCCCGCCCGGCAGCCACTCGGCGATCCATGGCACCAACGCGAAACGCGACCGTCCCTCCTGGCCCTCCGGGTCCGAGATCGCCTCGGAGTCGGAAGGGCGGGAGGAGCGGTCGCGCTCCGTCGGCTGTGCTTCGGTGTCCATCGGGGCCAGATGCTATCCGGCCCCGCTTTGGACCCCGTGGGGGCGAGCCCCCGAAAGCGCTCAGTTCTCGCGCTTCTCCTTGATCTTCGCCGCCTTGCCGCGCAGCTCGCGCAGGTAGTACAGCTTGGCGCGGCGCACGTCACCCTTGGTGACCAGCTCGATCTTCTCGACGATCGGGGTGTGCACCGGGAAGGTGCGCTCGACGCCGACGGAGAAAGAGACCTTGCGGACCGTGAAGGTCTCGCGCACGCCGGCACCCTGGCGGCGGATGACAACGCCCTTGAACTGCTGCACACGAGAGCGGTTGCCCTCGATGACGCGGACGTGGACGTTGACGGTGTCACCCGGGCGGAAGGCCGGGACGTCGCTGCGCAGCGACGCGGAGTCGACGGAGTCGAGCAGGTGAGACATTTCGTCTGCTTTCTTCGCCCATGCCACAGGTCATAGGCGGGAGCTAGGTGTTTCTTGAGGATGCTGTCCGTGTCGGGGCGGGCGTCGTGTCCCCCTGTGGCAGGGGCGCGCGCCGGACGACGCACAACAGCGGGCTATTCTTCCACGCCGTCGGCCCTGCGCCAAAATCGGCCGAACGGCTCCCCCTCCGGATCGGGCATCCAGCCCAGGATGGAGAGCATCTCGCGGTCCTTCTTGTCGAAGGCCTTGGGGTCGCAGCGCTCGATGAGGTCGGGCCGGTTGGCCGTCGTACGCCGCAGGGCCTCGTCCCGCCGCCAGCGTGCGATCTTGCCGTGGTGACCGCTGAGCAGCACGTCCGGGATGTCCCGGCCACGCCACTCGGGGGGCTTGGTGTAGACGGGGCCCTCCAGCAGGCTCGCCATCGCGCCGGGCGCGAAGGAGTCGTCCCGGTGGGACTCGGCGTTGCCCAGGACGCCGGGCAGCAGCCGGGCCACGGCCTCGGTGATGACCAGTACGGCCGCCTCGCCGCCGGCGAGGACGTAGTCGCCGATGGACACCTCGTGGACGGGCATACGGGTGGCGTACTCGTCGATGACACGTCGGTCGATGCCCTCGTAGCGGGCCGGCGTGAAGATCAGCCAGGGCCGCTCGGAGAGTTCGACGGCGAGTTCCTGGGTGAAGGGGCGGCCGCTGGGCGTGGGGACGATCAGGCAGGGTCCGCGGGAGCCGGCCTCGTAGCCGTCGGCCAGGACGGAGTCCAGCGCGTCGCCCCAGGGGTCGGTCTTCATGACCATGCCGGGGCCGCCGCCGTACGGGGTGTCGTCGACGGTGTTGTGGCGGTCGTACGTCCAGCCGCGCAGGTCGTGCACCTGGACGTTCAGCTGCCCACGCGCGCGTGCCTTGCCGACGAGGGAGACGTTCAGGGGCTCCAGGTACTCGGGGAAGATCGTGACGACGTCGAGGCGCATTACGACTCGTCCCTGCTGGAAGCGATCTCCGCGCGGTCGTCGATCAGACCGGGCGGAGGTGTGATCACCGCCCGCTGCTCCTCGAGGTCGATCTCCGCGACGATCTCCTCGACGAACGGGATCAGGACCTCGCTGCCGTCGGGGCGCTCCACGATGAACAGGTCCTGCGAGGGCAGGTGCGAGATCTCGGTGATCCGGCCGACCTCGACACCGTCCTTGGTGACCACGTCCAGATCCATCAGCTGGTGGTCGTAGTACTCGCCCTCTTCCTCGGGCAGCTCATCCGGGTCGATCTCGGCGATCAGCAGGATGTTGCGCAGCGCTTCGGCGGCGTTGCGGTCGGCGACGCCCTCGAAGCGCAGCAGGAGACGGCCGCTGTGGACGCGTCCCGTCGCGATGGTGAGCGGTCCCGCGGTGGCGGGATCGGTGGCGAGTACGGCGCCGGGCCCGAGCCTGCGCTCCGGCTCATCGGTGCGGACCTCGACGGTGACCTCGCCCTTGATGCCATGGGCACGGCCGATCCGTGCGACTACCAGCTGCACGAGTCCAAATCTCCTGTCGTACGACTACGGGCCGGGGA
This sequence comes from Streptomyces sp. NPDC056479, assembly GCF_042795335.1. Lineage (NCBI taxonomy): Bacteria > Bacillati > Actinomycetota > Actinomycetes > Kitasatosporales > Streptomycetaceae > Streptomyces > Streptomyces sp. NPDC056479. The sequence continues at coordinate 407,085 of NZ_JBHTRZ010000007.1, read as the reverse complement.
CGGCCCAGTGGCCCTCCCCGGCCCGAGCCGGTGCTGCGTTCGGCGTCAGCGGACGTGGTCCACGTCGACGAGGTCGACGCGGACACCGCGGCCGCCGATGGCGCCCACGACGGTGCGCAGAGCGCGTGCGGTGCGGCCGTTGCGGCCGATCACCTTGCCGAGGTCGTCGGGGTGGACCCGGACCTCCAGCACACGCCCGCGGCGCAGGTTGCGGGATGCGACCTGCACATCGTCAGGGTTGTCGACGATGCCCTTCACGAGGTGCTCGAGAGCCTCCTCGAGCATGCTCAGGCCTCGGCCGACTCGGACTCGGCGGCAGCCTCGTCCTTCTTCTCCGCCTTCTTCTTCTGGGTGATCGCCTCACCCTTGCCCTCGTCGTCGCCACCGAGGGCCTCGAACGACGGGCGCGCCTTCTTCGGCTCGGCAACCAGCAGCGGAGCCGGGGCGGGCTCGCCCTTGAACTTCTGCCAGTCGCCGGTCTTCTTCAGAATGGCGAGGACGGGCTCGGTCGGCTGCGCGCCGACACCCAGCCAGTACGCCACACGGTCGCCGTCCACCTCGATGACCGACGGGTTGTAGGTCGGGTGGTACTTGCCGATCTCCTCGATCGCACGGCCGTCACGGCGGGTGCGGGAGTCGGCGACGACGATGCGGTAGTGAGGCGAACGGATCTTGCCCAGACGCTTCAGCTTGATCTTGACTGCCACGGGAGTGGGTTCTCCTGGTTTTGACGTGGTTGGGCACGGCGAGATGGCCGCGTGGGGTTGCGGTACCCGAGTGCCCGATGGACGCGTCAGCCGGAGGCGAGAGGGTTCCTGTGCGGCTGTCGAGTACAGCTAGCCATTGTGCCACACCCTGCGGGTCGCTTTTGGCCGAGGGGGCGGGAGGGCGCCCGGGGCATGGCTGAGGGGCACCCGGCGATCGGGGTGCCCTGCGAGGTGGGTCGCGCAGCCCGGCGCCTGCGGGGCGCCGCTGCTACTGCGCAGCGGCACCCCGCCATCGACGCCGCGTCCTGAACCGACAGCCACGAGATGCCGGTGCCGACGCGTCTGCGTTACGCCGCTCCGACCACCTCGGGGATCCGGAACGGCTTCCCGCAGCCGCCGCACACGATCGGGGCCTGGGCCAGGACCGACGGGACGACCCGGACGTTGCGGCCGCAGTCGCAGACCGCCTTGACGCGGACGCCGCCTCCTGAGGAGCCGTGGCGGGCCGCCGGACCACGGAAGGTGCGGCTGGTGTCGGCGGAGGTCGCCGCGGTATGGGCCTTCAGGGCGCGCTGGAGGCGTTCGATGGTCGGGCGGTAGCGGCGCTTGGCCTCGGGGTTCAGCGTGACCAGGGAGAAACCGCTGCTCGGGTGCGGCTCCTCGGGGTGGTCGAGGCCCAGCTCCTCGGCGATCGCAAGGAATCTGCGGTTGTGGTACCGGCCGGCCCGGGAGGTGTCGCGGACGCCGCGCGAGGCGGCGACGCCATGGACTGCCTCATGAAGCAGTCGCTCGAAGGAGAGCTCGTGACCGCACGCGGACGACGACTCCCCGATCAGGGACTCTGGCGCGGCGAGATCCGGCAGCTCGGGGTGGTACCGCTGAATGTCGGCCCACGCCTGCGCCAGCTCTGCGGCGAGTACAGGTGGTGTCTGTGTCGTGCTCACGTAATGACAACGAGCCGGAGTGCCGCTGTGTTCCGATTCCGGGCCATCCCAAATAATTTGCACGTACCCGTCAGTTCCGAATGATGCGCCCGGACGAGGGCGGGTGCGCTGATCTGCGGAGAAGCCTCACAGCTCATACCAAGCCGGTGCGTAGTCTGACGTACGCCCCGGCGCGTACGCCCCGTCCACGCGCCGGTGCGGCTGTGGTCCGCGGATGCGCAAGAGGCGTTTCGGCCGCTCTCGTTCCACACGGGCGTCATCTCAGTAAGCGCGCGCGACGACGGCGACGTTACCGGGTGCGTCGTCGGCGTCCGGCACCGACCCGTCCTCGGCGACCAGACACCGTACGGTCACGGCGTGCGCGGCCAGTCTGGCCTCGCCTTCTTCGCCGAGCGTGGCCCACGGCAGGCGCGCCCAGCCGCCGGCCGTGGCCGCCTCGACGGCTTCCTCGATCGTCGACACCTCCGACGTACGGGATTCGCGGCGCTCGCGGGACCGGCGCAGCAGCAGCGCCTGGTCCTCCTCGAGGATCGTGGGGAGCAGCCCGGCCAGTGCGTCGAGCGGAACCGGCTCCTTGCCTCCCGGGATCCGCCGGGCCAGCATCGCCGTGCCGCTGTCCAGGTCACGGGGCCCGACCTCGATCCGTACCGGCACACCCTTGAGCTCCCAGTCGACCGCGCGGCGTCCGAACGGCGTGTCCGTGCGGTCGTCGACACGGACCCGGACGCCCGCCGCGGCCAGCCGGTCGCCGATCTCACGGACCTTGGCCAGAACCGGCTCGTCCCCCTTGATCGCCAGGACGACCGCCTGAATGGGCGCGAGCCGCGGCGGCACCCGCAGCCCGTCGTCGTCGCCGTGCGTCATGATCAGTCCGCCGACCATCCGGGTGGAGGAGCCCCAGGAGGTCTGCCAGACGTATTCCTCGCGGCCTTCCTTCGACAGGTACCGGGTCTGGAAGGCCTTGGCGAAATTCTGGCCGAGCTCGTGGCTGGTGCCCATCTGGAGGGCCTTGCCGTCGCCCATCATCGCCTCGAGGGTGAGGGTGTTGATCGCCCCGGCGAAGCGTTCGCTCGCGGTCTTGCGGCCCAGCACCACGTCGATCCCGAGGACATCGACCATGAAGTCGGCGTACACCTCCTTGTGGATGTACGCGGCGTAGTCCCGGGCGTCCTCGTAGGAGGCGTGTGCGGTGTGGCCCTCCTGCCAGAGGAATTCCGTCGTTCGCAGGAACACACGCGGGCGCATCTCCCAACGCACCACGTTCGCCCACTGGTTGATCAGCAGCGGCAGATCGCGGTAGCTCTGCACCCACTTGGAGAAGGAGTCGTTGATGATCGTCTCGGAGGTGGGCCGGACGACGACGGGCTCCTCGAGCTCCTTGCCGCCGCCGTGCGTGACGACGGCCAGCTCGGGGGCGAAGCCCTCGACGTGCTCGGCCTCCCTGGTCAGATACGACTGCGGGATGAACAGCGGGAAGTAGGCATTGGAGGCACCGGCCCGCTTGATGCGGGCGTCGAGCTCCGCCTGCATCCGCTCCCACAGCCCGTATCCGTACGGCCGGATCACCATCGTGCCGCGCACCGGACCGTTGTCCGCGAGCTCCGCCTTGCTGATCAGATCCTGGTACCAGCGCGGGAAGTCATGTGCCTGTGGCGTCAGTACAGGTGCCTTTGCCATGGCCAGATGGTACGGGCGCATGTTGCCGGAATGTGAATTTCGGCCACGGACACGACGAACCCACAAGCCGGGCTCCGCGACCCCTGGACGCGGAGTCGGGTGCGGAGTTTCCTGGCATACGGGGGACCGCGACCGCTTGCCACGGGGGCGAAGGAATCGGGCACGGCGACAACTCTGGGCGGATTGGGGCGCTTTACATGACACCTACGCTCGTGCGGCAGCACCTACCTCACGCGGGCCCGACGCCCCACGTGGACCTGTGTGCACGCGCGCGTGACTGGTCCGAGATCCAGGAGCGGATGCTGGTTCCGCTCCACGAGGCCGTCTACGAGCGACTGGACGTGGGCCCGGGCACCCGGCTGCTGGGCCTGGGCTGCGGCAGCGGGCTCGCCCTCCTCGCGGCGGCGTCCAGAGGCGCGGCCGTCACCGGTGTCGAGTCCGCCTCCCCCGAACGGCTGGCCCTCGCCCGGCAGCGGCTGCTGCCCGAGGCGTGGGACACGCGCGCGCGTGCCGGGACCCGGCTCGTCGACGGCGCGCCGAGCACCGCGGCGGAGGCGTACACCGTGGTGACCGCGTTCGAGCCGATCGGGTGCCTCGCGGGTGACTCCGAAGGGCTCGGCGAGGCGCTCGCCGCCGCGACTCCGCTGGCCGAGCGGGGGGCGCCCGTCGTGCTCGCCGGCTGGGGGCCGCCGGAGCGCTGCGCCACGTCGTCGGTGCTGCGGGTCGCCACCAAGCTGGCCGATCCCCTGCGCAGTACGGGCAGTTGGCGCCCCGCCCTGCGTGACGACCTGGAGGAGGTCGTACAGCGCGCGGGCCTGCGACCCGACGGTTCCGGGCGGGTGGCGTGCCCGTTCGGATACGCGGACGTCGACAGTGCCGTACGCGGACTGTTGTCGACGGGGTTGTTCGACGCGGCGATCTCCGCGACCGACCAGGTGCAGGTGGACAAGGAGTTGGCGGAGGCGCTGCATCCGTATCTGCGGCAGGACGGGACGGTGTGGATGCCGAACGTGTTCCGGTACCTGATCGCCCGCGTGCCCTGAGGCGTGGCGTCGCCTAGGAGGTCTCCTCCTTCGACAGCCGTGTGATCCCGGCGATCCGGTACGCGTCCGCCTCCTCCAGCGTCTCGTGCTCCAGCAGCGCCTCCGCGAGCGCGGTCAACTGCCCGCGGTGGTCGCGGAGTTTGCGGCAGGCCTCCTCGTAGCAGTCGTCGACGATCCGGCGCATCTCGGAGTCGATGGCGTCGAGCGTCTGCGGCGCGGCGGACAGTCCGTAGGCCTGCTGGGCATCGCTCGGCAGGGCGGACAGCCGGCCGACGCGCTCGCTCATGCCCCAGCGGGCCACCATCCCGCGCGCGATGTTGGTGACCTGTTCGAGGTCGTTCTCGGCTCCGGTGGTGACGACCCCGTAGACCACGTCCTCGGCCGCCATGCCACCCAGGGCGCCGATGATCCGGCCGCGCAGATACTCCTCGGAGTGCGCGTACCGCTCCACCTCGGGGGTCGACATCGTCACGCCGAGTGCCCGACCGCGCGGCACGATGGTGATCTTACGGACCGGGTCGGCGCCCGGCTGCAGCATGCCCAGGAGGGCGTGCCCGCTCTCGTGGTACGCGGTGCGGCGGCGGTCCTCCTCGGGCATCACGAGGGTGCGTTCGGCGCCCAGCTGCACCTTCTCCAGCGCCTCGGACAGATCCGCGGCCGTCACCTGCTCCTGTCCCCGCTTGACCGCGAGCAGGGCGCCCTCGTTGGCGAGGTTGGCCAGATCCGCACCTGTCATGCCCGGCGTCTTGCGGGCGAGCTGGACGAGGTCCACGTCCTCGGCGAGCGGGATGTCGCGGGTGTGGATCGCCAGGATCGCCTCGCGCCCGCGGCGGTCCGGCGGGGAGACGTTGACCACCCGGTCGAAACGGCCGGGCCGGGTCAGTGCCGGGTCCAGGATGTCGGCGCGGTTCGTCGCCGCGATGACGATCACGCCCTCGGAGCCGGAGAAGCCGTCCATCTCCGTGAGGATCTGGTTCAGGGTCTGCTCGCGCTCGTCGTGACCGCTCACCGAGGCGCCGCCGCTGCGCACCCGTCCGATGGTGTCGATCTCGTCGATGAAGATGATCGACGGCGCCACCTTGCGGGCCTCGGCGAACAGCTCCCGCACGCGGGAGGCCCCGACACCGACGATCATCTCGATGAACTCGGACGCGGAGGCGGAGAAGAACGGCACGCCCGCCTCGCCCGCGACCGCACGCGCCAGCAGCGTCTTGCCGGTGCCGGGCGAGCCCGCGAGCAGCACGCCGCGCGGCATCTTCGCGCCCATCCTGCGGTAGGCGTCGGGATGCTCCAGGAAGTCGACGACGTCGTCCAGCTCGCCCTTGACCTCGTCGATGCCGGCCACGTCGGCGAACGTCGTGCGGTGCTTGCCCGGCAGCAGCTCGACCGGCTTGGGAGGCGCCTTGCGCCCGAACATGCCGCCCGCGCCGCGGCCGGCGAACCGCCGGGCGACGAAGAGCCACACCGCGACGATGATCACGAGGGGCGCCAGCGAGATCAGCAGGTTGACGAGGGGACCGCGCTGCTTCACGACCGGTTGCGCGGTCACCGTGACGTCGTGGCTGCTCAGCTCCTGCCAGAGGTCGTCGTCCGCGAAGGCCGGCCGCTGGGTCCTGAACTTGGTGTAGTCACCGTCGCCCTCGGGGTTGTCCCGTGCCTTCTTGAGCTCGCCCTGGATGGCGTCGCCCTTGGAGTAGATCTTGGAGACATTGCCGTCGTCGACCTGCCGGCTGAACTCCGTGTAGGAGATCGTCGGCTCGTCGCCCTCGTCGAGGTACGTCAGTCCGACCCAGGCCAGCAGGAACACGATCACGGCGGTGACCAGCAGGCTCCACCAGCGGCCGCGTGGGCGCCGGCCGCCGGACTTCCTGGGCGGCTCGTCCGGGGTGCCCTCGGTGCGCCACGGCTGGTCAGGGGCCTTGCGCGGCGGCGCGGCATCGCTCATATCTGGACGTTACGGCAGACAGCGGGCCATGGCATGCGCAGAGGGCGCCCTCGTGGCGAAGGGCGCCCTCTGCGACGTACGGGACGGACTCAGCCCATGAACTTCTTGAACTCGTCCGGCAGCTCGAAGTCCTGCGCTGCCTGCTGACCCGGCAGTCCGAGGGCGCCTCCGGCCTGAGCGGCGGCGGCCCGGCGGGCTGCCTCCTCCTGCTCCTGCTGCTTGCGCTTCATCGGGTTGCCGGAGCGCTGCTTGCCCTTGGCCTTCTTCGGCTGCTTCTTCGTACGGCCCGGACCGCCACCCATGCCAGGCATCCCCGGCATACCGGGCATTCCGCCGCCCTGGGCCATGCGGGACATCATCTTGCGGGCCTCGAAGAAACGCTCGACCAGGTTCTTGACCGCGCTGACCTCGACACCGGAACCCTTGGCGATACGAGCGCGGCGCGAGCCGTTGATGATCGTCGGTTCCTGGCGCTCGCCCGGCGTCATCGACTTGATGATCGCGGCGGTGCGGTCGACGTCGCGCTCGTCGAGGTTGTTGATCTGGTCCTTGATCTGGCCCATGCCGGGGAGCATGCCGAGCAGCTTGGAGATGGAGCCCATCTTCCTGACCTGCTCCATCTGGGCCAGGAAGTCGTCGAGGGTGAAGTCCTGGCCCTTCTTGGAGGCCAGCTTCTCGGCCATCTTCTGGGCTTCGGCCTGGTCGAACGTCTTCTCCGCCTGCTCGATCAGGGTGAGCAGGTCACCCATGTCGAGGATGCGGGAGGCCATCCGGTCCGGGTGGAAGGCGTCGAACTCGTCGAGCTTCTCGCCGTTCGACGCGAACATGATCGGCTTGCCGGTGATCTGCCGGATCGACAGGGCCGCACCACCGCGGGCGTCACCGTCGAGCTTGGAGAGCACCACGCCGTCGAAGCCGACGCCGTCACGGAAGGCCTCGGCGGTGTTGACCGCGTCCTGACCGATCATCGCGTCGACGACGAAGAGGATCTCGTCCGGCGAGACCGCGTCCCGGATGTCTGCGGCCTGCTGCATCATCTCCTGGTCGATGCCCAGGCGGCCGGCGGTGTCCACGATCACGATGTCGTGGACCTTGGCCTTGGCGTGCTCGATGGAGTCCTTGGCGACCTTGACCGGGTCACCGACGCCGTTGCCCGGCTCGGGCGCGTAGACCGCCACGCCGGCGCGCTCGGCGACGACGCTCAGCTGGTTCACGGCGTTCGGGCGCTGAAGGTCGGCGGCGACCAGCAGCGGCGAGTGGCCCTGCTCCTTCAGCCAGTGGGCGAGCTTGCCCGCGAGGGTGGTCTTACCGGCACCCTGCAGACCCGCGAGCATGATCACGGTCGGCGGCTGCTTGGCGAAGCGCAGACGCCGGGTCTCCCCGCCGAGGATCGTCACGAGCTCGTCGTTGACGATCTTCAGGACCTGCTGGGCCGGGTTCAGCGCCTTGGAGACGTCGGAACCGAGCGCGCGCTCCTTGACGTTCTTGATGAACGACCGGACGACCGGCAGCGCCACATCCGCTTCGAGGAGTGCGATGCGGATCTCGCGCGCGGTGGCGTCGATGTCCGCCTCGGAGAGCCGTCCCTTGCCGCGCAGGTTCTTGAAAGTCGCTGAGAGGCGATCGGAGAGAGTATCGAACACGGCGCTCGCGGTCCTCGGGGTCGGTGGCAGCTGGGAATCGCCCTCCAGGGTATCCCGGCGACGCAGGTTGCCGGGATCCCTGGTTCAGCCCCGCAACATCTCCTCCAGCTTCCTGGCCACGGACGCCGCCTCCTCACCGGGCAACGGCGCGCCTTCCGGCCCTGTGACATAAAACGCGTCGACTGCGTTCGCGCCCAGCGTGCTGACATGAGCGCTGCGGACCCGCACGCTCGCGTCCTCCAGCGCCCGGCCGATCCGGAACAGCAGTCCCGGCGCGTCCTGGGCCCGCACCTCGATCACCGTGGCCAGCCGGGAGGCGGCCGGATGGACCGTCACCCTGGGCGGCGGCGCGAGCACGCCCCGGCGGCGCGGATACGCCGCGTCCCGCTCGGCGAGACGGCCCGCGATGTCCAGGGAGCCGTCCAGGGCGCGTACCAGGTCGGCGCGCAGCCGGGCGGCCTGCGGCAGGGAGCCGTACTCGGCGGCGACCCGCCAGTTCAGCAGCAGGACGGAGCCCTCGACGCCGTCCGGCAGGTCCAGCGCGCGCAGTTCCGCGGTGCGGACGGTCAGGCGGTGCATCGCCAGGACACCGGCCACGGCGGGCAGCACGCCGGGCTGGTCGGGGACGGCGATGAGGAGTTCCACGCCGAGCGGCTCGGGGTCGCCCGGGGACTGCTCCTCCGTCGGCGGCTCGGTCTGGGCACGCAGGGCCAGGACGGGGCTGCCGGTGGCGACCGCCTCGATGGCGAGCCGTTCCTGCTCGGCGGTGGGCGCGGCGGCCTCGGGCTCCTCGGGATCGTCCCCGGCGAGCACGGCCCCGACCCGTTTCACCAGGTCGGTGACGAGAGACCCGCGCCAGGACGACCACGCCGCCGGTCCGGTGGCCAGGGCGTCCGCCTCGGTCAGTGCGTGCAGCAGCTCCAGCGTGCCCTGCGAGCCGACGGCCTCGGCGACCGAACGCACGGTGGCCGGGTCCTCCAGATCGCGCCGGGTCGCCGTCTCGACGAGCAGCAGGTGATGCCGTACGAGGGTGGAGAGCACGAGCACGTCGTCGCGGTCGAAGCCGATGCGCGCGGCCACGTCCTTGACGATGATCTCGCCGGCCACCGAGTGGTCGCCGGGCCAGCCCTTGCCGATGTCGTGCAGCAGCGCGGCGACCAGGAGGAGGTCGGGGCGGTGGACGCGGCGGGTGAACTCGGAGGCGCGCACGGCCGTCTCGATGAGGTGCCGGTCGACGGTCCAGATGTGCACGGCATTGCGCTGCGGACGGCAGCGCACCCGTTCCCAGTCGGGCAGGAGGTGGGTGATCAGCCCCTCGGCCTCCAGCGCCTCCCACACCTCGACCGTGGGCCGCCCGGAACCCAGCAGGGTCACGAGCTGCTCGCGCGCCTCGGCGGGCCAGGGCGTGGGCAGCGGGCGCGCGCCGGCCGCCATGCGCCGTACGGCGTGCAGGGAGAGCGGTAGTCCGGCCTGCGCGGCGGCGGCCGCCGCGCGCAGGGGCAGTACGGCGTCACGGTCGGGGCGAGCGGCACGGGCGAGCACGACCTCGCCGTCCTGCTCCACCACGCCCTCGGCGAGCGGAGAGCGCTCGGCGGTCGGCTTCGCGCCGCCCAGCATGGCGCGCAGACGCGGCCGCACAGCGCGGGCCCTCAGTACGCGCCCCACTTCGCGCCAGGTGACGTCACTGGCATACGAGATGACCCGCGCCGCCTCGTAGACCTGCCGCAGCAGGGTGTCCGCGTCGAGAAGTCCGAGCTCGGCGGCGACCTGGTCCTGCTCCTGGAGCGAGAGCCGGTCGGTCGCCCGCCCCGTGGTCAGATGCAGGGCGTCGCGTACGTCGAGCAGCCGGCGCCGGGCGTCGTCGAGGCCCTCGCGCGGGGCGTCGGCCAGCCAGGACGCTGCGACGGCGCGCAGGATGGTGGCGTCCCGCAGACCGCCGCGCGCCTCCTTCAGGTCGGGTTCCAGGAGGTACTGCAACTCGCCCTGGCGCTCGGCGCGCTCGGCGGACAGCTCCTGGAGTTCGGGCAGCTGCTTGGGCGCCTGGTTGCGCCAGTCGGCGAGGACGGCGGTGCGCAGTCCGGCCGTGAGGCCGAGGTCGCCCGCGATGTGGCGGGCGTCCAGCAGGCCCAGCTGGGCCTTGAGATCCTCGCCGGCCGTCTTGCGGGCCTCGGCCGGGGTACGCACGGAGTGGTCGAGGGCGAGACCGAGATCCCAGACCGGATACCAGATGCGGTCGGCCAGCGCGGCCACCGCCTTGCTGTCGCCGCCGTCGTGCAGCAGGAGCAGATCCAGGTCGCTGCGCGGGGACAGCTCGCCCCGGCCGTACCCGCCGACGGCGACCAGGGAGACACCGCGCAGTCCCTCCGCGCCGGCGGCGAACAGCCCGGTCAGCCACTCGTCGGTCAGCTCCGCGAGGGCGGCACGGCGCGGCGGCCCGGACCGCGCCCCCTCGGTGAGGAGACGCAGCCGGGCCGCCGCGTAGCCGCTGGGTCCCGAGTCCTCTGCATCCTTGGAAACGTCCGTGCTCGTCACCCAGCGACTCCTGTTCTGTTGCCCTGCCTCAGAGCGCGTCGGGCCCGCGCTCACCGGTCCGCACCCGTACGGCCGTCTCGACCGGCAGGGACCAGACCTTGCCGTCACCGATCTTGCCGGTACGGGCGGCCTTGACGATGACGTCGATCAGCTGCTCGGCGTCGTCGTCCTCGGCCAGGACCTCGATGCGGATCTTCGGGACCAGGTCGACGGTGTATTCGGCACCCCGGTAGACCTCGGTGTGGCCCCGCTGACGACCGTAGCCGCTGGCCTCGGTGACCGTCAGGCCGTGCACGCCGAAGGCCTGGAGGGCTTCCTTGATCTCGTCGAGCCGGTGGGGCTTGACGACTGCGGTGATGAGCTTCATGCGTCCACCTTCTTGCTCGCGGCCGCGGCGACCGGGGCGGGGGCGGCCGTCCGGGCGGCGCCGCCACCGGCGCCGCTGAAGTCGTATGCGGTCTCGGCGTGCTCGGCCTGGTCGATGCCGGCGACCTCGTCGTCCTCGGAGACCCGCATTCCGATGGTCTTGTCGAGGATGAAGGCGAGGAGCGCGGAGACGATCAGCGAGTAGGCCAGGACGGCGAAGACACCGGCGCACTGCTTCCAGAACTGGTCGAGGCCGCCGCCGTAGAAGAGGCCCTTGACCTCGGACTGGCCCTTGCCGCTGGCGAAGAAGCCGATCAGCAGGGAGCCGACGACACCGCCGACGAGGTGGACGCCGACGACGTCGAGCGAGTCGTCGTAGCCGAGCTTGTACTTAAGGCCCACGGCCATGGCGCACAGCAGACCGGCGATGGCACCGACGGCGATCGCGCCGAGCGGGGAGACGGCACCACCGGACGGGGTGATGGCGACCAGACCGGCGACCGCGCCGGAGGCGGCGCCCAGCGTGGTGAACGCGCCGTGGCGGATCTTCTCGTAGATGAGCCAGGCCAGCATGGCGGCGGCGGTGGCGACCTGCGTGTTGACGAACATCAGCGCGCCGACGCCGTCGTCGTTGCCGAGCCACGAGCCGGCGTTGAAGCCGAACCAGCCGAACCACAGCAGACCGGCGCCGAGCATGACCAGCGGGAGGCTGTGCGGACGCATCGGGTCCTTCTTGAAACCGATGCGCTTGCCGATGACGAGGATCACGCCGAGCGCCGCGGCACCGGCGTTGATGTGGACCGCCGTACCACCGGCGAAGTCGATCACACCGAGCTCGAAGGCCCAGCCGCCGGAGCCCCAGACCCAGTGGGCGACCGGGAAGTAGACGACGGTGACCCACAGCGCGACGAACAGCGCCCACGCCGTGAACTTCACACGGTCGGCCAGGGCACCGCTGATCAGGGCGGGTGTGATGATCGCGAACATCAGCTGGAAGACCATGAACACGAAGATCGGGATGGTGTAGCCGTCCCACAGCTCCGTCAGGCCGATGTTGCTGAGGCCGACCCAGTCGGAGTTCCAGCCGATGAGGCTGCCGGAGTCCGTACCGAAGGCCATGGAGAAGCCGTACAGCACCCACAGGATGGTGACGATCCCTATGCTGATGAAGCTCATCATGAGCATGTTCAGCGTGCTCTTGACGCGAACCATGCCTCCGTAGAAGAAGGCAAGGCCCGGGGTCATGATCAGGACCAGGGCGGAACAGATAAGCATGAAGCCTGTGTTGGCGGACGACAGCGTGGGTGCGTCCGCCGCAAGCGTGATGGCGGCTGATGCCATCGGCGTCTCCTCGTCATTGGTACGGCCCCGTGCGGGCGAAGCCTGAGCGGTATGAGGGGTGGGCCGGTTATGCGCCATGAGATTGGCGCAGCGCCGTTTCGGTGGAAGCCCCTCGTTGTTTCGCCGCCGTGACGAAGGCGCCCTGCGTGTTACGCGTCGATGAACTGCCGGATGTTCGGCCGTCTGATCGTTATCGTGGCGCAACCTTCACTGAAGGTGAGAAACCGGCCGCGGTCGGCCTTCCGATGACTGGCATGGGGGAGCCGAGTCGGGCAGTTCGGGAGGGCCGGCCGCGGCCGGGGTTCTGGGGCCCAGGGATGGGTCCTGGGGGTTAGACCGCCTCGGCGGTCTCCGGCAGCTCCAGGGCGAGCTTCTCGGTGAGGTCCACGACCTCGGCGAGATCCCCGAAGTCGCGTACGGCCGTGTCGACCGTCTTTCGAATACGAGTGTTGACGCGCTCGGAGCGCACCTTCTTGGCGACCAGCATGGCCTGCTCGGCGTAGACCGCGCTCTGCTCGGGCTCGCGCCGCAGCAGATGGACCGTGGCCACCCCGATGAGGTTCAGCGCATACGACCGCTGGTGCTCGTCGTCCTTCGCGAACAGGTCGACGGCCTGCTGCATCAGGGGTTCGGCCAGCGAGGCGTACGTCGGGCTGCGGCCGGCGACATAGGCGAGGTCGCGGAAGGAGTGGGAGTTCTCGCCGTAGAGCTCGGCCTCGGAGAAGAAGCGGATCCAGTCGGGGTCCGGCTCGTCCCAGTCGTCGGCCTCGGAGAAGGTGTCCTCGGCCATCCGCACCGCCCGCTTGCACTTACCGGGCTGACCCATGCTGGCGTACGCGCGGGCCTCCATCGCATACAGCATCGACTGGGTGCGCGGGCCGGCGCAGTCCCGGCTGCCGTACTGCGCGAGGTGGATCAGCTCCAGGGCGTCGTCGGGCCGGCCCAGGTGGATCATCTGGCGGCTCATGCTGGACAGGACGTACGAGCCGAGCGGCCGGTCACCGGCCTCCTTGGCGGCGTGCAGCGCGAGGACGAAGTACTTCTGCGCGGTCGGCTGGAGCCCGACGTCGTACGACATCCAGCCGGCCAGCTCGGCCAGCTCGGCGGCGACCTTGAACAGCTTGCGGGTGGTGGCCTCCGGGTGGGGCTCCTGGAGCAGGTCGGTGACCTCGTGCAGCTGGCCCACGACCGCCTTGCGGCGCAGGCCGCCGCCGCACTGGGCGTCCCACTGCCGGAACATGACCGTCGTGGACTCCAGCAGGTCCAGCTCCGGCCTGGAGAGGCGGCCACGCGCGCGTGAGGACGGCACGGGCCGGGGCTCCTGATAGGGAGCGGACGGCGCGGGGACCAGCCAGCGCTGCATCGGCTCGATGAGCGCCGGGCCCGCGGACAGGGCCAGCGAGCTCCCCAGGAAGCCGCGCCGCGCCAGCATCAGGTCGCTGCGCGAGAACTCGCTGAGCAGGGCCACCGTCTGCGGGGCCGTCCAGGGCAGGTCGACGCCGGACACGGAGGGTGACTGGCGGGCGGCACGCAGGCCGAGGTCCTCGACCGAGACGACACAGCCGAATCGCTCGGAGAACAGCTCCGACAGGATCCGCGGGATCGGCTCCCGGGGGTTCTCGCCGTCCAGCCAGCGGCGGACGCGGGAGGTGTCGGTGGAGATGTGGTTGGCACCCAACTGGCGTGCGCGGCGGTTGACTTGGCGGGCCAGTTCACCCTTCGACCAGCCGCTGCGCACGAACCAGGACGCGAGCAGCTCGTTGGGGCGCTTGTCAGCGTGCGATGCGCTACCGGCATTCGTACCGCTTCCGCCGTTGCCGCTCACTGGAACGCCCCCATCCGTTGGACCACTTGATCCCTTGGACCACTTGTCACCGAGTGCGCCAAGCCCTATCAGAATGCCGGTAAATACGGTTGCCCGTCCGGCAGTTCTCACCCTTCGAACGGAAAGCCGACTTGCCCCCGGCATACCCACGAGCGCATGTGCCCCGAAGCTGTGTGCACTCACAGTAATCCTACGATCACGCCTCCAGCCATGGCGATCCCGGAATCGCCACCATTCGCCACCCCTTCGAATGAACTCACGGTGGCCTTCCCGCGATTCACTTGACATAGGACGACCGGAAGTGGGCGGAGCGAAGCACTCAGGGGCGCGTGTCGCCCGGTCCGCAACCCACGGCACTTCCAAGCGCCGAGTAGACCGAGCGGCGCCTGGGGGTACGAGGGCCGGCCGGGGAACACACAGAGTCACGTTGCGCATTCGCGTCGTAACCACCGGCGCGCTGGACCGTTGGAGGGGGCATGGGGTTCACGATCGGCGGCATCCGGGAGATCCGCTCCGGCTCGCGGCGACGCGGCCGCTCCTCGGAGTGCACCGCCGTCGCCGAGTTCACCGGGCTCTGGGGATGGGACGCGGTGCCCGGCGCACGCGCTGCCGCGGGCGCCTGTTCGTGCGGCCGCTCCGAATGCGACGCGCCAGGCGCACACCCCCTCGACTTCGCGCCCGAGGTCCCGGCCGGGGCCACGCTCGACGAGGTCACCAGGGCGTGGTCGGAGTATCCGGGCGCCTCGGTCATGCTGCCGGTCGGGCGGGCGTTCGATGTGATCGAGGTGGCCGAGCCCGCCGGACGCCGCGCGCTGACCCGGCTGGAACGCATGGGCCTGCCCCTCGGCCCGGTCGTCGCCACCCCCGACAGCCGCGCCCACTTCTTCGTCGCCCCCGGTGCCGCCGCCGAGCTCCCCGAGCTGCTGTACCGCATGGGCTGGGACGACCCGACCCACCTCGACCTGCACGGCCTCGGCCCCGACACGCACATCACCGCTCCGCCGTCCGACCGGGGCGGGCTCGGCCCGGTCCGCTGGCTGCGGCCACCGGCGCTGGACACCGCGACGAAGCCGCCGGCGGCGCGGCTGCTGCTGGGCACGCTGGCCTACGTGGCCCACCGGTCGCGCGCATAGTCGTACACAGCGAAGCGCCCGTCCCCCAACTGCACCTTGGGAGGCGGGCGCTTCTTCGAGCTCGTACCAAATTCGGTGGGTCGGGTCACTCTCCGATAAGGGCGTCAATGAACGCCTCCGGCTCGAACGGCGCCAGATCGTCGGCACCCTCGCCCAGCCCGACCAGCTTCACCGGCACACCGAGCTCGCGCTGCACCGCGACGACGATGCCGCCCTTGGCCGTGCCGTCCAGCTTGGTGAGGACGATGCCGGTGATGTCGACGACCTCGGCGAAGACACGGGCCTGGACCAGGCCGTTCTGCCCCGTCGTCGCGTCCAGCACGAGCAGCACCTCGTCGAGCGGCGCGTGCTTCTCCACGACCCGCTTGACCTTGCCGAGCTCGTCCATGAGGCCGGTCTTGGTGTGCAGACGCCCGGCGGTGTCGATGAGGACGACGTCCGACCCGATCTCCTTGGCCTCCTTCACCGCGTCGAAGGCGACGGAGGCGGGGTCGCCGCCCTCCGGCCCGCGCACGGTGTGGGCGCCGACCCGCTCGCCCCAGGTCTGGAGCTGATCGGCGGCGGCGGCACGGAAGGTGTCGGCGGCGCCCAGCACCACGCTGCGGCCGTCGGCCACGAGGACGCGGGCGAGCTTGCCGGTGGTGGTGGTCTTACCGGTGCCGTTGACACCGACGACCATCACGATGCCGGGCTTGCTGGTCTCCGGCTCGGTCTTGACCACGCGGTCCATGTCGGTGCCGACCAGCTTGAGCAGCTCCTCGCGCAGCAGGCCGCGCAGCTCCTCGGGGGTGCGGGTGCCGAGGACCTTGACGCGTTCGCGCAGTCCGTCGACCAGTTCCTGGGTGGGCTGCACGCCGACGTCGGCGGTGAGCAGCGTGTCCTCGATCTCCTCCCAGGTGTCCTCGTCGAGGTGCTCGCGCGACAGGAGCGTGAGCAGCCCCTTGCCGAGGGCGTTCTGGGAGCGGGAGAGCCTGGCGCGCAGGCGGATCAGGCGGCCGGCGGTGGGCTCCGGGACCTCGATCTCGGTCGGCGGGAGCTCTTCGACGACGGGCGGTTCCTCGACGGCGACCCCGGTCGAGCCGTCGGGAAGGTCCACCTCCTCTATGGTCCGGCGCGGTTCGTCGCGCGGTGTCTCGGCCTCGTCGCCGACATGCGGCTCGGCCGGAGGGGCGGTGATGTCGGGGGCGGCGGGCGGCGGCGGGGGCAGCTGCTTCTTACGGCGCGTGCCGACGATGAGCCCACCGAGCGCGGCGAGCACCACCACGGCGATGACTACAGCAAGGATGACGATGTCCATAACCCGTCCAGTATCGGCCATGGAGTCCCGCGACACCCCTATGGATGTCTGACACACCGTCAGCTAACGTCCCCCTCCACACCCGCCCGGTGAAGGGGGACCCCCATGCCCGTCACGGTCGTACGCTTCAACCTCGTCGAGCCCGACG
Organism: Streptomyces sp. NPDC056479; assembly: GCF_042795335.1. NCBI lineage: Bacteria > Bacillati > Actinomycetota > Actinomycetes > Kitasatosporales > Streptomycetaceae > Streptomyces > Streptomyces sp. NPDC056479. The sequence goes on along the minus strand of NZ_JBHTRZ010000007.1, from coordinate 390,484 downwards.
CGAGCCCCGCCTCGCTCGCCGCCCGCTATCGGGCGGCCCTGGAGATGGCCGCGTACGCCGACGAGCACGGCATCACCACGGTCCAGACCGAGGAGCACCACGGCGCCGACAACAACTGGCTGCCGTCACCGTTCGCCTTCGGGGCCGCGGTCTTCGGCGCGACGCAGCGCCTCGCGGTCACCGTCTCGGCGATCATCGGCCCGCTGCACGACCCGCTGCGGCTCGCCGAGGAGATCGCCGTACTGGATCTGCTGAGCGGCGGGCGGCTGGTGACGGTGGCCGGGATCGGGTACCGGCCCGAGGAGTACGCGCTGTTCGACGTGGAGTGGAAGCGGCGCGGCAGGCTCCAGGACGAGCTGCTGGAGACGCTGCTCAAGGCATGGACCGGCGAGCCCTTCGAGTACCGGGGCCGTACGGTACGGATCACCCCGCGCCCGTACACCGACCCGCACCCCCTGCTCCTGGTCGGCGGCTCCTCGAAGGCCGCCGCCCGCCGGGCCGCCCGCCTCGGCCTGCCGTTCTTCCCCAGCGCGCATCTGCCGGAGCTGGAGGCGTACTACAAGGAGCGGCTGCTGGAGTACGGCACCGAGGGCTGGACCATGATGCCGGCGGCCGAGACGCCGCTGCTGCACATCGCCGAGGACCCCGACCGGACCTGGGCCGAGCACGGCCACCACTTCCTGCACGAGGCGCGGACGTACGCCTCCTGGCAGTCCGGGGAGATCCGCTCGGCGGTGAAGTCGGGGGCCACGACCGTGGACGAACTGCGTGCCGAGGGGGTGTACCGGATCGTGACGCCCGAGGAGTGCGTGGCGCTGGGCTTCGACAATTACGTGCTGCATCCGCTCTCGGGCGGGATGCCGGTGGAGGAGGGGTGGCGGAGTCTGCGGCTGTTCGCGGAGGAGGTGCTTCCGGCACTGGAGGGCTGACCTGGGGCCATATCCGGTGGTCGGGGCCTGCCCGGCGGTGGTCCACTGGGGCGCATGAGTCTGTGCGTGGATGTGTTCCTCCGTGACCCGAACGGCGAGTGGCGGGTCCTGGACGTGCCCGAGGGGTGCGACGACTCGGCCGGGTTCGAGGTCTGGCGCGAGACGGTGTGGGGCTCCGGGACGGTGCGCTCGCTGGGCGCCCGCTTCCTGCCGGGACTGGCAGGGGACGACCTGTATGTCGAGGCGGACGAGGTGCCGGACTTCCTGGACGAGGTCGCGCTGCTGCGGGCGAACCTGGAGCTGATCGCCACCACCACCCGGCGCCCGCGGGAACTCCCGGAACACCGTGGCCAGATCGAGCGGCGGCTGGACAACATCGAGGCGAGCGCCCTGCGCGCCCGGGAGGTCGGGGGCGGCGTCCTGATCTGGTGATCCGTCCCGTTGCGGCACGAAGCCGCCGCCCCGGCTCGGGCAGTGGCCGAGCCGGGGCGGCGGCGGGGTTACGGGAGGAGGGGCAGCGGGGACTTGGCCCTTCCCCCCGAGTTCGAGGGCCGGTCAGCCCATCTCCTCCAGCTTCTTGCCCTTGGTCTCGGGCACGAACTTGAGGATGAACGGGATGGAGAGGAAGGCGAACACCGCGTACGCCACGTAGGTGAGCGACAGGTTCCAGTCCGCCAGGTCCGGGAAGGTGATCGTGATCAGCCAGTTGGCGATCCACTGGGCCGAGGCGGCCACACCCAGCGCGGCGGCGCGGATCTTGTTCGGGAAGACCTCGCCGAGCATGACCCAGACGACCACGCCCCAGGACATGGCGAAGAAGAGCACGAAGGCGTTGGCGGCGATCAGCGCGACGTAGCCCTGCGCGGTCGGCAGCGGGTCGTTGCCGTTCTGGAAGGAGAAGGCCCAGGCAGCCGCCGCGAGCGAGATGCCCATGCCGACGGAGCCGATGAGGGCCAGCGGCTTGCGGCCGAGGCGGTCGACGAAGATCATCGCGATCACGGTGCCGATGATGTTGATGATCGAGGTCTCGAACGAGTAGAAGAACGAGCTCGACGGGTCGACACCCACGGACTGCCACAGCAGGTTCGAGTAGTAGAAGATGACGTTGATGCCGACCAGCTGCTGGAAGACGGAGAGGCCAATGCCGATCCACACGATCGGCAGCAGACCGAACTTGCCGCCCAGCAGGTCCTTGAAGGTGGACTTGTGGTCGCTGTGCATGGCCTGCTCGATCTCGGCGACCCGGCCGTCCAGGTCGCTGTCGCCCTCGACGTCGGCGAGGACCTTCTTCGCGTCGGCGATACGGCCGACGCTGATCAGGTAGCGCGGGGACTCGGGGATGGCGAAGGACAGCAGCCCGTAGATCACGGCGGGCACGAGCATCACGCCGAGCATCCACTGCCAGGCCTCGATGCCCGCGACGGTGCCGCGCTCCTCGCCGTCGGCCATGTTCAGGATGGCCCAGTTGACGAGCTGGGAGACGGCGATGCCGATGACGATGGCCGCCTGCTGGAACGAGGCGAGCCTGCCGCGGTACGCGGGCGGGGCGACCTCGGCGATGTAGGCCGGGCCGATGACCGAGGCCATACCGATGGCGATACCGCCGAGCACCCGCCAGGCGGCGAGGTCCCATGCGGCGAACGGCAGTCCGGAACCGACGGCGCTCACGGCGAACAGCACCGCCGCGATCTGCATGACGCGGATCCGGCCGATGCGGTCGGCTATGCGGCCGGCGATCGCGGCGCCGAGGGCGCTGCCGAGCAGGGCGCTCGCGGCGACGGTACCGGTGACGCCCGAGCTGAGGTCGAACCGGGCCTGGATGCCGCCGTTGGCTCCGTTGATGACGGAGCTGTCGTAACCGAAGAGGAAGCCGCCCATGGCGGCCGCCGCGGTGATGAAGACGACGTGCCCGAGATGTTCGGGCGGGGCCGTCCTGGCTCCTGACGTGGATGCCTGCGCTGTGCTGGTCACGTGTACTCCTCGGGCGCCGGCAACGCTGCCGGGTGGGGTCAGCCACTCCAAGTGGTGAAACCTGAACGTAAAAACAACGTTGCTGAGACTATGCCTTCAAGTTTCGAAGTCAATAGGGGGTCTGCTGTGAGCTTGGAGATGCGACCGGGTGGCATGCGTTCACTTCTTGAAGTGAATGTGAACGTAATGAGGTGAGAGTGGGGAGGGCCGGCCGTCCGGGAACGGCGTCAGCGCAGCCGCTGGCTGATGACCTTCGACACGCCGTCGCCCTGCATGGAGACGCCGTACAGCGCGTCGGCGACCTCCATGGTGCGCTTCTGGTGCGTGATCACGATCAGCTGCGAGGCCTCCTGCAGCTCCTGCATGATGCGGATCAGCCGCTGCAGGTTGGTGTCGTCCAGGGCCGCCTCGACCTCGTCCATGACATAGAACGGGCTCGGCCGGGCCTTGAAGATCGACACCAGCATCGCGACGGCGGTGAGTGAGCGCTCACCACCGGAGAGCAGAGACAGCCGCTTGACCTTCTTGCCCGGCGGGCGCGCCTCGACGTCGACGCCGGTGGTGAGCATGTTGTCGGGGTCGGTCAGGATCAGCCGCCCCTCACCACCGGGGAACAGCCGGCTGAAGACGCCCTCGAACTGCCGGGCGGTGTCCCGGTAGGCCTCGGTGAAGACCTGCTCGACGCGCTCGTCGACCTCCTTGACGACCTGGAGCAGATCGGCCCGGGTCTTCTTCAGGTCCTCCAGCTGCTCACTGAGGAACTTGTGCCGTTCCTCCAGCGCCGCGAACTCCTCCAGGGCGAGCGGGTTGACCTTGCCGAGCTGCTGGTAGGCCCGCTCGGCCGCCTTGAGCCGCTTCTCCTGCTCGGCCCGCACGAACGGCTTGGGCTGGTTGCGGGGGTGCTCGGGGTCCTCGGGAAGCTGCTCGCCCTCGGCGGCCAGGGAGGGCGGTACGAGCTGGTGGGGGCCGTACTCGGAGACGAGCCCGGCGGGCTCCACGCCCAGCTCCTCCAGCGCCTTGGTCTCCAACTGCTCGATCCGCATCCGCTTCTCGGCGCCGAGGACCTCGCCGCGGTGGACGGAGTCGGTCAGCTTGTCGAGCTCGGCCTTGAGGTCGCGACCGGTGTTACGGGCGGCGGTCAGCTCCCGTTCCCGCAGGGCTTTGGCGGCCTCCGCCGCGCCGCGCTCCTGCTCGGCGCGGGCCAGGGACACCTCGACGTGTGCGAGCAGCTGGCGGGCACCGGAGGCGACGGCTTCCGCGACGGCCGCCTCGTGCCGCAGCCGGGCCTGCCGCTGCTCCGCACGCGCGCGTGCCTCGCGTTCGGCGCGGGCGGCCCGGTCGAGGGAGTCGGCCCGTCCGGTCAGTCCCTTGACCCGCTCCTCGTGCGTACGGACCTGGAGGCGGGCCTCCATCTCGGTCTGGCGCGCGTTGGCGCCATCGGCGGCGAGCCGGTCCCGTACCGAGGTGTCGGGCTCCTCCTCGACCGGCATCTCCTCGGCGACGGCCAGCCGCTCGGCCAGTTCCTCGACCTCCGTCAGGGCCTTGTCGAGCGCCTCCTGGGACCGCGCGGCGGCGGCGACGGAACGCTCCGCTTCGCCCGCCGCGCCCCGTGCCTGCCCGGCGAGCCGGCCGAGCTGCTGGGCCACACCCGACTTCTCCCGGTCGGCGGCCCTGCGCCGCTCCCCCAGCTCCTCGACGAACGCGGCACACTCCTTGCGCCGCTCCCCCGCCGCATGCTGGGCCTCGCCCAGCTCCTCGCACCGCACGGCCAGCTCCTCCAGCTCGGCGGCGGCCTCGTCGACGGAGGCCTGCACTTCGAGGAGGCTCGGGGCCCCGGCGGACCCGCCGTGCGCGAAGTGCGCCCCGAGCAGGTCGCCTTCGGCGGTCACGGCGGTGAGGTCGGGGTGGGCGTAGACCAGGTCCTCGGCGTCCTCAAGGGTGCCGACGACCACGATGCCGTTCAGGAGGCGTCTTACGGCCGGCATGAGATCGGAGGGAGCGCGGACCAGATCTGCCGCGTGCTGATGTGTGGCGTCTGCCGGTTCGTCGTGGCTGGTCGCGCCCGGCGGAGCCGCGTATTGATACAGCCCCGCGCCCCTCAGGGGCACCTCCGGCGCCCCCGCCAGCAACAGAGACGCCCGGCCCCCGTCCTGCTTGCGCAGCAACCGGATCGCCTCGGCCGCGGCCGAGGGCGACGTCACCGCGATCGCGTCCGCCGCCGCCCCGAAGGCCGCCGCCAGCGCTACCTCGTAGCCCGGCGTCACCGTCAGCAGTTCCGCGGCCGGCCCCAGCAGTCCGGTGAGGCGATCCTTCGCGCCGAGCAGCGCGCCCGTGCCGTCCTTGCGGCGCAGGCCCAGGGCGAGGGCCTCGTGGCGGGCCTGGGTCGCGGCACGCTTGCGTTCCGCCGCCGTGGCCGCCTCGCGGGCCGCCGTCAGGGCTGCCTCCGCCTGAGTGAGCTGCGACTTCGCCGCCTCGTGCTGCTCGGCGAGCTCCGCGTCACCGGCGTCCAGGCCGTCGACCTCGGCCTTCAGCGCCTCGTACTCCTCCTGCGCGGTGAAGGCCCGCTCCTGGGCCTCGTCCCGCGCGGCTGCCAGACGCTCTATCTCCGACTGGGCGGCGGCGGCACGCGAACGGGCCGCGTTGACCTGGCCGTTCAGCCGGGCGAGCCCCTCGCGCCGGTCGGCGATGGCGCGGGCCACGTCCTTCAGCCGGCGCTCTTCCAGGGTGAGCTCCCGCTCCAGTTCGGCGCGATGGGCGACCGTGTCCTCAAGGGCCCGCTCGGCCGCCTCCAGGGCCGCTTCCAGCTCGGCCTCCTGCTCGCGGATGCGGGCGGCCTCGCGCTCCATGTCCTCGGGGTCGCGGCCCCGGCGCTCCTCCGGCGGCGCGGACGTCGCGCTCTTCACCCGCGCGTCGGCCAGCGAGATCGTGCCGCGCACCCGCTCGGCCAGCTGGGAGAGCTCGTACCAGGTCTGCTGGGCCCGCTGAAGACGTGGCGTGAGCTGCCGGACCTCGTCCTCCAGGAGGGCCTCGCGCTGGAGCGCCTTCCTCAGCTCCTGCTCGGCCGTCTCCTTGCGCTCCTTGAGCGCGGCCTCGTCGGCGACCTCGGTCTGGAGCGCCTCCCGCAGCCGTACGAGATCGTCGGCGAGGAGTCGGAGCCGGGCGTCGCGCAGGTCCGCCTGGATGACGGCGGCCCTGCCCGCGACGGCGGCCTGGCGGCCCAGGGGCTTGAGCTGGCGGCGCAGTTCGTCCGTCAGGTCCTGCACGCGCGCGAGGTTGGCCTGCATCGCGTCCAGCTTGCGGAGCGCCTTCTCCTTGCGCTTGCGGTGCTTGAGGACGCCCGCGGCTTCCTCGATGAAGGCGCGGCGGCCCATCGGATCGGCGTGCAGGACGGAGTCGAGCTGGCCCTGGCCGACGATCACATGCATCTCGCGGCCGATGCCGGAGTCGGACAGCAGTTCCTGGATGTCGAGGAGGCGACACGTGTCGCCATTGATCTGGTACTCGCTGCCGCCGTTGCGGAACATGATCCGCGTGATGGTGACCTCGGAGTACTCGATGGGCAGTGCCCCGTCGGAGTTGTCGATGGTCAGCGACACCTCGGCGCGGCCCAGCGGAGGGCGGCCGGTGGTGCCGGCGAAGATGACGTCCTCCATCTTGCCGCCGCGCAGCGACTTGGCACCCTGCTCGCCCATGACCCAGCTGAGCGCGTCCACGACATTGGACTTGCCCGAGCCGTTCGGCCCGACGACGCACGTGATGCCCGGCTCGAACCGGAGCGTGGTCGCCGACGCGAACGACTTGAACCCTCGGAGGGTCAGGGCCTTGAGGTGCACGCCGGTGGACTCTACCTTCCGGGGAAGTGTCACTCCATGAACGCACGGTTTCACCGATGAACGTGCAGGGCACACCAGACGTTAAAGAGGGTGAAAGGATGCGCGGGGCATTAAGTCGGGGGAAAGAAAGAAGGGACGCCGAAGCGTCCCTTGCAACTTCCTAACGGCTGGCATGCCAGTCGTCTGACAACTACTTAGCGGTTGGATACGGGCCGCCCAACCACTGCTTGCTGTCTTGGAGCGATGCAGTGATCAGGTGAGCGCAGGCTCCGCCTGGTGTGCGTCGATGCTCTCCATGATCCTGTCGTGAGAAGCGGCAGCCGTCAGCGCGTCGTTCTCCGCCTGGATCCGTCCGAGCTCGGATTCCAGGTCCTGGACACGCTGCTGGAGCCGTCGCATCTCGGCGAGGAGTCGAGGGTCGGAGCCGCCGACGTAACCGAGAAGCGCCTTTGCCATGATGGATGGTCCTCCACACTGAGTGACCGACCGAAGCGGTGTGGGTCGTGAGGGATTCGCACCCGCGGTTGCTTGGCAGGCCTGGTGTTGTACTGCCGTTCAGCCACGCCAAACAGCGAAGGTGCGCGGGGCTTTCAGCGTCTCACCAAAAAGTTTGACGGTCAACACGATCACGCCCCGTATTGGCGGGCGAACCCGGGGGCACACGGCCGAAAGCGGCGATGCGACGACTCCTGCGGGACCCTCTGCGCGTGGCGATCATCCTTCAGTGGCGAGCCTGCCACCGTGAGCCGTTCTTGGCAACCACCTGCTCATTTCTGCTCGGGGCAGTTGCCGGTGGCAGGTCCCTCCGCTTGTGCCAGGGCCGCTTTACAGAATCGCCTCAGCGGATGGCGAAGCCGTCGTAACCCCCGCGAGGTGTGTCCCAGATCTCGGTCACCCCGTCCACCCGTCCGGGCGTGTCGTCACCCTGGAGCCAGTCCAGAAGTCCCTCACAGCCCCTGCGCGGGCCCTCCGCGACCACCTGGACCCGGCCGTCGCCCAAATTGAGAGCAAAACCACTCAGGCCGCCGATCTCGAGGGCCTTGGCCCGCGTGAACCAGCGAAAACCCACACCTTGGACGCTTCCACGCACCCAGGCGACCAGCCGCACATCCTCGCTCATGACTGCAACCTAACGGGCCAATGTCTCTCCGGGCACTTCCTCCTCTGGCGCCATGCGGTACCGTCCCCACCCAATGAATCTCATATGAAACTCACCCGATCGTGTGAGTTCTGTGAGGACGTTGAGACGCAGGGACGAGGAAGGCCAGGACATGGGACGCCACCGACGCTCCGCCGCCGGACGCGCCGCCACGGGCCGCGCCACGGGGGTCACACATACGGACGGCTCCTACACGGAGAGCCACAACCCCCGGGACTCGTACGCGAGCGACCGACCGAGGGGCATCGCGCCCTATCTGAACCCGGAGGCGTACGCCGAGGCCTACGCGAGGAGTGACGCCTACCTCTTCGCCACGGACGAGGGCTACGACCGGATCACCGACCCCACGACCTTCCCGAGCGACGGGGCGGACACCGCGGTCTTCCACAGTGACGGCTTCACGCCCGACGCCGGCTCCCGGCGGCCCGGCGGGCACCGCCGCCGCAAGAAGAAGGCCGCGGCACCGGTGAAGACCGGGCTGCTCGGGGTCTCCGCCGCGGTGGCCCTCGGCACGGTCGCGGTCGCCACGGGCGTGGTGCCCGGCATCGACAACTACCAGCTCGGCGGCGGAAACGGCAGCGACCGGGTGCAGGCCGCCGACACCCCGACCAACTCCCCCGCGGAGCAGGGCGGCACGTCCGGCAGCGCCGACCGGGACGACAGCGGCGACTCGACCAGCCGCGACGTCCAGCGGCCCGCTTCGCCGGCCCCGTCGACGTCGTCGGCCGCACCGACGAAGACCCCGTCGAAGAAGCCGTCGGCCACGCCCAGCAAGAAGCCGGTGGAGACTCCTTCGCGTACGGCCACCAAGGCGCCGCAGAAGGAGAAGGAGAAGGCCCCGGACAAGGGGAACGAGCAGGCCGGCGCCCCCGTCCAGGTCTCCGCGGAGGCCGCCGCCGCGGCCGAGGTGCTGAGGCTCGTGAACGAGGAGCGCGCCCAGGTGGGCTGCAGCGCGGTCGCCGCCAACAGCTCGCTCACCGATCTGGCCCAGGCCTTCAGCGAGGACATGGCCGCGCGGGACTTCTTCGACCACACCGACCCGGGCGGCGCCTCTCCCTGGGACCGTGCCGCGAAGGCCGGCATAACCGACCTCGGCGGCGAGAACATAGCCCGCGGCCAGTCCGACGCCGCCGCGGTGATGGAGGCCTGGATGAACAGCCCGGGCCACAAGGCCAACATCCTGAACTGCGACTTCAAGACGCTGGGCGTCGGCGTGCACTTCGGTGCGGGCGGGCCCTGGTGGACGCAGGACTTCGGCTACTGAGATAACCGCAGGTCAGAGACCTAGGAACCCTTCTGGGCCGTCTCGGGGCCGTCATCCGCAGGTTCGTCGTCCTTGCAGACACCATCGACGGCGGCCCTGGTCCCGGTTTCGCTCGACGGCATCAGGTGCGTGTTCGTGCGCAGTGTGAAGCCGGGGTCATGGTGGCCCAGGTACTCGCTCAACGCCTTGACGCTCTCACCCGCGTCCAGGAGCACCGACGCATAGAAGTCCCTCAGCGCGTGCATACCGTTGTCCCGCCCTGTCTCGACATCCACGGCCCGCAGAGCCGAACGCCACGCGGTCATTGAAGCGGTTGCGATCCAGGGCCAGGGTGGCGGAACCCGTGAAGAGCAGCGACGCTGTGACCGGTGAGCCATCGACGGTCTTCCACGGCAAGGTGATCTCCGTAGCGGATGACGCTTCAGGTGCGCGGCGAGCGCGAAGGCAACGGGCTCAGGCAAGGGAACGTCTCGCTCCTTGCCACCCTTGGGCGGAGCGAACACCGGCCGGTGGCGCTGGAGCAGCTTGACCTGTCGCACGACGTGCACGACACCGCCCAGGAAGTCCACGTCTTCCACGGCCAGGCCGAACGCTTCGCCCTGTCGCAGGCCGAGGCCAGCCGCCACGCTGACGAGAGCCTGATAGGGATCCGGCATCGCAGCCCGAACGACCATGACGCGTTCGGTAGACCAGGGCTTGACCTTGCGGGGCTCCAGCCGAGGCGCCCGAACGGATCGTGCTCTGCACGGATTCTCACGGATCACCCGGTCCTCAACGGCGGCCGTGAAGACGGTCGATACGTGCGCGAAGATCCCCCGCCGGTACCCCGCCGACAGCCCTCGATCTTCCAAGACCCGCAGCCACAACCGGAGATGCGAGGCGTGAACGACCCCATGGGCGGGTGCCCAGGTACGGAATCGCGTGGAGCCGTAGCCGACTCTCGACAGACTCCCGAGTCAGAGGATCCGTGATCTGCGTGGTCATCCACTCAGTGGCGAACTGCTCGAACGTGACCCTCCCCGCGTCAGGACTGACGTAGTCGCCACGCGACATGTCCGCCTCGATGTTGGACAGCCACTGTTCAGCCTTGCGCTTCTGCTTGTCCGGGAAGCTCTTTGACTTCTCAGTCCCGTCTGGGCCGGTGTAGCGAGCGCGGTACCGCAGACCAACGCCATATCGATCGGCCTTGACCCTGACTTGCCTGCCGTCCGGTCCGGGCTCGGTCTTGTGCCAGCGGTCCTGAATGTGTCCGGCCATCAGGCGGCCCCTTCCATCTGGGACTCGACCCAGGTCCGTACGTCCTCGGGGTCGAAGCGGAGGTGCCGGCCAACGCGGAAGCCACGCGGACCGGTGCCCTTGCGGCGCCACTGATAGACGGTCTCGATCGGCACGCCGAGCAGGTCAGCCAGATCCACCGGAGTCAGGTAGCGGGTAGGCAGAGGGCGCCTCATGCGAGCACCTCTCACTCGTACATGTCGGGTTGGTCGGCGAGGGCTTCGCGTGCCAACTCGCGGTTCAGCCGGATGTCTTTCGCGATCGATGCAGCAAGCCAGGACTCACCCGGCGTGTGCCCCTGTCCGGCGTAGGTCCAGTGGGCGAGGACCAGCGTGGATCCCTCCGAGTCGTCGAGGTCTTCGGGAAGGCCCCGTTCACGGCGTTCCTGGCGGGCTCGGTAGTCGGCGCGGACCTGACGGCGCTCGGACAGGGTGGTGGAGTAGGTCCGCGACTTGGTCATGAAGTGCCGCGGAAGCCGAGCATGTGAGCCCACTTCCACAGGAGCCGATCCGGGTAGGCGTCATCGAGCACGTGGCACGCCTCGATCAACCGGCACGTGGGCAGAGGCAGGGACAGCCGATCGAGTTCGGAGAGCTCCCCGATCCTGCGGTCCACGGTCTCGGTCGTCTCGGCAGCCTAGGTGGCGTACTTGGCGACGTAGGAGGCGACCGCCTGATCGGTCAGCTCAACCCCGTCCATGCTGCCGATCGCCTGCACGTCGACCTGCGAACCCCACCGCAGCACGCGGGCCGGGAAGTCGCCAGCGGACTTCACCGGCACGGCCACCCGAGCGGCAGCAGCCTTGATCGAGTCGTCCAGAAGCGCGACCGTCGCCCATGCCGGGGGCGGGGAGTCGGGCCCGACCCAGTCGGCCATGAAGGAGGTGTGCCGGGTCTCCTTCGGCAAGGTCGCACGGGCACGGGGACGAACGGTGATCCCCAACAGCGCAGATCAAAGGCGCTTTGTGTTACCGAAAGAGGCCGGATCGTGGTGGCGGTGACATACGGGCCGACGCTGCCAGATGCGCGGGCGTCCGTACGGCCCGCAGATCCTGCACCGGGCCGCCGGCCGAACGACGCACGCGGCCATGACGTGGGAGAAACCCCGTCGTGGCTGGGGCGGTCGGCTCCACGACTTTAGCCAGCCACTTTGGCGCGAGCCTCGAAGATCATGGCCCCAACGTCGTGCTTTAACGGGCAGGTACACAGACTGCCCGACGCGCCGGATGCTTACGGGGTCATGATCACTCGCGCCAAAGCAGCTCCCGGCCAAAGTCGCTCCCCCGACCGGTATTCGGCCATCCCTGCGCGTAACCAACCCACACCACGCCGCGCAGCCGCGGTTCCGGATGTCACTCACAGTGAGTGCCCCGCTCCAGGCAAACAATCGTCAACTTAGCGATACTTTGCGCACGTCACACGCATGAGTGAAGCATTCGAGCTTTCGAGGCGCCAGATCCGATGGTCAGAGCATCTCGCCCGACATCATGACTCTCCGTATCCGCTCATGCACGTCACGCAACGCGCGAGCATGGCCACTGTCCGCCTAGCAGAGGGCGGACGCTCAACGGATCGTGAGCAGTAAGGCGGAGCGGCGGTATTCCGACCTGGCAGTTGGCACCGCTCCGCCCCTGCGCACGACTCCACCAGCCACAACTGGAGCGTCGTGCACATCTTTGGTATCCGCTTTCCTTGCTCCGGCGGAGGGGAAGCCCGTGTCAATCCCCCAGATGGAGGTCACTCATCCACTTGGGGACGGGTGAGATCCCCCCGTGGTATGGCCACCCTCGCCTCCACCGGCCTGCTCCTCTCCGCCATCGGACTAGCCGCCGTTGGTGAGGTCTTCTTGTCACAGATCCTCTTCGGGGTTGCGGCCACCCCCATTCCGCTCACCGAGGCAGTGCGATGGTTGATCTCAGGTAGTTAGCGACCACCTGGGAGCGCCGGGATGAACATGCGTGCCCCCTGCGTGCCCGATCGAGCGGCGACCGGCGGGGAGTTAGCGGGGAGCGTCGGAACAGCAAGGAAGCAGGCAGGTCAGCGCCTCACCTGGACACCGACGGACCGCATACACGATCTTCCAAACTGGTGCTCCACGACCCGGGCAGCGCGCTTGACTGAATCCTCCGCCGACCTCACGCGGTCGTAGCGGCGAGGACACACTCTGTAACGCTGATGCCCCGGACCTCGCTGTACTGAGCAGAAGCGGAAAACGGAAAAGGGGCAAAGTGGAAGATATACTCTTTGTAGTGCTCTTATTACTGTTCCTCGTTGCGCTCGACAAGAAAAATGAGGGCAAATCGCGCTTTTTCTACATCTGCCTTACCTTCCTGACCCTCTATCTGGGGTTTGTCGTCCTCAATACGATCGTTGACTAGGGCCTACGATCTTTGCTGTATAGAGAAACCTCCAGGGTCGTCGCTGGGCCGTCCATGGGCCGTGCGGGGGTGCTCAACAACAACCAACGCTGACAACCTCCGACAGCTAAGTCCGAGGTCGCAGCGTTGATCGACTGCATGGCCGCAGCTCAGAGACTCGGCCCTTCACTTCTTCGGCTACTGAGACAGGCACGGGTCAGAGACCTGAGAACCCTTGCGGTGGTCTCAGCGCCAGTCGTCGATCACATACGCGTCGGGGTGGCTGTACCCGGGTTCGTTGGGCCTGTGCATGGTCACGCCCTGCAACCATGTGCGGAAACCGCGGTCGATCATGCGCCGGTAGGCATCCGGGCGGCCCAGGTTCATGCCGGCGTCCAGTTGCCCCAGGCCGCGCTCGGCGGCCAGCCGCTCGCACGCGTCGAGCAGTCGCTCGAACCGGTCGGCGGCCTCCGGACCAGGACGTACGGCGCCGAATTTGACGAAGCACACGTCCTCGCCGGCCTCCGACCCGGCTCCGCAGTGGCAGACGGCCAGGCCATCGAGCTCGGAGGCGGCGCCATGGAGCAGGATGGTGTCACCGAGTCCCTGCGCGTGCGCGGCCTCGATCTCGCGTTCCAGGCTCAGGCCCTCGTACACGGCTCCGGTCAGTGCGCGACAGAGACTCAGTGCGTCAGGCCGCTCGGCAGCGGGCAGTTCGCCGTAGAGCACCCGGCCGGGGACCGCGGCACCGTCTGTGACCTGCTTCTTCATGATGGCTGTGAGGAATCGGGGCCAGAAACCGTACCGGCGGTAGAGCTCAAGATGCTTGGGACTGTGCGCGAAGGTGAACAGGCCGAGGTGGCGGTTCCCCCAGGCGTCGAAGCAGTCCATGACCGGCTCCATCAGACGCCTGCCGATGCCCTGGTCCCACAGATCCGGACGCACGGTCAGCGGTCCGAAGAACCCGACGCTGCCCCAGTTGGTGGCGAAGTTCGTTCCAACCACTTCGCCCTCGGCCGTCGCCGCGAATGCCGCCCGCGGATCGGCCGCCCAGCGCGTACGGACATAGTCGACGGTCCCGAAAGGATCAGGGACCCCCAGGAACGTCCCGAAAGCGACCCTGCAGATCTCATCGGCCCGATCCAGATCCGCCTCACCCAGCGGGCGGACTGGGGCCGCGCCACTCTTGCGCTCCGCTGCTGGCGGGATCATCGCTCTTTCCCTCCGACGCCCCTTTCCATCGCACCACGGAGGTGCGCCGCAGGCGAGGCGAGCGGTCCGGCGACCGCCAGCGATCACGTTCCCCGCGCGTATCCACAGGTCAGAAGCCCAATAGCCTCTCTCAGGCCCTCTGGCCGTGGTGGGCCTCCCTATGCATACCCGTGCACAGGGCCCAGACGATGAAGATGTTGATGGCGACCAGCGCCAGCGCCCACAGGGGGTAGTACGGCACCCAGAGGAAGTTGGCGATCGCGCCCAGCCCGGCCACGAAGACGCCGAAGAATCGTGCCCATAGTGCTCCGCCGAGTACGGCGCAGCCTGCGAGGACGATGAGGATGCCCAGGATGAGGTGGACCCAGCCCCAGCCCGCCAGGCTGAAATCGAACACGTAGTGACGTGTCGCGAGGAACAGGTCGTCCTCGGCGATGGCGGCGATTCCCTCGAAGATCGCCATTGCTCCGCCGAAGATCATCAGTGCGGCGGCGAAGAGGGTGGTCCCGGACGTGGGCCCGTGCCAGGGCTGCGGGTCGGCGTTGGCCCATTCGGGTTGGGGGGCGTCACGGGCCATGTCGGCCTCCTTGGGTCGCAGAGCCGTGCGGTCAGCCGAGCTTCCTGGACTGACTCGATCCCTGATCTTCAGCGTGGCACGACGGCACCCGGTCGGCACTCCGGCACCGTGGCGTCGGCACCGTGGCGCCGGCACCGGCTCAGTCGTCGGCAAGCCCGAGGGGCCGCAGGGCCGACGTGTAGTCGCCGGTGACGACGAGGTGGTCGATGACGTCGACCATGGCGGGGATGCCGGGGTCCCGGACCATCAGGTTGTCCCAGCAGTAGAAGTAGCGGCCGCCGAGGGACTCCCCGGTGTCCTGCCAGCGGTCCATCAGGCGGCGCGCCTCGTCGAGGGTGAAGACGGTCCCGGACCAGCGCTTGCCATCGGCGAACGTCACCCACATGTCGATGTTGCAGACCTCGTCGAGGTCCTCCCCCGCGCCGGGCACGAAGCAGATCTCGTATCCGTCCCTGCGCACCCGGTAGAACGGGCCGTCCCACATGCTTCCCCCAAGACGCCGTCCCCCAGCGGCCGGCTCGGTGGGCAGGCTACTGGGGGACGGTCCGTCGTGCGTGTTCTTTACGGCCTGGCTCAGGCGGCCACGCGACCCAGGGAGAACACCTTCGCGGTCTCGGCCACCCGGCGCCCCAGGTGCTCGGCGGTCGCCACATCGGCCTTGTGGACGGCCTCCGGGCCCTGGTCGGCGTTGGTCTGCGCGGCGGCACCGGCGAAGACACCGAGGCGGTTGAGGTCGTTCTCGGAGCCGGCGCTGTTGTTCCAGCCGGGGAGCAGGCCGAGGTTGACCCAGTGCATACCGAGCTGGGCGGCCAGGATCTGGAAGAACTGCAGGGTGTGCAGCTTGTCGCCGCTCTTGGAGGCGGAGTTGGTGAAGCCGGCGGCCAGCTTGTCCGTCCAGGCCTGATCGGCCCAGCGCTTCGAGGTGGCCTCCGCGAAGACGTGGAAGGCGCCGGACGCGGTGCCCATGTAGGTCGGCGAGCCGAACACGATGGCGTCCGAGCCGTCGAGGATCGCCCACTGCTCCTCGGTGATCTCGTCCACCTTGATCAGATGCACCTCGGCACCGGCCTCGGCGGCCCCGGAGCGGACGGCCTCGGCGATGACGGCGGTGTGGCCGAAGCCGGAGTGGTAGGCGATGGATACGACAGGGGTGGTCACGTGGGTACTCCTGAAATAGGCAGCTCACTGGCGATGACCAAAGGAAAGCACTAACTTCTAGTTAGTGCAACCTACGGGTTGGCGCTGCGTTCGAGTACGCTTCAAACATGGACACCACGCAGGAGCGCACGGAGGCGCAGGACCTCCCGTACAACGTGTTCGCCAAGGCCTGCCCCTCGCGCGTCACGCTGGAGCACGTCACGGGCCGCTGGGGCGGGCTCACGCTCGGCGCCCTGTACGAGGGCTCGCTGCGCTTCAACGAGCTGCGCCGCCGGATCGACGGCGTCAGCGAGAAGATGCTGTCCCAGACGCTGCACGCCCTGGAGCGGGACGGCCTGGTGCACCGCGAGGCCCAGCCGACCAACCCACCGCGGGTCGACTACGAGCTGACGCCGCTGGGACGCGGGATCGCCGAGCGGCTGCTGAACCTCATCCACTTCGTGGAGGGGCAGATGGACGACGTGCTGGAGGCACGTGAGCGCTACGACGAGACGCGCGGCGCCCTCTGACACTTGGGGCAGAAGTAGCTGGACCGGTTCATCCAGGGCCGCCGGCGCATCGGCGTACCGCACCGCTTGCAGGGCAGCCCTTCACGGCCGTACGCGTCGAGTGAGCGGTCGAAATAGCCCGACTCGCCGTTGACGTTGACATACAGGCTGTCGAAGCTCGTGCCGCCGACCGAGAGGGCGGCGTTCATCACGTCCCTTACGTGGCCCAGGAGTTCGAGGCTGCGCGGGCGGGTGAAGGTCGCGGTCGGGCGGTCGTAGTGCAGGCGGGCGCGCCAAAGGGCCTCGTCCGCGTAGATGTTGCCGACGCCGCTGATCAACGACTGGTCGAGCAGGGCCCGTTTGATGGTCGTGCGCTTGCGGCGCAGGGCCTGGTGGAAGGCCTCGTCGTCGAAGAGCGGGTCCAGCGGATCGCGGGCGATGTGCGCGATGACGTCGGGCAGGCCGTCGGGGGTGTTGTCGTGCAACGACAGGCCGCCGAAGGTGCGTTGGTCGACGAAGCGCAGTTCGGTGTCGAGCGCGTCCGCGAACCGCACCCGGATCCTGAGGTGCTTCTCGTCGGGCGCGGTGCTCGGCTGGACCAGCAGTTGGCCGCTCATGCCGAGGTGGGCCAGGATCGACTGGTGCGTGTCCTCCAGGGGCAGCCACAGGTACTTGCCGCGGCGGCTCGGCGTGCCGATCCGGTGACCCTTGAGGCGGTGTGCGAAGTCGTCGCCGCCCGCGATGTGCCGGCGTACGGCACGCGGGTGCAGGACCTCGGCGTCGGCGACCGTGCGGTGGGCGACCCACCGCTCCAGACCGCGCCGGACGACCTCGACCTCGGGCAACTCGGGCATGGGATCCCCCGTACACACCTTGCGGGTAAGGGCCGAGCGCCCGTCCCATGGGCCGGGACGGGCGCTCGGGTCGCGCTGTTCGGTCAGGCGGAGGCCGACGCGTCGGCGTCGGGCTCGGCGGCGTTCGCGGCCGCCTTCTTGGCGCGCTCCTCCGCGGCGGCCTTGATGGCCCGCCAAGCGGATTCCGCGGCCTGCTGCTCCGCCTCCTTCTTGCTGCGGCCGGTGCCGGTGCCGTACGAGACGCCTCCGACGCGGGCGGCAGCAGTGAAGGTCTTCTCGTGGTCGGGGCCGGTCTCCGTGACCAGGTACTCGGGTACACCGAGCCCCTCGGTCGCGGTGAGCTCCTGGAGACTGGTCTTCCAGTCCAGGCCGGCTCCGAGATTCGAGGACTTCTCGATCAGGGGGTCGAAGAGGCGGTGCACCAGCTCCGCCGCCGATTCCAGGCCCTGGTCGAGATAGACCGCGCCGATCACCGCTTCCAGGGTGTCGGCGAGGATGGACGCCTTGTCCCGGCCGCCCGTGCCCTCTTCACCGCGGCCGAGCCGGATGAAGGAGCCCAGGTCGAGCCCACGGCTGACCTCCGCCAGCGCACGCGAGTTGACCACCGCGGCCCGCAACTTGGCCAGCTGGCCTTCGGGCAGGTCGGGGTGGGTGCGGTACAGCGTGTCCGTGACCACGAGGCCGAGGACGGAGTCCCCGAGGAACTCCAGGCGCTCGTTGGTCGGCAGACCGCCGTTCTCGTACGCGTAGGAACGGTGGGTCAGCGCACGCACCAGAAGGGCGGACTCGAGCTTGTACCCGAGCCGCCCTTCCAACAGCGTGTGGGACGAGGCTGTGTTGTCCGCTGCGTTCTTCTTCGGCGTGGACACAGTGCCTCTCACCAGCCGCTCAGACCTCGAGGACCTGGCGCTTGTTGTAAGTGCCGCAAGACGGGCACGCAATGTGCTGCAGCTTGGGCTCGTGGCAGCGCTCGCACGCAACCAGGGTGGGGACCGCAGCCTTCCACTGCGACCGGCGGTGGCGCGTGTTGCTGCGCGACATCTTCCGCTTCGGAACAGCCACGGCTACTTCTCCTGCTTCTCGTCGACGCCCGGTTCGGCGCCGCTCATCTCGTCCTTCTCGCCGTCTTCGAGTGAACCGGCGAGTCCCTGCAGTGCCGCCCAACGGATGTCGACGGCGTCATGGTGGTGGTCCGGGTCGTCCGCGAGACGTGCTCCGCACTCGGCGCACAGTCCCGGGCAGTCTTCCTGGCACACCGGCTGCATCGGCAGTGCGAGCACCACCGCATCACGCAGCACGGGTTCGAGGTCGAACATGCCGTCCTCGAGAAAGAGCCTGCCCTCGTCGTCCTCGGCGTCGTCGCCGGGTTCCGCGTGCTGGACGCGGCCCCGATCGTCGGCGTCAGGGTACGAGAACATCTCCTGGAATTCCGCTTCGACGTCGAGCTGAAGCGGCTCCAGACACCTTACGCACTCCCCCTCGGCCTGTGCACGGGCGGTGCCTGTGACAAGCACCCCTTCCATGACCGACTCGAGTCGGAGTTCGAGCTCCACCGGGGCGCCTTCCGGCACCCCGACGACCTCTTGGATACCGAGATCCTTGGGGGCGTCGATCGTGCGGGTCAGGCGCTGCAGCGCACCGGGCCGCCGACCCAGCTCGTGTGTGTCGAACACGAGAGGATTGCGGTGGTCGAGGCGGGCTGTCACGCCATTCCTGCTTTCGATCTGCTGAGCTCAAGAGGTCACTGCCCTCGGTGTTCCCGGGCAGCTTTGATCGCGGACGTACGCGCGACCGAACAGCCAGGATACTGGACCTTTCGCTCACGGCCCAATCCGGTGGGTCCCTTACTGGCCGCGCCCCTGCTCGTAGGCCCTCAGCTGCTCCGGAGTGATCATGCCGGTGTCGAAGAGGCTCGTCTCGTCGAGGGCGTACGACTGCTGGGCGGCCTGCTGGGGCTGTTGCTGGTCGTAGGCCGCCTGCTGGCCGTCGTAGCCCTGATAGGCGTAGGGATCGGCCTGCTGGGCCTGCTGGTAGCCGTACGGGTCCTGCTGGCCGCCGTAGCCCTGCTGGTAGCCGGCGTAGGCGTCCGGCTGCTGGTAGCCGTACGCCGGCTGCACGGTCTGCGGGTCGTACTGCGGCTGTGCCGGTACGGCCGGTGCCGGCTCGGCGGGGGCCGCCGGGGCGTCCTGCTCCGCGAGCGCGGCGAGGTCGGCGAGGTAGTCGGCGTCGCTGGAGTGCCGGACGCTGCTGTCGTCGTCGGCGAGGGCGCCGAGGTCGTCGCTGGCGATACGGCCGTGCAGCTTCTGCCGGCCGCGGCCGACGGCCTCCAGGGTCTTGGCCAGGACCGCCTCGAAGGCGCCGAGCTTGACGTCGACGTATTCGTCGGCGTTGCGGCGCAGGGTCTCCGGGTCGTGGCTGCGCTCGGGTGCGTCCTCGTCCTCGTAGCCCTGCTCGTCCAGGCCCGGACCGGTGCCGAGGAGCTTCTCGCGGCCACGGCCGACGGAGCCGAGGGTCTTGGTGAGGACGACCTCGAAGTTGGCGAGCTTGGAGTCGACGTAGTCGTCGGCCTCCGCGCGGATGTCCTCGGCGTCCTTGCGGGCCTCGGCGACGATACGGTCGGCCTCGGCCTGGGAACGGCGGGCGACCTCGGTGTCGGAGATCAGGGAGCCGCGCTCGGCGTGCGCCTGCCCGATGATCCGCTCGGCCTCCTGGCGGGCCTGCTCGACCATCTGCTCGCGGCCGCCGATCAGCTCCTGCGCCTGGGCGAGGGAGCCGGGCAGGGCCGCACGGACCTCGTCCAGCAACGAGAGCAGTTCGGCGCGGTTGACCACGCACGAGGCCGACATGGGCATCGACCGGGCGCCAGAGACCGCCGTGACGATCTCGTCGAGCTTCTTCTGTACGTCCACCGTGTGCTCGCCACTCTCTACAGCTGTGATGGAGACGGACGGGACGACTGTAGCCGCCCGTTCAGCCCTGGCGCAGACGCTTGTTGAGGGCCTCCAGCACCAGCGGCGGCACCAGATGGGAGACGTCGCCGCCCCACGTGGCGACCTCCTTCACCAGGGAGGAGGAGAGGAAGCTGTAGGTGGGGTTGGTCGGCACGAAGAGCGTCTCCACGCCCGACAGGCCGATGTTCATCTGTGCCATCTGCAGCTCGTAGTCGAAGTCGCTGACGGCGCGCAGGCCCTTGACGATGGCCGGGATGTCGCGCTGCTTGCAGAAGTCGACGAGGAGGCCGTGGAAGGCCTCGACGCGGACGTTGCCGTACTCGGCCGTGACCTGGCGGATCAGGTCGAGCCGCTCGTCCACCTCGAGCAGGCCCTTCTTGGCCTTGTTGATCATGACGGCGACGTAGACCTCGTCGTACAGCCTTGAGGCGCGGGAAATGATGTCGAGGTGTCCGTTGGTGATCGGGTCGAACGACCCGGGACAGACGGCGCGGCGCACTTGTGATCCCTCGCTCTCCGGTCCGGTCATCGTGCGTCTTCGCACGTAGAGGCGGCGCGACCGTACCAAAACGTTCCCTCGCCGTAACGACGGGCCCGGATCGCTTCAAAACCGTCCGGCCACCGGAACTCCCCGCCTCTGGTGCTGCGCTCCACGGTGACGAGCGCGCCCGGCGCGAGCCAGCCCCCCGAGCGGAGTGTGAGCAGAATCTCGCGAAGATCGTGATCTGTGACTCGGTACGGCGGGTCCAGGAAGACGAGGTCGTACGGCTCGGTGGGCGCCGGGGTCTGGATGATCTGTTCGGCTTTGCCCGACCTCACCTCGGCGCCGGGGAGGCCGAGATTCTTGACGTTCTCGCGGACGATGCGGGCCGCTCTTGCGTCGGCCTCGACGAGGAGGGTGTGGCCGGCGCCGCGCGAGAGTGCCTCCAGGCCGACGGCGCCGGAGCCGGCGTACAGGTCGAGGACCCTCTCCCCCTCCAGGGGGCCGCCGAGGAGGGACTGCCAGGTGGAGAAGAGACCCTCGCGTGCGCGGTCTGATGTTGGCCGGGTGCCCGTGCCGGGCGGCACGGCTAGACGACGTCCGCCGGCTGCGCCGGCGATCACGCGGGTCATCTGGGGTCCTTGGTTGTGGGCGGCTTCTAGGTTCAGTGTGGCTGGTCGCGCAGTTCCCCGCGCCCCTGGGTCGGCATCCCTCACCCCTTTTCCAGGAACTGTTCCCTTTCGTCGTCCAAGAGGGCGTCCAATGCTGTGCGCAGACCGGGGAGATGCTCGAGCTCCGGATCCGCCGCCACCAGCGTCACCGCCTCCTCCCTCGCCTCCGCGATGATCTCCTCGTCCTCGATGACCGCCAGCATCCGCAGACTGGTGCGGGCACCGGACTGGGCCTGGCCCAGGACGTCGCCCTCGCGCCGCTGTTCGAGGTCGATGCGGGAGAGCTCGAAGCCGTCGAGGGTGGCGGCGACGGCGTTGAGGCGCTGGCGGGCGGCGCTGGCCTCCGGCATCTCGGTGACCAGGAGGCAGAGGCCGGGTGCCGAGCCACGGCCGACCCGGCCGCGCAGCTGGTGCAGCTGGGAGACGCCGAAGCGGTCGGCGTCCATGATCACCATTGCCGTGGCGTTCGGGACGTTCACGCCGACCTCGATGACCGTCGTGGCGACCAGGACGTCGGTCTCGCCGGCGGCGAAGCGACGCATCACGGCGTCCTTGTCGTCGGGATGCATCCGGCCGTGCAGGACCTCGACCTTGAGGCCCTGGAGTGGTCCCTTGGCGAGGTGGTCCGCCACGTCGAGGACGGCGAGCGGCGGCCGCTTCTCGGCCTCGTCCTCCGGGGACTTCTTCTTGCCGGCCTTCTTCGGGTCGTCCTCCTCGTCCCCGATCCGGGGGCAGACGACGTACGCCTGATGCCCCTTGCCGACCTCCTCGCGCACCCGCTCCCAGGCGCGGGCGAGGAAGTGGGGCTTGTCGGCGGCCGGGACGACATGGGAGGCGATGGGCGAGCGGCCGGCCGGGAGCTGGTCGAGGACCGAGGTCTCCAGGTCGCCGAAGACGGTCATCGCGACCGTGCGCGGAATGGGCGTCGCGGTCATCACGAGCAGATGGGGCGGCTGCTTGCCCTTGCCGCGCAGGGCGTCGCGCTGCTCGACGCCGAAGCGGTGCTGTTCGTCGACGACGACCAGGCCGAGGTCGTGGAACTGCACCTTGTCCTCGATGAGCGCGTGTGTGCCGATGACGATCCCGGCTTCCGCGGTGACGAGATCGAGCAGCGCCTGCCGGCGGGCTGCCGCGCCCATCGACCCGGTGAGCAACACGACCTTCGTGGCCTGCTCGGCCCCGCCCAGCATCCCGCCCTCGGCCAGCTCGCCCATCATCTCCACGATCGACCGGTGATGCTGCTGGGCGAGCACCTCGGTGGGCGCGAGCATGGCGGCCTGCCCGCCCGCGTCGACGACGGCGAGCATGGCGCGCAGCGCCACCATCGTCTTCCCCGATCCGACCTCGCCCTGGAGCAGCCGGTGCATCGGATGCTCGGTGGCCAGGTCGTCGAAGATCTCCTTCGAGACCTTGCGCTGGCCCTGGGTGAGGGTGAAGGGGAGGCGGTCGTCGAAGGCGGTCAGGAGGCCGTCGGGGCTGGGTCTGCGGGCGACCGCCGGGAGTTGGGCGTCGGCGCGGCGGCGGCGGGCGAGGGCCACCTGGAGGACGAAGGCCTCGTCCCACTTGAGGCGTGTGCGGGCGTCGTCGATGTCCGCCTTGGTGTGCGGGCGATGGATCTTGAGCAGGGCCTCGGGGAGGGAGACCATGCCCCGGCCCTCGCGCAGGGCGTCCGGCAGCGGGTCGAGGGCTTCCTGGGCGCTGGGCAGGACCGTCTGGACGGCCTTGCCGATCTTCCAGGACTCCAGTTTGGCGGTGGCGGGGTAGAGCGGGATCAGGGCGCCGGCCCAGGTCTCGACCGCCTCCTCGGAGTCGCCGCGGAGCAACTCGTACGCCGGGTGTGCCAGTTGGACGCGGCGGTTGAAGACGGAGACCTTGCCCGCGAACATCGCGCGTGTGCCCGGCAGGAGCTCCTTGTGGGGCTTGTGAACGCCGTTGCCGAAGAAGACCAGTTGGAGGCGGCCGTTGCCGTCGGTGATCGTGACTTCGAGACGCTGGCCCTTGCCGCGCGGCGCCTTGGCGGAGGCGAAGGTGTGCAGGCGGGCGTCGGCGACCATGGCGACCACGGTGACGTGCTCGTCCATGGGGAGGTCGGCGAGGTGGGTGAGCTGGCCGCGCTCCTCGTATCTGCGCGGGTAGTGGTGCAGGAGGTCGCCGACCGTGTGCAGGCCGAGGTGCTCGGCCATCACCTTCGCGGTGGCTGGGCCGAGCACTTTCTTCAGTGGTTCTTCCAGTGCGGGCACGAGATCCATTCCACACCACACCACTGACAATGCCGTAGAGGCCGGTGCGGCCGTCCCGGTAAACGTCGCGGAAACCCCTGGTCAGGCGGCTCGCTTCGGCCCTAGGATGGCGCGCTCCGGCCATCCTTTCGCGGTCACCGCCTCACCGGGGCCGCCCGACCCCGCGCCGTCGCCAAGTCCCCCCAACGGCGCTGTGACGATGGACTCCCAGACCTCACAGTCATCCCAGGCCCCTCAGCCGCCCCAGACACCTCATTCGTTCCAGGTCGACCTGCGCGGTCTGGTGGACCTGCTCTCCCACCATCTCTACTCCAGTCCGAAGGTCTATCTGCGCGAGCTGCTCCAGAACGCGGTCGACGCCATCACCGCCAGACGCGCCGAGGAGCCGGGCGCGCCGGCCAAGGTGCGGCTCCACCCCGGCGGCGGCGCGCTGCGGGTCGAGGACTCCGGGGTCGGGCTGACCGAGGCGGACGTGCACAGCCTCCTCGCGACCATCGGGCGCAGCTCCAAGCGTGCCGAGGGTCTGCAGGAGACCCGGTCCGACTTCCTGGGGCAGTTCGGCATCGGTCTGCTGGCCTGTTTCGTGGTCGCCGAGCGGATCCGCGTGGTCAGCCGCAGCGCCCGTACGCCGGACGCGCCGCCCGTGGAGTGGACGGCGACGGACGACGGTTCGTACACCGTGCGGACGCTGCCGGACGACGCCCGCCCCGAACCGGGCACCACCGTGCACCTGGTGGCGCGGGCCGGGGCCGCCGAGTGGCTGGCCGAGGACCGGGTCCTGGCGCTGGCGCGGGACTTCGGCTCGCTGCTGCCGTACGACGTCCGGGTCGGCGACGAGGCGGTCACCGACCTGCCCGCGCCCTGGGACCGGCCGTACCCCTCCCCCGCCAACCGCAGAGTGGCCCTGGCCCGGCACTGTCACGACCTGTTCGGCTTCACCCCGCTGGACTCGATCGAGCTGAACGTGCCGCTCGCCGGGATCCGCGGGGTGGCGTACGTCCTTCCGTCGGCGGTCAGCCCCGCCCAGCGGGCGGGCCATCGCGTCCACCTCAAGGGCATGCTGCTGACCGAGCGCGCCGAACAGCTGCTGCCCGACTGGGCGTTCTTCGTGCGCTGCGTCCTGGACACCGACAGCCTGCGGCCGACGGCCTCGCGCGAATCGCTGTACGAGGACGAGACGCTGGCGGCCGTACGGGAGGCGCTCGGCGAAAGGATTCGGTCCTGGCTGACCGGGCTCGCGGCCGGCGATCCGGAACGGCTGGCGGCGTTCCTGTCCGTGCACCACCTGGGCGTGAAGTCCCTGGCGCGGCACGACAAGGAGATGCTGCGCACGATGCTGCCGTGGCTGCCCTTCGAGACCACCGACGGACGGCTGTCCCTGGAGGAGTTCGCGCAGCGGCACCCGGTGGTGCACTTCACGCGGACGGTCGAGGAGTACCGGCAGGTCGCGCCGATCGCGTCCGCGCAGGGCGTGGGGGTGATCAACGGCGGCTACACGTACGACAGCGAGCTGGTCGAGGCACTGCCGTCGGTGCGGCCGGGGACGGTCGTCGCCGAGCTGGACGCGGACACCGTGACCGCCCATCTGGACGCGGTCGACCCGGCCGAGGAGCTGGCCCTGTCGGGCTTCCTGGCGGCCGCGCGGGCGAAGCTCGACCCGCTGGGCTGTGATGTCGTCCTGCGCGCCTTCCATCCGCTGTCGGTGCCCGCGCTGCATCTCGACGACCGGGCGGCCCGGCACGAGCAGGCGCGCGCGGACGCGGAGGAGCAGGCCGACGACCTGTGGGCGGGCATCCTGGGCTCGCTGCGCGGCAGTGCGCCACGCGCGCGTCTGGTGCTGAACCACCTCAACCCGCTGATCCGCAGGATCAGTTCGCTGGGCGATCCGGAACTGATCGGCACCGCCACCGAGTCCCTCTACGGGCAGGCCCTGCTGATGGCGCAGCGCCCGCTCAGGCCCGCCGACTCGGCGCTGCTGAACCGGGCCTTCATCGGGCTGCTGGAATGGGCCACGAACGGCGACGGAGGCCGCTGATGAGTGAGATCGCCGACTTCGACGCGCTGCGTCAGGCGATGGCGGAGAACTCCGAGGAGCCGGAGGGTCCCGCCCGCAACGCGCGCGCGGAGCGGCTGCTCGCCGAGGCGGAGAAGCTGAAGATCCCGCTCGCGGTGATCGAGGCGCTCGGGCACCAGCTGAAGGTCTACAACTACAGCTCCGAGAAGGACAAGATGTTCGTCCCCTTCGCGCGTCTGCTGCGCATGTGGGACGAGCGGCCCGAGGACTTCGACGAGTACGAGACGCATTCGCTGCACTGGGTCTTCAAGTGGATGTCGTCCGGCATGCTCGACCAGCCGCATGTCCCGCTGGCCTCGATCGAGAAGTGGCTCGGCGAGATGGAGCACCGCTACCGGCTCGCCGGGCACTCCGAACGGGCGGTGCGCGGTGCCGAGTTCAGCGTGGCCGCGCATGTCGGGGACGTGGCGCGGGCCGAGCGGGCGTACGGCGCCTGGCTGAGCGCGGACCGGGACGGCATGGCCGACTGCCACGCGTGCGAGCTGCACGGGCAGGGGTGGTGGCAGTCCGAGCTGGGCCGGGACGACGAGGCGATCCGGCTGTGGGAGCCGGTCCTGGAGGGCGAGTTCACCTGCGCCCACGAGCCGCACACGGTCCTCGCGTCCTCCCTGGTGCCGCTGCTGCGGCTGGGCCGCGTGGACGAGGCCCGCGCCCATCATCTGCGGGGCTTCCGACTCGTACGGGCGATGGAGAGCATGCGCGGTGCGTACGCGGACCATGTGGAGTTCTGCGTGCTCACCGGCAACGAGGCGCGCGGTCTGGAGCTGCTGGCGGAGCGTCCGGCGTACTTCACGGACGACGGGCATCCGCGCAGCAAGCTGGAGTTCATGACGGTGGTGGCCCTGCTCATGGACCGCCTGAGCGTGCTCGGGCTGGGCGATCAGCGGGTGCCCGGTCCGGCGGGCCGCACCTGGACCGCCCGCGAACTCGCCGCGCACGCGCGCGAGGAGGCCCTGGCGCTGGCCGCGCGCTTCGACGAGCGCAACGGCACGGCACACCTCAGCGAGCGGGCACGCGCGCGTATGGAACAGCTGCCCCTGGTGGAGCGGTTGCCTCTGGGGGTGCGTACGGCGGCCCGGCCGACGGCCCCGTCGATGCCCGCGCCGGCCGCGGTGAGCGTGTCCGAGGACGCGCCGTCCGACCTGCCCGCCCTGATCGCCGAGGCACGGCGGCTGTCGGACACCCTCCAGCCCAACGCCGTCGAGGCGTGGGCCGCCGTCTCCCGGGCCGCCCGGGGCGTCGAGCTGGCCGCCCTCGACCGCGCGGAGATCGCCGACCACCGGGCGATGGACCTGGGCCCCGAGGGCATCCCGCTGTTCGAGGAGGCCGCGAAGCTGTACGCGGAGGCGGGCGACCCTGGGGAGGCGCTGGCGGCACGCGCGCGAGGAGCGTACGTACGTGCGCTCACGGGCGAGGTGTCCGAGGCCCTGACGACGATCGACGGCCTGTACGACCAGGTGCTCGCGCTGTACGCCGAGGACGGCACCGGCGTACGTCAGACGGCGGCCGTGCTGATGAGCCGGGCGCGGATCCTGATGCGGCGGGTGCACGAGGCCGAGGACGCGGTGCCGCAGTCCGTCGTGACCGACGCCGGGACCGCCGCCCGTGAGGTGCTGGCGATGGTCGACGGACAGGCCGGTGACGACGTACGGCTGGCCTCGCGGGCCGCGGAGGCGCAGGCGATGCTGGCGGAGCTGGCGGCGCTCGCGGGGGACGTGGAGAGGGCCGCGGGGCTGTTCGCGCGGGCCTCGGCGGCGTTCGTCGGGGCGGGGCTGCCGTGGTTCGCGGTGGAGTACGAGGCCCGGCTGGCCGGGCTCGCGCATCACCTCGGCGACACCGCGGAGGCCGAGCGGGCGCTGCGTGCGGCCCTGGAGCACGGCGGGCCGCACCTGGAGGCCACGGGACGGGCCCAGCTGCACCTTCAACTGGCCGAGGTGCTCGGTGGCCGGGGGCTGTCCGAGGAGGCCGCGGAACACGCCCTCCAGGCCGCGCACTGGGCCGACGAGGCGGGCGAGAGCCGGACGCTGGGCGCCTGGGCGCGGCATCAGCTCGGCGGGTTCCTGCTGCGGCAGGGACGGTTCGCCGAGGCCGCCGAGGTGCTGGAGTCGGCGCTGCCCGACCTGAGCGCCGAGACACACGGCGACGGGGTGGTCGTCCAGACGCAGTGGTGGCTCGGCGACTGTCTGAGCGAGCTCGGCGAGCACCGGGCGGCGGCCGAACGCCGGTTGCAGGCCGCCGAGATCGCCCGGCTCTGGCCCGAGCAGCACGACCACGCCACGCTCGCCCACCTGGCCGCCGAGTCGCTCGGCCACGCGGGTCTGCACGCCGAGGCGGACCAGGCGTACGCGCGCGCGGGGGCGCTGTGGCGCTCCCTGGGCAATGTGCACGGCCTCGTTCGCTCGCTGCGTGCCCGCGCGTGGCTGGCGCTGGGCGCGGAGGGCCTCGACGAGACGGGGGCCGAGCTGATGGCGAGCGCGGTCGAGGAGTGCCGGGCGGCGCTGGACGCGGTCGACGACCCGGAGGCCCGTGAGCGGCTCACCCTCGAACTCGCGCACACCCATCGGCAGTTCGGCGACCTCCTCGCCCGTTCCGCCGCCGAGGACGCCGAGGACGAGTCGATCCGAAGCGCGCTGGAGGACGCCCTGTCCCAGGTGACGCGGGCCGTCGCGGTGTTCACGTCCCTGGGCGACGAGGCCCTGCACGGCCGCACCGGCGCCGAACTCGCCGCGGGCTGGCTGGAGGCGGACCTGAGCCGTCCGGCCGAGGCGGCCGCACGCGCGCGTGCGGTGCTGGCGGCGTACGGCGGTGCCGGGGAGGACGACGAGGCGGCCCGGGAGCGGCGGGTGGAGGCGGAGCAGATGCTTCAGGTGGTGGCGGAGCAGGAGACGCCGTAGGGCTCACTCCACGCCGATGAGCAGCAGCGCCCCTTGCCGCCCGCCCCGGTAGACCACCGTGTCGACGGCGAGGTACGACTCACGCACGCGTGCTTCGAGGTGCTCGGCGATGGTCTCGGGGGCCTCGTCGCCGAGGACGAGGGTGACGAGTTCGCCGCCCGCGGAGAGCATGCGGTCGAGGACGGTCTCGGCGGTGGCGGTGACATCCGTGCCGATCACGGCCACGTCGCCGTCGATGAGGCCCAGGACGTCGCCGGCCTGGCAGATGCCGGCCATGGTCCAGGACTGGCGCTCGGCGACGGCGACCTCGGCGTAGCGGGTCGCGCCGGCCGCCGAGGTCATCGACACGACGTCCTCGTCGAAGCGGCGCTCGGGCTCGTGCACGGCGAGCGCCGCGATGCCCTGGACGGCGGAGCGGGTGGGGATCAGGGCCACGCGGATGCCCTCGACGCGGGCCTGTTCGGCGGCCGCGGCGGCGGTGTGGCGCAGGTCGGCGTCGTTGGGCAGCAGCACGACCTCGCGCGCGTGGGCACGCCGTACGGCCTCCACGAGCTCCCCACTGGCGGGCGGCTCCCCGGGGCGCGCGAGGACGGTCGTCGCGCCGGCCTCGCCGTACAGCCCGACCAGGCCCTCACCGGGCACGACGGCGACGACGGCCCGCTGGATCCGTTCCCGGGGCGAGCGCTCCCCGGTGGTGTGCGCGTCACCATCCGCGAAGTGGGTGATCCGGATCCGGTACGGCCGCCCGGCCTCGACCCCCGCCTCCACGGCGGCCCCGGCGTCGTCGACGTGCACATGCACGTTCCACAGCCCGTCACCGCCGACGATCACGAGCGAGTCCCCGAGACCGTCGAGCCGCTCCCGCAGCCGCGCCACGGCCGCGTCCTCGGCCTCCAGGAGGTAGATCACCTCGAAGGCGGGGCCGCCCGTCTCCACGACATCGGCGCACTCCTCGACGACGGCGAGCAAGGCACCGTCACCGGCGACCGGGGCCCCGGCCGAAGCGCCCCGCACGCGCGTGTGCACCCCGGAAGCCGCGGGGACCGCCTCGCCCGTGAACGTCTCCACCAGCGCGCCCAGCACCGCCACCAGCCCCCGCCCGCCGGCGTCGACCACCCCCGCGCGCTCCAGGACCGCCAGCTGTCCGGGCGTAGCGGCCAGTGCCGCACGCGCCCCTTCGTAGGCGGCCCGGGCGACCGCACCGCAGTCCCCCTCGGCCCCGTCGGCCGCGTCGGCGGCGGCCGAGGCGACCGTGAGGACCGTGCCCTCGACCGGGTGGGCCACGGCCTGGCGGGCGGAGTCGGCGGCCCGCCGCAGGGCGACGCGGAGACCGGAGCCGTCGGTGTGAGCCGTCTCACCGTCGGCGGCGAGCACCTGGGCCATGCCCCGCAGCAGCTGGGCGAGGATCGTCCCGGAGTTCCCGCGGGCCCCGATCAGGGCTCCGTGCGCCATCGCGCGCGCGGCGTCCGCCAGGGTGGGCCGCCCCACGTCGTAGGCGGTGAACACGGCCTCCACGGCCGCGACCGCCGACTCCACGGTCAGGTACAGGTTGGTCCCGGTGTCCCCGTCGGCCACGGGATAGACGTTGATCGCGTCGATCTCCTCACGCGCCCGTCCGAGTGACTCCAGCGCGAGACCGCACCAGGTGCGCACCGCGAGAGCATCGAAGAACGTCTGCGGCACCTGCGCCACCTGCGCCTCCTTGAGCTGCCGACCGTGGCACGCAGCGTAGACCCAGGGCCCGGGTGCGCCGGAAGAGGGCCGGGAGCGGGGGTCTGAGCAGCCATGGTAGTTTCGTTGCACTGGCGCAGTCGTTGTATGCTGCTCCGGTTGCCCGATGCAGATCGGGCCGTTCCCCTGGCAGCGCCACTCAGATCTCTGATCCTGCGATCTCGATCCCGACGGCATGCCGGGATTAACCGTAAGTGCATCTGAAGTCTTTGGAGTGACCCGTGGCTGCCAACTGCGACGTCTGCGGCAAGGGGCCGGGCTTCGGCAACAACATCTCGCACTCGCACCGCCGTACACCCCGTCGCTGGAACCCGAACATCCAGCGCGTGCGTACTGTGGTCGGTGGGACGCCGAAGCGCGTGAACGCCTGCACCTCTTGCATCAAGGCCGGCAAGGTCTCGCGCTGACGCCAACAGCTGAGCGCGCGGCCACTGCTGGTTCGCTGCATTGAGCCGGTCCACCTGAGGGTGGACCGGCTTCTTGCTGTGCCCGGGTGGCGCCCGCGCGGCTACGCGCCCTCGCGGAACCGCCACCCGTGATCCACCGGCCCGATCCCGCCGCCGAGCGCGAAGCCCGCCTCGATCGCCCCGGTGACGTACTCCTTGGCCGCCATGACCGCCTCCGGCACGGACAGGCCCTTCGCGAGCCCTGAGGCGACCGCCGAGGCGAGCGTGCAGCCCGTGCCGTGGGTGTGCCGGTTGTCGAGCCGGGGGGCCCGCAGCCAGTGCTCCGCGGAGCCGTCGGTGAGCAGATCCACGGCATCCCCGGGCAGATGACCGCCCTTGATCAGCACCCAGCGCGGCCCGTACGCCAGCACCGCCTCCGCGGCCTGCCGCAACTGCTCCTCGGACACGACGTGCACGCCGGTCAGCTGTGCCACCTCGTCGAGGTTCGGTGTCGCCACGGTCGCCACCGGCAGCAGCTTGGTCCGCACCGATTCGAGCGCGGAGGACGCCAGCAGCGAGTCACCGTGCTTGGAGACACCGACCGGATCGATCACGGCGGGCGCGTCCGTGCCGCCGATCAATTCGGCCACCGCCTCGACGAGTTCCGCCGAGGCGAGCATGCCCGTCTTGATCGCCTGGACGCCGATGTCGTCCACGACACTGCGGAACTGCGCCCGCACCGCGTCCACCGGCAGTTCCCAAGCACCCTGCACGCCGAGGGAGTTCTGCGCGGTGACCGCGGTGATCACGCTCATGCCGTGCACGCCGAGGGCGAGCATCGTCTTCAGGTCGGCCTGGATGCCCGCCCCGCCGCCGGAGTCGGAACCGGCCACCGTAAGGACACCCGGGATCATGACTCGATGTCCCCGCCGAAGTGGTCCCAGCCGCCCTTCCTGGTCCACGGCGCCCCGTCCACCGTCACATGGGGCAGCGCGGAGGGGTTGAGGACTTCGCCGATGACCTTCCAGCGGGCCGGCAGCTTCACATCCGGCGGGAAGGTCGCCACGATCGCGTGGTCCTCTCCCCCGGTCAGCACCCACTGCATGGGATCGACGCCGACGGCCTGCCCGATGTCGTTCATCTGCGTCGGGATGTCGATCGCACCCGAGCGGATGTCGATCCGGACCTTGCTGGCCTCGGCGATGTGCCCGAGGTCGGCGATCAGTCCGTCGCTCACGTCGCACATCGCGGTCGCGCCGAGCCCGGCGGCGGCCGGACCCGCGTGATACGGCGGTTCGGGGCGCCGGTGCGCCTCCACGAAGGCGCGTGGTGAGCGGAAACCCCGGGACAGCACGGCGTATCCGGCCGCGGACCAGCCCAGCCAGCCCGTCACGGCGACGAGGTCGCCGGGCTGGGCTCCCGCCCGCGTCACGGGCTCCTGGTTGCGCAGATCGCCGAGCGCGGTGATCGACACCATGATCGTGTCGCCCCGTACGACGTCCCCGCCGACCACCGAGGCGCCGGCGACCTGGCACTCGTCGCGCAGGCCGTCCATCAGCTCGCTCGGCCAGGTC
Source organism: Streptomyces sp. NPDC056479 (assembly GCF_042795335.1). Classification (NCBI taxonomy): domain Bacteria; kingdom Bacillati; phylum Actinomycetota; class Actinomycetes; order Kitasatosporales; family Streptomycetaceae; genus Streptomyces; species Streptomyces sp. NPDC056479. Next base: position 358,406 of record NZ_JBHTRZ010000007.1, on the reverse strand, counting down.
ACCGGGAGTTCGGCCGGCACGACCAGACCGAGGAGCAGCGCCGTCGGCACCGCTCCCATGGCCGCGATGTCCGCGAGGTTCTGCGCGGCGGCCTTGCGGCCGACGTCGTAGGCCGTGGACCAGTCGCGGCGGAAGTGCCGTCCCTCCAGCAGGATGTCGGTGCTGGCGACCACCCTGCGGTCGGGCGCGGCCACCACCGCGGCGTCGTCGCCGGGGCCGACCCGGACCGCCGGGGTGGTGGTGAGACGGGAGGTGAGCTCCCTGATGAGCCCGAACTCGCCAAGCTCACCAACAGTGCCCTTCATTGCCCTTACGCCCCTTCTGTCCCTGTCCGCACCCACTCGCGCGTCCCTACTGTCCTCGATACGGTCGAGGTGTACGTCAACTTCTGTCGTGCGTGCACCGCGGCGCGGGGTCCCTGGCCACCGGGGGTCTCCCCGTGACGAGCGGCGACGCGATACCGTGGCGTTCCTTTTCCCCACATGATCCTCGTGGCCGCCCTGGAGGTTCCGTGGTACAGGCGTACATCCTGATCCAGACGGAGGTCGGCAAAGCGTCGACCGTCGCCGAGACGATCAGCAAGCTCCCTGGAGTCATCCAGGCCGAGGACGTCACCGGACCGTACGACGTCATCGTGCGCGCACAAGCAGACACCGTCGACGAACTGGGTCGCTTGGTGGTCGCCAAGGTCCAGCAAGTGGACGGCATCACCCGCACCCTGACCTGCCCGGTCGTACATCTGTAGCCCCCGTCTACCCTTGGCCGGTGAACTCTTTCCGTCACCGGCACATTTCTGTCTTCGGGCTGCCCGCGCTCGTCCTGCTGATCACCGCAGCGGGCTGCTCATCAGCAGACGGCAGCGCGTCGGCGGCGGTTCCCAGCCCCGGCGCGAAGGCCGCCGAGCTGTGCCAGAACCTCGACAAGGTACTGCCGGCCAAGGTGGACGGTGCCGGCCGTGAGGATCCCTCGCCCGCGTCCACGCTGACCGCTGGCTGGGGAGACCCGGCGATCATACTGCGGTGCGGTGTCGTACGGCCGACGAAGATGAGCGACCCCAAGGTGGCCGAGGGCCGGGACGACGACGCGGTGGCGGGTGGCGTGAACGGCGTCCGGTGGCTGATGGAGGAGGACGGCGACGGGGGTTACCGGTTCACCACCGCGTTGCGCCGCGCATACGTCGAGGTCAGCGTGCCGGAGGGCCGGGACAGTTCGAGTGTGCTGATCGACCTGGCGTCGGCCGTGAAGAAGGCGATCCCCGAAGGGATCGCCGACTGAAGGGTGCCCGCCTGAGGCGTACGGCTTCTACCTGTTCTACCGGAGACCGGTGGAGCGCCTGAGCGCCGCCTGGATCAGCCGGTCCACCAGGTCGGGGTAGCTGATCCCGCTCGCCTGCCACATCTGCGGGTACATCGAGATCGGCGTGAAACCGGGCATCGTGTTGATCTCGTTGATCACGAACTCCCCGTCCTCGGTGAGGAAGAAGTCCGCCCGCACCAGCCCCTCGCACGAGGCCGCCTCGAAGGCGTCCACCGCCAGGCGCTGGACCTCCGCCGTCTCCTCCGGCGTCAGAGGCGCCGGCACGATCCCCGGCGTCGAGTCGATGTACTTGGCCTCGAAGTCGTAGTACGCGTGTGCGTCCGGCGGCGGGATCTCGGCGGGCGCGGAGGCGTGCGGGCCGTCCTCGAACTCCAGGACGCCGCACTCGATCTCACGGCCGCGCAGCGCCGCCTCGACGAGGATCTTCGGGTCGTGCCGCTGCGCCTCGGCGATCGCCTCGTCCAGCCCCGACAGGTCCTCGACCTTGGTGATGCCGATCGACGAACCCGCGCGCGCGGGCTTCACGAAGAGCGGCCAGCCATGGTCGCCGGCGAGGTCGATGATCTTCTTGCGGGCGGCGGACTCGTCCTGCTCCCACTCGCGCGGCCGGATCACCACATACGGGCCCACCTTGAGCCCGAAGGAGGTGAACACCCGCTTCATGTACTCCTTGTCCTGGCCGACGGCCGAGGCGAGCACGCCGGAACCCACATACGGCACCCCGGAGAGCTCCAGCAGACCCTGGAGGGTGCCGTCCTCGCCGTACGGCCCGTGGAGCACCGGGAAGACGACGTCGATCTCACCCAGCGCCTTGGGCACCGATCCGGGCTCGGCGTAGACGACTTCGCGGTTCGCCGGGTCGACGGGGAGCACCACGCCGCCCTCGCTCGACTCGGCCAGCTGCTCGACGTTGGGCGTACGGCGCTCGGTGATCGCCATGCGTTCCGGATCGTCGGCGGTGAGCACCCAGCGGCCACTCTGCGTGATGCCGATCGGCAGGACGTCGTACTTCGCCCGGTCGATCGCGCGCAGCACGGCGCCGGCGGTGACCATGGAGATCCCGTGCTCGGAACTGCGGCCGCCGAACACGACGGCCACACGCGGCTTGCGCTGCGGCTGGTCTGGGCTCTGGGGGAGGTTCTCGGTGCTCATATCGCGATGAGCGTACCCGCCCGTAGGGTCCGAGTCAGCGTCCGGAGGGTGGCGTTCCCCCGGCGTCGCTCAGCGTCGCTCGGGCTTGGCGCTGCGCGACATCAGCTCCTTGAGGGCGACCACCGGTGGCTTGCCCTCGTGCACGATGTCGACGACCGTCTCCGTGATCGGCATCTCGACGCCGTGCCGGCGGGCCAGATCCGCCACCGACTCGCAGGACTTGACGCCCTCCGCCGTCTGCCTGGTGACCGCGATGGTCTCCTGGAGGGTCATGCCCTTGCCGAGGTTGGTGCCGAAGGTGTGGTTGCGCGACAGCGGCGAGGAGCAGGTCGCCACCAGGTCGCCGAGGCCGGCGAGTCCGGAGAACGTCAGCGGGTCGGCGCCCAGCGCCATCCCGAGCCGGGTCGTCTCGGCGAGGCCGCGAGTGATCAGCGAGCCCTTGGCGTTGTCGCCGAGGCCCATGCCGTCCGCGATGCCGACGGCGAGGCCGATGACGTTCTTCACGGCTCCGCCCAGTTCGCAACCCACCACGTCCGTATTGGTGTACGGGCGGAAGTACGGCGTGTGGCAGGCGGCCTGCAGACGCTGGGCGACGGCCTCGTCGGTGCAGGCGACGACGGCGGCGGCCGGCATGCGGGAGGCGATCTCACGGGCCAGGTTGGGGCCGGTGACGACGGCGATGCGGTCGTGGCCGACCTTCGCGACGTCCTCGATGACCTCGCTCATCCGCATGGTGGTGCCGAGTTCGACGCCCTTCATCAGGGACACCAGGACCGTGCCCGGCGCCAGCATCGGGGTCCACTCGGCGAGGTTGGCGCGCAGGGTCTGGGAGGGGACGGACAGCACGGTGAAGTCGGCGCCGGCCATGGCCTCGGCGGGGTCGGTGGTCGCCCGCATGCCCTGCGGGAGCTCCACGCCGGGGAAGTAGTCGGGGTTCGTCCGGGTCGAGTTGATGGCCTCGGCGACCTCGGGGCGGCGGGCCCACAGGGTGACGTCGCAGCCGGCGTCGGCGAGGACGATGCCGAACGCCGTGCCCCACGAACCGGCACTCAGGACTGCCGCCTTGACGGGCTTGCTCACGTGCCCTGCCCCTCTTCCTGCTCGGCCTTCTGCGTCTGCCGGTTCTGCGCGGCGGTCCTGCGGCGCTGCTCGATGCGCTCCTGGCGCGGGTCGTACGGCGTCTCGGGCGCCTTCTCGCCGCGGATCTCCTCCAGGTGGCGAGTGATGGCGGCCATGATGACCTCCGTCGCCTCCTTCAGCAGCTCCGGGGACATCTCCTTGTCGTAGAAACGCGCGAGGTCCACGGGCGGGCCGGCGAGCACCTGGTGGGTCTTGCGCGGAAGGAGGTTGAGCTTCTTGGCGTACGGCGGCAGAAGTTCGTTGGCGCCCCACTGCGCGACGGGGATCACCGGACACTTGGTCTCGAGGGCGACGCGCGCGGCACCGGTCTTGCCGGTCATGGGCCACTGGTCCGGGTCCCGGGTGATGGTGCCCTCGGGATAGAACGCGACGCATTCTCCGCGCTCCACGGCGTCGATCGCGGCCCGGAAGGCGCTCAGTGCGTCGGTGGTCTCCCGGTAGACCGGGATCTGCCCCGTGCCACGCATCGCGGCTCCGACGAACCCCTTTTTGAAAAGCGCGCTCTTCGCGAGGAATCGCGGCACCCGGCCGGTGTTGTACTGAAAGTGCGCGTACGCGAAGGGATCGATGTGCGAATTGTGGTTCACCGCGGTGATAAATCCGCCCTCGGCCGGAATGTGCTCCATTCCACGCCAGTCCCGCTTGATCAGAACCACCAGCGGCGGTTTGCAGAGCACCGCGGCGAAGCGGTACCAGAAGCCGATTCTGCGGCGGGGCACGCGTGCACCTTCCTCTAGGGATCAAGGACGTCGGGCCTGGGGGCCGCACAAGTGTCGCCCCAGGCCGCCGGTCTGTCGAGAACACCGTACGCCTCGCCGACCCGACCGCCAGATGGCCCTGGTGACGGCTGAGTGACAATGACCGCGACTAGAGAGGGACGGAACACTCGTGCAGTGGACCTTGGTCGTACCCCTGAAGCCCTTGGCGCGGGCGAAGAGCAGGCTTTCCGACACCGCGGCGGACGGACTGCGCCCCGGCCTGGCGCTGGCTTTCGCCCAGGACACCGTGGCGGCGGCCCTGGCCTGCCCCGCGGTAAAGGATGTGGCAGTCGTCACGGGCGACGCCCTTGCCGGGCGTGAGCTGGGCGCACTTGGCGCGCACATCGTCCCCGACGAGCCCGGCGGCGGCCTCAACGCCGCGCTGGCGCACGCGGCGGCGGTCGTACGCATCTCCCGCCCCGAAAGCGCCGTGGCGGCCCTGAACGCCGACCTCCCCGCCCTGCGCCCGCTGGAATTGGCCCGGGTTCTGGATGCGGCGGCGGAATTCCCGCGCGCATTTCTCCCGGACGCCGCGGCAATCGGCACGACTCTGCTGACGGCGGCCGCCGGATATGAATTGCTGCCCGCATTCGGCGAGGATTCCCGGGCCCGCCACCGCGCCTCGGGTGCGACGGAACTCCGCCTCGACGGCGTGGACTCCGTACGCCAGGACGTGGACACCGGCGCCGACCTGAGAGCCGCACTGGCCCTGGGCGTGGGCCCCCGCACAGCGACGGCGGCAACACTCCTGCTGTCAGGGGCACGGGGCACTGCGCGACCGACCCCCACCGAGCCGCACCCGAACCACAACCCGTCGTAGGCTGACACCCATGCAGGCCACCGCATACACCTACGACCCCGAAACCCGCTCCGGCAGCGTCCTCCTGGACGACGGCACACCCGTCCTCTTCGACGCCCCGGCCTTCAACGCCGGAGGCCTACGGCTGCTGCGCCCCGGACAACGGGTCCGCATCGAGACGGAGGGCAAGGGCGAGTCCCTGCACATCACGCTGGTGACGCTGCAGACCCTCTGAGAACACGCCGCGGGCCGGACTCCCCACGGAGTCCGGCCCGGCGCGTGAGTGCCCCTGTGCGGTCCTTACCTGCTGCGCGTGGTCCTCTTGGCGGTGGACTTGCGCGCCGTCGACTTCTTGGCCGGCGCCTTCTTGGCCGTCGCCTTCTTCGCCGGGGCCTTCTTGGCCGTCGCCTTCTTGGCGGTGGTCTTCTTCGCGGTGGTCTTCTTGGCGGCGGCCGTCGTCTTCTTGGCCGTCGTCTTCTTCGCGGTGGTCTTCTTGGCGGCGGCCGTCGTCTTCTTGGCCGTCGTCTTCTTCGCCGCCGCCTTCTTCGCCGCGGCCGCCTTGGTGGTCTTCTTCGCGGCGGCCTTCTTGACCGTCGCCGAGGCACCACCGGTCAGGCTGCCCTTGGGCGCCTTCTTGACCGCGACCTCGCCGCCCCGCGGGAGCTTCTTCGAGCCGCTCACCAGGTCCTTGAAGCCCTGACCCGCACGGAAGCGCGGAACAGAGGTCTTCTTGACCCGAACCCGCTCGCCGGTCTGAGGGTTACGGGCGTACCGAGCCGGGCGGTCGACCTTCTCGAACGAACCGAAGCCGGTGACCGAGACCCGCTCACCCGAGACAACCGCGCGGACGATCGCGTCCAGTACGTGGTCGACAGCATCGGCGGCCTGCTGGCGGCCGCCCATCTTGTCGGCAATCGCTTCTACGAGCTGCGCCTTGTTCACGTCTTCCCCTTCGGAGACATCGCCAGAACGAATGTGTTCAAGCTTTTTCGCACGTTAGGCAGATATATACCGCAAATCAAACACGAAACGGGCTAATCACCCTTGTGCCGCAACAGACTCGACTGTCTCGAAGGTGTTCAGCGTTCCTCTTCGGGGAATCGCCCCGCGTCGAGATCCGCCATGAACCGCTCCAGACGCCTTGTCGCTTCGGCGACGTCGTGCTTGGCCGCGGCCGTAATGACCAGCAGCTTCCGGGTCAGCGCCATCCGTACGCCCTCCGGGACTTGCAGTGCGCGCACCCTTGCATGCGCTTCCTTCAGTTGGTCCGCGACTGCCGCATAGAGCTCGAGTTGGCCGTCGTGTTCCATGCACAGATTGTGCCATCTGGGGCGAGTTGTCGCCTGCCAGGGGTGCAACTCCGGCCTCAATTGGCCTTCCGGGCACTTGCGGAAGCCGCGGATACACCACTCGCGTACCCCGCCAACACCCGTCGTAACGCGGGAAGTTGGGCCGGGGACGCAAGCGGTGCAGGGCCGTTCGGGTGCAGACATGGCAGTACCCCCGATCGGGCTGATCGGGGGTACTGAAGGGGCGTTGCGGTGTCCGAAAGTCGCCTTGCGCGCGAGCTCGGCCCCGGAAGCGGGGGTGCTTCGGCTCAGGCCTGAAGCGTGCGCGGCTTGAACGACGGCCGCTTCGCCTCGTAGGCGGCGATGTCGTCCTCGTTGCGGAGCGTGATCGAGATGTCGTCGAGGCCGTTCAGCAGCCGCCAGCGGGAGTTCTCGTCCAGCTCGAAGGAGGCGGTGATGCCCTCGGCGCGCACCTCACGGCTCTCCAGGTCGACCGTGACCTCGGCCTGCGGGTCGTTCTCGGTGAGCTCCCAGAGCGCGTCCACGATCTTCTGCTCCAGAACCACCGTGAGCAGGCCGTTCTTGAGCGAGTTGCCGCGGAAGATGTCCGCGAAGCGCGAGGAGATGACGGCCTTGAAGCCGTAGTTCTGCAGCGCCCACACCGCGTGCTCACGGGAGGAACCGGTGCCGAAGTCGGGACCGGCGACCAGCACCGTGGCGCCCTGCCGCTCGGGCCGGTTGAGGATGAACGTCTCGTCCTTGCGCCAGGCCTCGAACAGCCCGTCCTCGAACCCGTCCCGGGTCACCTTCTTGAGCCAGTGAGCAGGGATGATCTGGTCGGTGTCGACGTTGGAGCGGCGCAGCGGGACGGCCCGGCCGGTGTGCTTGGTGAATGCTTCCATGACTGATCAGACTCCAGCGGGCGTACGGGTCTCGGCGTCGGACAGGTCGGCCGGGGAGGCCAGGTGGCCCAGGACCGCGGTGGCCGCCGCGACCTGCGGCGACACCAGGTGCGTACGACCGCCCTTGCCCTGCCGGCCCTCGAAGTTGCGGTTGGAGGTGGACGCGGAGCGCTCACCGGGCGCCAGCTGGTCGGGGTTCATGCCCAGGCACATCGAGCAGCCCGCGTGCCGCCACTCGGCGCCGGCCTCCTTGAAGACGACGTCCAGGCCCTCGGAGACGGCCTGCAGACCCACCCGCGCGGAGCCGGGGACGACCAGCATCCGTACGCCGTCGGCGACTTTGCGGCCCTTCATCAGCTCGGCGGCGGCGCGCAGGTCCTCGATGCGGCCGTTGGTGCAGGAACCTACGAAGACGGTGTCCACGTTGATGGAGCGCAGCGCCTGGCCGGCCTCCAACCCCATGTATTCCAGGGCCTTTTCGGCGGCGTGCCGCTCCGAAGCGTCTTCGTACGAAGCAGGGTCGGGGACGGACGCCGAAAGCGGTGCGCCCTGGCCCGGGTTGGTGCCCCAGGTGACGAACGGCGACAGCTCGGCGGCCTCGATGACGACCTCGGCGTCGAACTCGGCGTCCTCGTCCGTCTTCAGCGTCTTCCAGTACGCGACCGCGGCGTCCCAGTCCTCGCCCTTGGGGGCGTGCGGACGGCCCTCGAGGTAGTCGAAGGTGGTCTGGTCGGGGGCGATCATGCCCGCGCGGGCACCGGCCTCGATCGACATGTTGCAGATGGTCATCCGGGCCTCCATCGAGAGATTCTCGATGGCGGAGCCGCGGTATTCCAGGACATAGCCCTGGCCGCCGCCCGTACCGATCCGGGCGATGATCGCCAGGATCAGGTCCTTGGCGGTGACGCCGTCGGGCAGCTCGCCGTTGACCGTGATGGCCATGGTCTTCGGGCGGACCAGGGGCAGCGTCTGGGTGGCCAGCACATGCTCGACCTGGGAGGTGCCGATGCCGAACGCCAGACCGCCGAAGGCGCCGTGGGTGGAGGTGTGGGAGTCACCGCAGACCACGGTCATGCCCGGCTGGGTCAGACCCAGCTGGGGGCCGACGACGTGCACGACGCCCTGCTCGACGTCGCCCAGCGGGTGCAGGCGCACACCGAAGTCGGCGGCGTTCTTGCGCAGCGTCTCCAGCTGGACGCGGGAGACCGGGTCCGCGATGGGCTTGTCGATGTCGAGGGTCGGGGTGTTGTGATCCTCGGTGGCGATGGTCAGGTCGAGCCGGCGCACCTGGCGACCGCTCTTGCGAAGGCCGTCGAAGGCCTGCGGGCTGGTCACCTCGTGCAGCAGGTGCAGATCGATGAAGAGGAGGTCGGGCTCGCCCTCGGCGCGCCGGACGACATGGTCGTCCCAGACCTTCTCCGCGAGTGTCCTACCCATCGCTTTCCCTCCGGCCGGCATACGGTCCACCGGCCCAACTAGAGATCTTGAGAAGGCGTCCTGCGCCCGCGCCCCTGGTTCCGGGCGTCCGCCGCCAGGCCCGTTCTGGTCCACGGGCCGCTCTGCCTTCGTTCTTCCAGAGTGGCGTGTTCCACGGAAAATTGAACTTGCGTTTCACAGAGTGAGACGCGAGTATCGTTTCATGGACAACAGTAGCGGCGTCGGCGTTCTGGACAAGGCAGCCCTTGTCCTGAGCGCCCTGGAGTCCGGTCCGGCCACCCTCGCAGGGCTCGTCTCGGCCACCGGATTGGCACGACCCACGGCCCATCGGCTGGCCGTGGCTCTGGAACACCACCGCATGGTGGCGCGTGACATGCAGGGCCGTTTCATTCTCGGCCCTCGGCTTGCGGAACTGGCCGCGGCGGCCGGTGAGGACCGTCTCCTGGCCACGGCGGGCCCGGTCCTCACCCACCTCCGTGACATCACCGGCGAGAGCGCACAGCTCTACCGCCGCCAGGGCGACATGCGCATCTGCGTCGCCGCGGCGGAACGCCTGTCCGGCCTTCGGGACACGGTCCCGGTCGGCTCGACGCTCACGATGAAGGCGGGCTCCTCCGCGCAGATCCTCATGGCCTGGGAGGAGCCGGAGCGCCTGCACCGGGGCCTGCAGGGCGCCCGCTTCACGGCGACCGCGCTCTCGGGCGTACGACGCCGTGGCTGGGCCCAGTCGATCGGCGAGCGCGAGCCGGGCGTCGCGTCCGTCTCCGCGCCGGTGCGCGGCCCGTCGAACCGCGTGGTGGCCGCCGTCTCGGTCTCCGGTCCCATCGAGCGTCTGACCCGTCACCCCGGCCGTATGCACGCCCAGGCGGTCATCGACGCGGCGGCCCGCCTCTCCGAGGCGCTGCGCCGCACCGGCTGACAACGCGGAGATCGCCGTAGGGAAAGAGCAGCCTCAACGCCGCGGCAGCTCCTCCCCCACGGCGCGGACGACGCCGCTCAGGCGCTCAGATCGCCCCGGACCGATGAGCGAACCGATCCTTCGCGTACCGCCCGCGTGCAGCGACCGGCACCTGCCCGTGCGCCGCCGCCAGCCCGAACGCCGGCATGTCCGAGTAGATCGACTCGTAGGACCCCTCCGGCACGACGTACGTCTCGTGCCACACCCCCACGTGCTGCCGGACCTTTCCCGCCTTCTCCTTGCGGTTGAAGATCGCCCACGCCCGGTGGTGGAGCTTGTCCGGCGCGTGTGCGTAGGCGTACAGCTTCTCCTTCGACTCCCAGTACTGGACGACGTAGAACGTCCGCGGCGAGGCCGTCAGCAGGACATGGCCGAGCAGACCGTGCTCGGGCGCCTTCCCCAACTCGCGCAGCATCCGCGGCATGGCCACCACCACCGGCAGCCAGTGATGCACGGCCCAGAAGTGGTTGATGCGCATCCCGATCAGCAGGACGACCACATCGCCCTCGGTGTCCGCGGTGGTGCGACCCGGTACCGGCTTGGCAGCCATGCGGCCCCTGCTTCCCCTGTCGGATAGCGGCACTATCCTTGCGAGCAATGCTTGGATAGTGGCACTCCCCAAGGAAGGCCACAAGAGATGCGGCTGGCTGAACTGAGCGAGCGCAGCGGGGTGTCCACCTCGACGATCAAGTACTACCTGCGCGAAGGACTGTTGGCCCCCGGCCGCCAGATCAACACGACGACGGCCGAGTACGACGAGGAGCACCTGCGCCGACTGCGGCTGATCCGCGCGATGATCCAGGTCGGCCGGATGCCGGTGGCCACGGTCAGGGAGGTGCTGGGGCATGTGGACGACGACTCCCTGCCCCGTGCGATCCGCCTGGGCACGGCGGTGTGGACGCTGCCACAGGTGCCGGAGCCGGACGAGGAGGACGAGTACGTCCAGGCCGCACACCAGGAGGTCGCCACACTCCTGGACCGGCTCGGCTGGGAGAACGCCAAGCAGCTCACGACCGTCTCCCCCGCGTACCGCTCCCTGGTGACGGCGGTCGCCGCGTTCCGCCGGCTCGGCTACGACTGGGGAGCCGAACAGATCGCGCCGTACGCCGAGTTGATGCACCGGACCGCCGTCCTCGACCTGGACTCGATGGAGGCACACCCGTCGGAGGCGGAGCAGATCGAGTTCGCGGTCCTGGGGGCGATCCTCAACGAGCCGACACTGCAGGCGCTGCACCGGCTGGCCCAGGAGGAGGAGACGACGCGTCGGTACGGCTTCGAGTAGCCGACGCCGGGCACGACGAAGGCCCTCCGCCGAAGCGAAGGGCCTTCCTGTTGTACCCCCGACCGGATTCGAACCGGCGCTACCGCCTTGAGAGGGCGGCGTGCTAGGCCGCTACACAACGGGGGCGTGGATCATACGTTTCCGCAGATCCGAGCTGGTCTACCTGGACTCGAACCAAGACTAACTGAACCAGAATCAGTCGTGCTGCCAATTACACCATAGACCAATGTGGTTTAGACCAGTTCGTACCCCCGACCGGATTCGAACCGGCGCTACCGCCTTGAGAGGGCGGCGTGCTAGGCCGCTACACAACGGGGGCCCTAGCGATCCTGCATCGAGATCGGCGGGAGCTACCCGAACCGTCCTCGCGGGAAGGATCTGTACCCCCGACCGGATTCGAACCGGCGCTACTGCCTTGAGAGGGCAGCGTGCTAGGCCGCTACACAACGGGGGCGTTGCAGATGAGCTCTGCGAGCTGGCCTACCTGGACTCGAACCAAGACTAACTGAACCAGAATCAGTCGTGCTGCCAATTACACCATAGGCCACTGGAACGCAAGCCCCTGCGGGGATCTTGTTCTAGTTTGCTCCTCCGGTTTCCGGCCTTTCGGCCCGCTCCCCGGCGGCGCAGGAAGAACATTACCTGAAGGTGGACGGGGCTCCAAAACGGGTATCCGCGCCGAGGATCGCGGGGAGTTCGGCGAGGGAGGCGATCCGCTGCGGTTCGCCGGGGCCGTCGCCGCTGGTGTACGCCCCGTCGCGGTCGATCCACACCGACAGCATCCCGGCGGCCGCGGCACCGCGTCCGTCGATGTCCGGGTGATCTCCGACATACGCGACCTGGTGCGGCGCGAGGTCGAGAGCGGTGCAGGCGGCATGGAAGGCACGGGCCTCCGGCTTGGAGACGCCGAGCTCGGCGGCGCAGAGGATCGCCTCGAAACGGTCGTGGACGCCGAGCACGCGCAGCTTGCGGTCCTGGACGGTGAGGCTGGAGTTCGACAGCACCGCGTGCCGGTGGCTGGCGGCGAGAACGTCCAGGACGGGCAGGACGTCCGGGAAGAGGGCCCAAGCGGCCTCGTAGTGCCCGATGTAGCGCTCGAACCAGGCGTCGGCCTCGGCGTCGGTCAGCTCCATGCCCAGGAAGACCCGTACGCGATCACGCCGCTGGCCCTGGAAGGTCGCCTCCCCGGCGGAGAACCGTGCCCACTGGGCGTTCGTGACCTGCCGCCATCGCACGAGGGCCTGCTCGACGTCGTCGTATCCGTCGAGCAGGCCCTCGGTCAGCAAGTGCGCCCGCATTCCCGCGCGGTCCGCCGCGGTGTAGTCGAAGAGGGTGTCGTCCACATCCCAGACCACGGCCCGAATCCCCATGATCCGACGGTAACGCGGACGACGGGGATCTGTCCGTCAGTTGACCGTCGTCGTCCCGGTCGCGGTGAGGGCGGGTCCCTCGTCGTCGCGGGGCTGGGCGGTCAGTTTCCAGGTGTACGTGCCGTTGATCCGGCGGCCGTCCTCTCCGTAGCCGTCCCAGGCGGCGCGGACGGCGGCGCCCTTGGTGCTGCCGGTGAGGGTGCGCACCGTCGTGCCGCTGCTGTTACTCAGGGTGAGCGTCCAGGTGGCCGGCTTGCTGAGCTGCCAGACGGGCTGCCAGGGGCTGCTCTTCGTCGGTCCGAACGGCACGGCGTCCGTCTGGGCCTCCATCTGCGCGAGCGCCGAGGCGGGGACCCCGCTGCCCACGATCGACACCTCACCGAACGTGCCGTTGAGGTAGGCGATGTGGCCGCCGAAGCGGTCGACGGCCCAGCGGCCGTTGCTGCCTCCGGTGTTCCAGTCCCCGGTGGGCAGCTTGACCAGGGTGCGGGTGGTGGCCGTACCGGTGTGGAAGTCGGTGAGCAGCAGTTCGTGGGTGGTGCGGTTCTCGCGGAGCAGGTAGCCGTCGGCGAGGCGGGCCGGGCCGTTGTCGGCCGGGACCGTGATCTTCCGGTTGGTCGCGCGGTCGTAGACTCCCGCGGTGCCGCCGCAGGCCCAGTACAGCCAGGTGTTGACGGCCTGGATGTCGGTGGGCGTGCAGGGCGCGCCGGTGGCCACGGTGGTGACCGTCTGGCCGGTCTTGAGGTGCTTGCCGACGACGGAGCCCTGGGTGGTGCCGGGGGTCCACAGCACCTGGCCCCAGACGGCGGCGGCGGTGCGGGGGCGGGTGAGGACGGTCTCGCCGTTCGTCTTGCCGCTCGGGAAGTCGACGACCTTCTGGGTGCCGGAGCCGCCGTTGTACAGCACATAGCGGCCGCTGCCGCCGGGGATGCGGCCCGCGGCGTCGCCCGTGGGCCCGTTGCGGATGGTGGTGGTGTCGAGGCCGGCGTTGAGGACGGACTCCTGGCCCTCCGCGTCGGTCCACAGGTGGGAGACCCGGCCGTCGCCCAGGGCCTCCAGCTGGGGGCAGGCGGCGTCGCCGGGGAGGCAGGTGCTGCCGCTCAGCGCCGGGCTGCGGGGGGTCTGCTGACCGATGGGCCTGCCGCTCGTGTCCAGTTGGAAACTGTTGATCCGATAGGACGGGCCGGGCGTCGAGCCGTAGATGAGCAACTCGCCGCCGGCGACGGCCAGTCCATGGACGCCGGCCGCCATGGCGGGGATCTGGGCGACCTTCTCGGTGGCGGTGCCGCCGTCCTCGGTGGGCGTGATCCGGTGGACGTTCCAGTCGAGGCTGGACGGTCCGGCCGTGGCGAGGGCGCCGCCGTCCAGGGTGGGACCGATGCCGCCGAACGACGAGCTGAGCAGGGTGGTGTCGGCGCCGGTCACCAGGGAGCGGGCGGTCAGCGCGGCGTCGGTGCCGCCCAGGACGAACTCCGGGTTTCCGATCAGGAGTCGGTCGCCGACGACGGCTTCGAGGTCGGCGGCCAGACGGGGGTGCGCCGTCGGCGGGGTGCCGGGCTCGGCGTCCACCCGTATCGACTTCCAGTCGGCGACGAGCCAGCTGTCGTTGTAGACGACCTCCGGGTTCTCGATGACACCGGTGACGTAGGTGCGGAAGGTGCCGTCGACGAGGTCGATGAGGCCGACGGAGCGCGTGCCGTCCAGCTGGTACACGACCGCGATCCGGCGGACCGAGCCGCCGAGCGGATACGCGGTGGGCTGGGCGCCCGCCGGGAGGCCGGCAACCGGCAGATCCGTCGTGCTGCCGTCGGAGGCGGTGCGCAGCACGTGCAGGGCACCCGTGGTGTCCCGGGTCAGCGCGCTCCAGCCCACGGCGCCCTGGTAGGTCTGGCCGGCCGGGATCGTGATGGTCGCGGTCACACCCGTGGACCGGTGCTTCTGCGTGATGGTCGCACCGCTCACCGTGGTGATGACGTCGGTGCCGGTGGCCAGGTCGTCCGGCCCCGCGTGCGCGGGCGGGACGAAGCCCGGGTAGTCGACCCAGGTGGTGGAGCCGCCGCCGCTGACCGGGCCCCACCGGAATCCGGACGCGCCGGCCCAGACGTACCGGATCTCCTGCCGCTTCTCCGCGCTGAGCCGGACCGTCCCCACCGGCGAGTCCGCGGCTTGCGCGGGGGTGATCGGCAAGGCGCACGTCAGGGCCACCGCGCCGCTGAGCGCCACCAGGCCAAGTCTTCGTGAACGAGTCACGTTCCCTCCCCCTGAAACAGGGTGCACACGCTGATCATGTGCACCAGGGACATCCAACGTGCCCTCGGGGAGCGGAAGTTGACCGGACGGGTGAACTCCGGGTGACGGCTGGGCGGACACGCGAAGGGCGGCGTCCGAACCGGACGCCGCCCCGCTGTGAACGTGCTATGCGGCGAGCTTCGCCAGCGCCGCGTCGATCCGGGCCAGGGTCGTCTCCTTGCCCAGGACCTCCAGGGACTCGAAGAGCGGCAGACCGACCGTGCGGCCGGTGACGGCGACGCGGACCGGGGCCTGGGCCTTGCCGAGCTTGAGGCCGTGGGCCTCACCGGCGGCCAGGACCGCCTCCTTGAGGGAGTCCGGGGAGGACCAGTCGGCCGCGTCCAGCCTCTCGCGGGCGGTGCGCAGCAGGGCGTCGGAGCCCTCCTTCATCGCCTTCGTCCAGGACGCCTCGTCGACGACCGGCTCCGCGAGGAAGAGGAAGTCGACGTTGTCCGTGATCTCGGAGAGGACCTTCAGTCGGGTCTGGGCGTGCGGGGCGATCGCGTGCCACTTGGTCTCGTCGAAGTCCTCCGGCGCCCAGGGGGCGAACGGGGCCTTCAGCCAGGGGGCACAGCGCTCGGTGAAGTCCTTCACGTCGAGCATGCGGATGTGGTCGCCGTTGATCGACTCGCACTTCTTGAGGTCGAAGCGGGCCGGGTTGGGCTGGACGTCGGCGACGTCGAAGGCCGCGACCATCTCGTCGATCGTGAAGATGTCCTGGTCGGCGGAGAGCGACCAGCCGAGCAGGGAGAGGTAGTTGAGCAGACCCTCCGGCAGGAAGCCTCGCTCGCGGTAGAGGTTCAGCGAGGACTCCGGGTCCCGCTTGGAGAGCTTCTTGTTGCCCTCGCCCATCACATACGGCAGGTGGCCGAACTGCGGGATCTGCTTGGCGATTCCGAGCTCGATCAGCGCCTTGTACAGGGCGATCTGGCGAGGCGTGGAGGAGAGCAGGTCCTCGCCGCGCAGGACGTGGGTGATCTCCATCAGGGCGTCGTCGACCGGGTTCACGAGCGTGTAGAGGGGCGCCCCGTTGGCTCGTACGATCCCGTAGTCCGGGACGTTCTCCGGCGTGAAGGTCAGCTCGCCGCGGACGAGGTCCGTGAAGGTGATCGTCTCGTCGGGCATGCGGAAGCGCACGATGGGCGCGCGGCCCTGGGCCTTGTACTCCTCGACCTGCCCGGCCGTGAGGTCGCGGCAGTGACCGTCGTAGCCCGACGGCTTGCCCGCGGCCCGAGCCGCCTCGCGGCGGGTGTCCAGCTCGTCCTGGGAGCAGTAGCAGTGGTAGGCGTGGCCGCCGTCCAGCAGCTTCTGGGCGACCTCCTTGTAGAGGTCCATGCGCTGGGACTGGCGGTACGGCGCGTGCGGGCCGCCGACCTCCGGGCCCTCGTCCCAGTCGAAGCCCAGCCAGCGCATCGAGTCGAGCAGCTGGTCGTAGGACTCCTCGGAGTCGCGGGCCGCGTCGGTGTCCTCGATGCGGAAGACGAGCGTGCCCTGGTGGTGCCGGGCGAACGCCCAGTTGAACAGGGCGGTGCGGACCAGGCCCACATGGGGGTTACCGGTGGGCGAGGGGCAGAAACGTACGCGGACGGGTGCGCTAGCCACGCTTGACAACCTTGTTGGTGAGAGTGCCGATGCCTTCGATGGTGACGGCGACCTCGTCGCCGACGTTGAGGGGGCCGACCCCTGCCGGGGTGCCCGTGAGGATCACGTCGCCGGGGAGCAGCGTCATGGCCTCGGAGATGTTGACGATCAGATCCTCGATGGAGTGGATCATCTCGCTGGTGCGCCCGAGCTGGCGCTGCTCGCCGTTGACGGTGAGCTGGATGGTCAGGTCGGACGCCTTCTCGAGGTCCAGGTCCGTCTCCACCCAGGGGCCCAGCGGGCAGGAGGTGTCGAAGCCCTTGGCCCGGGCCCACTGCTTCTCGCGCTTCTGGACGTCCCGGGCGGTGATGTCGTTGGCGCAGGTGAAGCCGAAGATGACGTCCTTGACGCGCTCACGCGGGACCTCGCGGCACATGCGGCCGATGACGACGGCCAGCTCGGCCTCGTGGTGGAGGTCCTCGGTGAAGGACGGGTACTGGATCTCGTCGCCGGAGCCGATCACCGCGGTGGACGGCTTGAGGAAGGCGAACGGGGCGTCGGGCACCTCGTTGCCGAGTTCGCGGGCGTGCTCGGCGTAGTTGCGGCCGAAGGCCACGACCTTGTTGGGGAGCACCGGCGGCAGCAGCCTGACCTTGCCGAGCGGGACCTTGGTGCCGGAGAGCTCGAAGTCCGCGAAGGGGATGCCCTTGATGATGTCGAGGACGAGCTCGTCCGGCCTGTCGCCCTCGACCGCGCCGAAGGCGACGTTCCCGTCGATGGAGAATCTGGCGATGCGCACGGGATCCTGCGCCCCTCACTTGAGCCGGCTGGAGTCTGACGCTCCAGGCTAGCGCGGCAAGGAGCGGGCGCCTCGCGCATTACCGCGGGCGCCCTGACCGTCGTACGGAAGCCGTCGCACGACCGATGATCGCCTATGGGGATGATCGGTATGTGATTGAACAATCCACCATCGGCCCGCGTACTACAGGGCGGCGGCGACAGGGATCTCCTGGAGGATGGTGCGCTTGGGGTTCGCGGTCTGAGCGGGAAGATCGACGGAGTGCTCCGGCTGCAGCGGGATGTGCAGTTCCTCGGCGTCGGCGAGGTGCGCCAACGTCGTGCGCCGCGGGTTGGCTATCGTGTGGATCATCGTCGTCTTCACGGCTGTACAGGGTCCTGTCGTCTCGGGTTGGCAGAAACATCCCTCTTGTAAAGCGTCAGGCTAAACATGCGATTCCCGCCGGAAGTCGTGAGAGCCCCCTGATCGGTATGTGAGTTTGCTCACGGCCCTACGGGCAAACCGGTCAATTCAGGCCTGCAATTCAGGCCCGCAAAACGGACATTGGCCCCCTGAAGCCATCATTCCGCTCCTGATCATGGCGACTGGGACACCTCCCGCGCCCGAGCGGCTCGCGGGCATAAGTCCGTTATGGACGAGATTGCTTTCTACGGCAGGTAATCTCGCCCTCACGTGGTGTCACGTATGTCACGGCTCGACCTACGGGCCTTGTTGGAGATCCTGCACTGTGCTGGAATTCCACGGACCGCCGCAGGATCGAGCCGGCGCGCAGGGGGCGCTTCGAGCGCCGAGCGGCGGCAAGAAGGGGGAGCCAGCGCCGGTCACTCACGACCATCGGGGAGCGTGTTCAGGACGCTCCCTAACTACGCCGACACCGTGTCCGTCCGCTCACGCGGAAGGGCGCCTGGTCCAGAGGTTGCGACGCTAGTGCAGGGACGTTTCAAGAGGGATGGCAGCGCTTCGGCGGAGCCGGAGCACGGCGGGACCGACCGAGGTCCCTCGCCCCAGCACGCCCAGAACCCGGGCCCGACGGCGTCGGTGGACGGTGGTGAGCGCTCCGGGCGCCCCGCCGTTTCGGCGTCCCCGGGCGCGGCAAACCCCACTCCACCGCCGACGGCGAAGCCGAAGGGCCCCGTCGGCCCCGGCTCGCGAATAGCCCTGCGCAACTGGCGTATCTCCACGCGCCTCGTGGCGCTGCTGACGCTCCCGGTGGTCGCGGCCACCTCGCTGGGCGCCCTGCGCATCAGCGACAACATGGACGACATCCAGCAGCTCGACAACATGCGGCTGCTGACGGACATGACCAAGCGGGCCACCGAGCTGGCCGCCGCGCTCCAGGAGGAGCGCGACCAGTCGGCCGGACCGCTCGCGCACGGCGCCAAGGCCACCGACTACACGGTCAAGGGCTACCGGGACAAGTCGGACCGGGCCATGACCAGCTTCATCGAGGCCTCCGAGGAGATCGACGACACCAGCAAGGACGGCAACCTCAAGGGTGTCCGCGACAACCTCGTCCAGCTCGTCGGCGACCTGAGCGACATCGCGAAGATCCGCAACACCGCCTACGAGGCCAAGGACAACTCCACGCAGACCGTGGAGGCCTACCACCGTCTGATCACCAACCTGCTCGGTCTCTCGCAGGACATGGCGGAGGCGACCAGCAACCCGGAGATGATCCAGAGCACCCGTGCCCTGGCCGCCTTCTCCACCGCCAAGGAGTACGCGTCCATCCAGCGCGCGGTCCTCGCCGCCGCGCTGCCCGCGGACAACAAGACCTTCGGCGATCTGTCCGACAACGACCGGCTTTACGCCGAGTCGGCACTGACGAGCCAGCGCTCCGAGCTGAAGAGCTTCCGGAGCATCTACGGCACGCAGTCCTCCGCCGACCTGCTGAAGTCGATCGAAGAGGGCAACCCCACGATCAAGGCCAGCGACACCTACGCCAACCGTGCCCTGACCTCCGCGACGGGCCTGCAGTCACTGGACAAGCGCTCGTACCGGGACTGGGTCGACACCAGCACCACCAAGCTCCAGGGCATGCGCGCCATCGAGACCACGCTGCTCGAGGAGATGGAGCAGAAGGCCCGCGAGCTGCGCAACGAGTCCGAGCGCGAAGCGATCATCTCCGGTGCGCTGATCCTGCTCGTGCTCGGTGTCTCGCTGGTCGGCGCCTTCGTGGTGGCCCGCTCCATGATCCGCTCGCTGCGCCGTCTGGAGGAGACCGCCACCAAGGTCGCCCAGGACCGACTGCCCGAGCTGGTCAAGCAGCTGTCCGAGACCGACCCGCAGGACGTCGACACCTCCGTCGAGTCGGTCGGTGTGCACTCCCGGGACGAGATCGGCCAGGTGGCCGCGGCCTTCGACGACGTGCACCGCGAGGCGGTCCGCCTCGCCGCCGAGCAGGCCCTGCTGCGGGGCAACGTCAACGCGATGTTCACCAACCTCTCGCGCCGCTCCCAGGGCCTCATCCAGCGTCAGCTCTCGCTCATCTCCGAACTGGAGTCCCGCGAGGCCGACCCGGACCAGCTGTCCTCTCTCTTCAAGCTCGACCACCTCGCGACCCGCATGCGCCGTAACGGTGAGAACCTCCTGGTCCTCGCCGGTGAAGAGCCCGGCCGCCGCTGGACCCGCCCGGTCCCGCTGGTCGACGTGCTCCGTGCCGCCGCGTCCGAGGTGGAGCAGTACGAGCGCATCGAGCTGGCCTCCGTGCCGACCACCGAAGTGGCCGGCCGTGTGGTCAACGACCTCGTGCACCTGCTCGCCGAGCTGCTCGAGAACGCGACCTCCTTCTCCTCGCCGCAGACCAAGGTCAAGGTCACCGGTCACGCGCTGCCCGACGGCCGTGTGCTGATCGAGATCCACGACACCGGTATCGGCCTCTCCCCCGAGGACCTCGCGGCGATCAACGAGCGGCTCGCCTCGCCGCCCACCGTGGACGTCTCGGTCTCCCGCCGCATGGGTCTGTTCGTGGTCGGCCGGCTGTCGCAGCGCCACGGCATCCGCATCCAGCTGCGCCCGTCCGACTCCGGTGGTACGACCGCGCTGGTCATGCTGCCCGTCGATGTCGCCCAGGGCGGCAAGAAGCCCGCTCCGGGCAAGCCCGGCCCGGGCGGTCCCGGTGTCTCCGGTGGCCCGGCCGCAGCGCAGGCCGCTGCCGGTGTGGCTGCCGCACGTCGCCAGGCCCAGGCCGGCGGCGGCTCCCTCGGCGCGGGTGCGCCGGGTGGCGGTGCGCTCGGTGCCGGTGCGTCCGGCGGTGGCCGGCTCGGTGCCGGTCAGGGACCGCGTGCCGCGCTGCCCGGACGTGACGGTGGCGGCATGCAGGGTGGACCGGGCGCGCCGCGTGGACCGCAGGGTCCGGGCGCCCCGTCGCAGGGCCGTGGTGCTCCGGCCGGTGCCGGCGCCGGGTTCGGTGGTCAGGCTCCGGGTGCTCCGCAGGGGATGCAGGCCGCGGGCATGGGTCCGGACTCCTTCGGACCTGGCCAGGACGCTTTCAGCGGCGGCCAGAACGCCTTCGGCGACTCCCGTGGCCCCGGCCGCGAGCAGTCCCGGCCGGGCGGGCCCTCGGCTCCGCAGTCGCCGCCCCCCGGCGGCGAGCAGGGCCGTCGTGGCCGTCAGCCGCAGCTGCCGCCGCGCGGTGGCCCGCGTGCCGAGCTGCCCGGCGGCAACCAGCCCTCCCGTCCCAGCTGGAGCGACGAGAACGCGCAGCCGCCGGTGCCGCGCGCCTCGCTCGACACCCCGCGCGGGCACGACGAGGACCCCTCGCAGACCTCCCGTATGCCGCGTGTCGACGACCGCCAGGGTCAGGGCTCGACCTCCGAGTTCGCCCGCCCGGACTTCGACGCCCCGGCCCCTGGCGGGTACAACCCGCAGAGCACGGGCCAGTTCGCCCGTCCCGGCGCGAACAACGGACAGCAGAACCCGGGTCAGTTCGTCCGCCCCGACGTCTTCGGCGCCCCGGGCGGTCAGAACAACCCCTCGCAGACGGGCCAGTTCTCCGTACCGACGGCGTACGACGGCAGCTCGACAGGGCAGCACTCCCTGCCCGGCCGCCAGAACCCCGAGTCCACCGGCCAGTTCGAGCGGCCCCAGGTCAACGGCACCTACGGCGGCGACTCCGGCCTCGTCGGCCCGGCGCAGCCCCCGGTGCCGCCGCGTCCGCAAGGGCGGCCGGGCCGTCAGGAGCCCGAGGCCCTGCCACCGGCGACCGGTCCCGGCGACGGGCGTACCCCGCTGTACGACACGCTGGAGACCAACTGGTTCCACGGCGGTCCGCAGGGACAGCAGCCCGGTGCGAACGGTTCGGCCCACGCTCCGCAGCATCAGGAGCCGCCGGCCCCCGCGGAGCGGCCACAGCCGTCCTCCGCTCCTCAACGTCCCGGGTCGACCGCCTGGCGCAGCTCGCCGAACGACGATCTCGTCCGGCAGGCGGAGCGCGTCCGGCAGCCGGCTGCGGGCGGTGTCACCACCTCCGGCCTGCCGCGCCGGGTGCCTCGGGCGAACCTCGTCGCGGGCACGGCTCAGCAGCAACAGCACCAATCCGGTCCGGCTGTCTCGCGTGCGCCTGACGACGTACGCGGCCGTCTGACCAATCTCCGTCGGGGTATCGCGCAGGGTCGCCAGGCCGGCACCGGCCAGACCGGCAGCTTCCCGAGCCCCACTCACCAGCAGGAGCGTTAGTTGAGCCAGATGAGCCAGGCGGCACAGAACCTCAACTGGTTGATCACCAACTTCGTGGACAACACCCCGGGTGTGTCCCACACCGTCGTCGTGTCCGCCGACGGTCTGCTGCTGGCGATGTCGGAGGGCTTTCCCCGCGACCGTGCCGACCAGCTGGCGGCCGTCGCGTCGGGTCTGACGTCTCTGACGGCGGGGGCATCCCGGATCTTCGAGGGCGGCGACGTGGCCCAGACCGTCGTGGAGATGGAACGGGGGTTCCTCTTCCTCATGTCCGTCTCGGACGGCTCTTCCCTGGCCGTCCTGGCACACCCCGAATGCGACATCGGCCTCGTCGGCTACGAGATGGCGCTGCTGGTCGACCGCGCGGGCGCGGTGCTCACGCCCGACCTGCGCGCCGAACTGCAAGGCAGTCTGCTCCACTGATCGCCCTGGATCCAACCCGTCTCACCAAATCACCGTCCGGCCGCCACAATCCCCCCACTGGCCCTCACCCAGACGGCTTGACTGACCGACTTGCTGTCCCAGCCCGGAGGATTCATGACCCCGCCCACCGCCTCTCATGATCCGTACGCGGAGCCGTACGAGGATGAGGGCGACCAGCCGCTGGTACGTCCGTACGCGATGACCGGCGGCCGGACCCGGCCGCGCTACCAGCTGGCCATCGAGGCCCTGATCAGCACCACGGCTGACCCGGCAGCGCTCATGGGACTCCTTCCCGAGCACCAGCGCATCTGCCATCTGTGCCGTGAGGTGAAGTCGGTCGCCGAGGTCTCCGCGCTGCTGTCCATGCCGCTGGGCGTGGCCAGGATCCTCGTCGCGGACCTCGCCGAGGCCGGCCTGGTCGCCATTCACCAGCCGGGTGGCGACGAGAACAACGGTGGCGCTCCGGACGTGACGCTGCTCGAAAGGGTGCTCAGTGGACTTCGCAAGCTCTGAACCGGGCCGGGCGACCACCTCCGCCAAGATCGTGGTGGCGGGTGGCTTCGGCGTGGGCAAGACCACGTTCGTCGGCGCCGTCTCGGAGATCAACCCGCTGCGCACCGAGGCCGTCATGACGTCCGCGAGCGCGGGCATCGACGACCTCACGCACACGGGCGACAAGACCACCACCACGGTGGCCATGGACTTCGGCCGTATCACCCTGGACCAGGACCTGATCCTGTACCTCTTCGGTACGCCGGGCCAGGACCGCTTCTGGTTCATGTGGGACGACCTGGTGCGCGGCGCCATCGGCGCCGTGGTCCTGGTGGACACCCGCCGTCTCGCCGACTGCTTCCCCGCGGTCGACTACTTCGAGAACAGCGGACTGCCCTTCGTCATTGCCCTCAACGGCTTCGACGGGCACCAGCCCTACACGCCCGACGAGGTGCGCGAGGCGCTGCAGATCGGTCCGGACGCGCCGATCATCACCACGGACGCCCGTCACCGGTCCGATGCCAAGAGTGCGCTGATCACCCTGGTCGAGCACGCGCTGATGGCCCGGCTGCGGTAGCGCAAGTCAGTAGCGCCATACGGCAGTTGTCGTAGATGTGCCGAAGCCGGCTGTGGCCTTTGACACGGTCGGCTTCGTTGTTCATAACGTTTCGGCAGAGGAATCGGGTGGTACGGCCACTCGTCGCGGTCAAGTGGTGTCGCTGCGCGACAAATGCCCCGTCTTTTGACGGGGCTCGCTCTTTATGACCGTTTTATCTAGGGCTTACATCACTCGGAATCTGCCTCTTCCACTGTTTGGAAGAGCGCAGGCCGACGTGCTGGAATGCGAGAACTGCCCAATAGTCAAAGACGTACTCAGCAGTAGCGCGTACTCGATGGCGAACTGGGCTGAAGAGACACAGCGGCACATACGTAGGTGCCGACCCCGCCGGAAGGTTGTTGGTCGAGTGAGGCGAAGCAAGAGCAGTCCCGAGCCGTCGGCCCGGGGCAACTTCACCCCGCCGCCGCGCGGAGCGGCGCCCGCCCCTGTGCCCGGATCGGAACCAACGGCGGCGCCCGCGCCAAGCGGCGGCCGTCTCTCCCCGCGCAACTGGCGCGTGCCGACCCGGCTGAACGCGATCCTGCTCATACCCGTGCTGGTCGGCCTCGTCATGGGCGGCTTCCAGGTGAAGAGCTCGATCGACACCTGGCAGGAGGCCGAGGACGCGGAGAACACCGCGCGTCTGGTGGCCGCCGCCCTGACCTACGGTGACGCGCTCCTGGTCGAGCGCGACACGACCGCCGCGCCTCTGCTGCAGGGCAAGGGCGAGGACGACCCGTCGGTCGTCAAGGCCCGCGCCACCACCGACAAGGCCGCCGACGCCTTCGACGAGGCCGCCCAGAACATGCCGGACCGGGCCAACCTGGTGCGCCGTCTGGAGCGCTTCCGTGAGGTGGAGCCGGACCTGACGGACCTGCGCGCGGCCGCCTACACCAACAAGCTCACCGGCGTGCAGACCGAAGAGGGCTACGTCGAGGTCGAGCACCGCCTGCTGGAGTTCTCCAACGAGCTGGGCCTGGGCACCGGAAACATCACCAGCTACGGCCGTACGGTCTACGCCATCTCGCTCACCAAGGGCGCGCTCTCACTGGAGCGCTCCATCGGTATGCACATGCTGGTCAAGCCGGGCCCCAAGGCCGCGGACCTGGCCAAGCAGCGCGTCGCCCTCTCCTCGTACGCCTACCTGGAGGGCATCGCCATCCAGGAGTACCTCAGCGGTGGCACCGAGGAGGACACCCAGAAGCTCGAGGACGCCACCAAGGAGATCAAGGCCGAGGGCGTGGCGATGGCCACGGCGGCCAAGCAGAAGAACCCGGACTACGTGCCGCCGCCGTCCGACCCGGTCAAGATGGTCGGGGCGCTCGCCCAGCTGAGCTCCACGGACACCAGCGAGCGTGCCACGCTCGCCCAGGGGGGCATCACCGCCGAGAACTGGTGGGCGGTCAACACCCTCAAGTACAACGCGTACCGCGACATCGAGAACGACCTCGCCAACACCGCGGTGAACGAGGCGTCTGTCATCTCCGACGACGCCAAGCGCGACGCCCTCATCACCGGTGCCGTCGTCGTGGTCGCCCTGCTCGCCGCGTTCATCCTGGCCGGCATGGTCGCCCGCCAGATGTCCCGCGCGATGCGCCAGCTGCGCAACGCCGCCTTCGGCATCGCCGAGCAGCGCCTGCCGATGCTGGTCGACCAGCTCTCGCGCACCGACCCGGGCCGCGTGGACACCCGCGTGCAGCCCATCCCGATCAACACCCGCGACGAGATCGGCGAAGTCGCCCGCGCCTTCGACCAGGTCCACCGCGAGGCCGTCCGGCTCGCCGCCGAGCAGGCCCTGCTGCGGGGCAACATCAACGCGATCTTCACCAACCTCTCGCGCCGCAACCAGTCGCTGATCGAAGGCCAGCTGACCCTGATCACCGACCTGGAGAACAACGAGGCCGACCCGGACCAGCTGGAGAACCTCTTCCGCCTGGACCACCTCGCGACCCGTATGCGCCGCAACGGCGAGAACCTCCTGGTCCTCGCCGGCGAGGAGCCCGGCCGCCGCTGGGACCAGCCGGTCCCGCTGGTCGACGTCCTGCGCGCCGCCTCCTCCGAGGTGGAGCAGTACGAGCGCATCGAGCTCTCCGGCGTCCCGGAGGCCGAGATCCACGGCCGTGCCGTGACCGACCTCGTGCACCTGCTCGCCGAGCTGCTGGAGAACGCCACGACGTTCTCCTCACCGCAGACCAAGGTTCGTGTGACCGCCACCCGTCTCCCCGACGGTCGGGTCATGATCGAGATCCACGACAAGGGCATCGGCCTCACCGCCGAGGACTTCGCGGACATCAACCACAAGCTGGCCAACCCGCCGACCGTGGACGCCGCGATATCCCAGCGCATGGGCCTGTTCGTGGTCGGCCGGCTGTCCGACCGGCACGGCATCCGCGTCCAGCTGCGCCCCTCCGGCGAGCAGGCCGGCACCACCTCGCTGGTCATGCTGCCGGACGCCATCACCCACGGTGGTGGCGGCGAGCAGCAGCCGGCCCACGACGAGTTCACCGTCTCGCAGATCATCCCGGAGCAGCGTTTCCAGGGTGAGAACTTCAACCAGCAGCCGATGCGTACGGCCGCGGAGCTCGGCTTCGACGACAGCCAGTACAGCGAGGTGCCGGACGACCTGCGCGACCTGGACCCGGTCGGCCGCTCCCTGGCGCGCGAGGAGCGCCGGGCGGCCCTGGAGGCCGAGGTGCAGGGCCCGATGCCCGCCCTGGAGAATCGTGAGGCGTCCGGCTACGCCGACGACTTCCCCGTCCAGCCCTCCTACGACAACGGCCCCAACGGCTACGGCGAACAGCCCGGGGCCTACGACCGGCAGTCGGCGTACGACGAGCAGCAGCAGGCGGCGTACGACGAGCCGCAGATGCCGTCGTACGAGGAACAGCGCCCGGCGTACGACGACACGTACTACGCGCCGAACGGCGGCCTGCCGCGCAACGACACCTTCTCGTCGGGCGGCGGCTACCCCGAGCCCTCCTATCCGGAGCCTGCTCGTGAGGAGCCCGCGGCCGCGCGGTCGTCCGCCCCGGAGAGCTTCACCGCCTTCGAGCAGCGCCGCCACCAGGACGACTGGCCGCAGCAGGACGGCTACCGCAACGGCTACCCGGACCAGTACGCTCCGCAAGCGGAATCCGCGCAGGCCGATGACGTGAACGAGCGTGACCGCGTAGGCTTCGACCGTCCGGGACCGGCTCCCGCCGCAGGCCACGCCGTGACCGACGCCGGACTTCCCCGGCGTGGATCCGCGGCGAGCGGCGCCAACGGCGCCCGACCGGCGCGACAGGAGGCGCCGGCCCCCACACCGGAGAACAAGGGCGACAGCTGGCGTTCGCAGAACGACGAGCGCTGGCAGCAGGCCTCGCAGCTCAAGAAGCCCAAGGCGGGCGGGGTCACCTCCTCCGGCCTGCCGCGGCGGGTCCCGAAGGCCAACCTGGTCCAGGGAGCAGCCGAATCCACCCCCCAGGGCGGCCCACAGGTCTCCCGCGCCCCCGAGGACGTCCGGGGCAGGCTGAGCAATCTGCGCCGCGGTGTCCAGCGGGGACGCAGCGCAAACAGCGAAACGAACGGCCAGGGCTTCGGCCCTGACAGCACCTACAACCAGGAGCGTTAGTGTGAGCCCGATGAGCCAGGCGGCACAGAACCTGAACTGGTTGATCACCAACTTCGTGGACAACACCCCCGGGGTGTCGCACACGGTGGTGGTCTCCGCCGACGGACTCCTTCTGGCGATGTCCGAAGGCTTTCCGCGCGACCGCGCCGACCAGCTCGCGGCCGTCGCCTCCGGTCTGACGTCTCTGACGGCAGGCGCCTCCCGCATCTTCGAGGGTGGCAGCGTGAACCAGACAGTTGTGGAGATGGAGCGGGGATTCCTCTTCATCATGTCCGTGTCCGACGGTTCCTCGCTCGCAGTTCTCGCACACCCCGAGGCGGACATCGGCCTCATTGGGTACGAGATGGCGCTTCTGGTCGACCGTGCCGGTACGGTCCTGACGCCGGATCTGCGTGCGGAGCTTCAAGGCAGCCTGCTCAACTAACAGACAGTCGGTGCGTTTTGGCGTCCCGTGGCCGTAAGGTTTCGGGACGCGGCTCCACATGATGGGTGCCAGGCACAGTCGGAGGAGGAGAGAAAGTGGCAACACCCCCAGGCGGTTCATCGTCCGGTAATTGGTCGTACGGCCCTGGCCAGGGTCACAACGACGGTTCCCAGAACCCGAACCGTTACAACTTCCCCTCCACACCGAGCCAGCGGCAGCCGTACGCACCCCAGGGTCCCGGACCCTCGCCGTACGACCAGCCGCCGGCCCCGCGCATCCAGCCGGTGCAGCCGCAGCGACGCACCCCTGAGCCGGCGCCCGCCGGGGCGTCGAACAACCCCCTGGTGCGCCCGTACGCCATGACCGGCGGCCGGACGCGCCCGCGCTACCAGCTCGCCATCGAGGCACTGGTGCACACCACCGCGCAGCCGCACCAGATGCAGGGCCAGCTGCCCGAGCATCAGCGGATCTGCAACCTCTGCCGCGAGATCAAGTCGGTGGCGGAAGTCTCCGCCCTCCTGACGATCCCTCTCGGCGTGGCCAGGATCCTCGTCGCCGACTTGGCGGAGGCAGGCCTGGTCGCCATTCATCAGCCCGGCGGCGACGAGAACGCCGGCGGCCAGCCAGACGTGACACTGCTCGAAAGGGTGCTCAGTGGACTTCGCAAGCTCTAGCGGCGGTCCTTCCCGCTCCACCACCTCAGCGAAGATCGTGGTGGCGGGCGGCTTCGGCGTGGGCAAGACCACGTTCGTCGGCGCCGTCTCGGAGATCAACCCGCTGCGCACCGAGGCCGTCATGACGTCCGCGAGCGCGGGCATCGACGACCTCACCCACACCGGAGACAAGACCACCACCACGGTGGCCATGGACTTCGGCCGTATCACCCTGGACCAGGACCTGATCCTGTACCTCTTCGGTACACCCGGCCAGGACCGCTTCTGGTTCATGTGGGACGACCTCGTGCGCGGCGCCATCGGCGCGATCGTCCTCGTTGACACGAGGCGCCTCGCCGACTGCTTCCCTGCGGTGGACTACTTCGAGAACTCGGGTCTGCCTTTTGTCATCGCGCTCAACGGGTTCGACGGGAACCAGCCGTACAACCCCGATGAGGTGCGGGAGGCTCTGCAGATCGGGCCTGACACTCCGATCATCACGACGGATGCCCGGCATCGGGCTGACGCGAAGTCAGCGCTGATCACGCTGGTCGAGCACGCATTGATGGCACGGTTGCGGTAGTGGATGTGCGGCCACCGGGCCGCCTGGGACGGTTGTTGGCCGTCTGCGGGTGGCCGGGTGGCCGGTCGCGCAGTTCCCCGCGCCCCCAGGGGCGCGGAAGGGGCCCCTCTCCTTCGAGAGGGGCCCCTTCTTCATGTTCGGTGTCAGCGCCAGCTGTGCGGGGCGCGGAAGCCCGGCTCGCGCTCCAGGCGGCGCCAGCCGGCCTTGGCGCGGCCGCGGTGGGCCGGGGCGATGTCGGTCGGCTGGGCGGCGGCACGCGCGAGCAGGATCGCCGTGATGGCGGCGACTTCCTCGGGCTCGGCGTGGCCCTTCTCGACGCGGATATCAGGGAGGTTCATGGGTGTCAGTCTCCGTGGAAGAGGTTTCCGCAGCGGTACCGGTGGGTTACTGCGGGGGGTTGCCGTGCTTGCGGGACGGCAGGTCGGCGTGCTTGGTGTGGAGCATCGCCAGGGACTTGACGAGTACTTCGCGGGTCTCGGCGGGGTCGATCACGTCGTCGACCAGGCCCCGCTCGGCCGCGTAGTAGGGGTGCATGAGCTCGGACTTGTACTCCTTGACCATGCGGGCCCGCATGACCTCGGGGTCCTCCGCCTCGGCGATCTGGCGGCGGAAGATGACGTTGGCCGCACCCTCCGCGCCCATCACGGCGATCTCGTTCGTCGGCCAGGCATAGGTGAGGTCCGCACCGATGGACTGGCTGTCCATGACGATGTACGCGCCTCCGTACGCCTTGCGCAGGATCAGGGAGATCCGGGGGACGGTCGCGTTGCAGTAGGCGTAGAGCAGCTTCGCGCCGTGGCGGATGATTCCGCCGTGCTCCTGGTCGACACCCGGAAGGAACCCGGGGACGTCCAGGAAAGTGACGATCGGGATGTTAAAAGCGTCACACATCTGGACAAAGCGCGCAGCTTTTTCCGACGCCTCGATGTCCAGGACACCGGCGAGCACCTGCGGCTGGTTGGCGACGATGCCGACCACCTGGCCGTCGAGGCGGGCCAGAGCGCAGATGATGTTCCGCGCCCAGCGCTCGTGGACCTCCAGGTACTCGCCGTCGTCGACGATCTCCTCGATGACCTTGGCCATGTCGTACGGCCGGTTGCCGTCCGCCGGGACCAGGTCGAGCAGCGCCTCGCTGCGCCGGTCCGCCGCGTCCGCGGGCTCCACCCGGGGCGGGTTCTCACGGTTGTTCTGCGGGAGCAGCGAGATGAGGTAGCGCACCTCGGCGATGCACGTCTCCTCGTCGTCGTAGGCGAAGTGGCAGACGCCGCTCGTCTCGGCGTGCACGTCCGCGCCGCCCAGGCCGTTCTGGGTGATCTCCTCGCCCGTCACCGCCTTGACCACGTCGGGGCCGGTGATGAACATCTGCGAGGTCTCGCGGACCATGAAGACGAAGTCCGTCAGGGCGGGCGAGTACGCAGCGCCGCCCGCGCACGGGCCGAGCATGACCGAGATCTGCGGGATGACGCCGGACGCCTTGGTGTTGCGCTGGAAGATGCCGCCGTAGCCGGCGAGGGCCGAGACACCCTCCTGGATACGGGCGCCCGCACCGTCGTTCAGGGAGACCAGCGGCGCGCCCGCCGCGATGGCCATGTCCATGATCTTGTGGATCTTCGTGGCGTGGGCCTCGCCCAGCGCGCCGCCGAAGATGCGGAAGTCATGGGCGTAGACGAAGACCGTACGGCCCTCCACCGTGCCCCAGCCGGTGATGACACCGTCGGTGTACGGCTTCTTGGCCTCCAGGCCGAAGCCCTGGGCCCGGTGCCGGCGCAGTTGCTCGATCTCCCGGAAGGAACCCGGGTCCAGGAGCAGCTCGATGCGCTCCCGGGCGGTCAGCTTGCCCTTGGCGTGCTGAGCCGTGGTCGCCTTCTCGCTCGGGCCGGCCAGCGCCTGCGCACGAATCTCGTGCAGCTCGGCCGTCCGCCCGCGGGCGTCGATCGGCTCACCCGGTGCCTCATCCAAAACGGTCATGTAGCGACCTTACGAAGGACGCGCGCGAAAGCGAGCCGTTGACTCCGTACAGTCTCCGGACCCATTTACTGGTACCCCTGAACAGAACCCGGACCGCATGCAGCCTTTCCGACTGCTCAGAGGGCCTGCGGGTTGTGGAGGTCGCACAAAGCCGTCAAGCGAGAGTCACCTCACATCGATGGGTCGCGCATACCATCCCCGGAGTGACACGGACCCGCAGTCGGCGTCCTGTCGCGAGGACCTCGACCGAGTCGTCCGCCCTCAGAACCCGCCGAACGGGATGGTCCCAGACGATCTCCAGCGGCTCGCCCGTGCGGGGCGGCTCGCTCACGCAGAGCGTAGCGGTACGGCCCCCGTGGCGGAGCAGCACACTCGCGCCGGCGGAGGCGGTGAGCGGGCCGGCCGTGCCCGGCTGCCAGAAGTTGGCGGCCGTGAGGCCCTCGGAGGGGACGCGGACGGCCTGGCACATGTCGTCGTTGGCGAGAACCGACAGCCACTTCCGGTCGGCGGCGCGGTCGGCCACCTCGTCGCGGCCGGCGCCGGGCATGAGCAGATAGACGTAGGCCGCGTCGGTCGGGTCCGTGCCGTGGTCCAGCCAGAGGGTCTGCCAGCGGCGGGTGCGGCGCTCGGCGGTGCCGGTGGTGTTGATGTCGGCCCAGGCGCCGGTGCGGTCCTCGCGCAGGGTGCGCAGTTCGCCGTACGGCACGACCCAGCCGCCGTGGCCCGCCAGGTGGGCCCATCCTCGGCCGCGCAGGAGGGCCGGGGTGCCGCCCTCCCCCAGGTTGCGGTTGTCGACGACGGTCTCGACGGGGACGCCGTCGGCGCAGGTGATCCCGGCGCCGAGGCAGATCACGGTGTCCTCGACGCAGAACCACGACTTCCGGGCTTCGAGTGTCGATCCCAGGCCCTTCAGGTGCTGCCCGACCGCCGCGTACTCCCCGTCGGTCGCGCCGCCGACCCAGCGCACGGCGGGCTTGGGCACGCCCCACTCGCCGCCCGCCTTGTCGGGGAGGCGGAGCGTGGAGACGGTCGTACCGGGAAGGCGGTACCAGTCGACGGTCGGCCAGTACCAGTCCGTGTACTGATCACCCAGGCCCTCCGCCCACCAGGAGAGCATCCCGGCGCCGGTGTGCCAGCCGCGCGGGTTCTCGCCGTTGCCGCACTCGTAGTGGGCGATGCGGTCACTGGCCATGGCGATGTTCGCGACGAAGCGCGGCCGGCGGTGCACCGCCCGGTCCATCGCGGCGAAGAGGTGATGGCCGGCGGGTTCGGGCGCGGCGGCGACCGGTGCCGCGGCGGCGGTGTGCATTCGGGCGAGGTCCCCCACGTCGAACTGACGGGCCCTCAAGATCGGTGTGACGGTGTCCCGTTCGATCCATCCTTTGACCCGGCCGTACCAGCGCTCCCGTTCCGCCTCGCTCGCGCCGCCCGCGAGCAGGGCGATCGCGGCGATGATGCCCTGTCCGTGGTAGTGGTCGCTCCGCATGACCTGCCGGTCGTCGCTCTTGAGGTAACCCCGGCTGATGGCACGGCCGTTGACGCTGTCCATCGCCAACCCGTCGTGGATGAGGGGCGCGTAGGCGCGCTCGACGCTGTCGAGGACGATCTGCCTGTTCGGGTCCGTCACCTCCCACTCGGATCCGGCGAGCAGCGCGAAGAGGCGGCCGAGGCCGTCGAGGAGGACCTGGCCGTAGGTGCCGGAGTAGGCGACCCAGGTGTGCTGCACGAAGGAGCCGTCGGCGTGCAGGCCATCGCCCTTCGTGACGTACGGGAAGACCGGCGAGAGCGCGTCCCGCGCGAGGGCGATCTTCGCCGGTGCCCGGCCTAGGATGCCGCGCAGGGCGACGCTGCGGCACAGGTCGACGCGGTTGGCGCCGGTGGAGGTGCCGGAGTAGTCGGTGAGCATCGCGTCCGGGATGAAGTGGTCGACGGCCGCGCAGGCCGCGTCGATCCGGGCCGCGGTGAGGTGGTCGTACAGGGCGGCCGTGATGTCCGTCAGCAGGCGAGGGCTGCCGATCTGCCATTCCCACCAGTTGCCGTAGCGCGTGGTGGAGGGGTTGTAGACGGTGGCGGCGAGGTGGTCGAGGCCGCGCAGGACGTCGGCGAGGAGGGCCGGGTCGGCGGTGGATCCGGTGCCCTGCTGGACGTAGGCCTGGGTCATGGTCCACAGGCGGCTGTAGCTCTGGGTGATGCCGGCGGGCGGGTCGAAGGGGTGGCCGGGCCAGAGGGAGCCGGCGGTGGGGGCCATGGTCGCCCGGAAGCCGCGGGCGAGGGTGCCGGTTTCGGCCAGGCGGGCGGCGTACGGCTCCACGGCCGGGTCATAGCCCTCGCCGAGGGCGATGTCGAGCCAGCGCCGGCGGAGGGTGTCGTACGCGTCGGAATCCGCCGCTCGGGCCGGGGTCGCGGCGCCGTGGGCGAAGGTCGCGGCGAGCGCGGCGGCGTACAGGAAGGCACGGCGCGTGGGAGTCATGTCCATGCCCTATCACGTGACGGCGGGTAGTTCCACAGATACGGTCCGGATGTTGAATGCTGAACGGAATACGTCTACGGTGGTCCACGTTGAGTAGTTCAAGATTCAACATCACCTCCCGAGGAGTTACGTCATGGGCATCTTCAACCGCAAGGACACCACCGACGCCGCCACCCAGGCCGCTGCCGCCGCCGTCAGCCCGGACCTGGCCGCGCTGACCGGCGACTACACGATCGACCCGGCCCACTCCACTCTCGGCTTCGTGGCGCGGCACGCCATGGTCACCAACGTCAAGGGCAAGTTCCTCGACTTCAGTGGCTCGCTGCACCTTGACGGCAACGACCCGTCGGCGTCGACGGCGTCCCTCGACATCAAGATGGAGAGCATCGACACCGGCTCCGCGGACCGTGACGGACACCTCAAGAGCGCGGACTTCTTCAAGACCGAGGAGTTCCCGGTGATGACCTTCCGCTCCACCAAGGCGGAGGCGCTCGGCGGTGACGACTACCGCATCACCGGCGACCTGGAGATCCTCGGCACCACCCGGCCGATCACCATTGACCTGGAGTTCAACGGCGCCGCGAAGGACCCGTTCGGCAACGAGCGCGTCGGCTTCGAGGGCAAGGCGGAGATCCTGCGCTCCGAGTGGGGCCTGACCTGGAACGCCGCGCTGGAGACGGGTGGCGTGCTGGTCTCGGACAAGATCAAGCTGAACTTCGACATCTCGGCGATCAAGAAGGCGTGAGCCTTCTCTGAGGCAACCCGATGGCATGGCGCCGGTGAGTCCGTCACTCACCGGCGCTGTGTCAGTTGCCGCAGGATCGCGACGACCTGAGCCGCTCGGCTCTGTGGGGTCCGGGCGCGCAGGAGCCCGAGCATGAGCTGGTAGCGCTCGGTCCTGCCCAGCTGCTCGAAGGCCGCTGTGGCCCGGGGGTTCTCCGCCAGCGCCGCGGCCAGCTCGTCCGGGACCTCGGCGTTGCGCTGCGACTCGTACGCCGCCTCCCACCGCCCGTCCGCCTTCGCGGCGTCCACTTCGGCGAGGCCCGAGGGGCGCATCCGCCCTTCGGCGGCCAGTTCCGCCACCCGCCGCACATTGACCATCGACCAGAGGCTGCCGGCCCGGCGCGGGGTGATGCGCTGCGTGTAGTACGACGCGTCGAGTCCCTTGCGCTGCCCGGTGATCCATCCGTGGCACAGGGCCACGTCATTGACCTCGGCGGCAGTGACGGAGGGGATTCCGGAGTCCTTCTTGGCGACCTTCACCCAGAGGCCGGGGTGCGGGGCCGGGTGGCCGGTCAGCCAGGTGTCGAGGGCGACGGCTGATGCGAAGGCGCGGGGTTCCGGGTCGCGGTGGGGGCTCATGACGGAAACGTAGGGGCGAAGTAGGTCAGAAACCGTCCTCCATCGGCGGGCTCGGATCCCGGGTCAGTAGGCCACGCTCGGGTACCAGCCGCCGCGTCCCTGCGGGAGCAGGTCCAGGAGGTTCCAGACGGGGGCCAGCAGGTCGATGCCCCGCTCGCCGATGTCGTCGGACATGCGGGGATGCACGGAGTAGAAGTGGCGGAGCGTGCCGTCGGCGTCGCGGGTGAACACGGAAACGGTGGAGTCCTGTGCGCCATCCTTGTCCTCGCTGCCCGTGTCGTACTTGAACGTGCTGCCGCCGCAGCTCAGCAGCCGCAGTCGGTGCCACCCACGGCTGCGGGCGTGCTGCCGCAGGACGGGCGGGTCGGCGGCCGCCGCGATGACGAAGTCGGCATTGCGCGTGACGTGGTGGCCGATGTTGCTGAAGCCGTCGATCCACATGGTGCACATCGGGCAGGGGTCGGTATCCGCCTTGCCGTACATGAACTGGTACATGAGCAGCGGCCGTTCGGGGGCGGTGAACAGCTCGCTCAGCCTCACCTCGCGGACGGGTTCGTCGCCGGCGTCGAGGTCGGCGGGGCCTTCCAGGAAGACGTAGTCGTCGACCGGCGGCCCCGGCGGGAGAGCGCGCCGACGGACGGCGACTTCCTCGCCCTGGCGCATCAACTCGATCTCGGCTAGGCGCAGTTCCTCGCGGGCGGCGAGGTACTCCGCGGATTCACCTGGCAGTCGCGTGTGCCGGAACATCGCGCCCTCCCGGGTCGGCTCCCGTTCCCCGTGCCGCCTTCAGTCTAGGCCGGGGGCTTTGAGCGCTCACCTTCGCCGCGGCGGCCGGGACGGCGGGCTCATGGCTGCTTTTCCGGTACCGGCAGGAGAGCCGCCGCCTGATCGCGGGCGTGCGCGATCGGATCCGGGAAGACCTTCAGGCCGTGGGCCACGAGGGCCCCCTCGTGAAGGAGCATGAGCGTCCGGCCCAGGCGGTCCGCGGCGTCCGGGTCGAGGTCCCCGGCGAGGCGGGTGAACAGGGAGAGCATCCATTCCTTCTGCCCGGCGATGACCGGGAACGCGGGGTGGGCGGGGTCGCTGATCTCGGCGTGGGCGTTGACCATGCTGCACCCCTTGGAGCCGTACTCCGCCGACCATGCGCGCGAGGCGTCGAACACGGCCAGGACGCGGGCCCGCGGAGTCGCGGGCACCGGGTCGAGATGGTCGTCGAGGTACCGGGCGAGGAAGGCACGCCAGCGCTCGTCGCGGCCCGTCAGGTACTCCACGACGATCCGCTCCTTGGAGCCGAAGCGGTCGTAGAGGGTCTTCTTGGTCACCCCCGCCTCCGCGGCGATGAGATCCACGCCGACGGCATGAATGCCGCGCTCGTAGAACAGCCGCTCGGCGGCCTCCAGGATGCGCCGTGCGGCACGCGTCATCGTGACGCGCTGCGGGGTCGCTGAGGTGTCCATGGATCAAAAGTATACCGATCTGTATAATTTTTGGTACGAGCATGTATACCGATCGGTCTAGTGGAGGTGCTTGACGTGCACGCCCTCCTGTCCCTCGCCTTC
Source organism: Streptomyces sp. NPDC056479 (assembly GCF_042795335.1). Lineage (NCBI taxonomy): Bacteria > Bacillati > Actinomycetota > Actinomycetes > Kitasatosporales > Streptomycetaceae > Streptomyces > Streptomyces sp. NPDC056479. Next base: position 322,511 of record NZ_JBHTRZ010000007.1, on the reverse strand, counting down.
GTCCTGTGCTGGAGCTCCGGGTTCATCGGGGCCAAGCTCGGCGCGGGGAGCGCGCCCGCGGTGACGATCCTGATGTGGCGCTTCCTGCCGCTCGCCGTGATCCTGATCGGCGTCGCCGCCCTGGTGGGGCGCGCGGCGTGGCGGGGCCTCACCGCGCGGGACGTCGCACGGCAGGCCGTGATCGGGGTGCTGTCGCAGAGCGGCTATCTGCTCACCGTCTACTACGCGATCCAGCTCGGCGTCTCCAGCGGCACCACGGCCCTGATCGACGGGGTCCAGCCCCTCGTCGCCGGGGCACTGGCCGGACCCCTGCTGGGGCAGTACGTCTCGCGCCGGCAGTGGCTCGGTCTGGGCCTGGGGGTGAGCGGCGTCGTCATCGTCACCGCCGCCGACGCCGGGGCGGCGACGGGCGTCGCCCCGTGGGCCTATCTCGTCCCGTTCCTCGGCATGCTCTCGCTGGTGGCGGCCACGTTCCTGGAGAGCCGCTCCCGTGCGCCGGTCCCGCCCGGCGTGGCGATGACCGTCCACTGCGCCACCAGCGCCGTGCTGTTCACGGTGTTCGCCCTGAGCACCGGTGCCGCCGAGCCGCCCGCCGAGGCCGCGTTCTGGACCTCGATCGGCTGGCTCGTCGCCCTGTCCACCTTCGGCGGCTACGGGCTGTACTGGATCATCCTGCGGCGCTCCGGGGTCACCGAGGTCAATACGCTGATGTTCCTCATGGCCCCGGTCACGGCGGTCTGGGGAGCGCTGATGTTCGGTGAGCCGTTCGGCGTGCAGACCGCTCTCGGCCTGTTCGTCGGCCTCGTGGCCGTGGGCGTCGTGCATCGCGGCGGCGATGTGTCCCGCCCGAAAACCGGTGGCTCCCGGCTGCGGGACCCGCATAGCCTGCCTCCGTGTCCAGCCCCGAAGCCTCCAGACTCCGGCCACCGGCTCTCCGGTGGCCGCAGGTGATGTCGGGCTGATCAGCGTTCACTTCCGCTTCCGGGCTCACTCCGCCGCCGGACGGCCGTTCCACGTGCCGTTTTCGACTTCGACTTCGGGTTGCGGAGTTTCTTCATGCCGTTCGCTCTACTTCTGCTGGGCGTCGCCGTGTTCGCACAGGGGACGTCCGAGTTCATGCTGTCCGGGCTGGTGCCGGACATCGCCCGGGATCTGGGGGTCTCCGTGCCCTCGGCCGGTGCGCTCACCTCGGCCTTCGCCGTGGGGATGGCGGCCGGGGCGCCGCTCATGGCCTGGCTCGCGCGGCGGTGGTCCCGGCGCGGGGCGCTGCTGGGGTTTCTGGCGGTGTTTCTCGCCGTCCATGTCGTGGGGGCGGTGACCGACAGCTTCGGCGTGCTGGTCGTCACCCGTGTCGTCGGCGCGCTCGCCAGCGCCGGGTTCCTGGCCGTCGCCCTCGTCACGGCCGTACGGATGGTGTTGCCGGAGGCCAAGGGGCGAGCCACGTCCACGCTGCTCGGCGGGATCACAGTGGCCTGTGTGGTGGGAGTGCCGGCAGGGGCGCTGCTCGGTCAACTCTGGGGCTGGCGTGCGGCGTTCTGGGCCGTGGCGCTGCTGCCCCTGCCCGCCGTGGTGGCCGTGGTGTGGTCCGTGCCCGGCGGTGCGGCCGACTCGGAGCGTTCCGCGCTACGGGGTGAACTGCGGTCGCTGCGCAGCCCCCGGCTCCGGCTGACCCTGCTGCTGGGCGCTCTGGTGAACGGGGCCACCTTCTGCTCCTTCACCTATCTGGCGCCCCTGGTCACCAGGGTGACGGGACTGGAGAGCGGCTGGGTGCCCGTCGTGCTCGCGCTGTTCGGCGCGGGGTCGTTCGTGGGCGTCGGGGTCGGGGGCCGGCTCGCCGATCGCCGGGCCGCTGCCGTGCTGTTCCGGGGCGGTGGCGCCCTGTTTCTCGGGTGGGGTGCCTTCGCGCTCGGCGCCGGGACGCCGGCCGTGACGCTCGGGCTCGTCCTCGTGCAGGGCGCCCTGTCCTTCGGGGTCGGGTCCACGCTCATCTCGCAGGCGCTGTACGCCGCGCCGGGCGCCCCCACCCTGGCCGGCGGCTTCGCGACGGCCGCGTTCAACGTGGGCGCGGCGCTGGGCCCCTGGCTCGGCGGTACGGCGATCGGGGCGGGGCTCGGATACCGGTCGCCGCTGTGGGTCAGTGCCGTACTGGTCGCGGTGGCGCTGGTGACGGCGGGCTCGGCGCACGGTCTGGCCGCACGGCGAAATGAGCGCGCGGCCGGGGGTCGCGCTCGGGCATCATCGTCCGCATGACCGCCACCTCCCGCCCCGGTTCCGCCTGGGTCGCCGTCGCCTCGTACGAGATCGAGAAGGGGAGCCTCCACCCCCTGGCCGCCGCGCGCGCCTGACTGCGTGACCGCGGGATCGACTGGATGCCGTTCACAGCGGGCGAGGTCCGCTGGGATCGGGTGTGTGCGCCCGGGGCCGACGGGCACTGGCGTGCGTGGATCACGGTCCAGGTGAACGCCGGTGCCCTCCGGCGGCTCGGGCTGCACCCCGAACAGCCGACCTGTGTCGTCAACGGCCCCTCGCCGCCCGGCTGGTGGCATGCCGCCGGGGAGCGGTACGCCCGGCGATGCCCGGGTGGGGGACCCCGCGCCTGAACGGGCATGGCCGGAATTGGCCCCTTGTGGGGGCGGTCACAGGATTCCCATAATCCAGCAAAGGAATTGACCGGCGCATGCCAGTAGACGTTCACTCCCCTGCTTGGCATGCCCCCGACATTTCAGCGCTTTCTCCACGTTCGCATGTCCAACCCCCCACGGAAGGCATCACGTTGAAGAAGCTCCTCACCGCGCTCAAGAGATGCGCGGCCCTCGGCGCCGCCGCTCTCGCGATCGTCAGCCTTCAGCCCGTCTCGGCCGCGCAGGCCGCCGACTCGCGCGTCGTCGGCGGAACCCGTGCCTCGCAGGGCGAGTTCCCGTTCATGGTCCGGCTCTCCATGGGCTGTGGCGGCGCGCTCTACACCCAGCAGATCGTGCTCACCGCCGCGCACTGTGTGGGCTCGACCGGCGCCAACACCTCCATCACCGCCACCGCAGGCGTCGTGGACCTCCAGTCCACCAGCGGCCGGGTGCAGGTCCGCTCCACGTACGTGTACCGGGCCCCCGGCTACAACGGCGACGGCAAGGACTGGGCGCTCATCAAGCTCGCCCAGCCGATCAACCTGCCGACGCTGAAGATCGCCACCACCTCGCAGTACAACACCGGCACCTTCACCGTGGCCGGCTGGGGCGCGGCCCGTGAGGGCGGTGCCCAGCAGCGGTACATGCTCAAGGCCAACGTGCCGTTCGTCAGCGACGCCCAGTGCCGCTCCTACAGCGGCTACAGCGGCCTCATCGCCAACGAGGAGATCTGCGCCGGCCTCCCGTCCGGCGGCGTCGACACCTGCCAGGGCGACTCCGGCGGCCCGATGTTCCGCCGCGACGCGAGCAACGCCTGGATCCAGGTCGGCATCGTCAGCTGGGGCATAGGCTGCGCCCGCCCGAACGCCCCCGGCGTCTACACCGAGGTCTCCACCTTCGCCTCCGCGATCGCCTCGGCGGCGTCCTCGCTCTGACCTCCCGGCGGTTCCGACCTGCCACTTTCACGGGCCCGGTGTCCTCGGACGCCGGGCCCGTGCCGTGCCTCGGATCCCTTCGCACGGACTCGCTGGAAGAAATTCCGGCGACGATGTCGAGAACCCGTGCCCGGCTCCGTCCCCGGGGTGAGCGCGACCACAATGGGTCGCACAGCACCGAGGAGACCACCATGGCCAAGTACCTGTTGCTCAAGCACTACCGCGGCGCCCCGGCAGCGGTGAACGACATCCCCATGGACCAGTGGACGCCGGAGGAGATCTCGGCACACGTGCAGTACATGAACGACTTCGCGGCCCGGCTGGAGAAGACCGGCGAGTTCGTCGACGGTCAGGCGCTCGCCCCCGAGGGGACGTGGGTCCGGTACGACGGTGAGGGGCGCCCGCCGGTCACCGACGGCCCGTTCGCCGAGACCAAGGACCTCATCGCCGGCTGGATGGTCATCGACGTCGACAGCCACGAGCGTGCCGTCGAGCTGGCCGGCGAACTGTCCGCCGCTCCCGGGGCGGGCGGGAAGCCGATCCACGAGTGGCTGGAGCTGCGCCCGTTCCTGGGCGCGCCGCCCACCATCTCGGACTGCGCCTTCCATGGATGAGGCTCTGCTGCGGAGCCTTACGCCCAGCGTGCTCGCCGTCCTCGTCCGCCGCGGAGCCGACTTCGCGGCGGCCGAGGACGCCGTGCAGGACGCACTGATCGAGGCCGTCCGCGTGTGGCCGGACGACCCGCCGCGGGATGCGAAGGGCTGGCTGGTCACCGTGGCCTGGCGCAAATTCCTCGACGCGACCCGGGCGGACGTGGCCCGCCGCCGGCGGGAGGACCTCGTCGACGACGAGCCTGCGCCCGGCCCCGCGTCCGCGGCGGACGACACGCTCCAGCTCTACTTCCTGTGCGCCCACCCGTCGCTGACCCCGTCGTCCGCGGTCGCGCTCACGCTGCGCGCCGTCGGCGGGCTGACCACCCGCCAGATCGCCCGGGCGTACCTGGTGCCCGAGGCGACGATGGCGCAGCGCATCAGCCGGGCCAAGCGCACCGTCTCCGGCGTGCGGTTCGACCGGCCGGGCGACGTCGCCACCGTGCTGCGCGTCCTCTACCTGGTCTTCAACGAGGGCTACTCCGGCGACGTCGATCTCGCCGCCGAGGCCATCCGGCTCACTCGGCAGCTCGCGGCCGCGATCGACCATCCCGAGGTCCGGGGGCTGCTCGCCCTGATGCTGCTGCACCACGCCCGGCGCGCCGCCCGGACCGCGTCCGACGGCAGCCTGGTGCCGCTCGCCGAGCAGGACCGCGGCCGGTGGGACACCGCGGCGATCGCCGAGGGGGTCGAGATCCTGCAGGCGGCCCTGGCCCGCGACCGCCTCGGCGAGTTCCAGGCCCAGGCCGCCGTCGCCGCGCTGCACGCCGACGCGCCCACCGCCGAGGAGACCGACTGGGTGCAGATCGTCGAGTGGTACGACGAACTCGCGCGCCTCACCGACAGCCCCGTCGTCCGGCTCAACCGGGCGGTGGCCGTGGGCGAGGCCGACGGGCCGCGCGCCGGGCTGGCGGCGCTCGCGGCACTGGACGACTCCCTGCCCCGCCACACCGCGGTGGCGGCCTACCTCCACGAACGCGCCGGCGATCTGACGACGGCGGCGCGGCTGTATGCCGAGGCGGCCGGGCAGGCCCCCAACCTCGCCGAGCGCGACCACCTGACCCGTCAGGCCGCCCGACTCAACACCGGCCGGCCTCGCTGAACCGCCGCGCCGGGAGTCCTGTCACCCGGCGTGCCGGTCCCGTCAGAACCCTCCCCCGCCGAAGTCCCCGCCGCCGAACCCTCCGCCGTCGAACCCGCCCCCGAAGTCCCCGGTGTCGAAGTCCGCGCCGGAGACGTCGCCGCCCTCGTACCCGCCGGTGCCGTAGCCGTAGCCCGCGCCGTAGTCGGCCGCGTAGGCCGGGGTGGCCATCGCGCTGCCGAGCAGGGTGCCGATGAGGAGGCCGGGGAGGATGCCGCCGCCGAAGTAGCCGCCCGCCCAAGGGCCGTAGGCCGGGCCGGCGTCCCAGTACGGGCGGCGGCCGTACTCGGTGTCGACCTCGCGGATCACGGGGTCGCGGCCGTCGGCGAGGCGGGTGCGGTCGGCCGCGCAGACCGGGACCTCGCGGGCGGTGCCGCCGGGCGGCGTCCAGGTCTCGTCGGCCACCGAGGGGCCGTGCCGGGGGTCGAAGAAGCACGGCGGCCGGCGTTGCGGCAGGGGCTGGTGCTCCCGCCGGGCGGCGAGCTGGGTGAGGGAGAAGCGGCCGTCGTCCAAGGCCTGGCTGACCGCTCTGACGTCCTGAGGTTTGCGGGCCGAGTCCATCAGCCGTTTCGCCTGGTCGTAGGAGTCCAGGGCACGCTCGTAGTCCGCGCGCATCGCGTCGTCGGCGCCGGCCTCCGCCGGGTGGAAGTCCAGACGGTCCAGTTCCTCGCCGAAGGCGGTGATGTCCTCGTCGACCACCACCCGCAGCTTCTCCAGCGCCGCCCGCTGCTCCCGCTCGTGGCGCCGCCGGTTGCGCCGGACCAGCGCGTATCCGCCCGCGCCGCCCGCCACCAGCACCGCCCCGACGGCGACCAGACCGCCGACGTCCACGCCCGAGCCGCCGCCGTCGCTCCAGCTGGCCGGTGCCGTGCCGCGCACATTGCGCAGCGCCGCGTCGACGAAGTCGTTCAGCTGGGCCTTGGGATCACCGGCGGACTGCACGGAGGTGACCAGGTTGTCCACCGCCTGCCGGGACATCACCGAGGCGTCGGCCGCCGCGTCGAAGCGATCGCCGACCCGGACGCCGTACAGACCGGTGACACCGGTCTCGGTACGGAGGTTCAGCAGGAGGTTCTTGGTCGGCTGGTCGGCGGGGAGGACGGCGACGAAGACCGGCTTGTCGGCGTCCTCGATCTTGTCGGCGAGCGCTTCGGCGTCCGCCGACGACAACTGGTCCGAGGCGTCGGGGTCCACATACACGGGACCGTCGCGCAGCGCCTCGGCGACCTGTGAAAGGTCCGTGGCCGCATGTGCGCCGGGCGCGCCTGCCATGAGCACCGCGATTGCCGCGGCGACCGGCACGATCAGCGAGCGCATGAGGCCCCGGAAGAGCGGAGTCCTCATACTTCGACGCTACCTGATGGGACGGGCGAAGGCGCCGGTCCCGGTGGCTGGAATCCCACCGGGACCGGCGGCCCCACGGCATCCCGCCGCGTGCCGTACGGCGGCTCAGGCCGCGCGGTACGCCGCGCTCAGCCTCTCCACCGCCGCCCCGTACCGGCCCGTCAGCAGGAGATGGTCGGCTTCGGCGAAGGGTTTCGCCACCGCCTCGGTGATCCCCGCGCCGGTGGCCTCCCGCTGGACGATCAGCCGTGCCTTGGTGACGAGCGCGCGGCCCGCCTCCTCGGCCCCGGCCTTCTCGGCGGCCCGGGCCGCGATGCCGAGCGCCTTCAGGGTCGCGGCACCGCCCTGGGGCACCTTGGTCAGCGTGGTCAGGCCCCAGCCGTACGGGAACCGCGGGTCGTACGACGCGTCCCCGACGTTGATCGGCAGCTGTGCCTCGCTCTTCGGCCAGGTCACGGGGAGCTGTCCGGTGAAGGGCCGCCTGCCGTAGAGGACGTCCGCGACGCCGTCGCCCTCCGTGCCCGGCAGCCAGGAGGCGACCAGAGCGTCGATACCGGCCAGCGCCTCGTCGTCGATCAGCTGCGGGCGCCCGGAGACGACCAGCACCGCGCACCTCATCGCGCCGCACACCTTGTCCACGGCGGCCCGGTCGGCGGCGCTCAGTCGAAGGTCATGGCCGTTGCCGACGTCACCGACGCCCTCGGCGTACGGGGTCTCTCCGACGACGACCACGCCGACGTCGTAACCGGTCAGGGCCTCGGAGGCGTCCTTGGAGTACGTCAGCCGCGCGGAGTTCTCACGCATCGCCTCCAGGATCGTCGTGCCGGGCGTGATGTCGCCGGACGAGCCCTGCCAGGTGATCGTCCAGCCGCCGCTCTGGTTGCCGATGTCGTCGGCGTTGGATCCGGCGACGTACACCTTCTGCGACTTCCTCAGGGGCAGCAGCCCGTCGGTGTTCTTCAGCAGCACCTGCGACTCCGCCACCGCCTGCCGTGCCACGGCCCGGTGTCCGGCGGACCCGATCTTCGCCGCGCCGCTCGTGTCGGCGTACGGCTTCTCGAAGAGCCCCAGCCGGAACTTCTGGGTGAGGATGCGGGACACGGCGTCGTCGATCCGCTGCTCGCTGACACGCCCGGCCCGCACCTCGGCGACGAGGGCCGAGTGGAAGTCCTTGTAGGCGTAGGGGGCCATGACCATGTCGACGCCGGCGTTGACCGACGTCCGCACGTCGCTCGCGTAGTCGCCGGGGATCTGGTCGATGCCGTTCCAGTCGCTGATGACGAAGCCGTCGAAGCCCATGCGGTCCTTGAGCACGCCGTTGATCATGCCGGCGCGGGCGTGCATCTTGACCGGGCCCTGGCCGTCGCCGATGAGGTCGAGCGAGGAGTAGGACGGCATGACCGTGCCGACGCCTCGGTCGACGGCGTTCTGGTACGGCGCCAGGTGGACGGCCTCCAGCTGCTGCCGGGTGACCTTGGTGACGCCCTGGTCGATGGTGTAGGTGCCGTTGGTGGAGGAGCCGTAGCCGGTGCCGCCGTCGCCGACGAAGTGCTTGGCGGTGGCGAGGACCTTGTCGTCGTCCTTGAGGTCCTTGCCGTTCGCGGCGCCCTGGAGGCCCTGGATGATCGTCTCCATCGACTCGACGAGGGCCGGATCCTCACCGAACGACTCGTACGCCCGTCCCCATCGGTCGTCCCGTGTCACGCACAGGCAGGGCGCGAAGTCCCAGGGGATGCCGGTGGCCCGGGTCTCGGCGGCCGTGACCGCTCCGGCCCGGTAGGCGATGCGCGGGTCTCGGGTCGCGCCGAGTCCGATGTTGTGCGGCATGATCGTCGCGCCGGCCAGGTTGTTGTGGCCGTGCACCGCGTCGACGCCGTAGATCAGCGGGATCTGGAAGCGGGTGGCCTGCGCCCGCAACTGGAAGCCGTCGATCATCCTGGCCCAGGCCTGCGGGGTGTTGGGCGTCGGTGTCGAACCGCCGCCGGAGAGCAGCGAGCCGAGGGCGTAGGCGGCGACGTCGCCCCCGTTGCCGATGGCGCCGCGCTCGGCCTGGGTCATCTGCCCGGCCTTCTCCGCCAGGGACATCCGCGACAGGAGGTCCGCGACGCGCTTGCTCACCGGCAACTCGCGGTTCAGATACGGCAGTCCGTGCGCGTCGACCACCACCTGCGGGGTCTCGGCGGGGGCCTTGGCGCCGGTGACCGTCAGCTTCAGCGGGACGGTCTCGGCGGGCTCGGCGGACCGGTCCTTGAGGGTGGGCACCCGGACGGTGCGCGAGGTGCCGGAGACGGTGCCGGTGGGGAAGGTGAGCGTGCCGCTGACCGGCGTGTAGTCCTGGCCGGAGTCCGCGGTGCCGCCCGTGGTCTCGTACGTGACCGTCACGGGCTCGTCGAGCGGGGCGGACCCGGTGGTGGCGACCGAGATCTTCACGGCCGCCGTGCCGCCCTCGCGCACCGCGTGGACGGCGGCGTCGGTGGTGACGGAGGCGCGCAGCGACTGGTCGGCCTTGCCGTACAACTCCACGCCGTCCATGGCGAATTCGCCCTTGCCGCCGACGGGGAGGGTGACGGAATAGCCCCAGGTCTCGGTGAGGCCGAGGATGTGGTCGATGCCGCCGACGGGCTGGTAGTCCGTGCGATAGGTGAAGTCGGTGAAGGGCAGCTCGATCTGTTTCCAGCCGCTGAAGTCGTCGGTGAACGACGTCGTCCAGAGCTCGGAGGCCTCACCGTTGGCGCCGCCGTCCTTGAGCTCGAAGGGGATCTTCCTGCCGTTGTTGCGGCCGTCCCACCACAAGCGGATCCCCTTGTGGGCGGACCAGTCGTGGGCGGGTTCGGCGGAGGCGAAGTCGTGGGTGAAGCCGCCGTAGCCGCTGATGTCGTAGGCGCCGGTGAGCACCTTCTCGCCCTCGGGCGCGTCGTCGCGGGCGGTCAGCGTCAGGGCGGGCGGGTCGTCGCTGTCGCCGCCCCAGGTGAAGAGGCCCTCGGCGGGCGGGCGCGCGAAGGGTACCTCGCCCTCGAAGCGGTCCACGGAGACCGGGGCGGGGTCGTCGGCGCCGGACGCGGGGCCGGCCGCGGTGAGCGGGAGCAGGGTGGTGAAGAGGGCGGCGGAGACGAGCAGGGCGGTTCTTCGCATGGAACGTCCCTCGACTCTCATGGTTCACTTATGACTTACCTCACGCCTTGAGTTAACTGGGGGCGCGGTTTGGCGTCAAGACTTCACGTCAGAACCGGTACGCCCTCAAGTCCTGGCCGGATCCGCGGCGTTGTCCCTTCATCTCGTGAACGCGCGACCCCTTGACGCGTATACGAAGCCGTCATTTACTCACGCCTCGCACGCCCCCTATCCCCCACCCCAGAAGGGCGGCGCTCCATGAGGAGATCCACTCGGACGCTCGGCCTGCTCCTCGCCGGGCTCCTCACCTCGGCCGGCTTCTCGGCGGCCACGCCCGCGCAGGCCGCGGGTGAACAGGTCACCGCCTGGCTCACCACGACGGACGACTCCGGCGGCCGCCATGTGGTCCGCGGGCTCCAGCAGCAGACGCCGTTCGCCTTCCAGGCCGGCTCCGGCGGCGGTGGCGAGAACATCACCGTCGACGAGAACACCCGCTACCAGACCTTCACCGGCGGCGGCGCGTCCTTCACGGACACCGCGGCCTGGCTGATGGACGGCAGCGGGGCGCTGTCGCAGGCCACGAAGGACGACACGATGCGCAAGCTGTTCTCCCCGACGGAGGGCATCGGGCTGTCGTTCCTGCGCAATCCCATGGGCGGCTCGGACCTCGCCCGCTTCGGCTACACCTACGACGACGTGCCGGCCGGGCAGACCGATCCGGATCTGTCCGAGTTCTCGATCGCACACGATCTCCAGGACGTCGTGCCGCTGACCAAGCAGGCGCGTCAGCTCAACCCGGGGCTCACCGTGATGGCCTCACCGTGGACGGCGCCCGCCTGGATGAAGGACAACGGGCAGCTCAACGGCGGCTGGCTGAAGGCGGAGAACTACGGCGCGTACGCCTCGTACTTCGTGAAGTATGTGCAGGCCTACCAGGCCCAGGGCGTCCCGATCGCGTACCTCACCGCGCAGAACGAGCCGACCTGCTGCTCGGGGTATCCCTCGATGAGCTGGAACGGGAGCGGCCTCGCGTACTTCACCAAGAACGAACTGCTACCGAAGCTGCAGAACGCCGGCCTGTCGACGAAGGTGCTGGCGCACGACTGGAACTGGGACACCTACGACGCCTACGCGGCCCAGACGGTCGACGACTCGGCGGTGCGGAACCATCCGAACTTCGGCGGGATCGCCTGGCACGGGTACGGCGGCGACGTGGCCAAGCAGACGCAGGTGCACAACCAGTATCCGCAGCTGGACGCCTTCGGCACCGAGCACTCGGGCGGCACCTGGATCGCGCACCAGCAGCGCGAGGACATGATGAACATCATCGACTACACCCGGAACTGGGCGAAGTCGGTGACGAAGTGGTCGCTCGCGGTGGACCAGAACCGGGGGCCGCACAACGGTGGCTGCGGGACCTGCGACGGTTTCATCACCGTGCACAACGGTGACTCGCGGCACGGGCAGGTCGACTACACCGTCGAGTACTACACGATGGGCCATCTGACGAAGTTCGTGAAGCCCGGTGCGCAGCGGGTCGCGTCCACGGCGTCTTCGTCGGTGCCGAACGTGGCGTGGCGCAACCCTGACGGGTCCAAGGCCCTGATCGCCTACAACGACGCTTCGGCCGCGAAGACCGTCACGATCAACTGGGGTTCGCAGCACGCCACTTACTCGCTGCCCGGCAAGACGTCGGCGACCTTCACCTGGTCCGGGACGCAGGCCGAGGGCCCGTCGCAGTCGGGGGCCTTCGTGGGCCTCGCGAACAAGTGCCTCGATGTCGCGGGCGGTTCGTCTGCGAACGGTGCCGCGGTGCAGCTCTACGACTGCAACGGCTCGGGTGCCCAGCGGTGGACCGTGCAGGCCGACGGGTCGGTGCGGGCGCTGGGCAAGTGCCTTGACGTCACGGCCGGCTCTACGGCCGACGGGGCGCAGGTGCAGTTGTACGACTGCAACGGCTCGGGTGCCCAGCAGTGGTCGTACAACGCGTCGACGGGCGATGTGGTCAACCGTGCCGCCAACAAGTGTCTGGACGTGACCGGTAACTCCTCGGCGAACGGCGCCCGTGCACAGATCTGGAGCTGCACGGGCGCCGCCAACCAGAAGTGGCGTCTTCAGTAGCGTCCGGGCGCACCCTCAGGCGTACGGCTCGCCCACGCCCAGCAGGTTGCCCTCACTGTCGTGGAACCAGGCGGCGCGCTCACCGCGCAAGCCCTTGCTCGGGTAGTGCCCGTCGATGTCGGCGATGCCGTCGACCGTGCGCAGGCCGGGCACGTCGACCTCCTCGAACTCGACGCCGCGCCGCCTGAGTTCCGCGACCACCGCCTCGACGTCCTCGACCTGCCATCCCATCTGGGTGAAGGTGCCGGGGGAGGCACCCGTCGACTGGTACACGGCGAACTCCGTGCCCCCGCACCGGTACAGCAGCCCGCCGGGGCGTTCGTCGACGGGTTCCAGACCGAGCTTCTCGGCGTAGAAGCGCCGGGCCCGCTCCAGGTCCTGGGCGGGCAGGCGCGGCGCCACCTGCCCCCGGCCGAGGAAGTGCCTGGCGTCTGTGTCCTTGTCGTCCATGGCTCCACTGTGCCGTGGACGACGGGGCCGGGGGGCGGCGGCGGGGTCCGTTCGGCCTACTCGGCCGGTGTCACCCCGGCCCGCAGCAGGCCGTACGTGTACGCGTCCTCCAGGGCCTGCCACGACGCCGCGATGACGTTCTCGGCGACGCCGACCGTCGACCACTCCCCCGCCCCGTCGGACGTGGAGATCAGCACGCGGGTCGTGGACTGGGTGCCGTGCACGCCCTCCAGGATGCGGACCTTGTAGTCGACCAGGTCCAGCTTGGCGAGCTGTGGGTAGATCTTCTCCAGGGCCACCCGGAGTGCCCGGTCCAGGGCGTTGACCGGGCCGTTGCCCTCGGCCGTGGCGACGATGCGCTCGCCCTTGGCGAAGAGCTTGACCGTGGCCTCGTTGGCGTGGCTGCCGTCGGGGCGGTCCTCGACGATCGCCCGCCAGGACTCGACCTGGAAGTAGCTCAGGGGCTTGCCCTCGACCTCGGTGCGCAGGAGGAGTTCGAAGCTCGCGTCCGCCGCCTCGTAGGTGTAGCCCTGGAGCTCGCGCTCCTTGACCCGCTCGACGACCCGGCCGACCAGTTCGCGGTCGCCGCCCAGGTCGATGCCTAGTTCCTTGCCCTTGAGCTCGATCGAGGCGCGGCCCGCCATGTCGGAGACCAGCATGCGCATCGTGTTGCCGACCTGTTCCGGGGCGATGTGCTGGTACAGGTCCGGGTCGACCTTGATCGCGGAGGCGTGCAGGCCGGCCTTGTGCGCGAAGGCGGACACGCCGACGTACGGCTGGTGGGTGGAGGGGGTGAGGTTGACGACCTCGGCGATGGCGTGCGAGATGCGGGTCATCTCGCGGAGGTGACCGTCGGGGAGGACCTTCTTGCCGTACTTCAGCTCCAGGGCCGCCACCACCGGGAAGAGGTTGGCGTTGCCGACGCGCTCGCCGTAGCCGTTGGCCGTGCACTGGACGTGGGTCGCGCCCGCGTCGACCGCGGCGAGGGTGTTGGCGACCGCGCAGCCGGTGTCGTCCTGGGCGTGGATGCCGAGCCGGGCGCCGGTGTCGGCGAGGACGGTGGAGACGACCGCCTGGACCTGGGCGGGGAGCATGCCGCCGTTGGTGTCGCAGAGGATCACGACGTCGGCGCCGGCCTCGGAGGCGGTGCGTACGACGGATTTCGCGTACTCGGGGTTGGCGCGGTAGCCGTCGAAGAAGTGCTCGCAGTCGACGAAGACGCGGCGGCCCTGCGCGCTCAGGTAGGACACCGTGTCGCGGACCATCTCCAGGTTCTCGTCCAGGGTGGTGCGCAGGGCGAGCTCGACATGCCGGTCGTGGGACTTGGCGACGAGGGTGATCACCGGGGCGCCGGACTCCAGGAGCGCGTTGACCTGCGGGTCCTCGGACGCCTTGCCGCCCGCGCGGCGGGTGGCGCCGAAGGCGACCAGCTGGGCGTGCTTGAAAGTGATCTCCTGCTGGGCGCGGGCGAAGAACTCGGTGTCCCGCGGGTTGGCGCCGGGCCAGCCGCCCTCGATGAAGCCCACGCCGAAGTCGTCCAGGTGCCGTGCGATGGCCAGCTTGTCGGCGACGGTGAGGTTGATGCCCTCCCGCTGGGCGCCGTCGCGCAGGGTGGTGTCGAAGACGTGGAACGAGTCGTCGAGTTCGCTGGTTACCGTCATGGTCGTAAGGCTCCTGTGTTGGATCTCGGTCTACCGGAATGACCGGTTCCACCGCCCCACCTATGGTCCCTCACGCTCTCCGCCCGGCTGCTGGTGGGCCGGGAAACAGAAAAACCTCTCGCGGGTGCGAGAGGTCTGCGCGCGGGTCGAGGACGACGGTGTCCGCCCGTACCTGGTCGTACGTGGCGGTCACTGCGGACCGGCGCGCCTGCTGCCAATAATCATGGCGAACGAGAGCACGGGGGCAGTCTGGCACAAGTCGCCCCCGTGCTCACCGTCCGTCTCAGGATGCGAGCACTGTGCTGATCACCGCAGGTGGCGGACGAAGCCGTCGCTCACCCCGTTGGTGTCGCCGGCGACGAGCTGGGACGAGGCACTGCTGAGGGCGAGGCGCTCGGCCCCGTCGCTCACCGACGCCAGCCACACGCTCGCGTCCGTCACCGGCCCGCCGCCGACGGCCTCGCTGACCAGGCGGGTGGACCCGGTGCGCAGATCGCGGAGGTAGATGTTGGCCGGGCCGAGCGTTCCGTCGGGCAGTCGCGGGGTGGCCTCGTAGCCGACATAGCGGCCGTCCGCGCTGACCACGGGACGGTCGGGCATGCTCTCGCCGTCGGGACCGGCGTCGATCCGGCGGGTGATGTCGGTCCGCAGGTCGCGGACGTAGATGTCGGACGCGTCCGGGCCGCCGCCGGGGACCAGGTCCTCGTCCCAGTTCTGGAAGGCGACGGTGCGACCGTCCGCGGAGAGCGTCGCGGGCAGGGCGTACCTCGGTGCGGGGGAGCCGTCCGCCTTGACGTTCACCCGCTCCTCGGCGCCGGTGCGGCGGTCGTGCACCCACGTGACGCCGTTCGAGCTGCGCGGGACGAGCTGTGTGTACAGCACGTACCGGCCGTCGGCGCTCACGCCCTGGAAGAGCGCCGGGTTGGTCGGGCGGTCCGGGTTGGTGATCCGCTCCGCCCGGCCGGTGCGGCGGTCGAAGACGTACACGGCTCCGAAGAGGTCGGCGGCTCCCTCCTCCATGCGGTCGGCCTTGGCGTTGAAGGCGATGTAGCGGGCGTCGGCCGACATGGCGGCGCCGGCCGCGTAGGCGGAGCCCCCGTCGAAGGCGACGCTGATCCGCTTCGTGGTGCCGGTGCGCCGGTCGTGCAGATAGATGTCGTCGGCCCCCGCGTCCGCCGGCGGGGTGTCCCAGTGGACGAGGTTCCTGGCGTTGGAGCGGAAGAGGACGTACCGGCCGTCGGCGCTGATGGACTGCAACGACGACCGCTGGTCGGCCTGGGTGCCGTCCGAGCCGACGCTGACCCGCTCGACGGCCCCCGTGCGCAGATCGCGCACGAAGACGTCCGACATCTCGTTGGTGTCGCCGGACACCAGGTTGGACGCGTCCGCCGTGAACGCCGCGAAGCGGCCGTCGGCGCTGAACTCCGGCGCGTAGGAGGGGCCGTTGCCCTGCTCCCCCGTCGGCGACAGGGTGACCCGTTCGACGGACGGGATGCGGGGCCCGGCGCTCGCCGACGTCCCGGGCAGTGCCGCCGTGGTGGCGGCCAGGGCTACGGCGACGGCGAGCGCGCGGACTCGCTTGGTGCTGTGCATGGTTGTTCCCCCGTGGTTGGTTGCTGTTACTGGACTGTCCGCAGGAAGACGTCCGTCACCCCGTTGGTGTCACCCTCCACCAGATCGGGTGACGCCGACTCGAACGCGACGACGGTGCCGTCGGCGTTCACGGACGGATGCCCGGCAGGCAGGTCGTTGCGGCCGCCCCGGCGGTCTACGCTGACCAACTGCCGCTCTCCGGTGGCTGGTTCGAGCAGGTAGACGGATGGCCCGGAGGTGTACGCGAGTGCCGTGCCGTCCCCGGCCAGCGAGGGCTGCGTGCCCTTGATCCGGGTCGTGGCACCGGTGTCCAGGTCACGGACGTGGATGTCGCGGCCCTGCTGGAAGGCGATCTTGCGGCCGTCCGCGCTGAGCGAGGGCGCCGACCCGTGCGTGGCGGCCTGCTCCAGAGCGCCGGTGTCCAGGTCGCGGACGTGGATGCCGCCGCCCTGCTCGAAGGCGATGTACCGGCCGTCGTAGCTGATCGACGGGTTGCCCGCCGCCTCGCCGGTCGGCGCGCTGACGACGTCGGTGCCGCCGCCGTTGAACCTGAAGCGGTAGACGCGGGGTTGCGGGTGCGGATCGGCGTCGGTGGCGGGCAGGGTCGCCGCGTAGGTGATCCACTGGCAGGTGGGGTCGACCACGGGCTGTCCCATCCAGGTGAAGCGGACGCCCTGGTAGGAGCTCAGGCTGGTGAGCTTGCCGACGGCACGGTTGCGGATGTGGACGCCCGGTCCGCCGTCGCCGTCGAACGGGGCCACGTAGCCCACCATGCGTCCGCTGTAGCAGGGAGTTCCGTCGCTCGAGGGCTTCTGTGCGGCGGAGTTGACCTGCGAGATGCCGCCCGCGGCGTTGACGAACACGTCATCCCCCGACGTGAAGGAGACGACCTTGTCCTCGCCCATCACCGGGTCGTACGACGGCCCGGCGAACTGCTGTCCGTCCCGGGTCAAGCTGATCCGTTCGGTGACCGAGGGCATCGGGGCCGGGTTCCGGCGGAGTTCGCCCGAGAAGACGAACACGTCCGACTCGGCATTGGTGTCGCCCGGCACCAGATGGGACTCCCTCGCGCTGAACGCGACCGCATGCCCCTTGGCGGCCAGCGCCCCGTCCATCACCTGGGCGGTCGGCGGCAGCGCGGCCCCGCGCGCCCCGGTCCGCAGGTCGCGCACCCGGGTGCCGTCCTCGCCCGAGAGGACCGCGTACCGGCCGTCCGCCGTGGTGGTGGAGACAGAGCCGTCGGCCACCCGCCGTGAGTGCCCGGTGCGGAGGTCGTGGACGTACAGGCCGCCGTCGGCCTCCAGCAGGACGCGGCGGCCGTCCGCGGTGATGCGGACCAGGTAGGCGACGCCGAGACCGGTGTCGACCTGGGTCCGTTCACCCGTCGCCCGGTCCTTGACGAAGACGTCCCTCGGGTCGTCCTCGGAGCCCGTCTGGACCGAGTAGGCGACCCGCATGCCGTCGCCGCTCACCGACGCCGCGCCCTTCGGGCCCTCCTCGGCCGGCGAGATCAGCTCGTCGGTGCCGGTGGCCGTGTCGCGGACGTACAGGAGCCGGGTGTTCTGCGGGCCGTTGCGGTTGCCGATGGTGTACGCGACGTGCGTGCCGTCCGGGCTGATCGACTGCGCCCGGCCCAGCTCGTTGGAGCCCGGCGGGTTCTCGGGCCACAGCCGCTCCGCACGGCCGGTGGCGCTGTCGTACAGGTAGGGGGCCGTGAACCGGGTGCCCGCGGAGAAGGCGACCCGGCCGCCGTCGGCGCTCAGCGCCGGCGAGGCGTACGTGTGGCCGTCGCCGAGGTCGATCTTGGTGACCGCTCCCGTGCTCAGGTCCTTCACCAGCAGGCACGGGAAGAAGTGCGCGCAGCCGAAGCTCGCCGCGGTGGTCGTGAACGCGACGTGGTGGCCGTCGGCGCTGATCACGGCGCCGCTCGACGGTCCGTCGGCCTGGCCGCCGTCGGCGGCGGTGCTCGCGCGCACGGTACTCGGCGGCTTCTGCGGACCGGCCTGGGCGACGGTCGCGGAGGTCCAGGTCAGGGCGATGGTGACGGCCGTGCCCAGCACGGCTCTCAAGGCGCGGGACATCAGTGAGACCTCCACCGGAAGACATCGGACACGCTGTTGGTGTCGCCGGGCACGACCTCCGCGTCGGCCGTGGAGTACACGACCGAGCGGCCCCGGTCGGAGATCGCCGCGCCGACGGCACTGCCGTGCCCGACGAGGACCTCGCGACCGCCATGGACGTTTCGCAGCCACAGGTTCGACTGCCCGTCCTGAAGCAGGACCCGGCGCCCGTCGGGGCTCACGGCCCGGACCTTCGCGCCCGGGAAGTGCTCGACCCGGCCGCTGCGCAGATCCCGTACGTACGAGCCGTCCGCCGAGTCCATCGCCAGCGTGCGGCCGTCGGCGCTCAGTTGGACCACGGTCGAGGGTGTCCCGTCGTCGGCCTCGGACTGCGTGCCGGCGGTGCGGTCGGCCACCCACACGTCGCCGGTGCCCTCGTCCTGGTAGGCGACGAGACGGCCGTCACCGCTGATCGACGGGTTGTCCATGTCCCGGGTGGAGTCCTGCGGGCCCGCGCTGACGGTCTCCCGGGTGCCGGTGAGCCGGTCGTAGAGGTCGATGCGGGTCGGGTACTGCGGATGCCCGGACCATCGGTAGGCGATGTAGCGGCCGTCCGCGCTGATGGCCGGCGCGTACGAGCTGTCCCGGCCGTCGGGCGCCCCGACCCGGATCCTCTCGCCCGTGCTCAGGTCGGTCAGGAAGACGTTGATGTTACGGCTGCCCCAGTCGATGTAGGTGGCGAAGCGGCCGTCGGCGCTGAGCTCGGGCGTGCTGAGCGAGTTCTCGATCTTCGTGACGGCGCCGGTGCGCAGGTCACGGACGTACGAGTAGGTGCCCGGGTGGGTGACGCCCTCGGGCACGAGGTTGGTCGCCGACGAACGGAACGCCGCGAAGCGCCCGTTCGGCGTGATCATCGCGGCGCTGGAGGCGCCGTCGGCCTGGCTGCCGTCGGCGGCGGTGCTGATCCTCTCCACGCGAGGTGTGTGCGGCGCGGCGGCTGCGGTCGTTGCGGTGAGCGCGAGCAGCAGCGCCGTCCCTAAGGAGACCCCGGACACACGCACGGCTCTGGACATGTTCCCCCCTGTTGTCCCCGTGGACGCTTCTCCCCCGGCCCGCGCCGAGGGCTCCCCACGAGGCAAACGCACCAGGCGCTACAGGGTCAATCCGCAGTAATGCGTACAACCAGGGCGCGGGCTCAGGAGTCCGCGAGGAGGGCGTCGTCGAGGAACTCCCTTACGTGGCGCAGAATCTGCGCCCGGTCCGTGCCCCGCAGTCCGATGGCGACATGGATCGAGAACCCGTCGAGGAGCGCCCGCAGCCGCGCCGCGAACCGGTCCGGGTCGACCGTGCGGAACTCACCCCTCGACACCCCCTCCGCCAGCAGCGCCACCAGGTCGCGGTGCCAGGCGCCCTCGATGGCGGCCTGCCGGTCGCGGGCGGCGTCGTCGGCGTTCTGCGAGCGGTTCCAGACCTCGAGCCACAGGGTCCAGTGCGGGTCGCGGTGGCCGTCGGGCACGTACAGGTCGACGTAGGCGTCGAGCCGTTCGCGGGCGGAGGCGGACCGGGTGAGGAGCCGCCCGCGCTCGGCGCCGAGCCGCCCCTCGCTCCACTCCAGGGTGCGCAGCAGCAGCTCGTCCTTGGAGTGGAAGTAGTAGAGGAGATGGCCGCTGCTCATACCGACCTCACGGCCGAGCGCCGCCATGGTGAGCTTCTCCAGACCGCGCTCGGCGATCATCTCCATGGCGGCGGCGAGCACCTCGTCGCGGGGCGGCGCCTGCCTGCGCCCACCGGCCATCTGCGGCTCCTAGATCTTCGGCTGCTGCTGCGTGATGCAGTGGATGCCTCCACCACCCGCGAAGATCGTACGGGCGTCGACGAGGGTCACCGTCCGCTCCGGGAACAGCCGCCGGAAGATGCCGGCCGCGAGCTCGTCGCGCGGGTCGTCGAAGCCGCAGAGCACCACACCGCCGTTGCAGAGGTAGTGGTTGATGTAGGAGTAGTCGGCCCAGTGGCCGTCGGCCTCCAGGACGGTCGGGGCGGGGACCTCCACGACCTCCAGGCGGCGGCCGCGCGCGTCCGTCTGCGATCTCAGCAGGCCTACGGTCTCCTTGGTCACCTCGTGGTCGGGGTGCGCCGGGTCCGGCTGCACATGGGCCACGACCACACCGGGACGGGCGAAGGCGGCGACGATGTCGACGTGGCCGAGGGTGCCGAAGCCGTAGGGAGGGTAGTCGCCGGTGAGGCCGCGGGGCAGCCAGATCGCCTTGCGGGTGCCGAGCATGGCGTGGATCTCGGCCTCCACCTCCTCCCGCGTCCAGTGCGGATTGCGCTCCGGACCGAGCTGGACGGTCTCGGTGAGCAGGACCGTCCCCTCGCCGTCGACATGGATCGCCCCGCCCTCGTTGACCAGTCGCGAGGCGTACGTCCTCGTCGAGCCGGCCAGGTGGCAGACGTGTGCGGCGATCTCCGCGTCGTGCTCCCAGCTGGCCCAGTCCTGCGCGCCCCAGCCGTTGAACGTCCAGTCGACGGCGGCGAGTTCACCGGCACCGTCGGTCAGGAACGTCGGGCCGATGTCGCGCATCCAGGCGTCGTCGAGGTCCCGTTCGACGGTCTCCACCCCCGGCCCGAGCAGCGTCCGGGCCTCCTCGGACTGTCCCGGGCCGCACACCACCGTCACCGGTTCGAAGCGTCGCACGGCACGGGCGACCGACGCCCAGGCCAGGCGGGCGGCCACGAGATCCTCGGCGCTCTCGAAGGTCACGTTCGGCCCCGGCCAGGCCATCCAGGTGCGCTCGTGCGGGGTCCACTCGGCCGGCATGCGGAAGCCGTCGGAGGCAGCAGACATGGGGTGTCCTTAGAGGAAGTAGAGGCGATTGAGGGAGACGGACTCGGCCGGCTCCGAGTGCACCGGGTCCCCGTCGAGGGTGACCAGACCGGTGCGCTGGTCGACGTCGACCTGTCCGGTACGGGAGTTCAGGCGCAGATCGGCCGGCCCGATCCCGCGCGTGCCGCGCACGGCGACCCTGCGGCGCCGGGTGGGCATCGTGTCGTTGCCCTGGTCGAGGGCGGCCTGGGCGACGAAGGCGACGGAGATGTCGGCGGGGGTGGCGCCGTACGACCCGAACTGCGGGCCCAGGACCAGAGGTTCGCAGGTGTCGGTGGCCGCGCCCGGGTCGCCGGTCACGCCGTACGCGGGGAACCCGGACTTGAGCACCAGCTGCGGCTTGGCGCCGAAGTACTCCGGGCGCCACAGCACGATGTCGGCGAGCTTGCCGACCTCCAGCGACCCCACTTCGTGCGAGAGCCCGTGAGCGATGGCGGGGTTGATGGTCAGCTTGGCCATGTAGCGCAGGACGCGTTCGTTGTCGTGCTCGTCGGGGGCGCCGAACTCGGCCTTCATCTTGCCGGCCATCGCGAAGGTACGGCGGACGGTCTCCCCGGCCCGGCCCATGCCCTGCGCGTCCGACGAGGTGATGCCGATCGCGCCCAGGTCGTGCAGCACGTCCTCCGCGCCCATCGTCCCGGACCGGATGCGGTCGCGGGCCATGGCCGCGTCGCCGGGGAGGTCGGTCTTGAGGTCGTGGACGGAGACGATCATGCCGTAGTGCTCGGCGACGGCGTCCCGGCCGAAGGGCAGGGTCGGGTTGGTGGAGGAGCCGATGACGTTCGGGACGCCGGCCATCTTCAGGACGTTCGGGACGTGTCCGCCGCCGCAGCCCTCGATGTGGAAGGCGTGGATGGTGCGGCCCTCCAGCACCCGCAGGGTGTCCTCGACCGACAGGCACTCGTTCAGGCCGTCGCTGTGCAGGGCGACCTGGACGTCGTGCTCCTCCGCCACGCGCAAGGCCGTGTCCAGCGCCCGGGTGTGGGCGCCCATGTCCTCGTGCACCTTGAAGCCGGAGGCGCCGCCCTCGGCCAGTGCCTCGACGAGCGGGGCGTCGTGCGAGGACGACCCCCGGCCCAGGAAGCCGATGTTGACCGGCCAGGCGTCGAAGGCGTTGAACGCGTGCCGCAGCGCCCACGGCGAGTTGACGCCGACGCCCCACACAGGCCCGAACTCCTGGCCGATGATCGTGGTCACCCCGGAGGCGAGCGACGCCTCCATGACGCGCGGCGACAGCAGATGGACGTGGGTGTCGACGGCCCCGGCAGTCGCGATGAGCCCCTCGCCGGACACGATCGAGGTGCCTGTGCCGACGACGACGTCCACCCCGTCGAGGGTGTCGGGATTCCCGGCCCGGCCGATCGAGCAGATCCGGCCCTCCCTGATCCCGATGGAGACCTTCCGGATCCCCAACGCGGCGTCGATCACGACGACGTTGCTGACGACCACGTCACAGGTCTCCCGCACGGCGGCGGCCTTGAGGTGCAGGCCGTCCCGGGCGGTCTTGCCGAACCCGGCGAGGAACTCGTCGCCGTAGCGCTGCGCGTCGGAGTCGACGCGGATCGTCAGGCCGGAGTCGCCGAGCCGGACACGGTCACCGGCGCGCGGGCCGTGGGCGGCGGCGTACTCGTACGGGCTGAGGCGGCGTGCCTCGGCGGGGTGGCCTCCTGGGCGGCTCATCGCTCGACCTCCTGAGCAGGTGTGTCCGACGCGCCGAGGTAGCCGCAGGCGGCGGCGCGGCGCAGTGCCTCCGCGCGGGCGCCGGGCGCGTCCAGCGGCCCGTCGACGAGTCCCGCGAACCCGATCGCGATCCGCTCGCCCCCGATCGGCACGAGTCCGACCTCGACGCTCTCCCCCGGCCCGAAGCGCACGGAGGACCCGGCGGGGACGGCGAGCCGCATCCCGTAGGCCGTGTCCCGTACGAAGTCGAGGCGCGGGTTGGCCTCGAAGAAGTGGAAGTGGGAGGTGACGGAGACGGGCACGGTGGCGGTGTTGGTGACCGTCAGCCGTACGACCGCCTCGGGTTCGGCGTGGGCGGGCCCCGGCAGCAGCGCGCCCGGCGCCCGGTCGCCCAGCCCCCCGCCGATCGGATCGCCGACGACGGCGAGCCGCGAGCCGTCGTCGAAGACCGCCTCGACATGCACCTCGGTGACGACGTCCGCCACGCCCGGCAGCACGTCGTCCGGCCCGAGCACGGACCGGGCCCGCTCGATCGCCTCGGCGAGGCGGACGCCGTCGCGGGCGGCCTCGCACACGGTGTCCGCTATGAGCGCCGTCGCCTCCGGGACGTTCAGCCGCAGCCCGCGGGCCCGGCGCGCCCGGGCCAGCTCGGCGGCTCCGAAGAGCAGCAGCCGGTCACGTTCCGTGGGGGTCAGTCTCACTACGCGGCACCTCCTTGCCTACCCGACTTTAGAGCAACACTCTAAACATGGAATTCCTCCCGTCGAAAGGTTGACAGCAAACTTCGGGCCATCCAGATTGAACGTCACTCAAACCCAGGGAGACCACCCATGCCGATGGAACAGCGCGGAGTCGACACCATCCCCGAGGAGGAACGCACGAGCGGTCCCCGGGATCTCGTATCGATCCTGCTGGGGTCGAACCTCTGCCTCGGAGTGATCGTCTTCGGCTGGCTCCCGCCGTCCTTCGGCCTGGACTGGTGGGCCTCGGTGAGCTCGATCGTGGTGGGCACGCTGGTCGGCACGGCCCTCACCGCCCCGCTCGCCCTGATCTCCCTGCGCACCGCGACGAACCTGTCCACCTCCTCCGGCGCCCAGTTCGGCGTGCGCGGCCGCCTGGTCGGCTCGGTGGTCGGCCTACTGCTCGCCCTCGGCTACACGGCCCTGACCGTGTGGATCGGCGGCGATGTGATGGTCGGCGTACTGGGCCGGCTCATCGGCCTGCCGGCGAGCGGGGTGTCGTACGGCGTGGTGTACGGGCTGCTGGCCGCGGCGACGGTCGCGGGCGCGGTGTACGGCTATCGCGTGCTGCTCGCCATGTCCCGCGTCCTCGCGGTCGGCATGACGGCCCTGCTGGTCCTCGGTGTGGTCGCCTACGCCCCGCACTTCACCACCGACGCGCTGCCGGAGGCGGGCGGCTATCTGCTGGGCGGCTTCTGGCCGACGTGGCTGCTCGCGGCGGTGGCGGCGGGCCTGTCCGGGCCGATCGCCTTCATCACCCTGCTCGGCGACTACACCCGCTACATCTCCCCGGTCCAAAACTCCTCACGCCGGGTGCTGCACGCGACCTGGCTCGGCCTGATCCTGGGACTGCTGGTGCCGCAGCTGTTCGGCACCTTCACCTCGTACGCGGCACGGGCGGCGCTCGACTACGCCGGACCCCTCGTCTCCGCGTCCCCCGCCTGGTACCTGGTCCCGCTCCTGGTGGCCGCCTCCGCGGGTTCGGTCGGCAACGCCGGGCTGATGCTCTACTCCATGGGCCTCGACCTGGACGCCATCCTGCCGCGCGCCTCCCGGGCGACGGCGACGTACACCGTCGCCGTGATCGCCACGGTCTGTGTCTTCGTCGGCCACTACTACTCGAGCGCGCAGGACGCGATGACGTCCTTCGTCCTGCTGCTGACGGCGATCGGCACGCCATGGGCGGTCATCACACTGATCGGCTTCGCCCGCTGCCGTGGGGTGTACGACGCGGAGGCCCTCCAGGTCTTCAACCGACGGGCGCGGGGCGGGATCTACTGGTACCGGGCCGGCTGGAACATCCCGGCGACCGTGTCCTGGGCCCTGGGCGCGACGGTCGGCCTGCTGGCCGTGTCCCTGCCTTCGTACGAGGGGCCGCTGCTGTCCCTGACGGGCGGCGTGGATTGCAGTTTTCTGCTGTCGGGGCTGGTGGGAGGGGTGGCATACGCTCTGTCGGCCCCGGGCGCCGCGAGGACGGAACCCAAGGCCGACAACGCGGCGCCGGTCGGCCAGAACAGCCCGTCCGGCGTTTGAGGACGAGGCCGTCTAGGCCGAAGCGGGGGTCTGGGGGCGGCAGCCCCCAGCGGCCCCGGCCCCAACGCCGAGCACCGAGTCAGCCCAGCTGATGCATCCACCCGTGCTGGTCAACGGCAGTGCCCCGCTGAATGTCCAGGAGGGCCTGGCGGAGCTTCAGCGTCACCTCGCCGGGCTCCCCGTCGCTCTGCCGCCACTGCGCACCCGTGCGCTTCACCATGCCGACCGGCGTGATGACCGCGGCCGTACCGCAGGCGAAGACCTCGGTGAGCGTGCCGTTCTCCGAGTCGCGCTGCCACTGGTCCACGGAGACGCGGCCCTCCTCGGCCTCGTAACCGAGGTCACGGGCGACCTGGAGGAGGGAGTCGCGGGTGACGCCCTCCAGGATGGAGCCGGTGAGGGACGGGGTGATGATCTTGTCGCCGTAGACGAAGTACAGGTTCATGCCGCCGAGTTCCTCGACCCACTTGCGCTCGACCGCGTCGAGGTAGCAGACCTGTGCGCAGCCCTCGGCGGCGGCCTCGGCCTGGGCCAGCAGGGACGCGGCGTAGTTGCCGCCCGTCTTGGCGTCGCCCATGCCGCCCGGCACGGCGCGGACGTGCTCCTCGGAGACCCAGATCGACACCGGCTTGACGCCACCGGGGAAGTAGGCGCCGGCCGGGGAGGCGATGACGATGAACAGGTACTCACTCGCGGGCTTCACGCCCAGGCCGACCTCGGTCGCGATCATGAACGGACGCAGGTAGAGGGACTCCTCGCCGCCGTGCGCCGGGACCCAGGCCTCGTCCTGCCGCACCAGTGCGTCGCAGGCCTCGATGAACGTCTCGACCGGCAGCTCGGGCATGCCGAGCCGGCGGGCGGAGGACTGGAAGCGCTGGGCGTTCTTCTCGGGGCGGAAGGTCGCGACGGTCCCGTCGGGCCGGCGGTAGGCCTTGAGGCCCTCGAAGATCTCCTGCGCGTAGTGCAGGACCATGGTGGCCGGGTCGAGGGAGAGCGGCGCGTACGGCACGAGCTCGCCGTCGTGCCAGCCACGGCCTTCGGTCCACTTGATCGTCACCATGTGGTCGGTGAAGTGGCGGCCGAACCCCGGGTTGGCCAGTATCGCCTCGCGCTCGGCGGCGGCGAGCGGGCTGGCGGAGGGCTTGAGCTCGATCGTGGGCGTCGTCATGAGTAGATGTCCTTCACCGGTTTCGTTGTGGCGGGCCGCGATCACGCCAGTACTGCCTGTGGCCAGTGCTAGGACGTCCGAGCATTTCTTCATATCGCGGCTCCGCGTTCGATTATCGCAAGCGGGTGCCGTGGAAGAAATCGGCCTGTTAGACGTGATCGGCGTGAAATCGCGATCCAGGGGTTGATGGTGTCACCCGGCGGCGGACATGGGGAAGCCGCCGGGTGCGAAGTGACCCGACGGCTTCGAATGTTGCTCGAGTGGCGCGACGGGCGTCAGCCGGCTACTCGTACGGCCAGCGCGTCGCCGATCTCCGACGTGCTGCGGGCGGGCTTGCCGGTGCGCTCCGCGAGGTCGACGGAGACGGCCTCGTCGATGCGGGCGGCCTCGGCGTCGTGGCCGAGGTGGCGCAGGAGCAGGGCGACGGACAGGACCGTGGCGGTGGGGTCGGCCTTGCCCTGGCCGGCGATGTCCGGGGCCGAGCCGTGGACCGGCTCGAACATGGACGGGAACTCGCCGCCGGGGTTGATGTTCCCGGACGCGGCGACGCCGATGCCGCCGGAGACAGCCGCGGCGAGGTCGGTGATGATGTCGCCGAACAGGTTGTCGGTGACGATGACGTCGAAGCGCTCGGGCTGGGTGACCAGGTAGATGGTCGCCGCGTCGACGTGCATGTACTCGGTGGTGACCTCGGGGAACTCCTCGGCCACCTTGTTGAAGATGTTCGTCCACAGGTGACCGGCGAAGGTCAGCACGTTGTTCTTGTGGATCAGCGCCAGCTTCTTGCGCGGGCGGGCCTGCGCACGGGCGAAGGCGTCGCGGACCACACGCTCGACACCGAAGGCCGTGTTCACGGAGACCTCGGTGGCGACCTCGTGCTCGGTGCCCTTGCGGATGGTGCCGCCGTTGCCCGTGTACGGGCCCTCGGTGCCCTCGCGGACCACGATGAAGTCGATGCTCGGCTCACCGGCGAGCGGGGTGGCGACACCCGGAAGGAGCTTCGACGGACGCAGGTTGACGTGGTGGTCGAAGGCGAAGCGGAGCTTCAGCAGGAAGCCGCGCTCCAGGACCCCGGAGGGGACGCCCGGGTCACCGATCGCGCCCAGCAGGATGGCGTCGTGCTTCTTCAGGGCGTCGAGGTCGGCGTCGGTGAGGGTCTCACCCGTGGCGTGGTAGCGCTTGGCGCCGAAGTCGTACTCCTTGGTCTCCAGCTTCACATCCTCCGGGAGGACGGCGGAGAGGACCTTCAGGCCTTCGGCCACGACCTCCTGGCCGATGCCGTCACCGGGAATCACTGCGAGATTGAGGCTGCGAGACATGTCGGCACCCTACTCCTCGTCCCATGGGATGACATGCGGTGTCCGCGATGCGGACAGCCGGACGGGGGAAGGCTCCTGCGCTTCAACCGCCGTTCACCCGGATGCAGGACGGGTGTTGGCCGTCGCTGGGAACTTTCCCACCATGGACGTTCCCGACTTCGGCATCCCCCCGCAGCTCGCCCGGCGGATGAGCATGGCCGAGCAGCACGAGTACCTGCGCACCAAGCTGACCCGGCGCCGCACGCTGGTGACCGCCGGCGCGGTCGCGGGCGGGCTGCTGACGGGCTGCTCGGCGTCGGGCACACCCGGTGCGAAGCCCTCCGTATCGGCGTCCGCGTCCACTCTCACGAAGGTGCCGGGCTCGGCCGTCGTCCCGTTCGGCCGCCATCTCGCCTTCGGCGCCGACCCGAAGTCGCAGATGCGGATCTCCTGGCAGATCCCGGCCGCGGTGAAGAAGCCGTACGTCCGGATCGGCCTGCGGCCCGACGACCTGAGCCGCAGGATCGACGCCGAGATCCGCGATCTGTACACCCCCGAACTGCAGGGCATCCGCGCGGCGTTGGAGCAGTACTACGTCCACGCGGCACTGGACTCCCTGCGCCCCGGCACGACGTACTACTACGGCGTGGGCCATGACGGCTTCGACCCGGCGGCCCCGAAGAACCGCGCGACGATCGCCTCCTTCCGCACGGCTCCCGCGAGCCCGGAGACCTTCACCTTCACGGCCTTCGGCGACCAGGGCGTCAGCGAGGCGGCCGCCACCAACGACAAACTCCTGCTGGATCAGGACCCGGCCTTCCACCTCCACGCCGGCGACATCTGCTACGCGAACGTCAAGGGCCTGGGCAAGGAGTCGGACGCCTACGACCCCGGCTACTGGGACGGTTACCTCAAGCAGACCGAGTCGGTGGCCAAGTCGGTGCCGTGGATGGTGACGACCGGCAACCACGACATGGAGGCGTGGTACTCGCCGGACGGCTACGGCGGCCAGCTGGCCCGCTGGTCCCTGCCGGACAGCGGCTTCGATTCCCGTACGGCCCCGGGCGTGTACTCCTTCACCTACGGCAACGTCGGCTTCGTCGCGCTGGACGCGAACGACGTGTCGTACGAGATTCCCGCCAACCGGGGCCACACGGACGGCCGTCAGACCAAGTGGCTGGACGAGCGGCTCGGTGAGCTGCGGGCGGCGAAGGGCGTCGACTTCATCGTCGTCTTCTTCCACCACTGCGCCTACTCGACGTCCTCGCACGCGTCCGACGGGGGTGTGCGGGCGGAGTGGGTGCCGCTGTTCGCGCAGCACGAGGTGGATCTCGTGATCAACGGGCACAACCACGTCTACGAGCGGACGGACGCCATAAAGAACGGCGAGGTCGGCCGGCAGGTGCCCATCGGCGCCTCGACGGACCCGACGCGGGACGGCATCGTGTACGTCACGGCGGGCGGCGGCGGCAAGGAGCTGTACGGCTTCCCTCCGGGCGTCGAGGAGAGCTACGAGGGGCATGTGACCGAGCGGGAGTCGGTCGACACCTTCAAGTGGACCAAGTCACGCAACACCAAGCCGGAGAGCGTGCAGTGGTCGCGGGTGCGCTACCGGGGTTTCTCCTTCCTCGCGGTGGAGGCGGAGAGCGGCGCGAAGCCCCGGCTGAAGGTGTCGGCACTGGCGCAGACCGGCGAGCGCATCGATCACTTCGAGGTGCGGCGCGGGGCATGAGGCCACGCGCCGCACCTCGGTCGGGCGCGGCTCCCGGCTTTTTGGTTGGGCGGCCGGCGCCCCGAAGGGGCGCGGGGAACTGCGCGACCAGCCACAAGGGCGCCGCAGACGAACGATGGTCTGCCCCGGCGCCCCCAGCGGAGCGTTCAGGCGGCCTGGTGGCCGGTGATGCCGCCGTTGTCCCTGCGGTCGAGGGCGCGCTGGAGGGCGGCCGCGGCGTTCTTGCGGTCGGACTCGCTCGTGCGGGAGATGTGACGGACTCGACGGCGGGCGGTCGTCTCGGCCATGGGAAATCGACTCCTTCGAGAATCCGGGAGTGACACAAGGGGGATACGAGACGCCGGGTGGGGCGGGGAGCGGTGCCGCAGGGGTTGCCTGCACGGGGCCCGGCTCACGACCGCCATTCGCTTGATCGAGCGAGACGTTCGGCTTCTACAAAGCTAAGGGAGGACAGCGCGTCTGTCTCCACAATTACTCGGACTTCCTACTATCTGAGACGGCCGAGTGGGTCACACGCCGCTGACCTGCGCTTTCTACTTACGGCCCGTCACAGCACATCTCCGTCCCGCCAGTCGAAGACCAGCTCGAATGCGGGATCGAGCGGCCCGGCGAGTGCCGTCCGCGCAAAGG
This sequence comes from Streptomyces sp. NPDC056479, assembly GCF_042795335.1. Taxonomy (NCBI): domain Bacteria; kingdom Bacillati; phylum Actinomycetota; class Actinomycetes; order Kitasatosporales; family Streptomycetaceae; genus Streptomyces; species Streptomyces sp. NPDC056479. The sequence continues at coordinate 293,159 of NZ_JBHTRZ010000007.1, read as the reverse complement.
TGCTGCCCTCCTCCTCGGGCAGATGGACGACACCCTCGAGCCCGAGCCCGCAGACCCGTCCGCTCCACGCCTCCCACCCCCGGGCGGCGTACAGCGCGGCCCCCTCGTCGCTCGCGGAGAGCATCCCCGCGTCGTAGGCCCGGTCGATCACCCGCTCCAGCTCCGCCATCACCCGGCCGCCCAGCCCCGTGCGGCGCGCATCGGCGCGGACGCCGACCGCCTCGACGTACCCGACCCGCAGCCACCGGCCCCGGTGCCGCACCCGCCGCATGACCACCGACCCGTGAGCGACGAGCCGCCCGGCGTCGTCATGGACGAGGGCATGCATCCCGCCGAGGCCGTGCTCGAAGTCCTCGTCGGAGAAGTCGCCGTCGAAGGCGTCGTCCAACAGGGCGCGGATGGCGCGCAGTTCGGCGGGGGTGAGGTCGGCGGTGTGTGCGGTGCGCGACGTGGGTGCGGACGCGGTCGTGGTCATCCGTCCAGTATCGGCACCGCCGGCCGACCGCTGCCGGGGATCGCCCACTCGGCTGATCCTCCGGGCGGCACGGGACAGACGGTCACGGCGAGGGGAACGGTGAGGTCATGAACGACACGGCGAAAGTGTTCCTCGAGGGCGGCCCGGACGACCTGCCCGAACGGGTCGTCCCTGCCCCGTCCCCCGGCCCGGACGTCAAGATCAAGCTGCGCGGTGGGTACGAACACTTCCGGCCGACGACGCGACAGGCGAACACCCCGGAGGGCGCGCTGCCGGTCTACGAGTGGTGGGAGCGCACGGAGATCGCCGAGTAGCTCACCGCAGCGCGACCGCCACCGCACGGCAAAGGGCCGGGTCCGCTCAGGACCCGGCCCTTTGCCGTCGAGTCGGCGTGTCAGCCCATGTGCGGGTACGTGTAGTCGGTCGGCGCGACCAGCGTCTCCTTGATGGCGCGGGTCAGCGTCCAGCGCATCAGGTTCTGCGGGGCGCCGGCCTTGTCGTTGGTGCCGGAGGCACGGCCGCCGCCGAAGGGCTGCTGGCCGACGACGGCGCCGGTCGACTTGTCGTTGATGTAGAAGTTGCCGGCCGCGTAGCGCAGCTTCTCCATCGTGTACGCGGCCGCCGCGCGGTCACCCGAGATGACCGAGCCGGTCAGCGCGTAGGCGGACACCGACTCCATCTGCTCCAGCATCTCGTCGTACTTGTCGTCCTCGTAGACGTGCACGGCGAGGAACGGGCCGAAGTACTCGGTGGTGAAGACCTCGTTCTCCGGGTCGCTGCACTCGACGACGGTCGGGCGGACGAAGTAGCCGACCGAGTCGTCGTAGGAGCCGCCCGCGACGATCGTGCAGGTCGGGTCGGACTTCGCACGGTCGATGGCGGCCTTGTTCTTGGCGAAGGCACGCTCGTCGATGACGGCGCCGATGAAGTTGGACAGGTCGGTGACGTCACCCATGGTGATGTAGTCGACCTCGGTCGCGAACTCCTCCTTGAAGCCGGAGTTCCAGATCGAGGCGGGGATGTACGCCCGGGAGGTCGCCGAGCACTTCTGGCCCTGGTACTCGAAGGCACCGCGGGTCAGCGCCGTCTTCAGGACCGCCTTGTCGGCGCTCGGGTGGGCGACGACGAAGTCCTTGCCGCCGGTCTCGCCGACGATGCGCGGGTAGGAGCGGTACTTCTCGATGTTGTTGCCGACCGTCCTCCACAGGTACTGGAAGGTCTTGGTCGAGCCGGTGAAGTGGATGCCGGCGAGGTCGCGGTGCTCCAGAGCGACCTTGGAGACCTCGATGCCGTCACCGGTGACGAGGTTGATGACGCCCTTGGGCAGACCGGCCTCCTCAAGCAGCTGAAGCAGCAGCACGGCGGCGTGGGTCTGCGTCGGGGACGGCTTCCAGACCACCACGTTGCCCATCAGCGCGGGCGCGGTGGGCAGGTTGCCCGCGATGGCCGTGAAGTTGAACGGCGTGATCGCGTAGACGAAGCCCTCGAGCGGACGGTGGTCGAGGCGGTTCCAGACGCCCGGGGAGTTCGCCGGGGGCTGCTCGGCGAGCAGGTCACGGGCGTACTTGACGTTGAAGCGCCAGAAGTCGACGAGCTCGCAGGGGGTGTCGATCTCGGCCTGCTGGGCGGTCTTGGACTGACCGAGCATGGTCGAGGCGGCCAGCGTCTCGCGCCAGGGGCCCGCCAGCAGCTCGGCGGCGCGCAGGATGATCGCGGCGCGGTCGTCGAAGGACATCGCGCGCCAGGCCGGCGCGGCGGCCAGGGCCGCGTCGATGGCGTCCTGGGCGTCCTGCTGGGTGGCGTTGCCGTAGGTGCCGAGGCGGGCCTTGTGGTTGTGCGGCTGCACGACGTCGACGCGGTCACCGCCGCCCATCCGCTTCTCGCCGCCGATGGTCATCGGCAGGTCGATCGGGTTCTCGGCCAGCTCCTTGAGCTTGACCTCCAGGCGGGCGCGCTCGGGCGAGCCGGGGGCGTAGCCGTGCACCGGCTCGTTGACGGGGGTGGGGACCTGGGTCACAGCGTCCATGAGATCCGTAACTCCTTGAACTTGAGCGGGTGTTCGGGCTCAGCCCTTGCTGATCATGCTGCGGGCGAAACTGTGCTTTCCCGGGGGACAACCCCCGGACCCCCGGCAGAAAGGCCTCTGCGTGTGCGTCATTTCTCAACCTCGGGTGAGCATGCTGCGGGCGAAGAAGCGCAGGTTGGCCGGCTTCTCGGCCAGTCGCCGCATGAAGTAGCCGTACCAGTCGGTGCCGTAGGCGGTGTAGACGCGCATGCGGTGGCCCTCGGCGGCGAGGCGCAGGTGCTCGTCGCTGCGGATGCCGTACAGCATCTGGAACTCGTACTCGTCGAGCTTGCGCCCGGCCGTGCGGGCCAGTTCCTGGGCGATGGAGATCAGGCGCGGGTCGTGGGAGCCGATCATCGGGTACCCGGCGCCCTCCATCAGAACCTTCAGGATCCGGACGTACGCCTTGTCGATCTCGTGTTTCTGCTGGTAGGCGACCTCGACGGGCTCCTTGTAGGCGCCCTTGACGAGCCGTACCCGGCTGCCGCTCTCCGCGAGGCGGCGGGCGTCGGCCTCGGTGCGGAAGAGGTAGGCCTGGATGACGCAGCCGGTCTGCGGGAAGTCCTTCCGCAGCTCGTCGTGGATGGCGAACATCGAGTCGAGGGTGGTGTGGTCCTCGGCGTCGAGCGTGACGGTCGTACCGATCGCGGCGGCGGCCTCGACGACCGGCCGGACGTTGGCGAGGGCCAGCTCGTGGCCGCCCTCCAGCGCCTGCCCGAACATGGACAGCTTCACGGACATCTCGGCCGTGGTACCCAGCTCCAGCTCCCCCAGCCGGTCGATGAGCGCCAGATAGGCGTCCCGGGCGGCCGCGGCCTGCTCCGGGCGGGTGATGTCCTCGCCGACGACGTCCATCGTCAGCTCCAGGCCCCGGTCGCTGAGCTCCCGGATGATCGGCACGATCTCGTCGACCGTCTCACCCGGGATGAAGCGGTCGACGACCTGCTTTGTCACCGGGGCAGCCGAGATCAGGCGTCGCATCCGGTCGCTGCGCGACGCGGCAAGAATCACGGGACCCAGCACGGGGCACCTCCACAGACAGCAGAAAAGCAGCCGAGCCCCAACCATTCGGGGACGGCACGGAGAACCACCGTGAAACCTAAGGATCCCTCCGATCGTCGGCCATCGACAGCTGTCACGCATCCGTGCCACAGATCTCAGACAGATGTATGAAGGCCCTCGGAAAATGCGGGAGAATGCCCGGGTGACGTCCGAATTCAAGGGTGACTATCAGGAGCTGGTCGACGAGATCTCGGAGCTCCTGGGCGCCCCCGCGACACTGGAGAACCGGGACTTCGAGCTGATCGCCTTCGGTGCCTACGACAGCGAGGACGACCTCGACGCGGCGGCCCTGGACCCCGTGCGCACCCGCTCGATCCTGACGCGCCGCTCGACGGCGGCCGTACGGACCTGGTTCGAGGGCTTCGGCATCACACGCGCGACCGGCCCGGTGCGGATCCCGCGCACCCCCGAGGCGGGGGTGTACCGCGGACGTATCTGCCTCCCGGTACGCCATAGGGGTGTCGTCCTGGGCTACGTCTGGCTCCTCGACGACGACCCGGGCCCCACGGACCAGCAGCTGACGGCCGCGATGGAGGTGACCGCCCGGATCGGCGCGCTGCTCGCGGACGAGGCACAGCACGGTGCCGACCTCAGCCGGGAACTGAGGGCGGTGCTGACCGCGGAGCGCGGCTGGCAGGGGGACATGGCGGTCGCCGAGCTGCGCACGGCCCTGGGTGCGCGTGCGGACGGCGTCCATACGGTGGTCTGCGTGGCCCCCTGGCCCTCGGCCGACCCCGACGACGCCCCGTCGGTGCGGACGGTGCCGCACGCGACCGCGCTGTGCACGCTGCCGTGGGGTGCCGACGGACAGGGCCTCGCGGTGCTGGTCCGGCTGCGCTCGCCCGAGGTGCGCACGGCGGCGCTGGCGGCGGCGTCCCGCCTGCTCAAGGAGGGCCCCAGCGCCCGTTCTCCCGCGCAGGGCAGGGCACAGGCGGCGGCCGGCCTCGGCGACCCCCGCACCGGCCTCGCCGACCTGGGCACGGTCTGGCAGGAGGCGTCGGCCGCGGCCCGCGCGGCCCTGGCGGAACCGCGGCTCGGCCCGGTGGCGGAGTGGTCGCGCATCGGCCCGTACCGCCTGCTGACCTCGCTCTCCCAGGAGACTGTCCACGACCCAGCCGTCGCCCCGCTCCTCTCCCCCGCCCACCACGAGCTCGCCCGCACCGCCGAGGTCTACCTGGACTGCGCGGGCCAGGCCGGCCGCACCGCCGGCGAACTCGGCATCCACCGCCAGACCCTGTACTACCGCCTCTCCCGCGTCGAACAGCTCACCGGCCTGGATCTGGACGACGGGGAGGACCGGCTGCTGTTGCACATGGCGTTGAAGGGGGCTCGGCTGTAGCCCTGGCGCTCGGTCAGCGGGCCGTGATGGCGGTGAGGGCGTCGTGCAGCGCGGTGCGGCTCGGCGGGCCGTCGCTCCAGCGGGCGGCGATGTGGCCGTCGGGGCGGACGAGCAGTGCTCCGTGCGGGCCCAGGCCCTGGAGGCCGGGGTGCTCGGCGGGCAGGGTCTCGACGCGCAGCGGCCAGGGCGGGGCGCCGGGTGACTCCCCCCGGGCTTTGGTGAGCAGGGTGAACCACTCGCCGAACGCGTCGAGGGTGGAGCGGCTGTCCGTGAGCCAGAGATGCGGCACACGGTGGCCCGGTTCGGCCGTGGGGACGTAGGCCGTGCCCGTCTCGGGCGGCTCCGGTGGGGTGCCGTCCCCGGTCAGGACGGCTCGGGAGCGGTAGGCGGCGCCGAGTACGAGACCGAGTTGCGCGAAGTACTGTTCCGACCAGGGCGGTTGGACCTGGTCCGCCGTATGGGCCGCGCCCAGCTGCAGCTGTTCCCGGCGCACGTCCTGCACCTGGAACATCATCCTGGAGTTCTCCACGGCCTGGCCGAGGGTCCGGTGGGCGACCGGCCGCCGTTCCGTGTCGTAGGTGTCCAGAAGCTCCGGTCCGGCCCAACCGCGCAGCACACCGGCCAGTTTCCAGCAGAGGTTGTGCACATCGGCCACGCCGACGTTCATGCCCAGACCGCCGGCGGGCGGGATCGCGTGCGCCGCGTCGCCGGCGAGCAGGACCCGGCCGTGGCGGAAGCGCTCGGCGACGAAGGCGTTCACCACCCAGTGCTGCACCCGCAGCACGTCGACTTCCGCATCGGCGCCCAGGGAGCGCGAGACGAGGCCGGACCAGTCGGCGCCGTCGGTGTCCTCGGGTGTGGGCACGAACAGGGCCCAGCCTCCCTCGGGATAGAGCGGCAGGAACGATCCCTGGGAGGTGAGGTAGACCCCTGCGGGTTGGCGGGCGGACCAGTGGTCGAGGTCGGCGTCGAAGACGACGGTGGTCACTCTGCCGACCGCGCCGGGTCCCTCGGTGCCGATGCCCAGCCGTTCCCGGACGGTGGAGTTCGCGCCGTCGGCGGCCAGTACGTAACGGGCACGGACGCGCGTTTCCTCGCCGCTGCCGTGGTCGACGAGCAGAGCCACGGCACTCCCGTCCTCCTCGGCCAGGTCGACGAGCTCGGCCCCGAACCGCACCTCCGAGCCGGCCGCGCCCAGCAGCGTGGGCTCCAACCGATCCTGGGAGGTGACCACTCCGGTCACGGGACTCTCGGGCACCGGCCCGTTGACCCCGATCATCGCCGCCGTGGCGAAGTCGGGGGCGTGCAGCGTGTCACGGAAGCGGATCCGGCCGTACTCCGGTGCGAACGCGGCCGCCTTGATCCGCTCGGCGAGTTCGAGCTGCCGGAAGATCTCCATCGAGCGCACGTTGACCAGCCGGGACCGTGGAAAAGGCGAAAGCTCACGGCGCTTCTCGACCAGCAGGGTCCGCACGCCCCAGCGTTCGAGCAGTGCGCGGGCGGTGAGCCCGACGGGCCCGCCACCGACGATCAGAACCTCCGCCTCGGCGTCCGCCGCGGGCATCTCGGGCTGCATGGGATCAATCATCCGCACCCTGCGGACGGCCGCAACGACAGGCGCCGGCCAGAACCTCACCCCGGAATGCGCGAGGGGCGGGTCACTTCCTCGTGGCCGCCTCAATCACCTGACGCAGTCCCTCGGTGAGCTGTTCCGCGCCGGGGGCGGTCTTCGGGTCGAACTGCCACTGCGCGATGAGTCCGGTCATCAGGGTCACGTAGAACATGCCGAGGGTGTCGACGACCTCCTCCGGGACGTCCTCCTCCCGTCCGCCCATGAGCAACGGAATCAGTCCTCGCCCGGCCTCCCGCTGAGCCGCCGCCAGACGGTCGCGGAGCTCGGGCAGCCGGTCGCCCATGACGACGATCTCCATGCTGAGCCGCCACATGGAACCGGGCTCCCGCATGGTGCCGATGATGTTCGACCACACCTGCTGGAACCTTTCGAACGAGCCCGGCTCGGCGGTGATCCCGGCACTCCCGTCGCCGTCGAAGGCATCGCTCATCCCCTCGACCAGCGATACGTACGCCTGCGCCAGCAGCGCGTCCTTCGAGCCGTAGTGGTAGCCGATCGAGGCCAGGTTGGTCCCCGACTCCTTGACGATGTCCCGCGCCGTCGTGCGCGCGAACCCCTTTTCCAGCAGGCAGCGCTTGGCGCCCTCGAGCAGATCCTCACGGTGTCCCATACCACCACCCTACCGCCGATCCATACAACCGTCCTAAACGCACGTCTTATACAAGTGTTCTAGACAAGCGTTTAAGACGCGCGTACATTCACCGGCATGACAACGAACCCGAACAGCACCACCACCCCGCCGGCCCGCGCCGGCCGGCGCGAATGGACCGCGCTCGGCGTGCTGATGCTGCCGCTGCTGCTGGTCTCGATGGACGTCTCGGTCCTCTACTTCGCGGTCCCGTCGATCAGCGCGGACCTGGAGCCGAGCGGCACCCAGCAGCTGTGGATCTTCGACATCTACGCCTTCGTCCTGGCCGGCCTGCTGATGACGATGGGCTCGCTCGGCGACCGCATCGGCCACCGCCGGCTCCTGCTGCTCGGCGCCGCCGCCTTCGGCACCGCCTCACTGACGGCGGCCTACGCGAACAGCGCCGAAATGCTGATCGCGGCCCGCGCGGTCCTCGGCATCGGCGGCGCGACCCTGATGCCGTCCACGATGGCCATCCTGCGCACGATGTTCACCGACTCCGGCCAGCGCGCGAAGGCGATCGGCGTGTGGTCCGGCGTGATGACCGGCGGGATCGCACTCGGCTCGGTGATGAGCGGCGTGCTGGTCGAGCACTTCTGGTGGGGCTCGGTCTTCCTGGTCAACCTGCCCGCGATGGCGCTCCTGCTGCTCCTCGGCCCGCTCCTGCTCCCCGAGTCGAAGAACCCGGCCCCCGGCCGCTTCGACCTGCTGAGCGTCCCGCTGTCGATGGCGGCAGTGCTCCCCGTGGTCTACGGCCTCAAAGAGATCCCCTCCGAGGGCTGGAACGTCCGCTACGTCGTCTCGATCACCGTCGGCCTGCTGTTCGCCGCGCTCTTCGTGCACCGCCAGCGCACGGGCGCCTCACCGATGATCTCGCCCGCCCTGTTCCGGGGGCGGGGCTTCGCGCCCTCGGTCGCCCTGAACCTCGTCTGCATGTTCGCGGTGATGGGCTCGTCGTACTTCACCACGCAGTACTTGCAGTCGGTGCTCGGCATGGGCGCTCTGGAGGCGGCCCTGTGGGCACTGCTGCCGTCGGTGCCGATCGGGGCGGCTGGGCCGATCGCGACCCAGCTGGTGCAGAAGGGCGTCAACCGCGCCTATGTCGTCACGGCGGGCTTCGTGATCGCCGCGGCCGGCTTCGCGCTGCTGACCCTCGCCGGAACGGACTCGATGTGGCTGGTGCTGACCTCGTGCGCGGTCCTGGCCGTCGGAGGCGTCACGGTGATGTCCCAGATCATGGACCTCGCGATGGGCACCGCCCCGGTGGAGCGGGCCGGCGCCGCGTCCTCCCTGATGGAGACCGGCGGAGAGTTCGGCGGCGCGCTGGGCATGGCGGTGCTCGGCTCGATCGGTACGGCGATCTACCGCCACGACATCCCGTCGTCGGCCCCGGACGCGGCACGCGAGACGCTGGGCGGCGCGCTGGCGGTCGCCGACCGGGTCCCGGGCCTGGCCGCGGCGGCGCGGGAGGCGTTCACCAGCGGGATGCAGGGGGCGGCGATCGCGGGGGCGGTGCTGCTGGTGGGCGCGGCGGTGCTGGCGGCGGTCACGCTGCGGCGAGTCGAGGTGCGGGAGCCGGCATGCGAAACGCCGGACGAGCAGAGCGAACTCAGCACGTCCGGCGTTTGAGAAGGCGATGTCAGACCAGGTTCACCGACCGGGCCGACGTCGCGCCGATCTCCTCGGCCACCTCCGTCAGCACCGCCTGCGTCACGGTGTCGTCCACCGTCAGGACCGCCAGCGCCTCGCCTCCGGCGACCGCACGCGAAACCTGCATCCCGGCGATGTTGATCCCGGCCTCACCGAGGATGCGGCCGACGGTGCCGACGACACCCGGCCGGTCCTCGTACCGCAGCACCGCCATGTGGTCGGCGAGCGCGAGATCCACGTCGTACTCGCCGACCGCGACGATCTTCTGGAGGTGCTTGGGGCCGGCCAGCGTGCCGGAGACCGACACCTCCTCGCCGCCCGAGAGCGTGCCGCGCACGGTGACGACGTTGCGGTGGTCGGTCGCCTCCGAGCTGGTCGTCAGCCGCACCTCGACGCCGCGCTCCTGCGCGAACAGCGGGGCGTTGACGTACGAGACGGTCTCGTCGACGACGTCCTCGAAGACACCCTTGAGCGCGGACAGCTCCAGCACCTTCACATCGTGCTGGGTGATCTCGCCGTACACCTCGACGTCGAGGCGGACCGCGACCTCACCGGCGAGCGCCGTGAAGATCCGGCCCAGGCGCTCGGCGAGCGGCAGACCCGGCTTGACGTCCTCGGCGATGACGCCGCCCTGGACGTTCACCGCGTCGGGCACGAGCTCACCGGCGAGGGCGAGCCGCACCGAGCGGGCGACGGCGATACCGGCCTTCTCCTGCGCCTCGTCGGTGGAGGCACCGAGGTGCGGGGTGGCGACGACCTGGTCGAACTCGAAGAGCGGGGAGTCCGTGCAGGGCTCCTTCGCGTACACGTCGAGACCGGCACCGGCGACCCGGCCCTCCTTGAGGGCGGAGTACAGCGCCTCCTCGTCGACGATGCCACCGCGGGCGGCGTTGACGATGCGCACGCTCGGCTTGACCTTGCGCAGCGCCTCGTCGCCGATGAGGCCGACGGTCTCGGGGGTCTTGGGCAGGTGGACGGTGATGAAGTCGGAGACCTCGAGCAACTCGTCCAGGGACAGCACCTTGACGCCCATCTGCGCGGCGCGCGCGGGCTGGATGTAGGGGTCGTAGGCGACGACCTTCATCCCGAAGCCGGACATGCGCTGGGCGACCAGCGCACCGATCCGGCCCAGTCCGACGACACCGAGGGTCTTCTCGGCGAGCTCGACGCCCGTGTACTTGCTGCGCTTCCACTCGCCGTTCTTCAGCGCGGCGTTGGCCTGCGGGATGTGGCGGGCGGTGGCGACGAGAAGACCGCAGGCCAGCTCGGCCGCGGTCACGATGTTCGAGGTGGGGGCGTTGACGACCATCACGCCGGCCTTGGTGGCGGCGGAGACGTCGACGTTGTCCAGGCCGACGCCGGCTCGCGCGACGACCTTGAGCTTGCGCGCGGCGGCGACCGCCTCGGCGTCGACCTTGGTGGCGGAACGGATCAGAATCGCGTCCACGTCGGCGATGGCCGGGAGCAGCTCGGCTCGGTCCGCTCCGTTGCAATGCCGGATCTCGAAGTCGGGGCCGAGCGCGTCCACGGTCGCGGGCGACAGCTCTTCGGCGATGAGTACGACGGGTTTCGAGCTCACGTGAGTCCTCACATGTCCAATGCGGACGGCCGTCCCGACGGCCGCAGGCGGTGGAGGGGTGGTCCGCGTGGAAGACGCACGACGCTGTGGGCCTGACGCGTATGTAGTACGGCAGTGTAGTGGCGCGGTGAGAGGCATCATGCGCCTCTGCGGAAGGATCACCCGTCCGTGATGCGACGGGTTGGACAACGGGGCCGGAGCGGCCTGCTCCGGCCCCGTCGGCTGAGGCTTACGCCTCCTCGTTCACCCAGCTCATGAGCTTGCGCAGCTCCTTGCCGGTGGTCTCCAGCAGGTGCTCGGAGTCCTGCTTCTTGTACTCGTTGTACTTCTTCAGACCGCCGTGGTACTCGTCCATCCAGGCCTGGGCGAAGGTGCCGTCCTGGATCTCGGCGAGGACCTGCTTCATCTCGGCCTTGGTGGCCTCGGTGATGATCCGCGGGCCGGTGACGTAGTCGCCCCACTCGGCGGTCTCGGAGATCGACCAGCGCATCTTCTCCAGGCCGCCCTCGTACATGAGGTCCACGATCAGCTTCAGCTCGTGCAGGCACTCGAAGTACGCGATCTCCGGCTGGTAGCCGGCCTCGGTCAGCGTCTCGAAACCGGCCTTGACCAGGGCGGCCGTACCACCGCAGAGGACGGCCTGCTCACCGAACAGGTCGGTCTCGGTCTCCTCGGTGAAGGTCGTCTTGATGACGCCGGCGCGGGTGCCGCCGATGCCCTTGGCGTACGACAGCGCGAGCGCGAAGGCGTTGCCGGTCGCGTCCTGCTCGACGGCGGCGATACACGGAACGCCGCGGCCCTCCTCGTACTGGCGGCGGACCAGGTGGCCCGGACCCTTCGGGGCGACCATGCAGACGTCCACGCCGGCCGGGGGCTTGATGAAGCCGTAGCGGATGTTCAGGCCGTGGCCGAAGAACAAGGCGTCGCCGTCGTTCAGGTTCGGGGCGATGTGCTCCTCGTAGACCTGGGCCTGGATCGGGTCCGGGACGAGGATCATGATGACGTCGGCCTCGGCGGCGGCCTCGGACGGGGTCACCACGCGCAGACCCTGCTCCTCGGCCTTCGCCTTGGACTTGGAGCCCTCGTGCAGACCGACACGCACGTCGACACCCGAGTCACGGAGCGACAGCGCGTGGGCGTGGCCCTGGCTGCCGTAACCGATGACCGCGACCTTGCGGCCCTGGATGATGGACAGGTCGGCGTCGGCGTCGTAGAACAGCTCGGCCACTTTGGGTTCTCTCCTTGAGTGCAGATGGTGCGTCCCACCGTATGACGGTGGGGGTGGGGGAAGTCGCGGGGTCTCGGAATACGGGCGGCCGGTTCCCCCGGCCGCCCGAACGCGTGCCTAGGCCGACCGGTCGAGCGCGCGCAGCGACCGGTCCGTGATCGAACGCGCGCCGCGTCCGATCGCGATCGTGCCGGACTGGACGAGCTCCTTGATGCCGAACGGCTCCAGCATCTTCAGCATGGCCTCCAGCTTGTCGCTGGAGCCGGTGGCCTCGATGGTGACGGCCTCCGGGGAGACGTCGACGGTCTTGGCGCGGAAGAGCTGGACGATCTCGACGATCTGGGAGCGGGTCTCGTTGTCGGCGCGCACCTTGACCAGGACGAGTTCGCGCTGAACGGCCGAACCCGGCTCCAGTTCGACGATCTTCAGCACGTTGACGAGCTTGTTGAGCTGCTTCGTCACCTGCTCCAGCGGGAGGTCCGCGACGCTCACCACGATGGTGATGCGGGAGATGTCGGGGTGCTCGGTGACGCCGACCGCGAGCGAGTCGATGTTGAAGCCGCGGCGGGAGAACAGGGCGGCGATCCGGGCGAGGATGCCTGGCGTGTTCTCCACCAGGACGGAGAGCGTGTGCTTGGACATGGTCTTTTACGTCTCTCTCGCTCAGTCGTCTTCGTTGTCGCCGAAGTCGGGGCGGACGTCCCGTGCGGCCATGATCTCGTCGTTGGAGGTGCCGGCGGCGACCATCGGCCACACCATCGCGTCCTCGTGGACGATGAAGTCGACGACGACGGGACGGTCGTTGATCGAGTTCGCCTCCTCGATGACCTTGTCGAGGTCCGCCGGGGACTCACAGCGGATCGCGTAGCAGCCCATGGCCTCCGACAGCTTCACGAAGTCGGGGACGCGGGTGCCGGCGCTCGGCTGCTTGCCGTCCGCCTCCGGGCCGCTGTGCAGCACGGTGTTGGAGTAGCGCTGGTTGTAGAAGAGGGTCTGCCACTGGCGGACCATCCCGAGGGCGCCGTTGTTGATGATGGCGACCTTGATCGGGATGTTGTTCAGGGCACAGGTGGTGAGCTCCTGGTTGGTCATCTGGAAGCAGCCGTCGCCGTCGATCGCCCAGACGGCCCTGTCCGGCACACCTGCCTTGGCGCCCATCGCGGCCGGGACCGCGTAGCCCATCGTTCCGGCGCCGCCGGAGTTCAGCCAGGTCGCGGGCTTCTCGTACTGGACGAAGTGCGCGGCCCACATCTGGTGCTGGCCGACGCCCGCCGCGAACACCGTGCCCTCGGGGGCGAGTTGGCCGATGCGCTCGATGACCTGCTGCGGGGACAGCGAGCCGTCCTCGGGCTGGTCGTAGCCGAGCGGGTAGGTTTCGCGCCAGCGGCTCAGGTCCTTCCACCAGGCGCTGTAGTCGCCCTGGTGGCCCTCGGCGTGCTCCCTCTGGACCGCCTGGACCAGGTCGGCGATGACCTCGCGGGCGTCACCGACGATCGGCACGTCGGCGGCGCGGTTCTTGCCGATCTCGGCCGGGTCGATGTCGGCGTGGACGATCTTCGCGTGCGGCGCGAAGCTGTCCAGCTTGCCGGTGACCCGGTCGTCGAAGCGGGTTCCGAGGGCGACGATCAGGTCGGCCTTCTGCAGCGCGGTGACGGCGGTGACCGCACCGTGCATGCCCGGCATTCCCACGTGCAGCGGGTGGCTGTCGGGGAATGCGCCGAGCGCCATCAGGGTGGTGGTGACGGGCGCTCCGGTGAGTTCCGCGAGGACCTTCAGCTCGGCGGTGGCGCCGGACTTGATGACGCCGCCGCCGACGTAGAGGACGGGCCGCTTGGCGGCGGTGATCAGCTTGGCACCCTCGCGGATCTGCTTGGCGTGCGGCTTGGTGACGGGCCGGTAGCCGGGCAGGTCCATGGTGGGCGGCCAGGAGAAGGTGGTCTTCGCCTGGAGGGCGTCCTTGGCGATGTCGACCAGGACCGGGCCGGGGCGGCCCGTGGAGGCGATGTGGAACGCCTGCGCGATCACCCGCGGGATGTCCTCGGCCTTGGTGACCAGGAAGTTGTGCTTGGTGATCGGCATGGTGATGCCGACGATGTCCGCCTCCTGGAAGGCGTCCGTACCGATGGCCTTGGACGCGACCTGCCCGGTGATCGCCACGAGCGGCACCGAGTCCATGTGCGCGTCGGCGATCGGCGTGACCAGGTTGGTGGCACCGGGACCGGAGGTCGCCATACAGACGCCGACCCTGCCGGTGGCCTGCGCATAGCCGGTGGCCGCGTGGCCGGCGCCCTGCTCGTGCCGGACCAGGACGTGGCGCACCCGGGTGGAGTCCATCAGAGGGTCGTACGCCGGAAGGATCGCACCACCGGGAATGCCGAATACCGTGTCGGCGCCGACCTCCTCGAGCGAACGGATCAGGGACTGCGCACCCGTGACGTGCTCTGGGGCGGACTGCTGTCCTCCGGATCGGGGCCGCGGCTGCGGATTATGGGCCCCGGTGGCCTGCTCGGTCATCGGCATTCTCTTCTCGATGCTGAGGGTTTTTGCGAGGTTTGAGCGGAGTTATGGTGTTGCACGACTGGTGCCTGTGCAACAAAAAACCCCTCGTGCCATAAGGCAAGCGAGGGGAGCGCGCCGGGTGTGGACGCTGGGAGTCCGGGTCTGTCCGGACGTCACCAGCCTCAGCCGACGCGCTTTCCAAGTACGAGAATTCGGGTGCGCATGGCACTGACCCTCCCCCCGGCGCACACCCACTGTCAAGTGGGTGGGACGGGAGTCTCATTATGTGAGCGAAGGGCACTGCCGCCTCCGAGAACAGCGGGCACACCACTGGTGTACACCCCCGTACCCCCTCCTGCGAACGCGGGCTCGGTCGGCCCGTGCGGCACCGGATAGTGGCCGGAACTGAGCGCACGACGCAGCCGGTACTCGTCGAGCGGCCCGGAGAACGCCATGCCCTGCCCGTGCGTGCAGCCCATCGCGCGCAGCGCCACGACCTGCTCAGGCAGATCCACGCCGTCGGCCACGGACTGCAGCCCGAGGTCGGCGGCGATCCGCAGCAGCCCACCGGTGATCTTGTGCAGCCGCGCGGACTCGACGACTCCCTCGACCAGACCGCGGTCGAGCCTCAGGACGTCGACGGGGAGCCTGCGCAGCGCGGTGATCGCCGCGTATCCGGTGCCGAAGCCGTCCAGGGCGACCCGGACGCCGAGTCTGTGCAGGCCGCTCAGGCGGCGCTCCAGGTCGTCCAGCGAGATGCGGGGATCGAGGTCGGACAGCTCGATGACCAGCGACCCGGAGGGCAGCCCGTGCCGGGTCAGCAGCGCCTCGACCGAGCCGAGCGGCATCGACCGGTCCAGCAGCCGGCGCGCGCTCATCCGCACGGCTACGGGTACGGCGAGCCCGGTCGCGGTGCGCTCGGCGGCCTGCTCCACGGCCTCCTCCAGCATCCAGCGGCCCAGCTCGGCGGTCTTGTCGCTGTCCTCGGCCACCCGGAGGAACTCGGCGGGCGTGAACAGCACCCCTTGCGAGGACCGCCAGCGCGCCTGGGCGGCGACCGAGGTGATCCGGCCGTCCTCCAGACACACCACCGGCTGGTGCAGCAGCGCGAACTCGCCGTCGTGCAGCGCGGCACGCAGACGCGTGGCCAGCTCCGCCTTGCGTACGACGTCCTGCTGCATCTGCGGCTTGTACAGCTCGACACGGCCCTTGCCGCCCGCCTTGGCGCGGTACATGGCGAGGTCGGCGTTGCGCAGCAACTCCCCCGCGCCGAGACCCGATTCGGCGAAGGCGACACCGATGGAGGCGTTGACCCGGACATCGTTGCCGTCGATGAGATACGGCTGGGACAGCGTCATCCTGAGGCGGTCGGCGAGCTCCAGGATGTGCCGTTCGCGGGCGGCGCGATCACGGGTGTTGTCCCCGGCGATCAGGGCCGCGAACTCGTCGCCGCCCAGCCGGGAGGCGGTGTCCCCGCCCCGGACGGCGTCCTGGAGTCTGCGGGCGGCCTGGACGAGCAGCTCATCCCCGGCCTGGTGCCCGATCGTGTCGTTGACGCCCTTGAAGCCGTCGAGGTCGATGAACAGGACGGCCGTGTTGCGCAGGGCGACGCCCCGGTCGGAGGCGCGGCGGCCGGACAGGGCCTGCTGGACGCGCTGGGTGAACAGCGCGCGGTTGGGCAGGTCGGTCAGCGGGTCGTGCTCGGCGTTGTGCTGGAGCTGTGCCTGGAGACGCACCCTTTCGGTCACGTCCCGGCTGTTGAAGATGAGGCCGCCGTGGTGACGGTTGATGGTCGACTCGACGTTGAGCCAGCCTTCCTCGCCGGACCGGAAACGGCACTCGATGCGCGTAGTGGTTTCCTCCAGCGGGCTGGCGGCGAGGAAGCGGCGCACTTCGTGCACCACGCAGCCCAGGTCCTCCGGGTGGATGAGATTGGCCAGTTCCGTACCCACCAGGTCCTCGGCGGAGCGGCCGTAGACCCCGGCGGCGGCCGGAGAGACGTACCTCAGGATGCCGTTCGGCGCGGCGATCATGATGACGTCGCTGGAGCCCTGCACCAGGGAGCGGAAGTGGTTCTCCTTCTGCGCCAGTTCCTGGGTGAGGGTGATGTTGTCGAGCAGCATGATGCCCTGGCGCACCACGAGCGCCAGCACCACGGTGCCGCCGGTGATGAGCACCACGCGGTCGACGCTGCGGCCGTTGAGGACGTTGTAGAGGATCCCCAGGGTGCAGACGGCGGCGGCGAGGTAGGGCGTGAGCGCGGCCAGGGAGCCGGCGATCGGGCGGTTGGCCGGGTACCGGGTGTGATCACCTCCCTGCGCGGGCGGGTGATGGTGGCTTCCGCCGCGCTGTCCGGGCACGTGCTCGTGCACCACGCGCGTGTGCCCGGCCTGGTCATGCCGGTCGGCGTCCTCCTGCCCGTGCCGGGGCGCGGCCCACGGGGCGTACGCCAGAAGCAGCGAGCCGGCGAACCAGCCCGCGTCGAGCAGCTGGCCGGAGCGGTAGCTGTTGTGCAGCAGCGGCGAGGTGAACAGCGCGTCGCACATCACGGTCAGGGCGAGCGCGCCGATCGCGGTGTTGACCGCGGTGCGGTTGGCCGAGGAGCGCCGGAAGTGCAGCGCGAGCACCATGCTGACCAGGGCGATGTCGAGCAGCGGATAGGCCAGCGAGAGCGCGGCGTGCGCCACGCTCGCTCCGCCGCCGGCGTCGATCTTGGCCGCCTGGGCGAGCGCGAGGCTCCAGGCCAGCGTGAGCAGCGAGCCGCCGATCAGCCAGGCGTCCAGCCCGAGGCAGACCCAGCCGGCCTTGGTCACCGGGCGCTTGGCGAGCACCAGGAGTCCCACGATGGCGGGCGGCGCGAAGCACAGGAAGAACCCGTCGGCGTAGGAGGGGCTGGGCACGGGCCGCTCCAGAACGACCTCGTACCACCCCCAGACCAGGTTGCCGAGGGCCGCCATGGCCGAGGAGAGCGCGAACAGCAGCCAGGCGGGTCGAAAGCGGATACGGCGGCTACGGGCGTAGCGGAAGCAGGACACGGCGGCCGCGCCGGCCGCGGCGGCCAGTCCGAAGTCGCCCATGATCAGCGCGACTTGGGCCGAACCCCAGCCGAGCGCGGAACCGACGGCGTATCCCGCGCACACCAGGGCCAGAACGAGTTGCGGCAACATTCCCGAGCCGCTGCCCCTCGACGAGGGACGAGGCAGCCTCATCGGCGACGAACGCCGCGCCCGCAGCGCTCCGTCGAGCGTGGTCGTGGGGGGCGGTGGCGAGCTCACCGGTCCCTCCCGGTCCGCGCCGCTCGCGGGTCCCGAGGGTCCCGGTGCGCTGGGTGCGCATGCCGCCTGCGGCTGCTGTGCATGCCGTGGTGATGGTTGTGACGGCAGTCGTGGGTGCCGTGCCGGCCGCGTCTGCCCGCGGCCGTCTGCCAGGGTCGCCGCCGACGGCCCTGTCGCGTCGGATCGCTCGTCCATAGGCCGTGCATCGCCCGTCGCCCCCCTCACAAATCTGCAATGTCCATCCCCGGCGCCGAACGGTGCGCGGCGCTGCCCCTGTCGGGGACGATACACCAGTCTCGTCACTCAGGGACATAGTGCCTCTACGCTCCGTGACGACCAGCGCATATGCGAGTACGGACCGCTTCCGTGGGGTTGCGGACGGTACTCGAAACGGATTATGGGCCGGTTGCACGCGACACGCGCGGCACCCGCGCGATGGTCAGCCGATCGATGTCACGCGTGCGTCGCTCCCGTCGTAAGGATCACGTTGCGCAAGGGCTCCCGGTTCACGTAACGAGTCAACTGGTCCACCAGAAGCCGCTTGGCCCGCGGTAGGAACGCGGACGTCGGACCGCCCACATGCGGGCTGATCAGCACGCCCGGCGCGCGCCACAGGGGGTGCTCCCGGGGCAGCGGTTCGGGGTCGGTGACGTCGAGCGCGGCGGTGATGCGCCCGGTCTCCAGCTCGGCCAGCAGCGCCTTGGTGTCCACGACCCCGCCACGGGCGACGTTGACCAGCAGCGCGCCGTCCTTCATCCGGGCGAGGAAGTCGGCGTTGACCAGGTGGCGGGTGGCGTCCGTCAAGGGCGTGGACAGGATGACGACATCCGCTTCCGGGAGCAGTGCGGGCAGTTCGGTGAGCGGATGCACATATCCGCGCGCCGTGGTGCGCTCAGAGCGCGCGACGCGCGCCACCCGCGCGAGTTCAAAAGGCGCGAGCCGGTCCTCGATGGCGGCCCCGATCGAGCCGTATCCCACGATGAGGACACTCTTGTCCGCCAGCGCGGGCCGGAATCCGCCGAGCCACTCCCCCCTGTCCTGCGCCCGCACGAAGTCGGGGACGCCGCGCAACGAGGCGAGGATCAGGGTGAGCGTGAGCTCGCCGGTGCTCGCCTCGTGCACTCCGCGCGCGTTGCACAGCCGCACGCCGGACCGCAGATGCCTCAGTCCCGGCTCCACATGGTCGGTGCCGGCGGAAAGCGTCTGCACGACCTCCACACCGGTCATCTCCGGCAGGGGACGCTGCCCGAGCCCGGGCGGCTTCATGTACGGGACGACGTAGAAGACGCACTGGGCCGGGTCGGCGGGGAAGTCCTCGCCACCGTTCCAGAAGCGGTAGTTGAGGGCTTCCGGCAGGCCCTCGATCTCTTCCGGCTGGATGGGGAGCCATACGTCAGGAGTCATGGTCAGGAGGCTAGGGCCTTCCCGACGGGTCAGGCCGGGGAAAGGTGACGGTGCCCGATCATCACGCCCCGGCATGACCCGTCGGGAAGGCCCTAGGTCAGGCGAACTGGAGTGCAGAGGTTAGGTTGGGGTGCCGGAAGAGGGAGGGTTACGGCCAGGTGGAGCGCAGGACGATCGGCGCGGCGGCACTCGCGGTGGGAGCCGTCGGGCTCGGGTGCATGCCGATGAGCTGGGCGTACAGCTCGTCGCGGCAGCGGGGCGAGGAGTCGGTCAGGGCGGTGCACCGGGCGCTCGATCTGGGCTCGACGCTGCTGGACACGGCCGACATGTACGGCCCGTTCACCAACGAGCTGCTGGTGGGGCGGGTGTTGAAGGAACGCCGCCAGGACGCGTTCGTGTCGACCAAGGTCGGCCTGCTGGTGGGCGAACAGCACATCGTGGCCAACGGCCGCCCCGGCTATGTGAAGCGGGCCTGCGACGCCTCCCTGCGCCGTCTGCAGACGGACGTCATCGACCTCTACCAGCTGCACCGCGCGGACCCCGAGGTCCCCGTCGAGGAGACGTGGGGCGCGATGGCGGAGCTCGTCCGGGCCGGAAAGGTACGGGCGTTGGGGCTGTGCGCGATGGGCGCGCGGGGTGGCCGGCGCTTCGGAACGCGCCTGCACGACGCGACGATCCGGCAGTTGCAGCGGGTCCAGCAGGTCTTCCCGGTGAGCGCGGTGCAGGCCGAACTGTCGGTCTGGTCGCCCGAGGCGCTGGAGGCGCTGCTGCCGTGGTGCGAGGCACGCGGCATCGGATTCCTGGCGGCGATGCCGCTGGGCAACGGCTTCCTCACCGGCACCCTGACCCCCGGCCAGGGCTTCGAACCGGACGACGTGCGCGCCCGGCACCCCCGCTTCACCGCGGAGATGATGGCCTCGAACCAGCCGATAGTGGCCGGCCTGCGCCGGGTCGCGGCCCGGCACGGGGAGGGGATCACACCGGCGCAGGTGGCGCTGGCGTGGGTGCTGGCCCAGGGGCCGCACGTGGTGGCACTGCCCGGCACCAAGCAGGAACGCTGGGTCACGGAGAACGCGGGTGCCGAGGGGCTGCGGCTGACCGCGCAGGATCTGGCCGAGGTGGCGGACGGGCCGGGGGCACAGGGATCCTGGGACTGAAGCCGCCGGATTTTCGGGCTCCGGGCGGACACCGCCCACCCGGGGCCGGGCGGCGCTGATTCAAGATTCATGGATCGGGAACCTCTGAGGCGCGAGCGGTGTAAGAAAAGTAGAACCCGCCGCATCGAAGGGACCGTGATCGTGCAACGTCGAGCTGTGTCGGCCGTCTTGGCCGCGGCCGCACTCCTGCTGACGGCCGGCTGTTCCTCCGGCGACGGGGAATCGCCGGGCGACGGCGGAAACAACAAGGCCCCCAGCGCCACCACCCCGACCTCGCCCACCGGGCAGGCCGCCGAGACCCCACCGGCGCAGGGCTCGGTCAAGGTGGTCCGCACGGTCACCGAGGGCCTGAGCACCCCCTGGGGCCTGGCCCCGCTGCCCGACGGCGACGTGCTGGTCTCCTCCCGCGACGACGCCACGATCACCCGGGTCGACGGGGAGACCGGCAAGAAGACCGAGCTGGGCGAGGTGCCGGGAGTGTCACCGGCGGGCGAGGGCGGGCTCATGGGCCTGGCGCTGTCCCCTGACTACGCCTCCGACCACATGGTCTACGCCTACTTCACCTCGGCGTCGGACAACCGCATCGTCCGCATGCTGTACGACGAGCAGCGGCCCTCCGGCGACCAGCTGGGCGCGCCCGACACCATCTTCAAGGGCATCCCCAAGGGCTACATCCACAACGGCGGCCGGATCGGCTTCGGCCCGGACAAGATGCTGTACGCGGGCACCGGGGAGAGCGGTGACACGGGCCTGTCCCAGAACAAGGACTCCCTGGGCGGCAAGATCCTCCGCCTGACTCCGGAGGGCGAACCGGCGCCGGGCAACCCCTTCTCCGACTCCCCCGTGTATTCCTACGGCCATCGAAACGTCCAGGGCTTGGCCTGGGACTCCCAACAGCGCCTTTTCGCCGCGGAGTTCGGCCAGGACACCTGGGACGAGCTGAACGCGATCAAGCCGGGTGACAACTACGGCTGGCCGGAGGTCGAGGGCAAGTCGGAAGACTCCGCATACCACAACCCCCTGGCCCAGTGGGGCACCGACGACGCCTCCCCCAGCGGCATCGCCCAGGCAGAGGGATCCATCTGGATGGCCGGTCTGAAGGGTCAGCGCCTGTGGCGCATCCCGCTGAACGGCACGGAGGCCTCGGCGGACCCGCAGGCCTTCCTGGACGGCGACTACGGCCGGCTGCGGACCGTGGTGTCGGCGGGCGGCGACAAGCTGTGGCTGGTGACCAGCAACACGGACGGACGGGGCGACCCCAAGGACGGGGACGACCGGATTCTGGAGCTGCAGGTGACCTGAGCGGCCCTTGCCCCGAGCGTCGTCACCCCGTGCCGTCGTCCCCGTTGTGCGGCTGGCCCTCCTCGCCCGACGGCTCGGGCGGTCGGACGACGACCTTCCCGGACACGAGGTCTATCGGTCCCCGCCCGGGGTCGTTGTCCCCGACGTCCTCGCGGGTCAGTTCCAGGCGGTTCTGTTCGTCGCGGGTGTGCTTGCGGCCCGGGGCGAAGAGCTCCTCGAAAGCGTTGAACACGCAACCTCCCTGGACCGACGTCCCTTACAGCGTATGCCTCAGTTCGTCGTACCCGACGTGAGCTTTTCGGCCGGGAACAGACCCAGTCGGTGCGCCACCGCCGCCGCCTCCCCCCTCCCGGAGACGCCGAGCTTCCCCAGGATGTTCGAGACATGGACGCTGGCCGTCTTGGGGGAGATGAAGAGTTCCTCGGCGATCTGGCGGTTGGTGCGGCCGGCGGAGACCAGGCGCAGGACGTCTCGTTCACGGGTGGTGAGGCCGAGGGAACCGGCCGGGTCGGTCGGGGGCGGGGCGGTCGTGAGGCTGAGGCGGGCTCGCTGCGCCAGGTGTGTGGCGGCGTCGACGAGGGGGCGGGCGCCCAGGTGGGTGGCGGTGGCTCGGGTGAGGCGGAGCAGTTCCGTGGCGCGGGCGCGCTCGTCGTCGCCGCCGATGACGAGCAGCGCCTCGGCCAGGCGGTGGCGGACCTGGGCCAGGTCGTAGGGGCGCTCCAGGGGTTCGAAGGCGGTGACCACGTCCGACCAGGTGTCGGGGGTGTCCTGGCCCACGGCCCGGTCGAGTTCGGCTCTGGTCCATCGCTCGTAGGCCAGCCAGAGGGGAGCGCCCGTGGTGAGTTTGCGGACTGCCTCGAAGAGCCGTTCCAGGAAGGCGGTGCGGCCCTCCTGTGCGGTGGGCAGCGCATGGGCGCGGGCGTCGGACTCGGCGATTGCGGCGGTCAGCAGCAGTGGCCAGGCGTAGCGCTGGGTGCCGGGTGGGAAGCCGGCGCTCAGGGCCCGGTCGGCCTCGGCGCGGGCGTCGAGGAGGCGGCCCTCGGCGGCGGCTATGCCGAGGGCGAGGAAGGACATCGGCAGATTGTTCTGCGGCATGGGGTCGTGCGTGCCGTAGTGGGCGCGAGCGGCCTCGAGATGACGGGTCGCCTCGGCGATCTCGCCGCGGGCGAGGGCGAGATGGGCGAGGCGGTTGGAGCCGCCGCCGCGCGGCTTGGCGGACTGTCCGGTGCGCTGGGCGTTCATGGCGGCCTCGGCGGCCTCGTCCCAGCGGCCCAGGGAGATCAGTGACTCGGCGAGGTTCGTCCAGATCCAGGCCTCCGAGTCGCGCAGGCCCCACTCCTGGGTGAGTCGCAGGCCCTCGCGCAGGATGCCGACGGAGTCCCCGGAGCGGCCGACGCCTTCGAGGACGGACGGGAGGTTCACATGGCTGCGGCCCACCACGGCGGTGAGTCCACGGGCCAGTACCTCGTCCTTGACCTCGTACATCTGCGCCACTCCGGCGTCGATCTCGCCGGCGTCGACCATGAGGACGCCGAGGGTGAGGCGCGCGTTGAGTTCGATGACCTCGGCGCCCACCATGCGCGCGTACTCGACGGCCCGCTCGGCGGCGGACATGGCGTCGGGGCCGGGGGCGCGCAGCATCGACCAGTTGGCCGCGGCGGCCAGCACCTCGGCGTGCACCTCGGACGGCGGCAAGCCGCGCACCAGTTCCTGCGCGGTGCCCAGTTCCTTCCAGCCGTCACCGCGCGCCTGTGCCTGGACCAGCCGGGAACGCTGGACCCAGAACCAGGCGGCGCGCAGGGGGTCGCCCTCGTCCTCCAGCAGATGCAGGGCCCGCTTGATGATCTTCAGGGCGCGTTCGCGTTCCCCGCACAGCCGTCCGGCGACGGCGGCCTCGGCCATCAGGTCGAGGTAGCGCAGGGGTGTGGTCGCGGGGTCGCAGCCGCAGGGAGGGTAGACCTCCGCGTAGTCGACGGGGCGCAGTGTGGCGCGGACGTCCTCGGGGGCGGTGTCCCACAGCTCCATCGCGCGTTCCAGCAGCCGCAGTTGCTCGGCGTGGGCGTGCCGGCGGCGGGCGGTGACAGAGGCGTCCAGGACGGCGGGCAGGGCCTTGGCGGGGTCGTGGGCGTGGTACCAGTAGCTGGCCAGCCGCATGACGCGCTCGCCGGCCGGGACGAGTGTCGGGTCGGCCTCCAGGGCCTCGGCGTAACGGCGGTTGAGCCGGGAGCGCTCGCCGGGCAGCAGGTCGTCGCCGACGGCCTCGCGGACCAGGGAGTGCCGGAAGCGGTAGCCGTCGCCGCCGGGCGCGGCGATGAGGATGTTGGCGTTGACGGCGGCCCGCAGCGCCTCGATGAGGTCGTCCTCGGCGAGCCGGGCGACGGCGGCGAGCAGCCGGTACTCGACGGTGGAGCCGCCCTCGGCGACGATCCGGGCGACCCGCTGAGCACTCTCGGGCAGGCTCTCGACCCGGACCAGGAGCAGGTCGCGCAGGGAGTCGGTGAGGCCGGTGCAGCTGCCTTCGTGGGCGGCGACGGCGAGTTCCTCGACGAAGAAGGCGTTGCCGTCGGAGCGTTCGAAGATGGCGTCGACCTGGGCCGGGTCGGGCTCGTGGGAGAGGATCCCGGCGACCTGCCGGCCGACCTCGGCGCGGTTGAAGCGGCCGAGTTCTATACGGCGGACGGTGCGCAGCCGGTCCAGTTCGGCGAGGAGCGGACGCAGCGGGTGGCGTCGGTGGATGTCGTCGGAGCGGTAGGTGGCGAGGACGACCAGACGGCCGGTACGCAGGGTGCGGAAGAGGTAGGCGAGGAGATGGCGGGTGGAGGCGTCGGCCCAGTGCAGGTCCTCCAGCACGACGACGACCGTACGGCCGGTCGCGACACGCTCCAGGAGCCGGGCGGTGAGCTCGAAGAGACGGGCCATGCCCTCCTCGTCGGAACGGTCCGCTCCGCGGGCAGGAGCTGTCTCGCCCAACTCGGGCAGCAGCCGGGCCAGTTCCTCCTCCTGGCCGGCGGCAGCGGCGGCGAGTTCCTCGGGCAGTTCGCGGCTCAGGGCGCGCAGTGCGGTGGAGAACGGGGCGAACGGCAGTCCGTCGGCACCGATCTCCACGCAACCGCCGAGCGCGACGACGGCACCCTCGCCCGCGGCGGCGGCGAACTCCTCGACAAGGCGGGTCTTGCCCACCCCGGCCTCGCCGCCGATCACCAGCGCCTGCGGCTCGCCCTCGGCGGCACGGACGAGGGCGTCGTTCAGCGTCTCCAACTCGGTCGCGCGGCCTACGAACACGGGACTGACCGACCTGCTCTCCACGGGTTCGAGCATGTCACGCGACGCGGGCGGTGCGGCACCGGTTTTTGCCGGGCCCGGTTTCGGCTCCGGATGGGCCTGGTCCTCGGACGCCGGTCGGGCCGAACGGCCCGGACCGGCGTCGTGAAGCCCTGCCTTCGCCGCCTTCACGCGGCGCGCGGATGCCGATGCCTGCGGAAGCGGGACCTATGCGTCTCCGGTTCCGCCCCGTTCTCGGCCGAGCGCTTAGAGGCCTCGCGGCGCTCGGCGCGACGGACCCGGAGCGCCTCGCGGACCAGGCGCTCGTGCTCGGCCCGGCGGATCAGGTCGGCGGAAAGGATGTGGTGAAGCTCGTACTCGTGCATGGCGGGAACCTTGTTCTTCCTGGTGGGAGTCGGGTTTCGGCATCGCTTGCGGCGATGACTCAACCTTCGTCTCCCAGGCGGGTCCGCCACATCGGGAGAGTTCCGCATCTTTGCCGGGGGGTTGGGCCTTAGATGCGCGTGAGGGGTCTCAGACGCGCCGTAAGTACCTCACGGAACGTCTAAGACCCCTCGGGACCTGCGGTGACTCAGCCCGCTGAGGGCAGGCCGAGCAGTGCGTCGGTGTACTTGAGCACGGCCAGCAGCAGGCCGATGACGCCGAGCGCGACGCCGCCCCAGGCGACGGACTTGATCCATGCGGCCTGCGGCTTGCCGGGCGCCCCGAACGCGGGACGGGCGAGCACGACGGCGCCGACGATCAGCGCGACCAGCGCGAACACGCCGGCCCACAGGGCGGAGGTCTGCCAGGCATCGCCGTAGACCTCCTTGATCTGTGTGGCGACGCCCGCGTTGGAAGCGGTCTCCAGCTGGCCGATGAGGGTCTCGCGCGCGGCGGCGACCGTGCCGATCCAGCCACCGGTCAGGGAGACGAGGCCGAGCGCGACGGAGACGACCGCTCCCGCGCCCTGGCCGACGCCGGAGGGGCCCGCTTCCGTTGCCTCGACGGTCACCTCATCCTCGTGCTCGCTCCCGTCGACGTCCTCGGCCTCGGCCTCGGTCGCCTTGGTGACGTCCACGTTCTCGTCGTCGGTCTTGGCCTCGGTCACGGTCTCGTCCACTGTCTTCGTTCCCATGTCTCGCACCGTACGGACGCTCTCTGAGAAGTCTCTTAATGATCGTTGTGTGCGGCACGCGCGCGTATGTCACGCCACTGCGGGGCGAGGATCGACCACACCTCCAGATCGTGCCGCACCCCACGATAGGGGTGCGCCTGCCGGCGTACCCCGTCGCGGGTCATGCCGAGGCGCCGGGCGACGTTCAGGCTGGGGGTGTTTCCGGAGGCGGCGACCCATTCGACGCGGTGGATGCCGCGTTCCTCGACGGCCCAGTCGATGAGCACCCGCATGGCCCGGGTGATGAGGCCGCGTCCGGTCGCGGCGGGCTCCAGCCAGCACCCGACCTCGCAGTTGCCGGTCGCCGCGTCGAAGTTCAGGGTGAGAACCCCTCCGACGAGTTTTCCGTCCAGCCAGATGCCGTGGTACGACGCCGTGTCCGCGGCGCGCATGTCCGCGTACCGCTGGAGTGTCTCGCGTGCCGACGCCAGGTCGCTGACGTTCGAGCCGAACGGGATGTACTGCCCGATGAACTCCCGGCCCCGCTCCAGGTTCGCGAGGAACTCCTCGGCGTGCCACGGCTCCAGGGGCCTCAGCTCGGCCCCGTGGTCATCCAGCGATATCGCGTACATCGCCCCGCCGCTCCTTCTCCAGTTCCGCCACGACATCGGTGAGCCTCTCATGGGCGGCCCGGGACTCGGGCGGCTCGATGCTGATGCGGGGCATGCGCTTGTCGAGCCAGCGGGGCAGCCACCAGTTGGCGCCGCCGAGCATGTGCATCAGGGCGGGGACGAGGAGCGTGCGCAGCACGAAGGCGTCCAGGGCGACGGCGGCGGCCAGCGCGATGCCGAACATGGCGATCACGCGGTCGCCGCTGAGGACGAAGGCGAGGAAGACCGAGATCATGATGACCGCGGCGGAGTTGATCACCCGGCTGGTCTCGGCGAGGCCGACCCGGACGGCCCGCCGGTTGTCGCCGGTCTCCAGCCACTCCTCGTACATCCGGCTGACCAGGAAGACCTGGTAGTCCATGGAGAGGCCGAAGAGCACCGACACCATGATGACCGGCAGGAACGGCTCGATCGGGCCCGCGCGGCCCAGCCCCAGCAGCTCGCTCCCCCAGCCCCACTGGAAGATCGCGACGACCACACCGAATGCGGCGGCGACGGCGGCCACGTTCATCACGGCGGCCTTCAGCGGAATGCCGACGGACCGGAAGGCGAGCAGAAGCAGCAGACAGCCCAGGCCGATGACGACCCCGACGAACAGCGGCAGCTTGCCGACGATCACATCGGCGAAGTCGTCGTAACCGGCCGTCATGCCGCCGACCTGCACATCGAGCGAGGTGCCGGTCTCGGCGCGGGGCAGTACCTCCTCGCGCAGCCGGTCGACGAGGTCGCTGGTCTGCCGGGACTGCGGGGAGGACTCCGGTACGACGGTGAGGTACGCGGTGTCGCCGCCGGCGTTGTACGTCACCGGGGTCACCGAGGCGACGCCCTCGGTACCCCGCAGGGTGGTGTCGAGGTTGTCGAGGGCGAGCTTGTCGTCGCCGCCGTCCACCTCGGTGACCAGGGTGAGCGGCCCGTTCACGCCGGGTCCGAAACCGTCGGCGAGCAGGTCGTAGGCCTGGCGGGTGGTGGAGGTCTCGGGGTCGTTGCCCTGGTCGGAGGTGCCCAGGCGCAGGCCGAGGGTGGGCAGCGCGAGGACCGTGATGACGGCGAGCGCGACGGCGCCGAGCGCCTTGGGGTGACGCTCCACGAACGCCGACCAGCGGGCGGCGAAGCCGGTCGGCAGCTCGGGCTCGGGGCCGTGCTCGGTGAGCCGGCGTCGCTCGCGGCGGCTGAGGGCGCGCATGCCGATGAAGGACAGCAGAGCGGGCAGCAGGGTCACGGAGGCGGCGACCGTGAGGACCACGGTCAGCGAGGCGGCGATCGCGACGCCGTTGAGGAAGCTCAGCCGCAGGATCAGCATCCCGAGCAGGGCTATGCACACGGTCGCGCCCGCGAAGACGACGGCGCGTCCGGTGGTCGCGACGGCGTTCGTGATCGACTCGGTGACGGGCAGGCCGCGTTTCAGGCCGCGCCGGTGTCTGGTGACGATGAACAGCGCGTAGTCGATGCCGACGCCGAGCCCGATGAGCATGCCGAGCATGGGCGCGAAGTCGGCCACGGTCATCACATGTCCGAGGAGCACGATCCCGGAGTACGCGGTGCCGACGCTGACCAGTGCGGTGGCGATGGGCAGCAGGGACGCGGCCGGCGAGCCGAAGGCGAGGAGCAGCACGACGGCGGCGACGGCCACCCCGACGACCTCGGCGACATGACCGCCGCTCGACTCGGTGAGGGCGACGGCGCTCCCGCCGAGCTCCACCTGGAGCCCGTCCGCCTCGGCGTCCCTGGCCGCGTCCACGACGGCCTGTGCCTCGCCGCTGTCGAGGCTCTCGGCACTGTCGTCGAAGGTGACGGTGGCGTACGCCGTCCTGCCGTTCTCGCTGATCTGGGCGGCGCCCTGCTTGTCGTACGGGCTGCCGACGGCCGCGACGCCGGGGAGTTCGGCGATCCGGTCCAGGGTGCGCGTCATGGTCTGTTCGACGTCGGCGGCCTGGACGGTGCCGGACGTGGTGTGCCAGACAACGGTGTCGCTGTCGCCGCCGAGGCCGGGGAAGCCGTCCTCGAGGAGCTGGGTGGCGCGGCCCGATTCGGTGCCGGGGACGTGGTAGTCGTTCGAGTACGCGGAGCCCGTCATCGCGGCGGCCGCGGTGACCCCGCCGAAGGCGAGCAACCAGAGCAGTGCGGCGACGAGGCGACGTTGAACACACCAGCGTGCAAGAGCTGCCACGAACGTGCTCCCGGGACTATTTGTGGATCTTTGGCCGGGAACCGTCGTCCATGAAGTGAACAGCCCGCAAAGAACGCATGAGCGATGTGAAGCAAACTCTCGCAGGCGCAAGAGATCGTTTGCCGCGTTCGTGCGGTTATTCACAGGAGTGGGAGCCAGATCACAGGACAGTAACGGTCACTCTGTCGTCCCTGCGTGACGCCTTTCACATCAGTCGAACTGATCTCCCAGCGCCATCACCATCACACCGGTGACGAGGAGCCACAGCGCCCGGCGGGTGCGACCCCGCGAACCGAGGAGCGCGGCCACCGCGCAGACCGCGGCGCCGACGGCATAGGCGGCCGGGACGAGGGCCGGGGCGGACCCGCTCGCCCGCCCCGCCGACGCGGCCAGCCCGGCGACGGTGAGGAGCAGCCCGGTCACGACCGCCGTCCAGCGGGCCCGCCGCGCCACCTGCGCCGGGTCGTCGCCGTCCTCGGGGTTCTCGACGTCCTCGACGTCCTCCCGGTCCTCGGCCTGTATGTCGTCCGGCGTCTCGGACCGCTCCTCCCGCGTCCCGGCCATCTCGGAATCACCGCGTCCACTCATGGCGGGCGAGCGTAGCGCGTCGCGCTGAGAAACCGGATGCGGGGCCGCATGGCCGGCTGTTAGCTTGCGACGTTCCGACGTGGTGCGGCACACCGCCGCCGACCTGGGCAGGTGCATTGTTTGAGCGTCCGATCGAGCTCCTCCGTATCCCTTTCCGCTTCCCCGGACTCAAGGAGCCCGTTCACCGATGCCAGACATCACCCCGAGGACCTCGGATGAGGATCTCGCCAAGCGGCTGACCCACCCCCGCTACCCGCGCAGCAACAACTACGACCCCCGCTGGGTCGTCGAGAACCAGATGGGCCCGAACGCACTCTGGCTGCTGGAGTGGCTGGCCCCCGCTCTCGGCCTGGACGCCCTGCGCCCCGGTGCCCGCGTCCTCGACCTGGGCTGCGGCCGGGCGATGACCTCCGTCTTCCTGGCCAGGGAGTACGACGCCCAGGTCACCGCCGCCGACCTGTGGATCGAACCCGACGCCAACGCCCGGCGCGTCGCCGAGGCCGGGTTCGCCGACCGAGTGCTGCCCGTGCGCGTGGAGGCACACGACCTGCCGTTCGCCGAGGGCAGCTTCGACGCGATCGTGAGCGTCGACGCGTACCAGTACTTCGGCACCGACGATCTGTATCTGCCCACGCTCACCCGCCTGTTGAAGCCGGGCGGGCGGATCGGTGTCGTCGTGCCCGCGCTGCGGGAGGAGCCGGACGGTCTCGAACCGCCGGAGCATCTCAAGCCCTGGTGGGAGCCCGGTTACTGGTGCTTCCACTCCGCCGACTGGTGGCGGCGGCACTGGACGCGCAGTGGCGCCGTCGAGGTGGAGGGCGCCGAGTGGCAGCCGGACGGCTGGCAGGACTGGCTGCTGTGGTGCGACGTCATCGCCGAGGAGAGCCCGGAGGAGTTCCATCGCACGATGGCCCGCCAGGTCGGCGAGATGGTGCGGCTGGACGAGGGGCGCGCGCTGGGCTTCGTACGGCTCGTAGGACGCCGTAAGTGACCCCCTAGGCAGCACGACGGCCCCGGAGGCAGGTCCTCCGGGGCCGTACGCGCTGTGTCTCAGCCTTCGCTGACGCCCAGCTTCTGAAGGATCAGCTCCTTCACGCGAGCCGCGTCGGCCTGGCCCCGGGTCGCCTTCATGACCGCACCGACCAGGGCGCCGGCCGCGGCCACCTTGCCGCCGCGGATCTTGTCCGCGATGGCCGGGTTGCCGGCGATGGCCTCCTCGACGGCGGTGCCCAGGGCACCCTCGTCGGAGACGACCTTCAGACCGCGCTTGTCCACGACCTCGTCCGGGGTGCCCTCGCCCGCGAGGACGCCCTCGATGACCTGGCGCGCCAGCTTGTCGTTCAGGTCGCCCTTCGAGACCAGCTCGGAGACCCGGGCGACCTGGGCCGGTGTGATGGACAGCTCGTCCAGCGACGTGCCCGACTCGTTGGCGCTGCGCGCCAGTTCGCCCATCCACCACTTGCGGGCGGAGGTGGCGTCGGCACCGGCGTCGATCGTGGCGACGATCGGGTCCAGCGCGCCGGCGTTGAGGATCGCCTGCATCTCGGTGGCCGAGATGCCCCAGTCCGCGAGGAGGCGGTTGCGGCGCACCAGCGGCAGCTCGGGCAGCGCGGCGCGGATCTCCTCGACCCACTCACGGGAGGGGGCGACCGGGACGAGGTCCGGCTCCGGGAAGTACCGGTAGTCCTCGGCCTCTTCCTTCACCCGGCCCGAGGTCGTGGACCCGGTGTCCTCGTGGAAGTGCCGCGTCTCCTGGATGATCGTGCCGCCGCCGTTCAGCACGGCGGCGTGCCGCTGGATCTCGAAACGGGCCGCGCGCTCCACGGACCGCAGCGAGTTGACGTTCTTCGTCTCGGAACGCGTGCCGAACTTCTCGGTGCCGTTCGGGCGCAGCGACAGGTTCACGTCGCAGCGCATCTGCCCCATCTCCATGCGGGCTTCCGACACACCGAGCGCCCTGATGAGCTCGCGCAGCTCGCGGACGTACGCCCGCGCGACCTCGGGAGCCCGCTCGCCCGCACCCTCGATCGGCTTGGTGACGATCTCGATGAGCGGGATGCCGGCGCGGTTGTAGTCCAGCAGCGAGTGCGAGGCGCCGTGGATACGGCCCGTCGCGCCGCCGACGTGCGTCGACTTGCCGGTGTCCTCCTCCATGTGGGCGCGCTCGATCTCCACACGGAAGGTCTCGCCGTCCTCCAGCTGGACGTCGAGATAGCCGTTGAAGGCGATCGGCTCGTCGTACTGGGAGGTCTGGAAGTTCTTCGGCATGTCCGGATAGAAGTAGTTCTTCCGGGCGAAGCGGCACCACTCGGCGATCTCGCAGTTCAGCGCGAGACCGATCTTGATCGCCGACTCGACGCCGGTCGCGTTGACGACCGGGAGCGCGCCGGGCAGGCCGAGGCAGGTCGGACAGGTCTGCGAGTTGGGGTCGGAGCCCAGCTCGGTGGAGCACCCGCAGAACATCTTCGTCTTGGTGCCGAGTTCGACATGGACCTCAAGGCCCATGACGGGGTCGTACGACGCCAGCGCGTCCTCGTACGACACCAGGTCGGTCGTGGTGGTCACGGTGAAACTTCCCTCTCAGCCCAGCAGGACGTCGTCGTCGCCCAGCCGCTTCAGCTCGCGGTAGAGGATGGCGAGGCCGGTGACGATCGCGGCGGCGGACACGGCGGCGTCGATCAGGACCAGCGTGTCGCTCTCGGCACGGGCCTTCTTGAACCGCTTGGCGACACCGACGGCGCCGAACGCCGTGGTGGCGATGGACAGGTACGTACCGGACTTGGACTTCTTGAAGTCCTTGGCCTTGGACAGCTTGCTCACAGCGACGGAGCCTCCTCCAGGAGCGGGTGCCCCCACCTTTCCACGAAGGCCGCCTCGACGGCGGCGCCGACCTTGTAAAGGCGCTCGTCCTTCATGGCCGGGGCGATGATCTGCAGGCCGACCGGGAGGTTGTCCTCCGGAGCCAGGCCGCACGGCAGCGACATCGCGGCGTTGCCCGCGAGGTTCGTCGGGATGGTGCACAGATCGGCGAGGTACATCGCCATCGGGTCGTCGGCCCGCTCGCCGATCGCGAAGGCGGTGGTCGGCGTCGTCGGCGAGACGATGACGTCGACCTGCTCGAAGGCCTTCTCGAAGTCGCGCGTGATGAGCGTACGGACCTTCTGGGCGCTGCCGTAGTACGCGTCGTAGTACCCGCTCGACAGGGCATAGGTGCCGAGCATGATGCGGCGCTTGACCTCGGGGCCGAAGCCCGCCTCACGGGTGAGGGAGGTGACCTCCTCGGCCGAGTGGCCGCCGTCGTCGCCGGTCCGCGCGCCGTAGCGCAGGCCGTCGAAGCGGGCGAGGTTGGAGGAGCACTCGGAGGGCGCGATCAGGTAGTACGCCGAGAGGGCCAGGTCGAAGGACGGGCAGTCCAGCTCGACGATCTCGGCGCCCAGCTCCTTCAGCAGCTCGACGGACTCGTCGAAGCGCTGGATGACGCCGGCCTGGTAGCCCTCGCCGCGGAACTGCTTGACGACGCCGACGCGCATGCCCTGGACACTGCCGTTGCGGGCGGCGTCGACGACCGGCGGGACGGGGGCGTCGATGGAGGTGGAGTCCATCGGGTCGTGCCCGGCGATGACCTCGTGCAGCAGGGCCGCGTCCAGGACCGTACGGGCGCAGGGCCCGCCCTGGTCGAGGGAGGACGAGAAGGCCACCATCCCGTAACGGGACACGGCCCCGTACGTCGGCTTCACACCGACCGTGCCGGTGACGGACGCCGGCTGGCGGATGGAGCCGCCGGTGTCGGTGCCGATGGCGAGGGGTGCCTGGAAGGAGGCGAGCGCGGCGGAGGAGCCGCCACCGGAGCCGCCGGGGATCTTGGTCAGGTCCCAGGGGTTGCCGGTCGGGCCGTAGGCGCTGTTCTCGGTGGAGGACCCCATGGCGAACTCGTCCATGTTGGTCTTGCCGAGGATGACGACGTCGGCGGCCTTCAGCCGCTTGGTGAGCGTCGCGTCGTACGGCGGGATCCAGCCCTCGAGGATCTTCGAGCCGACGGTCGTGGGAACGCCCTCGGTGGTGAAGATGTCCTTCAGCGCGAGCGGGACGCCGGCCAGCGGACCGAGCTTCTCGCCCTTGGCGCGCTTCTCGTCGACGGCGCGGGCCTGGGCCAGGGCGCCCTCGCGGTCGACGTGCAGGAAGGCGTGGACCTTCTCGTCGACGGCCTCGATGCGGGCCAGGTGGGCCTCGGTGACCTGCACGGCCGTGAGCTCGCCGGAGGCGATCTTCTCAGCCGTCTCGGCGGCGGTGAGCTTGATGATGTCCGTCATGGCTTCTTAGTCCTCCCCCAGGATCTGCGGCACCTTGAAACGCTGCTGCTCCTGGGCCGGGGCGCCGGAGAGCGCCTGCTCGGGGGTGAGCGACGGACGGACCTCGTCCGCCCGCATGACGTTCGTCAGCGGGAGCGGGTGCGAGGTCGGCGGTACGTCTTGGTCGGCGACCTCACTGACGCGTGCGACCGCGCCGATGATGTCGTCCAGCTGTCCCGCGAAGTGCTCGAGCTCTTCGGGCTTCAGCTCCAGACGCGCCAGCCGGGCGAGGTGGGCGACCTCCTCGCGCGTGATGCCAGGCATGCAGCGATCCTCTGGGGTGAGTGTGTGTGGTTTGGCCCAATCCTATGGGGCCGGGACCTGTGCCCGTGAAACGGTTTCCCAGGGGCCTCGTCCGTCAGTGACGGCGCCCCTCCCAGACCTCGCTCCTCATGAAGTGGTTGTCGTACAGCTCCTGCACCTCCAGCAGGCTCTCCGGGGTGGCCTCGCCGAGGGCGATGCGCTGGATATGGCGGAAGTACTCGAAGCGCTCGACGCCGGGGGTGATGACGATCAGCAGGTCGGCGTCGGCGCCCGGCACGGCGGCGAAGGCGTGCGGTTTGCCGGGCGGTACGACGACGAGGTCGCCGGGTCCTGCGGTGACGACGTCGTCGCCGGAGAGGATCTCGGCGGCGCCGTCGAGCAGGAAGAACATCTCGGCGGAGTTGTCGTGCCAGTGCGGCTTGGCGCCGTCGGCGCCGCCCGCGAGCGTGACGCGCTGGGTGGACAGCGCACCGCCCGTCTGGCTGCTGTCGGCCAGCAGACGCATGGTGGTGGGCGCGCGGCCGACGACCTCCGCCTCGGCCTCGCGGACGATCACGGACTCGTCGAACTTCGGAACGAACAGCGACATGTCGAACCCCCGGTGACGGTCTTGGCGTACCCGGACGTACTCGGACGTACTAGGACGTGGTCAGACGAGGAAGAGCAGGGCGGCGCTGATCAGGACGACGACCGCCGTGGCGAAGTGGATCCCGAAGGCGACGGCCTTCGCACCGCCGTGCCGCAGCACTATCAGTGTGTCGAAGAGCGGCACGATCGCCACCGCGAGCATGAACCAGGCCTCGGCGCGGGCGCCGACGAAGAACAGCAGCGCGAGGCCCATCAGGCCGAAGGTGCCGTCCCGCAGTCCCTTGATCGAGAGATAGGCACCGGCATCGCCGTCCGGCCGGGCGGGGACGCCGTAACCGGTGGCGGCGGAGGCGGGCTGGAACAGGAACCGGTACCCGAGGAACACGCAGAACAGGTTGAGCACGACGGCCAGGGTGTAGGCGGTCACGGTCATGTCTTCACTCCTCGCTAGCACTGCTAGGGACAGGAGCGAAGCTAGCAGAGCGTCGACAATTGCGCTAGCGCTGCTAGAATTCCTGGCATGTCGATCCAGACGCGCAAAGAGCGCGAACGAGCGGAACGCGAGCGGCTGATCGTCACCGCCGCACGGGAACTCGCGGAGTCGGAGGGCTGGGACGCGGTGACGACCCGTCGGCTGGCGGCCGAGATCGAGTACAGCCAGCCGGTCCTCTACAGCCACTTCAAGGGCAAGGACGCGATCATGGCCGCGGTGGCGGTGCAGGGCTGCGCGGACCTGGCCGACGAGTTGCATCGGGCCCGTACGGCGGCGCGGGGCAGGCGCGCGGCACTGGCGGCGGTGGGCGAGACGTACACGGCGTTCGCACGTCGCCGGCCGGCGCTCTACGACGCGATGTTCACGCACCGGGTGGACCTGCCCTTCGCCACCCCCGAGGCCCCCGAACCCCTGCAGCGGGCCTTCGCCGAACTGCTGGCGGCGGTCGAGCCGATCGCCGCCGAGGGAGACGACCCGGGCCTGCTCACGGAGACGTACTGGGCGGGCCTGCACGGTCTGGTCACGCTGATGCGGAGCGGGCGGCTGCCGGAGGGGGCGCACGAGCGGCGGCTGGACCTGCTGACGGGGCATTTCACAGCGGGGGCGGACAGCTAGCAACCCCGCGCGGAACGCCCCTTCTTCAGCTCTTCAGCCGACCCGCACGGCAGGGCACTTCATTCGGCGGCCGGCAGTGCCGCGCGCGGCCGCTGCCACCCGCGCGATCCCCGCGCCAGCAGCCATGCCGTGGTCTCCTCGGGCGGCATCGCGGCGGCCACCAGCCATCCCTGTACCGCGTCGCAGCCCAGATCGCGCAGCCGCTCCCATGTCTCGTCGTCCTCGACGCCCTCGGCGACCACGAGCAGCCCGAGCGAATGCGCCAGATCCACGGTGCAGCGCACGATCTCCGCGTCCTCGGTGTCCACCGCGAGCCGCGCCACGAACGACCGGTCGATCTTCAGCTCGCTCACCGGCAGCCGCCTGAGATGCACGAGCGACGAATACCCCGTGCCGAAGTCGTCCAGCGACATCTTCACGCCGTGCCCGGTCAGCCCGGCCAGCGTGTCCGCGGCGCGCTGCGGGTCCTCCAGGAGGACGTGTTCCGTTATCTCCAGTTGGAGCGCTCCCGCCGGGACCCCGTGCCGGGCGAGCCGCGCGGCGACCGAGCCCGCGAAGCCGGGGGTGTGGACGTCGCGCGGCGAGACGTTGACCGCGACGGGCACGAACAGGCCCTGGGACCGCCACCGGGCCACCTGCCCGAGCGCCGTCTCCAGCACGTACTCCGTCAGATGCGGCATCAGCCCCGACGACTCGGCGATCGCTATGAACTCGTCCGGCGGCACCTTCCCGCGTTCGGGGTGCACCCACCGCACCAGGGCCTCCAGCCCCGCGACCTGCCCGTCGAAGCGGACCTTCGGCTGGTAGTGCAGCTCGACCTCGTGCGCGTCGAGGGCGCGGCGCAGATCCCCCAGCAGACCCAGCCGGTCCGGGGTGTTCGAGTCGCGCTTGGACTCGTAGACCTCGACGCCCGTACGGTCCCGCTTCGCCTGGTACATCGCCACGTCCGCGCGCCGCAGCAGCCCCTCGGCGTCGAGGGCGTGGTCCGGGAAGACGGCGACTCCGGCGCTGGCCTCCAGGACCAGGGTGAGACCGTCGAGGTCCAGCGGGGAGCTGAGGGCGGTGACCAGGCTCCGGGCGACCCGGGTCGCGGACGTCGTGGAGTCGGCGACGGGCAGTAAGACGGCGAACTCGTCACCGCCGAGCCGCGCGGCCTCCGCTCCGCGCGGCAGGGCGAGCCGCAGCCGGTCCGCTATCTGCAACAGCAGCCGGTCACCGGCCAGATGACCCAGCGTGTCATTGACCGATCGGAACCGGTCGAGGTCGATCAGCATCAGGGCGGACCGGGCGCCGATGCGCTCGGCGTCGTCGAGCGCGGTCCAGATGCGTTCCAGCAGCCACTGCCGGTTGGGCAGCCCGGTCAGCGGGTCGCGCAACTGCTCCTCCGCCCGGGCCCTGGCTATCCACAGCGTGGAGTCGAGGGCGACGAGGGGGATCGAGAACAGCGGCAGCAGCAGGGGCTTGGCGATGGCGACGACGCACACCAGCGGTGCGATGCCGAGCAGCGCGACCGCGACCAGGCCCTGTCTCACCAGCGCGGTGCGCTCGACGGTGGGCAGGCCGCCGCGTGGGGACTGGAGGTACCACAGCAGGACCCGGGTGACCGCGAGATAGGCGGCGGCGACGAGCACCACGCCGGGGGCGGCGTAGAGCGTCCAGGTGTCGGGGTTCCAGGGGGTCTCCACGGTGGGCACCCGGCCGAAGGCGGCCAGCACGAGGGCGCCGGCCGCGATGCCGAGGATGTCCACCGCGCCGTGCAGCACGCCCTGCCGCCAGCGGTTGCGGCGGGCGACACCGACCAGGACGACGACGGTGAGGCTGACCATGCCGGCGGGCACCCAGCCGTACAGCATCAGCACGGCGAGGGTGAGGGCGGCGCCGGAGCCGGTGCCGCCCCACCAGCGGGCGCGGCCGAGCGCGACCAGGTGGCCGACGATGATGCCGGTCAGCACGGCCAGCGACCAGCCGACCGTGCCGGACGGGAAGAGGGCGTGGTTGTCGGTGAACGCCCGGTAGAACCCGGCGCCGAGGACGAACCCGGCCGCCGCGACGACCGCCGCGGGCAACGCGGGCCAGGACAGGTGCCGTTCATGATCGGGGTCCGGCAGCCCGGCGGCGTGCTCGGGGCCGAGCGGCCCGACGCTTCGGCCGTCCACCATGGTGGGCGGCCCGGCGGCGCTCCCCGCGCCTCTTTCCGGGCGCGAACGCTCCGCGCTCCGCGACGCCCGTCCCCGCCATGCGCCGGTCAGCCGGCGCAGGCGTGAGCGCGGGGCGGCGCTCTCGGTCGGTTCCATTCCCGTCCCTCTCACACCCGGCGGTGCCCACGCCACGCGGCCCGATGCCCGACAAACCTTCAACGGCACCGCGTCGGAAAACCCTTCCCCTCGCCCTTCGAAGCCCGTCAAGAGCAAAGGGATGCCCCGACCGCAGCTGGGCACGGCAGGTGCATATCTCAACAGTAGGCCGCAGAAGGCTTCTACGGGCAGCGGTCGTCGACGGTTGCCCGAATGCGCCCCAGCCACCCGTATGCATCTGGTATGCACCGATCGGGTGGCCTTCAACCGTTACTCCTCCAGGGGGAGGGCAACTTCGGCCGCCGCGTCGGGACCCTG
Organism: Streptomyces sp. NPDC056479; assembly: GCF_042795335.1. Taxonomy (NCBI): domain Bacteria; kingdom Bacillati; phylum Actinomycetota; class Actinomycetes; order Kitasatosporales; family Streptomycetaceae; genus Streptomyces; species Streptomyces sp. NPDC056479. The sequence goes on along the minus strand of NZ_JBHTRZ010000007.1, from coordinate 255,138 downwards.
TTCCAGCAGGACGTTGAAGCCGTCCTCGTTCAGAACAGGCACCTTGAGCTGCATGGCCTTGTCGTACTTGGACCCAGGGTTGTCGCCTACGACAACAAAAGATGTCTTTTTCGAAACGGAACCGGTCACTTTCGCTCCGCGACTCTGGAGCGCGTCCTTGGCGCCGTCGCGCGTGAAGTGCTCCAGTGTGCCGGTGACGACGACGGTAAGCCCTTCCAGCGGGCGGGGGCCTTCGTCCTCGCCGGACGACTGCTCCTCCAGCGGGACCCCGGCCGCCTTCCACTTGCGGACGATCTCGCGATGCCAGTCCTCGGCGAACCACTCCTTGAGCGCCGCGGCGATGATCGGACCGACCCCGTCGGTCGCCGCCAACTCCTCCTCGGTGGCCTGGTCGATACGCTCGACCGAGCGGAACTCGCGCGCGAGAGCCTGCGCCGCCACCGGTCCGACGTGCCGGATGGACAGCCCGTTGAGGAACCGGGCGAGCGGGCGCTGCTTGGCCGCCTCGATGTGCTCCAGCAGGGCGAGGGTGTTCTTCTTCGGCTCGCCCTTCTGGTTGGCGAAGACCGTGACGACCTTCTCCTCGCCCGTCTTGGGGTCCCGCTTGGGCAGACCACTGTCCGGGTCGAGGACGTAGGCCTTGATGGGCAGCAGCTTCTCCACCGTCAGGTCGAACAGGTCGCCCTCGTCGACCAGCGGCGGGTCGGCCGGCTCCAGCGGGCGGGTGAGCGCGGCGGCGGCCACCCCGCCGAAATGCTCGATGTCCAGGCACTCGCGGCCGGCGAGGTAGGAGACGCGCTCCCTCAGCTGGGCGGGACAGGCACGGGCGTTGGGGCACCGGAGGTCGATGTCGCCCTCCTTCATGGGCCTGAGCGCCGTACCGCACTCGGGACACACGCTCGGCATCACGAACTCCCGCTCGCTGCCGTCGCGCAGATCGACGACCGGGCCGAGGATCTCCGGGATGACGTCCCCGGCCTTGCGGATGACCACGGTGTCGCCGATGAGCACGCCCTTGGCCTTGACGACCTCCTGGTTGTGCAGGGTCGCGAACTCGACCTCACTGCCCGCGACGGTGACCGGCTCGACCTGGGCGTACGGTGTGACCCGGCCGGTGCGGCCGACGCCGACCTTGATGTCGACGAGCTTGGTGTTGACCTCCTCCGGCGCGTACTTGTAGGCGATCGCCCAGCGCGGTGCGCGCGCGGTGGAGCCCAGGCGGCCCTGGAGCCGGATCTCGTCGAGCTTGACGACGACTCCGTCGATCTCGTGCTCCACGGAGTGCCGGTTCTCGCCGTAGTGGGCGATGAACTCCCGTACACCGCCGAGGTCCTCGACCACCCGGTTGTGCGGCGAGGTGGGCAGGCCCCAGGTCTTGAGGAGGTCATAGGCCTGGGAGAGGCGGCTCATGCCCGTGAAGCCCTCCAGGGCCCCGATGCCGTGGACGACCATGTGCAGCGGGCGGGTGGCGGTGACGCGCGGGTCCTTCTGGCGCAGCGAACCGGCGGCGGCGTTGCGGGGGTTGGCGAAGGGCTTGTCGCCGGCGGCGACCAGGCGCTCGTTGAGCTCGAGGAACTTCTCCATCGGGAAGTAGACCTCGCCGCGGATCTCCACCAGGTCGGGGACCTTGTCGCCATGAAGGCGGTCCGGGATCTCCGCGATCGTACGGACGTTGGGGGTGATGTCCTCGCCGGTGCGGCCGTCGCCACGGGTGGCCGCGCGCGTGAGACGGCCGTTCTCGTAGGTGAGGTTGACCGCGAGGCCGTCGACCTTCAGCTCGCACAGGAAGTGATACTCCTGCTCGCCCAGTTCGCGCGCGATGCGGTCGACCCAGGCGGCGAGTTCGTCGTCGTTGAAGGTGTTGTCGAGCGACAGCATCCGCTCGCGGTGCGCGACCGCCGTGAACTCCGTCGCGTACGAACCCGAGACCTTCTGAGTCGGCGAGTCCGGGGTGCGCAGCTCCGGATACTTCTCCTCCAGCGCCTCCAGAGTCTTCAGCAACCTGTCGAACTCGGCGTCGCTGACGACCGGAGCGTCCTTCACGTAGTACCGGAAGCGGTGCTCCTCGACCTGCTCCGCCAGCTGCGCGTGCTGTTCGCGGGCCTCGGCGGGCACCGCCGTCGTCTCCGCTTGCTTGTCGCCGGCCACCGTATCGTCCTCCCGTTACTCTGGGTTGTCCGCGAGGGATCTCGCCGCCCGGACGCAGTGGGCGAGAGCCCTGCGTGCGTAGTCGGGGGAAGCCCCCGCGAGTCCGCACGACGGAGTGACCGTGACGGCCTCCGTGAGAAGCGCCGGTGACAGCCCCAGCCTGCGCCACAACGTCCTGACACCCATGACGCTACCGGCAGGGTCTGACAATCGGCCGTCCGTGCCCGGGACGACACCTGCGAAGAGCCGGGTGCCGTCTTCCACCGCCTCGCCGATCGCGTCGTCGTCACGCTCGGTGAGGAGCGAGAAGTCGAAGGAGATCGCCGTCGCGCCCGCCCGGCGCAGCAGGGCGAACGGGACGTCCGGTGCGCACGAGTGGACCACGACGGGGTCGTCGCCGTGAACCCCGACGACATCGCGGAGGGTCGCCTCGACGATCTGCCGGTCCACGGCCCGGTGGGTCCGGTATCCGCTGGCCGACCTGACCTGGCCGCGCAGTACGGAGACGAGCGAGGGCTCGTCGAGCTGGAGGACGACTCGGGCACCGGGGACGCGGCGCCGGACCTCCGCGAGGTGCTGCCGCAGCCCTTCGGTGAGCGAGGCGGCGAGGTCGCGGCAGGCGCCGGCGTCGGAGAGCGCGGCCTCGCCGTTCCTCAGCTCCAGTGCGGCGGCGAGGGTCCAGGGGCCGACCGCCTGGACCTTCAGCAGCCCGTCGTAGCCCTGGGTGAACTCCTCCAGCGCGTCGAGGTCCTCCCCCAGCCACGACGTGGCCCGCCTGGTGTCCCGGCCCGGCCGGTCCCCGATCCGCCACCCGCTGGGCTCCACGCGCGCGTACAGCTCGACGAGCATCCCGGCGGTCCGGCCGATCATGTCCGCGCCGGGGCCACGGGCGGGCAGTTCCGCGAGGAACGGGAAGTCCTCGAAGGACCCGGTGACGGTCTTGGCGGCCTCACGGGCGTCGCCGCCGGGCATGGAGCCGATGCCGGTGGCGGGGGCGAAGGCGAACGGGCTGTTTTCACTCACCCGGGAAGCCTATGCAACCCGCGGCACCGGTCTTCACCCCTCCGGCCCGGTCAGCGTCCCGGCCGCACCGTCAGGTCGTTCACCTCGGCGTCCCCCGGCAGGTCCAGAGCCATCAGGATCGTCGTCGCCACCGACTCGGGGTCGATCCACTTCGAGGCGTCGTACTCCTTGCCCTCCTGCTGGTGGACCTTGGCCTGCATGGGGCTCGCCGTGCGCCCGGGGTAGACGGAGGTCACCCGGACTCCGTTGCCGTGTTCCTCGTGGCGGAGGGAGTCCGCCAGGGCCTTGAGGCCGTGCTTGGACGCGGCGTACGCGGACCAGCCCGCGTGGGCGTTGAGGCCGGCGCCGGAGTTCACGAAGATCACGTGCCCGCCGGCGACGCGGAGTTGGGGGAGGAAGTGGCGGGTCAGCTCGGCCGGGGAGATCAGGTTGACGTTGAGCTGGTGGCGCCAGGCCTTCGGGGTCAGGTCGCCCACCGGGCCCAGGTCCACGACTCCGGCGATGTGGAGCAGGGAGTCCACGCGGTCCGGAAGTGACTGGTGGGAGAAGGCCCAGGACAGCTTGTCCGGGTCCGTGAGGTCGCCGACCAATGTCTTCGCGCCGGGGAACTCCGCCGCCAGCTCCTTCGCGCGGCCCGCGTCGCGCGCGTGGAGGACGAGATCGTCCCCGCGCGCATGCAGGCGGCGGGCGACGGCCGCGCCGATGCCGGAACCGGCTCCGGTGATCACATGTGTAGCCATGCCCGCCATGCTCGCATCAGTGGGAAATCACTCCACGCCCTGGCTCTCCTCCAGGTACGCCAGCGCACCCACCGGCTCCTCCGCGAACAGCACCAGGTCGGTCAGCGGGCGGGGCAGGAAGCCCTCGTCCTCCATGCGGCGGAACTGCTCCTTGAGGCCGTCGTAGAAGCCCGCGGTGTTGAGCAGGACCACCGGCTTGTCGGTGTGGCCGTGCTTCTTCAGCTCCAGGATCTCCGTCGCCTCGTCCAGGGTTCCCGTGCCACCGACCATGATCACCACGGCGTCGGCCTTCTCCAGGAGCAGCCTCTTGCGCTCGGCGAGGTCCCTGGCGACGACCATCTCGTCGGCACCCTGGCGGGCCTTCGCCGCCAGGAAGTCCACGGAGACCCCGCACAGCCGCCCTCCGGCCTCCTGCACGCCGTCGGCGACCACCTTCATCAGCCCCACGTCGGAGCCGCCCCACACGAGCGTGTGCCCACCCTTGCCCAGCAGCTTCGCGAACTCGCGCGCGGGGCGCGTGTAACGGTCGTCGAGGTCGGCGGCGGAGAGGAAGACGCAGATTCGCATGCAGCCACCGTACGCGGGAAGAACCTGGCGCCCGTGAGCGCTGGTGCGGATATGGCTGACGGACACACGATCACGATCGAGCAGGGCACGCGGCGCGTGCGGGTGGTTCACGGCGACCAGGTCCTCGCGGAGAGCGACCGGCCTCTCGTCCTGCGGGAGACGGGCTGTCCCGTGCGCTACTACATCCCGCCGGAGGACGTACGGCTGGACCTGCTGAAGCCCTCCGAGACGCACACCTACTGCCCCTTCAAGGGAACCGCCTCCTACTGGTCGCTGCCGGACGCGGCGGATCTCGTATGGGGCTATCCGGACCCGAAGACGGACGTGGCAGAGATCAAGGACCACCTCTGCTTCTACGAAGTCGAAGTGTCATGAGTGATTAGTTTCCTGCCGTACGGCAATCTCCACAGACATGGACAAGAACACCATCTCGGCCGACGGCACCTCCATCGCTTACCAAATCACCGGTGAGGGCCCGGCGGTGATCCTGATCAGTGGGGCGATGTCCACGGGGGGCACGGTGGCGCCGCTGGCCGTGCCCCTGTCGGAGCGCTTCAGGGTCGTCGCGTACGACAGGCGCGGGCGCGGCCAGAGCGGTGACACGGCGCCGTACACGGTTGAGCGCGAGGTCGAGGACCTCGCCGCGCTGATCGAGGCGGTGGGCGGGGAGGCGGCGCTGTACGGCACCTCGTCGGGCGGCGCGCTCGCGCTCGAAGCGGCGGCGAGCGGGCTGCCGGTGCGTCAGGTCGCGGTGTACGAGGTGCCGTTCGCGGTCTACGAGGGCGGCGCGAAGGAGCGCGCGGAGTACACCGAGCGGCTGACGGAGGCGCTCGAGGAGGGCCGGCGCGGGGACGCGGTCGAGCTGTTCCTGCGGCTGGCCGGGATGGCCGAGCAGATGATCCAGGGCGCCCGCCAGTCCCCCATGTGGCGTGGCATGGAGACGATCGCGCCGAGCCTGGCCTACGACAACGCCGTGATGGGCGACGGCCTGGTACCGCGGGATCGGCTGGCCTCGATCACGGCCCCGGTGCTGGCCGTCGCCGGCAGCGCGAGCCCCGCGTGGATGCAGGAGGCGGCACGCGCGGTCGCCGAGACCGTGCCCGGTGGGTCGTACCGGAGCCTTCCGGGGCAGACGCACATGGTCGAGCCGGAGGTGCTGGGGCCGGTGCTGGTGGAGTTCTTCGGGGCGTGAACGGCCCCAAGCCCCCCGGGCGCCCGGCCCCCGGTCTGCGCGCCTGTCAGACGGCCGTCGGCGTCGCCCGTACCGTCGACGCGATCGTCGCCGAGCCCACCACGCGTGTGTCCTCGTACAGCACGATCGCCTGGCCGGGGGCGACACCGCGGACCGGCTCGGTGAAGGTGACCTCCAGGGAGCCGTCGATCAGTTCGGCGGTGACCTCGGTCTCGCCGCCGTGGGCGCGGAGCTGGGCGGTGTAGGTGCCGGGGCCGGTCGGGGCGGCGCCGCACCAGCGGGGCTTGACGGCGCTGAGGGCGCTGACGTCCAGGGACGCCGCCGGGCCGACGGTCACGGTGTTGTCGACCGGGGAGATGTCCAGGACGTAGCGCGGCTTGCCGTCGGCGGCGGGCGTGCCGATGCGCAGGCCCTTGCGCTGGCCGATGGTGAAGCCGTACGCCCCCTCGTGTGTGCCGAGCTTGGCACCCGACTCGTCGACGATGTCGCCCTCCGCCTTGCCGAGGCGGTTCGCGAGGAAGCCCTGGGTGTCGCCGTCGGCGATGAAGCAGATGTCGTGCGAGTCGGGCTTCTTCGCCACCGCGAGGCCTCGGCGCTCGGCCTCCGCGCGGATCTCGTCCTTGGTCGTGACCGTGTCGCCGAGCGGGAACATCGCGTGGGCGAGCTGCTTGTCGTCGAGGACGCCGAGGACGTACGACTGGTCCTTGGCCATGTCGGAGGCACGGTGCAGCTCGCGCGTGCCGTCCTCGTGCAGTACGACCTGCGCGTAGTGGCCGGTGCAGACCGCGTCGAAGCCGAGGGCCAGCGCCTTGTCCAGCAGGGCCGCGAACTTGATCTTCTCGTTGCAGCGCAGGCACGGGTTCGGGGTGCGGCCGGCCTCGTACTCGGCGACGAAGTCCTCGACCACGTCCTCGCGGAAGCGGTCGGCGAGGTCCCAGACGTAGAACGGGATGCCGATCACGTCCGCGGCACGTCGGGCGTCGCGTGAATCCTCGATGGTGCAACAGCCCCGCGCGCCCGTGCGGAAGGATTGCGGGTTCGCGGAGAGCGCGAGGTGGACGCCGGTGACGTCGTGGCCCGCTTCGGCCGCGCGGGCGGCGGCGACGGCGGAGTCGACCCCGCCGGACATGGCGGCGAGGACGCGGAGGGGGCGGGAGGGCTGCGCGGTGTCAGTCATAACCCCTCCAGGGTAAGGGGGCGCGGGAACCAGGGCCCCCGAGTATCCGTTGACGATCACATGGGACAGCGGAAGGCTCCGAAGGACGGCGACCGGAAGGTCGGGCGTCGTGCGTTGCTCATCGGCGGGACGGCGGCCGCGGTGGGCTCGGCCGTGCTGGCCCGCGACGAGCTGGCACGCCTGTGGTGGCGGGTGCCGGGCGTGGAGAAGCCGCGCAAGGAGGGCGAGGTCGACTTCGCCGGGGCGCGGTGGGTGGCGGCGTCGGACGCCAACTGGCGGCGGGCGGACCGCCCCGACGACTACGGCATAGACATGGTGGTCATCCATGTCACCCAGGGCAGCTTCGACAGCGCGGTGAAGGTGTTCCAGGACCCGGAGCACGGTGCGGCCGCGCACTACATCGTCCGCAAGGACGGCCACATCACACAGATGATCCGCGAGCTGGACGTGGCGTACCACGCGGGCAACCGCGACTACAACGAACGCAGCGTCGGCATCGAGCACGAGGGCTTCGTGGACCGCCCCCAGGACCTCACGGACAAGATGTACGAGGCCTCGGCCCGCCTCACGGCCCGCATATGCGCGCGCTACGACATTCCCGTCGACCGCGAGCACATCATCGGGCACGTGGAGGTGCCGGGGACCGATCACACGGATCCCGGGAAGCACTGGGACTGGGACCGGTACATGAAACTCGTGCGGGCGGCACGTACGGCGCCCGCGTAGCGCTCATGTGAGGCCGGCCGCCCGCGCGCGTTCCACCGCCGGCCCGATCGCCTTGGCGACCGCCTCGACGTCGGCCTCCGTGGAGGTGTGGCCGAGGGAGAAGCGGAGGGTGCCTCGGGCCAGGTCGGGGTCGGTGCCGGTGGCCAGGAGGACGTGGCTGGGCTGGGCGACGCCCGCGGTGCAGGCGGAGCCGGTGGAGCACTCGATGCCCTGGGCGTCGAGGAGCAGGAGCAGGGAGTCGCCCTCGCAGCCGGGGAACGTGAAGTGGGCGTTCGCCGGGAGTCGGCCCCCGCGTGCCGGGTCGCCGCCGAGGATCGCGTCCGGGACCGCCGTACGGACCGCGTCGACCAGCGCGTCGCGCAGGGCGCCGATCTCCCGGGCGAACCACTCCTGCTGTTCCGCGGCGAGGCGGCCGGCGACCGCGAAGGAGGCGATGGCGGGGACGTCGAGGGTGCCGGAGCGGACGTGGCGCTCCTGGCCGCCGCCGTGCAGGACGGGGACGGGGGTCTGGTCGCGGCCGAGGATCAGGGCGCCGATGCCGTACGGGCCGCCGATCTTGTGGCCGGACACCGTCATCGCGGCGAGGCCGGAGGAGCCGAAGTCGACGGGGACCTGGCCGAAGGCCTGGACGGCGTCGGCGTGCAGGGGGACGTCGAACTCCTTTGCCGCCTCGGCCAGTTCGCGGATCGGCAGAACCGTGCCGATCTCGTTGTTGGCCCACATCACGGTGGCCAGGGCGACATCGTGCGGACTGCGGGCGATGGCTTCGCGCAGGGCGTCCGGGTGGACCCGGCCGTGGGAGTCGACGGGGAGGTATTCGACGTCGGCGCCCTCGTGTTCGGCGAGCCAGTGGACGGCGTCCAGGACGGCGTGGTGTTCGACGGGGCTGGCCAGGATGCGGGTGCGCGCCCTCGCCGGGTCGGCGTCGCGGCGGGACCAGTACAGGCCCTTGACCGCGAGGTTGTCGGCCTCGGTGCCGCCGGAGGTGAAGACGACCTCGCTGGGGCGGGCGCCGAGCGCTTCCGCGAGGGTTTCGCGGGCCTCCTCGACGGTTCGCCTCGCTCGGCGGCCGGAGGCGTGGAGGGAGGACGCGTTGCCGGTGACGCTCAGCTGGGCGGTCAGCGCCTCTGCCGCCTCCGGGAGCATGGGAGTCGTCGCGGCGTGGTCGAGGTAAGCCATGGTGGCCACGATTCTAAAGGGCGCCGGTAAGCGGTCTCGCTACGTATCGAGGTCGGCCCGGCTGCGGCCGGGTCGTGCGCCCTTGCCGCGTACCCCCCTGAGGGCGGTGGCCGTGCTCGGCCGCCGCTAGAAGCTCCAGGACAGCGTGCTGTCCACCTGCATGAATGCCAGCAGGACCAGCAGGTCGGCGACCCCCAGTCCTATGCCCAGGTAGGCCCGTCCCTTGCGCCGGGTGCCCCGCCAGAGGGACGCCGCGGCCAGCACGATGGCGGTCGGGCCGAGGAAGATGTTGAAGACCAGGAGGCCGAGGAGGCCGAGGATGAAGGACGCCACGGCCATGCCGTCTGCGTCGCGGGTGCGGGTTGCGGGGCGGCCTGCGGCCGGTGCGGTGAGTTGCATGGGTGTCAGCTCCTGAGAGGTCGGTTCGGGCCGGTCGGTGATGTCAGTTGCGGCGGGCGTGACGCTCGCGGGCGGCGAAGACGCCCAGCCAGACGGCGATCACGGCGGCGGTGACGGCGGTGAAGGCGAGCGGGGCGTGGGCGACGGTGCCCAGCAGAACGCCCAGCAGCAGGAGCGCGGCGACGAGGAACAACATGGGTCGGATCCCCCTTCGAGATCTCTCGCGTGGATCTCTCTCGTTACGGTTCGGTGAACAGTTGTAGTAACACTTGTTCACTGACCCCCAAGTCTAGCGCGCCCTACGGCTTTTCAATTCCAGAGAACAGTTGTTAACTGCATGGCATGAGTCACACCCTCGGCATTCGGCAGGCCCAGAAACAGAAGACCCGGCAGTCGCTCCTGGACGCTGCGTTGGGACTGCTGGAGGAGCAGAGCCTGAGCAGTCTGGGCCTGCGCGAGGTCACACGCGCCGTCGGCGTCGCCCCGACGGCCTTCTACCGGCACTTCCGCTCCACCGCCGACCTCGGCGTCGCCCTCGTCGAGGAGGCGCTCGGCAGTCTGCACCCGATGATCCGCACGATCGTCTCCTCGGCCGGCGACAGCGACCGACGCATCGAAAGCGCCGTCGAGTTGATAGCCCGTCACGTCGAGACCCACCCGGCCCACGTCCGCTTCATCGCCCGTGAACGGCACGGCGGAGTGCAGTCGGTCCGGGAGGCGATCCAGGACCAACTGGCCCGATTCGCCCAGGAAGTGAAGGTCGCGCTCGCCAAGGACCCTGTCTCCGAGGGCTGGAACGACGACGACCTCCTCATGCTCGCCAACCTCTACGTCGACCAGATGCTGATGACGGCCTCGCTGTTCCTGGACGTCCTGGAGGCAACGGAGGAGGAGCGGCGCCGCGTCGTTCAGGTCGCGACCCGCCAGATGCGGCTGATAAGCATCGGCCGCACGCACTGGCTGGACTGAGCACGGGCGCCGTCCGGCCCACGGGCCCGGCGACACGACAAGGGCGGCACCCCCGGCCATCGGGAGTGCCGCCCCTGTCGTACGGCATGGAGGGCGTCGTACGGAGTCCGCGTCAGCTCTTGGTCGCCGACGCCGCCGCGCTGGGCGCCCCGCTCGGCACACCGCCAGAGGCCGCCCCGCCCTGGCCGCCGCCCGGACCGCCGCAGCCGCCGCCCTGGCCTCCGCCGGGACCACCCTGCCCACCGCCCTGGCCCGCTGCGGGAGCGCCACTGGGAGCACCGCTGGGAGCACCGCTGGGAGCACCGGACGCCCCCGCCGAAGGCGCCCCCGACGGAGCCCCGCTCGGCATACCCGAAGGCGCCTCGCTGGGCGCACCACTCGGCGCCCCGCTGGGCGCCCCCTGCCGGCACGAGGACGACTGCTGACCGGAGTTGCCGCTGTTCGAGGTCGACGACGAGTCGCCGGACCCGCAGGCCGCCAGGGCCAGGGGCGAGAGCGCCAGCAGGGCCACGGCGGGGAGGAGACGCGCACGCTTCATGAGAGACAGCTCCATGGAAGATGAGGAAAGTCCTTGAAGCGGGACTCAACCAACGCCGCTTAGGGCTTCCTTGAGGGCGTGCTGTCGACGGCCTGTGCGCCGGGCAAAGCACACCTCAAGACGCCTCGATGACCTGCGCCTTTCCTCGGCTCCGCGCGCTAATCGCTGGTACAGGGCCGTGACAGAAGCCGTCGCCTCCCGCCACGGCCGGAGCGCGTCTCAGCCGAGCCGCACCCGTGCCAGCTGCCTCGACTGGGCGACCAGACGGTCCTCGCTGTCCCAGACCTCCGCGTCCTCCTCCAGGAAGCCGCCCGCGAGGTTGCGGGTGGTGATCGACACCCGCAGCGGGCCCGGAGCCGGCCGGGAGCGCACATGCACCGTCAGCTCGACCGTCGGGACCCAGCCCGAGATTCCGATCTCGAACGCGGTCGGGGGCAGCGCGTCGACCGCCAGCAGCAGGGAGAAGGGGTCGGCGTCGCGGCCGTCGGCCAGGCCGAACCACGCGCGCATCTCGCCCTTCCCGGACGGCCGGCCCAGTGCCCAGCCCAGGGTCGACGGGTCGAGCTTGAGCATCAGACGGTCGGCGATGGCCGAGCTGCCGGAGACGGGCGCCGGGCCGTCCTCGGGGCCGAAGCAGTGCTCCATGGGCGCGAATTCGGGCACCTTGGCCGTCGTACGGACATCGTCCGGGAGGGAGTCCAGGTCGCCGTAGGAGGCCAGGACGCGGATCCGCTCGACCTCGCGGCCCTGCTCGTCGTACTGGAAGAGCGAGGCCTGGCCGGTCGACAGCGTCCGGCCGGTGCGCACCACGTCCGTGCGGACGACCGCCGGGCCCGGCTGGGACGCCGTCAGGTAGTGCGCGGAGATCGTGAACGGGTCGCCGTGCGGCAGGGCGTCCGCGAGGGCGCGGCCCAGGACGGCCAGCAGGTATCCGCCGTTGACGGCGCTGATGATGGTCCAGCCGGCGGAGAGGTCGATGTCGTAGACGCCGGGCTCGCGTCGGGTGACCGCGGTGTCGCGGTCGAACTCGCTGTCGCCGATCGTGGCCCGCGGGGCCGTCGGGGCAGAGGCTGCTTCTGGCATGGATGAACGGTACAACAGCAAACTACTAAGCGGTAGCTTTTCGCTTTGAGGGCCACCAACCCCGGCGAGATGTGGGCAACTTTTCGGTAAGTGTCCCTGCTCGCCCGAAACCCGAGGACCGGTCTCCCCCTCTATCAGGACATGAGTCTCACCGGGACGCCGTTCCTCTACACGCTCGTCGCGCTCTGCCTCGTCGCCGTCGTGCTGCCGCTCGGCCTGTGGTCGCGGGTGCGCGGACCGAAGGTGGTGCGGGCCGTCGCCCGGGTGCTGATGGTGCTGTTCGCGCAGGGCACCGCGGTCGCCCTGGTCTTCACGATGGTCAACAACTCCAACCAGCTGTACGACAACTGGGGCGATCTGCTCGGCACCAGCGACCATGTGCACGAGGCCGCCGACCTCGGCGCGAGCGGGACCGGCGGGATCGCCCTGGAGAAGCTGCCCAAGGTCCGCCAGACCTTCCAGCGGGCCAAGGGTCCGGGCATGCGCGCGGAGGGCGGGGTGCTCGTCACACAGCTCAAGGGCCGGGTGTCCGGGGTGCACGCCGAGGTCAACGTGTGGCTGCCGCCGCAGTACCACGAGCCCGCGTACCGCAACCACAGGTTCCCGGTCGTCGAGGTGCTGCCGGGCTATCCGGGCTCTTCGAAGGCCTGGTACGGCACCATGGACGCGCCCCAGCAGCTGGCCCCGCTGATGCGCAGCGGTCAGGTCGAGCCGTTCATCATCGTCTCGCCCCGCACCACGCTGCTGCCGGGCAAGGACACCGGCTGCGCGAACATCCCGGGCAAGGTCAACGCCGACAGCTGGCTCAGCATCGACGTGCCGAAGATGGTCAGGGACAACTTCCGGGCCCAGGCGGCGCCGGACGGCTGGGCGGTGGCCGGGTACTCGGCGGGCGCGCACTGCGCGGCGAAGCTGGCGGTCGCGCACCCCGACCGGTACCGGGCCGCGGTCAGCATGTCCGGCTACAACGACCCCGTAGCCGTGCCCCAGTCGCTCGCCGGCAAGTCCCCGGCCCTGCGGGCGGCGAACAACCCGTACGCGCTCCTCAAGGGCTCCCGTGTCCCGCCGCGCGTCGCGCTCTACATGTCCGGTCAGCCGAACGACGGGTACGAGGCGGCCATGGCACTCAGGCGGATCGCGAAGGCTCCCACGACCGTGAACGTGGTGTTCGTCCCGAGCGAGGCCGGCGGCCACACCATGGCGCTGTGGAAGCCGCAGGTCGTCCCGGCGTTCCGCTGGCTGAGCGAGGTCATGGGGAACGAGCACCGGGCCCGCACGGCGCCGGGAACTACTCCTCTCGCACCGTCGACCGCCGGTTCCAGGCACGCGGAGCTCGCCAGTGGTACTTCATCGCCAGCAGTCGGAGCACGAAGGCCGTGACGGCCGCGAGGGTGCTGGTGAGCGAGTTCAGGGCGTCGTAGTGGATGCACAGGACGGTCATCGTGGCGCCGACGATCGCCGGGACCGCGTACAGGTCGCGGTCCCAGCGCAGCAGTGACGGCACCTCGTTGGCGAGGACGTCGCGCAGCACACCGCCGCCGACCGCGGTCGCGAGGCCCAGGGCGACGGATGCGGTGAGGTTGAGGCCGTAGTCGTACGCCTTCGTCGTCCCGGCGACGCAGAACAGGCCGAGGCCCGCCGCGTCGAAGACGTTCACGCCGGTCTGGATGCGCTCCACGTGCGGGTGGAGGAAGAAGACGAGGACCGCGGCGAGCAGCGGGGTAAGGAAGTAGCCCAGGTCCGTGAAGGCGGCCGGGGGCACCGCGCCGATGACGACGTCCCGGAACAGCCCGCCGCCCAGGGCGGTGACCTCGGCGAGCACGGCGATGCCGAAGACGTCGAAGTTCTTGCGGACGGCCAGCAGGGCGCCGGAGATCGCGAAGACGAAGATGCCGATCAGGTCGAGCGTGTGCTGGACGGACGGGCTGAACAATTGCTGGAGCACCCGTACATTCTTGCGCAGCACAAAGCCCCCGCCTTGCAAAGGAAGGCGGGGGCCTGGGCTGGGTTACTTGTCGTCGGCCGAGTTTTCGCCGGACGTTTCTTCGGACGTCGCCTCCGCGGCGGCCTCTTCGGCCGGCGCCTCTTCGGAGGACGTGGCCTCGGGGGCCTCGTCGGAGGTCGCGGCCTCAGGGGCATCGGCTGAGGTCGCGGCCTCGGAAGGCTCCTCCGAAGCCGCAGCCTCGGACGTGACAGCCTCAGCGGCCACGGCCTCGGACACCCCCACAGGCACCAGCTCCGCCGCCTCCTTGGCCACGGTCAGCAGCACCGTGTCCTGCGGCTGCTGGTCCTCGAAGTTCTCCGGGTGGTGGCACGCCACCCGCTGGCCCGGCTTCAGCTCCGCCAGCGGCGGCTCCGTCGTCCGGCAGATCTCCGTGGCCTTCCAGCACCGGGTGTGGAAGCGGCAGCCGCTCGGCGGGGCGATCGGCGAGGGCACGTCACCGCGGAGCAGGATGCGCTCGCTCTTGACGCCCCGGCGCTTCGGGTCCGGGATGGGCACCGCCGACATCAGGGCCTTGGTGTACGGGTGCATCGGCGCCGTGTAGAGCGACTCGCGGTCGGCGAGCTCGACGATCTTGCCGAGGTACATCACGGCGATACGGTCCGAGACATGCCGTACGACCGACAGGTCATGGGCGATGATCACGTAGGTGAGGCCGAGCTCCTCCTGGAGGTCGTCCAGCAGGTTCACGACCTGCGCCTGGATCGACACATCGAGGGCGGAGACGGGCTCGTCGGCCACGACCAGCTTGGGGTTCAGCGCGAGGGCGCGGGCGATGCCGATGCGCTGGCGCTGGCCGCCGGAGAACTCGTGCGGGTAGCGGTTGTAGTGCTCGGGGTTGAGACCGACCACCGACAGCAGCCGCTGGACCTCCTTCTTGATGCCGCCCTCGGGCGCGACGCCCTGGAGCTTGAAGGGGGCGCCGACGATCGTGCCGATGGTGTGCCGGGGGTTCAGCGACGAGTACGGGTCCTGGAAGATCATCTGCACGTCACGGCGCATCGGGCGCATCTGCCCGACGCCGAGGTGCGTGATGTCCCGCCCCTCGAACTCGACCGAGCCACCGGTCGGTTCGAGCAGCCGGGTGATCAGCCGGCCCATCGTCGACTTGCCGCAGCCCGACTCGCCGACGACGCCCAGCGTCTCGCCCTTGCGCACCTCGAAGTCGATGCCGTCGACCGCGCGCACCGCGCCGGTCTGCCGCTGGAGCAGGCCCTTGCGGATCGGGAAGTGCTTCTGAAGGCCCTTCACCCTCAGCAGGACCTCGCCGTCGGCGGCGCCGTCTTTCGTGAGGGTGTCCGTCTGCGCGGGGATCTTCACCGCTTTTTCGTCGCTCACAGCTTCGGCGCAATCTCTTCGGTCCAGATACGCTCCCGCTGCTCCTGGCCCATGTGGCAGGCGGCCCAGTGCCGCTCGCCGACCTCGGCCAGCTCGGGGCGGACCGTGCGGGTGACGTTGTCCTTCGGGATGTCGGCGTACGGGCAGCGCGGGTTGAAGGCACAGCCGGACGGGACGTTGATCAGGGAGGGCGGGGAGCCCTTGATCGGGATGAGGCGGTCGGTCTCCTCGCGGTCCAGCCGCGGCATCGAGCCGAGCAGGCCCCAGGTGTAGGGGTGGCGGGGCTCGGAGAAGACATCCTCGGCGGATCCGCGCTCCACGCACCGGCCGCCGTACATGACCAGCAGGTCGTCGGCCATCTCGGCGACGACGCCCAGGTCGTGCGTGATCATGATGACCGCGGAGCCGAACTCCTTCTGAAGGTCCCGGATCAGATCGAGGATCTGCGCCTGCACGGTGACGTCCAGGGCGGTGGTCGGCTCGTCGGCTATGAGCAGCTCGGGGTTGTTCACCAGCGCCATGGCGATCATGGCGCGTTGGCGCATACCGCCGGAGAACTCGTGCGGATAGCCGTCGACGCGCTGGTGGGGCTCGGGGATGCCCACCCGGTCCAGCATCTCGACGGCCCGCTTGCGGGCCTCCTTCTTGCTGACCTTGTGGTGGACCCGGTACGCCTCGATGATCTGCTGCCCGACCGAGTAGTACGGGTGCATCGCGGACAGCGGGTCCTGGAAGATCATCGCCATCTTGCGGCCGCGCAGCCGGCGTACGTCGTCGGGGTCGGCGGCGATCAACTCCTGGCCGTCCAGCCAGACTTCGCCGGAGACCTTGGCGTTGGCCGAGCGGTGCAGGCCCATCAGGCCGAGCGAGGTGACGGACTTGCCGGAGCCGGACTCGCCGACGATGCCCAGGGTCTTGCCCCGCTGCACGTCGAAGCTGACGCCGTCCACCGACTTGACCAGACCGTCGTCCGTGTTGAAGTGGACGCGCAGATCGCGTACGGACAGGAACGCGTCGTCCGTGTCGGACGGGGCGGCGACGGCGGGTTCGCCGAGGGCCGCTTTCTCGAGCTTGCTCACGAGTACCTCACCCGGGGGTCGATGGCGGCGTACACCAGGTCGACGACGAGATTGCAGAAGACGATGAAGAACGCGGCGACGAGCGTCACGCCCATGACGATGGGCAGGTCGTTGTCCTTGATGGACTGGACCGCGTAGGCACCGATGCCCTGCAAGGAGAAGACGGTCTCGGTGAGCACGGCGGAGCCGACGAGAGTGCCGAAGTCCATGCC
The DNA here is from genome assembly GCF_042795335.1 of Streptomyces sp. NPDC056479. Taxonomy (NCBI): domain Bacteria; kingdom Bacillati; phylum Actinomycetota; class Actinomycetes; order Kitasatosporales; family Streptomycetaceae; genus Streptomyces; species Streptomyces sp. NPDC056479. Next base: position 238,766 of record NZ_JBHTRZ010000007.1, on the reverse strand, counting down.
GAAGATGGTGACGATCGGGGTCAGCGCGGCCCGCAGGCCGTGCTTGGCGACGACCGAGGTCTCCTTGAGACCCTTGGCCCTGGCCGTTCTGATGTAGTCCTCGCCCATCGTCTCCAGCATGCCCGCCCGGGTGAGTCGGGCGTAGAGCGCGGAGAAGAGGAAGGCGAGGCTGACCCAGGGCAGGATCAGATGCCAGGCCCAGTCCGCGGGGTTCTCGGTGAAGGGGACGTACTCGATGGTGTCCCAGATGGGGATCTCGTACACGAACAGGGCGTTCAGCACCTGGCCGGTGAAGAAGATCGGGAGGGAGACGCCGGCGAGCGCGATGAACATCGCGATGCGGTCGATGGGCTTGCCCTTGCGCAGCGCCGAGATCACGCCGGTCGTCACACCGAAGATCAGCCAGATCACAGCGGCGCCGACGGCGAGCGAGAAGGAGACCGGGATCCGTTCCGTCAGCTGGGGCCATACCTCGACGTGACTCTTGAAGGAGTAGCCGAAGCAGGGGGCGTCACAGTGGGTGGCGTCGGGACCGAACTTGTAGTCGGCGCCCACCACGAGGCCCTTGATGTAGTCCCAGTACTGGACGGCGATGGGCTGGTCCAGCCCGAGGTTCCGCTTGATGGCGGCGACGGACTCGGGGTTGGCGTCCTTGCCGACATACTGCGTGGCCAGCTGGTCGGCGGTCTGGCCACCGAGGCGTGGCACCAGGAAGAAGATCGCGAAAGTGACTGCGCTGACCACCAGCAGCAACAGTATCGCGCCGAAGACGCGTCGGATGATGTACGCAGCCACAGCTGTACGGCTCCGGTCGGCCGGGGCGGGTTGTGCCCGCCCCGGCCATCCAGTGCCTTCACCTGCCTTTCAGGGGGATCCGGCCTTGCTGGTCACTACTTGGTGGAACTCATCAGCAGGTAGTCGTACATGCCGAGGTAGGCCTGCGTGACCGTGACGTTGGCCGCGGACTCCGGCCGGTACAGCAGGTTCTTGCGGTAGATCAGCGGAACGACCGAGGCGTTGTCCATGACCATCTTGTCGATGTCGCCCCAGGCCTTGGTGCGGGCCGCGTCGTCGGTGTTGGCGATCGCGTCCGTCAGGGCCTTGTTGATCTTCGGGTCGTCCAGCTCCATCAGGTTGTTGCCACCGGAGGGCTTGATGGCCGCGCCGTTGACGATCTGGTCGAGGAAGCCGAAGCCGGTCGGCCAGTCAGCACCCCACGCCATCGAGAGCATGCCGAGCTTGTTGTCGTGGACGTAGCTCGGGACACCGGCGAAGTTGGAGAAGTACTTGCCGGAGGGGAACTGCTTGATCTCGACGTTGATGCCGACCTTCTTCAGCGAGGCCTGGACGGCCGTGGCCGACGCAACCTCGGCGGGACGGTCGGAACGCGCGGTCAGGATCGTGTCGAAGCCGTTCGGCTTGCCGCACGCCTTCAGGGCTTCCTTGGCCTTGGCCACGTTGCCCTTGTTGCCGTCCGTCGCGTAGGTGTCGAACTTGGTGTAGCCGTTCACCGACGGGGGCAGCAGCGTGCTCGCCACGTCACCCTTCGGCGAACCACCGATGGCGTCCTGGACCGACTTCTTGTCGACGGCCCACTGCACGGCCTTGCGGCAGTCGGCGTTGTCGAACGGCTTCACGTTGACGTTCAGCGCGATGTACTGCGTCGCACCGGCGTACGAAGCGTCCGTCGAGGCCGCGTTCTTGCCGACCAGGACCTTCGGCTGGGTCGCCGGCTGGACACCGGTGCCCGCCGCGTCGGCCGTGATCTTGTTGGAGAGCAGGTCGTTGTCGACCGTCACCGGGTTGACCTTGAACTTGATCGAGATCTTGTCCGGCAGCGCCTTGCGGACCGGGTCCGTCTTGGCGTCCCAGTTCTTGTTGCGGACGAGGGTGGCGCTACGGCCCTCCTCGTAGGACTCGAACTGGTACGGGCCGGAGGACACGATGTTCTGCACGTACTTCGCGCCGGTGTCCTTGGCCTGCGGCACCGGAGCCGTCTGCGAGAACGTCGCCAGGTAGTCGAAGTCCGCGAACGGCGCCTTCAGCTTGAAGACGATCGTGCTGTCGTCCGGCGTCTCGATGGACTTCAGACCGTCGGCGGACTTGTCCTTGTACGGGCCCTTGTACTTGTCGCCGCCGTCCAGGTACGCCTTGAAGTAGGTCGGACCGTTGGACAGCGCCTCGGGCGCGAAGTTGGAGCGCTCGATGGCGTACTTCACGTCCTTGGACGTGATCGGCGTACCGTCCTGGAACTTCACGCCCTTGCGAAGCTTGTACGTCCAGGTCTTGGCGTCCGCGCTGGGGGTGCCGAGGGATTCCGCCAGGTCGGGGACGACCTCGAGGCCTTCCTTGCCGGCTGCCGGCTTGAACGTGGTGAGGGCACGCGCGTAGAGACGGGAGAAGTTCTGCACCCAGCCGTAGTACGTGTTGCCCGGGTCAAGGGAGTCCGGCACGTCCGAGTGCTCGTACGTGACCGTGCCTCCCTTCTTGTCCGACGCGTTCACGATGGAGGTCAGCGCGGCATCCTTCTTGCCGTTGCCTCCGCCGTTGCTGTCGTTGTCATCTCCGCCACCACACGCTGCAGCACCCAGCGAGAGCGCCAGGACCGACGCGATGGCGGCGGTCACCCTTCTCGTCTTCACCTGAGGAAAGCCCCCTCTATCGATTGATCACTTGCTGCGAGGGTCAAGGGCGTCACGCAGCCCGTCACCCAGCAGGTTGAACGCCAGGACGGTGACGAAGATCGCCAGTCCGGGCACGAACATGTACTGCGGATCCGCTGTGTAGAGATCCACAGCGTTGCTGAGCATGCCGCCCCAGGAGGCCTGCGGCGGAGCGATGCCGACTCCGAGGAAGCTCAGCGCGGCCTCGAAGAGGATGTTCGTCGGGATGATCAGCGTCGAGTAGACGAGGATCGGCGCGACGAGATTGGGGAGCAACTCGCGGAACAGGACGTACGGTCCCCGCGCGCCCAGGCTGGTGGCGGCCTCGATGAACTCCCGCTTGCGCAGGCTCATGGTCTGCGCGCGCACGATACGGCCGATGTACGGCCAGCTGAAGAAGCCGATCACGAAGATCAGCACACAGATGCGCAGCGGAAGGCCGTCGAGTCCGAAGAAACCGTCCTGCACAGAGGCGGAGATCGAGATCGCGAACAGCAGCAGCGGGAACGCCAGGAAGGTGTCCATCAGCTTGCTGATGACGCTGTCGATCCAGCCGCCGTAGTAGCCGGCGATCACACCGAGCACCGTGCCGATGCACACGGACAGCATCGTGGCGCCGCCCGCGACCAGCAGCGACACCCAGGAGCCGTCGATGATGCGGGCGAGCATGTCGCGGCCGTACTGGGGGTCGACGCCCAGCGGGTGGTCCCAACTCATCCCGCCCCAGCCGCCCTTGGGGGCGAGCAGGGCCGGGTCGATCAGGTCCTGGTTGAACTGGTTGGGGTCGAGGTCGAACACCCACAGGATCGGCTTGGAGAGCACTGCCATGAGCACGAGGCAGATGACGACGATGCCACCGGCCATCGCGACCTTGTCGCGCTTGAAGCGCATCCAGGCGATCTGGGTGAGCGAACGCCCCTCGATCTGGCTCTTCTTGACTCCGGCGAGCACGGCCTCGGGCTGCGCTTCGGCCTCCGCTCCCGTTGTCTCGATCGGTGCGGTCACGGTGAGATTGACCCCTCTCGGCCGACGGTTGCCGACCCCCTTGCTGCCGCTGTAGCGGTTGCTTTATCTCGTACACAGGACCGACCGGCCCGTGTCTTGCGGGGAGTCTTCAACGCATTGGCGATCTGTTGCCAGAGCTGGCGGGGAAAGGATGCGCAACCGTGATGCTGTCTGGGGGGTTCCGTTATCCGAACAGCGGGTAACGATCGGCGGACGGGTGCCAGTTGGGGCGTATGAGGGCGGACCGGGACCTTCCGATCGCATCTACGCGCGGAGATACGCCTATGAAACCGCAGTCAGCGGACGCATGCACCTACGAAGTCGGGATGCCGACTGAACGGTAGGTTAGCGCGTCAAATGATCAGTAACGGCCCTGTGCCGGAGGGTAACCGTAGCCACCCGCGGGGGCCTGCGCGGGAGCGGCGTGTGCCTCGCGGTCGTAGAACGGACGGGCCTCCGCCCGCATCCACATCGCGACCGGATCGTCGTCGTCGGACATCGCCACGGTCGAGACGGGCAGCCCGTCCGGGACCGCGCCGATCGACTGGAGCATCATCGAGCGGACCGAGTCCACCGCGGGCGGGCTGGTGTCGTACACGTCGAGCCCGATGGCGAGATACGGCGCGCCGAGCGCCGGCTGCACCCAGGCGCGGCGCAGGGAGCGGACGGCAGGGGTGCGGTGGGCGTTCTGCGCGAGCAGGGCGTAGAACTGCGGGATCTCGATGCCGGGCTCCGACAGGCGCAGCGGTCCGGCGGGCTGGCGGTCCAGGCCGGTGGCGATGCGGCGCAGGTCGAGCCAGGGGATGCCGACGCCGCCGCCCGGGGCGTGCGGGTTCAGCCAGAGGCCGTAGTGGTCCGGGTAGAGGGCGCGGGCCGCGTCCGCTCCGTCGACCACTTCGTAGCTGCGGTTCCAGCCGCTGGCCGACAGCTCCTGGGCGGAGGTGACGCAGGGGGCGTAGCCGTAGCCGTCGACCTCCATGTTTCCGTACTGGGCGTCCGGGGAGCCGGCCTGGCCGTGCCACAGCAGCATCCAGATCTGGCCGCCGTTCGGGGTCGCGAGCGCGCGCAGGAGTGCCTCGTAGGCGTCGTAGCGCCCGGGGGTCACCTGGCGCAGCATGTGCTCGACCTGACCGGTCGAGGTTGTGCCAGCGCTCACTTTCTACCGCCCCTCCGTACAACACCTTGCCCGCACTGTGCCCCTAGCTTAAGCCCGGCCAGGAGCTCGGAACTTGCTGCCACAGCGCGGCCGCGGGTCGTTCGTGGTTGCTCGCGCAGTTCCCCGCGCCCCTGTCGGGGCGCTTCGCCTAGCCTCGCTGGTAGAAGGGCCGTACCTTCGCCCGCATCCACTCGATCACCGGGTCCTGGGCCACGTCGAGCAGCACCAGGTTGACCGGCCACGCCACCGGTGCGCGGCTCAGGGCGCGGGCGAGGGCGTCCATGGGTGCGGCGCGCAAGTCGCCCTCCCAGTGGGAGAGTTCCACGCCGATGAACATCACCGGGTCGGCCGTCTCGACGGCCGCCAGACAGCGACGGGCCGTCGTGACCACGCCGGTCTCGGCGAACGTGGCCGACGCCGCCGCGAGGAAGTCGATCGGGTCGTCCTGCCAGTTGGGCTCGTAGAGCTTGACGCGGCCGCCGGAGGTGAGGCCGTCCAGCGAGGTGCGACCCACCCGGCAGAGCTCGGCGACCGCGGCCGGGGGCAGCGGGACGCCGACCACGCCGTCCGGGTTCAGGGCGATGCCCAGGTGCGGGGGCAGACCGCGGGCGAACTCCACGGCCGGGGCGATCGTGTACGACATGTGGGCGCCGACGACCTGGCGGAACTGCTCCTCGGAGCTGAAGACCGGGACGTATCCCTGGCCCTCGATCTCCACCGTGGGCAGGTCAAGCGGGCCGCTGTGCGGGCCGCCGCCGCTGGGCAGGGGCACCCAGACGAAGCTGCGGCCGAGCACCTCGAGGATCCTCCCGCCCGCCGAGGGCAGGCCGAGGGAGGCCGAGAGCACCTCCTCCAACTCGTTGCCGGGCCAACCGCCGTGCGGATGGGGGTGTGCCGATGCCGGGAAGTCCGCGGGGAGATCCGCTGCGAAGTCCATCTGTGTGACCGCCTGCTGTGAACCACGTCTGAGACCCAAAAGGCTAGCCGGTGTCCGACCGACGCAGCCCTACGGGCGGTCATCCACCGAATACGACCGGTCAGCCCACCACTCCGTCCACCACCCGGACGCCTTCGTCTACCGCCGCTCGGCCCCGCTTACGGCACTCACCTCGTGATCCCAACCCGCCGCGCCCCGACCCGGCCCAGCCGCCGGCCCGCGATGGCACAGAAAGGCCTACCGCAAGCCACCTCGCCGCGTCGGCGACAGCCTTCCGAGGCCGTGCGAGGCGGCAGCCCCGACCGACGGCCGCTCGCCCCGGCCGGGGCCTCTCACGCCGTGAACCCGATCCGCCACATCCTGGCCGGGCGCAGCGGACAGGCAGCCAGACCGGGGCAGCCCGACCGCCAACGACCGCCCGCTCCCGCTCACAGCCACCCCGCGACCCGGTCCGCAGCGCCCCGACCCGGCACACCAGCCGGCCCGCGATGGCGCAGAAAGGCCTACCGCGAGACACCTCGCCGCGTCGGCGACAGTCCTCCGAGGCAGTGCGGGGCGGCAGCGCCGACCGAGAGCCGCCCGCCCGCCCGGGGCCACTCAGCCCGCGAACCCGATCCGCCGGAGCACATCCGCCGCGTCCCGGTCCAGCAGTACCGCCGAGCCGCATCCCGGTGGCAGGTCGCCCTTGGCCACCGAGCGCAGCAGGCGGGAGGCGGCCGTGCGGTGGCGTAGGAAGGCGTAGCGCGAGACGCCTCGGCCTCGCTCTCGCTGGCCCTCCAGCGCGGTACCGGGGGTCACGTCGAGGAGCAGCAGGTGGAGGGTGCCGCCGCGGCGGCGGGCCTCGCGGGCCAGCCAGGCGCGCACCCAGGTCTGCGTCCCGCAGTCGTGCACGACGACGCCCTCGCCGGTACGCAGGACGCGGCGCAGTCCGGCGTAGTGGGCGAGGCGGACCAGGGGGCGGTAGAAGGCGTAGGGGAGGAAGCCCGGCATCCGGGCGTCCCAGCGGTCCCGGGTGTCCTGGGAGTCGATACGGGTGCCCTTCACCGTCCGCCGCATCAGCGTGGACTTGCCGCTGCCGGGCAGACCGGTGATGACGACGAGGTCCTTGGGACCGAAGAGCAGCGCGTGCGGGCTGTGGCCCGAGCGCTCGCGCAGATCACGGACCACGGGCGCGGGGCACATGGCGCGGGCCTCGGCGGCCGGGGCGGCGGGCTGCTTGGGCAGCGCAAGGCCCGAGGTCGTCGCATACGCCGTGGTGCGGTTCACCGTCATCGTCCTCCTCCGGGGTCAGGATTCCCCATCCCCACTGAGCGTAAAGAGAAGGTAATAGAGGATCTCTTCCTTTTTCGTTCGCTTCCTGCCACAAGCCGGTTACAGACATGGCCTGCCCCCGACCGGGCCCGGCATGCAATGATGTGCGCGCCAACTGCATACCGGCCGTTTGAATCCGCGCGGGAGAGTCCCCAGCAGTGCATCGCTGGGGCGCCGAAGGAGCAAGTCCCTCCCTTGAATCTCTCAGGCCCCGTTACCGCGCGGGCGAGGCACATCTGAAAAGCGAGCCGCCCCACTCTTCGAGAACGGGCGTGGCTCCACCCAAGGTGCAACCCGTGATCGTCCCCGTGGCGGTCGTGGCGAACCTCTCAGGTTCCGATGACAGATGGGGAGGAACGACCTCGCCCGTCATGCCTTGGGAGACATCCGTCCGATGAGCAGCACTGAACCCCGCCGTACCGCGCTCGATGCCCTGCATCGCTCGCTCGGCGCGACGATGACCGACTTCGCCGGCTGGGACATGCCCCTGCGCTACGCCTCCGAGCGCGACGAGCACAACGCCGTACGCACCAGGGCCGGCCTGTTCGACCTCTCCCACATGGGCGAGATCACCGTCACCGGCCCGCAGGCCGCCGACCTGCTGAACCACGCCCTCGTCGGCAACATCGCCTCGATCGGCGTCGGCCGCGCCCGCTACACCATGATCTGCCAGGCCGACGGCGGCATCCTCGACGACCTGATCGTCTACCGGCTCGCCGAGACCGAGTACATGATCGTCGCCAACGCCTCCAACGCCCAGGTCGTGCTGGACGCGGTCACCGAGCGTGCCGCCGGCTTCGACGCCGAGGTGCGGGACGACCGGGACGGGTACGCGCTGCTCGCCGTACAGGGCCCCGAGTCCCCGGGCATCCTGAAGTCGCTGACCGACGCCGACCTCGACGGCCTGAAGTACTACGCCGGCCTGCCCGGCACCGTCGCCGGCGTCCCCGCGCTCATCGCCCGCACGGGCTACACCGGCGAGGACGGCTTCGAGCTGTTCGTGAAGCCGGAGCACGCCGTCGAGCTGTGGCAGGCGCTGACCAAGGCGGGCGAGAGCGCCGGCCTGGTCCCCTGCGGACTGTCCTGCCGCGACACCCTGCGCCTGGAGGCGGGGATGCCGCTGTACGGCCATGAGCTGACGACCTCCCTCACCCCCTTCGACGCCGGGCTCGGCCGGGTGGTGAAGTTCGAGAAGGAGGGCGACTTCGTCGGGCGCGAGGCGCTGACCGAGGCCGCCGCCCGCGCCTCGGCGAACCCCCCGCGCGTCCTGGTCGGCCTGGTCGCCGAGGGGCGTCGCGTCCCGCGTGCCGGGTACCCGGTCGTCGCCGGCGGCGAGGTCATCGGCGAGGTCACCTCCGGCGCGCCCTCCCCCACCCTGGGCAAGCCCATCGCCATGGCGTACGTCGACGCCGCGCACTCGGCGCCGGGCACGGCCGGAGTCGGCGTGGACATCCGCGGCAGCCATGAGCCGTACGAGGTCGTCGCGCTGCCGTTCTACAAGCGGCAGAAGTAACGCCAGAAGTAGAGACTGACAGCGGCGAGCGCGTGACTCTGCGCACATTTCCGCTGCTCAGACACGTTTCCCTCAGTCCCCCATTCACCACCACTCCCGCGCGTACAGGAGAATTCAGGCCATGAGCAACCCCCAGCAGCTGCGCTACAGCAAGGAGCACGAGTGGCTGTCGGCCGCCGAGGACGGCGTCTCGACGGTCGGCATCACGGAGTTCGCGGCCAACGCGCTCGGCGATGTCGTCTACGCCCAGCTCCCCGAGGTCGGCTCGACGGTGACCGCGGGTGACACCTGCGGCGAGCTGGAGTCGACCAAGTCCGTGTCGGACCTGTACTCCCCGGTCACCGGTGAGATCACCGAGATCAACGAGGACGTGGTGAACGACCCGGCGCTGGTGAACTCCGCGCCCTTCGAGGGCGGCTGGCTGTTCAAGGTACGGATCACGGAGGAGCCGGCCGACCTGCTCTCCGCCGACGAGTACGTCACCCACACCGCCGGCTGAGGAGTCGTATCCCTTATGTCTGCCCCCATGTCTGACAAGTCCCTTCTGAACGCACCCCTGCACGAGCTGGACCCGGCGATCGCCGCCGCGCTCGACGCCGAGCTGGAGCGTCAGCAGTCCACCCTGGAGATGATCGCCTCCGAGAACTTCGCGCCGGTCGCGGTGATGGAGGCACAGGGCTCGGTCGCCACCAACAAGTACGCCGAGGGCTATCCCGGCCGCCGCTACTACGGCGGCTGCGAGCACGTCGACGTCGCCGAGCAGATCGCCATCGACCGGGTCAAGGAGCTGTTCGGCGCCGAGTACGCCAACGTGCAGCCGCACTCGGGCGCCTCGGCCAACCAGGCCGCGCTGTTCGCGCTGGCCCAGCCCGGCGACACCATCCTCGGCCTGGACCTGGCGCACGGCGGCCACCTCACGCACGGGATGCGGCTGAACTTCTCCGGCAAGCAGTTCAAGGTCGTCCCGTACCACGTGGACACCGAGACCGGCCTGGTCGACATGGCCGAGGTCGAGAAGCTCGCCAAGGAGCACAAGCCCAAGGTGATCATCGCCGGCTGGTCGGCCTACCCGCGCCGGCTGGACTTCGCCGAGTTCCGCCGGATCGCCGACGAGGTCGAGGCGTACCTGTGGGTCGACATGGCCCACTTCGCCGGTCTGGTCGCGGCGGGCCTGCACCCGAACCCGGTCGAGTACGCGGACGTGGTCACCTCCACGACGCACAAGACGCTGGGCGGCCCGCGCGGCGGCATCATCCTGGCCAAGAAGGACTTCGCGAAGAAGCTGAACTCGTCCGTCTTCCCGGGCTTCCAGGGCGGCCCCCTGGAGCATGTGATCGCGGCCAAGGCGGTGTCCTTCAAGGTCGCCGCCAGCGAGGAGTTCAAGGAGCGCCAGCGCCGCACGGTCGACGGCGCCCGCATTCTCGCGGAGCGGCTCACGGCCGCCGACGCCCGCGAGGCCGGCGTGAACGTGCTGTCCGGCGGCACGGATGTGCACCTGATCCTCGTCGACCTGCGTGAGTCCGAGCTGGACGGCCAGCAGGCCGAGGACCGCCTCCACGAGGTCGGCATCACGGTCAACCGCAACGCCGTCCCGAACGACCCGCGCCCGCCGATGGTGACGTCGGGCCTGCGCATCGGCACGCCCGCCCTGGCCACCCGAGGCTTCACGGCCGAGGACTTCGCCGAGGTCGCGGACGTCATCGCCGAGACGCTCAAGCCGTCCTACGACGCGGGCGCGCTCAAGGCCCGGGTCAAGGCGCTCGCCGACAAGCACCCGCTGTACCCCGGTCTGAACAAGTAGTTCCTTTTTGTGGGGTGTCCCGCACACTGGTCAGTGAGCGGGCGGGGCACCCCGCGGAAACCCTCCGCACCACCCCGTATTGAGGAGTTCCCCGTGGCCATCTCGGTCTTCGACCTGTTCTCGATCGGCATCGGCCCGTCCAGCTCCCACACGGTCGGCCCGATGCGCGCGGCACGCATGTTCGCCCACCGCCTGCGCAACGAGGGCGTGGTCCCCTCGGTGGCGTCCATACGCACCGAGCTGTACGGCTCGCTCGGCGCGACCGGCCACGGCCACGGCACCCCGAAGGCCGTACTGCTCGGTCTCGAGGGCGCCTCGCCGCGCACGGTGGACGTGGAGGGGGCGGACGAACGGGTCGAGAAGATCAAGTCGGAGGGCCGCCTGAGGCTCCTCGACGAGCAAGAGATCCCCTTCGACTTCGACAAGGACCTCGTGCTGCACCGCCGCAAGGCCCTGCCGTACCACGCGAACGGCATGACCCTCTGGGCCTACGACGCCTCCGGCACCGAGCTTCTGTCCAAGACGTACTACTCGGTCGGCGGCGGCTTCGTCGTCGACGAGGACGCGGTCGGCGCGGACCGCATCAAACTCGACGACACCGTCCTGAAGTACCCCTTCCGCACGGGCGACGAACTGCTGCGCCTGACGCAGGAGACGGGCCTGTCGATCTCCTCGCTGATGCTGGAGAACGAGCGCGCCTGGCGCTCGGAGGAGGAGATCCGCGAGGGCCTGCTGGAGATCTGGCGGGTGATGCGGGAGTGCGTGGCACGCGGCATGGCACGCGAGGGCATCCTGCCGGGCGGTCTGAAGGTCCGCCGCAGGGCCGCGAACACCGCCCGCAAGCTGCGCTCCGAGGGCGACCCGAAGGCGCTCGCCATGGAGTGGATCACGCTCTACGCGATGGCCGTGAACGAGGAGAACGCCGCCGGCGGCCGCGTCGTGACGGCCCCGACGAACGGCGCGGCGGGCATCATCCCCGCGGTCCTGCACTACTACATCAACTTCGTGCCCGGCGCGGACGAGGACGGGGTGGTCCGCTTCCTGCTGGCCGCGGGCGCGATCGGCATGCTCTTCAAGGAGAACGCGTCCATCTCCGGCGCCGAGGTCGGCTGCCAGGGCGAGGTCGGCTCGGCCTGCTCGATGGCGGCGGGTGCCCTCGCCGAGGTCCTCGGCGGCAGCCCGGAACAGGTGGAGAACGCCGCCGAGATCGGCATGGAGCACAACCTCGGCCTCACCTGCGACCCCGTCGGCGGTCTGGTCCAGATCCCCTGCATCGAGCGCAACGGCATGGCCGCGGTCAAGGCGGTCACCGCGGCCCGCATGGCGATGCGCGGCGACGGCTCCCACAAGGTGTCCCTGGACAAGGTCATCAAGACCATGAAGGACACCGGCGCCGACATGTCGGTCAAGTACAAGGAGACGGCGCGGGGAGGGCTGGCGGTCAACATCATCGAATGTTGACAATTCCACGTCAGGTACGCGTCAGCCGTGCCACGGTGGGGCATACACCCAGTCCAACTCCTCTCCCCCCACCGGCACTTCCGGGAGTCCCCCCATGATCCGCGGCATCGATGTCAGCGCGTACCAGTCCTCCTCCTACGCCACCGACGGCCTCTCCTTCGTCTTCATCAAAGCCACGGAGGGCCGCTCCTACATCAATCCCAAACTCACCGCCCAGACAAAACGCGCCCGCGACGCCGGCCTGGTCGTCGGCTTCTACCACTTCCTCTGGCCCGGCAACCTCTCCGCCCAGGCCGACTACTTCGTCGGCAAGGCCCCCGAGAAGGCGGGCGACATCCTCGCCGTCGACTGGGAGACGACGAGCGAGGGAACACACGCGAGCAACGCGGAGAAGGACCTGTTCATCCGGAAGCTGAAGGAGAAGCGACCGAACAATCCGGTCATTCTCTATGCAAACCGGCACTATTGGCTCAATGTCGACACGACGTCATACGCCGGTGACGGCCTCTGGATCGCCGACTACGTGACCGCGGGCAAGCCCCGCATCCAGGCCAAGTGGCGCTTCCACCAGTACACGGACGACCCGCTGGACAAGAACGTGGCGAACTTCGCCAGCAAGGCCGCACTGCGGGAGTGGGCCGAGAACGCATGACGAAGGGGCGCCCTTCCTCTCAGGGAGGGCGCCCCTTCGTGGGGCGTCACTTGCTCAGGTGGGCCCAGAACTCGTCGAACGACAGGAGCTTGTCGCCGTTGAGGTCGCGGCTCTTGATGATCGCCTCGGCGACGGACTCGGTGACGTTCCAGTCGCCGCCCTGGGCCAGAGCGGACTTGAACTCGGCGGCGGTGATGGTGCCGTCACCGTCCGCATCGATGCGCTCGAACTGCTTGCGTGCTTCCTCGATGTCGATCTGCGCCACCGATCCGCCCCTTTTCGTCGTACCTTGATGTCTTGCTGACGGAAGTCAGATTAACCGGCCACGTGCGCCTCCAGTGCGGCGACCACCGGTCAGTCAGTGGGTGGAGACTCAAGGAGCGCGACGATGACGGCCGTGGCGGAGCGGAGCCTGCGGGACATTCTGGACGCGGTCGCGCGGGGTGCCTTCCCGCCCGCGGACGGCCGTACGACCGTCGTGCCCCAGCCCTCGCCCCGGAACGCGGGCGTCCTCGCTTTCACCGCGCACTCCGTCGTGTTCACCGACGAGGATCCGGCGTGGGTGTACGACACCCTGCACGGCGTGGACTGCGACGCGCTGGCCGCGCCGATGAACCCGAGCTTCCTCGCGGCCCTCATGGAGCGGACGGGGCGCAAGGCCGAGACGATCGACGCGGTCCTGGTCGGTGCCCCGCTGCCCGGCGAACCGCCGCTCGCGCTGCGGGAGATCGAGGACGCGGGCCACCCCCGGATCGGCTACGCCCGCGGCCGGCGCGACGAGGTGCGCGCGTGGGCCGCGGAGGGCGGGGTTCTGGTGATGGGGCGCGGGGTCGCGGGACGGCTGGAGGTGTCGGTCGAGGTGGACGAGGCGGTACGGCACCGGGGGCTGGGGCGGCTGCTGGTGACCGCGGCCCGGCAACTCGTCACCGAGCCGCTGTGGGCGCAGGTGGCACTGGGGAACGCCCGCAGCATGCGGGCGTTCCTGGAGGCCGGGTACCGGCCGGTGGGCTCTGAGGCGTTGCTGCACGCCCGGTAGGCAGTTAGCGGAAGATGCCGGTGTGGCCGAGGGAGTAGCGGCCCGGCTGCGGGTAGACGGCGAGGCCGTGCGGGCCCGCGCCGACGGGGATGCGGGCCAGTTCGGCGCCGGTGCCGGTGTCGATGGCGTACACCTCGGAGTCGTAGCGTCCCGACAGCCACAGCACCTTGCCGTCGGCGGAGACACCGCCCATGTCGGGGCTGCCGCCCTCGGGGAGCTGCCACTTCTTGGTGAGCTGGTTGCGGGTGAAGTCGAAGACGGAGACCGTGCCCTCGCCACGGTTGGAGACGTACATCTCGCGTGAGTCGCGGCTGACGTAGAGACCGTGGCAGCCCTTGCCGGTGGGCAGGAAGCTGGGCGTGGTGAACTTGTCGCCGTCCAGCACCCACATGCCGTGGGCCATCATGTCGGCGATGTAGAACCGCTTGCCGTCGGGCGAGATCTTGACGTCCTGCGGCATGGCGCCGTCGAAGGGGAGCTTCTGCTGCGCGACGACCTTCATCTGCTCGGTGTCGACCTTCAGCAGTTCGCCGCTGAACTCGCAGGAGACGATGAAGTACCGGCCGTCGAGGGAGAAGTCGGCGTGGTTGACGCCGTAGCAGGTGACCGGCTCGGTCTTGATCCGCTCCATGGTGTGGGGGTCACGGAAGACGAGCTCGCGGTCGAGGGAGGCCATGACGATGGCGTACCTGCCGTTGGGGGTGAAGTAGAGGTTGTAGGGGTCGTGGACCTCGACCTCCCTGCCCGCCCTGCCGGTCTTCGGGTCGATGGGGGTGAGGGTGTGGCCGCGGTTGTTGTTGACCCAGAGGGTCTTCAGGTCCCAGGACGGGACGACGTGCTGGGGCTGGCCGCCGACGGGGATGGTCTCGATGACCTCGTACGTCGTCGGGTCGATGACGGAGACGGTGTCCGACTCGCTGTTGGGGACGTAGACGCGGGACGGGAAGTCCTTGACGACCGGGGAGAGCTGGTTCGGGCGGTCGGCGGCGTAGACGTCCTTCGGGTCGAGGACGGGGGGCATGCCGGGGAGGCCCTTGACGGTCTCCTCCTTCACCGGGGCGGGGATGGCGGCCTTGGTACCGCGACGTTCTTCGGCACGGTCCCTGTTCCCGACGGACTCGGTGCCGCAGGCGGTGAGTGCGAGGAGGGCCAGGGTGGTGAGGAGGGGGCGATGTTTGAGGTTCATCGGCAGGTCTTCCGGTGGGGTGTGGCGTTGGCGGGGGGCGGGAGCGGGGCGGGCGCCAATGATCTCGGACCATTTAATGAGGATTGCACGGAAAATCACGAGATTTACCCGATTAGCGCCATTGCGGGTCGTCGACCCACCGCCTCCCACCGCCCCTCGCCCCTCTCCGTCCCATCCCTGGGGGGCGGGGCACGGCTCAGCCGGTCGGGAGGCCCAGCCCGTAGTACCTGACGTGGTATCCGGCCACGTACTCGGCTTCGCCGCCGATGATCAGGTCGGTCGGATCGCTCACCCCTGCCGCCCGTGCCGTCGCCACGAGCATCTCCGCGAGTGCGCGGCCCTTCGGTTCGCCGGGGCCGCCCGCGTCCACCCGCCAGACCGGATCGTCGTCGCCCCAGATCGAGGCCGTGCCCGGGTGCTGGGCGACGGTGCCCCAGCCGAGTGCGGCCGGGTCGACGCCGTCCGGGGCGAAACAGCCGATCGACAGCCGCTCGCCGCACGTCACGTCGAAAAGGATGGGCGCGTCAGAGCCGGTGCGGCCGTAGAACGGCATCCCGACACTGATGCCAAGGGCGGTGGCCTCGGCGGGCAGTGCCCCCAGGAAGTCGCTCAGCGACCGGGTGACGGTCTCCCAGCTACGGGCGGTCCAGCCGCCGGGGAAGCCGAGGCCGGCGTTGGCCCGGTCACGATTGCTGCCGAAGAAGCCGCTGATCGCGTGCTCCTCGCCGATGCCTTGACGCCAGAACCAGTTCTCCGCCGGGTCTGTGGGCTGCAGGACCAGCTCCGGCCCCGACTTCCCGGCGCGCAGCTCCAGGGTGTCGGGCCTGCCGCGCCAGCGCACGAAGGGGGCGCCCCACAGCGGTCCGCTGTCGTAGAAGGGACCCATGTCGCCGTGCGAACCCATGATGGACGGTTCGCCCAGCGCCGTGGTCAATTCCTCCTTGGCGGCGCGGAAGGCGGCGGCCTGCGCCACGGCGTCCGGTGCTGCCGTCGCCAACGGGACCGCGAGTTCCACGTACGACTCGCCGTCGACGTAACGCTCTTCGTATGTGCCGACCGGACGCAGTCGGGCATCGCCCGAGGACCGGCCGGTGATCAGTACAGGCTTGTCCGGCGTGCCGTCCCAGGCCCAGCCGAGCTCGGCCGCCAAGGCCCGGACGCCGTCCGGTGTCCAGTCACCGGTGTCCGCCGCGAGGAGTCGCCGGGCGACTTCCGCGAGGGATGGTCCTTCAGTACTTCCCCGTTGTCCGTTCATGCGCTCATCGTGCCGCATCGCGGCCGGGCGGATTCTGTGGGGGATCCGTGCGGGCAGCTCCGTAGAAGCCGTCGGTCCAGGGGAAGTTGGCCGGCGCGACCGCCGGGGGCTACCGTCAGCGGTCCGCCACCCTCATCTCGAACCACGTCGTCTTGCCGCGCGGCAACAGGTCCACGCCCCAGCGGTCGGAGAGTTTGTCGACCAGGAACAGGCCCCGGCCGCTGATGTCCATCTCCTGGACCGGCATCAGACAGGGCAGGCCGCGGGACGGGTCGCGGACCTCGATGCGGATCCAGCCGCGGCGGCGGCGCATGCGGAGGCCGAAGACGCGGGCGCCGGTGTGACGGACGGCGTTGCCGACCAGTTCCGAGACCAGCAGGACCGCGTCCTCCGTCATCTTCGGAGTCAGGCCCCACTGTCGTAACACCACCACCTGGGTCAGCCGGCGTGCCGTCGCGGCCGACTCAGGGCGGGACGGGAGCGGAACCTCCGCCTCCGTGGGATTGCCGAACAGCTCCAGCGCCTTTGATGCAGCTTCGTCCTCGACCGCCGGCGACCAGCGCGCCGCAGCCGCACGGCCGTTTCCCCGCGGGTGTTCGACACCCTCCAGCCCCGCCATGCCCCCATCATGGCCGTCCGCGGCGCCCGCCGGGGCCGTTCCCGAGGAATACACCCCCCGGAAGACCTCATTCCGCAGCACTCGGTTGGCATATGACTGGGGCAGTTCGGAGCCCTCAACAGCCCACCCGACCTGCGACGAAGGGTCAACTGGCGGCAATCGACGGGCTCCCTCGACAAGACACGCTTAAGGTTGCCTTAAGGCTCCCATAAACCGCCCCATCGAGGGACCCCGGACCGCCCCGGATCAGACACCCCGTCAATTGCAAGTGCTTCGGGTGAGTTTCAAGGGTGAAGTTTTCAGAGGAACTTGGCCTTGCCCGGCCCCTCCTCGACGAAGCTCCGCATCCCCTGCTCCCGGTCCTCCGTCGCGAACAGACCGGCGAACCAGCCGCGTTCCACCGCCAGGCCCGTCTCGATGTCCGTCTCCAGACCCGTGTCGATCGACTCCTTCGCCGCGCGCAGGGCGATCGCCGGGCCCTGCGCCAGCATCGCCGCCCACGCGTGTGCCTCGGCGTAGACCTGGTCCGGCGCCACGACTCGGTCCACGAGGCCCAACTCCCGCGCCTCGTCGGCCTTCACCATGCGACCGGTGAAGATCAGGTCCTTCGCCTTCGACGGGCCGACCAGGCGGGCCAGCCGCTGGGTGCCGCCCGCGCCCGGAATGAGGCCGAGCAGGATCTCCGGCTGGCCCAGCTTGGCGTTGTCCGCGGCGATCCGGTAGTCCGCGCACAGCGCCAACTCGCAGCCGCCGCCGAGCGCGTAGCCCGTCACGGCCGCGACCACCGGCTTCGGGATCCGGGCCACCGCCGTGAACGACTCCTGCAGGGCCCGGGCGCGCAGGACCATCGCCGCGTGGTCCATGGCCTGCATCTCCTTGATGTCCGCGCCCGCCGCGAACACCTTCTCCCCGCCGTAGATCACCACGGCCCGCACGTCGTCACGCCGGGTCGCCTCCTCGGCGAGCTCCTTGAGCCTGTCCTGGGTGGCGACGTCCAGCGCGTTCATGGGCGGGCGGTCGAGACGGAGGGTACCGACACCTTCGGCGACTTCGAGATTCACGGTCATGGAGGCAGGTTAACGGGGACTAACGGCGACCGGTGAGGTGCGGTCAGTCACACCCGGCCGGGGAACTGGGGGTTGCCCCCCAGGCGAGCACAGCACGGGGACCAACGGCGACGGCCCCGGTGCCGTACCTCACATCGAGGTCGTGCACCGGGGCCGTACGCCGTCCTGCGGGAGTTACGCCTTCCACTTCTCCCACGACATGTTCCAGCCGTTGAGGCCGTTCTCCGGAGCCACCGTCGCGTCGGCGGAGTTCTTCACGACCACCACGTCGCCGATCATCGAGTGGTTGAAGAACCACGCGGCCGGGGTGCCCTTGTCCCACGCGCCCTTGACGTCGCGCAGGCCGATGCAGCCGTGGCTGGCGTTGTAGTTGCCGAAGGCGCCGCCGCCCCAGTAGTTGCCGTGGATGAAGGTGCCGGAGTCGGTCAGGCGGGTGGCGTGCGGGACGTCGTCGATGTCGTACTCGCCGTCGTAGCCGACCGTGTCGCCGTTCATCCGGGTCTCGACGAACTTCTCGGTCATGACCATCTGGCCGTTCCAGGTGTCGTACCCGGGCTTGCCGGTGGTGACGGGGATGGTCTTGATGACCTTGCCGTCCTGCGTGACCTTCATCTTCTTGGTCTTCACGTCGACGACCGAGACCTGGTTGCGGCCGATCGTGAAGGTGACCTTCTTGTCCTGCTCGCCGTAGACGTCGGGGCGGCCCTCGACGCCGTCGAGATTGAGCTCGACCGTGACCTTCGTACCGGGCTTCCAGTACTTCTCGGGACGGAAGTCGAGGCGGTCGTTGCCGAACCAGTGGCCCGCGACCTCGACGGCCGGCTCGGTCTTGACGGTGATCGCCTTCTCGACGTCCTCGGGGTTGGTGATGCCCCGGGTGAAGCGAAGCGAGAACGGCATTCCGACGCCGACCTTGGAGCCGTCCTCCGGCGTGAAGCGCCCGAGGAAGGTGTTCTTCGGCGTCAGAGTGGTGAAGTCGGCCTCCTTGGCGGCCTCCAGGCCCGCGGAGTCCTTGGCGACCGCGTGCACCGTGTACTTCGTGGCGGCGGCGAGGTGCGTGGACGGCGTCCACGTGCCCCCGTCGCCGGATATCTTCCCGGCTATCGCGGCGCCCTTGGCATCCTTGACCTCGACCGAAGTCAGCTTGCCCTTGGCCGCGGTCACCTTCAGCGCACCGCTGGTGTCGACGGACTTGGCACCGTCCCCCGGGGCTATGGTCACGACGGCCTGCGACTTCTTGGCCTCCGCCGTGCCGGCGTCGCCGCCCTTGCCGTCGCCGGCACCCGAATCCGATCCGCTGCCCCCGCCGCACGCGGTGACGGTCACCAGCAGCGCAACCGCGACCGCGGACAGCCCCATGCTCCTGCGTCCGCGTCCGTCAACCGACGCCCCCGATATCGGCCGCACGTTCAAAGTCGTACTCCCCTCCCCGGGCCTGGTCCGACCCGCTCCCCCGCGCGTATGCCGCGCGCATCGGCGCATATTAACCACAAGGCCAGGCGCGTCGGCGCCGCGCGTTTGTCACCGTTCCGTTCCAACATCAGCCGAGGGTCGGCCGGTGGGGCACCTCGCCCAACTCACCCCCCTGTCGGATTACTTCACCGCACTGCCTGCCTTCCACTCCTTCCAGCCCATATTCCATCCTCCGAGCCCATTGTCGGGAGCGACCTTTTTGTCATTGCTGTGGACGACCTCGACGACGTCTCCGATCAGGCTGCGGTCGAAGAACCAGCCGGCCGGGGTCTCGGCACTGCCGCCCTTGACGTCCCTGAGACCGACGCATCCGTGGCTGACATTGCTCTGCCCGAAGATCGAGGCGTCCGCCCAGTAGTTGCCGTGCAGGAAGGTGCCGGAGTTGGTCAGCCGCATGGCGTGCGGGACGTCCGGGATGTCGTACTCGCCCTTGCCGTCCTTCTTCTTGAAGCCGACCGTGGCGCCGTTCATCCGGGTCAGTTCGAGCATCTCGGTGACGACCATCTTGCCGTTGTAGGTGGTCATCTTCGGGGCGCCGGCCGTGATCGGGACGCTCGCGAGCAGGTCACCCTCGCGGCGGACCTCCATGGTGTGCTTCTTGGCGTCGACGAGGGAGAGCTGGTGGCGGCCGACGGTGAAGGAGAAGGTCTTGTGCTGGAGTCCGTAGACCCCCCGCGCGCCCTCGACGTCCCGCAGGCGCAGCGCGACGGTGACCTGGGTGCCGGGCTTCCAGTAGTCCCTGGGACGGAAGTCGAGGCGCGACTTGCCGAACCAGTGCGGGCGGATCTCCACGGCCGGCTCGGCGATGACCCGGACGGCGCGTTCGACGGCGGCCCGGTTCGTGATCTCCCGGTTGAACTCCAGGGAGACGATCATTCCGGTGCCGACGGTGGAGCGGTTCTCGGGGGCGACGTATCCGATGAACCGCTTGTCGGGGACGTACGTGGTGAAGGTCGTGTGCCGTGCGCTGCGGCGCCCGTGGCCGTCGGTGGCCACCGCGTCGATCGTGTATCTGGCGGCCAGCGCGAGCCTGGGATCGTCGGGCTCCCAGCGCAGGCCGTCCTTGGAGATGTGCCCGGGCACCGGGGTCTCCTGGGCGTCCTGGGAGCTGACGGCCTTCACCGATTCCAGTCGTCCGCTGGGCACCCGGACGAGCAGTTTGTCGTCGGGGCGTGCGCCCTTGGAGCCGTCGTCGGGTGTGACCCTGATGACGTCCTCGGGTGCCGGTGCCTTGCCCAGCGTGTCGCCGATGCCGCCGTCAGAGGTACAGCCGACGGCCCCGGCCAGCAGTCCTGCCCATGTCAGTACGGCGGCCAACGCGGCCCCCGCGCGCCGCGCGCGCCCTTGTACGTGCCTCACGAAGACCCCAACGACCGGGGTGGCCCTGGGGAAACGTGAGTGCGAGCCAGCGGGTGGGCAGAACCTTGGGAGGACGACGCGACGGGGAGCCGCGGCCAGGGACGACCGCGGCTCTCTTTCCACATGGTGTGGTCCGTGAGCCGTGGGAGGCCACAGGTGTCGAGCGCAGCCGAGCAGGAGGCGGTGGCCGGGGCGGTCGCCGCTGAGGAGGGGCGCCCGGCCGCCGTCGTGAACGGCGTGCGGCACAAGGCCCCTGCCGTGCCCGTGTGGCCGGGCACGCCCGTGCCGCTCGGCGCCCGCTTCCGGGTCGGCCCGGACGGGGTGGCGGGCACCAACTTCGCGCTGTGGGCGGGCGGGGCCGAGGCGGTCGAGCTCTGCCTGTTCGATGAGCAGGGCAAGGAGACCCGGGCCCGGCTGACCGAACTGACGCACGAGATCTGGCACGGCTTCGTGCCGGGTGTGATGCCCGGCCAGCGCTACGGCTACCGGGTGCACGGCCGCTGGGACCCGTGGACCGGCGGCCGCTGGAACCCGGCGAAGCTGCTGCTCGACCCGTACGCCCGGGCGGTGGACGGCGACTTCAGCCTGCCGCCGGAGGTGTACGGGCATGTCCGCGACTGGCCTCAGCAGCATGTCGCGGACACCGTGCGCGACGAGCGGGACTCTGCGCCGTACGTCCCCAAGGGCGTGGTCGTCCACGATGACGACGACTGGGCGGACGACCGCCGGCCGAAGACACCGTGGGCGGACTCGGTGATCTACGAGGTGCATGTGCGGGGGTTCACGAAGCTGCATCCCGGGATCCCGGAGGAACTGCGGGGCACATACGCCGGTCTCGCGCACCCCGCGGCGATCGAGCACCTCGTCAAGCTGGGCGTGACGGCCGTCGAGCTGCTGCCGGTGCACCAGTTCGCGCACGAGGACCATCTGCTGCGCAAGGGCCTGCGCAACTACTGGGGCTACAACTCCATCGGCTATTTCGCCCCGCACGCCGCGTACGCCGCGTCCGGTACGACGGGTCAGCAGGTCGGCGAGTTCAAGCGCATGGTCCGCGCGCTGCACGCGGCCGGCATCGAGGTCATCCTCGACGTCGTCTACAACCACACGGCGGAGGCGGGCGAGCTGGGCCCGACGCTGTCGCTGAAGGGCATCGACAACCGGGGGTACTACCGGTTGCAGTCGGACGCGCGCAGGTACGCGGACTACACCGGCTGCGGGAACACCCTGCACGTCGTCCAGCCGCATGTCCTGCGGCTCATCACCGACTCGCTGCGGTACTGGGTGACCGAGATGGGCGTGGACGGCTTCCGCTTCGACCTGGCCGCCGCGCTGGCCCGCTCCATGCACGACGTCGACATGCTCTCGCCGTTTCTCGCCGTCATCGCGCAGGACCCGGTGCTGCGGCGGGTGAAGCTGATCGCCGAGCCGTGGGACGTGGGGTCGGGCGGCTATCAGGTGGGCGCATTCCCGCCGCTGTGGACGGAGTGGAACGACCGCTATCGCGACGCCGTGCGGGACTTCTGGCGGGGCGCGCTGCCCGACGTGCGGGATCTGGGCTACCGGCTGTCGGGGTCGAGCGACCTGTACGCGTGGGGAGGGCGCCGCCCGTACGCCTCCGTCAACTTCGTGACCGCGCACGACGGTTTCACGCTGCGGGACCTGGTGTCGTACGAGCGCAAGCACAACGAGGCGAACGGCGAGGGCAACCGGGACGGCTCGAACGACAACCGGGCCTGGAACTGCGGTGCCGAGGGCAGGACGGACGACGAGCGGGTACGGGCGCTCAGGCGCCGGCAGCTGCGGAACCTGCTGACGACCCTGCTGCTGTCTACGGGTGTGCCGATGCTGGTCGCGGGCGACGAGCTGGGCCGCACACAGCGCGGCAACAACAACGCCTACTGCCAGGACAACGAGATCAGCTGGCTGGACTGGGGGCTGCTGGCGGAACCGGGCTGGAAGGCGCTGTTCGACCTGACCTCCCGGCTGATCGAGCTGCGGCACCGGCATCCGGTGCTGCGTCGCCGGGCCTTCTTCTCGGGGCGGGCGCACTCGGCCGACGGGCTGCGGGATCTTGCCTGGTTCACCGCGCGCGGCACGGAGATGACGGAACGGGACTGGTACGCGCCCGCCGACACGCTGGGCATGTATCTGTCCGGGCGGGACATCCCGGGCCGGGACGAGCGCGGGGCGCCGATAGTCGACGACAGCTTCCTGGCCGTACTGCACGCCGGGGACCGGCCGGTGAGCTTCATGCTGCCGGGGCCGCCGTGGGCGGAGCGCTACGAGGTCGTCGTCGACACCTCGCGCGAGCAGCAGGCGGAGGCACCGGGGGTGGAGCACCGTGCGGGGGCGGCGATCACGGTGCCGGCGCGGGCGGTGCTGTTGCTGCGGGTCGACCGAGACGGCGTCTCAGGTCATTGAGACAACGGGGCGAGTCACTGCTACAACCTGGCGGGGCATTGAGGCAGCGTTTCAAGGTCATGAAATCCGCGTCGGATTCCTGGTCCTGACGTCGGCGCGCTGATCGACTGACGCACATGCCCGAGATATCCCGCCGTGCCTTCGGTGGTCTCGTCGGCGGCGGTGCCGTGACCGCCGTCGCCGCTGCGACCACCGCCGCCGAGGCCGCCGCAGCCGCCCCCGCCGAGCACCCCTTCAAGGCCCGCCCCGCCGCCTCCGGCAAGCGCCCCAACCTCCTCGTCATCCTCGGCGACGACCTGGGCTGGGCCGACCTCTCCTCGTACGGCGCCCCGCACATCAGGACCCCGAACCTGGACCGGCTGGCCCGCCAGGGGGTGCGGTTCACGAACGCGTACTCCGGCTCGGCGACCTGCTCCCCGACCCGGTTCAGCCTGTACACCGGGCGGTACCCGGGCCGTACGCCGGGCGGTCTCGCGGAGCCCATCGCCAGCAGGACGCAGGGCCTGGACCCGAACCACCCCACCCTGGCCTCCCTGCTGAAGAAGGCGGGATACGCCACCGCGCTCATCGGCAAGTGGCACTGCGGCTGGCTGCCCGACCACAGCCCCACCAAGTCCGGCTGGGACGAGTTCTTCGGCAACTTCGGCGGCGTCCTGGAGTACTTCTCCAAGCTCGGCCAGCTCGGCGCCTACGACCTCTACGAGGGCGACGCCGAGTACAAGGACCTGCGCTACTACACGACCGTGCTGACCGAGCGGGCCGTCGAGTACGTCGGCCGGGACCACGACAGGCCCTGGCTGCTGAACCTGAACTTCACCACCCCGCACTGGCCCTGGCTCGCGGAGGGCGACGAGGAGACCGGCGCCGAGATCGAGGCGAAGATCCGGGCCGCGAAGAGCCAGGCGGAGGTCGGCAGGGCGCTCAACCACTACGACGGCGGCTCGGTCGAGAAGTACACGCAGATGGTGGAGAGCCTGGACGCGGCCGTCGGCGAGGTGCTCGACGCCCTGCGCCGGTCGGGGCAGGAGGACAACACCGTCGTGCTGTTCGCCAGCGACAACGGCGGCGAGCGCTACTCCTACAACTGGCCGCTCAGCGGCGAGAAGTTCGTGCTGCTGGAGGGCGGCATCCGGGTCCCGTCGATCCTGCGCTGGCCCGCCCGCGTCGACGGCCGGCAGGTCAGCGACGAGCCGGTCTTCTCCCCCGACTGGACGGCGACCCTGCTGGAGCTGGGCGGAGCGCGGCCCGACCCGGCGTACCCCCTGGACGGCACCAGCCTCGCGGGCTACCTGCTGCGCGGCAGGGAGCTGCCGGAGCGGGACCTGTTCTGGCGGGTGCGCGCCAACCGGGCCCTCAGGCGCGGTGACTGGAAGTACTACCGGGACGAGAAGGGCACCGACCACCTCTACGACCTCGGCGCCGACCAGCGCGAGCAGGCCGATCTGGCACCCGACAGGCCGGAGCTGCTCGCGGAACTGAGGGCGTCCTGGGAGCGGATCGCCGCCGGTCTGTTGCCCTACCCCGGTTAGCTAGCCGAGGATTCCCCGCTCGTACGCCGTCGCGACCGCCGCCGCGCGGTCGTTCACGCCCAGCTTGGCGTACAGGTGGGTGAGGTGGGTCTTCACGGTCGCCTCGCTGATGAAGAGCTCGCGGGCGATCTCCCGGTTGGAGGTGCCCTTGGCGACCAGGGCCAGCACCTCGCGCTCGCGGGCGGAGAGGGGCTCGTTTCCGGGGGCCTTGGGGGTGCGGACGGCGGAGACCAGCCGGGAGGCGACGGCCGGGGAGAGGACCGTACGGCCCTCGGCGGCGGCCCGGACCGCCGTGAACAGCTCGTCGCGCGGGGCGTCCTTCAGCAGATAGCCCGTCGCCCCCGCCTCGATGGCGGGGAGGGTGTCGGAGTCGGTGTCGTACGTGGTCAGCACGAGGACCTTGGCGCGGGCGCCGGTGCGGGTGAGGTGGGCGATGGCCCGGACCCCGCCGCCGCCCGGCATGCGCAGGTCCATCAGGATCACGTCGGGGTCGAGTTCACCGGCCCGCTCCAGGGCCTCCTCGCCGCTCGCCGCCTCGCCGAGCACGACGAAGCCGGGCGCGGACTCGAACATGCCGCGCAGACCGTCCCGTACGACGGGATGGTCGTCGACGATCAACAGGGAGATGGCCGCCTCGTCACTCATGGCGCACCAAAGGTACGCGAGCCGACAGGGCGGTGCCCCGTCCCGGTTCGGACTCGACGGCGAGGCAGCCGGCCACGCGCTCGGCGCGGGCGCGCATGCCCGCCAGGCCGAAGCCACCGCTGCTGCTGCGCTCGGGAAGGGCCAGCGGGTCGAAGCCCCGGCCGTCGTCGCGGATGTCGAGGATGACCTCGTCGCCGAGGAAGGAGAGGGTGACGCCCACGCGGGTCGCGCGGGCGTGCCGGGCGGCGTTGGAGAGGGCCTCCTGGGCGATCCTCAGCAGCGTCGCCGAGATCTCGTCGTGGAGCTGCTCGGTCGTGCCGGTGGCCGTGAACTCGGCGGGGACACCGGTCCGTTCGGTCCATTCGGCGACCGTGCTCTTCAGGGCCTGCGGAAGTCCGTCGTTCTCCAGGGCCACGGGGGCGAGGTTGTGCACCGAGCGGCGGGCCTCGCCGAGGCTGTGGCGGGCGAGGGCCGAGGCGCGGTCGAGGTGGGAGCGGGCCGTGGGCAGGTCGGGGGCGTTCGCGACGACCTGGAGCTGGGCGATGATGCCGGTCAGGCCCTGGGCGATGGTGTCGTGGATCTCGGCGGCCAGCCGGCGGCGCTCGTCGGCGACGCCGGCCTCCCGGGCCTGGAGGAGGAGTTGGGCGTGGAGGGCGGCGTTCTCCTCCAGTGCCTGCTGCAGGGCCGCGTTGGTGCGTTCGAGCTCGCCGATGGTCTCGGCCCGGGCGCGGGAGCGTTCCTCCTGCTGGTGGGTGAGGTGGCCGACGACCGTCAGGATGACGTTGTTGACCACCAGGAGCGCGGCGAACAACGCCCACTGCACCGGCTCGTGGAACGGCAGCCCGCCGGCCTGCGAGCCCGAGACGGCGATCGAGCAGGCGAACGGGCCGATCCACCGCAGCCGCCGGCCGGGGAGCAGCTCGTCGGAGTCGAAGTAGCCGGTGACGGCGTAGAACGCGAAGAACGGATTCAGCCAGGTGAGCGCGAAGCCGAGCGCCCAGCGCACGCCGTAGTACACCGTGCCCGCGGTCGAGGGGGCGGGGCGGGTGCGGCTCGCCCGGCCCCACCACAGCTGGAGGGCGAACCCGGCGGCCACCAGCACCGCGACCGTGTTCCGCTCCGCCGTGCCCGGCGTCAGTTCGGCGGTGGCGACCGCGAGCAGGGTGGCGACCGCGAGCATCCCGTAGGGCCCCTTGCTGCGGATGAGCTCCCAGCGCCGCTCGATGTCGGTGTCCGCCGCGGTCATGCCTCCAGTCTGCACGGCCGTCCGCCTACTCCCAGCGGAACCAGCGCGCGGCCGCCGCCGACAGCGCGACCGACCAGAGCGCCATGACGCCGAGGTGGTCCCAGCCGGGCCAGTCGCCCGCCGTGGCCTGGTTCAGGGCCTGGGCGGCGGCGCCGAACGGAGTGAACCCGACGATGTCGGCCATCAGATCGGGCATCGCCTGCACCGGCAGCCACACGCCCGCGCAGAACAGCATCGGGAAGAACACCGCGGTCCCCACGGCACCCGCGATCTTCACCGTCCCGGACACCGCCGAGATCACCGACCCCAGGGCGAGCGCGACGAGGACCGCGAGAACGAGCGCGAGCAGATAGCCGTAGGGCTGTCCGGGCAGTCGTACGTCGTAGGCGAGCCGTCCGACCGCGAGGGCCAGCAACGCCGAGAGCACCGCGGCCAGGGCGTGCACCAGCATCTGCGCGGACAGCAGCGCCGACGGCCGTACCGGGGTGGTGGACATGCGGCGCAGGATGCCCTGTTCCCGGTAGCCGGTCAGGCCCACCGGCATCGACTGCACTCCGGCGACGATCATGCCGACCAGGACGGTCACGGGTACGTAGGTGTCGACGATGCGCAGGCCGTCGAGCCCGTCCTGGGGCTCGCGGAAGGCGGGAATGGCGCCCAGGATCGCCAGCAGCACCGGCGGGAAGACCAGGATCCAGAAGAGGCTGCCCGGTTCGCGGGCGAGCAGACGGGCCTCGGTGCGCAGTACGGCGGTGTTCATGGCGTGGTCTCCGGCACGGTCGGATCGGGCGCGGTCGTCTCCGTCAGGTCCAGGAAGGCGTCGTCCAGCGTGGCGTCGCTGACACGCAGTTGGTGAGCGGTGATGCGGTGGCGGGCGAGCAGGGTGATGACGGCGTTGACCGTCTCGTCGCTGCCGGCCAGGGTGATCCGTCCGTCCTTGTGCTCGAGGGAGGCGAGCGCGGGCAGCGCGTTCAGCTCGTCGTCGTCCAGCGGTTCGGACGGCGTGAAGGAGATCACCGTGGCGCGCGCGGAGCGTCGGATCAGCCCGGCCGGGGTGTCCAGGGCCGCGATCCGGCCCTTGTCGATCACGGCGATCCGGTCGCAGAGGCGCTGCGCCTCCTCCATGAAGTGGGTGACGAGCAGGACGGTGACGCCGTTGTCGCGGATGTCCTCGATGAGCTGCCAGGTGTCGCGGCGGGCCCGTGGGTCCAGGCCGGTGGTGAGCTCGTCCAGGACGACGATCCGGGGGTTGCCGACGAGGGCGAGCGCGATGAACAGGCGCTGCTTCTGGCCGCCGGAGAGCTTGCCGAACCGGGTGCCGAGCCGGTCGGCCAGGCCCAGGCGTTCGGCGAGCGGGCGCCAGTCGGCGGGGGCGGGGTAGAAGGAGGCGTACAGCTGGAGCGCCTCGCGCACGGTCAGCTTCTCCTGCAGGCGGCCCTCCTGGAGCTGGGCGCCGAGGACCTGGGAGACCCGGTCGTGGTCGGCGACGGGATCGAGGCCGGTGACCCGGACCCGGCCCGCGCCGGGGACGCGCAGGCCCTCGACGCACTCCACGGTGGTGGTCTTGCCGGCGCCGTTCGGGCCGAGGATGCCGAAGATCTCGCCCTCTTCGACGGCGAAGGAGACACCGTCGACCACGGTGCGGCCGCCGTAGGACTTGCGCAGCTCGGTGACTTCGATGACGGACATGGCATCAGGGTCGCGGCGGGGCGGGGTCCGCCACATCGGCCGTCGCGCTCGAAGACACATCCTCCGATCGGTTGATGGCGGAGGTACGACCGGCCGCCGCGGCTGTACGACCCCTCGAACACGCAGGTCGTAGGACCAGCGACCGAACCCGGACCGGCCAAAACTCGGTGGGCAGTGTCAGTGGCGATCCGTAGGCTCGCTGCTGATGGTGACGACACGTGCAACCGCCGAGGACAGGTCCGAACGATCCGCCGTGCGTACGCTGCTGCGCCTGTGGCCGTATGTACGGCCGGTGCGGGTGCGTTGGTTCACCGCCGCGGGTGTGGCGGTCCTGGCCTCGTGTCTGTCGCTGGTCATTCCGCTCGTCCTGAAGTGGATGGTGGACGGGCCGGTCGCCGACCGGGATCCGGCCGGGGTGTGGCTCGGGGCGCTGTATCTGCTGCTGCTCGGGCTCGGGGAGGCGTTGCTGTTCGGGCTGCGGCGCTGGCTGGTGGCGCGCCCGCTGGCGGGGGTCGAGGCGGGGATGCGGGCGGATCTGTACCGGCATCTTCAGCGGCTGCCGGTGGCCTTCCACGACCGGTGGGCGTCGGGACAGCTGCTGTCCCGGGGCACGACCGATCTGATGCTGGTGCGTATGTTCCTCGCCTTCCCGCTGACGTTTCTGCTGGTCAACGGCGTGACGATCCTGGTCGGCGTGATCATCATGCTGCTTCAGGACTGGACGCTGGGGCTGGTGATCCTGATCCCGGCCGTGCCCGTGATGGTCACCTGCGTGATCTTCGAGAAGCGGTACGCCGAGGTGGCGCGGCGTGCGCAGGACCAGGTCGGCGACCTGACGACGGTCGTCGAGGAGAGCGTGCTCGGGATCCGGATCATCAAGGGGTTCGGGCGGCACCGCAGTCAGGCGCGGGCGTTCCGGGAGCTGTCGGGCACCCTGCGCGGCACGGAGCTGCGCAAGGCGCGGCTGCTGGCGACGATCTGGGCCGTCATCGTGACGCTGCCGGAGGTCGCCATCGGGGCGGCGCTGGTGCTGGGCGCGGTGCAGGTGGCGGACGGGGAGCTGTCGGCGGGCACCCTGGTGGCGTTCCTGTCGACGGCGCTGGCGCTCCGATGGCCCGTGGACTCGATCGGGTTCCTGCTGGCGATGAGTCAGGAGGCGGCGACCGCGACGGAGCGGTACTTCGAGGTCATGGACGCGGTGCCGGAGGGGCATGCGGTCTCGACGGCTCGGCAGGACCGTACGGACCGCGGACTCCGGTTCCACGACGTGCGGTTCCGCTACCCCGACGCCCCCGGGGACTCCCCACCGACTCTCGACCGCATCGACCTGCACATCCGCCCCGGCGAGTCCATGGCCCTGGTCGGCGCGACGGGCAGCGGCAAGACGACCCTGACCGCTCTCGTCCCGCGTCTGCACGAGGTGACGTCCGGCCGGATCACCCTCGACGGTCAGGACATCACCGCGATGACCCGCGAGGAGCTGCGCTCCCTCGTCGCTGTCGCCTTCGAGGAGCCCACCCTCTTCTCAGCCGGTGTCGCCGAGAACGTGCTCATGGGCGCCGCGGACGGGGCGGGAGAACCCGAGTTGGAGCGGGCGCTCGCCGTCGCGCAGGCCGCCTTCGTGCACGATCTGCCGCACGGCACCGGGACCCAGGTCGGCGAGCAGGGCCTCAGTCTCTCCGGCGGCCAGCGGCAGCGCCTCGCGCTCGCGCGCGCGGTCGTCGGCCGGCCCCGGTTCCTCGTCCTCGACGACCCCCTGTCGGCCCTCGACGTGCACACCGAGGCCGCGGTCGAGGCCGCCCTGCGTGAGGTGCTCGCGGAGACCACCGCCCTGATCGTCGCCCACCGACCGTCCACCGTGCTGCTCGCGGACCGCGTCGCCCTGCTCTCCGACGGCCGCATCAGCGCCGTCGGCACCCATCACGAACTGCTGCGCAGCAACGCCGAGTACGCCCACCTGATGGCCGGGACCGAGGAGGCCGACCGATGACGGCGACCACCGCCACCGCACCGGACAAGGAAGAGCCGGCCAAGGAACCCGCAAGGGCGGACGACCCCTTCGACCACGACGTCCTGCCCACGCCCCCGGGCGCCACCGCCACCCTTCTGCGCTCCCTGCTCACCCCGATGAGGGCCCGCGTCACCGTCACCACCCTCCTGTTGCTGCTCCAGCAGGCGGCCGTGCAGGCGGGCCCGCTGCTGGTGGCGTACGCCATCGACACGGCCGTACCGGCGTTCCGGCGCGACGATCTCGGGCCGCTGATCGCGGTCGGGGTCGGCTATCTGCTGTGCGCGCTGGTCTCGGGCACCCTCCAGTACGCGTTCATCCTGGCCTCCGCCCGGGTCAACCAGGATGTGCTGCTCGATCTGCGCGGCCGGATCTTCCGCCATGCCCAGGCCCTGAGCGTCGACTTCCACGAGCGCTACACCTCGGGGCGGCTGATCTCCCGCTCCACCACCGACGTGGAGTCCCTGCGCGAGCTCCTGAACGAGGGCCTTCAGGAACTCGTCACCGTCATCCTGTCCTTCGTCTACATCTCGGCGATGCTGCTCTGGCTGGACCTCGGTCTCGGCGCGTTCGCCGTGGCCTCGTTCGTGCCGCTGTATCTCCTGGTACGGCTGTATCAGCGGCGCGCCGGGCGGGTGTACCGGCTGCGGTCCACCGCCATCGCTGCCGTGATCGTCAAGTTCGTCGAGACGATGAACGGCATCCGCCCGGTGCGGGCCTTCAGGCGCGAGGCCGCCAACGACGCCGACTTCCGGGTCCTCAACACCCGGCACGAACGGACGAACGGCGACGCGCTGCTGGAGATGGCCCGGTACGTCGTCGGCTCCCGCATCGTCGCCAACACGGCCGTCGCCGGGATCGTGCTGTGGGGCGCCTACCGGGTCGCCGGCGGCACGCTTGCCCTCGGGGTGCTGGCGGCGGCCGTGCTGTATCTGCGGCGGCTGTACGACCCGATCGACCGGCTCGGCATGTTCCTCAACTCGTACCAGTCGGCGGCGGCCTCCCTGGAGAAGATCGCCGGACTGCTGGCCCAGACGCCGTCCGTGCCGGAGCCGTCCACACCCGAGCAGCTCCCGGCACTCCGCTCGGAACACCCCGGCCGGGAGGTCGTCTTCGACGGCGTCCGGTTCGGCTACCGCACCGGCGGCGAGGTGCTGCCCCGCTTCGACCTCACGATCCCGGCCGGGCAGACGGTCGCCGTCGTCGGCTCCACCGGCGCCGGCAAGTCGACGCTCGCCAAGCTGCTCGCCCGGTTCTACGACCCCTCCGACGGCCGGGTCCTGCTGGACGGCGTCGACCTGCGCGAGCTGGCCGTGCCCGAACTGCGGCGCGGGGTGGTGATGGTGACGCAGGAGGCCTTCCTGTTCTCCGGCACGGTCGCCGAGAACATCGCCATCGGACGCCCCGACGCCACCCGCGAGGACATCGAGCAGGCAGCGAAGGCCATCGGCGCGCACGACTTCATCAGCTCCCTGCCCGACGGCTACGACACCGACGTACGCAAGCGAGGCGGCCGCATCTCGGCCGGTCAGCGCCAACTCGTCGCGTTCGCGAGGGCGTTGCTCGCCGACCCGGCCGTGCTGATCCTCGACGAGGCGACCAGTTCCCTCGACATCCCCGGCGAACGGGCCGTGCAGCGCGCGATGTCGACGGTGCTGCACGGGCGTACGGCCGTCGTCATCGCCCACCGGTTGTCCACCGTCGAGATCGCCGACCGGGTCCTGGTCATGGAGCACGGCCGGATCGTCGAGGACGGCACACCGGCCGAACTGATCGCCGGGACAGGCAGGTTCGCGGATCTGCACCGGGCGTGGCGGGACAGTCTGGCGTAGCGGCAAGGCGGAACAGGACGGGAACGGGGAACGATGATCGACGCGTACGAGGATCCGGGCGAGCCCGACTGTCGCGGCGGATGGTGGTATCTGTGGTGGCTGGTCATGCGCCAGATGACGCGGTCCGTGGTCGGGGCGCTGATCTCCAGTGTGTGGATGGTGCTGCTGGCGGCGACCCCGTACCTGATGTCCCGTGCCGTCGACGACGGGCTGACGGGTGGTGACTACGGTGCGTTGGCGGGGTGGACGGGTGCGCTGTTCGCGGTCGGGGCGTTCAACGCCTGGCTGAGCATCATGCGGCACCGCACGATGACGCGGGTGCGGATGGACGCCAACTTCCGCACGGTCAAGGTGCTGGTCGGACACGCGGTACGACTGGGCGCCACGCTGCCGCGCCGGATCGGGGCCGGGGAGGTCGTCACGATCGGCGTGGGCGACGTCCAGACCATCAGCCAGTCCCTGACCGTCGTCGGCCCCGGGGTCGGGGCGATCGTCGCCTATCTGGTGATCGCCGGGCTGCTGGTGTCGGTGTCGGTGCCGATCGCCGTCGTGGTGCTGCTCGGGATGCCGCTGGTCGGCGTGATCGTCGGGCCGCTGCTGGGGCGGCTGCAGGCGACGGAGACGCAGTACCGGGAGCGGCAGGGGGTTCTGACCGCACGGATCGCCGACCTCGCGGGCGGGCTGCGCGTGCTCAACGGCCTCGGCGGCAAGGGCCTGGTCGCCGACGCCTTCCACCACGACTCGCAGCGGCTGCGGGCGCAGGGCTACCGGGTCGGGGCGGTGACCAGTTGGGTGCAGGCGCTCGGGGTGGGGCTGCCGACGCTGTTCCTGGCCGTGGTGACCTGGCTGGCGGCGCGGCTGGCCGCCCAGGGGGAGATCACCGTGGGCGAGCTGGTGTCGGTGTACGGCTATGTCGCGGTGCTGGTGGGGCCGGTGGCGTTCTTCATCGAGTGCGGTTACCAGGTCAGCCGTGGAGTGGTGGCGGCGCGGCGGGTCGTACGGTTCCTGCGGCTGGAGCCGATGGCGGACACCGGCACACGGGACGCGCCGGCCGAACCTGCGGTGCTGTGCGACCCCGAGTCCGGGGTGCGGGTGCCGCCTGGCCGGCTCACCGCACTGGCCGCGGCGCTGCCCGCCGACGCCACGGCCGTCGTCGACCGTCTCGGCCGCTACGTCCCGTCGGCGGCGACCTGGGGCGAAGTGCCTCTGAGCGAGATCGCGTTACCGCAGGTCCGGACGCGCATCCTGGTCGCCGACCACGAGGCCGACCTGTTCGCGGGCACGCTGCGCGAGCTGGTGGCCGCCGGGTCCGCGGACCTGGACGAGCGGGCGATCACACGAGCGGTGCACACGGCGGTCGCCGAGGACATCGTCCGTGGTCTCCCCGACGGCCTCGACACCCCGATCGACGCCCAGGGCCGCAACCTCTCCGGCGGCCAGCGCCAGCGCGTCCGCCTGGTCCGCACACTGCTGGCGGACCCGGAGGTGCTCCTGGCGGTGGAACCGACGTCGGCACTGGACGCCCACACGGAGGCACAGGTCGCCGAACGCCTGCACACGACGAGGCGGGGCCGTACGACGCTGGTGACGACGACGTCCCCCTTGGTCCTGGACCGAGCGGACACGGTCCACTACTTGGTCGACGGCAAGGTGGCGGCAACAGGCACCCACCGAGAACTGCTGGACGGAGAGCCGGGATACCGAGCCCTGGTGGCCCGGGACGAGAACGCCGAGGAGCTGACCAGGTGACGCAAACTCAGCCCACCTCAGGAGCGCGGGCCCGTGTCGATAGGCGGCTCCGCCGCGGGGACGACCAGGCCACATCACACCCGCACCCGGCAGACCACCCCAAGTCCCGCGCCATGAGCCGCAATTCGCTTCCCATCGCCGAACGGCAAGACGTCCGCCGGGCCACCGTCCGCCTGATCCGAGCCGACGCCAGATCATTCACCGCCGTACTCGCCCTGAACGCGGCCGCAGCGATCGCCGGCCTGGCCAGCCCCTGGCTGGTGGGCCGCATCATCGACGAGATCCGCGCCGGCCACGGCGTCACGGTCGTTGACAAACTCGCCCTGGCCATCCTGATAGCGGCAACAGCCCAGCTGTTGCTGGCCCGCTGGGCCCGCTACGTCGGCCACCGCTTCGGCGAACGCATCCTCGCCCGCGTCCGCGAGGAGTTCGTGAACCGCACGCTCGCGCTGCCCGCGTCGGTCGTGGAACGGGCCGGCACCGGGGACCTGACCGCGCGCGGCACCGCCGATGTGGCGACCGTCGGCACCACCCTGCGCGACGCCGGGCCCGAACTGCTCATCAACTCCGTTCAGGTCCTGTTCCTGCTGGGCGCGGTCTTCGCGCTGGACCCCCTGCTCGGTGCCTGCGCTCTGATCGGCCTGGCCGGTCTGTGCCCGGTGCTGCGCTGGTATCTGCGCCGCGCCCGTGCCGGGTACCTCGCCGAGGGGGCGGCCACCTCGGATGTCGCGGAGGTCCTCGCGGCGACCGCGTCCGGCGCCCGCACGGTGGAGGCACTGCGGCTGGAGCGGCGGCGCGTGGCGGCGAGCCGGGACGCGCTGGAGACATCCCGCCGGACCCGCCTGCACACCCTCTTCCTGCGCACGGTGTTCTTCCCGTCGGTCGAGATCGCCTATCTCGTCCCCGTGGCGACGGTCCTGCTCGTCGGCGGGGCCCTGCACGCGCAGGGCACGGTCAGCCTGGGCACGGTGGTCGCGGCGGCGCTGTATCAGCAGCAGATGGCCGGTCCGCTGGACGAGATCCTGATGCGGGTCGAGCAACTCCAGAGCAGCGGCGCCTCGTTCGCCCGCGTGGAAGGCCTGGCACGGGCCCCGCAGGCCGCGGCGGCCGACTCACCGACACCCGCCGACGACCGGATCGACGTGACCGGAGTGCGCTACGCCTACGACCGCGGCGGCGAGGTCCTCGGCGGCGTCGACCTGACCGTGCGGCCGGGGGAACGCCTCGCGGTGGTCGGCCCGTCCGGCGCCGGCAAGACGACCCTGAGCAGGCTGCTCGCGGGGGTGGACGCGCCGAGCGCCGGCTCGGTGACGGTCGGCGGAGTCCCGGTCGTCGCGCTCGGCCCGGAGCAGCTGCGCCGCCAGGTCGTCCTCGTCACCCAGGAGCACCACGTCTTCCTCGGCACGGTCCGCGACAACCTCCGTATCGCCGAGCCGTCCGCCACGGACGAGGACCTGTGGGCCGCCCTCACCGCGGTCGGCGCGGACACCTGGGTACGGCGGCTGCCCGACGGCCTCGACACGGCGCTGGGCGACGGAGGTCGCGCCACGGACGGCTCACAGGCCCAGCAGCTGGCCCTCGCCCGCGTGGTGCTGGCGGACCCGCACACCCTGATCCTCGACGAGGCGACGGCCCTGCTCGACCCGGCCACGGCCCGGCACACCGAGCGCGCCCTGGCGGCCGTGCTCCAGGGCCGTACGGTCATCGCCATCGCGCACCGTCTGCACACCGCGCATGACGCCGACCGCGTGGCGGTGATGGAGAACGGCCTGCTCACCGAGCTGGGCACGCATGACGAGCTGGTCTCGGCGGACGGGGCGTACGCGTCGCTGTGGCGGTCCTGGCACGGGGAGTGGCCCGCCTGAACAGGCGATCTATGCTCGATGCCGTAGGAGATCCCTGGCACGCTGAAGCAAGCCACAGTAGAAAGCCGCAGTCCATTGAACTTCTGGTCGATCTACCAGCACGGCTTCGCGCGGGTCGCCGCGTGTACGGGCCACACCGTCATCGCGGACCCGCGCGCCAACGCCGAGGCGGTCCTGCGGCAGGCGCGCGCGTGCGCTCAGGAGGGCGTCGCGGTCGCCGTCTTCCCCGAGCTGGGCCTGACCGGCTACTCGATCGAGGACCTGCTGCTCCAGGACGCGGTGCTCGACGAGGTCGAGGAGGCGCTCGGCACGGTGGTGGCCGGGTCGGCGGAGCTGCTTCCGGTGCTGGTCGTCGGCGCTCCGCTGCGTCATCGCCATCGGATCTACAACTGCGCGGTGATCGTGCACCGCGGCCGGATCCTCGGCGTCGCACCCAAGTCGTATCCGCCGAACTACCGCGAGTTCTACGAGCGGCGGCAGATCGCGTCCGGCGAGAACGAGCGCGGCGGGACGATCCGGGTCGGCGGCGCGGAGGTGCCGTTCGGTGTGGACCTGCTCTTCGAGGCGGAGGACGTCCCCGGGCTGGTCCTGCACGCGGAGATCTGCGAGGACATGTGGGTGCCGGTGCCGCCGAGCGCGGAGGCCGCGCTGGCCGGCGCGACCGTGCTCGCCAACCTCTCGGGCAGCCCGATCACGGTCGGCCGCGCCGAGGACCGTCGGCTGCTGTGCCGCTCGGCGTCCTCGCGCTGCCTGGCGGCGTACGTCTACTCGGCGGCCGGTCTGGGCGAGTCGACCACGGACCTGTCCTGGGACGGCCAGACCATGATCTACGAGGACGGCGTGCTGCTGGCCGAGACGGCCCGCTTCGCGTCCGACGACCAGTACGCCGTCGCCGACGTGGACCTGGACCTGCTGCGGCAGGAGCGGAACCGGATGGGCACGTTCGACGACAACCGCCGTACGCACGCCGGGCGGACCGGTGACTTCCGGCGGGTGGGGTTCCGGCTGGACCCGCCGATGACGGATCTGGGGCTGAAGCGGCGGGTCGAGCGCTTTCCGTTCGTGCCCGCCGACGCCGACCGGCTGGCCCTGGACTGCTACGAGGCGTACAACATCCAGGTCGCGGGCCTCCAGCAGCGGCTCGGCGCGATCGGCGGCCCGAAGGTGGTCATCGGGGTGTCCGGCGGCCTGGACTCCACGCACGCGCTGATCGTCGCCGCCCGGGCGATGGACCGCGCCGGGCGCCCGCGCAGCGACATCCTGGCCTTCACCCTGCCCGGCTTCGCCACCAGCGACCACACCAAGGACAACGCGCACAAGCTGATGAACTCGCTCGGCGTCACCGCGGCCGAGCTGGACATCACGCCGACCGCGCGGCTGATGCTGCAGGAGATGGGCCACCCGTTCGCGTCCGGCGAGCCGGTGTACGACGTCACCTTCGAGAACGTCCAGGCGGGTCTGCGCACCGACTACCTGTTCCGGCTCGCCAACCAGCGCGGCGGCATCGTGCTCGGCACCGGCGACCTGTCGGAGCTGGCGCTCGGCTGGTCCACGTACGGCGTGGGCGACCAGATGAGCCACTACAACGTGAACTCCGGTGTGCCGAAG
This sequence comes from Streptomyces sp. NPDC056479, assembly GCF_042795335.1. Classification (NCBI taxonomy): domain Bacteria; kingdom Bacillati; phylum Actinomycetota; class Actinomycetes; order Kitasatosporales; family Streptomycetaceae; genus Streptomyces; species Streptomyces sp. NPDC056479. The sequence continues at coordinate 201,680 of NZ_JBHTRZ010000007.1, read as the reverse complement.
ACCCTGATCCAGCATCTGATCCGCTGGGTCATCGGCAGCGAGCAGTTCGACGAGGAGACCGGCGGGACGCTGGCCGCGATCCTCGGCACGGAGATCAGCCCGGAGCTGGTGCCGGGCGAGGAGATGCAGTCGACCGAGTCGAAGATCGGGCCGTACGCACTGCACGACTTCACGCTCTTTTACGTTCTGCGGTACGGCTTCCGGCCGTCGAAGATCGCCTTCCTGGCCTGGCACGCCTGGCACGAGGCGGACGCGGGTGCCTGGCCGCCCGGGTTCCCCGAGGCGAAGCGGGTGGCGTACGACCTGGCCGAGATCCGGCGCTGGCTGGAGGTCTTCTGCCGTCGCTTCTTCGCATTCGCACAGTTCAAGCGCTCCGCGATGCCCAACGGTCCGAAGGTCTCGGCCGGCGGCTCGCTCTCCCCGCGCGGCGACTGGCGCGCGCCGTCCGACGGCAACGCGGCCGCGTGGCTGCGCGATCTCGGCCGGATCGACGATTGAGCTGTCTGGTCCGTTTATCGAACGTGAACTCCCGGACAACGAACGATTTCCGGCCAAGTTTCTGACGCGGTCCTGACAGAAACCGCAACCACCTGCCACTCTTCCCACGGCCGCGACACAGCAACCCCACAGCACCGTCACACGACGGTGCCCGCGGCCGAACTCCGCACGCGCACGTCGTTCTGCGTACCACCCCGAACTGCCCGGACGGCCCACCCGCCGACCGGTCTCCCCTGGCCGCGTGATCCGCGGCCGCGCAGAAGGAGTCAGTGTTGAGAGACAGTTCCTCCCACAGACGCGCCCCCCACACGACGCATCGCCGGGCCGCCGCAGTCGCCCTGGTCGGCGTCTCCGCCCTGATCGCCGCCGCCGTCCAGACGGGCGCCGCCACCGCAGCCCCGGAGAAGGCACCGTCGGCCGCGGGCAAGGTCATACCGGGCGCCGAGTCCGTCAAGCTCTCCCCCGCCCAGCGCGCCCAGCTGATACGCGAGGCCAACGCCACCAAGGCGGACACCGCCAAGGACCTGGGCCTCGGGGCCAAGGAGAAGCTGGTCGTCCGTGACGTCGTCAAGGACGGCAACGGCACGGTCCACACCCGCTACGAGCGGACCTACGACGGCCTGCCCGTCCTCGGCGGCGACCTGGTCGTCGAGACCACGAAGTCCGGCGCGACCAAGGACGTCGTGAAGGCGACCCGAGCCGCCATCAAGCCGGCGACCACCACCGCCGCCGTCCCCGCCGCCAAGGCGGAGAAGCAGGCGCTGGCCGCCGCGAAGGCCGAGGACGCCAAGAGCCCGGACGTCAACAAGGCGCCGCGCAAGGTGATCTGGGCCGCCAAGGGCACGCCGACCCTCGCCTACGAGACCGTCGTGGGCGGCCTCCAGGAGGACGGCACCCCCAGCGAGCTGCACGTCATCACCGACGCCGCCACCGGCGCCAAGCTGTACGAGTACCAGGCCATCGAGACCGGTACCGGCAACACGATGTACAGCGGCACGGTCACGCTCGGCACCACGCAGTCGGGGTCGACGTACAACCTGACCGACGGTGCGCGCGGCAACCACAAGACGTACAACCTCAACCGCGGCACCTCGGGCACCGGCACGCTCTTCTCCGGTCCCGACGACGTGTGGGGCAACGGCAACCCGTCCAACCTGGAGACGGCGGGCGCGGACGCCCACTACGGTGCCGCGCTGACGTGGGACTACTACAAGAACGTGCACGGGCGCAGCGGCATCCGGGGTGACGGCGTCGGCGCCTACTCCCGGGTCCACTACGGCAACAACTACGTCAACGCGTTCTGGTCCGACAGCTGCTTCTGCATGACCTACGGCGACGGCTCGGGCAACACCCACCCGCTGACGTCCATCGACGTGGCCGGCCACGAGATGACCCACGGTGTCACCTCCAACACCGCGGGCCTCATCTACAGCGGCGAGTCCGGCGGTCTGAACGAGGCGACCTCCGACATCTTCGGTTCGACCGTCGAGTTCTACGCCAACAACGCCTCCGACGTCGGTGACTACCTCATCGGCGAGGAGATCGACATCAACGGCGACGGCACCCCGCTGCGCTACATGGACAAGCCGAGCAAGGACGGCGCGTCCAAGGACAGCTGGTACTCGGGCATCGGCTCGGTCGACGTGCACTACTCGTCGGGCCCCGCGAACCACTTCTTCTACCTCCTGTCGGAGGGCAGTGGCACCAAGACCATCAACGGTGTCACCTACAACTCGTCCACCTCGGACGGCCTTCCGGTCACCGGCATCGGCCGGGACAAGGCGGAGAAGATCTGGTTCCGCTCGCTGACCACCAAGTTCACCTCGAACACCAACTACGCGGCCGCCCGCACCGGCACCCTCGCGGCGACCGGTGAGCTGTACGGCACCACGAGCGCCGAGTACAAGGCCGTGCAGGACGCCTGGGCCGGCGTCGCCGTGGGCACCCGCCCCGGGGGCGGTGGCGGTACGTCGTTCGAGAGCGGCACCGACGTGTCGATCCCGGACAACGGGGCGGCCGTGACGTCGCCGATCACGGTGTCCGGCCGGACCGGCAACGCGCCCTCCAACCTCCAGGTCGCCGTGGACATCGTCCACACCTACGTCGGTGACCTCAAGGTGGATCTGCTCGCCCCCGACGGCACCGCGTACACGCTGAAGGGCTACGGCACCGGCGGCAGTTCGGACAACCTCAACACCACGTACACGGTGAACGCGTCCTCCGAGGTCGCCAACGGCGTCTGGACGCTGCGGGTCCAGGACAACGCGGCCATCGACACCGGCTACATCAACAGCTGGAAGGTCACCTTCCCGTAGGCCCGTTCGCGGTCTGCCTCTGACAGGGCGCCGTCTCGGTGGGTTCAACTCCCGCCGGGACGGCGCCCGTTCACGTTTCTGAAACATTCACCGTTCAGTCAAATTTTGGCCAACATCACCGAGCACTCCTGACATGTACGCGTCCCAGGTGTCACGCTTCCTCCACCCGCCGCACCAGCACCAATGCACCTCCCCCACAAAAGGAGCTCGTGTGACCCCCCTCTACGCGCGTCGCAAGCGCACCACCCTGGCCATCGCCACCTCCGTGGCCGCCGGGGCACTCCTCACCACCGCCCTGACCACCGGTGGTTCGGCCGCCGCTGCCCCCGCGGGCGCCGGCACCAAGGCCGCCCCGCTCGCCGCACCGGTCGCGCTCGCCCCCGCGGCCCGCACCACCCTGATCAAGGACCAGCAGGCGAAGGCGGCCGACACCGCCGACGAGATAGGCCTCGGCGCCCAGGAGAAGCTGGTCGTCAAGGACGTCGTCAAGGACGCCGACGGCTCGGTCCACACCCGCTACGAGCGCACCTACGCGGGCCTGCCCGTCCTCGGCGGCGACCTGGTCGTCCACGAGTCGGCGGCGGGTGCGAGAAAGGGCGTGACCAAGGCGACGAGCGCCACCATCAAGGTCGCCTCGCTCAAGCCGGCCATCACCGCGGCCAAGGCCGAGGGCCAGGCCGTGAAGCTGGCCAAGGCGGCCGGCTCGGAGAAGACCTCGGCCGACCAGGCGGCCCGCAAGGTGATCTGGGCGGCGAACGGCAAGCCGACCCTCGCCTACGAGACGGTCGTCGGCGGCCTCCAGGACGACGGCACCCCGAACGAGCTGCACGTCATCACCGACGCCGCCACCGGCAAGAAGCTGTTCGAGTACCAGGGCATCGAGACCGGCAGCGGCAAGAGCCTGTACTCGGGCACGGTCACCCTCGGCACCACCAAGTCGGGCTCGACGTACCAGCTCTACGACACCACGCGCGGCGGCCACAAGACGTACAACAAGGCCCGCAGCACCAGTTCCTCCGCCGGAACGCTGTTCACCGACGCGGACGACACATGGGGCACCGGCACGGCCTCCAGCTCCTCCACCGACCAGACCGCCGCCGTCGACGCGGCCTACGGCGCGCAGGAGACCTGGGACTTCTACAAGAGCACCTTCGGCCGCAGCGGCATCAAGAACGACGGCAAGGCGGCGTACTCGCGCGTCCACTACGGCAACGCGTACGTCAACGCGTTCTGGGACGACAGCTGCTTCTGCATGACGTACGGCGACGGCGAGGGCAACACCAACCCGCTGACGTCGCTGGACGTGGCCGGCCACGAGATGACCCACGGCGTCACGTCGAACACGGCGGGCCTGAACTACTCGGGCGAGTCGGGCGGCCTGAACGAGGCCACCTCCGACATCTTCGGCACGGCGGTGGAGTTCTACGCGAACAACTCCAACGACGTCGGTGACTACCTCATCGGCGAGGAGATCGACATCAACGGCGACGGCACCCCGCTGCGCTACATGGACAAGCCGAGCAAGGACGGCGGATCCAAGGACAGCTGGTCCTCGTCGCTGGGCGGCCTGGACGTCCACTACTCCTCGGGCCCCGCGAACCACTTCTTCTACCTCCTTTCGGAGGGCAGCGGCGCGAAGACGATCAACGGGGTGAGCTACAACTCCCCGACGTCCAACGGCTCGACGGTCACGGGCATCGGCCGCGCCAAGGCCGCCGCGATCTGGTACAAGGCCCTGACCGAGTACATGACGTCGACGACCAACTACAAGGCCGCCCGCACGGCGACCCTGAGCGCGGCGTCCGCCCTGTACGGCTCCACCAGCACCGAGTACAAGACGGTGGCGGCCGCGTGGTCGGCCATCAACGTGAGCTGACGCGCACACAGTCGTAAAGGGCGGCACCCGGGACGAAGGCATCCCCGGGTGCCGCTCTACGCTTGGGCCCCATGTCCTTCACGTACGACGACGTCGGCGCGACCCGGGAGAACGGCTTCTGCCCTCCCGGCTTCCACCCCCTGCACGTACGCACCCGCATCGGCGAGGGCGAGGACGTCTTCCGCAGAGCCGCCGAAGCGGTCATGACCTGGGAGATGCACCGCGAGCTGGGCGTCGGCATCGACGCCTCCTCCGAGCGCGCGGCCCCCGAGGTGGACGTCACGGTCACCCTCGCCGGCCTCATCAAGGCCCCCTGCCGGGTCGTCTGGACGGTCGAGGAGTACCGCCGCATCGGCTGGGCGTACGGCACCCTCCCCGGCCATCCGGAGTGCGGTGAGGAGGCGTTCCTCGTGGAGCGCACGGGGGACGGCACGGTCTGGCTGACGATAAGGGCCTTCAGCCGCGCGGCGAAGTGGTACACCCGAGCGGGCGGGGCGGCGACACGCGGCTTGCAGCAGGCGTATGCGCGGCGGTGCGGGGCGTCGTTGCGGCAGCTCTGCGAGCGGGAGTTCAAGGAGGAGTACTGAGAAGCAGCCGCCTCCTTGAAGACGCCCCGACCCCGTCAGAGCGTCACCGCAGCAACACCCCGGCCCCCTCCCCCAAGTCCTCAGAAGGCACCGCCACCAACCCCAGCTCCGCGCTCGACGCCAGCAGTCGATGTGCCGGAAGAATCCGGACCGTGTATCCGTACGGCCCCGTCCGGTCCAGGGACAGCGGGCCCTCGTACGTCCAGCGGCCCTCCGTGTCCGGGCCCCCCGTCGGCTTCAGGGGGACCGTCGACGCGTCCGCGATGCGGTCCTCCGAGTCGACGCGGCCCGAGACGGCCTGGACCTCCACGTCGTCGGGGGCGAGGTCGCCGAGGCCGACGCGGACGTGGAGGGTGAGGGTGCTGCCGAGTTCCGCCGTGGCCGTCACCGTCGCCACGGACGTCTCCACGTGGTCGACGCTCACGTCGTGCCACGCCGAGCGGACCCGTGCCTTCCAGCCTGCCAGTTCGCGCGCCGAGTCCGCCGTCATCGCGCGGTGGGCGTGCGCGGCGGGCGTGTAGAGGCGTTCCACGTATTCGCGGACCATCCTGCCCGCCAGGACCTTCGGGCCGAGCAGGGTGAGGGTCTGGCGGACCATTTCGATCCAGCGGTCCGGCAGGCCGGCCTGGCCGTGCTCGTAGAAGCGGGGGGTCACCCGCTGCTCCAGCAGGTCGTACAGCGCCGCCGCCTCTATGTCGTCCCGGCGGTCCGGGTCCGTGCCGGTGCCGTCCGCCGTGGGGATCGCCCAGCCGAAGTCGGGCTGGAACCACTCGTCCCACCAGCCGTCCAGGACGGACAGGTTGAGGCAGCCGTTCAGGGCCGCCTTCATGCCGGAGGTGCCGCAGGCCTCCAGCGGGCGCAGCGGGTTGTTCAGCCAGATGTCGCAGCCGGGATAGAGCTTCTGGGCCATCGCCATGCCGTAGTCCGGGAGGAAGACGATGCGGTGGCGGACCCGCGGGTCGTCCGCGAACTTCACCAGCTCCTGGACCAGACGCTTCCCGCCGTCGTCGGCCGGGTGCGCCTTGCCCGCCACCACGATCTGGATCGGGCGCTCCGGGTGCAGGAGCAGGTCCATCAGACGGTCGCGGTCCCTGAGCATCAGCGTCAACCGCTTGTACGACGGGACCCGCCGCGCGAATCCGATCGTCAGGACGTCCGGGTCCATGACTCCGTCGATCCAGCCCAACTCCGCCGTCCCGGCGCCGCGTTGGCGCCACGACGCGCGCAGTCGCTCCCGCACCTCCAGCACCAGCTGCTCGCGCAGCACCCGCCGCAGCTCCCAGACGTCCTGGTCGGGGATCTCCCCCACGGCGTCCCAGCGGTCCGAGCCGCCGACGGTCATCGCGTCCTCGGTGCGCTGGGCGCCGATCTGGCGGGCGCCGAGGCGGAACACCTCGGGGGCGACCCAGGTCGGGGCGTGGACGCCGTTGGTGACCGAGGTGATCGGGACCTCGTCGGGGTCGAAACCCGGCCACAGACCCGAGAACATCTCGCGGCTGACGTTGCCGTGGAGGAGCGAGACGCCATTGGCGCGCTGGCCCAGGCGCAGGCCCATCACCGCCATGTTGAAGAGGTTCGGTTCGCCGCCGGGGTAGGTCTCCATGCCGAGCTGGAGGATGCGTTCGACGTCGATGCCGGGGAGCTCGGCGGCGGGGCCGAAGTGGTGGGCCACCAGCTCGCGGTCGAAGCGGTCGATGCCGGCCGGGACGGGCGTGTGCGTGGTGAAGACCGTGCCGGCACGGACGGCCTCCAGGGCCGCGTCGAAGTCCAGGCCGTCCCGCTCGCACAGCTCCGCGATGCGCTCCAGGCCGAGGAAGCCCGCATGGCCCTCGTTGGTGTGGAAGACCTCGGGGGCGGGGTGACCCGTCAGACGGCAGTACGTCCGCACCGCGCGCACCCCTCCTATGCCCAGCAGCATCTCCTGCAGCAGCCGGTGTTCGCTGCCGCCGCCGTAGAGCCGGTCGGTCACCCCGCGTTCGCCGAGGTCGTTCTCCTCGACGTCCGAGTCGAGCATCAGCAGGGGGACGCGGCCGACCTGGGCGAGCCAGACACGGGCGTGCAGCGACCTGCCGCCGGGCAGGGCCAGGGAGACCTGGGCGGGGGTGCCGTCGGGCTCCTTCACAAGGGCCAGCGGCAGCTCGTTGGGGTCCAGGACCGGGTAGTGCTCCTGCTGCCAGCCGTCCCGGGACAGGGTCTGCCGGAAGTAACCGTGCCGGTACAGCAGCCCGACGCCGATGAGCGGGACACCGAGGTCGCTGGCCGCCTTGAGATGGTCGCCGGCCAGGATGCCGAGGCCGCCGGAGTACTGGGGCAGGGCGGCCGTGATGCCGAACTCGGGTGAGAAGTAGGCGACGGCGGCCGGGAGTTCGGCGGACTGGTGCTGGTACCAGCGGTCGCCGGTGACGTAGTCGTTGAGGTCACCGGCGACTGCCGTCAGCCGGCGCAGGAAGTGGCGGTCCTCGGCCAGCTCCGCGAGCCGTCCGGGCGACACGCTGCCCAGCAGCCGTACGGGGTCGTTGCCCGAGGCGGCCCAGCGCTCGGGGTCCACGGACTGGAAGAGGTCGCGGGTCTCCGCATGCCAGGACCAGCGCAGATTGCGCGCCAGGTCGCTGAGGGGCCGGAGGGGTTCGGGGAGGACAGGTCGGACGGTGAATCGACGGATCGCCTTCACGGTTCACCTCGGGCAGCGCGTGGCAGGGGGCCCACGGCGGTGTGGGTCCCGTCATCGCCCCCGACGGTATCGGTATGCGGGGCTTCGTAACCACAGTGCGTTCTTTCGGTCATCACTGACGGTGACTGGTTGTCAAGCAGGAGGGAAGGGAGCACGTACGTCCGAAAAACACCGCAACCACACCGCAGCCTTTACAGATCCGCCATGGACGATATGGCCGATTCCGCCCCCGTAGGCCTCCTTGTGGCGACTTCTCACATCACGAGAGGGTGACAGATGGCGTACCGGCCACACCGGGTGCACCCGGCGAACCACGGCCGCCGTGCGCCGAGTTGAGGAGGGGAACTCACACCATGGCACGGACGCGCACACGGCGTCTGCGCCGGGCAGGCGGGCTGACCGCGGTGACCTGTGTCGCCGCGCTTTCGGCCACCACCATGCCCGCGCACGCCGCACCGGAGGGGCAGATACTCGGCGCCGGAGAACCCGGCTCCGTCAGCGGCAGTTACCTGGTGACACTCAAGGGGGAAACGAAGGCTCCGTCGGCGGCCGGAAAAGGCCTGGCCGAGAAGTACGGGGCGAAAATAAGCCACACCTACGGCACGGTTCTCAACGGCTACGCCATCCGGGCCAACGAGAGACAAGCCAAACGGCTCGCGGCCGACCCCAGGGTCGCCTCGGTCGTCCAGGACACGCGCGTGACCCTGGAGCACACCCAGAAGAACCCGCCGTCCTGGGGCCTGGACCGCATCGATCAGGCCAATCTTCCGCTGAGCAAGAGCTACACCTGGCCCGAGTCCGCGGGCGCCGGGGTGACGGTGTACGTCATCGACACCGGCATCCGCATCTCGCACAAGGAATTCGGCGGCCGGGCGAGCCATGGCTGGGACTTCGTCGGCGACGACAGGACGGCGAGCGACGGCAACGGACACGGCACCCATGTCGCCGGCACCATCGCGGGCCGGCAGTACGGCGTGGCCAAGAACGCCAAGGTCGTCGCCGTACGCGTTCTCGACAATGCCGGCGGCGGCAGCACGGCCGATGTCATCGCGGGCATCGACTGGGTGACCAAGCACGCGAAGAGGCCGGCGGTCGCCAATGTCAGCCTCGGCGGCTACCGGAACTCCCAGCTGGACGCGGCTGTACGCAACTCCATCGCGTCCGGCGTCACCTACACGGTCGCGGCGGGCAACGACGGGCTGCCGGCGGGCCTGTACTCCCCCGCGGCGGTGAAGGAGGCCATCACCGTCGGGGCCATCGACAAGCGGGACGCGAGGGCGGGCTTCTCCAACTTCGGCCCGGTCCTGGACCTGTTCGCCCCGGGTGTCGGGATCACCTCGGCCGCGTACGCGAGCGACACCGGCACGGCCACCTACTCCGGTACGTCGATGGCGTCGCCGCACGCCGCGGGGGCGGCCGCGCTCTATCTGGCCGGCCATCGCAAGGCGTCGCCCGCACAGGTCGCCAAGGCGCTCACGGCGCGGGCCGCGTCCGGCAAGGTCTCCGGCCGCGGGCTCGGCTCACCGAACAAACTCTTGCAGGTACCGGGCTCGTAGCGGCCTCTTCACGCCGAGTTGCGAACACCGGCCCCGTTCCTCAGGAACGGGGCCGGTCTTGTGCGTAGACATACGCGTGAGTAGTTAACAAAGTGCCGGATTGCCCACCCGAATAGGGTGGGAAGGCTCCTCCGGTACACCCCACCCGTGCGCCCCCGGGCGCACACCCCACGCGGCGGAGCCGCATATCGACACAGCACCACGCAGGACCAACCTCCCCACAGCCATCCGCCCACCCAAGTTGACGCGGACAGGAGCGGTCATGCCCGCCATGCACCACCAGTCGTCCTCACCCCCGACGCCTCGCACCGACGCACCCCCAGCCCCCCGCGCCACCGCCGCCGACCCAGGACCGCCGGCTCCGGAGCGACCCTCCGCGACCGACACGGCCGGCGGCGTCGGGCGCATACCGGTTCTCGACGTCCGCCCGATCGTCCAGCGCGGGCGCCGGCCCGCGAAGGCGGTGACCGGCGAGAGCTTCGAGATCTCGGCGACCGTGTTCCGCGAGGGCCATGACGCCGTGGCCGCCAATGTCGTGCTGACCGACCCCGCCGGCCGTCCCGGGCCATGGACGCCGATGCGTGAACTCGCCCCCGGCACCGACCGCTGGGGCGCCGAGGTCACCGCCGGCGAGCCGGGCCACTGGACCTACCGGGTCGAGGCATGGGGCGATCCCGTCAGCACCTGGCGGCACCACGCCCAGATCAAGATCCCGGCCGGAATGGACACGGAGCTCGTGCTGGAGGAGGGCGCGCGACTGTACGAGCGCGCCGCCGCCGGTGTGTCCGACAGCGAGGGGCGGCAGGTGATCGTCGCGGCCGTCGAGGCGCTGCGGGACGAGAACCGGCCGGCCGCCTGGCGGTTGGCGGCGGCGCTGACGCCCGACGTCGATGCCGTGCTGGGGCGTTGTCCATTGCGGGATCTGGTCACGGCGTCGGATCCGCTGCCGCTGCTGGTCGAGCGTGAACGCGCCCTGTACGGCTCCTGGTACGAGTTCTTCCCCCGTTCCGAGGGCACCCCCGCCCGCCCGCACGGAACCTTCGAGACCGCCGCCCGACGGCTGCCCGCCATCGCCGCGATGGGCTTCGACGTCGTCTACCTCCCCCCGATCCACCCCATCGGCACCACCTTCCGCAAGGGCCGCAACAACACCCTCTCCGCCGGCCCCGACGACGTCGGCGTGCCCTGGGCCATCGGCTCCCCCGAGGGCGGCCACGACGCCGTCCACCCCGACCTGGGCACCCTCGACGACTTCGACCGCTTCGTGGCCAGGGCCGGCGAACTCGGCCTGGAGATCGCCCTGGACTTCGCCCTGCAGTGCTCCCCCGACCACCCCTGGGTCGACAAACACCCCGAGTGGTTCCACCACCGCCCCGACGGCACCATCGCCCACGCCGAGAACCCGCCGAAGAAGTACCAGGACATCTACCCCATCGCCTTCGACGCCGACCTCGACGGCCTGATCACCGAAACCAGCCGCGTCCTGCGGCACTGGATGGACCACGGAGTGCGGATCTTCCGGGTCGACAACCCGCACACCAAACCCGTCCTGTTCTGGCAGCACGTCATCGACGGCATCAACCGCACCGACCCCGACGTGATCTTCCTCGCCGAGGCCTTCACCCGCCCCGCGATGATGCACACCCTGGCCCAGACCGGCTTCCAGCAGTCCTACACCTACTTCACCTGGCGCAACACCAAACAGGAACTCACCGAATACCTCACCGAACTCTCCGGCGAGGCCGCCTCCTACATGCGCCCCAACTTCTTCGCCAACACCCCCGACATCCTGCACGCCTACCTGCAGACCGGCGGCCGCCCCGCCTTCGAGGTCCGCGCCGTACTCGCCGCCACCCTCTCCCCCACCTGGGGCATCTACAGCGGCTACGAACTCTGCGAGAACACCCCCCTGCGCCCCGGCAGCGAGGAATACCTCGACTCGGAGAAATACCAGATCCGCCCCCGCGACTGGGAAACCGCCGAACGCCAAAAACGCACCATCACACCCCTGCTCACCCGCCTCAACGCGATCCGGCGCGAGAATCCGGCCCTACGGCAACTGCGTGACCTCCACTTCCACGACGCGGACCAGGAAGCGGTGATCGCGTACTCGAAACGGGAGGGTTCGAACACGGTTCTGGTGGTCGCCAACCTCGATCCGCACCACACCCAGGAAGCCACGGTCTCGTTGGACATGCCGCAACTCGGCCTGGAATGGCACGAGTCGGTGCCGGTGCGCGACGAGCTCACCGGCGAGACCTATCACTGGGGCAGGGCCAACTATGTGCGCCTCGAGCCGGGCCGCGCGCCCGCGCACATCTTTCGTGTTCTGCGACCGTCCTCCCCGCAGATCGGAGGGTCACCCACAAAATGATCGTCAACGAGCCCGTTCAGGACACCTTCGAGGACACTCCTGCCAAGGATCGTGATCCCGACTGGTTCAAGCGCGCCGTCTTCTACGAGGTCCTGGTCCGCTCCTTCCAGGACAGCAACGGCGACGGCGTCGGCGACCTCAAAGGCCTCACCGCCAAACTCGACTACCTGCAATGGCTCGGCGTCGACTGCCTGTGGCTGCCGCCCTTCTTCAAGTCACCGCTCAAGGACGGCGGCTACGACGTCTCCGACTACACCTCCGTGCTGCCGGAGTTCGGGGACCTCGCCGACTTCGTGGACTTCGTGGACTCCGCCCACCAGCGGGGCATGCGGGTCATCATCGACTTCGTCATGAACCACACCAGCGACCAGCACCCGTGGTTCCAGGAGTCCAGAAAGGACCCCGACGGCCCCTACGGCGACTACTACGTCTGGGCCGACGACGACAAGGCCTACGCCGACGCCCGCATCATCTTCGTCGACACCGAGGCCTCCAACTGGACCTTCGACCCGGTCCGCAAGCAGTACTTCTTCCACCGCTTCTTCTCCCACCAGCCGGATCTGAACTACGAGAACCCGACCGTGCAGGAGGAGATCCTCTCGGCGCTGAAGTTCTGGCTGGACCTTGGAATCGACGGCTTCCGACTGGACGCGGTGCCGTATCTGTATGCCGAGGAAGGCACGAACTGCGAGAACCTTCCCGCGACCCACGAGTTCCTCAGGCGGGTGCGCAAGGAGATCGACGCCCAGTACCCGGACACGGTGCTGCTGGCGGAGGCCAACCAGTGGCCGGAGGACGTCGTCGACTACTTCGGCGACTACTCCAGCGGCGGCGACGAGTGCCACATGGCGTTCCACTTCCCCGTCATGCCGCGCATCTTCATGGCGGTGCGCAGGGAATCGAGGTACCCGGTCTCGGAAATCCTCGCGAAGACCCCGGCCATTCCCTCCGGCTGCCAGTGGGGCATCTTCCTGCGCAACCACGACGAGCTGACCCTGGAGATGGTCACCGACGAGGAACGCGACTACATGTGGGCGGAATACGCCAAGGACCCCCGCATGCGCGCCAACATCGGTATCCGCCGCCGGCTGGCACCCCTGCTGGACAACGACCGCAACCAGATCGAACTCTTCACCGCCCTGCTGCTGTCGCTCCCCGGCTCGCCGATTCTCTATTACGGCGACGAGATCGGCATGGGCGACAACATCTGGCTCGGCGACCGCGACGCCGTCCGCACCCCGATGCAGTGGACCCCGGACCGCAATGCCGGTTTCTCGTCGAGTGATCCGGGACGGCTGTATCTGCCGACCATCATGGACCCGGTCTACGGCTACCAGGTGACGAATGTCGAGGCGTCGATGTCCTCGCCGTCCTCGCTTTTGCACTGGACCCGCCGAATGATCGAGATCCGCAAGCAGAACCCGGCGTTCGGACTCGGCTCGTACACCGAACTGCAGTCGTCGAATCCGGCCGTGATCGCGTTTCTGCGCGAATACGAGGACGATCTCGTCCTGTGCGTCAACAACTTCTCGCGGTTCGCGCAGCCGACGGAACTCGATCTGCGCAGGTTCAACGGCCGACATCCCGTCGAACTGTTCGGCGGGGTGCGATTCCCGGCCATCGGTGAGCTCCCGTACTTGCTGACCCTCGGGGGCCACGGCTTCTACTGGTTCCGGCTGCGCAAGGACGCCGCCTGAGAGCCCGGCGGGGCGGTTTCCACCGCCCCGCCCGGGGCACGCAGAAGTAACACCCCGACCCCCCGGGGAAAGGACGCGACGCCATGTCGGAAGCCGTCACCCGTACCGTCACCATCCCGCCCGGCCTCCTTGCGTCACTGGATCCACTGCTGCGGGAGTGGCTGCCACGGCAGCGCTGGTTCGCGGGCAAGGGACGTCCGGTCACCGGATTCACGTTGGTCGCGGCCACCGAGCTGCTGCCGCCCGGCGGCAAACTGGGCCTGTACCACCTGCTGGTGCGCGCCCATCAGCCCGTCGCCCCCGTGCCGGGCGCCCCCGAGCAGCCCGCCGACTGCTACCAACTCGTCATAGGCGAGCGCGAGGCGCTGCCGCCGCGGCTGGCGCCCGCGCTGATCGGACACGTGGCCGAGGGCCCGCTCACCGGACGCACGGTGTACGACGCCCTCTACGACCCCCGTCCCGCCGATCTGCTCCTCGAGGCCCTGCGCACCGGGGCCCGCATCGGCGCGCTGCGCTTCGAACGGGACGGGAGCCAGGAGATCCGGTCCGCTCTGGTGCCGCGCCTGGTCACCTCCGAGCAGTCGAACTCGTCGGTCGTCTACGGCGATACGTTCATCCTGAAGCTGTTGCGCCGCGTCGTGCCCGGCGTCAATCCCGACCTGGAGCTGCCACTGGCGCTGGCCGGCGAGGGCTGCGACCGGGTACCCGCGCCGACGGCGTGGTTCCGGGCCGAGCTGGGCGGCGAGTCGTATGTCCTCGGCGTGCTCCAGCCCTTCGTGCAGGGCGCGGCGGACGGCTGGGAGCTGGCGCTGCGCGAGCTGGCCAAGGGCGAGGACTTCGCCGCCGAGGCGCGGGCACTGGGGCGCGCGACCGCCGAGGTGCACATGGCGCTGGCGCGTACGCTGCCTACCGTGAGCCTGGGCCACACGCAGGTGCAGCAGCTGGTCGACGGCATGGTCGAGCGGCTCGACGCGGCCGCCCAGGCGGTGCCCGCGCTACGGCCGTACGCGCCCGGTCTGCGCTCCGCCTTCGAGGCGCTGGCCGAACTCGCCGCCGAGGGCTGCACCTGGACCGCCCAGCGCATCCACGGCGACCTGCACCTCGGGCAGTGCCTGCGCTCGCCCGGCGGCCGGTGGTGGCTGATCGACTTCGAGGGCGAGCCGTCGAAGCCGCTGGCCGAGCGGCGGATGCCACAGCCGCCGGTACGGGACGTCGCCGGGATGCTCCGCTCCTTCGACTACGCCGCCCATTCCGCCGAACTGCCGCTGCCGGGCTGGGCCGAGGCCTGCCGGGCCGCGTACTGCACCGGCTACGCGCAGGTCAGCGGCTCCGATCCGCGGACCGAACCGGTGCTGTTGCGTGCGTACGAGACCGACAAGGCGATCTACGAGGTCGTCTACGAAGCCCGGCACCGCCCGGACTGGCTCCCGGTACCGATGTCCGCGATACACCGCCTCGCCAGCGACGCCGGCACACCCACTTCCTCCACTCCCCCCGCTCCACCTTCGCCTAGGAGGCCCCGCCCGTGACGCCCCGCACCACTCCCTCCAGCGGTTCGGAACCCGAGAACACGGCCGAGCAGTCGGTCCAGAAGACGAGCGTCGCCAAAAGGGCGACGACCAAGGCCGCGGAGGCCGCGGAGGCCGTGAAGAAGGGGACGGCGAAGAAGGCGACGGCGAAGGCGGCCGGAAAGAAGAAGGCTGCCACGAAGAAGACTGCCGAGAAGAAGGCCCCTGCGAAGAAGGTCCCGGCAAAGAAGGCATCCGCCGAGAAGACAGTCACGAAGAAGGCCACAGCGAAGACCGCGGTGGCCAAGGCCACGGCGTCGAAGGGCACGGCTTCCAAGGGCCCGGCGTCGAAGAGCACCGCGACCAAGAAGGCCGCCGCCAAGAAGATTCCTGCGCAGAAGGCGGCGCAGAAGAAGATCCCGGCACAGAAGGCGGTCCCGAAGCCGGACCGGCCCATGGAGGTCGCCGTCTCCCCGGCCCTGGACGCCGGCGAGCGCGACCGGTTCCTGTCCGGCACCCACCACGACCCGCATTCCGTCCTCGGCGCACATCCGGTCCCCGGCGGCGTCGCCTTCCGGGCCTTCCGGCCGTACGCCCTGTCGGTGACCGTCGTCGCCGGCAGCCTGCGGGCCGAACTGCACGACGACGGGGACGGCTTCTTCTCGGGACTGCTGCCGCTGCGGGAGGTGCCGGCGGGTTACCGGCTCCTGGTGGCGTACGAGGGGTCGGTCCAGGAGACCGAGGACGCCTACCGTTTCCTGCCCGCGTTGGGCGAGCTCGATCTGCATCTGATCGGCGAGGGGCGGCACGAGGAGCTGTGGCGGGCGCTCGGTGCCGAGCCGATGACGCACCAGGGCGTGACCGGCACCCGGTTCACGGTGTGGGCGCCGAACGCCCGGGGTGTGTCCCTGGCCGGCACCTTCAACTTCTGGGACGGCACCGGGTATCCGATGCGCTCGCTCGGCGGCACCGGCGTCTGGGAGCTGTTCGTGCCCGACATCGGCGAGGGCGAGCTGTACAAGTTCGAGATCACCCGGCCGGACGGTTCGAAGACGCTGCGCGCGGATCCGCTGGCCCGCCGGACCGAGGCCCCGCCCAACACGTCCTCCGTCGTGTACGCCTCGCAGCACGAGTGGGGCGACGCGCAGTGGCTGGAGCGGCGCACGTCGGTGCCGGCCCATGAGGCGCCGTTCTCGGTCTACGAGGTCCATCTGGCGTCCTGGCGCCCCGGGCTGACGTACCGCCAACTGGCCGAGCAGCTCCCGGCGTACGTGAAGGACCTGGGCTTCACGCATGTCGAGCTGATGCCGGTCGCCGAGCATCCCTTCGGCGGCTCGTGGGGCTACCAGGTCACCGGCTTCTACGCGCCCACGGCCCGGCTCGGCACGCCGGACGACTTCAAGTACCTGGTCGACGCCCTGCACCAGGCCGGGATCGGCGTGCTGATGGACTGGGTGCCGGCGCACTTCCCGCGCGACGACTGGGCGCTGGCCGAGTTCGACGGGCGTCCGCTGTACGAGCACGAGGATCCGCTGCGGTCCGCGCACCCCGACTGGGGCACGCTGGAGTTCGACTTCGGCCGGCGCGAGGTGCGCAACTTCCTTGTCGCCAACGCCCTTTACTGGTGCGAGGAGTTCCATATCGACGGGCTGCGGGTGGACGCGGTGGCGTCCATGCTGTACCTGGACTACTCGCGCGAGCCGGGGCAGTGGGTGCCGAACGAGCACGGCGGGCGGGAGAACCTGGACGCGGTGGCGTTCCTCCAGGAGATGAACGCCACCGTGTACCGCAGGGTGCCGGGGGTCGTGACGATCGCGGAGGAGTCCACGGCCTGGGACGGCGTGACGCGCCCGACGCATGTGGCGGGCCCCGGCGGCTTCGGCGGGCTGGGCTTCGGGCTGAAGTGGAACATGGGCTGGATGCACGACTCGCTGGAGTACATGGCCAAGGAGCCGGTGCACCGCAAGTACCACCACAACGAGATGACGTTCTCGATGGTGTACGCGTACAGCGAGAACTACGTCCTGCCCATCTCGCATGACGAGGTGGTGCACGGCAAGCGCTCACTGGTGTCGAAGATGCCGGGCGACTGGTGGCAGCAGCGCGCCGATCACCGGGCGTATCTCGGCTTCATGTGGGCCCATCCCGGCAAGCAACTGCTCTTCATGGGGCAGGAGTTCGCGCAGGGCGCCGAGTGGTCGGAGGCGCACGGGCCGGACTGGTGGCTGCTGGATCCGGCGTACGGGGCGGAGCCCGACCACCGCGGGGTGCGGGACCTGATCCGCGATCTGAACACGGTCTACCGCCACACGCCGGCCCTGTGGCAGCGCGACACCGATCCGTCCGGCTTCCAGTGGGTCGTCGGCGACGCGGCGGACGACAACGTCTTCGCCTTCCTGCGCCACGACGCGGAGGGCGCTCCGCTGCTGGCGGTGTCGAATCTGTCGCCGGTGGTCCGGCACGACTACCGGCTCGGGGTGCCGGAGGACGTCCCTGCCTGGTACGAGGCGTTGAACACCGACGCGGCGAGGTACGGGGGCGGCGACGTCACGAACCCCGACGCGATCAAGCCGGAGCCGCAGAGCTGGCACGGCCGCCCGGCGAGCATCCGGCTGACGCTGCCACCGCTGGCGACGGTCTGGCTACGCCCCGCCTAGCGGGGAGGAACTGCGCGACCAGCCGCCGACGGCGGTTGGTCGCGCAGTCCGCCCGGCACCCACGTCACCCCGACAGCGGTGAACCCTCGGCCAGGCCCCGCGGCAGCCGGCCCGTGTGCAGCACCCCCAACCGCTGAGTGGCGCGGGTCAGCGCCACGTACAGGTCGCTCGTGCCGTACAGCCCCGGCTCCACCACCAGCACCGAGTCGAACTCCAGGCCCTTGGACTGCCGCGGGTCGAGGAGTACGACGGTCTGCGTGAGGTCGGGCTCCGCGCCGGCCGTCACCCCGTCCAGGCGGGCCGCCAGCCTGCGGTGCAGGTGGCGCGGTGCGATGACGGCGAGACGGCCCTCGGTGGGGGTCAGTTCCCCGACCGCCTTGGCGACGGCGTCCGGCAGGTCGTCGGTCGCGCGGACCCAGGGCCGTACCCCGGTCGAGCGCACCGAGCTCGGCGGCTCGAAGTCCGGGTTCTCCGCCCGTACGACCCCCGCCGCCAGCTCCATGATCTCGACCGGCGTGCGGTAGTTGACGCCCAGGCGGGTGTGCTCCCAGCGGTCCTCGACGTACGGCTGAAGGATCTTTCCCCACGAGCCGACGCCCGCCGCCTCCGCCGTCTGGGCCGGATCGCCCACCAGCGTCATCGAGCGGGTCGGGCTGCGCCGCATGAGCAGCCGCCAGGCCATCGGCGACAGCTCCTGCGCCTCGTCGACGATGATGTGCCCGAACGCCCAGGTCCGGTCGGCCGCCGCCCGCTCGGCCGCGCTGCGGTGGTCGTCCTCCTCCTGGCGCTCGGCGAAGCGCTCGGCGTCGATGATGTCGTGCGCGGAGAGGATCTCGCTGTCCTCGTCCTGCTTGTCGTCGAACTCGTAGGTACGCGAGGCGTACGACACGTCCAGCACGCCCTGCGCGTACGCGACCTGGGTCTCCCGCTCGTGCTCCGCACGCGCCCGCGCCAGCCGGTCGTCCTCGCCGAGCAGTTCGGCGGCCTCGTCCAGCAGCGGTACGTCCGCCACGGTCCACTGTCGCGTCACGGGCCGGCGGATGGCGGCGGCGTCCTCGTCGGACAGATGGCCGACGGGGTCGGCGAGGAAGTCGGCGACCAGGCGCTGCGGGGTCAGCCGCGGCCACAACTGGTCGATGGCCGCCCAGACTTCGGGGTTCCCGGCGATCTCGTCGCGGATCTGGGTGACATCGCTCGCGTCGAGGAGGCTGCTGCCGTCGAACGGGTCGGTGCCGACACGCTCCGCGTACAGCTCGGTGAGCGTGTTGAGGATGTGCCCCTCGAAGTGCTCGCGCGCCGCGTTGTGCTGGAGCTTCGCGGCCCGGGTGCGCTCGCGGGCGACCCGTACGAGATCGTCGTCGAGCATCAGTATCTCGCGGTCGTGCTCGATCGCGATCACCGGATCGGGCAGCGCCTGCCAGTCGCGTACGACTTCGGCGAGCACGTCGGCCATGTCGGCCCGCCCCTTCACCGCGGCCGCAGCGCGCGTGTCGCTCGCCGTCGCCCGCACACCGGGGAACAGCTCGCCGACCGTGGCCAGCAGCACGCCCGTCTCGCCGAGCGAGGGCAGGACCTCGCCGATGTAGCCGAGGAAGGCGGGATTGGGGCCGACGATCAGGACCGCGCGCCGGGCGAGCAGTTCGCGGTGTTCGTAGAGAAGGTACGCGGCGCGGTGCAGGGCGACCGCCGTCTTGCCGGTGCCCGGACCGCCCTCCACCACCAGCACCCCGCGGTGCGGCGCCCGGATGATCTCGTCCTGCTCGGCCTGGATGGTCTGCACGATGTCGCTCATCCGGCCCGTGCGCGCGGAGTTCAGCGCGGAGAGCAGCACGGCGTCACCGGTCGGGTCCTCGTGGCCGGTCCGCTCCTGGTCCCCGAGGTCGAGGATCTCGTCGTGCAGGTCGGTGACCGTACGGCCGCTGGTGGTGATGTGCCGCCTGCGCCTGAGCCCCATCGGGGTGTGACCGGTGGCCAGGTAGAAGGGGCGGGCGACATCGGCGCGCCAGTCGATCAGGATCGGCGTGCGCTCGGCGTCCTCGGTGCGCAGACCGATCCGGCCGATGTGGTGGCTGACACCGGAGGCGAGGTCGATCCGGCCGAAGCACAGCGACCCGTCCACGGCGTTCAGCGCGGCGAGCAGCCCCGCGCGCTCGGCGACCAGGATGTCCCGCTCCAGCCGGGCCTGCATGGGCGTGTTGCCCTGGGCGAGCGCATCCGTCACGGAGGTCTCGGTGTCACCGCGCAGCGCGTCCACGCGTACGTACAAGCCGTCGATGAATTCCTGCTCGCGACGCAATTCATCGTCTTGAAATTCGGTGTTTGACAATTCCGCTCCCGCCCGGATATACTGTGCTCACTGAACTTCTTCGCGACTCAATCCTCTTGAAGTCACGAACCATTGAATATACGCAAAGAAATCCCCCGAGCGCAATTGCTCGAGGGATTTTTCTGTATTCCGGAGAGACCGGCCGGATCAGAGCACGTCGGACAGTTCCTCCAGCAGCCGCCGCTTGGGCCGCGCCCCCACCATCGCCTTCACGGGCTCACCGCCCCGGAAGACCATGAAGGTCGGCATCGACAGCACCTTGTAGGCGTTCGTGGTCAGCGGGTTGGTGTCCACGTCCAGCTGCACCACCTTCAGCCGCTCCCCCTCCTCCGCCGCCAGGGCACTGAGCACCGGCCCCATCTGCCGGCACGGCGGGCACCAGTCGGCGGTGAACTCCACCAGCACCGGCAGCTCCGCTCCGATCACCTCCGCCTCGAAGTCCGTGTCCGTCACCTCGGTCACGCCTGCCGCCTTGATCACAAGTCCTGCCCTCCCAGTTCGCACAGTGGTGGTTCCCCTTCGGCCGCCGCCAGCCGCAGGCCGATCTTGGCCCGTACGGCCTGCAGCTCGCCGATCAGCGCGTCGAGCTCGTCCAGCTTGCGCCGGTAGACCGCGAGCGAGGCGGGACAGGTGTCGCCCTCCGGGTGCCCGGCCCGCAGACAGTCCACGAAGGGCCGGGTCTCCTCCAGGTCGAACCCGAAGTCCTGCAACGTCCTGATCTGCCGCAGCAGCTTCAGGTCGTCCTCGTCGTACGTCCGGTACCCGTTGCCGCTGCGCCGCGCGGGCAGCAGCCCCCGCGACTCGTAGTAGCGCAACGTGCGCGTCGTGGTCCCGGCCCGTGCGGCCAGCTCGCCGATTCGCATGTGTACGAACGTAAGCCTTGACGCCGACGTCAGGGCAAGCGTCCCGGGTCCGGTGCCTCGGAGTCCCGTACGCCCAGCAGGCGGCGGGTGAGGCGGTCCTGGTCGGAGAGGAGTTCGTCGAGGGCGGCGCGGACGTCGTCCGGCCGGGTGCGCGGGGACTCGTGCTCGGCCGCGATCAGTACGGAGCGCCGTACCAGCTCCTTGGTGAACGAGGCCGTCGTGCCCTCCGTACGGGTCACCACCTCGTCCGCGATCTCCTTGCCGAGGCCGAGGCCGGAGCCGTAGAGGTCGAGAAGGCGGGCGCGGCCCTCGGCGTCGGGCAGCGGGATCTCCAGGGCGAGGTCGACGCGGCCGGGGCGCTGGATCAGGGCCGGCTCCAGCAGGTCGGCACGGTTGGTGGTGAGGAGGAAGGCGACGTCGGCGTCGTCGCCGAGGCCGTCCATCTCATTGAGGACCTGGAAGAGCAGGGGCTGGTCGCCACCGCCGTAGTCACGGGCCTCGGCGATCAGGTCGCAGTCCTCCAGGACGACGAGCGCCGGCTGGAGCATCCGGGCCAGGGCGCAGGCGGGGGCGATGGCGGAGATGCCGGTGCCGGCCAGGATCACCACCGTGAACTGCGGGAGGCGGGAGAGCAGATAGCGGATCGTGTGGGTCTTGCCGGTGCCGGGCGGGCCGTAGAGCAGCAGTCCCCGGCGCAGGTGCTGGCCCGCCGCGCGCAGCTGCTCACGGCGTCGGGCGACGCCCATGACCTGGCGTTCCAGGCGTTCGAGCAGGCCGGTGGGCAGCACGATGTCGTCGCGGGTGAGCTCGGGCCTGCGGTGGAAGCGGAACGGGCCGAGACCGCGCCCGAACTCAGAGCCCTCGAAGGACAGGACCTGGCCGCGGAAGACGTTGTGCTCGCGTACGAGGGTGTCGAGCCCGGCGAGCAGAGCGTCCGCGAACTCCTTGTCCCGCGCGAGGACTTCGACCTCCACCTTGTTGCGTCCGTACTCGTCCTGCGGTCCGCGCAGCAGCACCGCGAAGCGTTCGTCGCCGTCCCGGCCGAGGTAGAACCCGCAGGAGACACAGGCCAGTTCGACATCGGGCGCGACGGGGAGGTGGGCGTAGTCGACGGCGCCGATCACGAAACGGTCGTAGCGGTCGGCCGCGTCGAGGATGTCGCCGAGGGTCAGATCGCCGTGGTGCTGGGCGCCGCGCAGCCCGATCAGCTCGAAGGAGCGGGCGGGGTCGGCGCCGAACCAGCGCTCCAGGGCGAGGTGGACGTTGGGCAGGTCGTAGGGCGCGTAGGCCGCCTTGACCACCGGTCGGTCGCTGGGGGTGGAGCCGAGGTGGGCCATCAGCCGTGTGCTGAGGTTACGGCCGTCCTCCTGGTCCTTGCGCGACGCGCGGGCGACCGCCGTCAGGAACTCGTAGAAGAGATCGTTCACTTGGTCGATCGAGACGGCGGATGTATCCCGGTCCTGCGTGGGGGGTGATGCTTCGCGCTCGCGTGCGAGGGGTGACGCCTCTTCCGCCATGCCCGCCTCCTGGTGGTCAGCCCGGATCAGGGCCTCCAGCGTGCGGCTCGGCGACCGGCGGGTCAAAGGATTTTGGGCGGCCGGGGGCGAACGGTCCGTGGCCGGGGGTGACCGGGCGGCTGAGAGACGGGGGAGCAACTCAGCCGCCCGGAGCGGGATGGCCGGACGCCCGGCCCCGGTTCAGGCGGGGCCGGACATCCGGAGCGGGTGGGGGCCGAAGGTTCCTTCGGCCCTCCCGGAGGCGCGCTCAGGCCTTGGCGAGTTCCTTCTCCCCGCCCTGCTCCGGCACCTCGGCCGGCGCCGCGGCGTGGTCGTCCAGGAGCGTCTTCTCGTCGAACGGGATCTCACCGGCGAGCACCTGGTCGACTCGCCCGCGGTCGATCTCCTTCGTCCAGGTGCCGATCAGCACCGTGGCGACGGCGTTGCCCGCGAAGTTCGTCAGTGCGCGGGCCTCGCTCATGAAGCGGTCGATGCCGACGATGAGACCGATGCCGTCCACCAGGGCGGGCTTGTGTGACTGGAGGCCGCCCGCGAGGGTGGCCAGACCCGCGCCCGTCACACCGGCCGCGCCCTTCGAGGCGACCAGCAGGAAGAGCAGCAGCGGGATCTGCTCGCCGATCGACATCGGCGTACCCATGGCGTCGGCGATGAACAGGGACGCCATGGTCATGTAGATCATGGTGCCGTCGAGGTTGAAGGAGTAGCCGGTCGGGACGGTGATGCCGACCACCGGCTTGCTGACACCCAGGTGCTCCATCTTCGCGATGAGGCGCGGCAGCGCCGACTCGGAGGAGGAGGTCGACAGGATCAGCAGGAACTCACGGCCCAGGTACTTGAAGAACGTGAGGATGTTCAGGCCCGCGACGATCCGCAGCAGCGTGCCGAGCACGATGAAGACGAAGAGGAAGCAGGTGACGTAGAAGCCGAGCATCAGCACGGCGAGGCTCTTCAGCGCGTCCAGACCGGCGGAACCGGTGACGGCGGCGATGGCGCCGAAGGCACCGATCGGCGCGGCCCACATCACCATGGCGAGGATGCGGAAGACGAGCCGCTGGATGTGCTGCACACCGCGCAGGATCGGCTCCCCGGCCGAGCCCATGGCCTGGAGCGCGAAACCGGCGAGCAGCGCGACGAGCAGGGTCTGCAGGACCGACTCCGAGGTGAAGGCGGAGACGATCGTGGTCGGGATGATGCCGAGCAGGAACTCGGTGGTGTCCTTGGCCTCGGCATCGACCTGCGCGTGACCGGCGTCCTTGATCGCGTCGGTGACCGCGAGGCCGGTGCCCGGCTCCAGGATGTTGCCGACGACGAGGCCGATGGCGAGCGCGACCAGCGACATCGCGAGGAAGTAGACCAGCGCGATACCGCCGACGGCGCCTACCTTGGCCGCCTTCCGTACCGAGCCGATGCCCAGGACGATCGTGCAGAAGATGATCGGCGAGATCATCATCTTGATCAGCGCCACGAAGCCCGTACCGATGGGCTTCAGCTCGACCGCGAAGTCGGGGGCGGCGAGACCCACGGTGATACCGAGGGCGACCGCGATGATCACCGCGATGTAGAGGTAGTGCGTGCGGTCCCGTTTGGCGACGGGTGCGGCAGGTGCCGTATCGGGGGAACTGGCGGCGGCCACGGCTGCCCTCCTTGACGTCTTCGTCGGTTTTGTCACCGGCGTGCGGCTCACGTCCGGGGTGGGGGGGGTCACTGATCGGCTGCCGAGCCCCGGGGGACGGGGTCGTCTTTCAGCGATGCGGTGACTATCTCCCGCGGTGTGAGGGCGGTCACCCTTCCGTTCATTTAGTTCACAATCAGCCAGCGAGGCAGACTGACGACATGCGCATCCCCGCCCCGCGACCCCGCAGCCTGGCCGGCCAGCTCTTCGCCATGCAGGCCGTGCTGATAGCGGTGCTCGTCGCCGGGTACGCGATCTTCACCTACGTCAGCGACACCGGCCAGGCCGAGGACGCCGCCGGTCGTCAGGCCAAGGCGGTGGCGCAGTCGATCGCCGACGCGCCGTCCGTGCGGGAGGCGATCCGCACCGCGGACCCGACGGCCGAGCTCCAGCCGTACGCGCTGCGTGTCCAGCGGGACGCCGAGGTCGACTTCGTCACGATCATGAACCCCAAGGGCATCCGCTGGACGCACCCGGACGAGAACCAGATCGGCCAGCACTTCCGCGGGCACACCGCGCGGGCGTTGCGCGGGGAGCCCTTCACCGAGACGTACACCGGCACGCTGGGGCCGTCCGTGCGGGCGGTCGTGCCGATCTACGACGGGGGACGGGATCCGGCGCACATCGTGGGGATGGTCAGCGCCGGCATCCGGGTCGAGGCGATCAGCAAGCGGGTGCAGGACCAGCTGACGGCGCTGATCGGGGTGGCGGCCGGGGCACTGGCGCTGGGCGCGATCGGGACGTACGTCATCAACGCGCGCCTGCGGCGGCACACCCACGGCATGAACGCGGCCGAGCTGAGCCATATGCACGACTATCACCAGGCCGCGTTGCACGCGGTGCGTGAGGGGCTGCTGATGCTGGACGGGCAGTTCCGGGTGGCGCTGATCAACGACGGCGGGCGGGAGCTGCTCGGGGTGGCGGGTGACGTGGTGGGGCGGTCGGTCGCGGAGCTCGGGCTGCCCGCCCCGCTCACCGGGGCGCTGCTGGCGTCGGAGCCGAGGGTGGACGAGGTCCATCTGACGGCGGAACGCGTGCTGGTGGTGAACACGTCCCCGGTGTCCGGCGGCGAGCGGCGCGGCACGATGGTGACCCTTCGCGATGTGACCGAACTCCAGTCCCTGATGGGCGAGTTGGACTCCGAACGGGGCTTCACGCAGGCCCTGCGCTCGCAGGCGCACGAGGCGGCGAACCGGCTGCACACGGTGGTCTCGCTGATCGAGCTGGGCCGCGCCGAGGAGGCGGTGGAGTTCGCGACCGCCGAGCTGGAGCTGGCACAGGCGCTGACCGACCAGGTCGTGGCGGCGGTGAGCGAGCCGGTGCTGGCGGCACTCCTGCTGGGCAAGACGGCACAGGCCAACGAGCGGGGCGTGGAACTGGTCGTATCGGAGGACAGCCGGCTGGACGACGGCCTGCTGCCGGACTCCCTGCCCGCCCGGGACCTGGTGACCATACTGGGCAACCTGATCGACAACGCGGTGGACGCGGCGCAGGGAAGCGTGGGGGCACGGGTGACGGTGACGGCGTACGCCGAGAGCGAGGAACTGGTGCTACGGGTGTCCGACACCGGCACCGGTGTGGACCCCGCGCTCGCCGAGACGGTGTTCCAACGCGGCTTCTCCACGAAGCCGGCCGGGCCAGGGGGCCGGGGTCTGGGCCTGGCCCTCGTACGTCAGGCCGCGATCCGGCACCAAGGGGTGCTTTCGGTGACGGAGGCCGACGGGGGTGGGGCGGTGTTCGAGGTGCGGTTGCCGTTGGCGGAGGGGGCGGTTTCGGGGAGTGGGGCCGCTGCGGGGGGCCGGGTGCCTCCGACGGGCGGGGCCTCATCGGCAAGCGAGGCTGCCCCGGCGGACGGAACCACCCCGGCAGACGGACCCGCATCAACAAGCGGAGCCGCCCCACAAGGCAGCCCCACACCGGCAAGCACACCCGCCCCGCCAAGCGTCCCCGCCCCGGAAGGCCAAGCCCCCTCCCCCGGCGGCACGCCCCCGGCTCCCGGCGCCGTGTCCGACGGTGCGGTCGTTTCGAGAGGTGACGTATGACGATGGCGGGCGAGCCCGAGATTCGGGTTCTGGTCGTGGAGGACGACCCGGTCGCGGCGGACGCGCATGTGATGTACGTCGGGCGGGTGCCCGGGTTCGTCGCGGTCGGCAAGGCGCACACGGGCGCGGAGGCGCGGCGCGCGCTGGATCGCACGCCGGTGGATCTGCTGCTGCTCGACCTGCACCTGCCGGATGTGCACGGACTGCAACTGGCGCGGTCGCTCCGGGCGGCGGGACACCACGCGGATGTGATCGCGGTGACGTCGGCACGGGATCTGGCCGTGGTGCGCGAGGGCGTGTCGCTCGGCGTCGTGCAGTACGTACTGAAGCCCTTCACCTTCGCGACCCTCCGCGACCGCCTCGTGCGATACGCCGAATTCCACGCGGCGGTCGGCGAGGCGAGCGGACAGGACGAGGTGGACCGCGCCCTGGCGGCACTGCGGGCGCCGGGTCCTGCCGCCCTGCCGAAGGGGCTGAGCGCGCCGACGCTGGAGCGGGTGACCGAGGCGGTGCGGGACGTCAAGGAGGGGCTCACGGCGGCTGGGGTCGCCGAGGCCGTGGGAATCTCGCGGATCACGGCCCGGCGGTATCTGGAGCATCTGGTGGAGGCGGGGCGGGCCGAGCGGGCCCCGGTGTACGGGCAGGTCGGCAGGCCGGAGTTGGTGTATCGGTGGGTGCCGGGGGCAGGGATGGGCCGGTAGGAACGGCCGAACGCTCCACCACCTGGGCATCGTCCGGAACACCGACCACCGCCCGCCGAACGCCAATCCGCCGCACACGCATTGACCTGACTAGACCACTCCTCTTAGGTTCACCGGGCAGACAACCCCAGGCCACAACGCCGTAGGCCCCAGGAGGTCATGCCCGTGCGCCCCACCGCCACCCTCCCCACACTCCTCGCCCTCACCCTCGCCGCCGGCACTCTCACCGCGTGCGGTGGCGGCTCCGGCAGTGACCCGGACACCGTGAAGGTCTCCTTCAAACAGTCCACGGACAACTCCATCAAGGTGATGGACACCTACCTCGCGGACATCAAGAAGCAGTTCGAGAAGGCGAACCCCGGCAAGAAGGTCGAGTTCGTCCCGATCAAGGCCCCGGACTCGGAGTACTACACCAAGCTCCAGCAGATGCTCCGCTCCCCCAAGACCGCCCCGGACCTGGTCTACGAGGACACCTTCCTCATCAACTCGGACATCACCAGCGGGTACTTGAAGCCCCTCGACCCGTACCTCGCCAAGTGGCAGGACTGGAACCGGTTCATGGACACGGCGAAGGCCGCGGCCAAGGGCGAGGACGGCAAGACGTACGGCGTCCCGGACGGTACGGACACCCGGGGGCTGTGGTTCAACAAGGACGTCTTCAAGAAGGCCGGCCTGCCCGCCGACTGGCAGCCGAAGACCTGGAACGACGTCCTCGACGCCGCCCGCACCGTCAAGGACAAGGTCCCCGGCGCCATCCCGCTGAACGTCTACACGGGCAAACCCGTCGGCGAGGCCGCCACCATGCAGACCTTCGAGATGCTGCTCTACGGCACGAACGACGGCACGACCGACCCGCTGTACGACAAGTCGTCCAAGAAGTGGGTGGCCGGCAGCGAGGGCTTCAAGGACGCCCTCACCTTCGTCGAGACCGTCTACAAGGAGAAGCTCGGGCCGGACGTCTCCGATGCCCTCGATCCCAACGTCATGACCCGGGTCCGCGGCGAGTGGCTCCCGCAGGGCAAGCTCGCCATCGCCCTCGACGGCTCCTGGCTCCCGCAGGACTGGCTGGCCGGCAGCGGCCACGAGTGGCCCGAGTGGTCGGACGAGCTCGGTCTCGCCGCGATGCCCACGCAGAACGGCCAGGCCCCGGGCAAGGTGAGCATGTCCGGCGGCTGGACCTGGTCCATCCCGGCCAAGGCGGGCAACCCCGACCTGGCCTTCGAGTTCATCAAGACGATGCAGACGAAGGCGAACGCCCAGAAGTGGTACATCGCGAACTCCGGCATCGCGGTCCGCGAGGACGTCGCGGACGACCCGTCGTACACCGAGGCCCAGCCCGGCATCAAGTTCTTCACGGATCTCGTGGCCAGCACGCACTACCGCCCCGCCTTCCCGGCGTACCCGAAGGTCTCCACCGCCGTACAGGAGGCGATGGAGGGCGTGACGACGGGTGACATGTCGGTGGAGGACGCGGCCAAGGGGTACGACGAGGAGCTGAAGTCGGCGACGGACGACCAGGTGATCGAGAAGTGAGGGACGGCGAGGACCATCGAGAAGTGACGGACGCCGAGAGCAACCGCCCATGACCGCCGAAGCACCGCAAGCGGCGACGGGCCCGAGGGACGCCAAGTCCCCTTCGGGCCCGCCGGCTTCGAGTCCCCCGGCCCGCCCGTCGGCTCCGCTGCACCGCACGCTCGCCCGAGCCCTGCCCGTCTCCCCCGCCGTCGTCCTGCTCCTCCTCTTCCTGGCCGGGCCCATCGCCTACTGCGCCTGGATCGCCTTCACCGACCTCCAGCTCACCGGCCAGGCCGAGGAGTCGTTCGTCGGCTTCGACAACTTCCGTACGGCGTTCGGCGACGAGGCGTTCCTCAACGCGGTCTGGCTCACCCTCGTCTTCACCGTGGTCTCGGCCCTGGTCGGCCAGAACACCCTCGGCCTGGGTCTGGCCATGCTGATGCAGCGCTCCTCGAAGCCCGTCCGCACGTTCACCGGCGGCATCGTCATCACGGCATGGGTCCTGCCGGAGGTCGTCGCCGGGTTTCTGCTGTACGCCTTCTTCCGCCGCGAGGGGACCCTGAACGCCATCCTGGACTGGCTCCATCTCCCGTCCCAGAACTGGCTGTTCACCCTGCCGATCCTGGCGGTGTCGTTCGCGAACGTATGGCGGGGGACGGCCTTCTCGATGCTGGTCTACTCGGCGGCCCTGAACGAGATCCCCAAGGAGATCACCGAGGCGGCTCAGGTCGACGGCGCCGGTGGCTGGCGCCGCATGTGGCACATCACGCTCCCGATGATCCGCCGCTCCATCGGCACCAACCTCATGCTCATCACCCTGCAGACGCTGTCCGTCTTCGGCCTGATCTGGGTGATGACCAGGGGCGGGCCGGGCGGCAAGAGCCAGACGCTCCCGCTGTTCATGTACGAGGAGGCGTTCCAGAAAAGCATGATCGGCTACGGCACGGCGGTCGCGCTGCTGCTCCTGGTGGTGGGGTCACTGTTCTCGGTGGTCTATCTGCGTCTGCTGCGAACGGAGGTCTGACGCGCATGCCCCGGACTCTGACGAAGCGCAGGACCAGGCACCGTCTGGCCGCCGACGCCGGCCTCCTCGTGCTGGCCGCCGCGTTCGTGCTCCCGCTGGCGTGGGTGGTCCTCTCCGCGCTCGACCCGCACGCCAACCTCCAGGTGAAACTCCCGGACGGCCTCACACTGGACAATTTCGACGCGGTCCTGACCCCGGAGATCACCTTCACCCCGCTGCTCAACAGCCTGCTCCTGTGCGGCGGCGGAACGGCCCTGACGGTCGGGTGCGCGGCGCTCGCCGCCTACCCGCTGTCCCGCTTCCGCTCGCGCTTCAACCGCCCGTTCCTGCTGTCGGTCCTGTTCGCGACGAGCCTGCCGATCACGGCGATCATGGTGCCGGTGTACGCCCTGTTCGTACAGGTGAACCTGATCGACACCATGCAGGGCACGATCTTCTTCTTCGCCGCCTCCCAACTGCCGTTCGCCATCTGGCTGATGAAGAACTTCATGGACGGGGTGCCGAAGGAGCTGGAGGAGGCCGCCTGGACGGACGGGGCGTCGTCGCTCCAGTCGCTGGTGCGGATCGTGCTGCCCCTCATGGGACCCGGAGTCGCCGTCGTCACGGTCTTCTCCTTCGTGATGATGTGGGGCAACTTCTTCGTCCCGTTCATGCTCCTGCTCACCCCGGACCAGATGCCGGCCGCCGTCAGCATCAACGAGTTCTTCGGGAACCGGGGGATGGTGGCGTACGGCCAGCTGGCGGCGTTCTCGATCGTCTACTCGACACCGGTGATCCTGCTGTACGTGCTGATCGCCCGGCGGCTCGGTGGAGGATTCGCGCTGGGCGGGGCGGTCAAGGGGTGACGTCCGGCAGCACCCCCGCCCGGAACGCCTCCACGCCCACGACCCTGCGCACCCGTACCGGCTCGATCAGCAGCATCACCCGCCGCTCTCCGGGCAGCAGCCACGGATAGCGCTCCTGACCGATGTACTTCTGCGTGAGCCGGTCCATCGCCCGTTCCGCCGTCTCTCCCTCCACGAACCGGACGACCCGCCCCCGGATCTCGGCGCGGTCGTAGGGGTTCTCCGGGTCGTGGTGGGACAGCGAAACGTTGGGATTGAGCCGCAGGTTGTCGACCTTCACACGCCCCATGGAGGTGTTGACCATGACGTACTCGTCTTCGTTGTCCGCCCACATGGGCGAAACCTGCGGCAGCCCGTCCGGGCCGACGGTCGCCAGATGCCAGAAGTTCGGCGCCAGCAGACGCTCGCGAATATGCCCGTTGAGCTTGCCGTTCACCGTCGGTCACCGCCTTCCGGGGCCGCCACCGTGACGTCCCGCCGCCATCCTCGCCGTCACCCCCCGCGGTCGACAGACGATCTTCAGCCAGCGACGAACCCGTCAGTAGCCGTAGCTTCCTACAATCCGTGATCCTGGCCGAACAGACCGTAGTCACTGCACTCCGCCCGCCCTACGTTGTGGCGCGTGCACCGACCGCCAGCTCAACCGAACCAGCCACCCAACCGCTCCAGCAGCCGCAATCCGCCCACTCCCCCGTTCAATGCCCCCGCCGCCCGCCGGCTGCGCGCCGCGCTCAGCATGGGGCCCGAGCACGTCGCCTACGGCATGCGGACCTCGTACGGACTCCCCTACGTCACCGAGGACCTCGTCATCGCCTGGGAGCGCGAGCTCACCGCCCCCAACAGCAGCGAGCTCACCGCCCTCGCGGGTGTGCTGTGGTGCTCGCCGGGTGAACTGCTCGGCAAGCCGCGCACGCTGCGCGAGCACCGCATCGCCCGCGGCCTGGCACCCGAGGACGTGGCCCGTGCCGTCGGGCACGACGTCGTCGGGTATCTGCGCATGGAGGAGAACGACGACTGGCGCGGCACCGACCGCCAGTCCGCCTCACTCGCCGACGTCCTCGGTCTGACGCTCCCCGACTTCATCACCGTCACGGGCCGCGAGGCCCGGCTCGCCGAGCTGCTGCGCAGTGCGGTGACGACACGCTGGCAGGCGTATGTGCGCCCGGTCGGCAAGATCGCGCCCCTGGACCGGCGGCTGCTGGAGACCGCCCTCCAGGAACTGCACCGCAGCTACCAGGGGCAGATGACGGCCACGCTCAGCTGGGGCGGCGGCAGCGGTGACTCCAGCGCGGCCGGCCGGGAGTTCCTGGACCGGATCGTGGAGCAGTTCTGGCAGACCGTCCAGGGGAGCACCGGCTGAGCTCTTCCGCTGGGCGAAACCTGTGAGCGGAGGCGCGGCCCTCGGCTAGAACACGGACTCCGCCTCGTCCATGCGGTCCTTCGGCACCGTCTTCAGCTCGGTCACCGCCTCGGCCAGCGGCACCATCACGATGTCGGTGCCGCGCAGCGCGGTCATCCTGCCGAACTCGCCGCGGTGCGCGGCCTCCACCGCGTGCCAGCCGAAGCGGGTGGCGAGGACGCGGTCGTACGCGGTCGGCGTGCCGCCGCGCTGGACATGGCCGAGAATGACCGGCTTGGCCTCCTTGCCGAGGCGGCGCTCCAGCTCGAAGGCGAGTGCGGTGCCGATGCCCTGGAAGCGCTCGTGGCCGAACTGGTCGATCTCGCCCTTGTCGTAGTCCATGGTGCCGTCGGCGGGGTGGGCGCCCTCGGCGACGCAGATCACCGCGAACTTCTTGCCGCGCGAGAAGCGCTCCTCGACCATCTTCACCAGGTCGGCGGGGTCGAAGGGGCGCTCCGGCAGGCAGATGCCGTGCGCGCCGGCCGCCATGCCGGACTCCAGCGCGATCCAGCCGGCGTGGCGGCCCATGACCTCGACCACCATCACACGCTGGTGCGACTCCGCGGTCGTCTTGAGCCGGTCCATGGCCTCGGTCGCGACGCCGACCGCCGTGTCGAAGCCGAACGTGCGGTCCGTCGAGGAGATGTCGTTGTCGATCGTCTTCGGTACGCCGACCACCGGCAGACCGGCGTCGGACAGCATCCGGGCCGCGGTCAGCGTGCCCTCGCCGCCGATCGGGATCAGCGCGTCGATGCCGAAGTCACGGGCGATGTCGGGGGCGCTCTCGCAGGCCTCGCGCAGCCGGTTGCGCTCCAGTCGGGACGAGCCGAGGATCGTGCCGCCGCGGGCCAGGATGCCGCTGACCGCCTCCAGGTCGAGGCTGCGGTAGTGGCCGTCGAGCAGGCCCGCGAAGCCGTCCTCGAAGCCGATCACCTCGTCGCCGTACTGTGCGACGGCTCGGTGGACGACCGACCGGATCACGGCGTTCAGGCCGGGGCAGTCGCCGCCTGCGGTGAGAACTCCGATACGCATCGTGCTGTGTCTCCTGCTCGCTGTTGACACCGGTGAGCCAGTCCGATTGTTTCACGTCGCCGAGGGCGATGTCGCTCCCCTACTGACGGGCGCCTTATCCAGCGCCAAGGGTATTGTCAAGAGGGTTTCGCTCACCTCACTGGGCGATTTTGCGACCCCGACGATGGACGACAGACGAAACGGAGACGACGCGTGACGCGCAGCGTGTACGTGACCGGGATCGACCGAGGAGACGGCCGTCAGGTCGTCGAGCTGGGGGTCATGGAGCTCCTGACCCGCCAGGTCGACCGGGTGGGGGTGTTCCGGCCGCTGGTGCATCACTCCCCAGACCGCCTGTTCGAGCTGCTGCGCGCCCGCTACCGCCTCTCCCAGGATCCGGCGACGGTCTACGGCATGGACTACCACGAGGCGTCCGCCCTCCAGGCCGAGCGCGGCACGGACGAGCTGGTGTCCACGCTCGTCGACCGGTTCCACGCCGTCGCCCGCGACTACGACGTCGTCCTCGTCCTCGGCACCGACTTCGCCGACACCCAGCTCCCGGACGAGCTGTCCCTCAACGCCCGGCTCGCCAACGAGTTCGCCGCGTCCGTGATACCCGTCGTGGGCGGGCGGGGGCAGACCACCGAGTCGGTGCTCGCCGAGACCCGCAACGCCTACCGGGCGTACGAGAACCTGGGCTGCGACGTCCTCGCCATGGTCACCAACCGGGTCACCAGGGCCGACCGGGACGAGATCGCCGAGCGGCTCGACTCGCGGCTGCCGGTGCCCTGTTACGTCGTCCCGGACGAGCCGGCCCTGTCCGCGCCGACGGTCTGGCAGATCGCCCAGTCGCTGGACGCGAAGGTGCTGCTCGGCGACGACTCGGGGCTCGCGCGCGACGCCCTCGGCTTCGTGTTCGGTGGCGCGATGCTGCCGAACTTCCTGACCGCCCTGACCCCGGGCTGCCTGGTCGTCACCCCGGGCGACCGCGCCGACCTGGTCGTCGGCTCCCTGGCCGCGCACAGCGCCGGTACCCCGCCGATCGCCGGTGTGCTGCTCACCCTGGACGAGCGCCCCGGCGACGAGATCCTCACCCTCGCCGCCCGCCTGGCCCCGGGCACGCCGGTGCTGTCGGTCCCCGGCTACAGCTTCCCCACCGCCGAGCAGCTCTTCTCGCTGGAAGGGAAGTTGAACGCGACCACCCCGCGCAAGGCGGAGACCGCGCTCGGCCTGTTCGAGCGGTACGTCGACACCGGTGACCTGCTGAAGCGGGTCTCGGCGCCGAACAGCGACCGGGTCACGCCGATGATGTTCGAGCACAAGCTGCTGGAGCAGGCACGCTCGAACATGCGCCGCATCGTGCTGCCCGAGGGCACCGAGCCGCGCGTCCTGCACGCCGCGGAGGTGCTGCTGCGGCGGAACGTCTGCGACCTCACCCTCCTGGGCCCGGTCGACCGGATCCGCAAGCAGGCCGCCGATCTCGGCATCGACCTGGGCGACACCCAGCTGATCGACCCGGCGACCAGCGAGCTGCGTGACTCGTTCGCCGAGCGGTACGCCCAGTTCCGGGCCCACAAGGGGGTCACGGTCGAGCTGGCGTACGACGTCGTCTCCGATGTGAACTACTTCGGCACGCTGATGGTGGAGGAGGGTCTAGCGGACGGCATGGTCTCCGGGTCCGTCCACTCGACGGCGGCGACCATCCGGCCCGCCTTCGAGATCATCAAGACCAAGCCGGACGCCGACATCGTCTCGTCCGTCTTCTTCATGTGCCTGGCCGACCGGGTCCTCGTCTACGGCGACTGCGCGGTGAACCCGGACCCGAACGCCGAGCAGCTGGCCGACATCGCCATCCAGGCGGCCGCCACCGCCGAGCAGTTCGGCGTGGAGCCGCGGTTGGCGATGCTGTCGTACTCCACGGGTACGTCCGGTTCCGGCGCCGATGTCGACAAGGTGCGCGAGGCGACCGAGCTGGTGCGCGAGCGGCGGCCCGATCTGAAGATCGAGGGGCCGATCCAGTACGACGCCGCCGTGGAGCCCACCGTCGCCGCGACCAAGCTGCCGGAATCCGAAGTGGCGGGGCAGGCAACGGTTTTGATCTTCCCGGACCTCAATACGGGTAACAACACCTACAAGGCCGTGCAGCGCTCGGCCGGCGCCATCGCGGTCGGCCCGGTGCTGCAAGGTCTGCGCAAGCCGGTCAACGACCTGTCCCGGGGCGCTCTTGTCTCGGACATCGTCAACACCGTCGCCATCACGGCGATCCAGTCCCAGTCCCCCGCCCTCTCCTCCGACACGAAGGCCTCCGCCCAGTGATCGCCACCCGCGTCCTCGTCCTCAACTCCGGCTCCTCGTCGGTGAAGTACCAGCTGCTCGACATGCGCGACGGCAGCCGGCTGGCCGCGGGCCTCGTCGAGCGCATCGGCGAGCAGGTCTCCCGGCTCAAGCACAGCCCGCTGGCGGGCGGCGGAGAGAGCCGCGAGTGGACCGGGTCGATCACCGACCACGACGCCGCCCTCAAGGCCGTGGCGGCGGAGCTCGCCCAGGACGGCCTCGGGCTCGACTCCCCGGAGCTGGCCGCGATCGGCCACCGGGTGGTTCACGGCGGCAAGCACTTCACCGAGCCGACCGTCGTCGACGACGCCGTACTCGCCGAGATCGAGCGGCTCATACCGGTGGCCCCGCTGCACAACCCGGCCAACCTCACCGGCATCCGCACCGCCCAGGCGCTGCGGCCTGACCTGCCCCAGGTCGCCGTCTTCGACACCGCGTTCCACACCACGATGCCGGAGTCGGCCGCCCGCTACGCGATCGACGTCGAGACCGCGGACCGGCACCGGATCCGCCGGTACGGCTTCCACGGCACCTCGCACGCCTACGTCTCCCGGGCCACCGCGGAGCTGCTGGGCAAGGCGCCCGAGGACGTGAACGTCATCGTGCTGCACCTCGGCAACGGCGCGTCGGCGTCCGCCGTGCGCGGCGGGAAGTGCGTGGACACCTCCATGGGGCTGACGCCCTTGGAGGGGCTCGTGATGGGTACGCGATCGGGTGACCTGGATCCCGCCGTCATCTTCCATTTGGCGCGTGTTGGCGAAATGTCCATCGCGGAAATCGACACTCTTCTCAACAAGAAGAGCGGATTGATCGGCCTGTGCGGCGACAACGACATGCGGGAGATCCGCCGGCGGATCGACGAAGGTGACGAGCGGGCCCAATTGGCCTTCGACATCTACATTCACCGACTGAAGAAGTACATCGGCGCCTATTACGCCGTGCTCGGCCGGGTGGACGCCATCGCGTTCACGGCCGGCGTCGGCGAGAACGCGGCACCGGTGCGGGAGGCCGCCATGGCGGGCCTGGAACAACTGGGCCTCACGGTGGACCCCGGGCTGAACGCCGTTCGCGGTGACCAGCCGCGGCTGATCTCGCCCTCGGGCGCGAGGGTGGCGGTCGCGGTGGTGCCGACGGATGAAGAACTGGAGATCGCGACGCAGACCTACGCACTGGTGGGGAAGAGCAACGGCTGAGTAACACGGCTGAGCAATGCGCAGCTCATTTGTATCTTCCGCCAGACGGAATATTCCGTAGCGAAACAAACCGATAGGATCGTCCCATGCGCCGTTCGAAAATCGTCTGTACTCTCGGCCCCGCGGTCGACTCCCACGAACAGCTTGTCGGGCTGATCGAGGCGGGCATGAATGTGGCCCGCTTCAACTTCAGCCATGGCACGCACGAAGACCACCAGGGGCGTTACGAACGCCTGCGGGCCGCCGCCGAGGAGACCGGGCGGGCCATCGGTGTCCTCGCCGACCTCCAGGGCCCGAAGATCCGTCTGGAGACCTTCGCCGAGGGTCCGGTCGAGCTGGAGCGCGGTGACGAGTTCGTCATCACGACCGAGGACGTCCCGGGCGACAAGCAGATCTGCGGAACGACCTACAAGGGCCTGCCGGGCGACGTCGCCAAGGGCGACCAGATCCTCATCAACGACGGCAACGTCGAGCTGAAGGTCACCGAGGTCGAGGGCTCCCGGGTGAAGACGATCGTCATCGAGGGCGGCGTCGTCTCCGACCACAAGGGCATCAACCTGCCCGGCGCGGCCGTGAACGTGCCGGCGCTGTCCGAGAAGGACGTCGAGGACCTTCGGTTCGCGCTGCGCATGGGCTGCGACATGGTCGCGCTGTCCTTCGTCCGGGACGCCCACGACGTGCAGGACGTCCACAAGGTGATGGACGAGGAGGGCCGCCGCGTCCCCGTCATCGCCAAGGTGGAGAAGCCGCAGGCGGTGGCGAACATGGAGGACGTCGTGATGGCGTTCGACGCCGTGATGGTCGCCCGTGGTGACCTCGCCGTCGAATACCCGCTCGAGAAGGTCCCGATGGTGCAGAAGCGGCTCATCGAGCTGTGCCGTCGCAACGCCAAGCCGGTGATCGTGGCGACCCAGATGATGGAGTCGATGATCACCAACTCCCGTCCGACCCGCGCCGAGGCCTCCGACGTGGCCAACGCGATCCTGGACGGCGCGGACGCCGTCATGCTGTCGGCGGAGTCCTCGGTCGGCGCCTACCCGATCGAGACCGTCCGGACGATGTCGAAGATCGTCACCGCGGCCGAGCAGGAGCTGCTGTCCAAGGGCCTGCAGCCCCTGGTCCCCGGCAAGAAGCCGCGCACGCAGGGCGGTTCGGTCGCCCGCGCGGCCTGCGAGATCGCCGACTTCCTCGGCGGCAAGGGCCTGGTCGCCTTCACCCAGTCCGGCGACACCGCCCGCCGCCTGAGCCGCTACCGCGCCGCCCAGCAGATCATCGCGTTCACCACGGACGAGTCCACCCGCAACCAGATGACCCTCAGCTGGGGCGTCGAGCCGCATGTCGTCCCGTTCGTGAACAGCACCGACGAGATGGTCGACCTGGTGGACCAGGAGATCGTCAAGCTCGGCCTGTTCAACGAGGGCGACATCGTGGTCATCACGGCCGGCTCCCCGCCCGGAGTCCCCGGCACCACCAACATGGTGCGGGTGCACCACCTCGGCGGCGGACAGAACTGACCGCAGCAGCCTCATGAGCGCCCATAAGGGCCTTGCAAGACACTGAGGGCGCCCCCTGTGGAAGGGGGCGCCCTCAGTGTTTCTGC
Source organism: Streptomyces sp. NPDC056479 (assembly GCF_042795335.1). Taxonomy (NCBI): domain Bacteria; kingdom Bacillati; phylum Actinomycetota; class Actinomycetes; order Kitasatosporales; family Streptomycetaceae; genus Streptomyces; species Streptomyces sp. NPDC056479. The sequence goes on along the minus strand of NZ_JBHTRZ010000007.1, from coordinate 163,899 downwards.
GGCTCCCGAACGGGCTTGTGGAGGCGTGCGCCTCGGACGTCCGGCTCAGTCGGTCACGTAGTTGTGCAGACCCGGCACGTGCAGGGTGCCGCCGAACTGGCCGGCCTGGGTGACCTTCACCTTGGTGAAGTAGATCAGCGGGATGTTCAGCGGCGGCGGGTGCTCCGGATCGAAGGTGATCGGGATCAGGCCGAGCAGATTCCCCGAGATGCTCTCGGTGTACATCACCGTCTTGCCGTTGCGGATCGTGGACGTCGAGCCCTCGGCCGCCTGCACGTGGTAGGTCTTGCCGGACTGCTTGTCCTGCACCGTCTGGTGCAGGTCGCCGATGTCGGTGCCGTCGGAGATGACGTACTTCAGCACCTTCTTCTTGGTGCCGTTGGCCGTCTTCACCTCGACGACGCCCTGGTAGTCGGCGCCCTTCAGCAGCAGCGAGCTGGCGTTCAGGAACCACGGGTCGTCGGGGAGCGGCACGGTGTTGTCGACGCCGCCCTCCTCGTCCGTGGCGACCGGGCAGTTCTCCGGGTCCGTGGTGGAACTCTCGGAGGGGCTCGGCGTGGCGGTGGCCTCGCCGGCCGCGTCCTCGGCCGCCTCGGTGACGTCCTTCGCCGCCTCGGACGCCTTGTCGGTGGCGCCCCCGACGGTGTCCTTGACCGTGTCGGTGACCTTGTCGGTCGTCTCCTTCACGGGGTCGGACGCCTCGTCGGTGTCCTTGTCGGAGGAGTCGGAGGAGTCGGACGAATCCGAGGAGCCGGACGAGGCCGTCTCACTCTCGCTCGCGGACGGCGTCGGGCTCGCGCTCTCCTCGGCCGTCGAACCGCCCGTGAAGACGCCGGAGATGGCGTCGCCGATGTCCTCCAGCAGGTTGCCGCCGCTCTCGGACGGCGAGGGGGACGCCGTGGCCGTGTCGCCGGACTGGGCCTCGCTCGACTTGCTCGCCGACGGTGACGGCGTGGGCTCGGCCGCGTCGTCGGAACCTGAATCCGACGAAGAGGAGTCGCCCGCGGAGTCCGACGAACCCGAAGAGTCCGAGGAACCCGAGGAGTCGGAGGAGTCCGCGGAGTCCTGGTCGTCGGAGGCCGACGGAGTGGGCTCCGCCGTCTCGTCCTTGTCCGTGGACTCACTGGCGCTCGGGGACGGGGACGCCGACGCGTCGTCCGTCAGCGCCGCCACGCAGTCCTTGTACTCGTCCGCCGTCAGGCTGTTGGACGTCGGCTTGGTGGCGTTGTCGCTGTCGGCCTGCGCGAGCGTGGGCGTGAAGCCCATGCCCATGAGGACGGCGGTCGGCATCGCCGCCAGGGCTATCGCCTTGCCTGCCGGCATGTGGAACCTGGTGAACAGCGGCTTCTTGGGCGCCGCGTGTCGCGGCCCGGTTCTCGCACGGGACTTGTCCACCTCAGTCCCGTGGGTCACCTCGTCAGCCGGCACTGTGCCTCCCGTTCGCCCCGTTCGCCGGGCTCGTTCCTGACAGATCGTTCGGCTCGCCCACCACGGGCTTCAGGATCGTGGTGTCGGGGTCCGCGGCACCCTCGGGTGCGTTCCCCCCGCCCGTCGTGTCCGTCTTCGCCGGAGTTGCGTCGGCGTCCCCGCCGGGCACCCATGACACGGCCATGGCCCCGCCCACGAGGGCGAAGAGGAAGCCGATGAGGAAGCCACCGAGGTTGGACAGCGGGATGGAAACAAGCGCCAGCAGGATCGCCGCGACGCCCGCGAAGGTGCGGACGTGCTTCTGGAACCAGAGAGTGAAGCCGAGGACGACGAGCAGCACACCGATGATCAGGGAGCTGGAGCCCCCCGCGGTCTGCATCGCCAGCGTCAGGTGGCCGATCTGAAGGTTCGCGTAAGGGAAGTAGGCGATGGGGAGTCCGCCGAGCATGACGAACAGACCGGCCCAGAAGGGCCGCGCACCGCGCCAGGCGCGGAAGTTCCGCCGAAAGACCCGGAGGTAGTGCTCGTCATGACCGGGCGCGGCAGGAGTCTCGGCGCTCATCGAAAACAGCTCCCTGGTACGGCTTCGCTGTGGTGGTGGTGCGAAGGTGATGCGGTGATGTGTCGCGGCCGTGTGACCACATGTGAAGAAAGCGGGCTTAGAGTTGACGGGCGGGGGCGCCATCGGCTCCCCCGCCCGTCAGAGAGTGCTTAGTAGCACTCCTTGACACCCGTCGACAGCGACATCTTCAGACCGCTGAGCTTGAAGGTTCCGGCGGTGGTCGCCCACGCCGTCTGCTTCACGTTGCTCAGCGTGGCCTTGTCGGCCTGCTGGGCGAACCCGAAGGGGTTGGCCTGCTCGCCGCCGCCCTTCATGCCCGGACCCTTGTTGGCGTCCTTGGCGGCAACACCGATGTCGATGTTCTCGAACGTCGCGTCGGCCTCGAGGTCGGCGACGTCGATGTAGAGGTTCTTGGCCTCGACCGGCTTGTTCGGGTCTTCGCCCGCCCGCAGGATCAGGCTGACGCTCCCGAGGATCGGGATGTCGGGCGTGACCACGGACTGGCACATGTTGCTGATCGTCGCGGTCTTGAATCCCGAGACGGCGACGGGGTGAACCGTCTTCTTGCCGGAGAGCGTGTAGCCCTCGTCAAGAGCGCCGTACTGCGAGAAACCGTTACCGACCAGCTTGTCGGTGGTGACCTTGAACGACTGGCCGGAGACACTGAACGACGCGGCGAGAGCGCCCTGCGCGAGGGCGACACCTATCGCAGCCGTGGCGGCGACGCTGGGCACCATGACCACAGCGAACCGCTTCCATCTGGTCCCGCCACGCACCTGGGACTCCATATTTCCTCCTTCTCGGACGTACATCTCCTGACCCTGGCTGCCACTGTCGGCACGACGGCTCAGCCGGGCAGGGATGGGAGAAGTGCTACGTCCTCGGGAAGGAGAGCGCCCGTACTCGGAGGCGCGAATCGCACCCGAATCACCGGCGATCACCCCCGAGCGACAACCACTGGTCGCGCCTGACACGCATCACGCACAACCCTGCCGGACAGGCTTCGCCGGGTGGGCGAAGACCCCCCTGTCCAAGAGCCGGCGCCACTGCCGCCGACTCTGCTCGGTGGGGACCCAGGAACTCCCGCGACCCAACCGGCTGTCGGGGTACGGGAACGGACCGAGCGTGGCCGATCGTGGTGCATTCTCGCCGCCCGCACAAGGGGCTTCGTTACTCAGTAGTAACGGCCGGATAACCGAACAACGACCCGCCGGTCTCGGCCGACGACGCAGGGTGGCCTCAAGTGACCGGACAAATCCAGGAATCACGAGACAGAAACCGACAGAACGACGCCCGCGACTTACCCGCAGTAACTGCGGCCGCGATTACCAAGATTTGGTAAAGCGCGGCCGCACTGGTCCTCTGTCGGCAGATCTTTCACTCGGGCAACACATGCCCTTGCGTTTAGCGACTGGTCAGAACAGGGCTACCGCCCCGCTCGCAAACACGGTCAGAACAAGGCACGCGCCAGCGCCCTGCGGGCCGCCGCCACCCGCGGATCGTCGGCGCCCACGACCTCGAAGAGCTCCAACAGCCGAATCCGTACGGTGTCCCGGTCGTCACCCACCGTGCGCCGCACGGCCTCGATGAGCCGCCCGAAGGCGTCCTCCACATGTCCGCCCACCAGATCCAGGTCGGCGGCGGCGATCTGCGCCTGCGCGTCGGAGGGCTTCTCGGCGGCGTCCTTGCGCACCTGCTGCGGGTCGGCACCCTGCACCCGCTGGAGCAACTCGGCCTGGGCGAGCCCGAGTTTGGCCTCGGAGTTCGACGGATCGTCGCTCAGCACGTTCTTGTACGCCTGGACGGCACCGGCGAAGTCGCCCGCGTCCAGGGCCTGTACGGCGGCCTCGAGCAGGACGTCGTGGGGACCGGCCGCGACGGTGGGAGCGGCCGGCGCGGCGCCCGGCTCGGCTTCCGGGTCGACCGTGAGACCGGTCAGGCCGAACCGCTGCTCGGCCACCGTGACGAGCTGGTCGAGCGTCTCGCGGATCTGCCCCTCGCCGGCGGCCCCCTGGAAGAGCGGCAGCGCCTGCCCGGCGACGACGGCGAACACGGCCGGGATCCCCTGCACGCCGAACTGCTGCATCAGCATCTGGTTGGCGTCGACGTCGATCTTGGCGAGGAGGAACCGGCCGTTGTACTCGACGGCGAGCCGCTCCAGCAACGGGCTGAGCTGCTTGCAGGGCTCGCACCACTCGGCCCAGAAGTCGATGACGACGGGCACTTCGGCGGACCGCTGAAGGACGTCCCGCTCGAAGCCCGCCTCATCCACATCGATGACGAGGTCGGCGGGCGAGACAGCACCCGCTCCGCCCTGTCGCGCGGTCTCGGCACGCGCCTGCTCCGCCTTTGCCTTGGCCTCTTGGGCCGCCTTCACCGCGGCGAGGTCGACGACTCCGCTCATGGACATGTTCCGTGGCTGCATGCGTCTATCCTCCCCCGTCCGGCGCGCGCGTGTGAAAAGTGGTCGGAAAGCAGGTTCTGCTCGATGGTGTTCGGCGCCGGGTCCCCACCCCACGCCTGTGGTCGTCGCTTTCGCTACGAGTCGTAGCGTAATGCCAACACGACCCCCGCGAACACCACCCTCCCGTGATCTCCCTCACGAGCACACACGAACCGTCCGGTTATGGTCATGGGATGCAGAGCCGCACCGCCGCCACCCGTCCCGGACGCCCCCGCAGCGCCGCCGCCGACGCCGCGATCCTGGCGGCGACGCGGGAGGCGCTGGTCGAACTGGGCTGGTCCAAGCTCACCCTGGGAGACGTGGCCACGCGCGCGGGGGTTGCAAAAACGACCTTGTATCGCCGTTGGTCCGGGAAGAACGAGCTGGTCGTCGACGCGGTGGCCGAACTCTTCGACGAACTCCGGCTGCCCGACCGGGGAAGTCTCGCCGCGGACATCGAGGGCGTCGTGCTCCAGTTCGCGGCGATCCTGGCCCGCCCGGAGGCGAAGAGTGGCCTGATGGCGGTGGTCGCGGAGTCCACACGCGACGACGCCCTGCGCGAACGCATCCGTGCCTCGATCGTCGACCGCCAGAAGCGGCTGGTCGTGGAGGGCCGGGAGCGCGCCCAGTGCAGGGGCGAGCTCCCCTCGGAGACCGACCCCGCGGATTCCGCCCGCACGGTCGACCTCATCTTCGACCTGGTGGCGGGTGCGGTGGTCCACCGCACGCTGGTGAGCGGCCACCCGGCGGACGAGGAATGGGTGCACGGCTTCACACAGGTACTGCTGCTGGGGCTGACGGGAGCCGCAGACGCCGCCGGGGACTGAGAACAGGAGGGCGGACGACCGCCCTCCTGCTCAGAGCACCTCAGAAGCCCGCGGGCTCGGTGTACACCCCCCACTCGTCCCGCAGCACGTCGCAGATCTCGCCCAGGGTCGCCTCGGCGCGTACGGCGTCGAGCATCGGCTCGATCATGTTGGTGCCGTTGCGGGCGGCGGTGAGCATGGCCTCGAGCGCGGTGCGCACCGCGGCGTCGTCGCGGCCGGACTTGCGCGTGGCCAGCACCCTGACCTGATCGCGCTCCACCTCGTGGCTGACCCGGAGGATCTCCAGATCGCCGGTGACGGAGCCGGTGTTGACGTTGACGCCGACGACCCGCTTCTCGCCCTTCTCCAGGGCCCGCTGGTACCGGAACGCCGACTCGGCGATCTCCCCGGTGAACCAGCCGTCCTCGATCCCCCGCAGGATGCCGGAGGTGATCGGCCCGACGGGGTGCTGCCCGTCCGGGTGGGCCCGCAGCCCTCGTTCCTTTATCTGCTCGAAGATCTTCTCGGCGTCGGCCTCGATCCGGTCGGTCAGCTGCTCGACGTACCAGGAACCGCCCAGCGGATCGGCCACGTTGCCGACCCCGGTCTCCTCCATGAGGACCTGCTGCGTGCGCAGGGCGATCTCCGCGGCCTGCTCGGAGGGCAGCGCGAGGGTCTCGTCGAGGGCGTTGGTGTGCAGCGAGTTGGTCCCGCCGAGCACGGCCGCCAGCGCCTCCACGGCCGTACGCACGACGTTGTTGTACGGCTGCTGGGCGGTCAGCGAGACACCGGCGGTCTGCGTGTGGAAACGCAGCCACTGCGCCTTGTCGGTCTTCGCCCCGTACACGTCCCGCATCCAGCGCGCCCAGATCCGGCGGGCGGCCCGGAACTTGGCGATCTCCTCGAAGAAGTCGACGTGCGCGTCGAAGAAGAAGGACAGGCCGGGGGCGAACACATCGACGTCCATGCCGCGGGACAGGCCCAGCTCCACGTACCCGAAGCCGTCCGCGAGCGTGTACGCCAGCTCCTGCGCGGCCGTCGCGCCGGCCTCGCGGATGTGGTAGCCGGAGACGGACAGCGGCTTGTAGGCGGGGATGCCGGCCGCGCAGTACTCCATGAGGTCGCCGATCAGGCGAAGGTGCGGCTCGGGCTGGAAGAGCCACTCCTTCTGGGCGATGTACTCCTTGAAGATGTCGGTCTGGAGCGTGCCGTTGAGGATGCCCGGGTCGACGCCCTGGCGCTCGGCCGCCACCAGATACATGCAGAAGACCGGCACGGCCGGGCCGCTGATGGTCATCGACGTCGTCACGTCGCCCAGCGGGATGTCCTTGAACAGGACCTCCATGTCGGCGGCGGAGTCGATGGCGACACCGCAGTGCCCGACCTCGCCCAGCGAGCGCGGGTCGTCGGAGTCGCGGCCCATCAGCGTCGGCATGTCGAAGGCGACCGAGAGACCGCCTCCGCCGTTGCCGAGGATCATCTTGTACCGCTCGTTGGTCTGCTCGGCGTTCCCGAACCCGGCGAACTGCCGGATGGTCCACGTCCGCCCTCGGTAGCCGGTCGGATACAGTCCGCGCGTGAAGGGGTACTCTCCGGGCCACCCGATCCGCTCGAAGCCCTCGTAGCCATCACCCGGCCGGGGCCCGTACACCGGCTCCACGGGATCCCCGGAGAGCGTGGTGAAGTCACCGTCGCGCTTGCGCGCGGCGTCGTACCGGGCCTGCCAGCGACGGCGGCCCTCCTCGATGGCGTCAGCGTCCATACCATCAAATTTACTTGGACGTCCTAGTAAATGTCGACGGCTGGCGAAGATTTACTTGGACGTCCTAGTAATATGGCCAGGAAAACCGCCGCAAAAGCGGACTTTGCGGCGGCTTCGATCAGGTGTCGGCCAGGTGTTCGATCAGGCCTTCGCGACCGCTGCCGCGTCCTCCGCGACCTGGGCCTCGAGCTCGTGCGTGACCTTGCGCTCCACGAAGAAGGCGGCCGTCGGGATCGTTCCGGCCAGCAGCACCCACAGCTGTCGCTTCACCGGCCACTTCGCCTTGGAGCCCAGGTCGAAGGCGAAGACCAGGTACAGCACGTAGAGCCAGCCGTGCGCGATTCCGACGACGCTCGTGAAGCCGTCGGCGCCGTCCATCTTCAGCAGGTACTTGGCGATGACGCCCAGCGTGAGCAGGACGAGGAGGACACCGGTCACGTAGGCCATGACGCGGTAGCGCGTCAGCACGCTCTTCTTCATGCCTATGAGCGTAACCACCCGTTCCGGCGGATCTTGCCCCGGGCTCAGCTCTCCTCGAAGTCCTGCGCCGCCACCCGCAGCGGGCGCAGCATGGCGAAGATCTCTCCGCACTCGTCGGCGTCGTACACCCCGAGCCCGAAGTCCATGGCCATCAGGTCACGGGTGGCCGCCTCGACGGCCTCGCGGCCCTTGTCGGTGATGGAGGCGAGCGTGCCACGTCCGTCGTTGGGGTTGGGACGCTTGTCCACGAAGCCCGATCTGACCAGCCGGTCGACGGTGTTCGTCACGGACGTGGGATGCACCATGAGCCGCTCGCCGATCTTGGACATCGGCAGCTCGCCGCCCTTGGAGAAGTTGAGCAGCACCAGCGCCTCGTAGCGCGCGAAGGTCAGGCCGTACGGCTTGACCACCGCGTCGACCTCGGCGAGCAGGATCTGGTGTGCGCGCATGATCGACGTGATGGCGGCCATGGACGGCACGTTTCCCCAGCGCTGCTTCCAGAGTTCGTCGGCGCGCGCGATGGGATCGAAGGGCAGACTGAGCGGCTTCGGCACGGGGCCGACCCTACCGGCCGGTCATATGCTGGTCAGCCCCGTCTCGCCTATCGGTCGGCCCGCCCTAGTGGTCCTCCACCGTCTCTCTCACATGGAAGACCCCTGTCCACCGATCGTCGTGCAGACAGGCGTTCATCGGCTCGACCAGGGTCCGGTGGGCGGAGCCGGTGCGCCAGCTCTTGATGGCTTCGAGGTCGGCCCATTCGCTGGTGAGCAGCCATTGGGCCGGGTCCTCCAGGGAGCGGCACAGTTGTTCGCCGAGGTGCCCGGGCAGTCGTTCCGCTCCGGCACGGACATCTCCGTACGTCCGTACGAACTCCTCCTCCATCCCCTCGCGCACCCGCAGCAGCCGGATCACCCGCACCCGCGCGGGGTCCGAGGTGCCGGCGGTCATGACGGGTCGAGGACGACGGGAAGTTCCGCCAGTCCGCGGAAGGCGGGGAACGGCACGGTCATCCAGCGGGCGTCCTCGGGGGCGCCGGCGAGTGCCATGCGGGGGTGGCGGCCGAAGAGCGTGCCCAGGGCGATCTGCATCTCCAGCCTGGCCAGGGGCGCGCCGACGCAGTAGTGCGGGCCGTAGCCGAAGGCGAGATGCGTGGCCTGGACGTTCGGGCGCGAGATGTCCAGCTCGTTCGGCGCGGTGAACATATCCGGGTCGCGGTTGGCCCCGGTGATGGAGATCTGGACGAGCGCACCCTTGGGGATGAGCGTGTCCCGGATGACGATGTCCTCCTTGGCGTGACGGAACGTGGAGTTCTCCACGGAGGTCTCGAAGCGGAAGATCTCCTCGATGGCCGCGTTCATCGCGCTCGCGTCCCGCAGCGCCAGCTCCTTCTGGTCCGGCCGGCTGAGCAGGTGGTAGACCGCGTTCCCGATCTGGTACGCCGTCGACTTGTGGCCCGCGAAGAGGAGCACCCACGCCGTCGAGACGAGTTCGTGGTCGGTGAGCGAGCCCTCCTGGTCCTGAGCGGTGACGAGCGCGCTGAGCAGACCCGCGTCCGGCTCCCTGCGCTTTCTCGCGCACAGGTCCACCAGATAGTCGCGCAGATTTCCCTCGGCGATCTCCAGCTTCTTCCTCGCCTCCGGTCCAAAACCGGTCTGTGCGACGGTGGCGGACCATTCCTGGGCCTGTTTCCGCTCGTCCTCCGGAACGCCCAGGAGTTCACAGATCACATGGAGGGGCAGCGGGAAGCAGAATTCCGGGAGCAGATTCACCGGGCCGGTCGTCGGACACTGGTCGAGCAGGTCGTCGGTGATCTGCTGCACGCGCGTCCGCAGCGATTCCACCCGCTTCGGGGTGAAGGTGTTGCCGACGATCCGGCGGAGCCTGGTGTGCTTCGGCGGGTCCGAGAAGAGCATGTTGTCGTCGAGCGCGATCGACGAGTCACCGAAGATGCGGTGGTAGGCGTCGATGGCGCCGTACATGTCCTTGCTGAGCCGGGGGTCGGCCAGTGCGGCTCGGGCGTCGTCATAACGCGTGATCAGGTACGTCTCCACACCGTGGGGCGGCGACAGCGGGCACACCGGCGCCGTCTCCCGGAGCGCGGCATAGACGGGATGCGGGTTGGCGCGGAACTCCCGGCTGCATGAGGAAGCCGCGGCCGCGGCCTCCTCGGACGACATTGCCTCGGATTCCTCGGATGCGAACGCTTGCGTCATGACTGGTCCCCGGGTCGGCGTGAATTTTCCGTGATCAGTGCCACCGTTTCCCGGGCCGCAGGGCGCCGCAAACGGCGCTGCGCCATATGGGTCGGGTCGCCGGACGACGTGTGTGTGACAGTCCGACTTGGTAAACATCGTCGACGTGAGCGGACACGAAGCCGAATCTGTACCAGTTCTCATCGTCGGCGGATCCCTGGTGGGTCTTTCCACTTCGGTTTTCCTCGGGCGTCTGGGAATCGAGCACATGGTCGTGGAACGCCATGCCGCGACATCGACGCACCCGCGTGGCCGCGGCAACAACGTGCGCACGATGGAGATCTACCGGACCGCCGGACTGGAGTCACGCATCCGGGAGGCGGCCCGTGTGCTCGCCGGGAACGACGGCATCCTCCAGGTGGACACCCTCACGGGGACGCAGCGCCGCTGGATCATCGGGGACATCTCCGGAGGCATGGACATCACCCGGGTGAGCTCGTCCGGCTGGTGCCTGTGCAGCCAGAACGATCTCGAACCGGTGCTGCTGGAGTACGCCCGCGAGCAGGGCGCCGACATCCGCTTCGGCACGGAGCTGCTCTCCTTCGCGGAGCACGGCGACGGAGTGACGGCCCGGGTCAGGAACCGGGACACCGGCGAGACCTACAGCGTGAACGCCGAGTACCTGGTGGCCGCCGACGGGCCCCGCAGCCCCATCCGCAATCACCTGGGGATCGGCCAGTCGGGTCCGGGCGAGCTGTTCCACAACGTCAGCGTCACGTTCCGCAGCAGGGCGCTGAAGAACCACGTCGGAGAGAAACGATTCGTCGTCTGCTACGTCACCGACCCCGACGGCGAGGGCGCCCTGCTGCCGGTGGACAACGAGGAGCGCTGGGTGATCCACGTTCCCTGGCACCCCGACCGGCGTGAGGAGTTGGAGGACTTCACCGACGAGCGGCTGGCCGCGCACATCCGCGCGGCCGTCGGCGCGCCGGACATCGACGTCGAGATCACCGGCAGGGCACCCTGGCACGCCTCGAAGCGGGTCGCCGACAGCTACGGCGAGGGCCGGGTCTTCCTGGCCGGTGACTCGGCCCACGAGATGCCGCCCACCGGGGCGTTCGGCTCCAACACCGGGATCCAGGACGCCCACAACCTCGCCTGGAAGCTGGCGGCGGTGCTGCGCGGCTGGGGCTGTCCGTCGTTGCTCGACAGCTATGAGCTCGAACGCCGCCCCGTCGCCCTCGCGACCGGCACCCGCGCATGCGTCCAGGCGGCCGACGAACAGCACCCGGGGTTCAGCCCGGCCGCCGGACGCAACAACGATCCGGCCGACCTGATGACCGTCGCCCTGTGCTACCGGTACGCCTCGAACGCCGTGGTGGGTGTCCCGCCAGAGCAGCCGATCGTCCCCGACGCGTTCCGGCTCGGCGGCGAACCGGGCAGCCGGGCACCCCACATGTGGGTCATGCGCGGGGCCACCAGGATCTCCACGCTCGATCTGTACGAGCGGTCCTTCGTGCTGCTCGCCGGGTCCGGGGGGCAGAAGTGGCGGGCCGCGGTGGAGAAGGCCGCGGGCAACCTGGGTGTCCCCGTCGAGGCGTATCTCGTGGGCACGGGCCCCGATCACGACCTCGCCCCCGACGCGGACTCCGACTGGGCGGAGCTGCACGGCACCGCCGAGGACGGTGCCGTGCTCGTACGTCCCGACGGATTCGTCGCCTGGCGGGCGGACGCCGCGATGCCGGACGCCGACCGCGTCCTGACGAAGGTGCTGCAGAGCGTGCTCTGCCGCGACTGAACCCCGACCGGACCCCGCTGGTCCCTCCCCTCACCCCCACCGAACGACGAGGACGCCCCATGACCCCTGCCGGACGCATCGACGTCCACCACCACTTCACCGCCCCGGCCTGGCTGGACTGGGCGGAGGAACGAGGTGTCGTCAACCGCGAGAAGCTGCCCTGGTGGACACGCTGGGACCTGACGGCGGCACTGGAGATCATGGACAAGACGGGCATCGGCACCTCCGTGATGACCGTCGCCATGCTCGGCCGGCTGCGGGAGCGCGCCGAGCGCCAGGAGAGCGCACGTGTCGCCCTGCGGGCGGCGGCCGACGTCGTGGAGGCCAACCCCGCGCGCTTCGCGTTCTTCACCCCGATCTTCCTCGACGACCTGGAACTGTCCTCGTGGAGCATCGGGTACGGCCTGGACGAGCTCGGTGCCATCGGGGTGAGCACGCGCACGAGCATGGACGGCATCTTCCTCGGCGACGCGTCGCACGACCGTCTGCTCCAGGAGCTGAACGAGCGGTCCGCGGTCATCAGCACGCACCCCATGGACGTACCGGCCGGGAAGGACGGTGCCCCGGGAATGCCGGGGATGCCGCCCTTCGTGTGCGACTTCCTGCTGGACACCACCCGCGCGGCCGTCAACCTCATCAGGAACGGCACCCTGGACCGCTATCCGAATCTCAGCTTCGTGCTGCCGCACGGAGGGGGCTTCCTCCCCTACATGGCCACCCGCCTCGAACTCTTCGGCGGACGGATCGACCCGCCGATCGAGCCCGGCCGGGTCCGTGATTACCTGCACCGGTTCTACTTCGACACGGCCGGACCCATGTCCCCCTCGGCCACGCCCACCCTGCTGGCCACGGTCGACCCCGACCGCATCCTCTTCGGCACCGACTGGCCGCCCACGCCCGCACATGTCCTCATCGACAGCGTGACACCGGCCCTGGACAGCGACCCCTTCCTCTCGGAGGAGCAACTCCGGGGCATCAACCGGGAGAACGCGCTGCGGCTGATGCCGGGGCTCGCCCGGTCGTAACCGCAGGCAGGGGAAAGAAGAAGGCCGCCGCCCGCGCTCGGTCAGCGCGGGCGGCGGCCTTCCCCGTTCGGGCGGCTTCCCCGGTCAGTCCTTCTGCCAGTGGTAGAAGCGCCGGGCCATCGCGTCCTTCGGACTCCGCCAGGTCTGCGGGTCGTACGGACTGACGAACGCCTCCAGCCGGCGGCTGATGTCGACGAACTCGGGGTGCCCGCTCACCTTCGCGATGGCGGGTCCCGGGTCCTGCTCGGCCTCGATGAAGTGCATGTACACATCGCCGAACTGGAACAGGGAGCGCTGGGTCACCCCGACGAGGTGCGGCAGTTCGCCGCGGTCGGAGTCCGCGAAGACGCCGGCGATGTCCTTGGCCGACCGCGGTGCCATCCTGGCGACGATCAGTGCGTGGTGCATGCCGCCTCCACACGGTCGCGGATGAGGGCCATCTGGATGGGCGAGTTGCGGTTGATGATGTCCGTCATCCCGGCGTCGTCGACCGGGGCTTCGGGCTTCATGGCGAAGTCCTGCGTCCAGTGCATCCGGGTGCCGGCCGGGGTCTCCTCGTACTCCCACACGATGTTCATGTACGCGAAGGGACCGGTCTCGACCCTGCGGGCGCGCACGACGAGCTTCTCGCGGTCGGCGACCCGCTCCGAGACCCAGCTCCACACCTTGCCGTTCTCGTCGGGGTGCATGGTCAGGCGGAAGGTCACGGTGTCGCCCTCGCGGGACAGCACCTCGCAGGAGGCGTACTCGCTGAAGAGCTGCGGCCAGCGGTCCAGGTCGTTCGTCATGTCCCAGACGAGGTCGACGGGAGCGGCGATGGTGATCTCGTTCTCGGTGTGTCCGGCCATGTCAGGCTCCCGTCGTGAGTGCGCCGTTGACCAGGGCGAGGAAGGCGCGGGGGCTCTTGCAGCGCTCCGCGTCGGTGGGCAGCGCCCGGCCGTGCCGGTTCTCCAGCTCGCCCACGATGCCGAGGAGGCCGAGCGAGTCCAGCCCGAACTCGGCGAAGGGGGTGTCCGCACGGCGTTCGAGGTCCTGCGGGTCGACGGTGACGCCGGCGGCCTTCTTCATCAGCGCCGCCAGTTCCTCGACGGTCAGTTGGTTCACTTCGGTGGTCATGAGGTTCTCCTTGTCGTTCTATGCGGCGGATCCGGGACCCCGGCGCAGGACGAGCGCCGCGTTGGAGCCCATGAGTCCCCGGCTGAGGACCAGGGCCGTACGCAGCTCGGCCGGGCGTGCCGTGGCGGTCACCAGGTCGATGTCGTGACAGATGTCGAAGACGCCCGGGGTCGGCGGTATCTGCCCGTGCTCCATGGCCTGCACCGCGGCCACGATGTCCAGCAGAGGCGCCCCGCAGTACGACCGCCCGATGCCGGCCTTGGGTGCCGTGACCGGCACGCGGGTGCCGTGCGGGCCGAGGGCGTCGGCGAGGGCGAGGGCCTCGGCGCGGTCCGCCTCGGGCACACCCAGCGCGTCGGCGAAGACCACGTCGATCTCCTCCGGTGCGCAGCCGGCCTCGTCCAGGGCGCCGCGAATGGCCTGCGCGAGCCCCTCCCGCGACCGGTCCCAGCGCGAGGCGCCGGTGAAGGTGGCCGCGTGTCCGGCCACGGTGGCGCGGACCACCGCGTCCCGGCGCCGTGCCCGGTCCAGGTCCTCCACGACCAGCACTGCACCGCCCTCGGCAGGCACGAAACCGCAGGCCGCCGAGGTGAAGGGGCGGTAGGCGCGGGCCGGGTCCGCCTCGGTGCTGAGCTCGCGGTAGCCGAGCTGGCAGACGCCCGAGTACGGGGCGAGCGGCGCCTCGGCCGCCCCGACCACGACCACGTCGGTCCCCCGGTGCACGGTACGGGCGGCGTGCGCGACGGCGTCCAGGCCGCCCGCCTCGTCGCTGGCCACCACCCCGCAGGGGCCCTTGAAGCCCTTGCGGATGGAGATCTGGCCGGTGCTGGCCGCGTAGAACCAGGCGATGGACTGGTAGGGCCCGACGAACCGGGAGCCCTGTCCCCACAGCTTCTGCAGTTCCCGCTGGCCGAACTCACCGCCGCCGGACCCGGCCGCGGTGACGACGCCCACGGAGTACGGCGCGTCGGCCCAGGCGGACTTGCTCAGTCCGGCGTCGGTCAGGGCGGCGTCGGCCGCCGCCAGCGCGAAGTGGGTGAACTTGTCGGTCTGGACGAGGAAGGTCTCCTCGATCAGCGCCGACGGGTCGAAGCCGCGGACCTCGCCCGCGACGCGGAGCGGCAGATGCTCGCAGCCCTCACGGGTGACCCGGTCGAGGACGCTCGCGCCCTCCTTGACGTTCTTCCAGTAGGTGTCGGCGTGCAGGCCGTTGGGCGCGACCACACCGATGCCCGTGACGGCGGTGTGCCGGGCGCGTGGACCACTCATCGTCGTCTCCTTCCACCGGGCCCCGTCAGGAGCACCGCTGACTGGAACCCGCCGAAGCCGCTGCCCACGGAGAGCACGTGGTCGAGCCGGCGGGAGCGAGCGGTGCGCGGGACGTAGTCCAGGTCGCACTCGGGGTCCGGGGTCTCGTAGTTCGCCGTCGGCGGCACCACCTGGCGGGCCAGCGCGAGCACACAGGCGACGACCTCGATCGCGCCGATCGCGCCGAGCGAGTGGCCCACCATGGACTTGATGGAGCTCATGGGCGTCTCGTAGGCGTGGGAGCCCAGCGACTTCTTGACGGCGGCGGTCTCGTGCCGGTCGTTCTGGCGGGTTCCCGAGCCGTGCGCGTTGACGTAGTCGATCTCCGTGGGGTCCACGCGCGCGTGGTCGAGGGCGTCGTCGATGGCACGGGCCATCTCCAGGCCCTCACTGGTCAGACCGGTCATGTGGTAGGCGTTGCCGAAGGTGGCGTAGCCGCTGATCTCGCAGTAGACATGGGCGCCGCGCGCCCGGGCGTGCTCCAGATCCTCCAGTACGAGGACGGCGGCGCCCTCGCCCATCACGAAGCCGTCGCGGTGCGCGTCGAAGGGGCGGGAGGCGTGCGCCGGGTCGTCGTTGTGGGGCGACGTCGCCTTGATGGCGTCGAAGCAGGCCATGGTGATCGGGGAGATCGGGGAGTCGGACGCCCCGGCGATGCAGAGGTCGGCGCGGCCCTCCTCGATGGTGTGGAAGGCGTAGCCCACGGCGTCGAGTCCGGAGGTGCAGCCGGTGGAGACGGTCTGCACCGGGCCCTGGGCGCCGAACCGTTCGGCGACGTCGGCCGCCAGCGTGCTGGGCGAGAACGCCCGGTGCAGCTGGGGCTCGGCGGCGTGGTGGTCGACGTCCCAGCGCCGGCCACCCTCGCTGACCAGGACGTAGTCGTGTTCGAGGCGGGTCGTGCCACCCACCGCGCTGCCCAGGGACACGGCAACGCGCCAGGGGTCCTCGGCGGCGAAGTCGACACCGCTGTCGGTCACGGCCTCCTCGGCGGCGGCCAGGGCGAACTGTATGTACCGGTCGGCGCGTTCGACGACCTCGGCGTCCAGGCCGTGCGCGAGCGGGTCGAAGTCGCACTCGGCGGCTATCCGGGAGCGCAGGCCCTCGGGGTCGAACAGGGTGATGCCGCGCGTCGCCGTACGGCCGTTGGACAGCAGGTCCCAGAACGCCGGTGCCCCGATCCCGCCGGGGGCGACCACCCCTATGCCGGTGACCGCCACGCGCCGCGTCATGACAGCACCCCTGGGCGTTCCGGCTGCGCACCCTCCTCCTGGACCAGCGGGTACGGCTTGATGTCGTCGCTGATCTCCGGAGCCTCCGTGTCGACGTGGCCGAGGCTCGGCTTGGGCGCGAGCGGGCTCAGATGGAAGATCATCCGGGCCTCCTCGTCACCGACGTTGCGGAAGCGGTGCCGCATGTCGATGGGGATCATGAGGCCCTGGTCGGCACGGAGGGGAAACGTTTCGCCGTCCAGGTCGACCTCCAGCCGGCCCTCGACGACGTAGATGAACTCCTCGGAGTACGGGTGGTAGTGCTCGCTGATGCGTTCGCCGGGCCGCATGATGGCCAGGCCCATGAAGCCGCTCGTGGCACCCACCGTGACAGGGGTGAGCAGGGTGCGCAGGTCGCCGCCGCGCTTGCGGTTGGGCTCGATCTCGTTGACGTCCACGACGCGCGGGCGCATCTTGTCCATGGTTCTGTCTCCAGGTCGGTCGGTGGGGTGGTGGTGCCTGCGCCGTCAGGACTGCGCAGCCCTGCGGTCGGTGATCAGCGCCATGTCGGTGTGCGCCAGGAGGCGGTTGGCGTCCCGTTCGCCGGTGAGCCGTCCCGTGACGCCGAGCGCGATGCCGTCGAGCAGCCGGGCCAGCACGGCGGCCTTCCTCGGGCCGTGGATGCCGAGCGCCATGACCGGGTCGGTTTCGGGATCGCCCTGTACGTCGATCAGACGGACGACGATGTCCTCGCGCTGGAAGACGGTGCTGCGGTGCACCGGGGACGCGGGGTCGGCCGCGGCCGCCTCGTCCTGTCGGGCGAGATACCGGGCCAGCGCCATCCCGCAGCCCTCTTTGGCCGGGTAGTAGAGGGCGTGCCGCCTGATGTCGGACGGCTCCGGACCGCCGCGCGCCACGTGGTGGACGGGCGGCATGGCGGCACGGATGAAGAAGGTCCGCGCGGACTCGGGGTCGGCGAGGTCGCGGTCCTGCTCGAGGTAGGGGTTGATGGCCTCCTCGACGGCCCGCACCTCGGGCTGGCGGGAGACATGCCGCAGGGCGGCCATCAGGTCGCCCTCCACCTCGACGGTGCGCACGACACGGTTGCCGTGCATGAACAGGGTGGTGCGGCGCAGCCGTGTGGTGTCGTCGACGCGGGCCTCGGGCGGGGCGTAGCCGGCGAGGATCTCCGCGACCTTGGACTCGGAGCCGGGTTTCACGGTGAAGGTCAGGGCGTGGCGGATCACGCCGTCGCCGACCCGTGCGGCCGTCTGGAGTGCACCGGCCGCCGGACGGTCGCCGCCGGTCTCGCGGACGATGCCGTACCGCATCGAGCGGAGCTCACGGACGCAGTTCTGCAGCGGCCGGACCGTCTCGAGATGCTCATCGCTGTTCACCCAGGCGAGGTACGGCGGGGCGGTGGCCCATTCGCTCGTGATGACCCACTGGGAGGGGTTCTCCACGGACTGGCAGAGCTGGTCACCGAGGTGACCCGGGACCGAGGCGACTCGGTCGCGCATCTGCTCGTACGCGTCAAGGAACTGTTGCTGCGCGCCTTCATGGAGGTCGACGAGCAGGAGGACGCGCATCCTGGAGCCGTCGAACGCCGACTGCGACGTGTAGGGCGAAGTGGTCATCCTTCGGACCCTTCCTTCGCGGGAGCAAGCGGCGGCCGTCCCTGTTCACCAGCGCGAACGCGGGTTTCGGCCCTGAGCCTTCATCGTGGGTCAGGGCCTTGGGGTCCGCGAGCCATTGCGGGCCAAAGGGGGGAACTGCCCGCCGGGCAGGCCGCAATGCCTTCGCGCGAGCACAGCCGGAGAACGCCGAAGGCGCCCTCGTCGCCGAGGACGCCTTCGAAGTCGCGGTTGCTCGCGGGGACTTGGAACGGGTGCCCGACCGTCGTACGGCCTCCCCCGCGTCCCCTACTCGGCGAGGTGCCGCTCCACCGTCTCCACCTTGGAGGTGAGACCGTCCGTCACGCTGGGCCGGATGTCCGCCTTGAGCACCAGGGACACCCGCGGCGCCCGCTCCTCGACGGCGGCCACGGCGCGCTTGACGACGTCCATGACCTCGTCCCAGCTGTCGCCCTCGATCGAGGTGAACATCGCGTCGGTGCGGTTGGGCAGGCCCGACTCGCGCACCACGCGGACGGCGTCGGCGACGTACTCCCCCACGTCCTCGCCGACGCCGAGCGGCGTCACGGAAAACGCGACGATCATGCGCCCACGATTCCTTCCTTGCGGGCGCGGGTGGCGATCACCGCGTCCTCGGCCTCGCGCTTGAGCTTGCGCTCGGCGAAGAAGCCGCCGGTCGGCAGGACGGAGAGGACGAAGTAGAGCGCGGCGGTCTTCAGCGACCACTTGGTGCGGTTCCAGGCGTCCGCCCAGAAGATCACGTACAGGATGAAGAGAACGCCGTGGATCATGCCCATCGCGGGCACCGCGTTGAAGTCCGTCGTCCGCTTCAGCACCGAGCAGACGAGCAGCAGCAGGAACGACACCGCCTCGGGGGCCGAGACGAGACGGAGGCGGCGGAGGGCGGTGGCGGTCTTGATGTCCACGGGTCACCTTCGGGGTGGAGTCGGTGGGAGAGACGTCGGCCGGCTCGGATCAGCTTGTGAACGCAAGCACAAACGCTCGCCCATTGTGGCAAACCCCGGGGGGTGGTCGGGGCCCGGGGTCGGCGTCCGCACCGGGAGACGACCGAGTGGGGGACAAAGGCTTCCCGCGCGCGGGACGCTTGTCCAGGCCGACCACAGGGAGTTCGTGTGCAGTTCGTCTTCTTCATGACTCTGCCGGGCCTCGTGGTTCTCTCCGGGGAAGCAGAGCGAGCTGGAGGACGGGGCGCCCCCGAGGTCCACGGGCGATCTCGGCAGGGGGACGGCGGTCGTCCGGCCGCGGTCGGACCAAGCCCTCTAAGGGTGTCATCAGGGGTGAAGTCCACCCACGGGATCTGTTGGCGACGGGCGGCGGCGGCTACCTTCGCTGCGTGGCGATGTTCCGACTTCAGGGCAGCAAGGTGCTCGCCGTCGACATGACCGGGGACGCCGTGAAGGCGAAGAACGGCTCGATGGTCGCGTACGACGGGCAGATGGCCTTCAAGAAGATGAGCGGCGGCGGCGAGGGCATCCGGGGGATGGTGACCCGGCGCCTCACCGGCGAGCAGATGACGCTGATGGAGGTGAAGGGGCACGGGACGTGCTGGTTCGCGGACCGCGCCTCCGAGATCAACCTCGTCGGCCTCCAGGGCGACAAGCTCTACGTCGAGTCGAGCAACCTGCTCGCGACCGACGGGGGGCTGCGCACCGGCACGACCTTCACGGGCATGCGCGGCGCCTCGCAGGGCAACGGCCTGTTCACGACCACCGTCGAGGGGCACGGACAGGCGGCGATCATGTCGGACGGCCCGGCCGTGGTGCTGCGGGTCAGTGCGCAGTACCCGCTGACGGTCGACCCGGGGGCGTACGTGGCCCACCAGGGGAACCTGCGGCAGTCCTTCCAGTCCGGTGTGACGTTCCGCACGCTCATGGGCGAGGGCGGCGGCGAGGCCTTCCAGATCCGGTTCGAGGGGGACGGCCTGGTGTACGTACAGCCGAGCGAGCGGAACACGATCGCGGGGGACGTGTGACATGACCTTCCGCGAGATCAACTCCAAGATGGTCGAGGCGACGGTCACGCCCGGCCGGAAGCTGTTCAGCCAGCGCGGCGCGATGCTCGCCTACCAGGGCGAGGTGTCCTTCACCCCGAGCATGGCCGGCGGCCAGGGCGGGATCATGTCGATGATCGGCCGCCGGGTGGCGAACGAGGACACCCCGCTGATGACGGTCGAGGGCAGCGGCACCGTGCTCTTCGGGCACGGCGGCCACCACGTCCAGGTGATCAACCTCACCGGCGACACACTGTGCGTCGAGGCGGACCGCCTCCTCGCCTTCGAGGGTGCCCTCCAGCAGGGCACGATGTTCCTCGGCTCACAGGGCGGGGTCATGGGCATGGTCCGGGGACAGATCAGCGGGCAGGGGCTGTTCACGACCACCCTCAAGGGACACGGGGCCGTGGCGGTCATGGCCCACGGCGGCGTCTTCGAGATCCCCATCACCCCGCAGCGCCCCGTCCACGTCGACCCCCAGGCCTACGTCGCCCACCACGGCGACGTACGGAACAAACTGTCCACCGCGCTCGGCTGGCGCGACATGGTGGGCCGCGGCTCCGGCGAGGCCTTCCAGCTGGAGCTCAGCGGCAACGGCGCGGTGTACGTCCAGGCGTCTGAGGAGAAACTGTGAGCGCCCCCTACGGAACCCCCGGCGGCCCCGCGGTCCTCGACCCGATGACGCTGCCGTCCGACGACAACGTCAACGCCTACACCTTCTGCGTGGAGCTCAAGGGGAGCCAGTGGTTCCTGCAGAAGGGGAAGATGATCGCCTACTACGGCTCGATCGACTTCAACGGCGTCGGGCACGGCCGACTCGACCGACTTGTCCGTACGTCCTTCCATTCGCCTCTGCACGCGAGCGACTGGGTCGTGGCGGAGGGCTCCGGCAAGATGCTGCTGGCAGACCGGGCATTCGACGTGAACTCGTACGACCTGGAAAACGGCAACTTGACCATTCGCTCGGGCAACCTGCTCGCTTTTCAGCCAAGTCTTGCCCTCAAGCAGTCGATCGTGCCGGGTTTTCTGACCCTGATCGGAACCGGAAAGTTCGTGGCCGCATCTAACGGTCCGGTGGTGTTCATGGAACCCCCGATCCGGGTGGACCCGCAGGCACTCGTCGGCTGGGCCGACTGCCCCTCCCCGTGCCACCACTACGACCATGGCTACATGACCGGCGTGATGGGCGGTCTACGTGCACTGACAGGCCTCGGCGGGGCCTCCGGAGAGGAGCATCAGTTCGAGTTCGTGGGGGCCGGCAACGTCCTGCTCCAGTCGACCGAGACCCTCATGGCCGAGCAGGCCACGGGGGGCGTTCCGCCGGACGCCGGAGTGCCTGGTTCCGGTGGGTCGCACACAGGCCCTTCACAACCGGCCGGGGTACCGCGCCTTCCCGGACAGCTGGGAGACCTCCAGCGTCGCTTCGGGCTGTGAGCGGTAGTCTGCGGAGTGTGACATCGAACGTGTGCGCACACAGTCGTGTCACAGATAACCCCTCACTAGTTCGCCTTTCAACTTCTTAGGTAGACTTCATTCATGGAGACCGAGACGGCCACACGCTGGCTGACCGATGCGGAGCAGTGCGCCTGGCGCACCCACTTGGAGGTCAACAGGCTGTTGACGTACCAGCTCGAGAAGGACTTGCAGCCGTTCGGCCTGACGATGAACGACTACGAGATCCTGGTGAATCTCTCCGAGTCGGAGGACGTACGGATGCGGATGAGCGACCTCGCGGCCGCCACCCTCCAGTCCAAGAGCCGCCTCTCCCACCAGATCACCCGGATGGAGAACGCGAACCTGGTCCGGCGTGAGAACTGCGAGTCCGACCGTCGCGGACTGTTCGCCGTCCTCACCGACCACGGCATGGAGACGATGAGGAAGGTCGCGCCACACCATGTGGCGTCCGTGCGCAGGCACTTCATCGATCTGCTGTCCCCCGACGCCCGCACTGAGCTCGACAAGTCCCTCAAGCCGATCGCGGAGCACCTGCGCGGACAGCGCGGCCGTCCGTGACCTCGGCGACCCCGGCGAACCCGGCGAACCCGGCAGCCTAGCGAGCCTGTGGCAGGCGGAGTTCGAACAGGGCTCCGCCCGCCGGTGCCCGGCCCACGGTGAGCGTGCCACCGTGCCGTACGGCCACATCCCGGGCGATGGCCAGACCCAGCCCCGCGCCACCGTCGTCGCGGCTACGGGCCTCGTCCAGCCGTACGAACCGCTCGAAGATCCGCTCCCGGTCCGCCTCGGCCACCCCGTCCCCGTCGTCGGCGACGGCCACGACGGCCCAGGACCCCTCCTCCCGGACGGTCAAGGTGACCGCCGCACGCGCGTGCCGCCGGGCGTTGTCCAGCAGGTTCGTGAGCACCCGCCCGACCTGCCCCCGCGACCCGGTCACCTCCACGGCCTGCGCCCGAACCGTCACGTTCACCCGCCCCTCGGCCTGCTTCCGGGCCAGCGCACCCAGGTCGAACCGTGTGTCGCCGGGCCGCTCCCCCGCGTCCAGGCGGGCGAGCAGCAGCAGGTCGGAGGCGAGGTCCTGGAGTCGTACGGTGTCCTCCACGGCGCCGCCGAGGTCCAGCAGCTCGGGGTGCGCGGTGCCCACCTCCAGTTGGGTGCGCAGGGACGCGATCGGGCTGCGCAGCTCGTGCGAGGCGTCGGCGACGAACCGGCGCTGGCGTTCCACCGAGGTCTGCAGGGCGGCCAGCGTCTCGTTCGTGGTCAGCGCGAGGCGGGCGACCTCGTCATGCGTGCCCGGCACCGGCACACGGCGCGCGAGGTCCTCGGACGCGGTGATCGCGGCCATCTCGCCGCGGATGCCCTCGACCGGGCGCAGGGCACGCCGGGTGACCAGCCAGGTGACGCCGGCGACGACGGCGAGCAGCAGCGGGAAGCCGATGAGCATGACGGTGAGCGCGGTGCCCACGGCGCTCTGCTCGGCGTCCAGCGAACCTCCGGCGTAGACGGTGAGCCGCCCCCGGTCGCCGGCCTCCACCGGGACGGCGGCGAAGCGGTAGTCGGCGGTGTCGCCGTCGATCGTCGCGGAGCCGTCGGTGAACTCGGTCCCCTCGCCGATCTCGCCTGCCTCGTCCCGGGCGGTGTCGTCGTCCGAGTCGTCGTCGGCATCGTCACCGCTCGTGCCGGGCGTGCTACCGGTACCGCCCGGCTGCGGCCGTGGCTTCACGGCGTCGGTGGCCGTGCCGCTGATCCGCTCCAGATCGTCGCCGGCCGCGACCAGCGTGCCGTCCGCGTCGACGACCTGGACGGGGCTGTCGTCGTCCAGGTCCAGCTGGTCGTAGGCCTTCCCGGCGGCGAGCTGGGCGACGACGTTCTGCGCCGTGCGTTCCGCCTCGTTGCCCGCCTGGTCGATCAGGTTGGACCGCAGCGACAGCAGCACCGCCGTCCCCGCCGCGAGCAGCGCCACGGCGACCACGACGGTGGCGCCGAGCGTGGCCCGGGACCGGACCGAGCCGAACAGCCTTCTCATCGCTCCCACTCCAGCCGGTATCCGGCGCCGCGCACCGTCCGGATGAGCCCGGCGCGCAGCTTGCGCCGCAGGGTGCTGATGTACACCTCGACGATGTTGGGATCGCCTTCGTACGCGAAGTCCCAGACGTGCTCCAGGATCTCGGCCTTGGACACCACCTCTCCGGCCCGCGTCACGAGCTGCTCCAGGACGGAGAACTCCTTGGTGGTGAGCGTCACTTCGGCGTCGCCGAGGAACACCCGGCGGGCGGCGGTGTCGACCTTGAGGTCCCCGTGGACGTGCACCGGCGAGGCCCCGGCGCCCTGTCCCCCGCGCCGCAGCAGCGCCTTGACGCGGGCGACCAGGACGACATACGAGAACGGCTTGGTGAGGTAGTCGTCCGCGCCGGTGTCCAGTCCCTCCGCCTCGTCGTACTCGCCGTCCTTGGCGGTGAGCATCAGGATCGGCACGTCGTGGCCGGCGGCACGCAGGGCGGAGCAGACGCGGTAGCCGTTCATGCCGGGCAGCATGATGTCGAGGATCACGAGGTCGTACGACCCCTCCGAGGCCCGGTACAGCCCTTCCCGGCCGTCGTGGACGACGTCCACGGCGTATCCCTCGGCCGTCAGCCCCTTGGCTAGCGACAGGGCCAGCCGCTTCTCGTCCTCCACGATCAAGAATCGAAAGAGGTGACGCGAAGCGTCTCGAGCAGGGTGGTGGGTGACGGGCGGGCGCATGCGTCAAGGTTCGCAAAGCGAAGCTGAAGATCTCTTCAGGGTCCTTCAGGTTCCTCTCAGCGTCGGTTCGGCAGTTTGGTCTGCGTCGAAACGAAAACGACTCGGAACGAAATGACTCGGGAGGAACCGGGATGAAGCGCAACATCGTCATCGCCACCGTCGCCGCAGCGGCCCTGATCGGCGGCGGTACCGTCGCTGCCTACGCTGCCGGTGGCGACTACGGCGCGCCCACGCAGCGGCAGTCGAGCGTAAAGGTCGCCGACGACCGGGACGACGCCGCGGACGACCGGGACGACGACGGCACCGAGGTCCGTTCGGAGGCCGCCGCCGCCAAGGTCACCGCCGCCGACGCCATCGCGGCCGCGCTGAAGCACACGCCGGGCACGGCCGTCTCCGCCGACCTGGACGACGACGGTTCGGACGCCTGGGTGGTGAGCGTCGTCAAGGGCGACGGCACCGACCACGACGTGCGGGTCTCCGCGAGCGACGGCAAGGTCCTCGGCACTCAGCGCGACGACGACGATGACGACGACGCCCGCGACGACCTCGCCGCGCTGAAGGGCGCGGGCGTCGACGCCCGCGAGGCCGCCGAGACCGGGGCGGCGAAGGGCACCGTCACCGACGTCGACCTGGAAGACGACGGCCCCGCGGCCTGGAGCGTGGAGACCACGAAGGGCGAGTGGAAGGTCGACCTCAAGACGGGCAAGGTCACCCAGGACCACGACGACCGCGACGGCGACGACGGCCACGACGACTGACGCCGGGCCTTCACACGAGGGGTACGGGATGTCCCGTACCCCTTTTTCGTCCCGCACCGCGTGCCACGGCCACGGCCGTCAGCAGCATCACCGCACCGGTCACCGCGAAGCACATCCCCGCCGACAGCGACCCGGCCAGCACACCGGCCGCCGCGGCACCGGCCGTACCGCCCGCGTTGACGGCCGTGTTGACCCAGGCCCCGGCCTGGACGCGGGCCTCGGGCGCGGCGGTCTCGTCGGCGATGAGGTACGCGGTGGTGATCAGCGGCGCCACGAAGACGCCGGCGACCGCGACCGCCACGGCCAGGGTGCCCAGCCCCTGGGCCAGCCCGGCCCCGCACAGCGCCAGCCCCAGTCCGGCCGCCTGCGCGGCGAGCCGGGCCCCGGCGGACGCCCGCCACGCGACGGCGCCGTTGAGCAGGCCGCCGACGGCGCTTCCGGCGGACAGGGCGGCCAGCACCCAGGCCGCCCCGGCACCGCCATGGCCATGCCCCTCCGCGAAGGCCACCACCAGCAGGTCGGTCACGCCCAGCGCGAGCCCGACCCCGGCGGCGGCGATCACCGGCCGCCCGAGCCCGCGCAGCGCCCGCCGACCGGCCGCGGACGACCCCGCCGCGCGCCCGCCGGCCGGCACCACGCGCACGACGGGCGACGACACGAACCCGGCCGTCCCCACCACCATCAGCCCCGCCCCGACGAGCACGCCGACGGCCGGCGGGGCGAAACCGACGAGCACGCCCACCAGCAACGGCCCCGAGACGAAGAGCAGTTCCTCCGCGACGGCGTCGAGACTGTAG
Organism: Streptomyces sp. NPDC056479; assembly: GCF_042795335.1. Classification (NCBI taxonomy): domain Bacteria; kingdom Bacillati; phylum Actinomycetota; class Actinomycetes; order Kitasatosporales; family Streptomycetaceae; genus Streptomyces; species Streptomyces sp. NPDC056479. The sequence continues at coordinate 138,374 of NZ_JBHTRZ010000007.1, read as the reverse complement.
GCCCGTTGCATCAGCGCCCGGTCCGGCGCCAGCCGCCCCCACACGGCTCGCATGGTGGGCCCGAGCGGCGGAGTACAGGTGCCTGCGGCGGCGGCCACGGCACCGAGGACGATCGCCGACGCGGTGCCCGGCCGCCAGACCAGGACCGCCAGCAGCCCGAGCAGCGAAGTGTGGGCCGCGACCATGGGCACGAGCGCCCGCCGCGGCCCGTACCGGTCGATCAGAGCCGCCCGGGCGGGCGACAGGAAGACGCTGGTGCCGGAGAACAGCGCCATGACGACACCGGCCACCGCGTACGACCCGGAGGCCCGGGTCACGGCGAGCATCACCGACAGCGGGGCGACGCCGTACGAAAGCCTGCCGAGCAGGGCGGCGGCGAAGGTGCGGCGGGCATGGGGGATCCGGAGAACGGCGGCATACGAAGGCCGCACGACAGACGTGGCAGACACAGGGGTTCCTCGACTCGAGGCGGAAAGGGGACGCCGAAGCACCGCGACGGTCCCGGCCGACCGGCCGTTCACCGTGCGCGGGCGGGGCGTGCCCTATGCCAAGAGGAGATACATGCGAGTCAACCTAGCAGCGGGGAGGGGGAGTTGACCACGGAGGAATGCCCGGAATGCCGGTTCTGTACGGACCCTCGGGACTCAGCCCTTCGTCAGTCCCGCCACCAGCTCGTCGGCCGCCCGATACGGATCCAGCTCCCCGGCGACGATCTTCTCCGCCAGTGAGCCGAGGCGGCGGTCGCCGTGGAGGTCGGCGATGCGTTCACGCAGGGCCGTGACCGCGATGGTCTCCACCTCGCGGGCGGCGCGGGCGCGGCGGCGTTCGGACAGGACGCCGCGCTCCTCCATCCAGGCCCGGTGCTTCTCCAGGGCCTCCACCACCTCGTCGATGCCCTCGGCACGGGCCGCGACCGTCTTGACGATCGGGGGGCGCCAGTCGCCGGGGCCGCGGGACTCGCCGAGGCCGAGCATGTGGTTGAGCTCGCGGGCGGTGGCGTCGGCGCCGTCGCGGTCGGCCTTGTTGACGACGTACACGTCGCCGATCTCCAGGATGCCCGCCTTCGCCGCCTGGATGCCGTCGCCCATGCCGGGGGCGAGCAGCACGACGGAGGTGTCGGCCTGGGAGGCGATCTCGACCTCCGACTGGCCCACGCCCACCGTCTCGACCAGGATCACGTCGCAGCCGGCCGCGTCCAGGACGCGGATCGCCTGCGGGGCGGCCCAGGCGAGGCCGCCCAGATGACCCCGGGTCGCCATCGAGCGGATGTAGACGCCGGGGTCGGAGGCGTGGTCCGACATCCGGACCCGGTCGCCGAGCAGGGCGCCGCCCGAGAAGGGCGAGGACGGGTCGACGGCCAGGACGCCGACCCGCCTGCCCTGCTTGCGGTACGCGGTGACCAGAGCGGAGGTGGACGTCGACTTGCCGACGCCCGGGGAGCCGGTCAGGCCCACCACGTAGGCGTTGCCCGACAGCGGGGCCAGCGCCGCCATGACCTCCCGCAGCTGCGGGGACGCCCCCTCCACCAGGGAGATCAACCGGGCCACCGCCCTGGGCCGGCCCTCCCTTGCCTGGGCCACCAGCGTGGAGACGTCCTGCATCACAGCTCCGTTCCGAGAGTCACGTACAGCGGGTTCAGGCCTTTGGTACCCGCACGATCAGCGCGTCACCCTGACCGCCGCCACCGCACAGCGCGGCCGCGCCGACGCCGCCGCCCCGCCGCTTCAGCTCCAGGGCGAGGTGCAGGACGAGTCGCGCACCCGACATACCGATCGGGTGGCCCAGGGCGATGGCTCCGCCGTTGACGTTCACCCTTTCCGTGGACACGCCGAGGTCCTTCATTGACTGCACCGCCACCGCGGCGAAGGCCTCGTTGATCTCGACCAGGTCGAGGTCGGAGACCTCCAGGCCCTCCTTCTTCAGGGCGTGCTGGATGGCGTTGGACGGCTGGGACTGCAGGGAGTTGTCCGGGCCCGCCACATTGCCGTGGGCGCCGATCTCGGCGATCCAGTCCAGGCCGAGCTCCTGCGCCTTGGCCTTGCTCATCACGACGACCGCCGCGGCGCCGTCCGAGATCTGGGAGCTCGAACCGGCCGTGATCGTGCCGTCCTTCGAGAACGCCGGACGCAGCTTGCCCAGCGACTCCGCCGTGGTGTCGCCGCGGATGCCCTCGTCCTTGCTGAACAGGACCGGGTCGCCCTTGCGCTGCGGGATCTCGATCGGGGTGATCTCGGCCTCGAAGATGCCGTTCTTCTGGGCGGCGGCCGCGCGCTGGTGGGACGCGGCGGCGATCTCGTCCTGCTCTGGGCGCAGGATGCCGAGGCGGGTGTTGTGCTTCTCCGTGGACTCGCCCATGGCGACGCCCTCGAAGGCGTCGGTCAGACCGTCGTACGCCATCGCGTCGAGCATCTGCACCGCGCCGTACTTGAAGCCCTCACGGGACTTCGGCAGCAGGTGCGGGGCGTTGGTCATGGACTCCTGGCCGCCCGCGACGATCACGTCGAACTCACCCGCGCGGATCAGCTGGTCCGCGAGCGCGATCGCGTCGAGGCCGGACAGACACACCTTGTTGATGGTGAGCGCCGGGACGTTCATGGGGATGCCGGCCTTGACCGCGGCCTGGCGCGCCGGGATCTGCCCTGCCCCGGCCTGGAGCACCTGACCCATGATCACGTACTGCACCTGGTCGCCACCGATACCCGCACGGTCGAGGGCGGCCTTGATCGCGAAGCCGCCGAGGTCGGCTCCGGAGAAGGACTTGAGCGAGCCGAGCAGCCGCCCCATCGGGGTGCGGGCACCCGCGACGATCACGGACGTCGTGCCGTTTCCAGAAGACATGAGGTGCGATCCCCTTCCAGCTTGGACAGCCGAGGAGTGAACGAGGGTTTACTTCGAATGTACTGAGTGGCACTCCGTGCCGTCACCGGGCCGTCGGTGTGATCGCGCGCACGTTGCGTAACCACCTCCGTGGCGCTCCACTGAACAACATGCTGACGCGAATCGACCACATCGGAATCGCCTGTTTCGATCTCGACCGGACTGTCGAGTTCTACCGGGCCACATACGGCTTCGAGGTGTTCCACTCCGAGGTCAACGAGGAGCAGGGCGTCCGCGAGGCCATGCTCAAGATCAATGAAACCTCCGACGGCGGTGCCTCCTACCTGCAGCTTCTCGAGCCCACGCGCCCCGACTCGACCGTCGCCAAGTGGCTCGACAAGAACGGCGAGGGTGTCCACCACATCGCTTTCGGTACGGCGGATGTGGACGGCGACGCCGCCGACATCAAGGACAAGGGCGTACGCGTTCTGTACGAAGAGCCCCGGCGCGGCTCCATGGGGTCACGAATCACCTTCCTGCATCCAAAGGATTGCCACGGAGTACTGACAGAACTGGTCACTTCGGCGCCTGTTGAGTCACCTGAGCACTGACCCTCGTACATATGGGCCGGTAGGGTTGGGGGCGGTCGCTCCTCGAACCGGGGTGGCCGCATGCCGGGGTCCGGATTTTCGGGGGGCGAGCGTCGGGGCAGCAGCCCAGGCTCTGCCGTTGATCTGACACCATTCCCCGGGGGCCCCGTTCGGCGGACGGACGGAGCCCGTTTGGCCAGACTTGCGACCAGGGGACGGATGGGACCGCGCAGTGCGGGGCTACGAACGCCAGGAGCGAGAGCCGGCGGCTGACGTCGACCACCTCTCTCGGTTCGAGGCCGAGATGGATCGGCTGAAGACCGAGCGAGAGAAGGCGATCCAGCACGCCGAGGACCTCGGCTACCAGGTCGAGGTGCTGCGCGCCAAGCTTCACGAGGCGCGGCGGACCATCATGTCCCGGCCCGCCTTCGACGGCGGCGACATCGGCTATCAGGCCGAGCAGTTGCTGCGCAACGCCCAGGTCCAGGCGGACCAGCTGCGCCAGGACGCCGAGCGCGAGCTCAGTCAGGTCCGGGCGCAGACCCAGCGGATCCTGCAGGAGCACGCGGAGAACGCGGCCCGGCTGCAGGCCGAGCTGCACCAGGAGGCGGTGACCCGTCGCCAGCAGCTGGACCAGGAGCTGGCCGAGCGCCGCCAGACCGTCGAGTCGCACGTCAACGAGAACGTGGCGTGGGCCGAGCAGCTGCGCGCCCGCAGCGAATCGCAGGCCCGCCGTCTCCTCGACGAGTCGCGCGCCGAGGCCGACCAGGCCATGGCGGCCGCGCGCGCCGAGGCCGAGCGGCTGACCGGCGAGGCCCGGCAGCGCCTCACCGGCGCGGCCGAGGAGGCCCGCGCGGAGGCCGAGCAGATTCTGCTCCGGGCCCGTACGGACGCCGAGCGGCTCCTGAACGCCGCGTCCACGCAGGCTCAGGAGGCCACCGACCACGCGGAGCAGCTGCGCACCTCCACCGCCTCGGAGTCGGACTCCGCCCGCCGCTCCGCGCAGGAGATGAGCCGCGCCGCCGAGCAGCGCATGACGGAGGCCGAGGAGGCGCTGCGCAAGGCGCAGGCCGAGGCCGAGAAGCTGGTCGCCGAGGCCACGGCGGCCGCCGAGAAGGCGCTCTCCGGTGCCGAGTCGGCCAACGAGCAGCGCATGCGTACGGCGAAGGAGCAGGTCGCCCGCCTGGTCAGCGAGGCCACCAAGGAGGCGGAGACCACCAAGTCGGACGCCGAGCAGGTCGTCGCCGACGCCCGCGCCGAGGCCGAGAAGATCGTCGCCGAGGCCGGCGAGAAGGCCCGCACGATCACCGCCGAGGAGAGCGCGACCCAGCTGTCGAAGGCGGCCAAGACCGCCGAGGACGTCCTCAACAAGGCGCAGGACGACGCACAGAACACCACCAAGGCCGCGGCCGAGGAGGCCGAGCGGATCCGCTCGGAGGCCGAGGCCGAGGCGGACCGGCTGCGCGCCGAGGCGCACGACATCGCCGAGCAGCTCAAGGGCTCGGCGAAGGACGACACCAAGGAGTACCGCGCCAAGACGGTCGAGCTGCAGGAGGAGGCGCGCCGGCTGCGCGGCGAGGCCGAGCAGCTGCGTTCCGAGGCCGTCGCCGAGGGCGAGAAGATCCGCGCGGAGGCCCGCAAGGAGGCCGTCCAGCAGATCGAGGAGGCGGCCAAGACCGCCGAGGAGCTGCTGTCCAAGGCCCGGCAGGACGCGGACGAGCTGCGCCAGAAGGCCACGACGGACAGCGAGAAGGTCCGCACCGAGGCCATCGAGCGGGCGACGACGCTGCGCCGGCAGGCGGAGGAGACCCTTCAGCGCACCCGCCAGGAGGCCGAACGGCACCGCGACGAGGTCGTCGAGCAGGCCGAGGGCATCAAGGCCGACGCCGAGCGCGCCGCGGTCGAACTGCGCGAGGAGACCGAGCGCGGCGTGGAGGCCCGCCGGGCCGAGGCCGCCGAGGAGCTGACCCGCCTTCACACCGAGGCCGAGCAGCGGCTCACGGCGGCCGAGGAGGCGCTCAGCGACGCCCGCGAGGAGGCCGCCCGCATCCGGCGCGAGGCCGCCGAGGAGACCGACCGGCTGCGCGCCGAGGCCGCCGAGCGGATCCGCACGCTGCAGCAGCAGGCCGAGGAGGAGACCGACCGGCTGCGTAACGAGGCCGCGTCGGACGCGTCCGCGTCCCGTGCCGAGGGCGAGGCCATCGCCGTACGCCTGCGGTCGGAGGCCGCGGCCGAGGCCGAGCGGCTGAAGTCGGAGGCGCAGGACACCGCCGACCGCGTACGGACCGAGGCGCAGGCCGCCGCGGAGCGACTCGCGACCGAGGCGTCCGAGACGCTGGCCGCCGCGCAGGAGGAGGCCGCCCGGCGCCGCCGCGAGGCCGAGGAACTCCTCGGTTCCGCCCGCCAGGAGGCCGACCAGGAGCGCGAACGGGCCCGCGAGCAGAGCGACGAGTTGCTGGCCGCGGCGCGGGGCCGCGTGGAAGAGGCACAGGCAGAGGCGGTGCGGCTGGTCGAGGAGGCCGACCGGCGCGCCACCGAGATGGTCTCCGCCGCCGAGCAGCACGCCCAGCAGGTCCGCGACTCCGTGTCCGGGCTGCACGAGCAGGCACAGGAGGAGATCACCGGGCTGCGCAGCGCCGCCGAGCACGCGGCGGACCGTACCCGCCGGGAGGCCGAGGAGGAGGCGGACCGGGTCCGCGCCGACGCCTACGCCGAGCGGGAGCGGGCCAGCGAGGACGCGGGCCGCGTCCGGCGCGAGGCGAACGAGGAGTCGGCCGCGGCCAAGTCCCTCGCCGAGCGCACCGTCGGGGAGGCCATCGCCGAGTCGGAACGCCTGCGGGCGGACGCCACCGAGCACGCGCAGCGGATCCGTACCGAGGCCTCCGACAAGATCGCCGACGCCGAGCAGGCCGCGTCCCGCACCCGTGCGGACGCCCGCGACGACGCCAACCGGATCCGTTCGGACGCGGCGACGCAGGCCGACACCCTCATCACCGAGGCGCGTTCCGAGGCGGAGCGGCTCCAGTCGGAGACGATCACGGAGGCCGACCGGGTGCGCGCCGAGGCGCTCGCCAAGGCCGAGAAGCTCGTCGGGGACGCCACGTCGGACGCGGAGCGGCTGCGCGCCGAGGCCGCGGAGACGGTCGGGTCGGCGCAGCAGCACGCCGAGCGGGTCCGCAGCGAGTCCCAGCGCGTCAAGGCCGAGGCGGCCGCGGAGGCCGAGCGGCTGGTGACGACCGCGCGCGAGGAGGCCGAGCGCACCCTCGACGAGGCCCGCAGGGACGCGGGCAAGCGGCGCCAGGACGTGGCCGAGCAGGTCGACAAGCTCATCACGGAGACCACGGCCGAGGCCGACAAACTGCTCACCGAGGCGCAGCAGCAGGCGCACAAGACGACCGCCGACGCCGAGGGGCAGGCCGACACCATGGTCGGTGCCGCCCGCACGGAGGCCGACCGGCTGGTCTCCGAGGCGACGGTCGAGGGCAACTCGCTGGTGGAGAAGTCCCGCACGGACGCGGACGAGCTGCTCGTCGGCGCCCGCCGGGACGCCACCGCGATCAGGGAGCGCGCGGAGGAGCTGCGCGACCGCATCACGAGCGAGATCGAGGGGCTGCACGAGCGCGCCCGCCGCGAGTCCGCCGAGACGATGAAGTCGACCGGCGACCGCTGTGACGCCCTCATCAAGGCCGCCGAGGAACAGCTCGCCAAGGCCCAGTCGAAGGCCAAGGAGCTGGTGTCGGACGCCAACTCCGAGGCCGGCAAGGTCCGTATCGCCGCCGTCAAGAAGGCCGAGGGCCTGCTGAAGGAGGCCGAGCAGAAGCGGTCCTCGCTCATCAAGGAGGCCGAGGAGCTCAGGGCCGAGGCGATCCGCGAGGCCAAGCGCACGGTCGAGGAGGGCAAGCGCGAGCTGGAGGTCCTGGTGCGGCGCCGCGAGGACATCAACGCCGAGATCTCGCGCGTCCAGGATGTCCTGGAGGCCCTGGAATCCTTCGAGACGCCGGCCGGCGGCAAGGACGGCGGGGTCAAGGCGGGTGCGACAGTCGGAGCACCCCGATCGGGTGGCAAGTCGTCAGACGGCTAGCGCGTCGGGCGCGTTCCGATGTCTCCTGGGGCCTTTGACCTAGTTTTTGGCAAGCCGTCCGACGGTTAGCCACTCAAAAGGGGTCTCATTCTCCAGATCAAACACGTATCCGCTCGATGACACACCGCTTCGGCCCCTAGGATTCCACTTATCACCTCACCGGTCTCATTCGACAGGAACCCCATGAGCGACACTTCCCCCTACGGCTTCGAGCTTGTGCGGCGTGGGTACGACCGCGCGCAGGTGGACGAACGAATCTCCAAGCTCGTCTCCGACCGTGACAGCGCTCTCGCCCGCATCACCGCTCTGGAAAAGCGCATCGAGGAGCTCCATCTCGAAACGCAGAACGCCCAGGCCCAGGTGACCGACGCAGAGCCGTCGTACGCCGGTCTCGGCGCGCGTGTCGAGAAGATCCTCCGCCTCGCCGAGGAGGAGGCCAAGGATCTGCGCGAGGAGGCCCGCCGCGCCGCCGAGCAGCACCGCGAGCTCGCCGAGTCGGCGGCCCAGCAGGTCCGCAACGACGCAGAATCGTTCGCTGCGGAGCGCAAGTCCAAGGCCGAGGACGAGGGCGTCCGGATCGTCGAGAAGGCCAAGAGCGACGCCTCCCAGCTGCGCGCCGAGGCGCAGAAGGACGCGCAGTCGAAGCGTGAGGAGGCCGACGCCCTCTTCGAGGAGACCCGCGCCAAGGCCGCTCAGGCCGCCGCCGACTTCGAGACGAACCTCGCCAAGCGCCGCGAGCAGTCCGAGCGGGACCTGGCGTCCCGTCAGGCCAAGGCCGAGAAGCGCCTCGCGGAGATCGAGCACCGCGCGGAGCAGCTGCGCCTGGAGGCCGAGAAGCTGCGCACCGACGCCGAGCGCCGTGCCCGCCAGACGGTGGAGACGGCTCAGCGCCAGGCCGAGGACATCGTGGCCGACGCCAACGCCAAGGCCGACCGGATCCGTTCGGAATCCGAGCGCGAGCTCGCGGCTCTCACCAACCGCCGCGACAGCATCAACGCTCAGCTGACGAACGTCCGCGAGATGCTGGCGACGCTGACCGGTGCCGCGGTGGCGGCGACCGGTGCGCCGGCCGCCGAGGACGAGCCGATCTCCCGTGGGGTTCCCGCCCAGCAGTCCCGGTAACGATCCGGCGCACGTCTGCTGAATTTTGGCAAAGCCCTCTGCCACTGGGGTGGCAGAGGGCTTTGTCCCGTTTTAGCGTGGGCGGCATGATCGAGCTCGAGGGGCTGACGAAGCGGTACGGCGAGAAGGTGGCGGTCAACAACCTGACGTTCACCGTCAGACCAGGCATCGTCACGGGCTTCCTGGGCCCGAACGGCGCCGGCAAGTCGACCACCATGCGGATGATCCTGGGCCTCGACCGGCCCACCGCCGGGGACGTCCGTATCGACGGCAGGCACTACGACCGGCTCAAGGACCCGCTGACCAATATCGGCGCCCTGCTGGAGGCCAAGGCCTGGCACGGCGGGCGCAGCGCCTACAACCATCTGCTGTGCCTCGCGCAGAGCAACGGCATTCCCAGCAGCCGGGTGCGTGAGGTGCTGGAGACGGTCGGTCTGACCGCCGTCGCCAAGAAGAAGACCAAGGGCTTCTCGATGGGCATGGGCCAGCGGCTCGGTATCGCGGGCGCGCTGCTCGGCGATCCGCGGATCCTGATGTTCGACGAGCCGGTCAACGGGCTCGACCCCGAGGGAATCCACTGGATCCGGAACCTGATGAAGTCCCTTGCCGCGCAGGGCCGGACCGTGTTCGTCTCCTCCCATCTGATGAGCGAGATGGCCCTCACCGCCGACCATCTCGTCGTCATCGGACAGGGCCGGCTGCTCGCCGACACGTCCATGCCCGAGTTCATCGCACGCAACTCGCGGTCGTACGTCCGTATCCGCACCCCGCAGCGCGAGCGGCTGCTCGATGTGCTGCAGCAGGGCGGGATCACGGCCGTGGAGACGGGCAACGGCACGCTGGAGGTGGACGGCACCAAGTCCGAGCAGATCGGGGAACTGGCCGCGCGCCACCAGATCGTGCTGCACGAGCTGAGCCCGCAACAGGCCTCCCTGGAGGAGGCGTTCATGCAGCTGACCGCGGAGTCGGTGGAGTACCACGCGCACGCCGACACAGCGCTCCCGCCGCCGCAGCAGCGGCAGTGGGGCGAGGACTGGAAGAGGAGCTGAGCATGGCGGTCACCACCCAGGTCATCCGCTCCGAATGGACCAAGGTCCGGTCCGTGGCATCCACCGTGTGGACGCTTTCGCTGGCCCTGGTCGTCACGGTCGCGCTCGGCATGCTGATCTCGGCCCTGTCGAAGAACGAGTTCGACAACATGAGCCGGCAGGACCAGCTGTCCTTCGATCCGACCTTCATCAGCTTCGCCGGCATGGGCCTCGGTCAGCTCGCGATGATCGTGTTCGGGGTGCTCGTCGTCTCGAACGAGTACAGCACCGGCATGATCCGCACCTCGCTGGCCGCCGTGCCACAGCGCGGCACCTTCCTGTTCGGCAAGATCGCGGTGGCGGCCGGCCTGTCGCTCGCGGTCGGCCTGGCCACCAGCTTCCTCACCTTCTTCCTCGGGCAGGCGATGCTCGGCGAGCACAAGGCGCAGATCGGCGACCCGGGGGTGCTGCGGGCGGTGATCGGCGGCGGGCTCTACATGACCCTCATCGCGATGTTCTCGATGGGGGTCGCGGCGATGCTGCGCTCGCCGATGCTGTCGCTGGGCATCCTGATGCCGTTCTTCTTCCTGGTCTCCAACATCCTCGGCAATGTCTCGGCCACCGAGAAGATCGGCCGCTATCTGCCCGACCAGGCCGGCAGCAGGATCATGCAGGTGGTCACCCCGATCGACGACGCCAAGCCGTACGGCCCCTGGGGCGGGCTCGGGATCATGGTGCTGTGGGTGATCGCGGCGCTCGCCGGCGGCTACCTCACCCTCAAGAAGCGGGACGCGTGAGCGCTCCGCCGAATGCGCCGTGGGGCATCGCCGGGAGAATGCGGTACTCGCCCTTGAGCGGAACCGTCAGCGCCTCGGTATCCTCCTAACCCTTACGGGGGGCGTGTGCCCCGCTGTCCTGAACCTTTTGATGGGTGCGGAGCATGATCGAGGCTGTCGGCCTGACCAAGCGCTACGGCGACAAGACCGCTGTGTACAACCTGTCCTTCCAGGTGCGGCCCGGCGCCGTCACCGGCTTCCTGGGCCCCAACGGCTCCGGCAAGTCGACGACGATGCGGATGATCCTCGGCCTGGACAACCCGAGCGCGGGGCATGTCACGATCGGCGGCTACCCGTACCGCAGGCTGCCCAACGCCCCCCGCCAGGTCGGCGCCCTGCTGGACGCCAAGGCGGTGCACGGCGGCCGCGCGGCCCGCAACCATCTGCTGAGCCTCGCCCAGCTGTCCGGCATCCCGCCCCGGCGGGTGGACGAGGTGCTGGGCGTGGTCGGTCTGCAGGACGTGGCCAGGAGGCGCTCCAAGGGCTTCTCCCTCGGCATGGGCCAGCGTCTCGGCATCGCCGCCGCGCTGCTCGGCGACCCCCAGGTCCTGCTGTTCGACGAGCCGGTCAACGGCCTCGACCCCGAGGGCATCCTCTGGGTGCGGAACCTGATGAAGTCGCTGGCCGCCGAGGGCCGCACCGTCTTCGTCTCCTCGCACCTGATGAGCGAGATGGCGCTGACCGCGGACCACCTGATCGTCATCGGGCGCGGTCAGCTGCTCGCCGACATGGGCGTCAAGGACTTCATCGCGGCGAACTCCGCCGGCTTCGCCCGGGTCCGTACGCCCGACACCGAGCCGCAGCTGCGCGAGAAGCTGGCCGGCGCGCTCACCGAGGCGGGCGGGCATGTGCTGCCCGAGCAGGACGGTGCGCTCCGGGTGACCGGGCTGGCGCTCCCCCGCATCAGCGACATCGCGCACGACACCGACGTACGGCTGTGGGAGCTGTCGCCGCACCAGGCCTCGCTGGAGGAGGCGTACATGCGCATGACACAGGGCGCGGTCGACTACCGCTCGACGATCGACCAGAAGGAAGGGCTGATGCAGCAGCTGCCGCCGGGCGCGCAGCCGCCGATGCCGGTTCCGGGTCAGGGCCAGCCTGGCTGGTACGCCCCGCCGCCACCCCAGCAGGGCGGGCAGCCGTTCACCGCGCCGCAGGGCCAGCCGGGTCCGTACGGCGCCCCGGCGGCGCCCGGTGCGGGGGCGCCCAACCCGTACGCCCAGGCGGCCCCGCAGGCGCCTCAGGCGGCCCCGGGCCAGGCTCCGGCCGCTCCCGTGCAGCCCGCGCCGCCGGTCCCGCAGAGCCCTGCCCAGCCGCCCGTCGCCCCGTCGACCCCCGCCCCGACCAAGCCCGAGGACGCCCGATGAGCACGCCCCAGCCCCCGATGCCGCAGACCGCCGCACCGAACTGGCAGGCGGCGCCCGGCTCGTCGTACCCCACCTACACCTCGCCGATCCCGGTGGTGCGCACGCACCTCGGGCACGCGCTCTCCTCGGAGTGGACGAAGATCCGCTCGGTGCGCTCCACGATGTGGACGCTCGGTGTGTTCGTGCTGCTCGTCATCGGCATCGGCCTGGCCGCCGCGGCGCTGGTCTCCTCCAACTCCTCCGAGGCGAGCCTGGCCGGCCAGAACCCACTGTCGTTCGGATTCTTCGGGCTGCTGCTCGGCAGCATGTGCATCATCACGCTCGGCGTGCTGACCACGGCCTCGGAGTACGGCACCGGCATGATCCGCACGACGATGACCGCGTGCCCCACCCGTGGCCGGGTGCTGGCGGCCAAGGCGATCGTGTTCTTCGTCGTCGCGTTCGTCGTGACGCTGGTGTCGTCCGTCCTGGTCGCCCTCGCGGACGTGGCGCTGCTGGAGGGGGCCCGGGAGCCGTCCGGGCAGGAGTGGCTGAAGGGCACGGTCGGCATCTCGTTCTACATCGCGCTGCTCGGCCTGCTCTCGCTGGTCGTCGGCTCGATCATCCGGCACTCGGCGGGCGCGGTCACGATCATGATCGGTGTTCTGCTGGCCCCGCTGGTCATCGCGCTGTTCATGTTCTCGGAGTCGCTGAAGGACCTCCAGCAGGCCCTGTTCGAGTACTCGATCCCGAACCAGCTCAGCGTCTTCTACGCCCAGTCCCTGTCCGAGTCCGGTCCGTCCGGCTGGGACCCGCTGTGGATCATGCTCGGCATCACGGCGGCCGCGTTCGCCGGCGCCTTCGCGCTGCTGGAGAAGCGGGACGTGTAAGGCCGGCTTCAGAACCTCGGCGCGTTACGGGACCGCTGCACCCGCATGGTGCGGCGGTCCTTCGCGTTCCAGCACGCCTTGTGCCAGTGGCGGCGGTCGTCGACGCCCGCGTGGTCGGGCCAGGCGACGACGTGCGGGACGCCGTCCGGGATCAGCTGCTCGCAGCCCGGGCAGCGGTAGGCCTTGCCCTGCGCGCTCGCGCCCGCCACATGCCGTACGTTCCAGTCCTCGCCCTGCCAGTTCTCCGTGGACTGCCAGCCGCCGTATCGGCCGGACCGGTCGTCCTCGGCGCTGTGGCCGGACAGGCCGGAGTCCTTCGGTCGGTTGCGACGCGGGGACACGGAACACCTCACGGGGCTATACAGGATGCACGGGTCATGTCCAGCCTACGCGGCACGGACAGGGGTAGCCGTACGGCACCAACCCCCACAAGTCCCTCACTCCGGCAATGCATTCTCCCGACAATCCGCAAATCTCTTCGTCAAGCCGTGTCCTCGGCACGTGTCAGACGGTTATGCCCTGTGGGGGAGCTCCGCGTCGGAGCCAAGGAAGCAGGAAAGAGCAATGCGCGTAGGAAGTTTCGTGTTGGCGGCCCGGTTCCCGGGACAGGGCGACGGGGAGGCGCTGCACCGGGCGGTCCGCTCCGCCGAGGTCGCCGAGGAGGCGGGGCTCGACACGGCCTGGCTGGCCGAGCACCACTTCGTGCCGTACGGCACCTGCCCGTCCGCGATCACCCTGGCCGCGTTACTGCTCGGCCGCACCAGCCGGCTGCGGGTCGGCACGGCGGTCAGCGTGCTGCCCACCGCCCACCCGGTGGCCCTCGGCGAGCAGGCCGCGCTGCTGCACATCACCTCCGGCGGGCGCTTCTCGCTGGGCGTGGGGCGCGGCGGGCCGTGGGTCGACCTGGAGGTGTTCGGGCAGGGCCTCAAGGCGTACGAGGAGGGGTTCCCGGAATCACTCGATCTGCTGCTGCGCTGGCTGCGCGAACCCTCGGTCGCGGCCGGCGGTGAGCGGTTCGGATTCCGTGAAGTCCCCGTCGTGCCAAGGCCGTCGGAGTGCCTCACGGACGTCGAGGGGCCCGAGGTCGTCATCGCCTGCACCTCTCCGCGGAGCGTGCGCCTCGCGGCCGAGCGCGGGCTGCCGATGCTGCTCGGGATGCATGTGGGCGACGAGGAGAAGGCCGAGATGGTCGCCCTGTGGCGGGAGCACGCGCGCGCGGGCGGGCGTCCGGCGGACGAGATCCTCGGCGCGGCCCATGTGTCGGCCGGCGTCTGCCAGATCGCGGACCGCCGCACGGAGGCGGTCGAGACACTCACGAAAGCGATGCCGGGCTGGCTCCGCCAGGGCCTGGAGGCCCATGTGACGGTGGACGGCCGCCATCGCGCGATGCGCGACCCGCTGGCATACACCGAACTGCTCTGCGGGCTGCACCCGGTGGGCACCCCGCGGCTGTGCGCCGGCCGCCTGGCGGCGACCAGCGAACGGACCGGGATCTCCCGCTTCGCCCTGCTCGTCGAGGGCTCGGGCGACCTGGCGGCGACCGAGGAGAACGTACGGCGGCTGGGCGCCGAAGTGCTGCCGCACCTCGGCTGAATCGCCCCGCGCGTACGCAACGGCCTCGGTTCGCCAGGGGGCTTGCCGCCCCAGTACTGATTGCACCTCCCGCGTACGGAGCGGCAAGCAAGCGGCTGGCTGCGTCAGCAGTCCCTGAGCTCCGGGGACTGGTTCAGCAGCTGATTGCGCACCGAGGTGAAGCGAGCCAGCGTCTCGTCGACCGAGGAGTCAAGCGGGAACACCGCCACCCGGTGGCAGTTCTGGAAGGCCAGTCGCACCCCGAAGTGCCGCTGCAGCGCGCCGCGTATCGCGTCACTCGCAAGCGCACGCAGCAGCTGGCCACGTGCCTGCTCGTCCGGCGGGGGCGTCTGGTTGTCGGCGAAGGAACCGCCGTCGACCTTCAGCTGGGCCACCAGGGAGCTGATCATCTCCCATGCGTAGGGCAGGGAGGTCCGGACGCAGTCGACGAAGGCGGCTTCGTCGACCTCGCCTCGCTCGGCCTGTTCGAGTAGGGCCGGTGAGACGTCGAGCGACATGGGTTCTCCTCTCGCACCCCCGAAGCAGCGGGGGTTGCCGGACAGATGCGGGAGTTCGCGATACCGGACACGCTGTGTACACGCCTCGCGACCTCCCGTTTAATACGGTAGGCAACAGACGGTGACGGCACCAGGAGAATGCGTACATGGGCAGGCCTCGTTAGGCGCACAATCGGCCAGAAATGAACAGGGGCAGTCCGGGGTGTTACGGACTCCCCCAGGGCGGATCGCGTAGACATGGGCCCGTCGAGTAGCGTTGCGGACCATGCGTCTCGTCATTGCCCGATGCTCCGTCGACTACGCGGGCCGGCTCACCGCCCATCTGCCCTCGGCGCCCCGTCTGATCCTGGTCAAGGCGGACGGAAGCGTCTCGATCCACGCGGACGACCGGGCCTACAAGCCCCTCAACTGGATGTCGCCGCCCTGCACGCTGAAGGAGGGGGACGGCGAGCAGAAGGACGTCTGGACGGTCACCAACAAAGCGGGCGAGAAGCTGATCATCACAATGGAGGAGATCCTCCATGACTCCTCGCACGAACTGGGTGTGGACCCCGGTCTGATCAAGGACGGCGTGGAAGCGCACCTCCAAGAGCTCCTCGCCGACCGCATCGAGACCCTGGGCGAGGGCTACTCGCTCATCCGGCGCGAGTACATGACGGCCATCGGCCCGGTCGACATCCTGTGCCGGGACGCTGAGGGACAGACGGTCGCGGTCGAGATCAAGCGGCGCGGCGAGATCGACGGCGTGGAACAGCTCACGCGCTACCTGGAGTTGCTGAACCGGGATCCGCATCTCGCGCCGGTGCGCGGCATCTTCGCGGCCCAGGAGATCAAGCCCCAGGCCCGCGTCCTCGCGACGGACCGGGGCATCGGCTGCCAGGTGCTCGACTACGACGCGATGCGGGGCATCGAGGACGACAAGCTGCGGTTGTTCTGACCGACGGGTCGCCTGCGGCCGTACGACATCGAGGGCCGGGTCCGTCGGACGGACCCGGCCCTCTCTTGTCCTGATCGGTGGGTCAGATCAGCGAATCCGCACCGGTGCTCGGGGTGTCCGCGTCGGTGGCCGTCGGGGCGCTCGCCGAACTGGTGGTCTCCGCCGGGCTGGAGGAGGCGGGGCCGCTGGCCGAGGTCGAGGAGGTCGGAGGGTCCGTCGGGTCCTGAGTCGTCGGCTCGTCCGTCGGTGTCGGGTCCTGAGTCGTCGGCTCATCGGTAGGCGTCGGATCGTCCGTCGGCGACTGGCTCGGCGGCTTGGTCGGGGAGGACGGCGGCTTCGTCGGCGACGACGGTGGCTTGGTCGGCGAGTGCGATGGACCGCCGCCCGGCCCCTGCGTACCGCTCGGGTCGTCCGACGGATCCGTCGGATCGACCGTCGGCGTCGGGTCGTCCGACGTGCCGTAGGTGCCGTCGGGTCCCGGATCCGTCGGCCGGCTGGTCGCCGAACCGGTGTCGCCGGAGCCCTTGTCCTTGTCGCTCTCCACCTTGTCCGCGCCCAGGCTGTCGTCCCCGGGGCCCTGGCTGGCGGACGGGTTGACGCCGACCTGGTTGGACGGGGCGTTCGGGTCGTTGTCGGAGGTGGCCCCGAGCGTCACGACCGTGCCGAGCACCGCCACGAGCAGCGCGCCCGCGCCGGCCGCGACGAGGTTGCGCCGCGCGAAGCTCCGGACGCCGCCGCGGCCCTTGTGCGAGGCCCCGAAGGACGAAGGCGCGGACGCCTGGTGGGTGACCAGCGTCGTGGTGTCCCCGGCGGGCGGGAACACGGCCGGCACGCCACCGGGCGGCGACTGCGACTCCTCGTACCTCGCGTCCGGCACCTCCTCCCCCGCCGTGGCGGCGAAGGCGGCGACTCCCGGCGTCGTTCCGGAGCGGTCGGAGACCAGCGCGAGGGCGCGCCGGCCGGCGACGGTGCCGCGCTTGTCGGCGAGGGCGCCGCGCAGCCCGATGGAGGTCTCCAGCTCGGCGCGGGCCCGGTCCAGCTGGTCGACGCAGAGCGCGAGGATGCCCAACTCGTGGTGGAAGTAGGCCTGTTCCGAGACGTCACCGGCGAGACGGGCGGCCTCGGCACCCGCCCGCAGCGCCCGCTCCCAGGCGCCCCAGTGCAGCCCCGCCGCGAACGCGGGCGCCGCCGTGCGGGCCAGCTGCACGGTCGGGCTCTCCTCACCCTCTGCGGGCGGTGATGGGGGTCCCCCCGCTCGAGCGGAGTCGAGAGTGGGGGAGGCCGGCACCAGCACGCCCAGCGCGGCGAGCACGGCGTCGGCCTCGGCGGACACACGCTCCGGTGTGACCGAGGGGTGCCCGGCCCACCAGGCGTAGTGCCGGACGGCGGTGAGGGCGTCGTCCCGCGCCGCCTCGGCGTATCCGGCGCCCTCCAGCTGGGCCTGCACCCCGGCGGCGAGCCGGTAGCGGGAGCCGACCGGCGAGACCAGCCCGCAGTCGGCCAGCTCGCCCAGCGCGGCGTCCGCATGGGTGTCACCGACCAGCGCGGGCAGATGCGCCTGGTGCGGCACCTCCCCGCCGAGCGCGACCGCGAACCTCAGGGTGGCCCGGGCCGACGCGCTGAGCCGGGAGGCGAGCAGCCGCGCCGGGCCGGCCGCCTCGCCGAGCGACGGCAGGGGCGTCTCCACGCCGGCGCCCTCGGTCTCGTACGAGGCCTCCAAGGGGGCGTCGCCCGGCGAGGCGTCCTCGAAGACGCCGTACTCGTCGACGGCGTCCGCCCCGGCCCGCAGCCGGTCCCGCTGCCGCAGCAGCGCCCCGGCCTGGACGAACCTGAGCGGCAGGCCCTCGGACTCGAACCACAGATCGCCGGCCCAGTTGGCCTCGTCCTCGGTGAGGACCCGGCCGATCCCGCGCTCCAGGAGCTCCATGCTCGCGGGGCGGTCGAGACCCTCGAGGGCGACCTCCTCGATGCCGGAGTCGGCGGACGGGGCGGGCACTTCGGGCGTGGCGCCGATCACGAAGGCGCACTCGGGGGTCGCGTCCAGCAGCTCGTCGAGCGCGGCGCCGCCGAACTCGATGTCGTCCAGCACGACGACGGCACCGATCTCCCGCACACAGGAGAGCAGTTCGTCCCGATCCGGGCGGTACAGCGGCGCGCTGAATACGGCGTGGAAGAGGTCGTACAGCAGATCGGCGGGCGTGCGGTGGAAGCCGGTGAGGCGGATCACGCCGTCGGGCGCGAGGTCCCCGCAGTCGTCGGCGACGAGGTCGAGCAGGCTGGTGCGGCCGGCGCCCCGGGGACCGACGAGACGTACGGACCGGCCGCGGGCGAGCATCCGTACCAGCTGTTCGCGCTCGTCCTGGCGGGCCAGCAGCGGCTCCGCGGGACGGGTCGGCCCGGGCGGGACCGGCGGCCTCGCGGCGCGGTCGATCTCGGCGCGTTCGGCCGGGGCCAGCTTCTCGGGACGTGCGGGCCGCTCCGCGGGCGGGCAGACCTCGATCTCGCTGCCGTCCACGGGGTTGACGGTGAGCAGGAAGTCGCCCGAGACCAGTTGCACCGTACGGGCGAGTGCGGGCGTGTGCTGTCCGAAGTCGGGTGTGAGGGGATCCCTGGGCGGGCGCTGGCGCGACGATTGGCCGTCAGCGTCAAGGCCGTACTCCTCGGGTCCCCGGTTGTTCGGGTCCATAGGTCAAGCCCCCCAAAAGCGTCGTGTGCTGTTTGCGGCCCCTCCCGGCCTTTGCACACCGCGCTGTCGCTTCTGGTCCGGGCCCGCTCGAAGGGGTTTGTCTAGGCAGCGGGCAGCCGAACCCTAAACCTTCGCACAGTATCTACGACAGGTCGGGGTACCGCGCCGCCCGAGACATCACAGTCTCGTGAGGATTGTGCGTGACGTGCGCTTCGCAGCCGGAACGCCCGGCTGTCGCGCCCCACCCGTTCCGGGTGTCACACCCGCGGCAGTGACTCCACCCCGATGCCGCCCTCGATCGCCAGGATCCGGTGCAGCCGGGTGGCCACCAGCAGCCGCTGCATCTGCGGCGGCACGCCGCGCAGCACCAGGCGCCGGCCGCAGCGGCCGGCCCGCCGATGGGCCCCCATGATCACCCCGAGTCCGGTGGCGTCCCAGAACTCAAGCTCGGACAGGTCGAGCACCAGATCGCCGACTCCGTCGTCGACGGCCGAGTGCAGGACCGTACGGGCGTCCGCCGCGCTGCGGACGTCGAGGCGGCCCCCGACGACCAGCTCGGCGTGGTCGCCCCTGATGTGCATATGCGCTCCCCAAGCGTGCGTTCGTGCTCCGCGGTGTGTTGTCTGTGTATGTGCCTGTGTCTGTGTTGGCTATGAGTCTTCGTTGCGGCCGGTGATGCAACCTCTGACTGCGTTGAGCGGTCAGAGGTTGCCGTCTGTAAGCGAACCGATACCGAATTCACCCCATCGCGTGACGCGTCGGGGGGCTGTGCGGTGGTCTACGAAACCTCAGTAGCTGTAAAAGCCTTGCCCGCTCTTGCGGCCGATGTCACCCGCGTCCACCATCCGGCGCATCAGCTCCGGCGGGGCGAACTTCTCGTCCTGGGACTCGGTGTAGATGTTGCTGGTGGCGTGCAGCAGGATGTCGACGCCGGTGAGGTCCGCCGTGGCAAGCGGACCCATGGCGTGACCGAAGCCGAGCTTGCAGGCGAGGTCGATGTCCTCGGCGGTGGCGACGCCCGACTCGTAGAGCTTGGTGGCCTCGACGACGAGGGCCGAGATCAGCCGGGTGGTGACGAAGCCGGCGACGTCCCGGTTGACGACGATGCAGGTCTTGCCGACGGACTCGGCGAACTCCCGCGCGGTGGCGAGGGTTTCGTCGCTCGTCTTGTAGCCGCGGACGAGCTCGACGAGCTGCATCATCGGCACCGGTGAGAAGAAGTGCACGCCGACGACCCGCTCGGGGTGCGCGGTTGCCGCCGCGATCTTGGTGATCGGGATGGCGGAGGTGTTGGAGGCGAGCACGGTGTCCTCGCGCACGATCTTGTCGAGCGCGCGGAAGATCTCGTGCTTGACCTCGAGCTTCTCGAAGACGGCCTCGACGACGACGTCCGCGTCCGCGGCGGCGTCCAGGTCGGTGGTCGCGGTGATCCGGGCGAGGGCCGCGTCGGCGTCGTGCGCCTCCATCTTGCCCTTGCCGACGAACTTGTCGTACGACGCCTTGATACCGTCGGTGCCACGCGTGAGCGCCTCGTCGGTGACGTCCCTCAGAACGACGTCCCAGCCCGCCTGAGCGGAGACCTGGGCGATCCCGGAACCCATCAAGCCGGCGCCGATGACGGCAAGCTTCCGTGCCACTGTTGCGACTCCCCTTTGAAACGCCTTACACCCTGTTTACGTTGCTCTTCGGCGGACCTTAGCGGGCGTGAGGCACTGTGTGACCGGTTAGTAACGCGAGTCACGTCTCATCTGACGGACATCACACCGGCACGGGTCATGGAGCGCCTCGGACGGCGTAGTTGAGCACCTTCTCGCTCAACAGCTCCTCGACGTCGTCGAGAAGGACCAGCACCTCACGTGACACTTTGCCCGGATTTCGCCCGGCGACCATCTCCTGCCCGATGCGGACGAACACGGTCTGGTGGATCCACGCGATCTGACCGGCGATCAGCCCCGGCAGCGGGTCGGCGGCGTCCGCGCCGGCCTCCTCGCGCAGGGTCGCCTCCAGGTGGTCGTGGATCTCCTGCTGCATGCTCCATAGCCGCGAGCGCAGCGGCGGCGCCTCATGGATGCAGCGCATGAAGCGGTCGTAGCCCTCCATGAGTCCGACCCGGGGCGAGACCGCCTCGACCTCGGCGCGCAGTTCGCGCAGCACGGCGCGGGCGGCCGACTCCCCCTTCTCGCGGCCGCGCACCCAGCGGGAGAGCTGTTCGACGACGCCGGCGGAACGGTCGAAGAAGAGGTCCTCTTTCGCCGGGAAGTAGTTGTAGACGGTGTTCACGGAGACGTCGGCGGCCTCGGCCACCTCCGCGATGGTCACGGTCACGAAGCCGTGCTCCAGGAACAGCCCCGTCGCGATGTCCGAGATCCGCTGTCTCGTCTCGCGCTTCTTCCGCTCCCTGAGCCCTTCCGCCATGACCCCATCCTAGCTTTGATGGGTTCTCTTAAATTTTGGAGTCATTGCAAAATTTAAGAGACTCTGTTTTTCTGGGGCCATGCCCATCATCAGTACGGCCGGACTGGCCCGTACCTTCCAGACCAAGCTCGGCCCGGTCGAGGCCGTGCGCGGCATCGACCTCACCGTTCGGGAGGGGGAGATCCTCGGCTTCCTGGGCCCGAACGGGGCCGGCAAGACGACGACCCTGCGGATGCTGACGACCCTGCTGGCACCGACCGGAGGCGCGGCCACCGTGGCGGGCCGCGATCTCGCGACCGACCCCGCGGGAGTGCGCCGGGCGTGCGGGTACGTGGCGCAGTCGGGTGGGGTGGACCCGCAGATCACCGTGCGGGAGGAGCTGGTGACGCAAGGCCGTCTGTACCGCCTGACGAAGGCGCAAGCGAGCGAGCGCGCCGGGGAGTTGGCCCGCGACCTGGGCCTGACCGGCCTCCTGGACCGCAAGGCCGGCGCCCTGTCCGGCGGCCAGCGGCGCCGGCTCGACATCGCGATGGCGCTCACACACCGCCCGAAGGTGCTGTTCCTCGACGAGCCGACGACCGGACTGGACCCCGGCAGCCGGGCCGACCTGTGGGACCTGATCCGGAGTCTGCGCGACGAGCACGGCACGACCGTCTTCCTCACCACGCACTACCTGGACGAGGCGGACGCGCTCGCCGACCGCCTGGTCGTCGTCGACCAGGGCGTGGTCGTGGCGGAGGGAACGCCGGGCGCGCTGAAGCTGGAGTACGGCGGCTCGATCGACGCGACCCTCCAGGACACCTTCCTCGCCATCACCGGCCGCAGCGCCACCCCGGCCGACTCCGCCCCCGTAGCCGTATAGGAACCCCACGAAGATGCTGCTGCACGACACGGCCCTCATCTACGGCCGCTACCTCCGCCAGTCCCTGCGCTCCCGTTTCGCCCTGCTCTTCGGGGTGCTGATGCCGCTGCTGTATCTGCTGTTCTTCGGCCCGCTGCTGACGGATCTGCCACTGGGCGGGACGGGCAGCTCCTGGCAGGTGCTCGTCCCCGGGCTTCTGCTTCAACTCGGCTTGTTCGGGGCGTCGTTCGCGGGCTTCTCGGTCATCATCGAGCAGGGTCAGGGGGTGGTGGAGCGGATGCGGGTGACGCCCGTCAGCCGGCTCGCGCTGCTGCTGGGCCGGGTGCTGCGCGACGCCACGGTGTTCGTGTTCCAGGCGGTGCTGCTCGTGCTGGCGGCCCTGGTGATGGGGCTCAGGGCTCCGCTGCCCGGCGTGCTGATCGGCTTCGCGTTCGTCGCGCTGCTGACGGTGTCGCTGGCCTCGCTGTCGTACGCCCTCGCGATGAAGGTCCGCACCCCGCAGGAGTTCGGCCCGGCGATCAACGCCATGACGATGCCGATGATGCTGCTGTCGGGCCTGATGCTCCCGATGACCCTGGGTCCGACGTGGCTGGACGTGCTGTCCCACTTCATCCCGTTCCGCTATCTGGTGGACGCGGTGCGGGACGCGTACATCGGCTCGTACGCCACGGCGCACATGCTGTACGGCGTCCTGGTGGCCCTCGCCTTCGCGGCACTTGCCGTGACGGTCGGCACACGCGTGTTCCGAACGGCCGGGGCGTAACTACGCTGGTCGCATGGTCAATCTGACGCGCATCTACACCAGGACCGGCGACCAGGGCACGACCGCCCTCGGCGACATGAGCCGGGTCGACAAGACCGATCTGCGGATCTCGGCGTACGCCGACGCCAACGAGGCGAACGCGGTGATCGGCACGGCGATCGCGCTGGGCGGGCTGGACGAGGAGGTCGTCAAGGTCCTCACCCGGGTGCAGAACGACCTGTTCGACGTGGGCGCGGACCTGTCGACGCCGGTGGTGGAGAACCCGGAGTTCCCGCCGCTGCGGGTGGAGCAGTTCTACATCGACAAGCTGGAGGCGGACTGCGACCGCTTCAACGAGCAGCTGGAGAAGCTCCGCTCCTTCATCCTGCCCGGCGGCACCCCGGGCGCGGCCCTCCTCCACCAGGCCTGCACGGTCGTCCGCCGGGCCGAGCGCTCGACCTGGTCGGCCCTGGAGACCCACGGCGAGACGATGAACGCCCTGACCGCGACCTACCTCAACCGCCTGTCCGACCTCCTGTTCATCCTGGCGAGGACGGCGAACAAGGAGGTCGGGGACGTGCTGTGGGTGCCGGGCGGGGAGCGCTAGGCGGCCCTGGCGGAGACGCGCCCCAAAGGGCGCGGGGAACTGCGCGACCAGCCACGACGGGCCCGCCGATGATCGACGGCCAGTCGTGGCACATCCCGCGCGGCGCCGGACACTCATCGCCGGGCCCGCTCCTTGGACGTGGCGAGCCGGTCGACGGGCCCAGGCTCGCCCTTCGGCTGCTTCGGCCAGATCAGGTAGGCCAGCGCGACCAGGCCATGGATGCCCGCCGCACGCAGTGCCGCCCACTGGAACGACCGCAGGGACGAGGTGTCACCGTCCCCGACGTACCAGACCGCGCCCTGGAGAAGTGCACAGGCCACGGCCGCCGCGAGCAGCGTACGAAGCCACAGCCGGCCCTCGTGCCGGGCCCGCGCCATGCCGTACTGCGGAGGCTTGGGCGGGCGCGGGGCACCGGCCAGGCGGTGCGCGGCGTGGCCGTCCAGCCAGCGGATCGTGTAGTGGCCGTACGCAACGGTGTAGCCGATGTAGAGCGCGGCCAGGCCGTGCTCCCAGCCCGGCTCGGCGCCGTTCTTCAGGTCCACCGCCGTCGCCACGAAGAGCACCAGCTCCAGCACCGGCTCGCACAGCAGCAGCACCACGCTCGTACGGCGCCACTTCAGCAGGTAGCGGACGGCGAGGCCCAGCGCCAGCAGCACCCAGAATCCGACCTCGCAGGCGATGATGAGGGCGACGATCACAACTTGCTCCCTTCGGTCACCCTTCCAGGCTTCCGTCGGGACCGGCCGCTTTCGTCGTCGCCACTGACGAACTCGCGGTACATCGAAGGATGCAGTCCAGGACCCTTCCCGGGAATCAGGCGCGGACCGGGCACACCGTGTTGGATGGAGCCATGCTCCTCCCCCGCCCGCGCCGCTTCGACGTGTACATCGCTGTCGGCGGGCTGCTCGGCGGCGTGCTGCTGGTGGGCATCGGCCTGGGCACCCGGCCCGCCGACGATCCGATCACGCTCTTCGACGGCCCCTGGCCGATCCTGGTGCCGCTCGGCGTCATGGCCTGCTGCGAGCTGCTGCGCCGGGCGGCCCCGCGCACAGCCCTGCTGACCGGCTCGGTCGCGATCTGCGCGGACGTCGTGACGCAGGGCAATCTGGCCACGGTCCTGATGTTCACCGACATCGTCTACGCGGCCGTGCTCTACGGCCCGCTCGCCTCGGCCCGCCGTATCCAGTGGATCACCGGCCTGCTCACGGTGGCCGCGACACTGGTGCCGTTCGCGGTGTGGCGTAAACCCGAGGCCCTGCTGATCGGCGTGGTCGTCGGAGTCGTGGCGTACGGGCCCGCCGCCACGGGCTGGATCGTGCGCAACCACCGCGACGCCGCCGAGGCCGCCCGGCTGCGCGCCGAACAGACCGCGCTGCTCGCCGAGATGGACCGTGCGCAGGCCGTGACGTCGGAACGCTCGCGCATGGCACGCGAGTTGCACGACATGGTCGCCAACCACCTCTCCGCCATCGCCATCCACTCCACCGCCGCGCTCTCCCTCGACGACCCGAAGACCTCCCGGGACGCCCTGACGGTCATCCGCGAGAACAGCGTCGAGGGCCTCGCCGAGATGCGCCGGCTCATCGGCATCCTGCGCGACTCCAGCGGCGACGCCGAGCCGGTCGCCGCCCCCACGCTCGACGGCCTGGACGCACTGGTCGAGGGCGCCCGCACCAACGGCCTCGACGTCCACCTCGACGCGGACCACGGCACCGTCCCCACCCCCGTCGAACTCGCCGCCTACCGCATCGTCCAGGAGTCACTGACCAACGCCCTCAAGCACGCCGGGCCGGGCCGGGTCACCGTGTCCCTCGCCCGCCGGAACGGCTCGCTCACCGTCTCCGTGACCAGCCCGTACGGCGACCGTGACGGCCCGCGTGCCCCCGGCTCGGGCGCCGGTCTGGTCGGCATGCGGGAACGGGTGGCGCTGCTGGACGGCATCTTCGAGGCCGGCCCGGAGGACTCGCCCGACGGCAAGGTCTGGTCCGTGCGCGCCGCCCTCCCCGTCAACAACACGGCCGAAGGAGACCCCGCATGATCCGCGTCCTCGTCGCCGAGGACCAGTCCGCCGTCCGCGCCGGGCTGGTCCTCATCCTGCGCAGCGCGCCCGACATCGAGGTCGTCGGCGAGGCTGCGGACGGGGAGCAGGCGGTGGAGCGGGCCCGGGAGCTCAGGCCCGATCTGGTCCTGATGGACATTCAGATGCCGCGCCTGGACGGGGTGTCCGCCACCCGGCAGGTCGTCGGGGAGCGGCTCGCGGATGTGCTCGTGCTGACCACCTTCGACCTCGACGAATATGTGTTCGGGGCGCTGCGGGCGGGCGCGTCCGGATTCCTGCTCAAGAACACCGAGGCCAAGGACCTGCTGGCGGCGGTGCGTACGGTCGCGCGCGGCGAGGGCCTGATCGCCCCGGCCGTCACCCGGCGTCTGATCGCGGAGTTCGCCGCGAAGCCCGTACGGGAGACGACGGCCGACCCGTCCGTCCTGGACAGCCTCACCCGCCGCGAGCGCGAGGTGCTGTCCTGCCTGGGGGAAGGCATGTCCAACGCCGACATCGCGGCCCGGCTGACCATGGCCGAGGCGACCGTGAAGACCCATGTCAGTCGGCTGCTGGGGAAGCTGGAGCTGCGCAGCCGGGTCCAAGCGGCCGTACTGGCGCAGGAGTTGGGGATCTGACGGTCCGAGTCCGGGGCACGCCGGGAGCCAATGGTCAAGTGGTCCAGACCTATTGACCTGTGGTCCAGACCTTTCTATTCTCACCGCACCATGAGTGGGCGTGAGGCTCAGTCATGCCCCCTGACTCCCCAACAAGGAGGCGCAGCATGCGCTTCAGACACAGAGCCGTGGCGGGGTTCGCGACCCTGCTGCTCCCGCTGGCCGGTCTGGTCGGCCTCGCGAGCCCGGCCGAAGCCGCGACATCCGCCACCGCCACCTACGCCAAGACCCAGGACTGGGGCTCCGGCTTCGAGGGCAAGTGGACGGTGAAGAACACCGGCACCACGTCCCTGAGCTCCTGGAACGTGGAGTGGGACTTCCCCTCCGGCACCTCCGTCACCTCCGCCTGGGACGCCGACGTCACCTCCTCCGGCACCCACTGGAGCGCCAAGAACAAGTCCTGGAACGGCACCCTCGCGCCCGGCGCCTCCGTCTCCTTCGGCTTCAACGGCACCGGCTCCGGCTCCCCCGCCAACTGCAGGCTGAACGGCGGCAGTTGTGACGGCGGCACCACCGAACCCGGCGACAGCGCCCCGAGCGCGCCGGGCACCCCCAGCGCCTCCGACATCACCAACACCTCGGTGAAGCTGTCCTGGAGCGCCGCCACCGACGACAAGGGCATCAAGAACTACGACGTCCTGCGCGACGGCGCCAAGGTCGCGACCGTCACGACCACGTCGTACTCCGACTCCGGCCTGACCGCCGGCACCGACTACTCCTACACCGTCCAGGCCCGCGACACCGCCGACCAGACGGGCCCGGTCAGCGGCGCCCGCGCGGTGCGCACCACCGGCGGCACCACCGACCCGCCGCCCACCGGCGACAAGGTCAAGCTCGGCTACTTCACCGAGTGGGGCGTCTACGGCCGCAACTACCACGTCAAGAACCTGGTGAGCTCCGGCTCGGCGTCGAAGATCACCCACATCAACTACGCGTTCGGCAACGTCAAGAACGGTCAGTGCACCGTCGACGACACCTACGCCGCCTACGACAAGGCGTACACCGCCGACCAGTCCGTCAGCGGCACCGCCGACACCTGGGACCAGCCGCTGCGCGGCAACTTCAACCAACTGCGCCAGCTGAAGGCGAAGTACCCGCACATCAAGGTGCTGTACTCCTTCGGCGGCTGGACCTACTCCGGCGGCTTCGGCCAGGCGGCGGCCAACGCGACGGCGTTCGCCAAGTCCTGCAAGGCCGTCGTGGAGGACCCGCGCTGGGCCGATGTCTTCGACGGCATCGACATCGACTGGGAGTACCCCAACGCCTGCGGCCTGACCTGCGACACCTCCGGCCCCGCGGCCTTCAGGACCCTGATGTCCGCGCTGCGCACGGAGTTCGGCTCCAACTACCTGGTCACCGCGGCCATCACCGCCGACGGCTCCTCCGGCGGCAAGATCGACGCGGCCGACTACGGTGGCGCCTCCCAGTACCTCGACTGGTACAACGTGATGACGTACGACTACTTCGGTGCCTTCAACGCGCAGGGCCCGACGGCGCCGCACTCGCCGCTCACGTCGTACGCCGGGATCCCGCAGGCGGGCTTCAACTCGGCCGACGCGATCGCCAAGCTGAAGTCGAAGGGCGTCCCGTCCGCCAAGCTGCTGCTCGGCATCGGCTTCTACGGCCGCGGCTGGACCGGCGTCACCCAGGCCGCCCCCGGCGGCTCGGCGACCGGTGCGGCTCCCGGCACCTACGAGGCCGGCATCGAGGACTACAAGGTCCTGAAGAACTCCTGCCCGGCGAACGGCACCATCGCCGGCACGGCGTACGCGTACTGCGGCAACAACTGGTGGTCCTACGACACCCCGTCGACGATCGCCGGGAAGATGACCTGGGCCAAGAACCAGGGCCTGGGCGGCGCGTTCTTCTGGGAGTTCAGCGGCGACACCGGCAACGGTGAGCTGGTGACGGCCATCAACAACGGGCTCAACTAACAGGCGTACTAAGCGACATTGACGCTCCCCCAGACTTCGTCCAGGGGGACCCTCACCCAGCGAGTGAATGTGGCTACGCCACATTCACTCGCTGTCCGGGCGGGGCTGCCTCAAGCCACGCGAGAAATCCGGTCAGCGCGTCTTCGCTCATGGCGAGTTCGAGGCGCGTGCCCCGGTGCAGACAGGTGAGGATCACCGCGTCGGAGAGCAGCGCCAGCTCCTCCTCGCCGTCGGGCACCCGGCGGCCGGCCACCTCGATCGCGGAGCGCTCCAGGATGCGGCGCGGACGGTAGGCGTAGGAGAAGACGCGGTACCACTCGATACGGTCGCCGTTGTAGCGGGCGACGCCGTAGCTCCAGCCCTTGCCGTTGGTATCGGGTTTCTCCGGCACGTCCCAGCGCAGGGAACAGTCGAAGGTGCCACCGGAGCGCTGGATGAGTCTGCGGCGCAGACCGAAGACGAACAGTCCCAGCACCACCAGGGCGACAACGATTCCGCACACAGTCAGAGCGAGGACCATCGACACCGACCTCCTCGTCTCCTAGGTAACGGAACGGAAAAAACTTCCATATCTGCCTCAGCCGCGACCGGCACCGGATTGCTCCGGTCCCAGCCGCGGCTGAGTGACGTCATCGCGTGCGCTCCCCCAGAGCCTAAAGGGCCCGAGAGGTGACCCCGTGGGTCAGCGCGCCGTCGCCGCCCGCAGACGGACCTCCGCGCGGCGCTCGGCGGAGGCGTCGTCGTCGGACTGCGCGCGCTCCAGCGCCCGCTCCGCGCGCTGGACATCGATCTCGTCCGACAGTTCGGCGATCTCGGCCAGCAGCGACAGCTTGTCGTCCGCGAACGAGATGAAACCGCCGTGCACCGCGGCGATCACGGTTCCACCATCACTCATACGGATGGTCACCGGGCCCGACTCCAGCACACCGAGCAGCGGCTGGTGACCGGGCATGACGCCGATGTCGCCGGACGTGGTCCGCGCGACGACCAGGGTGGCCTGGCCCGACCAGACCTCACGGTCGGCGGCGACCAGCGCGACGTGCAGCTCAGCAGCCAAGGTGGCTCCTCGGGTCACCACCCGGCGGGTTCTGCCGGGTGTTGGTTACAAGTCTAGTAGGCGTGGATGAGGGGGCGGGACGAACCCCCGCCCCCTCATCAGAGCTCAATGGCTCACAAGCACCGGTGCGTCAGGAGACGCCCAGCTCCTTCGCGTTCTTCTTCAGGTCCTCGATACCACCGCAGAGGAAGAAGGCCTGCTCCGGGAAGTGGTCGAAGTCACCGTCGATGATCGCGTTGAACGCGGTGATCGACTCGTCCAGCGGCACGTCCGAACCGTCCACGCCCGTGAACTGCTTGGCGACGTGGGTGTTCTGGGACAGGAAGCGCTCGACACGGCGGGCACGCTGGACGACCAGCTTGTCCTCCTCGCCGAGCTCGTCGATGCCGAGGATGGCGATGATGTCCTGGAGGTCCTTGTACTTCTGCAGGATCCCCTTGACGCGCATGGCGGTGTTGTAGTGGTCCGCCGCGATGTAGCGCGGGTCCAGGATCCGGGACGTGGAGTCCAGCGGGTCCACGGCCGGGTAGATGCCCTTCTCGGAGATCGGACGGGACAGAACCGTCGTCGCGTCGAGGTGGGCGAACGTGGTGGCCGGGGCCGGGTCGGTCAGGTCGTCCGCGGGGACGTAGATCGCCTGCATCGAGGTGATCGAGTGACCACGGGTCGAGGTGATGCGCTCCTGGAGGAGACCCATCTCGTCGGCCAGGTTCGGCTGGTAACCCACCGCGGAGGGCATACGGCCGAGCAGGGTCGAGACCTCGGAACCGGCCTGCGTGAAGCGGAAGATGTTGTCGATGAAGAACAGCACGTCCTGCTTCTGCACATCGCGGAAGTACTCCGCCATGGTCAGACCGGCGAGGGCCACGCGCAGACGGGTGCCCGGGGGCTCGTCCATCTGACCGAAGACCAGGGCGGTCTTGTCGATGACGCCCGACTCGGCCATCTCCTCGATGAGGTCGTTGCCCTCACGGGTGCGCTCACCGACACCGGCGAACACGGAGACACCGTCGTGGTTGTTGGCGACGCGGTAGATCATCTCCTGGATGAGCACCGTCTTGCCGACGCCGGCACCGCCGAACAGACCGATCTTTCCACCCTTGACGTACGGGGTGAGAAGGTCGATGACCTTGACGCCGGTCTCGAACATCTCGGTCTTCGACTCGAGCTCGTCGAAGTTCGGGGCCTTGCGGTGGATGCCCCAGCGCTCGCCGTCGTACTTCTCGTCGACGTTCAGCACCTCACCGAGGGTGTTGAACACCTTGCCCTTGGTGAAGTCGCCGACGGGCACCGTGATGGAGGCACCGGTGTCGGTGACCGGGGCCTGGCGGACCAGACCGTCGGTGGGCTGCATCGAGATCGTGCGGACCAGGCCGTCACCCAGGTGCTGGGCGACCTCCAGGGTCAGCGTCTTCTTCTCGCCGTCCTTGGCCGGGTCGGCCACCTCGACGTGAAGCGCGTTGTAGATCTCCGGCATGGCGTCGACGGGGAATTCCACGTCGACGACCGGGCCGATGACCCGGGCGACGCGGCCCGTGGCAACGGCCGTCTCAACTGTCGTCGTCATTACCTGTCACTCCCCGCGGTCGCGTCGGCCAGGGCTGCGGAGCCACCGACGATCTCGCTGATTTCCTGGGTGATTTCGGCCTGGCGGGCCGCGTTGGCAAGCCGCGAGAGCGTCTCGATGAGCTCTCCCGCGTTGTCGGTTGCCGACTTCATCGCCCGCCGCGTGGCGGCGTGCTTGGAGGCGGCCGACTGGAGCAGCGCGTTGTAGATACGGCTCTCCACGTAGCGCGGCAGCAGGGCGTCGAGGACGTCCTCCGCCGAGGGCTCGAAGTCGAACAGCGGAAGGATCTCGCCCTTGGGGGCAGCCTCCTTCGCGACCTCTTCGAGGCTGAGCGGCAGCAGACGGTCGTCAAGAGCCGTCTGCGTCATCATCGAGACGAACTCGGTGAAGACGATGTGGAGTTCGTCCACGCCGCCCTCGGCCGTGTCCTTCTCGATCGCCTCGATCAGCGGAGCCGCGACCTTCTTGGCGTCCGCGTACGACGGCTCGTCGGTGAAGCCGCTCCACGACTCCGCGATCTTGCGCTCACGGAAGTTGTAGTGGGCGACACCACGGCGGCCGACGATGTAGATCTCGACCTCCTGGCCCTCGCGCTCCAGACGCGCGGTCAGCTGCTCCGCGATCTTGATGGCGTTCGAGTTGAAGGCGCCGGCGAGACCCCGGTCGCTCGTCAGGAGCAGCACCGCGGACCGCGTGACCGTCTCGGCCTGCGTGGTCAGCGGGTGCTTGGTGTTCGAGCCGGTACCGACCGCCGTGACCGCGCGGGTGAGCTCGGTCGCGTACGGCGTGGAGGCCGCCACCTTGCGCTGTGCCTTGACGACACGCGAGGCGGCGATCATCTCCATCGCCTTGGTGATCTTCTTGGTCGCGGTGACGGATCGGATGCGACGCTTGTAGACCCGGAGCTGGGCTCCCATGAGTCAGGTCCCTTCCTTACGTCACTTGGCCGAGGCCGGGGCGTCCTCGCCGAGAAGCTTGCCGTCCGAGGTCTCGAACTGCTTCTTGAAGTCGGCGATCGCGTCGGCAACAGCGGTGAGGGTGTCGTCCGACATCTTGCCGCCCTCCTTGATGGAGGTCATGAGGCCCTGCTCCTTGCGGTGCAGGTACTCCAGGAGCTCCTTCTCGAAGCGGCGGATGTCGGCGACCGGAACGTCGTCCATCTTGCCGGTGGTGGCACCCCAGACCGAGATGACCTGGTCCTCGGTGGCCATCGGCTGGTACTGAGCCTGCTTGAGCAGCTCGACCAGACGCGAACCACGCTCCAGCTGGGCCTTCGACGCGGCGTCCAGGTCGGAACCGAAGGCGGCGAACGCCTCCAGCTCGCGGTACTGGGCCAGGTCCAGACGGAGACGACCGGAGACCTGCTTCATCGCCTTGTGCTGCGCGGAACCACCGACTCGGGAGACGGAGATACCGACGTTCAGCGCGGGGCGCTGACCGGCGTTGAACAGGTCCGACTCCAGGAAGCACTGGCCGTCGGTGATGGAGATGACGTTGGTCGGGATGAACGCCGAGACGTCGTTGGCCTTGGTCTCGACGATCGGCAGACCCGTCATCGAACCGGCGCCCATGTCGTCGGAGAGCTTCGCGCAGCGCTCCAGCAGACGGGAGTGCAGGTAGAAGACGTCACCCGGGTAGGCCTCACGGCCCGGCGGGCGGCGCAGCAGCAGAGACACGGCGCGGTAGGCGTCGGCCTGCTTCGAGAGGTCGTCGAAGATGATGAGGACGTGCTTGCCCTCGTACATCCACTGCTGGCCGATGGCCGAACCGGTATACGGCGCCAGGTACTTGAAGCCGGCCGGGTCGGACGCCGGGGCGGCGACGATGGTCGTGTACTCCAGCGCGCCGTTCTCCTCCAGCGCGCCGCGGACCGACGCGATCGTCGAGCCCTTCTGACCGATGGCGACGTAGATGCAGCGGACCTGCTTGTTCGGGTCGCCGGTGCGCCAGTTGTCGCGCTGGTTGATGATCGTGTCGACGGCCAGGGCGGTCTTGCCGGTCTGGCGGTCACCGATGACCAGCTGACGCTGGCCACGGCCGATCGGGGTCATCGCGTCGACGGCCTTGTAGCCGGTCTCCATCGGCTCGTGCACCGACTTACGGGCCATGACGCCCGGAGCCTGAAGCTCCAGCGCGCGGCGGCCGGACGTCTCGATCTCGCCGAGGCCGTCGATCGGGTTTCCGAGCGGGTCGACGACGCGGCCGAGGTAGCCCTCGCCGACGGCCACGGAGAGGACCTCACCGGTACGAGAGACCGGCTGACCCTCCTCGATGCCGCTGAACTCACCGAGGATGACGGCGCCGATCTCGCGCTCTTCCAGGTTGAGCGCGAGTCCGAGGGTGCCGTCCTCGAACTTCAGCAGTTCGTTGGCCATGGCCGAGGGCAGGCCCTCGACCTTCGCGATGCCGTCGCCGGCAAGGGTGACCGTACCGACCTCCTCGCGCGAGGCCGCGTCCGGCTTGTACGACTGGACAAAGTTCTCCAGCGCGTCCCGGATCTCCTCCGGCCGGATCGTGAGCTCCGCCATCTGGGTTCCCTGCTCTCCTTGTTGGGCCCGAAGTTTCACTTGGGGGGATGGGGACTCCCCCCTGAAAGAGGTGAATCCTCTGCACGGCCCAACATGGGCCGTCGTAAGTACGTACTGCTATGAAGTTGCTGTTAGCCCGCCAGTCGGCGGCCGGCGTCCTCGATGCGGTCCGCGATCGAGCCGTTGATGACCTCGTCGCCGACCTGCACCCGGATGCCACCGACGACCTCGGGGTCCACGTCGAGGTTGAGGTGCATCTGGCGGCCGTAGAGCTTGGCGAGCGCGGCGCCCAGGCGCTGCCTCTGCCCGTCGCTCAGCGGCACCGCCGAGGTGACGACTGCCACCATGCGGTCCCGGCGCTCGGCGGCGAGCTTGGACAGGGACTCCAGTCCCGACTCCAGGCTACGTCCACGCGGCGCGGTCACAAGACGCGTCACCAGACGCTCGGTGGTCGCCTTCGCCCGGCCGCCGAGCAGGCTGCGCAGCAGCTCGCTCTTGGCCGAGGTGGTGGCGGTGCGGTCGGTCAGCGCGGCCCGCAGGTCGGTGCTGGAGGAGACGATCCGGCCGAACCGGAACAGCTCGTCCTCGACGTCGTCGAGCGTGCCCGACTTCTGCGCGGCGGTGAGGTCGGCGGTGCTCGCCAGCTCCTCCAGCGCGTCCACCAGGTCGCGGGACTGCGACCAGCGGGAACGCACCATGCCGGCCAGCAGGTCGGTGGCCTCGCCGCCGACCTGGCCGCCGAGCAGGCGCTGGGCCAGCTCGGCCTTGGCCTCACCGGCCTGCGCCGGGTCGGTGAGGACCCGACGCAGCGACACCTCGCGGTCGAGCAGCGCGGTGACGGCGGCCAGCTCTTCGGCGAGCCGTCCGGCGTCCACGGACGTGTTGTCCGTCAGCGCGTCGAGTCGCTCGCGTGCGGCTGCCAGGGCCTCGCGGCTCGCTCCGTTCATCGTCCCGCCTCGGCCTTCTCCTCGAGGTCGTCGAGGAAGCGGTCGATCACGCGGCTCTGCCGGGCGTGGTCCTCGAGGGACTCACCGACGAGCTTGCCGGCCAGGTCGGTGGCGAGCTTGCCGACGTCCTGACGCAGCGTGGACGACGCGGCCTTGCGGTCGGCCTCGATCTGCGAGTGACCGGCGGCGACGATCTCCTCGCGCTGCCGCTGGCCTTCCGCACGCATCTCGGCGATGAGTGCGGCGCCCTGCTCCTGGGCCTCCTGGCGCAGACGCGCGGCCTCGTGCCGGGCCTCGGCGAGCTGGGCCTTGTACTGCTCCAGAACGCTCTGGGCCTCGGTCTGCGCGGCCTCGGCCTTCTCGATACCGCCCTCGATGGCCTCGCGACGCTCTTCCAGAACCTTGTTGATGTTCGGGAGCAGCTTCTTGGCGAGGAAGCCGAAGACGATGACGAAGGCGATCAGGCCGATGACAAGCTCGGGGATCGGCGGGACGAGGGGGTTCTCGGACTCCTCGACCGCCAGAACGAGCAGCTGGCTCATATCAATGCCTTTCGTCTAGTCGGCTGGTTGTGGATCCGCAGATCACTTGCCGTAGACGAACGGCATGACCAGACCGATGAGGGCGAGCGCCTCACAGAAGGCGAAGCCGAGGATCTGGTTGGCGCGGATCAGGCCGGCAGCTTCGGGCTGACGGGCCAGGGCCTGGGTGCCGTTACCGAAGATGATGCCGACGCCGACGCCGGGACCAATGGCAGCAAGGCCGTAGCCGATGGAGCCGAGCGAGCCGGAAACAGCGGCAAGGGTCTGGGACATGCCAGTTCTTCCTTTTCTGTACGGACCGGTGGGGGTTGGCCACCGGACGTCTGCGGGGGTGGAGAGGGGCGGGCGCTCAGTGGTGCTCGGCGAGCGCGCCCTGAATGAAGGTGCAGGTCAGAAGCACGAAGACGTACGCCTGCAGTGCCTGGATGAACAGCTCGAAGGCCGTCATGACGATGACCATGATGAACGAGACACCCGCATAGGCGATCCCGATGCCGTTCAGCAGGTACCAGCTGGCGATCGTGAAGAGGAGCAGCAGTGTGTGACCGGCGAACATGTTCGCGAAGAGTCGCACCGCGTGCGTGAACGGCCGGACGAGCAGGTTCGAGAAGAACTCGATCAGCATGGCCAGCGGCAGGACCGGGCCGAGCGACTTGTCATAGCCGGTGAAGTTCTTGAGGGCACCAACGAAACCGTGACGCTTGAAGGTCAGCGAGACCCACAGAACATAGACGATCAGCGCCAGGCCTACCGGGTACGAGATGATCGCTGTGACCGGGAACTGGGCGATCGGGATGATCGACCAGAGATTCATCATCCAGACGAAGAAGAACAGCGAGACGATCAGCGGTACGTACTTCTCGCCTTCCTTCTTACCGATCGTCTCGTAGACGATCCCGCGCCGGACAAAGTCATAACCGGCCTCGGCCACCATCTGCAGCTTGCCCGGGACGACTTGCGGCTTGCGGAATGCCGCCCAGAAGAAGCCGATGATGACGACGGAGCCGAGCAGCGCCAGCAACATCGTCTTGTCGAAGTACACGTTGCTGGTTCCGTCGCCCCAGAGGGGCTCGAACAGGAACGAGTGCAGGCCGGGAGCCGGGAAGCCACAGCCGTCGAAGATGTGGCAGTCGGTCTCGAAGGCGAGCACCTGCGTCGGGTCAGCACTCACCGCGGGCTCCTTCAGCGTGGCGCATAGGTACGGCAACCTCGTTGTGTCGGCGCGGCGCGCAGCCGCGGTTCGGCACGGGACTGGTGTTACGGATGTGGGGGCGGCTGTGGGGCATCTCGCCTCGCGATTGAGCAGGCGTCAGCTCAGATGCCCGCGCCCGCGATGCCGCAGTTGGCACCGGACGATAGCAGGACTTCTCGAGCGCCTTTATCCCGCCCCTACCCCTCACGACGAGTGCCCCGTCTTTTCGGACCTGCCGTCCTTCGAGGAGGCGTCCGAATCGGGTTCTACGTAGAGGATCTTGGCCTTCATGTGGGCACGCGTCTGCATGGCGATCCACACGAGGGTGGTGCCGAGCAGCGTGAACGCGAAGACCCGCGGGTTGAACAGCGTCGTGTTCTGGAACGCGGCCATGAAGATGAACAGCAGCAGGATCTGCGCCGCGTACAGCATCAGACCCATTGCCTGGAACAGATGCGGAAGCGATTTGGCAGTGCGCTGAAGAACGTAGAGGCCGAGTCCCATGAACAGGATCACCACCACCGTCGCGACCACCGCCCCGATCGCCCCCTTGCCACCGGCGACCACTCCACTGACGACGGCGGCAATCGCGCCGGCGACGACTGTGGGTACAGCGGCCTGGAGCAGGGTGCGGGCGTCATTGGACGGCATGGCGGCAACTCCGCTTTCACGGTGGGGGCAGGGTGTCGTCATGGACGAGCGTAGTCCCGGGGGATGAGAGAACCTCACGCCGGTGGACCGTCGCACTTCGGTCCTTCGGCTCTGTCCCGGGGTTCTCGTGAACCGTATCACAAACTATTTGATGAGGTCTTTACCTGAGCGATGTGCTCGGTGTCACACATGAGAGTGACAGTGCGCGTCTGTGCAGGAACGCGGCCGACTTGTCTGGTATTGGGATGCTTCGCTCCCCCATGACTTGGCAATGCTCTAGTCAGATTCTTACCTTGGGAGCTCTCTTACCTTGACCGTCAGCGCGAGGTTCCGGCCTTGCGCCGGTCCAGCGGCCGCGAACGGCCGCCGATCGCGGTCGCCCCGTTGACGCGCGAGACACCGGCCGCGACCGGGGTGCGCGGCTCGTCCTCGTCCTCTTCCGACGCGGTCTGCGGTGTGGTGGCGCCGGGCTCGGCGGCTCCGCGCCGGCGATAGCGCGGCGGCACGAAGGCCTCGGCCCAGCGGGGGGTGCGTGGGGTGAAGCGCGGGAGGAGGAGCAGGAGCAGGCCGATGGCGCTGAGGAACACCACGCTCAGCACGATCCACATGGACGCCGAGTTCACTGAGTAGGCGAGCGCACCGAAGGCGATCAGCGCCGACCAGAAGTACATGATCAGCACCGCGCGGCTGTGGGAGTGGCCGATCTCCAGGAGGCGGTGGTGCAGATGGCCGCGGTCGGCGGCGAACGGGGACTGGCCGCGCCAGGTGCGGCGCACGATCGCCAGCACCAGGTCGGCGGCCGGGATCGCGATGATCGTCAGCGGCAGCAGCAGCGGGATGTAGACGGGCACCGTCTGGTGCACGGCCGCCTTCTCGGAGCCGGCGAACAGCTTCAGCGCGTCCGGGTCGACCTGTCCCGTGATGGAGATGGCGCCCGCGGCGAGGACCAGGCCGATCAGCATCGAGCCGGAGTCGCCCATGAAGATCCGCGCCGGGTGCATGTTGTGCGGCAGGAAGCCCAGGCACATGCCCATCAGGATCGCCGAGAACAGGGTGGCCGGGGCGGCGGCCTCGATGCCGTACGACACCCAGACCCGGTAGGCGTAGAGGAAGAACGCCGCCGACGCGATGCACACCACGCCCGCCGCGAGGCCGTCCAGGCCGTCGACGAAGTTGACCGCGTTGATGGTGATGACGACGAGCGCCACCGTCAGCAGGGTGCCCTGCCACTGGGTCAGCGCGACATTGCCGACGGTCGGGATCGGCAGCCACAGGATCGTCAGACCCTGCATGACCATGACGCCGGCGGCGATCATCTGGCCGCCCAGCTTGATCAGGGCGTCGATCTCGAACTTGTCGTCCAGGACGCCGATCAGCCAGATGAGCGCCGCTCCGGAGAGCAGCGCCCGCGGTTCGTTGGACTTCTCGAAGACCGTACTGAGGTTGGTCAGGTGGTCGGCGACCAGCAGGCCGGCGCACAGGCCGAAGAACATCGCGATCCCGCCGAGCCGCGGAGTGGGCTCCCGGTGCACGTCACGTGCCCGGATCTCCGGCATGGCTCCGGCCACGATCGCGAATTTACGTACCGGCCCTGTCAGCAGATACGTCACCGCGGCCGTGATGCAGAGCGTCAGCAGGTATTCACGCACGGGCTTCCCCACAAGTCTCGCTGGCCATCTCAGCCCCACACCCTAGCGACGTACGCATACGCGACGCATATGTGCGGGGACTTCCGGGTAGCGACGATGGTTGCACGTGTGGCTGTGTGCGCAGGGGCGTCTACCCCTCCTCACCCGGGATACGGCGGAAATCTACCGGTGAGCTCCCGCACATCTTCACGGGCCTTCTGACTTTCGGTCTCGCCTCGCAGCACACCCGACAGCGACGCGGCGAGCCACTCCATCTCCTCCTCCCCCATGCCCTGGGTCGTCACGGCGGCCGTGCCGAGGCGCAGGCCGCGGGCGTCGCCGTGCGGGAGGGCGCAGCAGTCCAGCACGATCCCGGCCGCGGCGAGCCGCCCGCGCGCCTCACGGCCGTCGACGCCCAGCGGCGCCGGGTCCGCGGTGATCAGGTGGGTGTCGGTGCCGCCGGTGGTGACGACGAAGCCCTGCGCCTCCAGCGCGGCCGCGAGGATCCGCGCGTTGGCGACCACCTGATGGGCGTACACGGCGAACGCCGGCGTGGCCGCCTCCCCGAAGGCAACGGCCTTGGCGGCGATGGTGTGCATCTGGGCGCCGCCCTGGGTGAACGGGAAAACGGCGCGATCCACGCGCTCGGCGAGGTCGGAGCCGCACAGGATCATGCCGCCGCGTGGACCGCGCAGCACCTTGTGGGTGGTGGCGCAGACCACATCGGCGTACGGCACCGGACTGGGCGCCGCTCCCCCGGCGACGAGCCCCATGGGGTGGGCGGCGTCGGCGATGAGATAGGCGCCCACCTCGTCGGCGATGTCGCGGAAGGCGGCGTAGTCGATGTGGCGCGGGTAGGCGATGGACCCGCACACGACGGCCTTGGGCCGGTGGTTGCGGGCCAGCGTGCGCACCTGGTCGTAGTCGATGAGCCCGGTCTCGGCGTCCACCCCGTAGCCGACGAAGTCGAACCAGCGGCCCGAGAAGTTGGCGGGCGAGCCGTGCGTGAGATGTCCGCCGTACGGCAGCCCGAGCGCGAGCACGCT
Organism: Streptomyces sp. NPDC056479; assembly: GCF_042795335.1. NCBI lineage: Bacteria > Bacillati > Actinomycetota > Actinomycetes > Kitasatosporales > Streptomycetaceae > Streptomyces > Streptomyces sp. NPDC056479. Next base: position 99,518 of record NZ_JBHTRZ010000007.1, on the reverse strand, counting down.
GTCGCCGGGGCGCAGCAGGGCGGCGTATGCGGCGAGGACGGCCGAAGAGCCCGAGTGGGACTGGACGTTGGCGTGCTCGGCACCGAACAGCGCCTTGGCCCGCTCCACGGCGAGCCGCTCGGCGACGTCGACCATCTCGCAGCCGCCGTGGTAACGGGTGCCCGGATAGCCCTCCGCGTACTTGTTGGCCAGCGGGGAGCCGAGGGCCGCCAGCACGGCGGGCGAGGTGAAGTTCTCCGCGGCGATGAGCTGAAGCGTGGTCGACTGCCGGTCGAGCTCGCCGAGCAGGATGTCGGCGAGCTGGGGGTCCTGCCGGCGCAGGACATCGGCCTCGAGGGTATGGGTGACCGACATGGCGGGCTCCGGGCGTGCGTCGACGGTGACGTACGTCCAATGTAGGCCGGGGACGTCGGGGACGCCCTGTGTTGTTACGTCCTCGCGGGGACGCCCGTGAGCGCCGTCACCACCGGATCCAGTGCCTCGTGTATCTCGTCGCCCACCGACCGGAAGAACGTCAGCGGCGCCCCGTACGGGTCGTACACCTCGTCCGCCTCGGCCGTCGGCGCCAGGAGCCACCCGCGTAGAGCCGCCGCCGCGCGGACCAGGGCGCGTGCGCGCTGGACCACGCCGTCCTCCAGGGGAGGGAGCGTCGTGGGGTCTATGGCGCGGACCAGGCGGGTGAACTCCTTCAGGGTGAAGGTGCGCAGGCCCGCCGAATGGCCCATGGAGATGACCTGGGCGCGGTGGTCGCGGGTGGCCGTGAGGACGAGGTCGGCCATGATGACGTGCTCGTCGAGGAGCTCCCTGCCGACGAAGCCGGAGGCGTCCGCGCCGAAGTCGGCGAGGACCGTCTCCGCGTTGGATTCCATGGAGGCGCCCTCGTGGCCCCAGGTGCCCGCGCTCTCCACGATCAGCGAGCCGCCCAGCACTCCGAGCCGCTGCGTCACGAAATGACGCGTCAGCCGCTCGGTGATCGGCGAGCGGCACACGTTGCCGGTGCTGACGTGGAGGATGCGGAAGCTGTCGCGCGGCAGTCCGACGAATGTGGTCGTGATCTCCGCCGCGCTTTCCCCGTTGCCTATGCCACGCCCCGCGTCAGGGGCTGTCAATTCGCCACCTCGAGGTCGGGTACGACCTTCCGCAGGTCCTCAGCCGTGAGGGCACCCGCGCGGAGCAGCAGCGGCACCTCTCGCGTGACGTCGACGATCGACGACGGGACGTTGCCCGGAGTCGGACCGCCGTCCAGATAGACCGAGACCGAGTCGCCGAGCATCTCCTGCGCGGCGTCGCAGTCCTCCGGCGCCGGGTGCCCGGTGAGGTTCGCCGAGGACACGGCCATCGGGCCGAACTCGGTGAGCAGCTCGATGGCGACCGGGTGCAGTGGCATGCGCACGGCAACCGTGCCCCGGGTGTCACCCAGGTCCCACTGCAGCGACGGCTGGTGCTTGGCCACCAGCGTCAGCGCGCCCGGCCAGAACGCGTCGACCAGCTCCCAGGCCAGCTCGGAGAAGTCGGTGACGAGACCATGGAGCGTGTTCGGGGAGCCGATCAGGACAGGGGTCGGCATATTGCGGCCCCGGCCCTTGGCCTCCAGCAGATCGCCCACGGCCTCCTTGGAGAACGCGTCGGCGCCGATGCCGTACACCGTGTCGGTCGGAAGGACCACGAGTTCGCCACGGCGGACGGCGGACGCGGCCTCACGCAGACCGGTCGTGCGGTCGGTCGCGTCGTTGGTGTCGTATCGCCGTGCCATATCTAGCGGGCCTCCTCGTACACGTACTTCCGGGAAAGAGTCTGGGGCGTGGTCACGGCGTCGCCTTGCGCGCGGTCGCGAACCTCGGGCGGTTGTTCAGGTCGGGGTGGTCGGCCGCGTCGGCCCAGCCACGCTCCTCGGTGAAGATCCACGGCACCTGACCGCCCTGGGTGTCGGCGTGCTCGATGACAACGACGCCGCCGGGGCGCAGGAGACGGTGTGCCGTCCGTTCCAGGCCGCGGATGAGGTCGAGGCCGTCCTCGCCCGAGAACAGGGCGAGTTCGGGATCGTAGTCCCGCGCCTCGGGAGCGACGTACTCCCACTCGGTGAGCGGGATGTAGGGCGGGTTGGAGATGACCAGGTCGACCTGGCCGTCGAGGTCGCGGAAGGCGTCCAGGGCGTTGCCCTGCCGCAGGTCGACGCGCGAGCCCTCCACGTTCTTGCGCGTCCACACCAGGGCGTCCTCGGACAGCTCCACGGCGTGCACGCGCGAGCGCGGGACCTCCTGGGCGAGGGCCAGCGCGATGGCGCCGGAGCCGCTGCACAGGTCGACGATGCAGGGCTCGACGACGTCCATGGCGCGCACCGCGTCTATGGCCCAGCCGACCACGGACTCGGTCTCGGGACGGGGCACGAACACGCCCGGTCCGACTTGGAGTTCGAGATAGCGGAAGTACGCCCGCCCGGTGATGTGCTGGAGCGGCTCACGCTGCTCACGGCGGGCGATGACCTCCCAGTAGCGGGCGTCGAAGTCCGCGTCCTTCACGGAGTGCAGCTCGCCCCGCTTCACGCCGTGCACGAACGCGGCGAGCTCCTCCGCGTCGTTGCGCGGTGAGGGCACGCCGGCGTCCGCCAGCCGCTGGGTGGCCTGTGCCACCTCCGCGAGCAGCACGCTGCGGGGGCTCGGGGTTCGCCCCCCGGTGAATTGCTGCACGCAAGTCCTCCGTGTCGTACTCGTACGTGCGTACGTCCCTTACGTCGTTACGCAGCCGCCAGCTTCGCCGCCGAGTCCGCGTCGACACAGGCCTGGATCACCGCGTCGAGGTCGCCGTCCAGGACCTGGTCCAGGTTGTACGCCTTGAAGCCGACGCGGTGGTCCGAGAGGCGATTCTCCGGGAAGTTGTAGGTACGGATCTTCTCGGAGCGGTCGACGGTGCGGACCTGGCTGCGGCGGGCGTCGGCGGCTTCCCTCTCTGCCTCCTCCTGCGCCGCGGCGAGCAGCCTGGAGCGCAGGATACGCAGTGCCTGCTCCTTGTTCTGAAGCTGGCTCTTCTCGTTCTGGCAGGAGGCGACGACTCCGGTCGGGATGTGCGTGATGCGCACGGCGGAGTCGGTGGTGTTGACCGACTGCCCGCCGGGCCCGGAGGACCGGTAGACGTCGATGCGCAGGTCGTTGGGGTTGATCTCGACGTCGACCTCTTCGGCCTCGGGGGTGACGAGCACACCGGCCGCGGAGGTGTGGATACGGCCCTGGGACTCGGTCGCCGGCACGCGCTGCACGCGGTGCACACCGCCCTCGTACTTCAGCCGGGCCCAGACGCCCTGTCCGGGCTCGGTGGCACCGTTTCCGCCCTTGGTCTTCACCGCGACCTGGACGTCCTTGTAGCCGCCCAGCTCGGACTCGGTGGCGTCGATGATCTCGGTCTTCCAGCCGACGCGCTCGGCGTAGCGGAGGTACATGCGCAGGAGGTCACCGGCGAACAGGGCCGACTCGTCGCCGCCCGCGCCCGCCTTGATCTCCAGGATCACGTCCTTGTCGTCGCTGGGGTCGCGCGGGACGAGCAGCAGACGCAGCTTCTCCGTCAGCTCCTCGCGGGACTTCTCCAGCTCCTTGACCTCGGCGGCGAAGTCGGGGTCGTCGGCGGCGAGTTCCTTCGCCGTGTCGATGTCGTCGCCGGTCTGCTTCCAGGAGCGGTACGTGGCGACGATCGGGGTGAGCTCGGCGTAGCGCTTGTTCAGCTTGCGCGCGTTGGCCTGGTCGGCGAAGACCGACGGGTCGGCGAGCTTCGTTTCCAGGTCGGCGTGCTCACCGACGAGTTCCTCGACGGCCTCGAACATCTCAGGGCTCCTGTACTGCGGATGAAGGGGGAAGGCGGGCGACCAAAAACGCCGGTCCCGGCGCACTCCGAGGAGTGCGGCGTGGACCGGCGCTGGTAGCTCGCTACTTCTTGGCAGCAGCCTTGCCGAAGCGGGCCTCGAAGCGGGCCACACGGCCACCGGTGTCGAGGATCTTCTGCTTACCCGTGTAGAACGGGTGGCACTCGGAGCAGACCTCGGCACGGATGGAACCGCTGGAGATCGTGCTGCGGGTGGTGAACGACGCGCCACAGGTGCAGCTGACCTGGGTCTCGACGTACTCGGGGTGGATGTCGCGCTTCAAGGTGTCTCCTAGTTTCGGGAGGGCGCCGGGTCGCCGCCGCGGGATACGGGAGCGTGAACCGGAGCCGACGTACCAGTCTGCCAGGACTGGCGCCATCCCCCAAAACCGGGGTACGGCATCATCTATTCCCACGAGTGGAATCGGGGGCGGGGATGGGCTACGAACTGCGGGCGGTGATCGCCGGCGAGGAATTGCTGCGGACGATCGCGAGGGACTTGTCCGCCGCGGATACGGCTCTCGGCCAGGGCTTTTCCCTGATGCCGATGACGGACGACCTCTTCGACTCCGTCACGAGCGGCGACAGTGGCCGGGTCCTGGGGTTCTGGGGGCTGCCCGGACGGTTCGACCAGCGGCTCGCCGAGTGGTCGGCCGCCGGGCCCGTCGCCTTCGTGGAAGCCGACTACTTCGGTGGTGTGGGCGAGCAGCGGGCGGCCGTGTGGGACGGCGGCGCCCTCGAGCTGGGGCCACTGGGCATCTCGGAAGGCCAGCGCTTCCCGGCGGACGGCAGCCCGATCTCGCAGGCGTTGCGGCGACTGGGCGTGGCGGCGTCGGGCGGTGGCGACGAATTCGATGCCGTGCGGCTGGGTCGGCATCGGCGCTGCGAGGACTGGGCCGGCTGACCCGGCGCCAGGCCCCCCGTGACTCAGGAGCCCGTCACCACGCCGTTGGCGTCGCCCTTGGCCGTGTCTTCGGTTGCGCTCTTCGGGATCGGCTTGTCGTTCTTCAGGGCCGTCCACACCTGCTTGGCCTTCGCCTCGGCCACGATCACGCGGTTCGGGTCCGCCGGGTCGTACTGGACCGGCATCGTGACCATGTTCATGTTCTTGGAGCTGATGCCCTTGAGGCCATTGGCGAAGGACATGAGCTTGTTGACCGAGCCCAGGTCGGAGTCGGTCGTCACCGTCTTGGTGGCGGTGTTGGCCAGGTCGTACAGCCGCTTGGGGTTGCCGAAGAGGTTGATGTCCTTCATCTGCTCGAGCAGCGCCTTCATGAAGGCCTGCTGGAGCTGGATGCGGCCGAGGTCGGAGCCGTCGCCGACGCCGTGGCGGGTGCGGACCAGGCCGAGCGACTGCTTGCCGTTGAGCTGGTGGGTGCCGGCCTTGAGGTCGAGGTGGCTGTCGGGGTCCTTGATGTCCTTGGTGGTGGTGACCTCGACGCCGCCGAGCTCGTCGATCAGCGTCTGGAAGCCGCTGAAGTCGACCTCGAGATAGTGGTCCATGCGGATGCCGGTGAGGGACTCGACGGTCTTCACCGTGCAGGCGGCCCCGCCCGTGGAGTAGGACTCGTTGAACATCACGTCGGACGCGGCATCGTGCGTGTCGCCGTTGGTGTCGGTGCACTCCGGGCGGTCGATCAGGGTGTCCCGCGGGACGGAGACCACGCTGGCCTTCTTGTGGCCCTCGTAGACGTGCAGGATCATCGCCGTGTCCGAGCGGGCGCTGCCGTCGTCGGCGCCGCCGCCGAGCTCCTTGTTGCCCCCGGAGCGGGTGTCGGAGCCGAGGACGAGGATGTTCTCCGAGCCGTTGTCGACCTTTTTGGGCCGGTCGGTACCGAGGGCCTGGTCGATGTCGACGCTCTTGAGATTGCCGTTGAGCTTGAAGTAGAGATACCCGGCCCCGGTACCGCCCAGGACCACGATCCCGGCGGCGGTCCAGGCCATGACCCGCAGGCCCATGCGCTTCTCGCGGGGCCTGCGGCGGCGGCCCTTGCCGCGGTGGCGTGGACCGTTGGTCCCGTTGTCGCCCGGTATGCCGGGCTCTGGCGTGCTCTCGGCGGACACTCTGCTCCTCGGTTCTCGTCCCGGTCGGTTACCCCCTGCTTTCAGGGTCAGGCATGGCGCAAACGGCCCTTACCGCCCATCGTCACCCCGTCCGGTCAGACGGGGAAACCCGGGAAAGGGTTGCACAACGGACTGTGCCCACCGCCTGGGAGACGATGGGCACAGTCCGTAGTCGGCGATACCGGGTATGCCGGTCTCACCTGCGATTTCAGCCGAAGATGTCGTACTGCTTGAAATCGGTGCCGACGGACTTCGGTGTGGCAAAGATCTCGCTCGTGGCCTTTCCGGTGCCCGGGTACAGATAGAGCGTGCCGGAGGAGTTGCGGGCCAGGAAGTCGGCCTTGCCGTCGCCGGTGACGTCACCGACGGCGTCGAAGCCGGTGTACGTCGACCAGGTGCGCACCTTGATCCGGGTGGCGAAGGCGCCCGTGCCTGCCTTGCCGGTGCCCTTGAACAGGTAGATGTAGCCGCCGGACGAGCTGCGCGCGATCAGGTCGGTCTTGCCGTCGCCGGTGAAGTCGCCGTGGCCGCGCAGGGAGTTGTACTGGTTGAAGCCGGTGCCGGACTTCACCGGGCTGGCGAAGGTGCCGTTGCCCTTGCCCGGGTAGATCCACAGGGCGCCGGCGGAGTCGACCGAGAGCAGGTCGGGCAGGTAGTCGCCGGTGACGTCACCCGGTGCCACGATGCGGGTCCGGGTCTTCCAGTTGCTGAAGATGGTCTTGGTCGCCCAGGAACCGCTGGCCTGCACGTAGTGCGCCCAGAACATCGCCCCGTCGGAGCTGCGCCGGAACACCAGGTCCTGGTAGCCGTCCCGGTCGAGGTCGGTCTGCAGGACGAGGTTCACGCCGTTCCAGTCGCCCCAGGACTCGCGCGCGGCGAACGACGTGCCGTTGGAGTCCTTCGAGTAACCGGTCTTCGTGGAGGCGTTGCGCAGCCACATGTCGGCCCGGTGGTCACCGCTGATGTTGGTGTCGTCGACCCGCGGGTAGGCGGCACCGACATAGCTCGTGACCTTGGCGAAGACGCTGTACGCGCCCTTGGCGACACAGTCCTGGACACCCCAGGAGACGACGCCGGCGATCCGGCCGTTCACCACGAGCGGGCCGCCGGAGTCGCCGTTGCAGGCGGAGACCGTGCCACTGTCGCTGCCGGTGGCCGGCTTGCCCGCGCAGACCATGTGGCCCTTGACGAAGTCGCTGCCGTAGAAGCCCGTGCAGGTGCTGTCGGACTGGATCGGCAGCGTCGCCGACTTCAGCGACTGCGAGATGTCCTGGCTGGTGGAGCTGGTGCGGCCCCAGCCGTAGACCTTGGCGTTCGTCCCGGCGGCGTAGGAGGCGGTGTCGCCGGACGTCGTCATACGGATCGGCGTCGCCTTGACCGGGTTGGCCAGGGTGACGACGGCGATGTCGTTGTCGATCGTCGTCGCGTTGTAGGACGGGTGGTTCCACTGCCGGTGCGGCAGCGAGACGGTGCCGCCGTGCAGGTCGCTGTTGCCGGCCTCGTCGGTCGTGGGCAGCTGGTTGGTGCCGGTGACGACGGCGCCGTAGTTGTACCAGTCGTAGCCCTTCACGCAGTGCGCGGCGGTGAGGATCTTCGTCGGGGCGACGACGGCGCCCCCGCAGAAGAAGCCGAGGTCGTCGGCCTCGTCGGCGGTGCCCTGGTCGTCGTAGTACCAGAGCTGCGCCATCCAGGGCGCCGAGGTGATGCTGGTCGTGGTGCCGCCGATGACCATGGCGCCGGCGGTGGAGTCACCGGAGGAGCCGCTGGTGCTCGCGCCGTACGACGACTTCTTCGCCGTCTCCCCCGCGGTGTCGTCACCGTCGACGGCGCCCGCTACGCGCCGCTCCAGCTCGGCCAGCGAGGCCGAACTGGTGGCGGGCTTCACGGTGGGCTTGGGCAGGGCGGTCGCGGCTCCCGCGGACGAGGTCAGCAGCGCGGCGGCCACGGCCGCGGCGACGCCGGCGGCGGCGACGGGCAGCCCGAAACGTATCCGGCGTCTGTGACGACCGTTGCCGGACATGGTGGTGGTCAAGAAGTCCCCCCAGAGACATCAAGAGTCGGAAGGGGCGCACGGATACGCCCGTTCCTATCAGCGCCAAAAGGCCGCTCCCCGTCACTGTTTGACGGGGAGCGGCCTTTATAGCAGTGCTTCTGCTCAGTCGCCGTTGCCGGGTGCCGGCGTCGTCTTCTGAATCTGCATCAGGAACTCGGCGTTCGACTTCGTCTGCTTCATCTTGTCGAGGAGCAGTTCGACCGCCTGCTGCTGGTCGAGCGCGTGCAGCACCCGGCGCAGCTTCCAGACGATGGCGAGCTCGTCCGGAGCGAGCAGGATCTCTTCCTTACGGGTACCGGACGCGTCCACGTCCACCGCCGGGAAGATGCGCTTGTCGGCGAGCTTCCGGTCGAGCTTGAGCTCGGCGTTGCCGGTGCCCTTGAACTCCTCGAAGATGACCTCGTCCATGCGGGACCCGGTGTCCACCAGCGCGGTGGCGAGGATGGTCAGCGAGCCGCCGTCCTCGATGTTGCGGGCCGCACCGAAGAAGCGCTTCGGCGGGTACAGGGCGGTCGAGTCGACACCACCGGACAGGATGCGGCCGGAGGCCGGGGCGGCGAGGTTGTACGCACGGCCCAGACGCGTGATCGAGTCGAGCAGCACGACGACGTCGTGACCCAGCTCCACCAGTCGCTTGGCGCGCTCGATGGCGAGCTCGGCGACCGTGGTGTGGTCCTCGGCCGGGCGGTCGAAGGTCGAGGAGATGACCTCGCCCTTCACCGACCGCTGCATGTCGGTGACCTCTTCCGGACGCTCGTCGACGAGGACGACCATCAGGTGGCACTCGGGGTTGTTGTGCGTGATCGCGTTGGCGATCGCCTGCATGATCATGGTCTTGCCGGTCTTCGGCGGGGCCACGATCAGACCGCGCTGGCCCTTACCGATCGGCGCGACGAGGTCGATGATGCGGGTGGTGAGGATGCCCGGGTCCGTCTCCAGACGGAGGCGGTCCTGCGGGTAGAGCGGGGTCAGCTTGTTGAACTCCGGGCGGCCACGGCCCTGTTCGGGCGCCATGCCGTTGACGGAGTCGAGACGCACCAGCGCGTTGAACTTCTCGCGCCGCTCGCCTTCCTTGGGCTGACGGACCGCGCCGGTGACGTGGTCACCCTTGCGCAGGCCGTTCTTGCGGACCTGGGCGAGGGAGACGTACACGTCGTTCGGACCCGGCAGGTAGCCGGAGGTCCGGATGAAGGCGTAGTTGTCGAGGATGTCCAGGATGCCGGCGACCGGGATCAGGACGTCGTCCTCGTTGATCTGCGGCTCCTGCACATCGTCACGGCCACGACGGCCACGACGGTCGCGGTAACGCCCGCGACGGCCACGGCGGCCGCCGTCGAAGTCGTCGTCGTCCTGCGGGCCGTTGTCGCGCTGACGGTCCTGACGACCACCGCCCTGCTGCTGGCCCTGCTGACGGTCCTGACGACCGCCGCCCTGCTGGTCGTCGCCCTTGCGACGGTCACCGCGGTCACCGCGGTCACCGCGGTCACGGCCGCGCTCACGGCGGTCACGACGACGGCCCTCGCCGCCGTCGGCGTCGCTCTTGGCGTCGCCCTGCTGGCCCTGCGACTGCGCCGGCGTCTCGGCCTTCGGCTCGCTCTTGGCCTCGGCGGCGACCGTCTCGGTCGCGGCGGCGGGGCTGCCCGCGTCGGCGGTTGCGCGGCGACGGCGGCGCTCGGCCGGCGCGTCATCTCCCCCACGCTCGGCTTCGCTCGCGCGGGAGGGGCCCCCAGCCGGCTGGCCGGGAATCTCGATCTGCTGCTGGGCCACGGCCTTCTCGGCGGGGGCCTCAGCCGTCTTGTCCGCCTTCTTCTCGGCGTCTTCGCCGGTACGAGCCTTGGAGGTGGCGCGGCGCTTGGGCTTGGACTCGGTGGCGGCCTCCGCCTTGGGAGCCGCGGCACCTCCCCCGGCCTGTGCCTCCTTGATGACCTCGATCAGCTGGCTCTTGCGCATGCGCGCCGTGCCCCTGATACCGAGGCCGGATGCGACCTGCTGAAGCTCGGCCAGCACCATGCCCTCGAGGCCGGTACCGCGGCGCCGCCGGGAGCCGGCACCGGTGGCAGGCGCGGAGGCGTCCGTGGCGGGCGCGGCAGCGGTCTCCTCGACACGTGCGCCCATCAGATCGGTGGTGTCGCTCACGAAGGGTCCTTCCCTGGAGCGGACGTCGGCCTGTCTGGCTCGGCGACCGGTTGTGCTGTCCGGCTTAGGTCCTTGGTGTGTGGACCGTGCCGGGGCGGTGGTCCGCCCAAAACGGCGGAGAAATATCTGGTGATGGCGGTTCCCAGAGCCGTGGCACTGAGTGTCGGTGTCACTCGGCTCGGTCGCGCCGGTTCCGGAGCGTGCCCGGCAAGTCGCTCAGCGCCCGCGTACGAGGTACTGCCCGCGTACGTCGTACGGAACACAGTGCGGCTTGGGAGGCTCCCGGAAGAATGTCTGTCCCGGACGGGGACAACAAGCACCTCGCCATGGTGGGGTCGGGTGCAGACTTGAGGTTAACACTACCGGATCCAACAAACATTCCCCCTCTCGAAATCCGGCAACCGCGTGTCAGGTCGCAAGCGGCAACACACTCGCTCCCTGCGCGTCGAGGTCCAGCCGGTTCGCGGCCCAGCCCTCGCCTGCCAGATGGGCCACCTTGTCGGCGCTGTCGGTATCGGCCAGCGCGAGCACGGTGGGTCCTGCTCCTGAAATCACTGCCGGGACTCCATCGGCCCGCAGTCGCTCCACCAGCGCGGCGCTCTCCGGCATGGCCGGTGCGCGGTACTCCTGGTGGAGACGGTCCTCGGTGGCGGGCAGCAGCAGCTCGGGGCGCCTGGTCAGGGCCTCGACGAGCAGGGCCGCACGGCCCGCGTTGGTGGCGGCGTCGACATGCGGGACGGTGCGCGGGAGCAGCCCGCGCGCGGTCTCCGTCAGCACCGGCTTACCGGGCACGAAAACCACCGGAACGATGGAATCGGCAGGCTCCATCCTGATGGCACGCGCGGCGCCGGCCTCCATCCAGGACAGGGTGAATCCGCCGAGCAGACAGGCCGCGACGTTGTCGGGGTGGCCCTCGATCTCGGTGGCGAGTTCGAGCAGGGCGGTGTCGTCGAACCTGGCCTCGCCGCCTATGGTCACGGCGCGCGCGGCGACGATGCCGGCGCAGATGGCGGCCGAGGACGAGCCGAGGCCGCGGCCGTGCGGAATGCGGTTGGCGGAGACGATCTCCAGACCGCGCGGCTGCCCGCCCAGCAGATCGAAGGCGGTGCGCAGGGCCCGTACAAGAAGGTGGTTCTCGTCACGCGGCAGCGTCTCGCTGCCCTCGCCCGCGATGTCGATGTGCAGCCCGGAGTCGGCCACCCGGACGACCACGTCGTCATAGAGCCCCAGCGACAGGCCGAGGGCGTCGAAGCCCGGGCCGAGGTTGGCGCTGGTGGCGGGAACGCGCACCCTCACGGCGGCGGCGCGGAACGCTGGACCGGCCATCGCTCGATGACTCTCCTTGAGCTGCGTGATTGTCGAAGACATTCGATGACGTACGACGGACCCTGGGGCCGCGTCCGGCCGCGAGGCCGGTGGCGGTGCCCCTGCCGCTTGCGGGCCGCGGAGACGGCGCGGCACCGTGCCCCATGCGGAGGCATATGCGGCGGGCGGGTTCGGTACAGCCTATCGAAGGTAGGTTCTGTGGCGACATAGGGCGCACAGGAGGCGCACGATGCGTGTCGTATGCCCCCTGTGCACCCCCTGTCGGGACGTTCCCCAGGTAAGCGCCCTCATACCCGCTGACGCGAGCCCCGTACGACGGGGTGTGGCGCCGCTGCGACGGGCGTGAGGCGGCTACGCCAGCCCGAGCCGCTCGGCCGCCGTCACCGCGTCGACCGGGACGGTGACGGGCTGCGGGGCACCGGCGACCGCCCAGTCGGGGTCCTTGAGGCCGTTGCCGGTGACGGTGCACACGATGCGCTGGCCCGGGTCGACCTTGCCCTGCTCGGCGGCCTTCAGCAGACCGGCGACGGACGCGGCGGACGCGGGCTCCACGAAGACGCCCTCCTGTGCGGCCAACAGCCGGTAGGCGCGCAGGATTTCACGGTCCGTCACCTCGTCGATGAACCCGCCCGACTCGTCCCGTGCGTCGATGGCGTACTGCCAGGAGGCCGGGTTGCCGATGCGGATGGCGGTGGCGATGGTCGACGGATCCTTGACGACCTCGCCGCGCACGATGGGCGCGGAGCCGGAGGCCTGGAAGCCCCACATGCGCGGGGTCCGCTTCGAGACACCGTCGGCGGCGTACTCCTTGTACCCCTTCCAGTACGCGGTGATGTTGCCCGCGTTGCCCACCGGAAGGACGTGTATGTCGGGGGCGTCGCCCAGCATGTCCACGATCTCGAAGGCGGCCGTCTTCTGCCCCTCGATCCGCACCGGGTTGACCGAATTGACCAGCGCCACGGGGTAGTTGTCGCTGAGGTCGCGGGCGAGCGTGAGGCAGTCGTCGAAGTTGCCGTCGACCTGGAGGATCTTCGCGCCGTGCACGAGGGCCTGGCCCATCTTGCCGAGCGCGATCTTGCCCTGCGGGACGAGCACGGCCGACACCATGCCCGCGCGCACGGCGTAGGCGGCGGCGGAGGCGGAGGTGTTGCCGGTGGAGGCGCAGATGACGGCCTTGGCCCCCTCCTCCTTGGCCCTGGTGATGGCCATGGTCATGCCGCGGTCCTTGAAGGACCCGGTGGGGTTGGCGCCTTCCACCTTGAGGTGGACCTCGCAGCCCGTGCGCTCGGAGAGCACCTGCGCGGGCACGAGGGGCGTGCCGCCCTCGCGGAGCGTCACGACCGGCGTGGTGTCGGAGACGGGCAGCCGGTCCCGGTACTCCTCGATGATTCCGCGCCACTGGTGGGTCATTGCTGGTTACTCTCCTTCAACCCGCATGATGCTGGCGACACCCCGCACGGTGTCGAGCTTGCGCAGCGCCTCGACGGTCCCGACGAGGGCCGCGTCCGACGCACGGTGGGTGACGACGACGAGGGAGGCCTCGCCGTCCTTGCCCTGCTGCCGAACCGTATCGATGGACACTCCGTGCTCGGCGAACACGGTCGCCACCTGGGCGAGAACACCCGGTTTGTCGGCGACGTCAAGGCTGATGTGATAGCGCGTGACGACATCGCCCATCGGCGAGACGGGCAGGGCGGCGTACGCCGACTCGCCGGGCCCCGTTGCCCCGCTGAGCCGGTTGCGGCAGACGGCGACGAGGTCGCCGAGCACGGCCGAGGCGGTCGGCGAACCGCCCGCGCCCGGACCGTAGAACATGAGCTGACCCGAGGCGTCCGACTCGACGAACACGGCGTTGTAGGCGCCGCGCACGGAGGCGAGCGGGTGGGTCAGCGGGATCATGGCGGGGTGCACGCGCGCGGTGACGGAGGCCCCGTCCTGGGCCCGCTCGCAGATGGCGAGCAGCTTGATGGTGCAGCCCATCTCCCGGGCGGAGGCGAAGTCGGCAGCGGTCACCTCGGTCATGCCCTCGCGGTAGACGTCGTCGAGACGCACGCGCGTGTGGAAGGCGATACCGGCGAGGATGGCGGCTTTGGCGGCGGCGTCGAAGCCCTCGACGTCGGCCGTCGGGTCGGCCTCTGCGTACCCCAGGGCGGTGGCCTCGTCGAGGGCCTCCTGATAGCCGGCCCCCGTCGAGTCCATCTTGTCGAGGATGAAGTTCGTGGTCCCGTTGACGATGCCGAGCACACGGTTGACCTTGTCGCCGGCGAGCGACTCGCGCAGCGGGCGGATCAGCGGAATGGCACCGGCGACGGCGGCCTCGTAGTAGAGGTCCCTGCCGTGCTGCTCCGCCGCCGCGTGCAGGGCGGCGCCGTCCTGGGCGAGGAGGGCCTTGTTGGCGGAGACGACGGAGGCACCGTGCTCGAAGGCGGTGGTGATGAGCGTACGAGCGGGCTCGATGCCGCCGATGACCTCGACCACGACGTCGATGTCGCCGCGCTTGACGAGGGCGGTGGCATCGGTGGTGATGAGCGCGGGGTCGATGCCTTCACGGGCCTTCGAGGGCCGCCGTACGGCCACGCCCGCGAGCTCCACGGGAGCGCCGATCCTGGCCGCGAGGTCGTCGGCGTGCGTCGTCATGATGCGCGCCACCTCTGAGCCGACAACCCCACAGCCCAGCAGCGCCACCTTCAGCGGACGCGTACGCATCATCCGACCTCGTTTCCTCTTACCGTCTACGGTTGCACCAGTCTCACTCACCGGACGGGACTTTCTGCCCCGAGTCCGGATCGTGAGACATCTATTTCATTTTTACAGGGGCGGCAGACAGGAGATCTTCCGCCCCCGGATATTTCTCCGGATCCTTCTCCGGATCCTTCTCCGGATCCCTTTCCGGCTCAGCCGACGTCGAGACGAAGAAGGTCCTCCTCCGTCTCGCGACGGACGATCACCCGGCTCTCGCCCTCGTGCACGGAGACGACGGGCGGCCGGAGCACATGGTTGTAGTTGCTGGCCATGGAGCGGCAGTAGGCACCCGTCGCCGGTACGGCGATGAGGTCACCCGGTGCCAGGTCGGCGGGCAGGAACGCGTCCTTGACCACGATGTCCCCGCTCTCGCAGTGCTTGCCGACGACCCGCACGAGCATGGGCTCGGCGTCGCTCGTCCGGGAGACGAGGGCGACGCTGTACTCCGCGTCGTACAACGCCGTACGGATGTTGTCGGACATGCCGCCGTCGACGGAGACGTACGTCCGCAGTCCGTCGAGGGGCTTGATGGTGCCGACCTCGTAGAGCGTGAAGGCGGTCGGCCCGGCGATGGCGCGCCCCGGCTCGACGGAGATGCGGGGCGTGCGCAGCTTGGCGGCCTCGCACTCGCGGGTGACGATCTCGGTCAGGGCCTTGGCGATCTCGTGCGGCTCGCGGGGATCGTCGTCGCTGGTGTAGGCGATCCCGAGCCCGCCGCCGAGGTCGATCTCGGGAAGCTCGACGCCGTGCTCGTCACGGATGTCCTTGAGCAGCCCGACCACCCGATGGGCGGCGACTTCGAAGCCCGACATGTCGAAGATCTGCGACCCGATGTGGGAGTGGATCCCGATGACCTCGAGCCCGTCGAGCCGAAGGGCACGGCGGACGGCCTCGGCGGCCTGTCCCCCGGCGAGCGGAATCCCGAACTTCTGGTCCTCGTGGGCGGTCGCGATGAACTCGTGCGTATGCGCTTCGACGCCGACGGTGATACGGATCTGAACCCGCTGGCGCGTGCCGAGTTCCTGGGCGATGTGGGCGACGCGGACGATCTCCTGGAAGGAGTCGAGGACGATACGTCCGACCCCGGAGCCGATGGCCCTGCGGATCTCTTCGACGGACTTGTTGTTGCCGTGGAAGGCGATGCGGTCGGCGGGCATGCCGGCGGAGAGGGCGGTGGCGAGTTCGCCGCCGGAGCAGACGTCGAGATTGAGCCCCTCCTCGTGCAGCCATCGCACGACGGCGCGGGAGAGGAACGCCTTGCCCGCGTAGAAGACGTCGGCGTCGGCCCCGAAGGCACCGCGCCAGGCGCGGGCGCGGGACCTGAAGTCGGCCTCGTCGACGATGTAGGCGGGGGTGCCGTGCTGTGCGGCGAGGGTCTTCACATCGACACCGCCGACGGTGGCCACGCCGTCGCCGTCACGGGTGACGGTCTGGGCCCACACCTTGGGGTCGAGGACATTGAGGTCGGCCGGCGGGCCGGAGTAGTGGCCCTCGGGGAAGACGTCGGCGTGACGGGGCCCGGCGGGATGTGCGGAACGGCTCATGACGGTCGTGGGCTCTCTCAGAGGTGGTCGGGTGCGTCGATGCCGAGCAGGGACAGGCCACCGGCCAGCACCGTCCCGGCGGCTGCGGCAAGGGCGAGCCGGGCACGGTGGGCGGCCGCGGGTTTCTCCGCACCAAGCGGGAGAACGGCGGGCAGCAGCGCAAGCACGGCATCGGCGACGGTGACGAGGTGCCGGGCGAGACGGTCGGGGGCGCGGTGAGCTGCCGCTCGGGCGAGCACGCGGGGGTGGTCGGCGAGGACGATGTCGAGCTCGCGGGTGCCTGCCACGACTCCGGGTTCGGCGGTGAATCCCAGGTCGGCGGCGTTACGGCTGAGGGCCCGGGTGCGGGCGTGGGCGTAACGGACCAGGAAGAGAGGGTTGCTCTCGCGCTGCACGAGGTGCTCGTCGGTGATACGCGGCCGATCATGGCCGGCGGGGTGGAGCAGGGCCCAGCGGGCGGCGTCGCGGCCGAGGGGAAGGGGGTCGGCGGGCGCGGGAACGGGACGCACTGCGTACCGGGAAAACGCGGCCTGCTCCTGCCCGGACCGCTCATCGACTCGTACGCCGAGGATGTCGGCCCACTGCGGCACGATCTCGCCCTCGCACCGGGTACGGACGGCGGCGCCCTGGGACCGCAGGATCCGCGCGACGGTGTCCATCACGACGACGGCGCGCACCTCCCCGGGACACGACAACTCCACCAGTTCCCCGGCGTCCCGGGATTCCGCGGAGGGGCTGGGAGCGCTGGGGGCGTACCCATACCGAGGACCGTCCCGCAGGATCTCCTCGACGAGCCCTGCGGGCGCGCTGCCGCCCAGGCTGATGTTGAGGAAGCCGGGCCCGGTGACGACGACATCGGCGACACCGTCCGCACCGGCGAGGTACGGCCGCAGGATCTCCGCGACGCGCAAGGACGGCTGCCCGGCGGGCCGGGCGAGCTGCAGAGCGACGTTGGTGGCGTAGTCACCACACCCACCGCCCCCAGGAACCGTCACGACGACACGCTCCGGCACGGACACCGACAGCTCCCCCTCGTCGACAGCACGACGCACCGCGCGCAGCACGGTGCGGGAGAGCTCGACGGGGGTCACGGGACAAGCGTAGGGGAGGAGGGGGGTGGGTATGCGAATGGGCTTGGGTGGGGTCCGGGATGTGGACGGAGGTGGGGGCGAGGGTGAGGGTGAGGGCGGGAGCCTTGGCTGGTCGGCTCTTTGGCTGGTGCTGCCTGTCTGCCTGCTGCCTGCTGCCTGCTGCCTGCTGCCTGCTGCCTGCTGCCACGGGGAGATCGATGAGGGTGACTGAGGCTTGAGGCCCGACCTCGAATGGGGCTGCGGCTGCCAACGGGGCTCAGGGACGCCAGCGGCCGGGCGCTCCGGGCGGGTTGGCCGTGCAACATCAACTGCAGGCGCCCGGTACCGCCACACGTCAGCCTCGGCAGACGCTGCGAACGGAACCTACCTGCCGGGCCTCAGCCGCCGGTCCGCCCGGCGGCCTCTCCGGCTCCGGCACTGGCGACGCTCCCGAGAACGGCGGCATCATCGGCACCCCTGCCCTCGGACCCTCCTTCAAATCCCGCGTGCTCCTCACCCTCCCCGCTCTCCCCGCTCTGCTTCCGCTCGATCAACCGCCGTACGAGGCTGACGAGTTCGGTGGGCTCGAAGGGCTTGGCGAGGAAGGCGTCGACACCGATGTCGAGGCCGCCGTCGACCTCGTACTGGGTGCAAGCACTGACGATGGCGAGGGGAAGATCACGAGTACGGGGATCGGCCCGTAGGCGCGCGGCCGTGCGCAGCCCGTCCAGCCGCGGCATGACCACGTCCAGAGTGATCACATCGGGCCGCACCTGATGGACGACATCCAGACACTCGGCACCATCGGCCGCGGTCACCACCTCGAGCCCCTCCAGCTCGAGATTGACCCTGATCAGCTGCCGGATGACCTTGTTGTCGTCCACGACAAGGACCCGGCCGGAAGCGCCTGGCACAACTCGAGAGTAGGTCCGGACCGGCCACCGCGTCCGGGTTTTCCCGACTTCCACCCCCTGCGAGCGAGCCACCGCAGGTCGCACCGGGTGCCACCACCCCATAAACCCGTTCATGAACACCCCACCGAAGCTGGTAGGGTTCTACCCGTCGCCGCCAAGCAAGGCGCCCGACACGCCCCCGTAGCTCAGGGGATAGAGCAACGGCCTCCGGAGCCGTGTGCGCAGGTTCGAATCCTGCCGGGGGCACCCTTTATGAGGTGCCCAAAGACCCCGCCATCAGCGCTTTAGCTGAGGACGGGGTCTTCGCGTATGTGCAGCCGTATGCCGCCCGGAGCGACCGTATGTCGGGGTCCGTGGACTATTTGTGGACACGATCTTGAGGCATCGTCCCTGGTCAGCGCCAGGAACGGCGAAGGCCCCCGGACGAATCCAGGGGCCTAAAGCGTAGCTCGGCGCGTGTGGGATCACTCGTACTCGCGCAGCAGCTCTTCGATCTTGCGGTTGGCGATCTCCTGCCGCCCGTCGATGCACTTCGCGTAGCGGCTCAGCAGAACCTCAACGCTGTTGCCCGCGCGCTCGGCTACCTCAGTCGCGTCGACCCCGGAATTGAGCCACGTCGACAGCGCCGAGTGCCGAAGGTCGTACGGTCGGGCGGCCAGCGGGGAAGCCACAACGGCCGGCGGGAGAGCCAGCGCTCGAGCCTCCTGCCAGACCCGAAAGTACGTCGACGAGCCGACCACTCCCCCGCGCTCGTTGGTGAACAGCCGTCCGTCATCCGCTACACCGAAGGTGTCGATGTGATCCCTCAGGATCGCGACGAGATGAGGCGGAATCGGCACGGGCCGGACCTCTTCCACGGGCCTGTTCTTGAGGCCGCGATCGTCGTGCGTCTCGCCCGAATCGGTCCACCGCTTGCCGACGCTCGGACGAGTGCTATTCAGCAGAACCGTTCCCCAGCCATTTTCCGACAGCTTCAGGTCCGCTTCCTTCAGGCCGACAGCTTCGGCCGGACGGAACGCGCCGTAGTACATGCAGGCAAAGAGACCGACAAGCCGACGGCCACGCGCCCGGCCATAGCCACCGATGTAAGAGACTGCGGCCAGCATGGCCCGAGCCTGTTCGGGGTTCGCGACCACGCGGGGGTCAACTTCCTTGACGACCTTCGGCTTCTTCCAGCGAACCGAGGTGATCGGATTCTCTTTGAATTCGCCGAGGTCCACCGCGTAGTGCATCGCGTTGACGAGCGTCCGCCGCTTGCGTCGTACGGTTTCCGCAGCCGCCGCGGTCCCGTCGAGCTTCAGCTTCAACGAGTCCAGCACGGCCCTGCCGATCGATGCGTCGCCGAGGTCCGAGAGCGGGCGCGAAGCCTTGGCCACCCAGTGCAGCGTGTTCGCTATCTCTGTCGGCAACTCGCGGTCGTCAGGACCGGGCAGGACGAAGGCCCAGTTCCGGAGAGCCTTCCTCAGCGGTTCGTCAGCCGGCCGTCCTGGACGATCGTCGAGGAGAGCCACGGTCACGGCGGTCAGCGATTCGTTGATCCCGTCGCGCGTGTTCGGCGCAGCATGCGGCCACTTCATGGCGAGGTACTTCAACGCGAAGGCGTACCAACTCATCGAGGGCGACTTTTCAACCATCGAATCCGGAAGCCCGGTCACCGTGTCGAAGTCCTCGCCGTCACGCATGGCGCGAAGAAGCTTGGAACGGTAGTTGTCGGCTAGTCCCTTGGTGCGGAACTGCTCGGAGAACACGTTCCCGGCGACAATCCACCTGACGTCATAGGAAGGTTTCTTGGTGTTCCGCTTCCGTACGCCCCAGACCTTCACGTCGAGTGACTTCATGCCGCCCCCCTTTCCCGACTGTTTAGCCAAGCCGTGAAGTCACTCCTCCAGACCCTCAGTTCGCCATTGGGCAGCTTGAAGGCCTGTGGAGCCTGCCCGAGTTCGCGCCAGCGGTAGAAGGTCCGGCGTGAGATGCCCTTGAGCTCAGCGAGGATCTCCGGAACGGTCATCAACTCGTCTTTCACGTCGGTTCTCCCTCCATAGCTTCGCGTGCGGTTTCGCGGTTGAGTTGGAGGCCACGGGCGATGGATGCGGCCAGGACTGATTCGCCGGGGGTGTGGCCGTGGCCGGCGTACTGCCAGGAGGCGAGGACGAGCACGGTGTCCGGTTCGTGGCCGTCGAGGCCGAGGGCTTCGCGTTCCTGGGCGGCGCGGTAGTCGGCGCGGATCTGGCGCAGGACGCCGAGGGTGGTGGAGTAGCGGCGGGACTTGGAGCTGAAGTGGCCGCGGAAGCCGAGCATGTGCGCCCACGCGGTCAGTCGGCGGTCCGGGTAGGCCGCATCGAGGTCAAAGCAGGCTTCGATGAGGCGGCGGGGGTGGTCGGGCAAGCCAAGGAGGATGACGGCTTCGCGATTGCCGATGCGCCGGTCGACGGTGCCGGTGTTCTCGGCGGCTTTGGTGGCGTACTTGGCGACGTAGGAAGCCACGGCCTGTTCGGTGATCTCGGAGCCATCGCCGAAGGCCCTGATCCGCCGGACGTCGAGCTGTCGACCCCAGCGCAGCTTCCACCCGTGGGGGATGCCAGCAGCTGCACACGCAGGTACCTCGACGGTGACGTACGGATGCACAACGGCAGCCCGGATGGCCCGAGTGAGCAGTTCCGTGCTCGCCCATGAGGGTGGTGCAGTGTCGGGCCCGTCGGGTCCGTCGATGCGGATCACGGCGTGGAAGTGGACGGCGCCGCGCTTTTGGAACTCTGCGACCTTGCCGTACGACAGGCGGGCGACCTCTTTGAACGCCTTCTGTGTGATGCCGACCTGGGCGGCGATCTCGCGGCGCAGCCGGTTGACGAAGCGGTGCCACAGGTCGCCGGCGTGGTTGTTGAACAGCACCGCCCCGGCGTAGTCGTACGAAGCGGGATCGAGCGGTGTGCCGAGTGCCGGGTCGTCGTCGCGGTGGGCGGTGCCGCAGCGGCAGGCGCCGTGCGTGGGGCGGTTATGGACGGGGCCGAAGGACGGCGCGGTGAGGGTGGCGAAGACGCGGGGCCGGTGCCGGATCGTGGCGGGGATCTCGTGCCGGGTGTCGCCGACGAGCCCGGCACGCATGAGGTGGAAGGTGTCGCCGGCGTACGTCCAGGCGCAGGACGGGCAGCGAGAGGCACGGCGGTTGCCGCAGGCGATGCGCAGCCGGCCGCCCGGTTCGGTGTCGGTATTGTAGTTCCGCAGCCTCTCGCCAGTGGCCTTGTCTTTGGTGATGGACCAGCCGGTGAGGTGGATCGGGTCGGAGCAGCCGCCGGTGCGGCGGATCTGTTCCTGCCAGCGGTCGAAGCCGGCCTGGCCAGCCACCCTCAGCACGTCGGTGAGGGTGGCTGCATCGAGGCCCGCCAGGGTGGCGGTGTCACTCACGCGGCCACCTCCAGCGTGGCAGGCACCAGGGGGTGCAGGGCGGCGGCCGCGAGCAGCGGCGGAACGGCGTTGCCGATCTGCTCGAACTGCCGGGTCTTGGTGCCCTGGAAGGGGTAGCCGGCGGGGAAGGTCTGGAGAACGGCGGCTTCCTGGACGGTGATGCGGACGGATTCCGGCCCCGCGGAGCCGTCCTTGTGCCATGACACGTCGTTACTCGCCCGTGCGAAGAGCAGGGTGGCGGCGGGTTCGTCGACGCGGCGGACGGTGGCGTTGCGGCGGTTGCTGTGCCGCAGGACCCACTGACCTCCTGCCTTCGCCGTGAACGTAGGTGCGGGCGCACTGTGCGGGTCGGTGGTCTGCCGGCTGCCGTCGGGCAGCTGATTGCGGTTGGTGTGCAGCACCCACGAGCCGCGCCGCTGTGCGTCCATGAGCGCCTTACGGGCCGAGGTGGGGAACGGCTCCGGTCCGCCGTTCTTGCCGCCGCCGGCGGTGACGGTGGGGACGGGGCGGTCGGTGGCGCCCCAGCCGAGGGCGTCGGCCATGGTGACCCACGGTGCCAGAGCGGGACCGAACAGGGTGTCCGGGCCGGGGTCTTTGGCGTGGGTTGGCTCAGGCGGCGTCGCAGTGCGGGTGCGGGAGGCGAGCAGGAAGGCACGGCGGCGGGTCTGCGGGACGCCGTAGTCGGCGGCGTTGAGAACGCCGGTCCATGCCGAGTAGCCGAGGGCGCGCAGGATGCCCGCGATGTGTGCGAACAGGGGCGCCACGGCCGGGACTTCCTCTAAGGCGATCCAGTCGGGGCGCAAGGCGAGGGCGTAGCGCAGCGGCTCGACGACGAGGAGGGAGCGCGGGTCGGTGCAGGCAGCCCGGAGTTCAGCGCGGGTGTCGCTCCCGCGGGCGAGGTCGTCAAGGCCCTGGTGGCACAGGTCGATGTCGTCGTTTCCGGCGCGCAGGCCGGCGGCGCTGAAGGTCTGGCAGGGCGGGGAGGCGATCAGCCCGGAGACCTTCCCGCGCAGCGGTGCGGTGGGGTAGGCGGCGACATCGGCGCGGATCGTGGTGTGCCCGGCGGCGGCACGGGTGGCGCACGCGGACAGGTCGATCTCGATACCGACATCCCGCAGGCCGAGGGCACGCAGGCCCTCCGACCAGCCACCGGGACCGGCAAACAGGTCGAGGACGCGGGAGTGGTTCATGCGGCAACCGCCCAGTCCATCGGGCGAGGGCGGCGAACCGGCGCGGTTCCGGTGCCGTGGCAAGCCGGGCAGTGGGCGGTGATGGTGCGCAGGTGGCCGTGGCGGTCGCGTCCGCCGAGGGTGACCTTGACGGAGGCGAAGCCGTCGCAGTCCGGGCAGATCCGGGCCTCGGTAGTGGTGGCCGGGGTGGTGCCGGTCATGATGGAGGTTCCCTCCGGTTCAGTGGATCGGAAAGGGACGGCGCCCGGAGCGGACGAGACTTGGCGGTTGACGCCGCTCCGGGGCCGGTCAGCGTCGCTTGGCGTCGGAGGCGAGCAGGGAGCGCAGGACGACGGCGCACACGGCGACCGAGGCGCCGGTGATGGCGACCGCGAGGAGCATGGAGACCAGGACGGCGCCGACGACGAGGACCACGGCGGTGCCGCCGCCGACGAGGGCGATCACGGTGCCTGGGGTGAGCTGGACCACCGGCCGGGATGGCGCCAGCGCCACCGGGGCGGGCGGAGTCTGGGCGGCCGGGATGGCGCCAGTCGGCTCGACCACGGCGGGCGGGGCGGTGTGGCCGGTCGGGGCAGGCATGGTCGGGATCTTGGGACGGAGCATCGGTCAACTCCTCTCCGGAGGTGGTTACTTGACGAACGGGTCGATGGTCGGGGCGAGCAGGCTGCCGGCGAGGATGTAGCCGCCGATCAGCAGGACGAGCACGAGCCACAGCGGCGGGCGGACGAGCTTGACGCCGACTACGGCCAGGCAGGCGATGAAGAACCACAGCGGCACGGACATGGCGTTAGCTCCCTCGGTTCTCGTACTTGCTCTTGATCCGGCAGCGGTGGCCCTTGGCCGCGACGCAGACGGCGCCGTAGCTGGTGTATTCGGCCGACCAGCCGCACTGATCTGCGGTACAGGAGGCGACGTAGCCCTTGTCGCCATCCCGGGTGAGGGCGCGGCCGATCTCGACGGGGCCATAGCGCACCAGGCGCTGGAAGAGGAAACCCATGCTTCAAGTCCTTTCTGGATCAGGCGAGTTGCGCGGCGATGGCGTCCGCCATGGCGTGTGGGACGTTGAGGCGGGCGCGCAGGGTGTCGAGGTCGATCGGTGAGCCGGTGCGGGCCTGGTGGTCGTCGGCGAGCCGGCGGGCATGCGCCACGAGCGCCGGCGGGACCTCGACAGCCGGAGCGACGGGGGCTTCGGGCAAGGCCGGGGCCGGTTCCGCGGCGGGGATCGGCTCGGGTTCGGCGACCGGCTCAGGGGCGCGCGTCACCGTGGCCGGCTCAGGAGCGTCCGAGGCGTGGTCGTGGTCGCCGGGTGCCGTACGGGGCGACGGACTGTGGGCGAGCAGGGTGCCGCCGAGGAAGGCGAGCGCGGGCCAGCCGGCGACGCCGAGGCGAAGCAGGGCGGGCGGATGTTCCATATCGAGGAAGCCGGCGGTGGCGACGTTCGCGCCGAGCGAGGCGACCAGGGCGACCAGGAACCAACACCAGGCCAGCCGGGACGGGCCGTCAGCACGCAGCCGGCGCCACGCGGCCACGAGCAGCAAGTCGACGGAGATCGGGTATGCCCAGGCTTTCCAGCCGGTCTGTCCGGCAGCGGCGGCGAGGTCGTGCAGGTGGGCGAAAGACAGCGCACCGGCGATCACGGCCTGTACGAGGACGGCGTCCGGACGGATCGTGCGGCTCATGGGGTTCACCTCCTTCGAGGGGGTTGGGCCAGGGCGGGGCGGGGATCAAGTCCTGCCGCCCAGCCCCGGCGGGTTCAGTCGGTGGGAGCTTCGCCGGAACCCCAGCAGGTCAGGCAGAGGCCGGTCTGGTGGTCGTCGGTGATGCGGCCCTTGCGGGTGCCGACCTTGACGGCTTCGGTGCACTCACCGTTGCCGCCGCAGTCCGGGCACTTAGAAGGCCTCGGCAGAGGCGTCTTGCGGCGGGTGGCCGGCTTCTTCGCGGCGGTCACGGCGTCCACCCCTCGCCGGGGTACTCCGGGCCGTCGGTGGGGTCGTAGCCGGGCGGGAACGTGCCGGGCGGAGGCTCCGGCAGCGACGCGGCCAGGCACGGGCCGACGGCCTCGACGAAGTCCAGGTCGGCACCCGGGGTGTCGGCGTAGAGGGCGAGTCGACCGAGCATCGCCACGGTGAGGACGAAGTCCTCGCAGTTCGGGCACATGGCGGGTGATCTCCTTCTTCGGGCATGGCTCGGGTAGGGACCTGGCGCGATGCGGTCACGCCGACCGGGATGGGGCGGGGAGGGATCAGGCGGCTTCGGTGAACGGTTCGACCGCGGGCGCTTGGACCGGGTCGAGGTCGAGCACCGGGCGAAAGCGGGCCAACTCCGGGATGTCCGGGGTGAGGTCGGCGTGCCTGTTGCAGGCGGTTACGGCTTCCCGCATGGAGGTGTGCGGGGCACGGATGCGGGTCCAGTCGCCGTTGGAGTGGCCGACCACGGCTATGCCGGGCCGGTCGTTGCGGATCTGCGTGGCGGCGAACACCGCGTGCGGGGACACGTCGCCGAACGCCATCTTCGCGGACGATTCGTCGTTGACCCGATGCGCCATCCGCCCGGTGAGCTGGGCGCGCAGCATCGTGATGCCGTCGCCGAGTTCGGAGCCGAAGCGCTGGCCGTAGATGTCGAGGAAGATGCCGGCGGCGCGGCCGAGCTGGGCCAGGCGGACCAGGGCGACGATGATGCGCTCGCGGCGCTTCTTCTCCGCTGTGGTGGTGAACAGGGCGAGTTCGGCGATCTCGTCGATGGTGAGCACCACCGGCACCGGCCGCAGGTACTCGGGCAAACCCCAGATGTTCGCGGTGATCTCCGCATCCGGGGTGTCGGCGCTGATCCGCTGTTCCCGACGGATCACCTGATACGTCGCCTCCATCCGCGCCACCAGCGCTTCCAGCAGGTCGGCCGCAGCCTCGGGGTTGTCCGCGAGCGCGGAGAACCGGCGGGCCAGCGGGGAGAGTTCCACGCCGCTCTTGCAGTCGATGCCGACCAGCGCGACGTGCTGCGCGGCGAGTTCCTTGATGACACGGCGTTGCGTGACGGACTTGCCGGAGCCGACCGCGCCGAGGGTGACCGAGTGCGGCACCTCCTTGTAGTCGCGGTAGTGGACCGAGCCGTCCTCACGCAGCGCGACTGGGATGCGCAGTTCGCTCCGCTCGGTCCGGGCTGGCATCTGCACGCGTTTGAGCACGTCGTAGCCGGTCGTCGCGATCTCGACGACTCCGGGCTTGATCTCGCGTGAGGTGACCTGGTGGACGCCGAAGGCGTGCCGCAGCCGGTCGACGGCGGCCGAGTAGTCGAAGGTGTCCTGTCCCGGCATCATCCGGATCCGCAGCCGCAAGCCCGTCCGGGTCGGCTTGATCCACATCAGGCGGGGGACACGCTGCCGCGGAGTGTGCCATTTGAAGAGCCGGGCCAGCCAGAGCCGGAATCGGGAGGCCGGGACCGTCAGGTCACAGGCGTCCATGACCGACGCGTAGCGGATACGGACCTTAGCCGTGGCGTAGACGACACCGAAGGTCATCCAGAACCAGGCGGGGTAGCGCCACCGAAGCAGCAGCGCCAACCCGGCAACGTCCAGCACAACGGCGATCATTAACCACTTCACGGTCAGGCCGCCTTCAGGTTCTTCGAGCCGCCGGCATCCACGGCAGTGACCGCGACCGCACGGAAGCTGATGCCGTGCCGCTTCTGGCCGTTGAACTCGTTCTCCCACGGCCGCGCCACCAGACCGGTCAACGCCACCTGGGTACCCATCGCCAGCTCACCGGAGATGGCCGACTCCCCCACCGTGACCTTGACGACCTCGGCGTTGCCGTTCATCACGAACAGCACGTCCAGCGTCACCAGAAGCTCACCGGTCTGCCTGTCCGCAGCCCGCTCCTGGGTCTTCTGGTTCGCGTACTTCGGCTGAGGCGGTTGAGCCACCATCAACGTCGCGCCGGCGGTTTCCACGGGGATCTGCTGCATGTTGGAACTCCTTGTCGACTTGACGTACTTAGTACGTCATCTCTTGCTTCGAGCATGGACCTGTATCACTTGGTGTGTCAAGTGGTTAGGTGTCGACTCCTGTCCGAGCAATGTGCTGCACTAGGTACGACAACCACTGAGAGGGGCTATGGCCGACTTCACGACGGGGCGAGCCGCGTACTTGCAGATTGCCGACGAGTTCAAGCGCAAGATCCGAGACGGGAAACTCACTCCAGGGGACAAGCTGCCGTCAGAGTCCGAGTTGATGGCCAAGCACAGCGTGTCCCGCACGGTGGCCCGGCAGGCGATCGCTCGGCTCCGCGAGGACGGCTACGCGGTGTCTCACCAGGGAAAGGGCAGCTTTGCTGCACTGCCCGGCGAAGGTGGCGCGATGAAGCGCAGCCCTGAGTTCGAGCAGATTACCGAGTATCTGTCGGAGGTCCGCCGGGACGTACGCCGTCTTGCGGAACGGATGGATCAACTTGAGGACCTCGTACGGCAGCAGGGTCAAGGGCGGTGACCACCTCATCGGCACGGCGCGCCAGTTCCGCCACCTGGTTGCCAAGCTCCTTTATCTGATTGATCAGTTCCAGCCGTTCTGCTCGGGTCAGCGCCATCGTGGCCCCTCGTTGCAGTCTCGGTTTCGCAGCTCCTCGGGTTGTCAGCAACGCTAGGGCCGGTCCAGCTCAGCACCCCGGAAAATCTCTCCGGGGTCGCGCGGAGGGATAGGGGGACGCTCTTCCCATGCGAGGAATGACGACGAACCTGACGATCGGTGAGCGAGTCGCTTGGTACCGCCGCAGGCGCGGCATACCGCAGGAAGTGCTGGCGGGGCTCGTCGGCCGTACGGTCGATTGGCTGAGCAAGGCTGAGAACAACCGTCTTGAGCTAGACCGCCTCTCGGTCATCAAGTCCCTGGCAGACGCGCTTGACGTGTCTCTCGGAGACCTGCTCGCCGAACCAACCCTCATGGACTGGACCCAGGACAGCGGCACGCGCACGGTGCCGGCGCTTCGGTCGGCGCTGATGAACTACCGCCAACTCACACCGCTGTTGGGGCTCCCGACTGAGGGCGAGCCCACGCAACTGGAGGAACTCCGAAGCAGCGTCGCCGAGGTGATGGACGCCTACCAGGCTTCCCGCTATGGCTTCGCGACCCGCCGCCTGCCGCTGCTGCTTACCGATGCACTCATTGCTGCGCAGGCGTACGAGGGCACCGATCGCGAGCAGGCCAACGAGCTGTTGGCCCTGACCTACCAGAGCGCCGCCATGGTGCTCGGCAAGGTGGGCGAGGTCGACCTCGCGTGGATTGCAGCTGATCGCGGTTTGGGCGCGGCACAGCAATCCGGCAACCCTGCGGTGACCGGATCGCTCTTCCGATCCGTGGCTCACTGCCTTCTCACGACCGGCCGCTTCGACGCTGCCGTACAGCTGGTAGGCGACGCAGCCGACTACCTTCGGCCCGGGCTCGCCGGCGCCAGCCCTGATCTCCTGTCGATCTACGGAACGCTGTTCCTCGCCGGCTCGATGGCAGGGGCACGAGCAGACGACCGCTCGACCGTGCGCGAGTGCCTCGCCGAGGCCGAGCAGGCTGCCCGCCAGCTCGGGCGAGACGCGAACCACATGTGGACCGCCTTCGGCCCGACCAATGTCGTCATCCACCGCGTGGCCACCGCGGGCGAGATGGGCGACATGCAGGTCGCAATCGACCTGGGCCCACAGATCGACACCCGCAGCCTCCCGACGGAGCGGCGGACGCGGCACAACATCGAGGTTGCTCGCGCGCTCAGTGCACACAACCGCATCGACGACGCACTCGCAATGATCCTTCAGGCCGAGTCTTGGGCCCCCGAGCAGGTACGCAGCCATTACCTGGCCCGCGAGCTGGTTCTCACGTGGGTCCGCAACTACCGAGGGCAGCCGAGCCAGGCCATGGCAGGGCTGGCCGATCGGCTCCACGTGGTCTAGGTAGGTACGCTCGGCTGCATGGCAGCGAACGAGCACGAAGCGAAGATGGCGCATCCGCGCATGGCCGCGGGTGCGCTCTTCTTTGATCTAGACGGGCGCATCCTCATGGTGGAGCCCACCTACAAGGACTACTGGGACATCCCTGGTGGCTACGTCGAAACCGGCGAATCACCGCTGCAAGCTGCCAGCCGAGAGGTACGCGAGGAGCTGGGGATCACACCCGCACTCGGCCGCCTGCTGGCCGTCGACTGGGCACCCAACGGCGCCGAGGGCGACAAGGTGCTGTACCTGTTCGACGGCGGCGAGCTCACGCCGGAGACAGTGAAGAGCATCCATCTCCAGGCCGACGAGCTCAAGGCCGTCAGGTTCGTACCGCCGAACGAGATCGTAGACCGCACCATCCCGCGACTGGCCCGCCGGATCCTCGCCGCGATCGAGGCACGGGCCGAGAGCGCACCCGTTTACCTCGAGCACGGCCAGGCGCCGTCCAACCGAGCCGCATAGCAGCGGTGCGGGAAATGCAGGCGAGTCCGAAACACTCGGTTTCGGTCGCAGGAATCACGGTTCGCGGGGACGGCAGGATCCTCGCCATCCGCAGGGCGGACAACGGCGCCTGGGAGCCACCCGGCGGAGTCCTGGAACTCCACGAAGACCCACAGACAGGCGTCGTACGCGAGGTCCTCGAAGAGACCGGCATCAAGGTCAACGTCCGCCAACTCACGGGCGTCTACAAGAACATGAACCTTGGCGTCGTTGCCCTGGTCTTCCGCTGCGAGCCAACGGCCGGCGCGGAGCGCACGTCTGGTGAAACAAACGCCGTTGAGTGGCTCACGCCCGACGAAGTCCGCGAGCGCATGTCCGAGGCCTTCGCGCTAAGGGTCCTGGATGCCCTGGATGGCATCGGCCCCCACGTGCGGAGCCACGACGGTGTACGTCTCATCACCGCACCCTGATCGCTGTCGAGTCTCAGTTGATGGTTGACGGGTCGGCGTCGGGTGATGCTTGACGTCTGCCCTAGACGATCTTCCGGCGGTTGTGTTCGCCGGACTTGCGGACGACCACCTCCTTCCTGGTGACGCGGGGGACGGTGGTGATCAGCTCGGTTCCGTGGAAGACGCGGATGGTGTCCTCGCTCAAGTGGGCGGTGACGACCTGGCGGGCGTGACCGCGGCCGAGCTGGATGCGCTGGCCTGCGACCACGAAGCCGCCGGTGCTGCTGACGGTGCGCTCGGCGACCTGCTCGCCGGGCGGTGGCAGCAGTGGTGGTGGTCCGGCCGGGCGGCCGCCTTGCAGCCGGCGGATGGCTGACGGCGGCAGTGGGCTGGGCAGGGTGGCCTTGAGGATGCGCTGTTCGTCGAGGACCTGGAGCACTCGCCCGTCGAGGCGCAGGGTGACCCGCTGCCCGGCGAACGGCCAGCCGATCAGGACCTTGTCGCCGCCCAGGCCGACGTAGCCGACCGCGTTGACGGTGCGGTCCACCTCCACCACCTTGGCGGAGTCGACGGCCGGGCCGGGATCATCTGGCCAGGGCCCGGCCGGGCGGGCGTCGCCACTGGCCAGCAGGGCTTTGAGGTCCCGGCCGGACAGCTTCGAGGGCAGCGTCTTGTGCCGTGCCCCGCCGATGAGCACGTGCAGCCGGTTCACGTCGATGCGCAACGTCACCCGAGTGCCGGCCAGGGCCGGGCCGAACCAGATCTGCTGCCCGCGCAGGCTCAGGTTGCCCGAGGCGGGAACCTGCCGCTCCACCTCGATCGCACCGATCTCCCCCTCGGCCAACGGCCAGGCCAGCGGCGCCGGTTCAGGCGGTGGAGTCGGCGGATCCTGCTGGGTGACCAGGTCGAGGCGGGCGGGCAGAACCAGCGGCAACGCTTCTTGCCCGGTCCGCGGCTGGGGCACGAATCTGCTCGCCGGGACGGCCATGTCCAGGGATTGGTGCGGCCGCATCCGGTTGTAGTCCTCCAGCCACACATCCACCGCCGACTGCGCGGCTGCAAGATCGGTGAACGGCACGGAGCCGTCGAGGAGTTCGCGTCTGAGTGTCTGATGGAACCGCTCGATCTTCCCGGTGGTGGTCGGGGACTGCGGCTTGGTGAGGCGGTGGGTGATGCCGTTCTCCCGGCAGATCCGGTCGAACATCGTCTCTCCGGGCCGCCCGGAGCCGAACCGGGCGGTGAACTGCTTGCCGTTGTCCGTCAGCACCTCCTCGGGCACTCCGAACCGCATCAGGGCCTCGCCGAAGGCCCGACAGACCGCGCGGGCGGTGGCCCGCTCGACCACCTTCGCGATCACCATGAACCGTGAGTGGTCGTCGATCCCGGTGACCATCTTGCACTCGCCGCCGCCCGCCAGCAGGATGCCGCCGACGATGTCCATCTGCCACAGTTCCATCGCCGCAGACCGTTCCCACCTGCGGTAATCCGACCGGCGCCGCTTACGGACCCCGGGCTCGACCAGAGCGTTGCGGACCAGGACCCGGTAGACCGTCGCCCGCGACGGAACCGGCGCGATGCCCCGCCGCTCCAGCTCGTGCACCAGGCGGCGCGGGCCCCAGCCGGGATGCCGGCGCCGTAACTCGCAGACCACCGCTTCCACCTCCGCCGCGATCCGATGCGGACACGAGGCCGGCCGATGCGACCGGTCCGCCAAGCCCGGCAGACCCGACTGCTCGTACTTGCGCACCCACGCATGCACCGACTGCCTCGACACCCCATACCGGGCTGCGACTTGAGTGACCGGAACCCCCGCGGCGACCTCCATCACCGCGTGATACCGCTGCTCGACCACGCTCAACTCCACCAGCACGGCCCCGGCCCTCCCCATGCGCCACATCCAGGCGCACAGCCAAGCCGAGGCAAGCGGTGTCAAGCATCAAGTGAGGCCACAGCGTCAAGCATCAACCGAGACAAGACACCGCACCCTGATCGCTGCGCGGACAGAGTTTCCCTACTTCATCAAGGCTCGCCGCGCTCGCTCGTCGGCGGTCGACGGCGCTTACCGATCATCGCCAACCCGACCGCCGCAGACTCCGCCCAGGCGCATCAATGGCCGCTTTCGGCCCGCATGCCACCCCCACCCCGATCCGGCATCAGGAAGGTGAAGAGCAACAGCAGCTAGACCCCAACGCCCCGTTCAGGGGTCACGCCGCACCCCTTTCCACCCGGTTGCCTACAGAAGTAGGTCGGATCAAACCGAGGGCCGCGCCAAGCGCGGCGGCGCCGGTCGGTCGCCGCCGCGCCGCCTCAATGTCTTCGCCACCGGCGCACGTCGCCGCCCGCCCGTCGCCGCACGCAGCGGCCATATTCCTACACGGGCACAGGGACAAGCAGTAATCCACAACGGTGCAGGTCAAAGACGCTTTGTGCTACCGAAAGAGGCCGGATCGCGGTGGCGGTGGCATACGGGCCGACGCTGCCAGATCCGCGGGCGTCCGTACGCCCCGCAGATCCCGCACCGAGCTGCCGGCCGAACGGCGAACGCGGCCATGACGTGGGAGAAACCCCGTCGTGGCTGGGGCGGTCGGCTCCACGACTTTAGCCAGCCACTTTGGCGCGAGCCTCGAAGATCATGGCCCCAACGTCGTGCTTTAACGGGCAGGTCAACAGACTGCCCGACGCTCCGGAAGCTTACGGGGCCATGATCACTCGCGCCAAAGCAGCTCCCGGCCAAAGTCGCTACGCCAACCTTGTACCGCAAGAGCACAGGGAGTGGTACAAGAGATCTTCCGTGGCCTACTAGCCGCGGGCTTGGGGGCAACATGAAGTGTCAGTGCAGCCACTACCGTCTCGGGTGCAACAACTCGGATGTCTGGAGATGCAGCGCCATTGCTGGGCCTCAGGCATGGCCGAGGCGAAGCGGCGTGACAGATGACGACAGCTACTCCCCGATCCAAGGTTGCCTCACCGATTCACCGTTCGGCGGCCCCGTTCTTGGCTTTCGCCATCACACAACATTGCAAGTGATTACACTGATCCCGCCGGCGCGAAGCCCCGTAGTAACTAATAATACCAAGCCGGGACCATCGAATGAATGTACGTCGGCCAGGCCTAGACCGTGGCGGCACGACAGGACGACGTGTGCACACAGGAGCAAGAGCTCAGAACGCCTGACTCTGCAGAGAGGAGGCAAGAACCGTCGATGAGTCAATTGCGACATACGCACGACCAGGAGATTGCCAATCAGCTTCGCCAGGTAACCAGTCAGATGGAATCTATCGAGTCCACGCTGACTACGAATGACCGCGTCATCGCTCGCGTTACTGACGGCATCTACCGTCAGCCTGGGTCGGCAGTTCGGGAACTCATCGCGAATGCCTATGACGCCGATGCTACATGGGTGTCAATTAAAACAGACGCACCCAATTTTAGCCGCATCACGGTTGAGGACAATGGCAGCGGGATGACCCCTGAGGCAGTTATCCATTTGCTCCACAACATCGGCGGTAGCGCCAAGCGCACAGAGCAGGGTCAGGAACTTGGTATTTCCTCACCGGGCGACCCCACCACCAGCCCTAAAGGCCGCAAGCTCATCGGCAAACTCGGGATTGGCATATTCTCCGTTTCGCAACTCACCCACAGCTTTCAAATCATCACGAAGACGGCGAATGATCGGCATCGCACGGTCGTCCTCGTAAACCTGAGTCAGTTTGCCGACAAGCCCGTTGAAAGTGACGATTCTGAATTCCAGGCGGGACGCTACCAAGTCTGGCGAGAGCCCACTGAAGACGTCAACGCACATGGCACAACCATCGTTCTCACGGCTATTCGCCCTCAGACCAGGGATACCCTACGTAGCGAGCAGTTGTGGGGTGCTATCGATAACCATGTTGCTGGAGGAGCAGAGGCAAAGACTCGCTCCGCCATTCCCGCTTATCATATTGGCCATCTTGATTCACATGGCCTCCACGTTGAATACCAGAAACACAAGCTGCGCAGCCTTCCATGGGACGATCGAGACACCCCCGAGGAGGCATTTGCGAAAATGGTTGATAAGGTCTGGAAAGCCGCGCAAGGACGCACGTCCGTAAAGCTAACGGACATCTTTGACGCATATCTCCAGATGCTCTGGAACCTCTCGCTCGCACTCCCCTTTCCCTATGTTGGCAAGAGCGTCCTGGATGAAAGCGTTGCAGACGACTGGGCCTACTTTTACAAGCTATCGAATAGCCCCAAGGGAGCAGCCCAGCAACTCCAGAGCGCCGACCCGGGTATTACTGTCCGGGAACTTGCCGAGCTACCTCCCGCCCAAGTTACTCACCATGATTTCAAAGTTCTCATCGATGGCGTGCAACTCAGTCGACCCCTAAAATTCCGCAATCTACCCACAACGCAGCATGTCCTAAAGAAGCCAATGGTCTTCGTTGGCTCACAACGACAGGAATTCAAGGGAATCAGCCAAGATGTTAGCGCCGGACCACTGGAATTTGAGGCTTACCTATTCTGGACACCAAAGATCGCACCGACTGAAAATCAAGGCGTCCTGGTCCGCATCCATGGAGCAAGTGGCACGCTATTTGACTCTACTTTCTTTAACTACCAGGTTGCGGAACTGACACGGCTTCGCCAGATCACCTGTGAAATTTTCGTGAAGCAGGGACTCGAAGCCGCTCTCAACATCGACCGCGAGAGCTTCAACACCGCTCACCCACACACAGTCGTCCTCACGCGCTGGCTCCATAACTCCCTGCGCCAGCTTGCCAATACACAGAAGCGACAAGCACAGCAACTCCGACAGGAGGCTCGGGGTTCAGCAAAGCGGGACACAGAAAGCCGTATCAGTCGCATTGTAGATTCTGCTAACTCGCTACGAACTGACGGTGAAGGCGTAGTCCCTCACATTCGATTCACGCGTGGCGATGAAAAAGCCGCGGCAAGACCTGAGGGAATTACTCAATCGTTCGACCTGGATCGCATTATCGAGGAGATCCCGGAGACCTCCCTCCCTTCACCGAACCCGAGCAATCTACGCAAGCTTGAAGCGATCACTAAGATCCTATCCGTTTATGGGGTTCTCGAACAGCTAACCCCCAAGGAACAAGACAATCTGCTTGGATCCATCCTCGGCATCATGGAGGCTGAAAACCTTGTCTGAAGAGGCGACAGGCTCCGACGAGTCCGATGACCTCCTAGCTCTCCTCGGCGAGGGGCCGGTTCCCTTTCCAGAGAGAACGGAACGCAAGTTTCAGCCTTGGCACCGGCCGCGGAAGCAGTACGTGCGAAGAGTTCAATGGTGCCGCGAGATCGGATTTCTTGCGCGCGATCTACAACTTGCCGATCGAGAACTTCGCTACTTGACCCTGCCCGGAAATGATCTTCTGGATATACGTCATATTGCGGAGAACATTTGCTCTCCACACGATGTCAAGCTGCGATATCTTGGCTTTAATTCGGCTGCGGCTCCAACGGCAGCTGACCAGCCTGAACTGAACGCTGCCCAGTTTTCCATCAATAGGCTGGATTGCATTCAACCTCAGTCAGAGGTTTTCCCTGGAGATTTTCGCTCTGTAGGGGAAGTACGCTCAGTCCCATGGCAACGCATGAGACGCGAAGGACCGTTCCATGCGATCAACATCGATCTATGTGGCGGATTCGCAGTTCACGAAAAGGGGGAGGGAGCGCCTAACTATTTTGCCGCATTGCAGGAAATTCTACACAACCAAGAAAGCTCTGATGAAGAATTTCTTCTCTTCATCACAACCCGAATGGATGATGATAATGTCGACTCTGAGGCAATGAAGACTCTGCTTCGGTTGGCTCAAGATATCCACGATACATGCCAGAAGTATTCGGCTGCATTCGCTGCTGCTTGGGGACTTCAAGAAAGTAGCGGACCTGTACGCATGCCGGAAATTGTGGGCACAGGCGAAGCTTTCATGCTAGGTCTAACGCAGTGGATTATCGCGAGTGGGGTGAGTTTCGGCCTGAAAGCATACGTACGGAGCTTTATGACATACCGTACAGGTTCGGGTGATGGCGAAGACGACATCGTCTCATTGGCCATCCGCTTCAAGCCAGACCCTATTACCCGCCCCGATGCTTACGGCCTCGCTAGGACCTCTACCTCGGCGCCATCCGCGGCCGATAAACTATGCGATCAGTCAGCTATTGTTCCCCGCCGAGTCCGCGAACGCGCGCGCGTAGACGAGATTCTTCGGAATCAAGCCGATGAGTTCGAGAGATGTATTGCTGAGTCTTCTGCGCTCCTTAATGCTGCCGGGTATGACGCGAGCCTGTACCGCGATTGGCTTACACAAGTAGACGGTCTAAATATGGCTAAGTAGTCTGGAAGAGGCCGAGATCGCTAAGCCCGCGCATCAGAGGACGCGAAGTCTCTAGTCGAAGATCTGCTGAGCCGGCCATACTGTCCCGCATGCCTACGGATGTCAACGAGCGCGATGAGTCGAGAGCTCCCGACGGAACTCTGTGGTGGGAGCTCTCGATCCGGCCGGGAACCAGGAAGCAGCGTTTCGGCCAAGAGTGCCGATTGGCGGCTTGGCTTTGGTTCAGGAAGGACGTAGGCGATACGTTCACGATGCGAGAGCTCCGGGCCGCTCTGGGCCCTGACATAGCCCAGAGCTCGGAGCACTTGAATCGCAGGCTGCGCGAGCTCCGGAAGTGCGACTGGGTCATTCCGTCGCAACGAAATGACGCCACTCTCGCTCAGGACGAGTACCGTCTAGAAGCCAAGGGGGGAAAGCTGTGGATCGACAGTGAGCGAGCGAAGTACGAGAAGTTCGCCCCGAGTGCTAGGGTTCGACGGTTCGTCATGGAGCGTGACGGCTCTCGTTGCAGGATCTGCGGAGCGGGCGTCGACGAAGACTACCCTGGCGAGCCGGGAACGAAGGTCAGACTTACAATCGGCCATCTCGTGCCGCAGGAGCGACTTAAGTCCCGCGGGGCCCGAGACGACATCGACAACTGGCGCGTTGAGTGCTCTCGCTGCAACGAAACGGTTCGGGACGAAGTGCCTGACCCCGAGCAGTATGACGAGGTCCTCGCGGGGTTGAAGCGGCTCACCAACAAGGAGGCGGGTGAGCTTCTCAACTGGATGCGGAAGGGCGAACGCCCCCGGTCAAGGGTCGATCACGCTTACGACCGCGCGCGCAAGCTGTCTCATGGAGATCGGAGTGCGCTGGTTAATTACCTCGCCAAGCGGCTCGGTGAGACTAGCTGATCTGGGAACGCTCGTCGAGTAGTCGCTCGCTTCCTCGACCAGCCCAGTCACAGTTCAGACGAGATCACCAGCCCCTCTCCTATTGAGGTTGTCCCGCTCTCTCACCGAGTCCAGACCCGCTGCTTCGGCCTGGATGGCCTCCAGCCGGACCCTCTTCAGAATCCGATCGCCTGGTCTGTCAGGAACCCTCCCTCGTCCTCCAGTTGGTCCCATCCATAGCGGTGGAGTTGGCCGACCGAGGACAACTCGGCCTGCTTGATGACGGGGGATCCTGCTTATCCTCACCTCCGCAGCGGGATGGTCTGCAGGGGCGGGACATACGTGTGCCGTATCTAGGTATCCACCTGGTGATCGACCGCTGCTTCGTAGAAGGCATCCGCGAGGGCGACGATGATCGAGTTGATACCCGGCCCGT
Source organism: Streptomyces sp. NPDC056479 (assembly GCF_042795335.1). Taxonomy (NCBI): domain Bacteria; kingdom Bacillati; phylum Actinomycetota; class Actinomycetes; order Kitasatosporales; family Streptomycetaceae; genus Streptomyces; species Streptomyces sp. NPDC056479. The sequence continues at coordinate 62,716 of NZ_JBHTRZ010000007.1, read as the reverse complement.
CGGTGAAGAAGTAGTCAGCCATGGTGTTGTGGGCGTCCTGGTTGTCTGCGACCGCCTCCGTAACGGCTGCTTGGAAGTCTGGCGACTCCAAGAACTGCTTTTTGGAGTTCACCTTGGTCTGGTTGATCAGGTTCGGGTCGGCGAGCAATCGCTGGACGAGCCCTTGCACGAACTCTCGTACCTGGTACTCGGCGAAGGATTCGGCGCCGAATAGGTCGTTCATCTTGTCTATGACGACTTGGAGTGCAACGTACTTCGGATCCTTCTTCGTGCCCGTGCCGGCGGCGCTGATGCCCTTCAGTTGTCCGTCGCCCACGAGTGAGATGTCGACCGGGTTCGCCTTGTTGTGCTTGACCCCGACCAGGACAACGTCGGAGAGGTCTACATCGGCGGCCCAGGCGGACTCGGCGATGACATTCTCCAGCAGGCGCAGGAAGATGGAGAGCATCTCCATGTAGGGGTCGCCGTAGTCGACGACCTGGGACATGAAGTCGTAGAGACGTACGTAGGTGGAGACATCCTTGCGGAAGAGGTCGAGCGCGTTGAGGGCAACCTTGTCCTCTTCCTCGATCGCTCGCGCGTAGCGGCGCCGAAAGTCGTGCTGCGCTGGGCTGATCGCCCCCGAGAGTGCGTTGTTACCCTTCCGGGTCACCCACAGTTCGGCGACCTTGCGGACGTTGTCGTCGGTGTAGATTCCGGCCTGGGCGAGCTTGTTAGCCAGGTGGATGACGATATACGGGTCGGTCTCGGTCTCCACGGTGGCACTCTTGAAGTACGGCTCGAAGGCTGCCTTGATGTCTTCGGGCTTGTTGGCGAAGTCGATGACGAACGTCTTGCGCTTCTGCTCCCCACCGGCGGTGCGATGGGTGCGGTTGAGCCTCGAGAGCGTCTGCACCGCAGTGAGCCCCGGCAGCTTCTTGTCGATGTACATTGCCGAGAGGAGGGGCTGGTCAAAGCCGGTCTGGAACTTGTTGGCGACCAGCATGATTTTGTACGTGTCGCCCTTGAACGCGGCTGCAAGATCAGCCCCGGCACCGGGGTTCATGTTGGCCTCGGTGAACTCGTCATCCTCCGATGGTTGCGGGCCCCAGTTGCTGTGCCAGGTCTCGTCCTCGGTCATCGTCACCCCGCCCGAGAAGGCGACCAGCGTGCGGTAGTTGTACGAGGCATCCGAGGCGCTGCGCTTCGCGATATAGGCGTCGATGGCCCGCTTGTATTTCACGGCGGACCTGCGTGTGCCGGTCACCACCATCGCCTTCGCCTTGCCTTCGAGGAGATAGGCGACGTTGGCGTGGAAGTGCTCGACGATGATCTGCACCTTCTGACTGATGTTCGTCGGGTGGAGCTGCACCCACCGCATCAGCCCCTTGCGGGCCGCGGCCTCCTCGACCTCCCCTCCGTCACCGCTCTCAGCCTTACCGGCGATCTTCAGCGCGGTGTCATAGGACTGGTAGCCCTTGAGCACGTCGAGGATGTAGCCCTCCTCGATCGCCTGCTTCATCGAGTACAGGTGGAACTCGCGCGGCTTTCCGTCGGCCCCCTTGCGGCCGAACAGCTCCAGCGTCTTGTTCTTCGGCGTCGCGGTGAAGGCGAAGTAGGATATGTTCTCCGACTCTGCCCGCTCGGTCATCTCCGAGGCCAAGATCGACTCCACATCGATCTCGCCGCCCTCCTCGATCTCCTTGATCTCCTCGGCCGTCAGCACCTGCTTCAGCTTTGAGGACATCTGGCCCGACTGAGAGGAGTGCGCTTCATCGGCGATGACGGCGAACTTCTTGCCCTTCAGGCCAGCGTGGGTCCGGATCTCGCTCAGCGCATGCGGGAAGGTCTGCACCGTCACCGCGATGATTAGCTCACCGTTCTTCAGTGCCTGCGCCAACAGACCCGACTTCGACTTTGCGCCGGCCTTGCGGACGTCCTCGGGGCTGATAGTCGTGACGATCTTGCCGGTGCCGTCGATCTGCCGGATCGCATCCTGCAGCTGGGTGTCGAGCACGGTGCGGTCCACGATCACGATGACCGAGTCGAAGAGCTTCCGATCATCGACATGGAGCCGCGCCAGCCGGTGGGCCGTCCAGGCGATGGTATTCGTCTTCCCCGACCCGGCCGAGTGCTCAATCAAGTACCGCTGCCCGACACCCTCCTCTTTCACCGCATCGACGATGTTTGTGACAGCCTCCCACTGGTGGAACCGAGGGAAGAGCATGCTTGTACGCCGCACCGACGTGCCGGTGGTGACGTCCCACTCTTCCTTGGTCTGCACGATCATCAGCCGCCCGATGATGTTCAGCCAGGCGTGTTTCTCCCAGAGGCGTTCCCACAGATACGCCGTCGACGACCGTCCGTCCGCGCCGGGCGGGTTGCCGGCACCGCTGTCGAAGCCGATGTTGAACGGCAGAAAGTGGGTCTTCTCCCCCTCCAGCCTCGTGGTCATCGCCGCCAGGTCATTCGAGACCGCGAAGTGCACCAGCGCCCGGTGACCGAATGACAGCAATGGCTCCGGCCGCCCGTTCGTCAACGGATTGCGATCCTGCTTGTACTGGTTGACTGCCTCGTCCAACGACTGGGTGAAGTCGGTCTTCAGCTCCACCGTGGCCACCGGGAGCCCGTTGACGAAGAACACCAGATCGATACTGCGCTGGTCGGCGGTCGAGAAGTGCACCTGTCGCACCACCCGCACCCGCATCGCCTCGTAGTGCGCCGTCGTGGTCTCGTTGAGCGACGTTTCCGGACGGAACTGCGCCATCTTCAACCGACCACCGCCGATGTACTGCACCCCGTTACGCAGGATGTTCAGCGTCCCACCGCCATGTTCCAGCGGCCGGTCGAGCGCCGCGGTCAACACGTCGAGGAACTTCGCCTGCGAGCCCGCCGCCTTTAACGCCTTCTGGTACGCCGACTTCTGGGTCTTCTCCAGCCACGCGAATAGGTCATTGGGGAACAGTGCCCGCTCGCGGTCATATCCCGTGTCATTGGCCGAGTACAGCCAGCCATGGTCCCGCAGGAACTCGCAGATCTCCGTCTCGAAGACCACCTCGTGGTGGTCAGCCATCACGCCACCTCTCGTACGTCGATCTGCCCCGTCACCGCCGCCGTGATCAACGCCGACCGACGCTCGCGGGCGAGCTCGATGAACTGCTCGGCCTCCACGATCAGTCGGTCGATCCCTGTTGTCTGTTCGTCCAGTCTTGTGATGAGTCGGCGCTGTTCTTCAATGGGAGGAACTGGCATCGGGAGGTTCACGATGTCGGCCTGACTGACGTTCAGCATCGAGTGACTCGCGCCCGTGGCCTCCAACTCGATCAGATCGCGCCACCTGCGGCTCCCGAGGACAGCCGCTACAAACCGAGGGAGTGCCTGGTGCTCGTCGAGCGTGAACGCGTAGAGCTTGTCGCAGAGCATGAGTCGCGGAAAGTCACCGTCGACCACCGCGGCGCTCCCGACCAATTCGCGTGTGTTGGCACGCGACACGATGAGGTCACCCCGCCGTACCACGATGCCTGGTCGCGGAGTTTCCTCACTCGGCAGCTCCTTGTTCTCCATGGGCCGGAATCGACCACCGTTTGCAGCCCCTGCCTTGAGGACGGCCCACATCTCAACACCATCGGCGGCCCAGGCGTAGCACTGCGGGCTCCAGCCCTGACGTACCGACTGGATGATGTGCTTCAGCCGTGGCCCACTCGTCTGGACGTCGGAGACCGCTACTTCAACCGCCGCTAGCCGACGCTCGCGGAGCAGCTCGATCAGCCGCTGTTGCTCCTCGATGAGTGTGTCGATGCGGGCTGTCTCATGGCCGAGGTAGTCGGCGATAGCTCGCTGCTCCTCCAGGGGAGGCACCGGCAGCGGGAGATTGTCCAAGTCTGGCTGCTGCACTCGACGGTCAAACGTCGTCTGCGCTCGCGTGTACAGAAGGTATTGGTCAAGGTATGGCTGCGATCGCAGCAGGTGATGAACGAACCGCGGAAGCAAGGCGCCGCGCGACCTGAAGACGCGGTAGTCGGGGCTGACCGCTCCTGCCCGCAGGGACACGCCGATGCCGCCGCCGATCAGCCACATCGGGTTAACCACAAGGTCGTCGATTTCGGCGACGAGGTACTTCGGCAGGCTGGCTTCGTCGGGCTCCTGACGCCCCCCCATCTCAGCTCGCGCGACGACTTCGCCTGTCGAGCGCAACGACAACATCTCATGTGCGAGGTCGACATTTCGTCGATCGAGTCGTTCGAACAACCCCTTGAAGCGAACGACGTCCCACGACTCGGGCCGGTTCTCAAGCAACTCGGAGACGGCACGGTGTGCACCGATCAGCGTCAGAGAGCTCACCCCTCGACCTCCCGCAGTAGGTCGAGGATCTTGGTGACCTGCTTCTCCAGGTCGGCATCGATCTCGGCGAGCAGACGAGGTGGAATGTACCTGTAGAAGTGGCGGGTAAAGGGAATCTCGTAGCCGGTCTTGGTCTTGGCCCAGTCGATCCAGGCGTCAGGAACGTGCGGCTTCACCTCCGCGTCGAAGTACGTCTGGATGACTTCGTGAGTCCCTGCCGCGCCGACGGTTGAGCCGCCGTAGGTGTAGGGCACGTTTTCGGTGTCACGCTTTTTCGAGTCGGGTTTCGGGTTGCCCTTGCGGTCGACGACAGGTTTCCCGTCCGCATCGAGCAGGGGCCGCTCGACGGTGATGGTCCAGTAGCCGAACTCGTCGTTGCGCAGCACCTTGGAGAGGTCGGGATCGGCGTCCTCGAAGTCGGCATATAGCCTCACGATCTTGGCGCGGTCATCGTCGCTGATCTGGCGTCCCTTGGACCCGAGATTTTTGCGCATCTTGGTCCAGAACGACGTGCCGTCGATGAGCTGGATCTTGCCCTGACGGTCGGGGTGCTTGGTGTTGTCAAGGATCCAGATGTAGGTTGCAATGCCGGTGTTGAAGAACATGTTGGTCGGCAGGGCGACAATCGCCTCGACGAGGTCGTTCTCCAGCAGCCACTTGCGGATGTTAGAGGGGCCGGATTCAGCGGCGCCGTTGAAGAGCGGCGAGCCGTTCATAATGATGCCGACGCGGCCGCCGCCGTCCTCGGGTGCGCGCATCTTGTGGGCCAAGTGGAGCAGGAAGAGCATCTGACCGTCCGAGGTCGCGGGGAGTCCCGGCGCGAAGCGGCCGTAGGGGCCGGCGGAGTCGCGCTCCTCCTTGACCGCCTTGGCGTACTGCTTCCAGTCCACCCCATAGGGCGGGTTGGACATGCAATAGTCGAACTGACGGCCCTTGAAGGCGTCGTCGGTGAGCGTGTTGCCGAAGGCGATGCTGGTCGCGTAGTGGCCCTTGGCGAGCAGGTCGGACTTGCAGATGGCGTACGACTGCGGGTTGTACTCCTGACCGTACAAGCTCAGCTTCGCCCCGGGATTCTGGGCGAGCAGGTGCTCCTCTGCCAGGGAGAGCATGCCGCCGGTGCCGGCGGTGGGGTCGTACAGCGACCGGATGATGCTGCCCTCACCAAGGTCGACGTCCTTCTCCGCGAAGAGCAGGTCAACCAGCAGCCGGATCGCGTCGCGCGGCGTGTAATGGTCTCCGGAGGTCTCGTTCGCGGCCTCGTTGAACTTGCGGATGATGTATTCGAAGGCGTCGCCCATGTCGGAGTTCGACACCACATCGGGGTGGAGATCGACGGCACCGAAGGACTTGACGATCTCGCGCAGAAGCCCGGCCTTCTCCAGGGCCAGGATCTCCTTCTTGAAGTCAAAGTACTCGAACACGTCCACGTCGGCGGAGAACCGGTCGATGTAGTCAGCGAGGTTGTCCGTGAGCCCATCCGCATCGGCCAGCAGGTTCGAGAACTCGTAGTTGGAGGTGTTGTAGAACGTCCGCCCCGTGGCCTTCTTGACCTCAACCTTGAGCCGGTTCGGGTTCTCGTACCTCGCAGCCAGCTCCCGTACCGCAGCGCGGTCCGGCTCAAGTACGCAGTCGAGCCGTCTCAGGATCGTGAACGGGAGGATCACTGTCCCGTACTGGTTGGGGCGGTAGGGGCCCCGAAGCTGGTCAGCGATTGACCAGATGAAGCTACCGAGCGTGCTCACAAAGGTTCCTCACGAGAAACGTCTAGCAGTGGCGATCACTTTGCCAGAGGCAGCAGCCAGCGTCCCGTGCTTCAGCTATCGGCCCCCCTCCAAGGGCTGAAGCGCTGACCTGTACCACCATCTCCGGGCTTCCTGGCGTTGATCCAGTCATCCCGGAACTTGACCCGCCGGAGCCTGCCGCCCTGGGGACCTAGGAGGACGTGACCGTCACAGCCAGGCTTGGCGTAAGCGTCCAGGTGACGTTTCACGTAGGGCAGCAGTTCGGTCGGGAACGTAACCGGCGGACACCGTGCGCATCGGTGGTCTCAAAGTCGATAGCAGCCCAGGTGTCGCTCAAGGGATGCCTTCCCCGGATGCCCTCCCCTGACATGGGCAGGTTCCGTGAGAATAGCGTTGCGAACGGTCGCTTCGAGCAACGGGGCCATGAGATCGCGCATCAGGCCTTCTTGAGGCCCATCGGAGCCAGCGCTGCCCTTGTGGACCATCCGTGGACAGGCGCCAACTGTTTCGCGTCAATCAAGCCTCTGACCAGCATTTTGTCTGTGAGGCAATAAGGCCTCCGGAGCCGTGTGCGCAGGTTCGAATCCTGCCGGGGGCACCCTGTATGAGGTGCCCAAAGACCCCGTCATCAGCGGAAACGCTGCGGTCGGGGTCTTCGCGTTTGTGACGGCGTATGCGGCGCTGAGCCACCCTGGGGCGGGGTCTGTGCACTGTTCGTGGACAGGATCTTGGGGCAACCGTCCAGGTCAATCTGGAGTATCGCGATTGGCAGCCGGCCGCGAGCACGGGCCGTCATCGCCCCAGGGGCGGGCGTCCGTGGTTCCGGGCACTGTTCGTTCTCGGCACGCAGCCTTGTCGACCACCGCCAGAGATCGGGCAACTGCTGGGGCGAACAGGCAAGATCCTCGCGCGTGGCGAGCACACGCCGGAGGAGATGTGCGCCGAATCCTCGACGAGGTCGTTCCCGAGCAGCCCTCAGCTCACCCAGAACTGGGGCACCCGGCACACCCCCTCCGGCAAGACCATCGGGGCCCAGCAGCGGCGCTCTGAGCGGGCGAGCGGCGTGGGCATGCCTAGCCGAACCCGGGCCGACCAGGATGCCCCGGCTGTCGGTCCCAGTGATGTGCCTCCTCGCCGGGGAGCAGTTCCGCTGCCTGGTGCTGGGTGTGTGCGGCTGCTATTTGGGCCTCTGCCACTACGTCTCCGCGTTCGCGCACCAGGTCTTCATATATCGGCAGGTGCTCGTTGTTGGCGGGCGTTCGTGTCACTTTGCCGTTCCTCCGCTGGGTAATGCCGTCAGGACCTGTTCAGCCGGGCGGCAATTCCGTGCCCCAGCGCCAGATAGAGGACGGCCGGAAGACCGTAATTGAGGACGACCCGTAGCCCCTCTGTGTCCATCGTGAAAATGTCCTGTGCCCATCCGGAAAGCAGGTCGGCGGAGCCGTGGACGAACTCCACGAAGGCGTTCCCCTGGTTCGCTTCGAGCAGGTACAGCGCGATCCACAGGCCGAGCAGACCGGCCGCGACATCGGCGATCGTGCAGATCGTCAGGGCCGCTCTCCGCGCCGTGGCCTGGTTGCGCGCGGAGCGGTCGGGGGCCTGTGCGTGTGCGTGCTGGTCATACGGCTGGTATCCGGAAACCGGGTCGGTGTTCACGAGAAATCCGATCTGACGCGTTACTGGGGACGACAGGTCGCTCCACGGTGCCGGGAATTCGGCTTTGGTGGGGTGACTCGCTTCTGTCTAGTTCTGCGCCAGAGGAACGTGGCCGTGTTACACCACGTACCGGGGTGTCCCAAATATGGCGGCCTATTAGGGCACTTGCCTAAATGTTCATGCCCGAGGGCACATTTGCGGATGCAGCGCCGCGGGAAGGGGACCGCTGGGCTCAGACCTGCTCGCCGGTCGGCAGCATCGCCCAGACCGTCTTGCCCATCGGGTGCCGTCGGGTCCAACCCCAGTGCTCGGACAGGGCGTCGATGATGCGCAGCCCGCGGCCGTGCTCGTCGAGCGGGTCGCTGGTGTGGGGGTACACGGGTGGGTGGTCGCTCGGGTCGATGACCGCGCACACCAGGTGGGCGGGGCGGCGGAGGCTGAGCTTGAGCCAGACCTCGGGCTCGGCCGAGGGATGCGGCCCCGAACGGGCCGGGCAGTGCGGTACGGCGTGCAGTACGGCGTTGGCGAGCAGTTCGGTGACCACCGTGAGGGCGTCGGGGCCGCAGTGGTCCAGCTCCCAGGCGTCCAGAGTGCGACGGACGAAGTCGCGGGCCTGACCGCAGCCCTGTTCGGCGCCGACGAGGCGCAGGGCGACGGCGCGAGGTGAGGTGCGCGGGGCTTCGGACCTGGTGAGGTGACGCGGGCCCGGAGTGCCGCGGTGCGCTTCCGGCGTCACGGTCGACCCCGCAAGCGGCGCAGCGCCACTGGGCAGTCGGAGGCCTTCGTACGCAGGTAAGGACACGACGTCTCCCTGATACACGGTCAGGACGGGGCGTCTGCGCTGCACTTGACGCCGAGGGCTATTATCCACGCCGATGGCGTCTCCGTGCAATTTCACGGGAAATTGCGCGAGTGGTGTCGACGCAGAGCACGTGGTGCGGTCCGGGTCCGCTGGGGCGACGGGGCGTACGCGTGGCGGAACGTGAGCAAGGAGAGTGCAGTGCCAACAGCATCGAACGGCATGCGGGCCAGCTCGTTGGGCGTCCGCTGGATCAAGAGCCGGCACAGCAATGCCGAGGGCAACTGCGTCGAGGTGGCCGCCCTGAGCGACGGCAGCGTCGCGATGCGCAACTCCCGCCACCCCGACGGACCGGCCCTCGTCTACACGCCCGCCGAGATCGCGGCCTTCCTGGCGGGCGCGAAGGAAGGGGAGTTCGACCACCTCGTGTGAAACAGGGCGCTCGCCCGGGAAGATGCGACCGGCGAGGGCGAAACGCCGCCGCCAAGCGGAAGTTGAGCCTTCCACTTCCCGCGGTTGCGGCGGCACGGGGCGGCGGGATGCGATAATGCGGTCTGTCGTATGCCGGTCTACGGGGAGTCAGGATGTCCGCCGAGTCACCTCGCATCTCCCGCCTCGAACCCTATCTGGACCGGACCGAGCCCGCGCCGACCCTGCTGAAGATGCTGGTCGGCGTCCAGTTGGCGGGTATCCGCGAGGACCTCGGTCTGTCCCAGGACCAAGCGGCGCGCGCCGTGGGATTCAGTCCCGCGAAGCTGTCGCGCATCGAGGCGGGCAAGAGCCGTCGGCCGCCCACGGAGGCGGACGTGCGCTCCCTGCTGGAGCACTACCGCGCCGAGGAGTACGAGGCCTCGGTGCTGCTGCAGTTGCTGCGCCGAGCCGGTGAGCCGGGATGGTGGCAGCGCTATGACAAGCGGCTGATGCCCGAGTGGTTCGACCGGCTGGTCGGGCTCCAGGAGGCCGCGTCGGCCATCCGTACCTATGAACTCCAGCATGTGCCGGGCCTGTTGCAGACCGAGGACTACACCCGGGCCGTCGTCGAGCGCGGACTGCCGAACGCGCCGGCGCGTGAGACACAGCGGCGGGTGGAGCTGCGGATGCGGCGACGGGAGCTGCTGCACCGTCCGGACGCGCCTCAGCTGTGGGCGATCGTCGACGAGTCGGTGCTGCTGCGGGTCCTGGGCAGCCGTGAGGTGATGCGGGCGCAGCTGGAGCACCTCGTGGAGATGGCCCAGCGGCCCCATGTGACCGTACAGATCGTGCCGCTGGACGTGACCAACGCCATGGCGCCCGCCATGCCGGTCACCTATCTCCGGTTCGGCGGCATCGAGCTGCCCGACATCGTGTATCTGGAGCACATCAAGAGCGCGGCCTTCCTGGAGGACCGCGACGAGACCGAGGAGTACCGGCTCGCCCTGGACCGGCTGGGCGACGAGGCCCTCAACCCGCGCGAGTCACTCGACCGAATGCGCGCGACGATGGAGCGGTACTCCCCCGCGGCTACCTGAGCGCGGTACTTCCCGGCGGCCTCCTGAGCGCCGTACTCCCCCGCGTCGCTAGGGGAGTCGGCCCACGCCGCCGAACTCGATCCACTCCTGGGTGAGCTGGCGCGGTGCCACCTCGGTGTCGGGGCGCCAGGTGGACACCTCCACCAGGCCGGGTTCCAGGATCTCCAGGCCGTCGAAGTACTCCGCGACGTCCTTCTCCTCGCGCACCCGGCCCCAATGCCCCTGGGTCGCCTGGTTCATGAAGTCGGTGACGAAGTCGCGGACCTTGGGGTCCTCGCTGACCAGCTGGCACATCACCATGAAGCTGCCGGGCGCGAGGCGCTCGCGCACCCGGCGGGCCACGGCGAGCGGACCGTCCGTGTCGCTGTCGGGGATGCAGTGGAACACCGAGTTGAACAGCACCGCCACCGGCTGCGAGAAGTCGATCAGGCGCTCGGTGTCGGCGTGGGAGAAGATGCCGTCGGTCTGGCGCATGTCGGCGTGGATGACGGCGGTGTTGTCGTTCTGGTCCAGCAGGGCGCGGCCGTGGACCAGGACCATCGGGTCGTTGTCGACGTACACCACGCGCGAGGACGGGTCGATGGCCTGCGCGACCTGGTGGACGTTGTTCTGGGTGGGCAGGCCTGAGCCGTGGTCCAGGAACTGGCGGATGCCGTAGTCGCCGGCCAGTGTCCCGACGACCCGCTGGAGGAAGCGCCGGTTGTTCAGCGCGAGGGCGCGGGTGCTGGGGACGACCTTGTCCAGCTCCTCGCAGGCGGCACGGTCCGAGGCGTAGTTGTCCTTGCCTCCGAGGTAGTGGTCGTACATGCGCGCGGCGGTGGGGACCGTGGCATCGATCGACGTGGACAGCTTTCCAGGCTCCATGGCTTCCCCCAGGGGCAGGACGGCCGAGGAGATCACCTGGCCGACAACACATCCTAGGGAGAGGGCAGTTGGTGGGCCAGTCCGTCGGTCAACCACCACACGAAAGACACCCCTGACGGGGAGTCCACCCGGGTCAGTTGTCCGAGACCGTGATCATCGATGTGTCGTCAATTGTTCGTAGGTGTCTACGAGGTGCACGCCACGTGTTCCGGTTTGGTGTATACGACAAGCCATTTCGAACTAGGGTTGTCGACCGGAAGCCACATTCGACGGGGGTACGCACGTGGCCGAAGCGGCGCGCTCGCAGGACGACACCGCGCACGAGGGGGGCAGGGCCGGCCGGTTCACCGGCATGGGTCCCTTCATGCTCGTCTGGAGCGGGCAGGCGGTATCCCTGGTCGGCAATTCCGTCCTGAGGTTCGCCTTCGTCTTCGAGACCTGGTCGGCCACCGGCCGGGCCACCGCGCTGACCACGCTCTCGCTGTGCGCGCTGCTCCCCCAGGTGCTGCTGAGCCCGCTCGCCGGAGCCTTCGTCGACCGCGTCAGGCGGCGTACGGCTCTGCAGCTCGCGGACGGTGGCGGACTGCTGGTCGTGGCGCTGCTCGGCGTCCTGCACTTCACCGGCGGACTGCACACCTGGGAGGTCTACGGGGCGGTCATGCTGCTCGGCTGCGCAGCCGCCTTCCAGTTCCCGGCGCTGGGTGCCGCCGTGCCGCTGCTGGTGGACAAACGGCAACTGCAGCGGGCGAACAGCCTGTTGGCGAGCGCCAAGAGCACGGCGGACGTCGGCGGTCCGGCGCTGGGCGGCCTGCTGGTGGCGCTCTCCGGGCTCGGCTTCATCATCGTCGCCGACCTGGTGAGCTTCGCCCTCGCGCTGGCCGCGATCCGGTTCGTACGGCTGCGGGGGGACACCGGTCCCGGGCAGAAGCCGGCCGGCGCCCCGCGCAAGAGGCTCCTCACCGAGGCCGTCGAAGGGATGCGCTTCCTCTTCCGCCATCCGAGCCTGCGCGATCTGATGCTGGCCTTCTGTCTGGTCAACCTGGTCATGGTGTTCGGCTTCGCCGCCGTACAGCCCATGGTGCTGGCCCGGTCCGGCGGCGAGACCTCGGCGCTGGCCAGCGTCAACACCGCGATCGGGATCGGCGGAGTCGCGGGCGGGCTGCTGATGGCGGCCTGGAGCGGGCCGAAGAACCGGGCCCGGGGGATGCTGCTCGGGATCATCGGCATGTGCCTGTCCGCCCAGGTGGCGATGGCGCTGGCGGGCGGGGTGGTCGGCTGGTGCGCGGCCATCCTCGTGGGCGCGGCGCTGATGCCGATGATCAACGGCGTGATGCAGGCGATCGTGCAGACCAAGGTTCCGCAGGAGTGGCACGGCCGGGTCTTCGGTGCGGTGGTGTTCCTGTCGCAGATCTCCGTCCCGCTGGCCACCGCGATCTCCGGACCGCTCGCCGACCATGTCTTCGAACCGCGGGCCGCGGACGGCACCGGCATCTTCGTCGTGCTCGGGCCGCTGGTGGGGGACGGGCCGGGCAGCGGGATGGCCGCCATGCTGCTCATCGCGGGCCTGTGCGGCATCACGGTCGCGGTGCTGTGCATGTCGCGGCGCACCGTACGGGACATCGACTCGCTGCTGCCCGACGCGGCGGCCGACTCCCCGGAACCCACCGACTCCGACGAAGACTCCGGGCGCCCCGGCGATCCCGAGACCCCGGAGAACCGCGACAAACCCGACAACCCCGAGAACAAAGCACTCGTGGAGGGCTGACCGTGACCACCAATCCGTTCGAGGACGAGAACGGGACCTACCTCGTTCTCACCAACGCCCAGGGCCAGTTCTCGCTCTGGCCCGACGGGATCACCGTGCCGGACGGGTGGGACGTGGCGCTGACCGCGAGCAGCCGCGCCGACTGCCTCGCCTTTGTGGAGGACCGCTGGACGGACATATGTCCCACCCGCACGGCCGCAGATGCCTGACAAGGGGGCAACGGGGGCGTTGCACGGGGTGCATGAACTCTTCGAGGAACAGGTTCGGCGCACACCGGCGGCGACCGCGCTGGTGTCCGCTGACGACCGGCTGAGTTACGGCGAACTGGACGCCCGTGCCGCCCGGTTGGCCGCGCTGCTCCGGGAGCACGGGGTGCGGCCGGGGACCCTGGTCGGCGTGCATCTGGAGCGGTCCGCCGAGATGGCGGTGGCGCTGCTTGGCACGCTCAAGGCCGGCGCCGGCTACGTGATGCTCGACCCGGACTTCCCGGTGGAACGGCTGCGCGGGATGGCGGCCGACGCCGGGGTCGGCGTGGTGGTGTCCCGGCGCGGCAGCCGTCAACCGATCGACGTCGCCGAGTCGATCGAGGTCGAGGACGCCGAGCGGGTACGGCCCCTGCGGTCCGGCCAGGTGGCGATACGACCCCACGACCCCGCCTGCGTGATGTTCACCTCCGGCTCGACCGGCCGCCCCAAAGGCATCGTCGCCTCCCACGCGGCGATCACCGGGACGCTGACCGGGCAGGACTTCGCCTACTTCGGGGCCGGCGCGGTGTGGCTGCAGTGCTCCCCGGTGTCCTGGGACGCGTTCGCGCTGGAGCTGTGGGGCCCCCTGCTGAACGGCGGCCTGTGCGTACTGCACCCGGGGCAGCGCCCCGACCCCGTGGTGATCGCCGGCCTGGCCGCCCGGCACGCCGTCACCTCCGTCTACCTCTCCGCGTCCCTGTTCCACGTGATCGTCGACGAGTACCCGCGAGCCCTCGCCGGCGTCCGCGAACTGATCGTCGGCGGTGAGCCGATGTCCCCCGCGCACGCGGCCCGCACCTTGGAGCGCCACCCCGGGCTGAGGCTGAGCAACGGCTACGGGCCCGTCGAGGGCATGGTCTTCCTGACCGTCCACCAGGTCACCGCCGAGGAGTTGCGGAACGGCGGGCCGGTGCCGATCGGCCGCCCGCTGGCCGGCAAACGGCTCCGGGTGCTGGACACGCGGCTGCGGCCCGTCGCGGACGGCGAGACGGGTGAGCTGTACGCCGCCGGGGCGGGTGTCGCGCTCGGCTACCGCGGCCGGCCCGGGCTGACCGCCGAGCGCTTCGTGGCCGACCCGTACGGGCCCGCCGGTGACCGTATGTACCGGACCGGGGACCTGGTGCGGCGCCGGGCCGACGGGGTGCTGGAGTATCTGGGGCGGGCCGACTCCCAGGTGAAGATCCGCGGGTTCCGGGTGGAGCCCGGCGAGGTGGAGACGGTCCTCGCAGGGCATCCCGGCGTCCTGCGGGCCGCCGTCGTCGCGCGCCCGGACGTCACCGGTGACAAGCGGCTCATCGCCTACGTGGTTCCCCGCGAGGGACATCAGCGGTCCCTCTGCGAGCGGGAGTTACGCGAGCACGCCGCGCATGTGCTGGCCGACTACCTGGTCCCGGCCGCCTTCGTGCTCCTGGACGCCCTGCCCCTCACCGCCAACGGCAAGCTGGACCGCGCCGCCCTGCCGGAGCCCGGCCCGGTCACCGGCTCGCTCGCCTCGCAGGCCGGACGGCAGCCGTCGGGCGCGGTCGAGGAGGCGCTGTGCGGGCTGTTCTCCGAGGTGCTGGGGGTGGCGTCGGTGGGTCCCGAGGACGACTTCTTCGCGCTCGGCGGCAACTCCCTGATGGTGGCGCGGCTGCTGGGGCGGATCCAGCTGACGCTGGGCGCGCGGGTCGGCGTACGGACGCTGTTCGAGTGCCGGACACCGGCGGCGCTGGTGCCGCACGTGGACAAGGCCGAGCGGGACGAACCGGTCGATGTGCCCGCACCGCCCCGGGACGGGGCCGCGCTGCCCCTGTCCCACGCCCAGCGCCGCCTGTGGTTCCTTGACCGGGTCGACGCGGGCACCGCGTACACCCTTCCGGTGCTGGTGCGGCTGCGCGGCGCGATCGACGCCGAGGCGCTGCGGGCGGCCCTCGGGGATGTGGCGGCCCGGCAGACGGCGCTGCGAACCGTCTTCGAGGAGAGGGACGGCGAGCCGGGACAGCGGGTCCTGGACGGCCCCGAGGCACGGCCTCGACTGCGGCAAGTCGACGTCGAGTCAGGTGAGTTGACGAGGGCCGTGACCGAGGCCGCCCGGCACCGCTTCGACCTCTCCGCCGAACTCCCCCTGCACGCCGTGCTCTTCAGTGTCCTCGACCGGCCGGACGAGCACGCTCTGCTGCTCGTGCTGCACCACATCGCGGGCGACGGCTGGTCGCTGCCCCCGCTGTTCCGGGACCTCTCGCGCGCGTACGCCGACCGGACCTCCGGTGCCGTACCGCGGCTCGCCCCGCTGCCCGTGCCGTACGCCGACTTCGCGCGCCGTCAGCGGCGGCGGCTCGGCTCGGCGGACGCACCGGGGTCACTCGCCGCGACCCAGCTCGCCTTCTGGCGCAAGGCGTTGGCCGAACTGCCGGCCGGCGGCCCGCTGCTCCCCCGGCGTCCCGGACGGCCCGCCGTGCCGGGCAAGGACGCCGCCACCGTCGTACGACGGCTGGACGCGGCGGCGCACGCGCGGATCGTCGAGGCGGCGCGGACGGAGGGCGCGACGCTGTTCATGGCGCTGCATGCCGCCCTGGCCGCGGCGCTGGTGCGGGCGGGGGCGGGGGAGGATCTCGCGGTCGGGTCGCCGATCGCCGGACGGGGGCACGACGGCACGGTGGACGACGTCGTCGGGTTCTTCGTCAACATGCTGGTGCTGCGCGCCGACGCCTCCGGCGACCCCACCGGACGGCACCTGCTCGCCCGGGTCCGGGAGGCGGCGCTGAACGCCTTCGCCCACCACGACGTGCCGTTCGAGGAGGTCGTGGACGCGCTCAACCCGGTACGGCAAGCGGGGCGGCAGCCCTTCACCGAAGTGGTGCTGGCGTTGCAGAACAACGCCCGCGCCGAGGTGGACCTGCCCGGTGCCGAGACCGGTGTGGAGCCGTTGCGCACCGGCACCGCGCGGTTCGAGCTGCTGGTGGACGTGACGGACGACCACGGGCCGGCGGGCGCGCCGGACGGCATGACGCTGGTCTTCGAGTACCGGACCTCCTGTCTGGCGCCGGAGTTCGCCGAGTGGCTGGCGGACGCGGTCGTCGAGGCGCTGCGGGCGGCGGCCGCCAAGCCGGACGTGCCCCTGTCCCGGCTCCCGCTGCCCGAGCCTCCCCGGCGTGCGGACGCGGCCCGGGACGCGGTGCTCGCCCCGGCCCGCACCACCGGCGGCCCGGTGGACTCCGCCCTGCACCGGGAGATCGCCGCCGTCTGGTCCGACGTCCTCGGCGTGGAGCACATCGGGCCCCACGACGACTTCTTCCGGCTGGGCGGCAACTCCCTGCGCGCGGTGCGGGTCGCGGCCCGCCTCACCGGCGCGGGGCGCACGGTGACCACCGCCCAGCTGTTCGCCTCGCCCACCGTCGCCGCCCTCGCCGCCGAGCTGGAGCGGGCGCCGGCCGAGGCACCCGCGGCACCGGCGCCCATTCCGCGCCGGCCGCGTGTTCCCCGGCAGCCCCGCCCCGACGGCCGTACCGACTCCACCCGGAAGGAGGTGCCATGGACCTGAGCGTGATGTTCTTCGGCGCCGACACGCCCGCCGGCTCCCCGGCCGGCGGCCCGCCGCGGCACAGCGAGGTCTACGACGACATCCTCACCGTCGCGCGTACCGCGGACCGGCTCGGCTTCCACGCGATCTGGACGCCGGAGCGGCACTTCCAGCAGGTGGGACAGGTGTTCCCGAGTCCGCCGGTGCTCAGCGCTGCGCTCGCGGTGGCCACCGAGCGGATCAACATCCGGGCGGGCAGCGTGATCCTGCCACTGCACCATCCGCTGCGGATCGCGGAGGACTGGGCGGTCGTCGACAACCTCTCGCGCGGGCGGATCGGGCTGTCGGCGGCGACGGGCTGGCACTCCGCCGACTTCGTTCTCGCACCCGGCAACTACGAGGACCGCCGTGAGCGGACCCTGCGGGACATCCCGCTGCTGCGGCGGCTGTGGGCGGGCGAGCCGGCCGAGTTCACCGACGGCACCGGCGCCTCGGTCGCCGTGCTGCCGCAGCCCCGGCCCGTGCAGGACACCCTCCCGCTGTGGCTGACCAGCTCCGGCAACCCGGCGACCTGGGAGGCGGCCGGACGGCTGCGCACCGGGGTGCTCGGGGCGACCGTCGGGCAGAGCCGGGAGGAACTGGCCGAGAAGATCGCCCGGTACCGGGCCGCCTGCGCCGCCGCCCCCGACCAGGGCGGCACCGACGCGCACGGCCGGGTGACGCTGATGGCGCACACGTTCGTCGGCGCGGACGACGAGGAGGCGCGGCGGCTGACCGCCGTACCGCTGAAGCGGTATCTGCAGTCGTATGTCCGGCAGACCACGGCCAACCGCACGGCCGACAAGGCGACGGCGGAGCTGACCGACGAACAGACCGCGCTGCTCGCCGAGTTCGCCTTCCACCGCTATCTGACCTGGGGCAGTCTGCTCGGCTCCGCCGGGACCTGCCGGAAGATGCTCGCCGATCTGCGCGAGCTGGGCTGTGACGAGGTCGCCTGCTTCGTGGACTTCGGCCTCGGCCGTGACGAGGTGCTGGCCGGGCTGCACCGGCTGGCGGAACTGCGGGAGGACGTGGCATGACCGCCCCTTCGGGCGCATCGATGGCGGACCGCTTCAGCGCGCTCAGCGGTGAGCAGCGCGTCCGGTTGATGCGGCGGCTCGTGGAGTCCGGGCAGGCGGGGCTGGTCCCGGCGGTCGTACCGCCGCGCGACGGGGACGGACCGGTGCCCCTCAGTCCGGCGCAGCAGGACCTGTGGGTGTACGAGTCGCTGTATCCCGGCACTCCCGCGCTCAATCTCTGCTGCGCCTACCACTTCGAGGATCCGGTCGAGCCGGACCTGCTGGAGCGGGCACTGACCCAGGTCCGGGCCCACCACGACATCCTGCGGGCGCGCATCGGCGGCGAACCGGGCGCCCTCGGCGTCACCTTCCCGCCCGAGGACCGCTTCCGGCTGGAGCGGGAGGACCTGCGGGGCTCCGGCACCACCATCGCCGAGGCCTTCGAGACCTTCCGGCGGCGCCCCTTCGACCTGGCCGGCGAACCGCTGATGCGGGCCCGGTTCGTCACGGTCGACGACCGGCGGACCACCCTGATGCTCAGCCTGCACCACGTCATCGCCGACTGGTGGTCCTTCGACGTGCTCCAGGCCGAGTTCGCCGAGGCCCACCGCGCGCTGCGCGCCGGAACGGAACCGACGTCGGCCAGGCCCCGCATCCAGTACGCCGACTTCGCGTCCTGGCAGGGCGAGTTGGAGGAGGCCGGTGTCTTCGAGGCGCGGCTGGACTTCTGGCGCCGCTACCTCGCCGAGCCGCCTGGTGCGCTGACCGTGCCGGGCGGCGGGACGGGCCTGGCGGAGGGCATCGCACAGGTGCCGTTCAAGGTCGACGCCCCGACCGCCCGGGCCGTACGGGCCCTGGCCCGGGAGCGCGGCGCCTCGGTGTACGTCGTCCTGATGGCGGCCTTCGCGGTCCTGGCGCACCGCCTCACCGGCGCCGACGACATGGTGCTCGGCACCCCGACGGCCAACCGGGCCGCCAAGGGCCTGGAGCGGGTCATCGGGTACGTCATGAACGCCATCCCGACCCGCTGGCGGATCCGGCCCGGGGACTCCTTCGCCGATGTACTGGCCCGGTTCGCGACGGACTTCCCCGAGCTGATGGCCAACGCCGATGTGCCGGTCGGCCGGATCGTCTCCACGGTCGCGCCGGACCGCAGCGCCGGGCGCTCCCCGCTGTTCCAGTGGGTGTTCATGCACCTCACCCAGCAGCGCAGCGTGGCCGCCCTGCGGGAGTTCAGCGAGCCCGAACGGATCCACACGGGCGGTGAGCACGACCTCGTGGGCATCGTCCGGGACGCCGACGACGACACGATGGACGGCAGTTTCGAGATCCGTACGTCCCTCTTCGGCGCCGGCGCCGTACGGCACTGGACGGATGCCTATCTGGAGCTGTTGCGGCGCTTCACCGCCGACCCGGAGGTGCCGCTCGCCGAGGTCGGTCTGGTGTCCGAGGCGGGCGGGAAGCGGCTGCTGGAGCTCGGCCTCGGTCCGGCCGCCCCCGAGCCGCTGACTCTGCCCGACCTGGTGGCCCGGCAGGCGGCCCGCACCCCGGACGCGCCCGCGTTGGAGGGCGCGGCGCCGGCGCTGACCTACGCCGAACTGATGGACCGGGTCGACCGGTTGGCCGCGGCGTTCGCCGAGCGCGGGGCGGGGCCCGGGGAGGTCGTGGCCCTCGCGCTGGGGCGCACCGGGGCGATGGTGCCTGCGGCGCTGGCGGTGCAACGGGCCGGTGCGGCGTATCTGCCGATCGACCCTGGCTATCCCGCGGAGCGGATCTCGCTCGCGCTGGAGGACGCGGCTCCGGTGCTGCTGATCGTCGGCGAACGGGGCGTGCCGGTCGATACGGATGTGCCGACGTTAGTGCTGGGCGCTTCGCTGGAATTGCCACGACATGGCGTGGACCGTCTGCCGCGCCATCGTGGCTGGTCGCGCAGTTCCCCGCGCCCCTTCAGGGCGCTTGAAGCGGCGTACGTCATACACACCTCCGGATCCACCGGCCGTCCCAAAGGCGTCGTCGTCCCCCACACCGGTCTGGCCGCCCTCGCTCAAGGGCTCGTGGGCTCCATGGCGTTGGCCGCCGACAGCAGGGTGCTGCAGCTCGGGTCGCCCGCGTTCGACATTTCCGTGGCCGAGATGTGCATGGCGTTCGGTTCCGGCGGCACTCTTGTCGTGCCGCCCGAAGGGCCGCTCGCCGGGGCGGAGTTGGCCGGTGTGCTGACCGGGATGCGGATCAGCGCCGCGATGATGCCGCCGTCCGTGCTGGCGAGCCTGCCCGCCGGGGAGTACCCGGAGCTGCGGTCGCTGGCGGTGGGTGCGGAGGCATGTCCGCCGGAGCTGGTGGCCCGGTGGGCGGTCGGCGGGCGTCGGTTCCACAACGCCTACGGGCCCACCGAGTTCACCGTCGCCGCCACCGTCTCGGGCCCGCTGACCGGCGACGGCACTCCCCCGCCGATCGGCGCCCCGATCCCGGGCACACGGGCGTACGTGCTCGACGAGCGGCTGCGGCCGGTGCCGCCGGGGGTGTGCGGGGAGCTGTATCTGGCGGGGCCGGGACTGGCGTACGGCTATCTGGGCCGGCCAGGGGCGAGTGCCGAGCGGTTCGTCGCCGACCCGTACGGGGCGCCCGGCGAGCGCATGTACCGCACGGGCGATCTCGCCCGACGCCGGGACGACGGGCAGTTGGAGCACCTTGGCCGGAGCGACGACCAGGTGAAGATCCGGGGCCACCGCATCGAGCCGGGCGAGATCGCGGCCGTCCTCACCGGGCACCCTTCGGTGCGGCGCGCGGTGGCCGTCGTACGGGAGGACCGGCCGGGCAGGCCACGGCTCGTCGCGTACGTCGTCGGCGGTCCGGGCGCCGCGCCCGCGCCGGACGCGCTGGCGGCGTACGCCGCCGGTCGGCTGCCCGCCGCCATGGTGCCGGCCGACGTGGTGGTGCTGGACGAGCTGCCGCTGACGCCGAGCGGCAAGCTGGACCGGGCGGCACTGCCCGCGCCGGACAGCGGGCCGGGCGTGGAGGGGCGGGCGCCGGAGGGTGGACGTGAAGTCACGCTGTGCGCCCTGTTCGAGGAGGTGCTGGGTGTCGAGCGGGTCGGCGCCGATGCGGACTTCTTCCGGCTGGGCGGCGACAGCATCATGGCGATCCAGCTGGCGGGACGGGCGTCGGGGGCGGGGCTCGGCATCACACCGCGTGACGTCTTCACGGCCCGTACTCCTGCCGCGCTCGCGCTGACCGCGCGGGAGGTGACGGACGTCGGCCTCGGTGAGGACTCCGGCACCGGGCGCTTCCCGCTCACGCCGGTCATGCACTGGTGGCGCGATCAGGGCGGGGACGCGACGGCGTTCACGCAGTCGATGGTGTTTCCCGTGCCGTCGGGCGTGGATCCGAAGCGCGTCGAAACGGCCGTGCGGGCGCTCGTCGAGCGGCACGGGGTGCTGCGGATGCGGCTCGTGGACGGGGAACTGGAGGTTCCCCAGGCCGTCCCCGACGCGGTCGTCGGGCGTGTGGAGGTGGCCGTCGGAGCCGATCCGCGGGAGACGGCGGACGAGGTGGCGGCTTCGGTGCGGCTCGACCCGGAGCAGGGGGAGATGCTGCGGGCCACCTGGCTCGATCCGGGCCCCGAGCGGCCGGGGCTGCTGCTGCTGACGGTGCACCATCTCGCGGTGGACGGGGTGTCCTGGCGGCTGCTGGGCCCCGAGCTGGCGGCCGGGCTGGCGGGGCAGCGGCTGCCGCGGGACCCGGGCACGTCCTTCGCGCGCTGGGCGCGGCTGCTGGCGCGGGAGGCGGTGCGGCCCGAGGCGGCGGACGTGGAGTACTCCTGGTGGGAGCGGGCGCTGAGCGGCCCGGACGCGCGGATCGCGGGCGGGCGGGGCGTCGGTGCGCAGCGCTGCGTGCTCACCGTCGAGCTGACGCCCGAGGTCACCGAGGCGGCGCTGTCGGAGGTGACGCGGGCCTTCCACTGCGGTGCGGACGCGGTACTGCTGACGGCCCTGGCCGCGGCGGCCGTACGGCGCCGGGGCCAGGGCACCGGTCTCCTGGTCCATCTGGAGGGGCACGGCCGTGAGGGTCTCTCCCGGCCGGCCGATGTCGCCGCCACCGTAGGCTGGTTCACCACCCAGTACCCGGTCCGGCTGGACGCGGGCGCCGTCCTCGGCGCGGACTTCTGGCAGCCAGCCCAGGACGCGGCGGGCGAGGCCCTCAAGCAGATCAAGGAGCAGCTGCGGGCGGTCCCGTCCGGCGGCCTCGGCTGGGGTCTGCTGCGGTACCTCAACGCGGACACGGCCCCGAAGCTGGCCGCACTGACGGCCCCCGACCTGCGCTTCAACTACCTGGGCCGGTTCTCCGGCGGCGACACGGCCGATGGTGAGCTGCTCGGCATGGCCGCGGAGGCGCTGCCGCTCGGGCATGCGGTGGAACTGGACGCGCTGGTGCTTCAGCGGGACGGTGGGCGGCCGCAGCTGAGCGCCGGGTTCTCCTACGCGCGCGGGGTGCTCGGCGAGGACGAGGTGCTGGAGCTGGCCCGGCTGTGGTGCGAGGCGATCGAGGTGCTGGTCGCGCACGCCCGCCGGGACGGCACGGGCGGCCACACCAGTTCCGACTTCCCGCTGGTCGACCTGTCCCCGGACCAGCTCGCCCTGCTGGAGGGCGACTTGGACTTCGGCGACGAGGGGGACGACTGATGGGCGGCCGTATCGCGGATGTGCTGCCGCTCTCCCCCGCCCAGGAGGGCCTGCTCTTCCACGCCCTGCACGATCCTAAGCGCCCGGACCCGTATCTGGTCCAGGCCCGCTTCCGGATCGGCCCGGACCTGGCGCCCGAGGCGCTGCGGGCCGGGGTGAGCGCGCTGCTGGAACGGCACCCGAATCTGCGGGCGTGCTTTCGGCACGAGCACGTCGAGCGTCCGGTGCAGGTGATCCCGCGCGCGGTGCGGCTGCCGTGGACGGAGGCCGACCTCACGGGTCGCACGCCGGACGAGACGGAGGCGGAGCTCACGCGGCTGATGGCCGAGGACCGGGCCCGCCGCTTCGATCTGGCCCGTCCGCCGCTGGTACGGGCCATGCTGATCCGGCACGACGAAGGCGCCGACCTGCTGCTGACGCTCCACCACATCCTGCTGGACGGATGGTCGTTGCCGCTGCTCGCGCGTGATCTGGAGGCACTGACGACGGGGGCCGCAGAACTGCCGCCCGCCGTGCCCTTCAAGCAGTACCTGGTCTGGCTGAACGGCCAGGACCAGAGCCGGGCGGAGGCCGCTTGGCGCGAGGCCCTGGACGGACTGGCTCGGCCCGCACCGCTGCCGCCGGACGGATCCGACGGCCCGGAGGACACCGTCGATGTCGCGCTGTCCTGCGAGCTGACGGCCGCGATCACCCGCCGGGCGGCCGACGCCGGCGTCACCGTCAACACCGTGGCGCAGACCGCCTGGGCGCTGGTCCTGGCCCGCCTGACCGGCGCCGAGGACCTGGTCTTCGGCGCGGTCGTCTCCGGTCGGCCGCATGATCTGCCGGGCGTCGAGCGGATGGTGGGGCTGTTCATCAACACGCTGCCCGTGCGGATCCGGCTGCGCTCGGAGGAGGGCGTCGACGAATTACTGGCCCGCGTACAGCGGGAGCAGCTGCGGCTGGCGCCGTATCACCACATACGGCTGTCCGAGGTGCAGCGGGCGGCCGGGGCGGGCGAACTCTTCGACACGGTCCTGGCGTTCGAGAACTTTCCGCGCACCGAAGGCCCCGCCCCGGCCGTCGAGCTGGTCGAGACGCGGGACGCGACGCACTACCCCGTGACGGTCGCCGTCGTCGCCGGAGAGCGGATGCTGCTGCGGATCGGCTGCCGCCGGGGCCTGTCGGCGGCCACGGTCGGTGCCCGCCTGGTGCACGCCTTCGAGGCACTGACGTCCGCCCGCGGCACGCCGGCCGCACGGCTCGACGTCCTCCCGCCGCAGGAGCGGCGGCAGTTGCTCGCCCTGGCCGAGGGCCCGGTGCGTCCCACGTCCGGGACGCCGGGCGTCCCCGCGCGGTTTGCCGAGCAGGTGGTCCGTACGCCGGACGCGCCGGCCGTCGAGTCCGACGGCGAGGTGCTGACGTACGGCGGCCTCGACGCGGCGTCCGACCGGCTGGCGGGACGGCTGCGGGAGGCGGGGGTACGGCCCGGCGACACCGTCGCGCTGCCGCTGGCCCGGTCCGTGTCGATGGTCGTCGCGCAGCTGGCGGTACTCAAGACGGGGGCGTGCTGTCTGCCACTGGATCCGGGGGCACCGGCGGGACGGCTGGCGGCGCTGGTGGAGGCCGCCGGGGTGGCGGTCGCGGTCGCGGTGGCTGACGTACAACTCCCGGTGGCGGTACGGATGTTGGACTTCCCGGGACCGGGAGAACCGGAGCCCGCCACGCCGCCGAGCGCTTTGGTGCATGCTGAGTCCGCCGCCTACGTGATGTACACCTCGGGCTCCACAGGCGAGCCCAAAGGCATCGTCATCCCGCACCGGGCCGTCGTGGAGCTCGCCGCCGACTCCCGTTTCGCGGGCGGCACGCACGAGCGCGTCCTCCTCCACAGCCCACACACCTTCGACGCCGCCACCTACGAGATCTGGGTGCCCCTGCTGAACGGCGGCACGGTCGTGGTCGCCCCGCCCGGACCCGTCACCCCCGATCTCCTCAAGCGGCTGCTGCCCGAGGCGCGCGTCACCGCCCTGTGGCTCACCGCCGAACTCCTGCGCACCGTCGCGGAGATCGCGCCCGAGGTGCTCGGCACCGTGCGCGAGGTGTGGGCGGGCGGGGACGTACTGGCGCCCGAGGCGGTACGGCGAGTGCGGGAGCACTGTCCCGGCACCCGGGTGGTCAACGGGTACGGGCCCACGGAGACGACGGTGTTCGCCACGGCCCACCGGGTGACCGGCGAGGTCGGCGCGTCCGTGCCCATCGGGCGTCCCCTCGACAACACCCGCGCCTACGTCCTCGACCCCGTGCTGCGCCCGGTACCGGCCGGCGCCGTGGGCGAGCTGTACATCGCCGGCACCGGGCTGGCCCACGGTTACCTGAGCCGTCCCGGCCAGACCGCCGAGCGCTTCGTCGCCGACCCGTACGGGCCGCCCGGCGCCCGCATGTACCGCACGGGCGATCTGGTGCGCCGGCTTCCCGGCGGCGAGCTGGAGTTCATGGGCCGCGACGACGACCAGGTCAAGGTGCGCGGCTTCCGGATCGAGCCCGGCGAGGTGGAGGCCGCCCTGGCCGACTGCCCCGGCGTGGAGCGGGCCGTGGTCGCCGCGCGCCCGGGACCGGACGGCGGCAGGAGGCTCGTCGCGTACGTCGTGGGCGGCGATCTGAACCTCGTACGGGAGCACGCGGCGCGCACCCTGCCCGCGCATCTGCTGCCGTCGGCGTGGGCCGCCCTGGACGCCGTGCCGCTGACCCCGCACGGCAAGGTCGACCGGGCCGCGCTGCCCGAACCCGAGCCGGAGCAGGGGCACCGGGGACCCGGTCGGATCGCCCGGCCTGGGCGTGAGCAGCGGCTGTGCGCACTGTTCGCCGAGGTGCTCGGGGTGCCCGCGCTGGGCCCGGACGGCGACTTCTTCGGCCATGGCGGCCACTCGCTGCTCGCCCTGCGGCTGACCGCGAGGATCCAGGCGGAGCTCGGGACCCGTCTCTCGCCCGCCACGCTGTTCGAGGCACCGACACCGGCCGCACTCGCCACCCGCCTCGCCGCCGGCACGACGGACGGGGGCGACGAGGACGCGTACGCCCCGCTGCTCACCCTGCGCCGCGAGGGCGACCTGCCCCCGCTGTTCTGTCTGCACCCGGGGCTGGGGCTCGGCTGGGCCTACGCGGCGCTGCTGCCGCACCTCGCCCCCGGGCGGCCGGTGTACGCGCTCCAGACGCCGGTGCTGCACGGCCAACGACTGCCGCGCACGCTCGGCGAGTTGGCGCAGGACTATCTGCCGCGCATCCGGGCGGTTCGGCCACACGGGCCGTATCTGCTGCTGGGCCGTTCCTTCGGTGGGCCGCTCGCCCATGAGCTGGCGGTCCGGTTGCGGGCGGCCGGCGAGGAGGTCGCGCTGGTCGCCGTCCTGGACGCGATGCCGAAGCCGCCCGAGGTGGCACGGGTGCCGTTGGACCCGGCGGTGGTGAAGCAGGCGGCGCTGGGCAACCTGCTGCGCAACGCGCTGCCCGGGGTGCCGGCCGGGCCCGGCCGGCTGGAGCGCGCCGAGGTCGTCGCACGCGTCCACGCGCACAGCGCGCTCCTCGGCGACCTCGACGAGGAGCGGCTCGGCGCCCTGGCCGACGCCATGGGGCGGTACATCGAGATGGCCCGCGCTTGGCGGCCCTCGCCGTACGACGGCCGGGTGACGCTCTTCTCCGCGACCCGCGCCGCGGAGGCGACGACCGAGGAGAAGAGCGCGGCGTGGCGGGCCTGCGCGGCCGGCGTGGACGTACACGAACTGGACTGCGGGCACAGCGATGTGCTCACACCGGGGCCGGCCGGCGAGATCGCCGCGGCCGTGGAGGACGTACTGGCAGTACCGGCAGGCGACCGCACGGGGGATGGAGCACAGGCAGATGACCGCTGACGGCACAGGGATCGTCGGGGAGCACGAGGAGTACGAGTTCCCGACCTCGGACGCGCAGGCCCGGCTGCTCGTCCTGGACCACATGGATCCGGGCGCCGCGACCTACCACGTACCGGCCGCCTTCGTCGTGCACGGGCCGTTCGACACGGCCGCCTTCGGCCGGGCCCTCGACGCGCTGATCGCCCGGCACGAGTCGCTGCGCACGGTCTTCCGCTCCGGCCCCGGCGGGGTGCCGCTGCAGATCGTGTCCGCCGCCGGGCGTGCCGAGCCACGCGTGGAGCGCGAGGTGCCGGTGGCCGAGGTGGACCTGCGGATGCGCGCGGAGGCCGCCCGTCCCTTCGACGTGGCGACCGGCCCGCTGCTGCGCTGCACGCTGTACGCCGTGGCCGACGGCAGCCACCGCATCCTGCTCGTCGCCCACCATCTGGTCTGCGACGGCTGGTCGCTGGGCGTGCTGCTGCGCGAGCTGTCCGCCGGCTACGAGAACGAGACGAAGGGCCTGCGCCACACCCTGCCCGAACTCCCGCTGCAGTTCCCTGACTTCGCCGCCTGGCAGCGGGAACGGCAGGCGGCCGGCGCGTACGCATGCTCGGTCGCCCACTGGGCCGAGCGGCTGCGGGGCGCCCCGGAGACGGTCGCGCTGCCGCTGGACCGGCCGCGCGGGGCGGTCCGCACAGCGGCCGGCGGCACCGAGCGGTTCACGGTGCCGGCCGGGGTGCGCGAGCGGATCGCCGGAACGGCCCGGGCGCGGGGCGGTACGCCGTTCATGGGGATGTTCGCCGCGTACGCCGCCTTCGTGGGCCGGCTGTCCGGCGCCGAGGACCTGGTGATCGGCTTCCCCGTCTCCGGCCGGGACCGCCCCGAGCTCCAGGACATGGTGGGCATGCTGACCAACACCCTGGCGCTGCGCGTCGACCTGTCCGGCGACCCGTCGTACCACGAGCTGATCGACCGCCTGCGCACCGCGCTGCTGGACTCCCAGCCGTACCAGGACGCCCCGTTCGAGGCGGTCGTGAACGCGGTCGCCCCGGCGCGCGAGATCAGCCACGACCCGGTCGTGCAGGTGGTGTTCGGCTACGACGACGACACCGAGCTGACGCTGAGACTGGCCGGAGCGCGGGTCGAGCGGGTCCATGTGGGGCTGGACACAGCGAAGTTCGACTTCCATCTCCAGGTGGAGCGGTGGGGGGAGGATCTCGCCGCGTATCTGATCCACCGCAGCGCGCTGTTCGAGGCGGAGACGGTACGGCGCTGGGTGCGGTGCTTCGAGACGCTGTTGGAGGGGTTGTTGGATCGGCCGGACGCGCCCTTGTCGACAGTCGACATGCTCCCTTCGGACGAACGCGCCCGCCTCCTGGCGCAGGGGACGGCAACCCCCTCAAGGGGCGCGGGCCGTGTCGATATGCGGCTCCGCCGCGTGGGCGCGACCAGCCACAACGAACCCGCAGCCGCCCAACGACACAACGCGGCACCCCCTGCGGCGCTGTCGGTACCCGAGCTCATAGCAGACCGCGCCGCCACCCAGCCGGAGGCCACCGCCCTGGTCTGCGGCCGGCTACGGCTCACCTACCGCGACCTGCTGACCCGCGCCGACACCCTCGCGGCCCGCCTGCGCGAGCAGGGCGTACGCCTCGGCGACCGAGTCGGCCTGCTGCTGCCGAGGGGCGCCGACACGGGCATCGCCGCCCTCGCGGTGCTCCGCGCCGGCGCCGCATATGTGCCCCTGGACCCGGCGCATCCGGCTGCCCGCCTCGCCTACATGATCACCAACTCGGGCACGTCCCTGCTGCTGACGGCGACGGAGACAGCGGGCCTGGCCGGGACAGACGTACCGGAACTACGGGTCGACGAGGACACGGACACGGCACCCGCGCCGGCCCCGGTGTCCTGCGCCCCCGGTGACCTCGCCTACGTCCTCTACACCTCCGGCTCCACCGGCGTCCCGAAAGGCGTCGCGGTCGAGCACCGCTCGCTGCTGAACCTCGCGACGAACGTCCGACCCGTGTTCCCGGTGACCGGGACGGACCGCGTCCTGCAGTTCGTGTCGTTCGGCTTCGACGTGGCCGTGTCCGACCTGTTCTTCCCCTGGGTCGCGGGCGCGGAGCTGCACATCGCGCAGGAGGACGAACGGCTGGGCGAGGCGCTCCAGGCACGGCTGCGGGACTCCCGTATCACCTACGTCTTCCTGCCGCCGTCCGCCGCGATGACGCTCCCCCGTGCCCCGGGCGCCCTCCCCGAACTGCGCACCCTCGCGGTCGGCGGCGAGGCATGCCCGGCCGAGCTGGTCGAGCGGCTCGGCGAGGAGGGGCGCCGGATCGTCAACGCGTACGGCCCCAGCGAGGCCACGGTGTACTCGACCACGGCCGAGCTGCGTCCGGGCGAGCCGGTGGTGATCGGCCACGCGGTGCCGGGCACCCGCGCCCACGTCCTGGACGCGCGGCTGCGCCCGGTCCCGGTCGGCGTGACGGGCGAGCTGTATGTCGCCGGTGCCTCCCTGGCACGCGGCTACATCGGCCGGCCCGGGATGACGGCCGAACGCTTCGTCGCCGATCCGTACGGCCCGCCCGGCAGCCGTATGTACCGCACCGGCGACCTGTGCCGAATCGACGCGCACGGGGTCCTGCACTACCTCGGCCGCAGCGACTCCCAGGTGAAACTGCGCGGCTATCGCATCGAACTCGGGGAGATCGAGGCCCTGTTGGCGGGGCATCCCGACGTCACGGTGGCCGCGGCGTCCGTACACGGGGAAGGGGCCGGGCAGCGGCTGGTGGGGTACGTCGTCACCACCGCCGAGGTCCCGGACGCGGCGCTGCGCGGCCATCTGTCCGGGCGGCTCCCCGGCTACATGGTCCCGGACGTCTTCGTCCGGCTGCCGGAACTCCCGCTGAACCGCTCCGGCAAGATCGACCGGTCCCGGCTGCCGGAGCCCCCTTCCTCGCGCCCCGAGCTGAGGGAGACGTACGCCGCCCCGGGGACCGACGCCGAGCGGCGGGTGGCGGCGGTGTGGCAG
Organism: Streptomyces sp. NPDC056479; assembly: GCF_042795335.1. NCBI lineage: Bacteria > Bacillati > Actinomycetota > Actinomycetes > Kitasatosporales > Streptomycetaceae > Streptomyces > Streptomyces sp. NPDC056479. The sequence goes on along the minus strand of NZ_JBHTRZ010000007.1, from coordinate 33,690 downwards.
CAGGTGCTGACCCTGGACCGGGTCGGCGTGCACGACAACTTCTTCGACCTGGGTGGCAATTCGGTACGGCTGCTGGCCGTGCTCGCGGCGCTCCAGGAACACCCGGAGCACCGGGAAGTGACCCTGATCGACCTGTTCCGGTATCCGACGGTCGCCGCGGTGGCGGCCCATCTCGAGAGCACGGCCGAGCACACCGCACCCCACGAGGAGGCGGCCCGGCGCGGCAGCGACCGGCGCGCCGCCCTGCACAAGCTCCGTTCCAGGAAGGGCACGACGCGATGACGACCGAGGAAGCCGCACCGCACGAGCTTGAGTCCGCGGTGGCCGTCGTGGGGATGGGCGGACGCTTCCCCGGCGCCCCCGACCTCGACACGTACTGGGCCAACCTGCGGGACGGCGTCTGCTCCCTGTCCGCCTTCACCGAGAAGGAGCTGCTGGCCGACGGGGCGGACCCGGCGGAACTGCGCAACCCCGCCTACGTCCCCGCCCAGGGGTATGTGGCGGACGCGGACCGCTTCGAGGCCGAGCTGTTCGGCTTCGGCCGCGGTGAGGCGGCGGCGCTCGACCCGCAGCACCGCGTGCTGCTGGAGACCGCCTGGTCCGCCCTGGAGGACGCCGGGTACGCCCCGCTGGACGCCCCCTCCCGCACGGGCGTGTACGTGGGCGGCAGCCCGACCGAACACGCGATGGCCGCCGGGACGGACCCGGCGCTCGCGGCGTCGATCGGGGCGCTTCAGGTCCGTATCCTCACCGACCGCGAGTTCCTGGCGCCGTGGATCTCCTACCGCCTGGGCCTTCAGGGCCCGAGCATGACGGTCCAGACGGCCTGCTCGACCTCGCTGACCGCCGTCCATGTCGCCGTACAGGCCCTGCTGCTGGGCGAGTGCGACATGGCGCTCGCGGGCGGCGTGTCCATCGGCAGTGTGCGCCGGCAGGGCTACGTCCACTACCAGGGCGGGATCTTCTCCCCCGACGGCCGCTGCCGCCCCTTCGACGAGAAGGCCGCCGGCACGGTGCCGGGCAGCGGGGCGGGCGTGCTGGTGCTTCGCCGGCTGGAGGACGCGCTGGCCGACGGCGACCCGGTGCGCGCGGTGATCCGGGGCACGGCGGTCACCAACGACGGTGCGGGCAAGGTCGGCTTCACCGCTCCGGGGGTGGACCAGCAGACGGCCGCGATCACGGAGGCGTGGGCGGCGGCGGGTCTGGAGCCTTCGGCGGCGCAGTACGTGGAGGCGCACGGGACCGGGACGGAGCTCGGGGACCGGATCGAACTGGAGGCGGCTAGCGCGGCGTTCGCGGGCGGCACCGCGGCGGGCGGTGGACTCGGCGTCGGCATCGGCATCGGCTCGGTGAAGTCGAACATCGGGCACGCGGACGCGGCGGCCGGGGCGGCGGCGCTGATCAAGACGATCCTGATGCTGGAGCACGCGACGCTGGCACCGACGGTGGACGTCACGCGCCCGGTCGCCGCTCTGCGGAACTCCCCGCTGCGGCTGGTGACCGAGGCGCGCGAGTGGCCGAGCAGAGCGGGTCTGCCCCGGCTGGCGGGCGTGACGTCGGTTGGCATCGGCGGCACGAACGTGCATGTGGTGGTGCAGGAGGCGCCGGAGCGACGGTCGCGCGCGAGTGCCGCGCCCCAGCCGGTCGTACTGCCGCTGTCGGCGCGGACCGAGACCCAGCTGTCGCTGCTGGCCGACCGGTTGGCGACGCGGCTGCGCGAGGCGGACGCCCCGTCGGCGGCGGATGTCGCGCACACCCTGCGGACCGGCCGGGTCCGGATGCCCGTGCGTGCCTATGTCGTGGCCGCCGGCCCACGGGAGGCGTCGGACAAGCTCACGGCGCTGGCCGAGGGCCGCCGGGACTCGACGGTCGACCCCCTGGGCGAGGCCTGGCTGAGGGGTGAGGGGGTGACCTGGCCGGCCCTCGACGGCGAGGTACGGCGGGTGCGGCTCCCGGCGTACCCGTTCGCGGGCGAGAGCTACGGGGCCCTGACGCTGCGCGGCGCTGCGCCGATCCCGTCCGTACCCGAGGACCCGTCGCCGTCGCCGTCGCCGGAGAGCGAACTGGAGACGAAAGTGGCCGAGTTGGTGATCGAGGCGCTGGATCTCGACGGTGCCGGCGGCCTCGCGCAGACATACTTCGAGGCGGGCGGCGACTCACTGACGGCCGTGCATCTCGCCGGACGGCTCCGCGACGACTTGGGCATCGAGGTGCCGATCCAGCTGTTCCTGGAACCGATCACACTGAAGGACATGACGACACACATCGTGGAGATGAAGCAGAACGGCGACGCGGACGGCGCCCTGGACGCCCTCCTCGCCGAGTTCGAGGCGGAGGCATGACCGTCCCCCGCATCCGCACCAGCTGGTTCAGGGGCGTGAGCGCGCCCGGCGCGAAGATCCGCCTGCTGTGCTTTCCGCACGCGGGCGGCGCGGCGGGCTCCTTCCAGGACTGGGCGACCCTGACGCCACCGGAGATCGAGGTCCTGTCGGTGCAGTACCCCGGCCGCCAGGACCGTCTGTCCGAGCCGTGTCCGCCCACGATGGACGAGCTGGCGGACGCGATCACGAAGGCCCTGCTGGACGAGTCGGCCGACGACGTACCGCTGGCCCTGTTCGGGCACAGCATGGGGTCGGCGGTGGCCTATGAGGTGGCCCGCCGGCTGGCGGAGGTCCCCGGCCGCACCCCCACCCGGCTGATCGTGTCGGGCCGGACCCGGCCCCGGCTCTCCCAGGAGCTGGCGCCGCGCCCGGTCCCGAGCGACACCGAGATCCTGGACCACATCCGCAAGCTGGACCCCGACGGCGCCGCGCTCTACGAACAGCCGGCGCTGCGGCCGGTGATCATGCCGTCCCTGCGGGCGGACTTCGGGCTCCTGGCGACGTACCGCCCCACTCGCCTGCACCGCCTGACGGTTCCCGTCACGGCCTGCGGCGGCGACCGCGATCCCGTGTGCGCGGTGGAGGACCTGGCGGCGTGGTCGGACGTCACGACGGAGGAGCTGGACGTCCGGGTCTTCGAGGGCAACCACTTCTATCTCAACCCGAGGAAAGAGGAGTTGGTCGGGTTCATCGCCTCGCAGCTGCTGTGAGACGGGCCGCGGCGACGCGAGGCGGTCGCGCCCTGCGCAGGTGCAGGGCGCTCGCCGCCACCGGCTACGCGGTGCGCTTGCGTGAGCTGGTCTTCTTGGCCGTCGTTTTCGCCGTGGTCTTCTTCGCCGTGCTCTTCGCCGTGCTCTTGGCCGTCGTCTTCTTCGCGCCCTGGGCGGACTTCGACGTCGACTTCTTGGCCGAGGCCGTCGTCTTCTTGGCCGCCGTCTTCTTCGTGGCGGCCGTCGACTTCTTGCCCGCCGTCTGTTTCGGGGCCGCCCGGGCCGACTTGCGCTGGGGCAGGCGGTGGACCTCGGCCTCGTCCTTCGGCTGCTCGCCGCGCGACTCCTTGGCCGCCCGCACGCTGCTCTCCAGTGCCGCCATCAGGTCGAGGACCTTGCCGGCCCGGGCGGGTTCGGGTGCCTCGGGCGGGGCCTCGCCGGCGGCCTTCGCGGCGACGACCTCCTCCAGGGCCTCGCGGTATTCGTCGTGCAGCTCTTCGAGTTCGATCTCGCCGAGGGTGTCCATCAGGGCGTCCGCGAGGTCCAGCTCCTTGTCGTTCACGGTGACGTTCGTGTCCGGCGCGACCCCCTCGGGCGCCCGGACCTCGTCCGGCCACAGCAGCCCGTGCATGGCGATGGCGTCCTCGACCACCCGCAGCATGCCGAGCCGCTCACGGCCCCGCAGCGCGAACTTCGCGATCGCCACCTTCTGGCTGCGCTTCAGCGCCTCCCGCAGCAAGGTGTACGGCTTGGCCGCGGGCGCCCCGCCCGCCGCGAGGTAGTACGCGCTGTCCATCTGGAGCGGGTCGATCCGGTCGACCGGCACGAAGGCCACGATCTCGATCGTCTTCGCGGTCGGCAGCGGCAGATGGGACAGGTCCTCGTCCGTGATCGGGATGATCGTGCCGTCGGCGTCCTCGTACCCCTTGCCGATCTCCGCCTGGGTGACCTCACGGTCCTCCAGCTCGCAGACCTTGCGGTAGCGGATACGGCCGCCGTCCTCCGTGTGGATCTGCCGGAAGGCGATCGAGCGGTTCTCGGTGGCGTTCACCAGCTTGATCGGGATGCTGACCAGGCCGAACGAGATGGCGCCGTTCCAAATGGATCGCACGTGCAGCACCCTTTCGATCGGCCTGGTGATATTCGCCCGGACATTCACCCTAATATCTGGAATTCTCATCGTATGACGCCGATCACAGAGGTGGAGGGGCGACGGCTCGCGCTCAGCAATCTGGAGAAGGTGCTGTATCCGGCGACCGGCTTCACCAAGGGTGAGGTGCTGCATTACTACGCCACCACCGCCGATGCGCTCTTGCCTCATCTGCGGGATCGGCCGGTGTCCTTCCTGCGCTATCCCGACGGGCCGGACGGCCAGGTGTTCTTCACCAAGAACGTGCCGCCGGGCACCCCCGACTGGGTCACCACCGCCGAGGTGCCCCGTGTGGAGGGGCCGGCCCGGATGGTGTTCGTGCAGGACCTCGCGAGCCTGATGTGGGCCGCCAACCTCGTCACCGAGTTCCATACGCCCCAGTGGGTGATCGGCGCGCCCGGCGAGGCCGACCGGCTGGTCTTCGACCTCGACCCCGGCCCGCCCGCCACGGTGGTCGAGTGCTGCGAGGTCGCCCTCTGGCTGCGGGAGCGGCTGGCCGCCGACGGCATCGAGGCGTACGCGAAGACCTCCGGCTCCAAGGGTCTCCATCTCGCCGCGGCGATCCGGCCGGCCTCCTCCGAGCGGGCCACGGAGTACGCGAAGGAACTCGCCGTGGAGGCCGAGAAGGCCATGCCCCGGCTGGCGATCCACCGGATGACCAAGAGCCTCAGGCCCGGAAAGGTCTTCGTCGACTGGAGCCAGAACGCCGCCCGCAAGACGACGGCCACCCCCTACACCCTGCGCGCCCGCCCCGAACCGACGGTGTCCGCCCCGGTCGGCTGGGATGAGGTGGAGGACTGCCGCTCCCCCGCCGCCCTGACCCTCCTTGCCCCTGATCTGGCGCCACGCCTGCAGGACTACGGCGACCTGCTGGCTCCGCTGCTGGACGCGGACCGCGCGACCGAGCTGCCCTGACCGGGGCCTTCCCGTGCCGGACCGTCACCCCGGCCGACACCGCTCAGCCGGCGCCGGCCCACACCCCCCGGTCCCGGGCCATCGCGTGCAGCGCCTCCACATCCGCCGGCTTCAGCACCCCGCCCGTCCGGGCCAGCCCCTCCACCTCCGTGTCCCGCACCACCCGCACCTCACGCACCGACCCGGTGATCGTCACATCGGCCGGGGCGACCAGGGCGAGGACTGGACGGACCTCTGCGGTCAGGGCGTAGGAGGCACGGTCGGCGTCGGCGCGGACGCGGCGCAGCAGCGGGGAGGAGTCCCGGCGACCCAGGGAGACCGTGGGGTCGGCGATGGTCACCCTCTGCTTACGGGCGTACAGGGAGTACAGCGCGAACAGCCCGCCCGGCCCGATCGCCAGATGGTGGATACGGTCCCCGCCGGGCAGCGGCACGGAGTGCAGCGTGTGCCAGCCGGCGCGGTCCAGCCGGTCCAGCGCCTCCCCGACCGTCTGCTCCGCCGTCAGTGCGCGACGGCGCGGGTCGGGCCGCAGCCGGTGCGCGGGTCCCGGATCCCGGTCCAGGTCGATCAGAAGCGCCTCGCCGGGACGGTTGGGCGCCAGGTCGTCGTCCGGATGGAGGGTCAGCCGGGCCAGCTCGGCAGGGGTGGGCACCGGGGGCGGGCCCACCGTCACCGTGCCGGTGATGAAGGGGCCGAGCGCCTCCAGGACGTCCTCCCTGCGCTCGTCGCTGAGCAGGTTGACCCGGCCCGCCTCACGGTCGTACCAGGCGAGATTCCGCCCGTCGGTGTGGCAGACGTAGAGCCGTTCCTGGCCGTGCCGCCAGGTCGGTATGACGCGCAGTCCGTTCATGCACCATCACCCCATGACCATGGGAACAGGCGGGGTGCTGCGGGGGCAAGAACCCGGTTACCTTTGAGAGGAGTTGGGCAGCCCCCCCGCTAGGGCCTGTTCTGAGTGTCCCCGTCGTCCGTGCGGAGCACGGGCGCAGCGGCGTTCGGTGCGTGCCCTCGGCGTGCGGCGTCTCTGGTCATGTGGCGGAGCCACCTGTCCAGGGGCGGCGTGCGCCGAGGGTGCGTGCCGGGCGTCGGGGCGCAGGCGGGGACACTCAGAACAGGCCCTAGGGGTGGTTGGGGAGGCGCCGTTGCGTACCCGCAGGAAGCAACCCGACGTACCTGCTCCGGACAGCCCGTGGAGCGAGATCGTGCCCGGCCTGTGGATGGGCGGGCACGAATTCCGGGGGCGCTCGGGGCAACTGGAGTTCGCCGTCGTACGGGACGAGTTCGATCTCGTGCAGACGCTGCTGCGGCTGCCCGGACACGGACCCGATTCCGGTGTCGAGCACCATGTCTGGCCGATCCCCGACGGACCGCTGGACGGCACCCAGCTCGCGGGGGTGATACGGCTGGCGGAGGCCGCGTGCGAGGCGCTGGACGAGGGCCACAGGGTCCTCGTCCGCTGTTATCACGGGTACAACCGCTCGGGTCTCGTCGTCGCCCACGCCCTGGTCCGCCGGAGCCACTCCGCCGAGCAGGCGATCCGGCTGATACGCTCCCGCCGCTCTCCGTGGGCCCTGCACAACGAGCTGTTCGTCGACTACCTCCGGGCCGGCCTGTCCACCGCCCGGCTGCTCGAGGAGCTCGCCGAGTAGCCCGTCGCCCGTCCGCCCACCGGGTGCGCAAAAAGGACTTCCGTACGAATAGTGTGTACGGGCCGACCACCACCCGAGCCCCAGGAGAACCGTGCCTCCCAGCCGCCTCACGCGCGCCGCCGCGCTCAGTGCCCTTGTCGCACTGCTGCTGTCGGCCGCGACGGCCTGCGGGGATGCCGGGGGCCTCCAGGGCGCGGGTCCGACCGAGACCGCGGTCAGCCCGGACAAGCTCTGGCCGAAGCTGACGCCGGCGTCCCGGCCCGCCTATGAGATCGGCGAGGTGAACCGGGAGGTCGTGAAGGGCGTCGCGGCTCCCGGCGGCGACATCCGCGACGTGAACCCGGTGGTGGTCGTACGCAGGGAGATGGCCAAGAGCCGGGGGGACTACGAGGGCAAGGACGCGCAGTACCGCGAGACCGGGCGCCTGATGACCCACTGCTCCGCCGGCGCCGGACACGGGCAGTGCCCGGTGCTGCGGCCGTACTACCGGGATCTGACCGGTGACGGGCGCCCCGAGCTCACGCTCGGCTTCCGGCTGATGCCCGGCAAGACGACCGCGGTGCGGGTCTACACCGTCGAGAAGAACCGGCTCGTGCAGGTGATGAGCTGGGACGACGCCATCAGCGGCGTGGAACTGGCCGGGCGGTCGGTGATCATACGCTCGCCGTCCGAGGTCGCCGGGTACGAGTACCGGCTGCAGTGGACCTGGGACGCCGACCAGAAGGCGATGCTGCTCACGCACGACGAGATGCTGCGCACCGGGGGGCGCAAGACGACACCGCACCCCTCGCCCTCTTCCTCGCCCTCTTCTTCGCCCTCCTCCTCGCCCTCCTCCTCCCCCTCGGCCTCGGCGAGCACGCCATGAGGCTCGCGCTCCCCCAGTGGGCCGGCACGCTGGCCGTGAAGGCCGCCGTCTTCATCACGGTGATGTGCTGCGCGCTCGCCGCGCTGCTCGGCATCCTCGTGCATGTCTCGGTGACCAACCAGACCGTCGGCCAGGCCCGCGATCTCGCGCTGTCCCGGCTGGAGGACGCGACGGCGGCGTTCGAGGCCGGGGACCCCCTGGGACACGGCGTCGGCCTCGACCCGCCGGAGCTGCCCGAGTCGCTGCGGGAGGTCGCGGTGGCCGGGGAACGCGGCACGATGGTCGCCGACCACCACGGCCGCCCCACGATGTGGGCGGCGGGCCCCGCCGACGGCGAGCGCGCGCTCGCGGTCGAGGTGGACTACTCGCAGCAGGCCCGCACCATCGACGGGCTCGACCGGGCGATCGTGTGGTCGTCGGGCCTCGCGATCGGGGTGACGGTACTGGTGGGCGCGTTCGCGGTGACCCGGGTGACGCGGCGGCTGCACGCCACGGCCCGGGTGGCGCGGCGGATCAGCGGCGGCGACCTGGACGCACGGGTGGACGACCCCCGCACGAAGGACTCCACCCGGCCGCCGGACGAGGTGGCCGCCGTCGCCGCGGCACTCGACTCGATGGCGTCGTCGCTGCAGGGCAAGCTGCTCGCCGAGCAGCGCTTCACGGCGGACGTGGCGCACGAACTGCGCACACCGCTCACCGGGCTGCACGCCGCGGCCGAGCTGCTTCCGCACGGGCGGCCGACGGAGCTGGTGCAGGACCGGGTGGCCGCGTTGCGCACGCTGACCGAGGATCTGCTGGAGATCTCGCGGCTGGACAGCGGGCGCGAGCGCTCGGAGCCGGACGGTGAGCCGCTCGGGGCGTTGGCCGAGCGGGTGGTGCGGGCGTCCGGGACCGGGACCGAGGTCGTGGTCCTGCGGGACCTGGTCGTGGAGACGGACCGGCGACGGCTGGAGCGGGTGCTGGGAAATCTGGTGGCCAACGCGCACAAGCACGGGCGCGGGCCGGTGTCCTTGACCGTGGACGGGCCGGTGGTCACCGTGCGGGACCACGGTGACGGCTATCCGGAGTACCTCGTCGCGCACGGCCCGCAGCGCTTCCGCACCGAGTCCGGGGCGAAGGGGCACGGGCTGGGGCTGACCATCGCGTTGGGGCAGGCCGAGGTGCTGGGGGCGCGGTTGACGTTCTCGAACGCCGTGGACGGCGGCGCCGTGGCGCAACTGACCCTTCGATAGAACAGACCCCGAGGGCGGAGCGGCACGCCGCGCACCTGCTGAGCCGTTAGGCACACAAGACTGACTATTTGGGTAAGTTCCGGACATGACCAAGGCCGGAACCAACCTGGTGACAGCGGACGCCCCCGCTCCCGCCGTACCGCTCCCCCGGCGCCGTGGCATCGAACTGGCCCTCATCGTCGTGGCCGTCCTGCTCTCCGTGTACGGCTACTGCGCGGTCGGCCTCGCCAGGACCGGCACCGTCCCGCCCGGCGCCGCCGGCTACGGCGCCGGGCTCGGCGTCCTCGCGTTGGTCGCCCATCTGGCGGTGCGTCTGCGCGCCCCCTGCGCCGACCCCCTGCTGCTGCCGATCGGCGTGCTGCTCAACGGCCTCGGCCTGGTCCTGATCTACCGGCTCGACCTGGAGACCCCGGGCGACCGGGCGGCGCCCACCCAACTCGTGTGGTCCACGCTGGGGGTGGCCCTGTTCATCGTGGTCGTCCTCCTCCTGCGCGACCACCGCGTGCTCCAGCGCTACTCCTACGTCTGTGTGGTCGCCGCACTCGTCCTCCTCACCCTCCCGATCTTCTTCCCGTCCGTGAACGGCGCCCGCATCTGGATCCGGATCGCCGGATTCTCCATCCAGCCCGGCGAGTTCGCGAAGGTGCTGCTCGCGGTGTTCTTCGCGGCGTATCTGGCCGCCAACCGCAGCGCGCTGGCGTACACGGGCCGACGGGTCTTCGGCAGCGAGCGGCTGCAGTTGCCCACCGGGCGCGTCCTCGGCCCGATCGTCGCCATCTGGCTGCTGAGCGTCGGCGTCCTCATCCTCGAACGCGACCTCGGCACCTCGCTCCTCTTCTTCGGCCTGTTCGTGGTCCTGCTCTACGTCGCCACCGGCCGCACCGGCTGGATCGCCGTCGGTCTGCTGCTCGCGGCGCTCGGCGCCGTGGCCGTGGGGGAGCTGGAGCCGCATGTGCACGGCAGGGTCGAGGACTGGCAGCATCCGTTCGCCTCCATCGAGGCGGGCGAGGGCCCGAACCAGCTGTCCCAGTCGCTGTTCGCCTTCGCGGCGGGCGGCACGCTCGGCACGGGACTGGGCCTCGGCCACTCCATCCTGATCGGCTTCGCGGCCAAGTCGGACTTCATCCTGGCGACGGCGGGCGAGGAGCTGGGCCTGGCGGGCCTGTCCGCCATCTTCCTGCTCTACGGCCTGCTGGTGGAGCGCGGCTACCGGGCCGGCCTCGCGCTGCGCGACCCCTTCGGCCGGCTGCTCGCGGTCGGGCTCGCCTCGATCGTGGCGCTCCAGGTGTTCGTGATCGCGGGCGGGGTGACGGGCCTGATCCCGCTGACCGGCATGGCGATGCCGTTCCTGGCCCAGGGCGGCTCGTCGGTCGTCACCAACTGGGCGATCGTGGCGCTGCTGATCCGGGTGAGCGACAAGGCGCGCAGCCGGCTAGGCGTCCCCAAGAGCGAGGAGGCCGCCCGGATGACGGGATCCGACGACCGCGCGGAGAGCGTCCGATGACCCGGCACATCCGGCACGCCGCCTTCTTCTGCGCCCTGCTGCTGGTCGCGCTGCTCGTCAACGCCACCCGCATCCAGGTCTTCGAGGCCCCGGCCTACGACGACAACATCGCCAACCGCCGCACCACCATCGCCCGTTACGGACAGCCGCGCGGCGACATCGTGGTCGACGGCGAGCCGGTCACCGGATCCCACGACACCGGCGAGCACCTCCGCTACGAACGGACGTACACGAACGGCCCGATGTACGCCCCCGTCACCGGCTTCGCCTCGCAGGAGTACGGCACCACGCTCCTGGAGCACTCGCAGGACGGCGTCCTCGCCGGTACGGACCCGCTGCTCTCCCCGTTCCCGTGGAGCGGAGCCACCCGCGACCTGTACCCCGGCGGCGACGTCGTCACCACACTGCGCAAGGCCGCGCAGGAGGCGGCGTACGAGGGGCTGGACGGCCGCAAGGGCGCGGTGGCGGCGATCGAACCGTCGACGGGACGGATCCTGGCCCTGGTCTCCGCACCCTCGTACGACCCGTCCGCCCTGTCCGGGAACGGCGCCTCGGTGAGCAGGTCCTGGTCGTCGCTGAACCGGGACGCGGACAAGCCGATGCTCAACCGGGCGGTGCGCAAGACGTATCCGCCGGGGTCGACCTTCAAGGTGGTGACGGCGGCCGCGGCGCTGGACGCGGGTGTGGTCGAGGACCTGGACGAGCCGACCGACTCCCCGGACCCGTACACCCTGCCGGGCACCAGGACCAAGCTGACCAACGAGTCCGAGGGCTGCGAGGACGTTCCGCTGCGGAAGGCGTTCGAGTGGTCGTGCAACACGGTGTTCGCACGGCTGGGGGTCAGGGTCGGGGTGGACCGGATGGCGTCGGCGGCGGGCGCATTCGGCTTCAACGACGCGAAGCTGAAGATCCCGTTCTCGGTCGCGGAGTCCACCTTCGACACGAAGGTGGACAAGGGGCAGCTGGCCCTGTCGTCGATCGGGCAGTACAACACCCGCGCCACCCCGCTGCAGATGGCGATGGTCGCGGCGGCCGTGGCGAACGGCGGCCAGGTCCGCTCGCCGTATCTGGTGGAGCGCACGACCCGCGCGAGCGGCGCCACGGTCTCGACGGGCGGGTCGCGCCCCGTCCGGCAGGCGATGCGGCCGTCGACCGCGAGGCTCATGAAGGAAATGATGGTGGACGTGGTGCGAGAGGGCACCGCCACCAACGCCTGGATCCCGGGTGCGACGGTCGGCGGCAAGACCGGCACGGCCCAGCACGGCCTCGGCAACTCCGGAACCCCGTACGCCTGGTTCGTCTCCTGGGCGAAGGGCGACCGTGACCTGGAGCCCAAGGTCGCGGTCGCGGTGGTGGTGGAGGACGCGGACGCGGACCGGGGCGAGATCAGCGGGGGCGGCGACGCGGCGCCGATCGCGCGGGCGGTGATGGAGGCGGTGCTGAAGTCACGGGCACCCGGGGACAGTTGACGCGGGCGACCATGCCCACCCACTGAGACACCCGCTGCGCCCGGCGGCCCGACCGACCTATCGTTCGGTTCATGACGACATCAGCCGCACCGGAAGCCGCCTTCGAGCTCGCCCAGGTCAACATCGCCCGCCTCAAGGCCCCGCTGGACTCCCCGCAGTTGAAGGACTTCGTCGACAACCTCGACCCGGTGAACGCCGACGCGGAGGCCGCCGACGGCTTCGTCTGGCGGCTGAAGGGCGACGCCGGCGACGCGACGGACGTGAGCGTCTTCGGGGACGAGTGGCTGATCATCAACCTGACGATGTGGCGCGACACCAACGCCCTGACCGCGTACATGTACCAGGGCCGCCACCGCGAGATGCTGGCCCGCCGCCGCGAGTGGTTCGAGCGCGTGCAGGAGGCGATGACGGCCCTGTGGTGGGTCCCGGCGGGCCACCGCCCCACGGTCGCGGAGGCGGAGTCCCGCCTCCTCCACCTCCGCACCAACGGCCCGACCCCCTACGCCTTCACCCTGCGCACGTCGTTCCCGCCACGGGGCGCCGAGCCGGTGCTCGGCGAGGTGCCGGACGGACTGGGCTGCTCGGTCTAACCCTCGGCGCCGGCCTCGATCGCGTCCTGGACCTCGGCCACCCGATCCCGCTCCTCCACCGCGAAGCGCTCGGCGTCGAGCTTCTCGGCGATCTCCTCGTCCTGCGCCATCAGCAGATCCAGATTGGAGTCGCCCATTTCCAGGACCCCCATGTCGACATAGGCCTGCTGAAGGCGCTTGCCCCACAGCCCGATGTCCTTCACACAGGGGACGATGCGCGAGAAGAGCAACCGGCGGAACAGCTGGAGAAATTCGGACCGCTCGCTGAGCTCCTCCGCCTCGGTCTTCGGAATGCCGAAGTTCTCCAGGACCTCGACCCCCCGCAGCCGGTCCCGCATCAAATAGCAGCCCTCGATGACGAATTCCTCGCGCTCGCGGAGTTCGGCATCGGTCAGCTGCTTGTAGTAGTCCCGCAGCGCCATTCGCCCGAAGGCCACGTGCCGCGCCTCGTCCTGCATCACATAGGCCAGGATCTGCTGGGGCAGCGGCTTGGTGGTGGTGTCCCGGATCATGCCGAAGGCGGCCAGCGCGAGACCCTCGATCAGCACCTGCATCCCGAGGTAGGGCATGTCCCAGCGGCTGTCCCGCAGCGTGTCGCCCAACAGCGCCTGGAGATTGTCGTTGATCGGATAGACCATCCCGATCTTCTCGTGCAGAAAACGCCCGTAGATCTCGGCGTGCCGCGCCTCGTCCATCGTCTGCGTCGCCGAATAGAACTTCGCGTCCATGTCCGGCACCGACTCCACGATGCGGGCGGCACAGATCATCGCGCCCTGCTCGCCATGCAGAAACTGACTGAACTGCCAGGACGCATAGTGCTTCCGCAGCTCACCCTTCTCCCGCTCGCTCATCTTCGCCCAGTACGGCGTCCCGTAGAGCGCCATCGCCTCCTCCGGCGTACCGAGCGAGTCGAACGGATCGACCTCCAGGTCCCAGTCGATCCTGCGCTGCCCGTCCCACTGCTTGTCCTTGCCCTTCTGATACAGGGCCAGAAGCCGTTCGCGCCCGTCGTCGTACTCCCAGCCGAAGCGTGCCGCGCCGGCCGCCGGCACCTGCCAGAGAGGTTCTCCCGGATCGTTGGTGTACAGGTCGTATGTCGGCATGCTCCGCAGGCTCACACGGGGTAGACGCGGGGTCAACAAGTACTGCGCAAGGGATTGACGACCTTGCTGACAGGCAGTCTCATAAGACGCGGACGACGTACCCCCGGTAACAGAGGTGAGCGACCGATGACGACCCTGACGGAAGCCGACGCGCTGGACGGGCTGCGCGACGCACTCGGCCTGCTCAAGGACCGCGAACAGGTGGCCGAACGCCTCCTGGCCTCCTCAGCCAAGCACTCCTTCGACCCCGACAAGGAGCTGGACTGGGACGCCCCCTTCGAGGAGGGCAAGTGGTTCTGGCCCCCGGAGCTGGTCTCGCTCTACGACACCCCGCTCTGGAAGCGGATGAGCGAGGAACAGCGCATCCTCCTCTCCCAGCACGAGTCGGCGGCCCTGGCCTCCCTCGGCATCTGGTTCGAGATCATCCTCATGCAGCTCCTGGTCCGCCACATCTACGACAAGGCAGCCACGAGCGCCCACGTCCGCTACGCCCTCACCGAGATCGAGGACGAGTGCCGCCACTCCAAGATGTTCGCCCGTCTCATCTCCCAGGGCGGCACTCCGTGGTACCCCGTCAGCCGCGCCCACCAGAACCTGGGCCGCCTCTTCAAGACCATCTCCACCACCCCCGGCTCCTTCACCGCCACGCTCCTCGGTGAGGAGGTCCTCGACTGGATGCAGCGCCTGACCTTCCCCGACGAGCGCGTACAGCCCCTCATCCGCGGCGTCACCCGCATCCACGTGGTCGAGGAGGCCCGCCACGTCCGCTACGCCCGCGAGGAACTCCGCCGCCAGATGGTGACGGCCCCGAAGTGGTCCCAGGAATTCACCCGCGTCACCTCAGGCGAGTTCGCCCGCGTCTTCTCCGTGGCCTTCGTCAACCCCGAGGTCTACGAGAACATAGGCCTGGACAGGCGAGAGGCCATGGCCCAGGTCAAGGCCAGCGGCCACCGCCGCGAGGTCATGCAGACAGGCGCCAAGCGCCTGACCGACTTCCTGGACGACATAGGCGTACTGCGCGGAGTCGGCCGCCGCCTGTGGAGGTCGTCCGGCCTGCTGGCATAAAACGCGCACCCCCACGCACCGCGAGCCGCGTACGGCGCGAAGGGGCCGTGCCGGGGGGTGTCCGCCCGCAGCGGCGGGCGTCAACGCAGCGCACCTTTCCAAGTCACGGCAACCGCCCGACCGAGGACGGACACCCCCCGGCACGGCCCCGACCCCCAAACCACCCGCAGGCGCTGCACAAGCCCCCACCGAACCCGCACAGGCCGCCGCAGGCATCCCGCCCCACCACCGGAGGTCTACGCTGCTGGTCATGACGCCCTCGACCCCCACCCCCGCCTACCGCCGCCTGAGCGTCGAGGAGCGCCGCACCCAACTCCTCGACGCCGCCCTCACCCTCTTCGCCCACCGCACCCCCGAGGACGTCTCCCTGGACGACGTGGCAGAAGCGGCAGGCGTCTCACGCCCCCTCGTCTACCGCTACTTCCCCGGCGGCAAGCAGCAGCTCTACGAGGCCGCCCTGCGCTCGGCCGCGGAAGAACTCGAGCAGTGCTTCGACGAACCCCACGACGGCCCCCTCCTCCAGCGCCTGGCCCACGCCCTCGACCGCTACCTCGCCTTCGTCGACGAGCACGACACCGGCTTCAGCGCCCTGCTCCAGGGCGGCAGCGTCGTGGAGACCTCCCGCACCACCGCCATAGTGGACGGCGTACGCCGAGCCGCGGCCGAGCACATCCTCAGCCACCTGGAGGTCCCCGACCCCGGCCTCCGTCTCCGTATGACCGTACGGATGTGGATCACCGCGGTCGAGGCGGCCTCCCTCATCTGGCTGGACGAGGGCAAGCAGCCACCCGTGGCGGAACTGCGGGACTGGCTGGTCGAACAGTTCGGCGCCGCTCTCGCCGTCACGGCGGCCCGAGATGCCCAGACGGCCGAGCTGGCCGAGCGGCTGGCCGCCGGCCGGCCGCCGGGATGACCGACACTGGTGCCGTGAAGAGCGAAGACACCCCGTTCGAGGGCGGCCCCATGGACGGCCGCGTACTCCCCGTCCTGCTGGGCATCACCGGCCACCCGCCCAAGACGTACCGCATCCCGGTGCCCGACCCGCAGGGCGGCCCGCCCACGGTCGTCGTCTACCGCCGCGTACCACGCAAACAGGGTGCCCGCCCGGGACTCACGCAACGCTGGAAGTACGAGTACGCCCCTGAGGGCGAGCCGAGCCGCCGCCTGAACTGGCCCTGGTCCAAGCCCGACGCCAAGCCCGACACCACGCCCGACACCACACCGGACGCCACGCCGCCCGGCAAGCCGCACGACCCGGACGAGTGACCGCACTGCGCCGAACCGCGCACACCCACCGCGCGAACCCGGCGCCGTCGTCCGATGCTCTCGGTGCGGAGCAGAGAGCCTCTCCGCACCGGAGGTGATGACGTGTCAGGACGGCTTCTGCGTCTGGCGTGTACGGCGGCGGCGACGGCCGCGGCCACCACCGCCACGCTCCTCGCGCCGGCCGCCCCCGCGACGGCGGCCCCCGCGCCCCCCGAACCGCAAACCCGCTCCACCACCGATCTCCTGACAGACCTTCAGCGCCTGTACCGGGAAACCGAACAGGCCACGGAGACCTACAACGCCACCGAGGAAGAGCTCAAGAAGCAGCGCACCGAGGTGACCCGCCTGGACGCCGCCCTGTCCCGCGCCCGTCTCTCGCTGCACGACAGCCGGGGCGCCGCCGGCCGCCTGGCCCGCCAGCAGTACCAGAACACGACCGACATCTCGCCGTACGTCCGGCTGCTCCTGGCCCAGGACCCCCAGCACGCCCTCGACCAGGGCCATGTCATCGCCCGGCTGGCCCGCGAGCGCGCCGAGACGGTCGGCCGGCTGACCGGCACCGAACACAAGGCCGCGGAGCTGGCCCGCAAGGCCCGCACGGCTCTCGACGCGCAACTCGCCCTCGCCGAACGCCAGAAGAAGAACAGGGACGCCGTACACGAGCGTCTGAAGAAGGTGGAGGAACTCCTGGCCTCCCTCACCGCCGAACAGCTCACCGCGCTGGCCGAACTGGAGGAGAAGGACACCGCCAAGGCCCAGCGGGACTTCCTCGCGTCGGGCGCCCTCACCAAGGACGACCACAAGCCGTCCCGCGAGAGCGCCCGGGCGATCCGCTACGCCGAGCGGCAGCTCGGCAAGCCGTACAAGTGGGGCGCGGAAGGCCCCAAGTCCTACGACTGCTCGGGCCTGACGTCCGAGGCCTGGGCCCACGCGGGAACCCGCATCCCCCGCACGAGCCAGGAGCAGTGGGAGCAGCTCGACCGCATCCCGCTGACGGAACTGCGCCCCGGCGACCTGGTCATCTATTTCCCGGACGCCACCCACGTGGCCATGTACCTGGGCAAGGGCAAGGTGGTCCAGGCACCGCGCACCGGCGACAAGATCAAGGTCTCCCCGATCGCCTCGAACCCGGTACTGGGAGCCGTACGCCCCCGCATCAAGCCCCGGAAACCTCGGCAAGATACGCCCCGGTCTTCTCCGGGTCATAGAAGAAGTTCTCGAAGTCAGCCGGATCATTGAAGCCGTTGGCGAACCGATCGGCCGCCGGCTGCAGCTGCCCGGCCGCGCCGATGAGATTGAGGATGTGCTCCGGCGGCGGCGCCAGCATGGCGTTCGTCCACTTGGTGACGTGCTGCGCGGTGGCCCAGTACCGGTCGAAGGTGGCGCGCATCCAGGCCTCGTCGAACTCCTTGTCCCCGTGTTCGAGGATCGAGGCGAGATAGGCGGCGGCGCACTTGGACGCGGAGTTGGAGCCCTGTCCGGTGATGGGGTCGTTGGCCACGACGACGTCCGCCACGCCCAGCACGAGTCCGCCGCCGGGAAGCCGCCCGATGGGGTTGCGCACCGTCGGCGCGTACCGCCCGCTCAGCACACCGCCCGCGTCCGTGAGCTCGGCCTTGGTCGCGCGCGCGTGCTCCCAGGGTGTGTACCGCTCCATGAGTTCCAGGGTCAGGGAGAGGTGTTCGGCCGGGTCCTTCACTCCGTGGAAGGCGTCGAGCGGGCCGCCGGGTATGCCCTCCCAGAAGAGGATGTCCGCGCGTCCGGAGGTCGTCAGGGTGGGCATAACGAACAGCTCACCGACACCGGGGACGAGGTTGCAGCGGACGGCCTCGGTGTCCGGGTGCTCCGGGCGCGGGCCGAGGCCGTGGACGTACGACACGGCCAGCGCCCGCTGCGGCTCGCTGTACGGGGAGCGCTCCGGGTCCCGGCCGAACATCTGGACCAGCTCGCCCTTGCCCGCCGACACCATGACCAGGTCGTACGTACGGGCGAAGTAGTCGAGGTCGCCGACCGCCGCGCCGTGTATGACCAGTTGTCCGCCGCGCTGGGCGAACGTCTCCATCCAGCCGGCCATCTTCACCCGCTGGTCGACGGACTGGGCGAAACCGTCGAGGTGCCCCAGCCAGTCGATCGCGCGCGCCGCGGGCCCCTCGCCCCAGGAGCCGGGGGCCGCCACCGAGACGCCGAGTCCTTCGATCTTCGGGGCCTGGGACTCCCAGAAGTTCAGCTGGAGATCGCGCTCGTGCTGCAGTGCCGTGTGGAACATGCACTGGGTGGACATGACCCGGCCGGAGCGGATCTCGTCCGCCGTCCGGTTGGACATCAGGGTGACCTCGTACCCGTTCGACTGGAGTCCGAGGGCGAGCTGGAGTCCGGACTGGCCGGCTCCGACGACGAGTATCTTCCGCATCCGGGGCTGTTCTCCTACTCGGGGGTTTCGTCGAGCGCGTGACCTACGAGGCTCAGGAGAGTCTCGATCACCGAGATCCGGCGGCGCGCATCCATGATCATTACAGGTATGTGCGCCGGGATCGTCAATGCCTCACGCACGTCCTGCGTCTCGAACAGCTCGCTGCCGTCGAAGTGGTTGACCGCGACGACGTACGGCAGTCCGCAGCTCTCGAAGTAGTCCAGCGCCGGGAAGCAGTCCTTCAGCCGCCGGGTGTCGGCGAGCACGACCGCCCCGATCGCGCCGCGCACCAGGTCGTCCCACATGAACCAGAACCGCTGCTGGCCCGGCGTGCCGAACAGGTAGAGCACCAGGTCGTCGTCGAGCGTGATCCGGCCGAAGTCCATGGCCACGGTGGTGGTGAGCTTGCCGGGCGTGGCGGTGAGGTCGTCGGTGTCCTCGCTCGCCTCGGTCATCAGCGCCTCGGTCTGCAGGGGCGTGATCTCCGAGACGGCGGTGACCAGCGTGGTCTTGCCCACGCCGAAACCGCCCGCCACGACTATCTTCGTGGCGACGGGGGCCCGGGTGCGGTCCGTCTGCCAGGACCGCGGGTGCTCCTCCTCAGCGGGGAGCGGGGTGACGCCGAAGGAGGTGGCGGCGTCAGAGACGACGGAGTCCACTCAGCACCCTTTCCAGCAGAGCGCGGTCCGGCCGGCCTGTGCCATGGCCGGTTCCGGTGCCGTACACACGGATCTTTCCCTGGTCCGCGAGATCGCTGAGGAGCACGCGGACCACGCCGAGCGGCATCTTCAGCAGCGCGGCGATCTCGGCCACCGTGCGCATACGGCGGCAGAGTTCGACGATGGCCCGCATCTCCGGCATGACACGGCTGGAGAGGGACCCGTTCGTCAGTTCCTTGCGCTCCTGAGGCGCCTCCAGGGCCGCGACGAAGGTCTCGACGAGGAGGACGTGGCCGAAGCGGGTACGGCCGCCGGTGAGCGAGTAGGGGCGTACGCGGGCGGGTTTGCGGTCGCCGCCGCGTACGGGGAGATGGGGCCTGCTCTTCGGGGCGTTGCTCATCGGGTACTCCCTGCCGACGCGGCCTCGACGGATTTCCGCAGCTCGCTGCGGAGTTCGGGGGTGAGGACGTGGCCGGCGCGGCCGACGAAGAGCGCCATGTGATAGGCCACCACGCTCATGTCGCAGTCCGCGGAGCCGTGCACGCCGAGCAGCGAGCCGTCGCTGATGGACATGACGAACAGGCTGCCCTCCTCCATCGCGACCATCGTGTGCTTCACCCCGCCGAACTGCATCAGCTTGGCGGCGCCGATGGTGAGGCTGCCGATGCCGGAGACGATGGTGGCGAGGTCGGCGGAGGAGCCGCGGGGGCCGGCGGGCCGGTCGTTCCTCGCCTCCCGGGCCGCCTCGTTGCGGGCGTGGTCCGAGGAGAGGAGGAGCAGGCCGTCGGAGGAGACGACGGCGACCGACTGGATGCCCGGCACCTCCTCGACCAGATTCGTCAACAACCAGTGCAGGTTGCGGGCTTCACTGCTCAGTCCGAAGGTACTGGGCGCGGTCAACTGCTTGCCTCCTCGACTGTGCCCCCCGTGGCTGCTTCGGACTCGGTGGTTCCTGCGGTCGGTGCCTTGCTCTGACCGGTCTGTTCGGCGATCTCCGCCTCGACGTCGCGATAGCCGGCCTCCGCGCCGCGACGGAAGCCGCCGAGCCGTTTGCGCAGGGCCTCGGCGTCGACGCCGCCGGTCCGCGGCCGCGGGGTCTCCGCGGGGGTGGTGATCTTGGGAGTGCGCTTGGGCAGGCCCTTGTCGGTGACGCGGTCCTCCCCCTGGTCCCCGTCGTCCCGGGCCCGCTCATGGGTGTCCGGTCCGATGGCGTAGGGGTCTGCGGCCGGGAGTTCAGGCTCCTCGGCGGGCGCCGGGATGAGAAGTTCCATCGTGGTCTCGGCAGGCGTCGCCTCGGGCTCGGGACGACCGGCCTCGACGGGTTCCGACGCCGTACGGTCGTCCGACTCGTCCTTGGCCGCGTCCTCCTGCGCCGTCTCCCGTACGGCCCGCTCCGCCAGCGCGACCAGCGGGTCGTCGTCCTTGGCGCGGCCGCGCAGCACGTTGGAGTTGGCCTCGGCGTCGGCGCCGGGGAGGGAGAAGGCGTGGGGGGAGGCGTGGTGCGGGGTGTCCGAGGGGACCGCGGCGGCGGGGGCCTGCGCCAGCAGGGTTCTGGGCAGGACCGCGACCGCCGCGATGCCGCCCTGCTTCTGCTCGCGCAGCTGGACGCGGATGCCGTGGCGGTGTGCGAGGCGGGCGACGACGTAGAGGCCGAGGCCCAGGCCGTTGTCGCCCTCCTGGTCGTAGGACGCCTCGGGGTCGAAGTCGGCCAGGCGGGCGTTGAGGCGGGTCAGACGATCGCTCGTCATGCCGATGCCCTCGTCCTGCACGGAGAGCATGACCTCGCCGTTCTCCAGCAGCCAGCCGGAGATCTCGACGGGCAGATCGGGCGGGGAGAACGAGGTGGCGTTCTCCATCAGCTCGGCGAGGAGGTGGGAGAGGTCGTCGGCGGCGAAACCGGCCACGTGCGCGTGCGGCGGGAGCGCGGCGATCCGCACCCGCTCGTACCGCTCGATCTCGCTGACCGCCGCGCGGACCACGTCGACCAGCGGGACCGGTCCGGCGTGCTGCTGGACGTGCTCGGTGCCGGCCAGCACGAGGAGGTTCTCGCTGTGCCGGCGCATGACCGTGGCGAAGTGGTCGAGCTTGAAGAGCGTGGCGAGGCGCTCGGGGTCCTGCTCGCGCTCCTCCAGGCCTTCGATGACGGCGAGCTGGCGCTCCACCAGGCCGAGGGTGCGCAGGGCCAGGTTGACGAAGGTGCTGCCGATGCTGTCGCGCAGCCGCTCCAGCTGGCCGGCGGACGCCGCGAGTTCGGCGCGCAGCCCCTCACGGGCATCGGCCATCTTCTGCCGCTGCCCGACCAGGTGCTTGCGGTCGGACTCCAGGGTGGTGATGCGCTCGTGGAGGGCGACGGCGTGCGTGTGCAGGGCGTTGACGGAGTTGACGACCTGCGCGAACTCGTCCTTGCGCCCGGTGAACCTGACGGGCTCTTCGGCCGCCGGGTTCTCGGCCTGCGCGAGCCGTGCGGAGCCGAGCCGCAGGACGGCGAGGGGCCGGGTGAGGCTGCGGGCCATGCCGGTGGCGACGCCGACGGCGAGCAGCACCAGGGCGCCGAGGATCGCGATGCGGATCTCCAGCGCGGTGACGTCGTCGTCGCGCAGCTGTTCCAGGGCCTTGGTGCGGCGGTCGTAGAGGGCGGACTCGGCGCCGCGCATCAGATCGACGCGGGCGGAGAGGGCGGCCTCGGCCCGCTCGGTGTTCGTGGCCAGGTCCCGGTCGGAGAGCGTGGCCTGGTCGGTGAGCGCCGTCAGATACCGCTCGGCCGTGTCGACCTCGGGGCCGGTGACCGTGGAGTCGTACGAGGTGCGCGCGCTCTTCTGGGCGGTGTCGTGGAAGTCGGCGAGCGCCGCGTCGGAGCGCAGGCGGGCCTGCTGGGCGGCGGCGCTGAGCTCGGCACGCTGCTTGGCGTCGGCGCCCGAGGAGGTCTCCTGGGTGCTCGCGATGCCGGTGACGGGGTCGATGACGGTCTCGGTGGTGGTCGGCACGCTGAGCGCGGCGAGCAGCAGCCCGCGCACCGCGGCGGCCTGCTGTACGGCGGAGTCGAGTTCGGCGAGGGCGTAGGCGCCGGAGCCCGCGCGGGGCGGCATCTGCTCGGCCAGCCGCTCGGCGAGCCGGTGCAGTTCGGCGATGGCGGCGGAGTACGCCTCGTGGGCCTGGAGCGCGCTGCTCTTGCCCGTGAGCGCGGAGCGGCGCAGGGCCGCGATGCCGTCGAGGTCGTCGTGCAGCGAGGCGGGGGCGTCGGTGTCGGCGCGCAGCTCCTCGACCTGCCGGTCGACCCGGGCGCTGCGCTGCTCGCTGGGCGCCTTGGACTTGGGCCGCCCGGCGGCGATGTACGACGTCACCTGATCCCGCTCGTCGGCGAGGGAGTGCGCGAGCGTGAGCGCGTCCTCCGTCTGCCCGGCGAGGGTCACCAGCTCCTGGGAGTCGTTCAGCTGCCCGGAGGCGGCGACGATCGAGGGGACGCCGGCCGCGGCGATGGCGGCGGCCACCACGGCCACGGCGACGATCAGCCGGTTCCGTACGTGCGTCGGGCGCCCCTTGCCGGCGGGTGTGACGTCGGTGGTGGTGCCGGGAGTGGGTTGCGTGCCCCCTGCGGAGGCCGTCTGCTTGCCTGAGCGACGAGGCCGCATCTTCTGCACCGGTGCTCGCATTCCTGACTCGTGATACCCATGGGTCCGGATGACGCTTCGTCAACTACCGCCGACCGTACGTACACCCCTCCCCCAAGCTCGCGGGACTTCGCTGAAGCAGGGGGTGCCCTAACCGGTCCCCGACCCTCCCAGTGCCGGTGGGCAACGGTCGCGCATCACCTGACCCGCCACCCGAAGGAGTGAACCCCGGAGGGGAGTTGGCGGGCAAGTTCCTCCGGCTCGTGCACAGGCCTTGTACGGCATGCCGGTTGGACGTCTGCGGCAGGCGATGGCAGTATTCGCCGCCACGCCCCCGCGGAGCGAACGATTCCACCCCAAATCAGGCGCCTGACCTGCGCCGCTGCACCCAATCGACGACCAATGAGACCCCTTCGCGAACGTTGTGAAGGGCTCGTGCAGACTGGCCGAATGCGAACAGAGCTTGTTTCGGAGTCCGGTGATCCGGCCCGCCCCAACGAGGACTTCGCAAGTGTCGGCCTCCCCGCCTCGGGACAGGGCGGCGCACTGGTCGTCCTGGACGGAGTCACCCCACCGAGAGGCGAGACAGGCTGTCTGCATTCCGTCCCCTGGTTCACCGCGCGACTCGGCGGAGCCCTGACCGAACTGACCCTTTCACTCCCCGATGTTCCCCTCGCCGACGTGTTGGCCCGCGCCATTGCGCGTACCGCCGAGGCACACGCGCAAACCTGTGACCTTTCTCACCCGCGCACCCCACAGGCAACCGTGGTCGTGGCGCGCTGGTCGGCGGGGACGGTGGAGTACCTGATCCTCTCGGACTCGGCCCTGCTCCTGGAGTCGCCGGACGGCAGGATCACGCCACACCTGGACGACCGTCTCGCCCGCCTCCCCCGGGCCTCCCTGGCCACGGACGCCATGATCGACGCCCACATCCGCAATCAGGAGGGCGGCTTCTTCACGGCCGCCGCGGATCCGTCGGTGGCTCAGCGGGCGGTGACGGGAGTGCTGCCACGAGGGGAGGTCCGGGCCCTGGCCGCGCTGACGGACGGGGCGAGCCGGTGGGTGGAGAAGTTCCGGGAGGGGGACTGGACGGACTGCTTCGCCTTCGTGCGGAAGGAGGGGGCGCGGGCGCTGGTGGAGCGGGTGCGGGCGCTGGAGACGGCGGACGCGCAGGAGCGGACGTATCTGGGGCGCAGCAAGACCCACGACGACGCGACGATCGTGTACACGGAGCTGTGAGCCGGACGCCGGGGCGCAACGTCTGCTTCTCCGCCCCTCGGCTCAGTTACTTCTCCATCCCCCGGTTCAACTGATTCAGCAGCCGGGCCAGCTCGGCCACTTCCTGCCGGTCCCAGTGCGACAGCTGCTCGACATAGCGAGCCCGCCGGGCCTCGCGCACCTTGGCGACCCGGCCGCGTCCCACCTCGGTGAGGTGGACCAGCCAGGCCCGCCCGTCGGCGGGGTCGGGCTCGCGGGCGACCAGACCCAGGTCCTCCAGGGCGCGCAGCTGGCGGGACATGGTGGCCTTGCCGACGCCGATGTAGGCGGCGAGTTCGGTGGCCCGCTGGCGGCCGGCGTCATCCAGACGGACCAGCAGACCGTACGCCGCGGACTCCAGGTCCGGATGGACCTCGCGGGCCATCTCGCCCTGCTTGGCCCGGGCGCGTCGGAACAGGACCGTCAGCTCACGTTCCAGGTCCAGGAATTCGGGCCGGCCCAGACCACCACCGGTCACTCCTCCAGAGGGGGCACCCCCGGATTCGACTCGGCGCCCGGCACCGTTTCCGTCTTCGCGCACGTCAGCCCCTGCCTCGTTCTTCCCGGTCGTGAAAGTTTCCGCCAACCGCCGTCATCGCCGCTGCTCCGCCAGTATTTCGCAGGCTTAGACCAACGGCAGCCTCCGGACCCCCTTCCACCTGCTGTTCCGGCCGCATAACTTCCCTGTCGAACCGTGATGGCATGCCCACGCCACACGCACTCCGGCGTCGGCCGCGTCACGGGACACGCACAACTCCCCACCGAGCGTCACCGAGCCTTCGGAGGCACGCTATGCCCGTGCACAGACCCGAACTGCTCCGCAACCGGCGCCCGCACCTCGCCGGGGTGCTGCTCGCCGCCGCCCTGCTCCTTCTACTCCCCCTGTCCGCACCCGCATCCGCCGACGACCCCCCGCCCCGCGGCTCGGCCCACATGGGC
Source organism: Streptomyces sp. NPDC056479 (assembly GCF_042795335.1). Classification (NCBI taxonomy): domain Bacteria; kingdom Bacillati; phylum Actinomycetota; class Actinomycetes; order Kitasatosporales; family Streptomycetaceae; genus Streptomyces; species Streptomyces sp. NPDC056479. Next base: position 8,918 of record NZ_JBHTRZ010000007.1, on the reverse strand, counting down.
ATCGGCGTCATGGCCCACGACGGCGTGGACGGCGCCCCCGTCTCTGACCTGGCCGCCGAGACCGAAGGCGTCGACGTCGCCAGCCATCAGGGCAACGTCGCCTGGTCGACGCTGTGGGGCAACGGCGTGAAGTGGGCCTATGTGAAGGCCACCGAGGGGACCTACTACACGAACCCCTATTTCACCCAGCAGTACGACGGCTCCTACGACATCGGCATGATCCGCGGCGCCTACCACTTCGCGACCCCGGACACCACCAATGGCGCAACCCAGGCGAACTATTTCGTCGACCACGGCGGGGGCTGGTCCCGCGACGGCAAGACCCTGCCCGGCGCCCTCGACATCGAGTGGAACCCGTACGGGGATGCCTGCTACGGCAAGACCCCGGCCGCGATGGTCACCTGGATCCGCGACTTCGTGAACCAGTACAAGGCACGCACCGGCCGCGACCCGGTCATCTATACGGCCACCAGCTGGTGGAAGCAGTGCACCGGCAACCACAGCGGATTCGCCACCGCCAACCCGCTGTGGGTCGCCCGGTACGCGGCGGCGGTCGGGGAACTGCCGGCGGGCTGGAGCTACTACACGATGTGGCAGTACACGTCCTCCGGACCGACCGTCGGTGACCACAACAAGTTCAACGGGCCCCTCGACAGGGTCGAGGCGCTCGCCAACGGTTAGTACGGCGAAGGCCCGGGCCTCCCTCACGGGACCCGGGCCTTCCCTATCCGGTCACGTCCGTCACGCCGCGACCGGAACCTCCGGCGCCGCGCCATTGGTGGCCGGCGACAGCGCCAGTTCCAGGACCTGGCGGACGTCGGTGACGGCATGGACGTCGAGCTTGTCCAGCACCTCCGCCGGGACGTCGTCCAGGTCGGGCTCGTTGCGCTTGGGGATGATGACGGTCGTGACGCCCGCGCGGTGGGCCGCCAGCAGCTTCTGCTTCACACCGCCGATCGGGAGCACCCGGCCGGTCAGCGAGACCTCGCCGGTCATCGCCACGTCCGTGCGGACCAGCCGGCCGGACAGCAGCGAGGCGAGGGCCGTCGTCATCGTGATGCCCGCGCTCGGGCCGTCCTTCGGCACCGCGCCCGCCGGGAAGTGGATGTGCACCCCACGGTCCTTCAGATCGGCGACCGGCAGCTCCAGTTCGGCACCGCGCGAGCGGAGGAAGGACAGGGCGATCTGAGCGCTCTCCTTCATCACATCGCCCAGCTGACCCGTCAGCGTCAGGCCCGCCGCGCCCGTCTCGGGGTCGGCCAGCGACGCCTCCACGAACAGGACGTCACCGCCCGCGCCGGTCACCGCCAGACCCGTCGCCACGCCCGGCACCGCCGTACGGCGCTCCGCCGGGTCCTGGGCGGACTCGGGGACGTGGTGCGGTCGCCCGATCAGGGAGCGCAGGTCGCCGTCGTCGATGGTGAACGGCAGCTTCCGGCGACCCAGTTCGTGCTCGGCCGCCACCTTGCGCAGCAGACGGGCGATGGACCGCTCGAGGTTACGGACACCCGCCTCGCGGGTGTACTCGCCGGCGAGCCTGCGCAGGGCGCCCTCGTCGATGGCGACCTCGTCCTTGTTCAGCCCGGCCCGCTCCAGCTGGCGCGGGAGCAGGTGGTCACGCGCGATGACGATCTTCTCGTCCTCGGTGTAGCCGTCGAGGCGGACCAGCTCCATACGGTCGAGCAGGGCCTCGGGGATGGCCTCCAGGACGTTCGCCGTGGCCAGGAAGACGACGTCGGACAGGTCCAGTTCCACCTCCAGGTAGTGGTCCCGGAAGGTGTGGTTCTGGGCCGGGTCCAGGACCTCCAGCAGGGCTGCCGCCGGGTCGCCCCGGAAGTCGGACCCCACCTTGTCGATCTCGTCGAGCAGGACCACCGGGTTCATCGACCCGGCCTCCTTGATGGCGCGGACGATACGGCCGGGCAGCGCGCCCACGTACGTCCGCCGGTGGCCGCGGATCTCCGCCTCGTCCCGGACACCGCCGAGGGCGACGCGGACGAACTTGCGCCCCATCGCGTGCGCGACGGACTCACCGAGCGAGGTCTTGCCGACGCCGGGCGGGCCGACCAGCGCCAGGACGGCACCGCCGCGCCGGCCGCCGACGACACCCAGGCCGCGGTCGCTGCGGCGCTTGCGCACCGCCAGGTACTCGGTGATCCGCTCCTTCACGTCCTCCAGGCCCGCGTGCTCGGCGTCCAGCACGTCCTTCGCGCCCTGGATGTCGTAGGCGTCCTCGGTGCGCTCGTTCCACGGCAGTTCGAGGACGGTGTCCAGCCAGGTGCGGATCCATGAACCCTCGGGCGACTGGTCGCTGGACCGCTCCAGCTTGTCGACCTCCTTGAGGGCGGCCTCGCGGACCTTCTCGGGCAGGTCGGCGGCCTCGACACGGGCGCGGTAGTCGTCGGACTCCTCGCCGTCCTGCTCGCCGTTCAGCTCGCGCAGTTCCTTGCGTACGGCTTCGAGCTGGCGGCGCAGCAGGAACTCTCGCTGCTGCTTGTCGACGCCTTCCTGGACGTCCTTGGCGATGGTCTCGGCGACGTCCTGCTCGGCGAGGTGGTCGCGCAGTTGCTGGGTGGCGAGCTTGAGGCGGGCGACCGGGTCGGCGGTCTCCAGCAGCTCGATCTTCTGCTCGGTGGTCAGGAAGGGGGAGTACCCGGAGTTGTCGGCGAGCTGGGACACCTCGTCGATGGCCTGGACGCGGTCGACGACCTGCCAGGCGCCGCGCTTGCGCAGCCAGGCGGTGGCAAGCGCCTTGTACTCCTTCACCAGTTCCGCGACCTGTCCGGGCAGCGGCTCGGGCACGCTCTCGTCGATCCGGGTCCCCTCGACCCACAGCGCGGCACCCGGCCCGGTCGTCCCGGCGCCGATCCGCACCCGGCCGCGACCGCGGATCAGGGCGCCCGGGTCACCGTCGGCCAGCCGGCCGACCTGCTCGACGGTGCCGAGCACACCGGTGCCCGGGTAGGTCCCGTCGATGCGTGGCACCAGGAGCACCCTGGGCTTTCCCGGTGTGGAGCGGGCGGCGGCCTGGGCGGCCTCCACCGCGGCGCGTACATCAGCGTCGTTCAAGTCCAGCGGGACCACCATCCCGGGCAGCACGACATCGTCGTCGAGCGGCAGCACGGGCAGGGTGAGCGAAGTGGACGTCGAAGCCATGATCTCCCCTTAGGCAGTCAAGTTGAGTTATGCCGACTCAATGCTTGGGAGAGTGGGAATGTTCCCCGGCCGCCGTTCGCTGTGAGCGATCAGCTGAGGCACGGGGTGTGACCTCGCCATTCATGGTGAACGGCGGCCGGGGCTCAGCTCTTCCCGACCCTTGACCGCAGGTGCCCTATCGCGGCCCAGGAGCCGGCCACGTGACTGCCCGGGGCGGGTTACTCGGGCCGTCGCCAGCGGCGCACCGCCGGCCACAGCCCGATCCCGATGACCAGGGCGATCAGATGCCCCCAACCGGTCAGCGGATCCGTGAGGTTCAGCAGGTCCTGGATCAGCATCCCGCCGAACGGCACCAGCACCGGCCACCGCAGCCACGGCCGCAGCAGCCCGGTCAGCGCGCCGATGCTCGTCGCGACGCCGAAGCTGACGCCGTAGTCGAGGCGGTGCAGCGAGCTGTCGGGGAGGTGGCCGACCAGTACCGCCAGCCCCACCGGGACCTCGGTCGCGAGCGTGGCCAGGACGTGCCCGGCCAGAAAGACGACGGCCGTGCGCGCGCCTCCGATGCGCCGCTCCAGCGCGGTGAGCACGAGCACGAAGCAGAGCGTGTACGGCGCCAGGATGCCGCCGGCGATCCACAGCGCGCTGGCGAACAGCACCAGCGCGGGCGTGCGCACGAGGTGGGCCACATCGGTGCTGGAGCCCTGGTGCAGGGCGTGCACGAGAGAGGAGTCGGCGTAGGTGACGACCAGGGAGGTTGCGGCCAGTACGGCGGCGTAGCCGAAGGTGAACGGGGTGCCGGTGGGGGTGGGGAGCAGACGCCAGGGACGGAAGGCGCGGGCGCGGGTACCGGGCGCGGCCGTGGCCTCGGAGGTGATCGGTGCCGGTGACGGAGACGCGATGGCGTTCGTCGCGGTGGCGCCCACCGGTCCGCGCTGGCGCGGCATCCCGTCCAGCAGCTCGGCCGCATCGGGCAGGCCCGCCTCACCGGGCACCGGTACCGGGTCCGTCGCACCCCCAGCCGCAGTCCGTTCCAAGGTGAGGCGCTCCTTCCGTTTCCCCCACCTTTCGCCCGCGGCCCGAGCATGTCTGTGACCGGCGCCACTCGGGAGCTGATTCTCAGGAACCTCTCAACCAGGTCACCGGTCCACCGGCAGCCCCGCCCCCGTGAACGTGAGCGCCCGCAGCAGCCGGTCCACGTACACCCTCAGCCGCCCACCCATGTCGAAGAACTTCGCCGGCCGGTTCCTGGCAGGCGGGCCGGCTCGCCGAAGCGGGCCCCTTCCTCCGGTACGGCACCACGGAGCTGGTCGCCGGCCGTCATCTGACCCACTTCAACCTGCTGGGGCAGGGCGGCGCCCGTGAGATGGCCGAGTGGGCCAACCGGCCGACCCGGGCCGCGCCTTCACCGACAATCCCGGAGCGTCCTTCGGCTCCGGCGACGTCTCGGCCTGGCCGGAGCCGCTGGGGCCGGCGGCGGTCGGGGACGCGGAGCTGGTGGAACGGTTCTCGGACACCGTCCGGCGGGAGTACCTCGCGGTCGGCTTCCGGGTGGCGCTGCACCCGCAGACCGACCTGGCGACGGAGCCGCGCTGGTCACGGCAGTCGGGGACGTTCGGTTCGTCGGCCGAGGCCGCGAGCGAGCCGGTGGCGGCGTACGGGGCGGGCTGCTCGCAGATCATCCCGTACTACGGCCAACCCGTCGGCACCGACTGGGAGGAGGTCGGCTTCGGCTTCAACAGGGGCGTCCTGACCGCCCTGTTGCGCGAGCCCCTCGGCTTCACGACCAGTTCGGCGGGGAACAGTGCCCCGAGGTGATCGTGGAGTTGGTGCGCACCGGGCGCGTCCCGGAGCGCCGGATCGACGACTCCGTACGGCGGCTGCTGCGCGAGAAGTTCGTACTGGGCCTCTTCGAGAACCCGTACGTCGATCCCGACCGGGCCGAGGAGACCGTCGGCGCGAGCGAGTTCACGGCGCTGGGCGAGGCGGCACAGCGCGGGGCGCTGACGGTCCTGACCAACCACGCCCTGCTGCCGCCGCGCGGTAGGCCCGATCTCTACGTCCAGGGCGTCGGCGAGCAGGCGGCCCCGGCGTACGGGAATGTTGTCGGTGATCCGGCGGACGCCGAGGTGGCGATCCTGCGGCTGCGCACGCCCCACGAGCAGCGGCCCGGTGTCTTCGAGTGCTTCTTCCCCGAGGACGAGCCGAAGGAGATCCTGCGGCGGCTGGACACGGTCCCGATCCTGGTCTGCGTCAACCTGGAGCGGCCCGCCGTACTCCCCGAGATCGCCGACCGGGCGGCCGTCCTGATGGCCGATTTCGGAGCGAGCGACAACGCCCTCCTGGACGTCGCGTTCGGGCGGGCGCGGCCCGAGGGGAGGCTGCCGTTCGAGCTCCCGCGCTCGATGGCGGCGGTGGCCGCGTCAAGGCCGGACGTGCCGAACGACACGGAGAATCCCGTGTTCGGGTACGGGCACGGGCTCGCCCTCTGAGGCAATTCCCTCGGCCGGACCGTCCGGAGCTGCGAGGATGACCCGATGCCCACTTCGTACGACCTCCCTGAAGTCCTGGACCGTCACGAAGGCCCCCACGGCGAGATCGTGCTGCGGCGGCACGGCGAACTGCTGCAGATCATCGCGAACGGCTGTTTCCTGATGGACACCTCCGACGGGCGTTCGGAGCGGCTGCTGGTCGACTCGGCGCTCGGCGCGCTGCCCGGCCGGCCGCGGCCGCACCTGCTGATCGGCGGCCTCGGCGTCGGCTTCTCGCTCGCACACGCCGCCGCCGATCCACGCCCCGGAAGGATCACCGTCGTCGAGCGCGAGAGCGCGATTATCGGCTGGCATCTTGACGGACCCTTGTCGCACTTCTCCGCCCGCGCCCTCGCCGACCCGCGCACCGGGATTCTGGAAACCGATCTCGTGGCGTACGTGCATGAGACTTCCGACACGTATGACGCCCTGTGTCTCGACATCGACAACGGGCCGGGATGGACCGTCACCGAGGGCAACGACAGCCTCTACTCACCGGCCGGACTCGCGGCCTGCGCACGGGTGTTGAGGCCGGGTGGGGTACTGGCCGTATGGTCTGCCCAGCCCTCTCCGGAATTCGAAGAAACCTTGTGTAATGCCGGATTCCAACAGGTGCGTACCGAAGAGATCCCCGTTGCCCGGGGCGTTCCGGACGTCGTACACCTTGCCGTACGACCTGGATAGCCGTGGCGCGGTGACTCCCCGTACTCTGCTCACCTGACGCGGATCATTCAAGCGTCAATCGCAAGCATGAGCAGGCATAGCCAGTCAGAGGAATCACCCCACGGATTCCGGAAAGCAACTTTGGGGCGGGCGATGGAGCAGACACACACCTCCCACAACGGCACGGCGGCGACGCCGGGCGCACAGCGCCGGGTCCTCGTGGTCGAGGACGATCCGACGATCGTGGACGCCATCGCGGCCCGCCTGCGTGCCGAGGGATTCCTCGTGCAGACGGCGGGCGACGGTCCTGCGGCGGTCGACACGGCCGAGGCCTGGCAGCCCGACCTGCTGATCCTCGACATCATGCTGCCGGGCTTCGACGGCCTGGAGGTATGCCGGCGGGTGCAGGCCGCGCGGCCGGTGCCGGTGATGATGCTGACCGCGCGCGACGACGAGACCGACATGCTGGTCGGGCTCGGGGTCGGCGCCGACGACTACATGACCAAGCCGTTCTCGATGCGGGAGCTGGCGGCACGCGTGCATGTGCTGCTGCGCCGCGTCGAGCGGGCCGCGCTGGCCGCAACGACGCCGCGGTCGGGCATCCTGCGGCTCGGCGAGCTGGAGATCGACCACGCGCAGCGACGCGTCCGGGTCCGGAGTGAGGATGTTCACCTCACTCCGACCGAGTTCGATCTGCTGGTGTGCCTGGCGAACACCCCGCGCGCGGTGCTCTCCCGTGAGCAGCTGCTCGCCGAGGTGTGGGACTGGGCGGACGCCTCCGGCACCCGGACCGTCGACAGCCACATCAAGGCGCTGCGCCGGAAGATCGGCGCCGAGCGGATCCGTACCGTGCACGGCGTGGGCTACGCCCTGGAGACCCCGACGCCATGAGCGACGGGCCGGCTCCGCGGAGAGGCCCCGGGGAGCCCTGGGGCGGCGTAAGTCCGTTCTCGATCAAGACCAAGCTGGGCACGCTGGTCGTCATCGCGGTGCTGATCACCACCGGCCTGTCGATGATCGCGGTGCGCACCCAGACGGAGCTCCGCTTCATCACGGTCTTCTCGATGATCGCCACACTGCTCATTACGCAGTTCGTGGCGCATTCGCTCACCGCGCCGCTGGACGAGATGAACACGGTGGCCCGGTCCATCTCGCAGGGCGACTACACACGCCGGGTGAAGGACAACCGCCGGGACGAGCTGGGCGACCTGGCCGAGACGATCAACCTGATGGCCGACGAGCTCGAGGCCCAGGACCAGCAGCGCAAGGAGCTGGTGGCGAACGTCTCGCACGAGCTGCGCACCCCGATCGCGGGCCTGCGGGCCGTGCTGGAGAACGTGGTCGACGGCATCGCCGAGGCCGACCCCGAGACGATGCGCACCGCGCTGAAGCAGACCGAGCGGCTGGGCCGGCTCGTGGAGACACTGCTGGACCTGTCCCGCCTGGACAACGGCGTCGTACCGCTGCGCATGCGGCGCTTCGAGGTGTGGCCGTACCTGTCCGGTGTGCTGAAGGAGGCCAACATGGTCGCCTCGGCGCGCGGCGGCATGGCCTCGGGCTCCGGCAGCCACACCCGTACGGACGTCCATCTGCACCTCGACGTCTCCCCGCCCGAGCTGACCGCGCACGCCGATCCCGAGCGCATCCACCAGGTCGTCGCCAACCTCATCGACAACGCGATCAAGCACAGCCCGGCGCACGGCCGCGTGACGGTCAAGGCGCGGCGCGGGCCCTATCCGGAGTCGCTGGAGCTGGAGGTCCTGGACGAGGGGCCGGGCATCCCGAAGTCGGAGTGGCACAAGGTCTTCGAGCGCTTCAACCGGGGCGCCGTCCGCCGCCCGCACGGGCCCGGCAGCGACGGCGGTACGGGGCTGGGGCTGGCCATCGCGCGCTGGGCCGTGGATCTGCACGGGGGCCGGATCGGCGTGGCCGAATCCGAGCGGGGCTGCCGGATTCTCGTCACGCTCCCGGGGCAGCCGTCCGTTCAAAGTTGACGTAAAGTTCGAAGCGGAGCCACAAGATCCACGTCGGTCCCGCCAGGCGGACACGTGTGATCAGGTCCAGACCTGCGCAATCCCGGCGCCGGGTCGCGGCCTCGCCTTCCCATCTGAAGCGGAACCACGCTTGTTTCCCGCCATTTCCAGGCACGAAACACACTTTCTGATGTGACTTACGCGACGATGACCTTGCTCGGCCTGACCTTCCCGGCCATGGAGGCGTAGCCTTTATTCCCGCTGTCCATCACCTTGTGAAGCGGAAGAGGGCGGTTGCCGCCGTGTCGCCACAGTCCCCCAGTAACTCGAGCATCTCGACCGACACCGACCAAGCGGGCAAGAACCCCGCGGCTGCGTTCGGTCCGAACGAGTGGCTCGTCGACGAGATCTATCAGCAGTACCTCCAGGACCCGAATTCGGTAGACCGAGCCTGGTGGGACTTCTTCGCCGACTACAAGCCCGGCGTCGGTGCCGCGGCTCCGGCGGGTACTGCGGCCGCGGGGGCTGCAGGGACCTCCCCATCGGCCTCCAAGCCCGCGCCCGCCGCCCCGGCTGCTCCGGCCGCCCCGTCGGTGCC